>NZ_JAAVUQ010000098.1 GCF_018449515.1 Caballeronia sp. dw_19 | reverse complement strand
AAAACATTATTGCGTGAGACGCGCCTAAAGGGAATTCATCCGCGGGAATACACTGCGCAGCGGATCGCCAATAGATCATCGGCGATTACTTGAATATGATTCTGTCGCAATGTTTCGGAGCTTTAAAAATCATGAAGAAAACCCTCATCGCCGCGAGCCTCATGAGCGTGTTCGCCATCACCGCTCACGCACAAAGCAGCGTCACGCTTTACGGCACGCTAGATGCCGGCCTTGTGTTTGCAAACAACCAGGGCGGCCATAGCAACTGGCAACAAGGCAGCGGCTCGGTATCGAACACGTACTTCGGCTTGCGCGGCAGTGAAGATCTGGGCAGCGGTCTGCACGCAATCTTCACGTTGGAAAGCGGCTTCAACCTGAACAACGGCCAGTTCAGCGAAAACAATACGATCTTCAATCGTCAGGCTTTCGTCGGTCTGCAAAGCAACCAGTACGGTACGGTGACGCTGGGCCGTCAATACGACTCGGTGGTCGACTATTTGGCGCCGCTGTCGGAGGCCGGCGCAGGCTATGGCAACAACCTTGCCGCTCACCCGTTCGATAACGACAACCTCGACAACTCGTTCTCGGTCAAGAACGCAGTGAAGTACCAGAGCGCGAACTACGGCGGCGTGAAGTTCGGCGGCCTCTATGGCTTCAGCAACGCAGCCGGCCAATTCTCGAACAATCGTGCATGGAGCGCAGGTGCTTCGTATGGCAATGGTCCGCTGAGCGTCGCAGCCGCTTACCTGCAACTGAACAACTCAGGCAGCAACAACGTGGGTGGCGCTATATCACAAGGTGACGGCACGGCAGCGATCGCCGCACAACAGCAACGCACCTACGGCGCCGGACTTAACTACGCTTACGGCCCGGCTAACGTCGGTCTCGTGTACACGCATACGCAACTGGATGGCATCACCGGCGTGAACGTCGGCGGCACGACGCTGCCAGGCGTGGCCGGCACGAACCTGCATATGGACAACTACGAAGTGAATGGCCGTTATGCGCTGACGCCGGCCATAAGCCTTGCTGCTGCATACACGTTCACCGACGGCAAGGTATCGGGTTCGAACGGTTCGGGCGATCCGAAGTGGCAAACAGCATCGCTGCAAGGCGATTACTCGCTGAGCAAGCGTACTGACGTGTATCTGGAAGGCGTGTATCAGCACGCATCGGGTGAACTCGGCAACTTCGGTGCGAACGTTGCGTCGATCAACACGTTGTCGCCGTCCTCAACCGCCAATCAGACGGTCGTCGCGGTGGGCATGCGTCACCGCTTCTAAG
>NZ_JAAVUQ010000097.1 GCF_018449515.1 Caballeronia sp. dw_19 | reverse complement strand
AACAATGTAGGCCCCAAATAGTAATGTCGTACTTGAGCCAAGTAGAAATGTCGCACCGAAGGCTCGATCAGGCCCATGCTGGGGCTCCGCCGTCGCTGGGAGTCGATCATGGACCGCACTGGGATGATCACCATGAGCATGCGTGAGCTTGAGCGACTGAAGGCGATCCAAATGGTCGCCGATGGACTGCTGATGCCTTGGCGTGCCGCTGAGCGATTGGGCATCAGCCGGCGTCAGGTGGAACGGCTGACGAACCGATATCGAAGCGAAGGCGCCGCGGGTTTGATTTCACGCAAGCGCGAGCGCTGCAGCAATCACCAATTGCCCGCCGGGCTGGCAGATCATGCCTTGGCGATCATTCGCGAGCGCTATGCCGATTTTGGGCCGACGTTCGCGTGCGAGAAGCTCAGAGAATCTCACGGGCTGACGCTCGCGGCCGAAACCGTGCGGCACCTGATGACTGACGCGGGCCTGTGGATTCCGCGCAAGCAGCGCCCGCCCAAGATCCACCAGCCGAGGAACCGGCGTTCGTGCCTGGGCGAGCTGATCCAGATCGATGGCAGCGATCATCGGTGGTTTGAGGAACGCGCGCCGGCCTGCACGCTGCTGGTGTTTATTGACGACGCGACCAGTCGGCTGATGACGCTGCACTTCACCGCGACCGAGTCGACCTTCAGTTATTTCGAAGCGACGCGCCAGTACATCGAAGCGTATGGCAAACCGGTCGCACTCTACAGCGACAAGGCGAGCGTGTTCCACTGCAACCACCCGGCGAGCACGCCCGGCAAGGGTGTAACCCAATACGGACGGGCCTTGTACGAGTTGAACGTGGATACGTTATGTGCCAACAGCAGCCAGGCCAAGGGGCGCGTGGAGCGCGCCAACCTGACCTTGCAGGACCGCTTGGTGAAGGAGTTGCGACTGCGCAAGATCGACACGAAGGAAGCGGCGAACGCTTATGCGCCCCACTTCATTGCCGACTTCAATGGCCGCTTTGGCAAGGCACCGAGGAGTGCGTACAACGCGCACCGGCCGCTCAGGGCGGATGAGAATCTTGATCTGATTCTGACCTGTCGGGTCTCGCGCTGCGTGTCGGCGACGTTGACCGTCCAGTATGACCGGGTGATGTATTTGCTGGACGATACGCCGGCCAACCGCGGCCTGATTCACCACTACCTGGACGTGGTCGAATACCCCGATGGGCGCATCGAGATCCGGGCCAATGGTGCCGCCCTGACCTATCGCCAGTACGATCGCTTGTCCGATATTGACCAAGGGGTGGTGGTGGATAACAAGCGGCTGGGACACGTGCTGGAGGTGGCGCGGCAGGTGCAGCTGGAGCGGGACAACCGGCGCATCTCGGGTTCGCCGTCGAGGACTAATCAGGGCGAGCCGGCGAAGCCGAAGATGCGGGCCAACAACACGCGCAAGCAGCGCGCGCTCACGCAAGCGGACCTGAACGGCATCATCTTGAGAACGGCCGAAAGGCGGGTAGCCGCGGTGGGGAAATGACCCTTTCAAGAGAGATTTAGAAGGCTGAAACCAACCTCAAACCAACCCAAAACCCGACATTTCTAATTAGCCCGCACCCCGACATCTGAATCTGGCCTCGACA
>NZ_JAAVUQ010000096.1 GCF_018449515.1 Caballeronia sp. dw_19 | reverse complement strand
TGCGTGGCCGTGATGCTGTGCGTGCCAATAGCCACGTCCGTTGACGGCGTGAAGCTCCACTTGCCGGTGCCGTCAACCACGGCTGAACCGATCAGCGTCGAACCGTCATAGACCTTGACCGTAGCGCCCGCCGTGCCCGTGCCGCTGATGTGCGGATGGCCGTCGCTTGTCGTGCTGCCCGCAGGGATTGATGCGTTGCTGTCATCCGTCAGAACCGGCGTCGACGGTTTTGCCGGCGTGGTCGTGTCCACCACCACGGCCGTTGCCGCCGACGTCGCGCTCGGCGTGCCCGCCGGGTTCGTTTCAGTGACCGTGAAGCTGTTCGAGCCGTTGGACAGGTCCGTCGACGGCTTGAATGTCCACGTGCCGTCCCCGGCAACCGTGGTCGAACCGATTACCACTCCGTTGTCGTACACCTTGATGATGTCGCCTGTCGTGCCCTTGCCGCTGATATGCGGATGCGCATCGGCCGTCGTGCTGCCTGCGGGAATGGCGTTGCCGTTGTCGTCCGTCAGGGTCGGTGCGGCCGGCGTAGCCGGCGTGCTCGTGTTGAGCGTGAGCGTCCAGGTGTTCGATACAACGCTAGGCGAGACGCCCGTGGTCTGCGTTGCGGTCATCGCGTAGGTATGGTTGCCCTCCGCCCCCAGGTTGATCGTCAGCGTCCAGTGGCCCGTGACGTCCACCGTCGTGCTGCCGAAACTATAGCCGTTTTCGTACAGATGCACCGTCGCGCCCGCCACGCCCGTGCCGCTTACCGTCTCCGTGCCGCTGTTGGTAATGCCGCCCGAAGGAATCGTCACCTGTGACGCGTTCACGATGTTCGTGATCACCGGCGCGGCCGGCGCGTCCGAGTACGTGAACGCAATTGCAGCCGATGCCGCGCCCGTTGTGCCGGCCGCGTTGGTTTGCGTGGCCGTGATGCTGTGCGTGCCGCTGGCCATATCCGTTGACGGCGTGAAGGTCCACTTGCCGGTGACGTCAACCACGGCCGAGCCGATCAGGCTCGCGCCGTCGTAGACCTTGACTATGTTGCCTGCCGTGCCGGTGCCGCTGATGTGCGGATGGCCGTCGGTTGTCGTGCTGCCCGCCGGAATTGATGCGTTGCTGTCGTCCGTCAGAACCGGCGTCGACGGTTTTGCCGGCGTGGTCGTGTCCACCACCACCACGATAGGCGTGGAACTCCCGCTCGACGTACCGGCGGGGTTCGTTTCAATCACCGTGATGCTGTTGTTGCCGTTGGGCAAATCCGGCGACGGCGTGAAGGTCCACGTGCCGTCCGGTGCAACCGTGGTCGAGCCGATGACGACGCCGTTGTCGTACACCGTGATGGTGTCGCCGTTCGTGCCCTTGCCGTGGATATGCGGATGCGGGTCGGCCGTTGTGCCGCCTGCGGGAATAGGGTTGCCGTTGTCGTCCGTGGTAGTGGGCGCAGCCGGCGTAGCCGGCGTGGTGGTGTTGACCGTGAAGCTGATGTCGGTCGAGTGCGGGCTCGTACCCGCTGCGTTGGTCTGCGTGGCGTATAGATCGTGCGTGCCATTGATCAGCGCCGTGGCGGGCTGCACGCTCCACGTGCCGTTGCCTGCCACCGTGGCCGAGCCAATCAGCGTAGCGCCGTCGTACAGCGTGATCGTGTTGCCCGCCGTGCCCGTGCCCGTCAGGACGGGCCGCGAGTCGTCGGTCATCATGCCGTTCGTGATCGGCCCGGTCTTGGTGCCCACGTTGTCAGTCAGCGCCGTGATGCCCGGCGCGGCCGGTGCAACCACGGTTGAGCCGACCTGCACGGTCAG
>NZ_JAAVUQ010000095.1 GCF_018449515.1 Caballeronia sp. dw_19 | reverse complement strand
CAGATTGTAGTGGTCCTGCATCGACACGAAACGTGCCCAGCCATGCCGACGCTGCAGATGCAAACACTTGCTGAACTCCCAGGCGAACATTGACGACGCCCCGATATAGCGGGCCTTGCCCGCCTTGACTACATCGTGCAGCGCCTCCAGCGTCTCTTCGATCGGTGTGCGGCCATCCATGCGGTGAATTTGATAGAGGTCGACGTAGTCGGTTCCGAGCCGACGCAGGCTATGGTCGATTTCGGAAAGGATGGCCTTGCGCGAGAGGCCCGCCCCGTTAGGACCCGCGTGCATGGGATGACGCACCTTGGTGGCCACGACGATCTCGTCACGGCGCGCAAAGTCCTTGAGCGCACGGCCAAGAATCTCTTCGCTCGACCCTTGCGAGTACATGTTCGCGGTATCGAAGAAGTTAATGCCCGACTCGATCGCATGTTTGATGAGAGGACGGCTCCTGTCCTCGCTCAACGACCAAACTGGATGTCCGCGGTCGGGCTGACCGTAGGTCATGCAACCGAGCGCAATCGGTGAAACGTCGAGGCCAGTCCTGCCGAGCTTGATGTAACGCATGGCTTATCTCCCGATAAAGTTACGTCAGAGCGACGTGTTCGTCGCCAAAGAAAGCACTTTAGTCGCAGAGATCCGGACGGTGAATGCTTGAAAAGCCGCTTTACTTGCGCAATAGTGCGGACATGCCAAACGATCTGTTTTCCGATGTCCTCACGCTGGTGGGCGCTCAAACCGTCCTCGCCGGTGGCTTCGCTGCTGGCGGTCCATGGGCCTTGCGCTTTCCGGCTCCCGACAAGATCAAATTTGCTGCTTTGATCAAGGGCGCATGCTGGCTGCGTGTCGAGGGCGACGAGGCGGCAATCCGCGTCGAAACGGGAGACGTGGTGCTCCTTTCCGCGAAACGCGCGTTCGTGCTCGCAAGTGACCTTGCGGTTGCACCGCTCGATGCGAAATCTCTATTTTTCGGCCAGGGGAAGAAATTTGTGACACTAGGCGATGGACAAGACTGTGTCCAGTTGGGCGGACACATCGTGCTCGACTCAGTGAACGGGAATTTTCTCGCCACCGCAATGCCGCCGTTGATTCATGTCCAGGCGTCGTCCGCCCATGCGGCAGACTTGAAATGGCTTATCGAGAGGCTCGTCCGCGAGCAGGCCGAGGAAAAACCCGGCTCGGGTACAGCGTCCACGCAACTCGCACAGCTGATGTTTATCGAACTACTGCGCGCTCATCTTGCGGCTTCCGGAGAATTTCCTGCTGGTTGGCTGCGGGCGCTAGGCGATTCGCGGCTTGTCCCCGCACTGCGCCTGATGCACGGAGAGCCAGGTCGAGAATGGCAACTAAACGAGCTCGCGGGAGAGTGCGCGATGTCCCGGACGACGTTTGTCCTCCATTTCAAAACGTCGGTTGGCGTTACCCCTTTCGTCTACCTGACCGAATGGCGCATGCGTCTGGCTGAGAGGGCGCTCCGCGAGGGCGATCTTCCAGTGGCCGTAGTGGGACGGTCGCTTGGCTATACGTCCGAGAGCGCGTTCAGTAATGCCTTCAAACGCGTAATCGGTCACGCGCCGAGACGCTACCGTTCAGAGCGCGTCAGTTCTCGCGATACGCAACATTCAGAAGTGCAATAAGGTTGACTGCCCGAATAATGGGACAGCCCATAGTGTTTTGCCGGCTACGAATCAGATCAGGAAAGATGTTACGCACAGACATTCCGGGGGCTTCATGCAAATGCGACCAAGGTTTTGAACACGACGCCCACGCCGCCTGACGAACGAC
>NZ_JAAVUQ010000094.1 GCF_018449515.1 Caballeronia sp. dw_19 | reverse complement strand
AGCAGACCACCACGGCCGAAAGCACCAACCCGGCATTGACCCAGAACCGCCAACCCCGGAACCGAACACCCAACAACCGCCCCCCAAAAAACCGCCCCCGTCCACCGGCGCGAGCAAAAACCAACAACGCGCTATCGCGAATCATCTCCCCGTGCGCGCTGCACTACGGAAGTGCACGCGGCTGCGCCGCCTGGCCGCGATAAAAACCGGGGCCGAAGCCCAGCCCCAGCCGGGCCCGGTTTCGGCGGGAATATCTCAAATGTCCGGCAAATGCGCATATTTCTTGCTCTTCTGGGAGTGGGCCTATCCTGTAAACTAGTTCTTTCCCGATGTTTACTCCCACTCGAGCCGCGTTCGAACGCCTGCCAAAACCACCATGAGCATGGTTGATCTCGACCCTCCCCGCTTTCAGCCCCCCCGCCCCATCGCGGGTGATGACGGCTCGCGGCGTACTGTCCTGTACGGCGAATACACGGTGTTCAGCGTGTTTCAGCCGGTGTTCTCGGTGTCTCATCGCCGCGCAATCGGTTATCACGCGTCGCTGCGAGCCCGCGATGACTCCGGCCGGCAAGTTCCATCGCATGAAGTCTTCACGCAGGCAGCACGGCGCGGCGATCTGCTCGAACTCGGCCGGCTAGCCGAATCACTGCATCTGGGCAACTTCTTTTCCTTCGATAGCGACGACGAATGGCTGTTCCTCAGCCTCCATCCGGCCGCCTTGATGGACACGAGCTACGGCGATGCGCTGCTGGCATCGCTGAAAAACATCGGCCTGCCGCCGCAGCGCGTGGTGCTGGAAGTGCCCGAGCAAGCGGGCGGCGAGACCACGCGCTTCGCTGAAATCATCGATTCCTTGCGCAAGTCCGGCTTCCTGATCGCGCTGGATGGCTTCGGCGTGAAGCATTCGAACATCGATCGCGTGTGGCATCTGCGGCCCGATATCGTGACGCTCGACCGCTGCATCCTTCAGCAGGCGAGCGAACATTCGCATATCGAGCGGGTGTTGCCGGGCCTCGTTTCCCTGCTGCACGAGTCCGGTCAACTGGTATTGATGGGCGGCCTGAGCACCGAGCGCGACGCGCTGATCGCGCTCGAATGTAACGTCGATTTCGTCCAGGGCGCGTATTTTGCCGGACCCAGCGTGGAGGCCGTGAAACCGCAAGCCGCGCAAGGGGTGCTGGACGCGTTGTCGGCGGCGTCCCGCGAACGCGTGGCCGCGCGCGAACGTACGCAGTCGGCGAGGCTGGCGCCCTATGTGGGGGCACTGGAAACGGCGGCGGCGCGTCTGATCGAAGGCGAAACGCTCGCCAATGCGACCCGCACGCTATTGCAGCTTCATGAAACGGCGCGCTGTTTCCTGCTCGATGCATCCGGCCGGCAGATCGGCGACAACGTCCTGCCCGTCGCGCGTGCATCGCAGCGCGCCAAGCGGTTCCGGCCCTTGTTGCATTCCGAAGGCGCAAGCTGGGAACGCCGGCCTTATTTCATCGAAGCGTTGCGCACGCCGGACCGCGTTCATCTGACCGCGCCGTATCTGTCGATCAACGAGGCGCACCTGTGCGTGACGGCGTCGATCGCGGCGCAAACACCGCGCGGCTTGCAGGTCCTGTGTGTCGATATCAACTGGGACGTGACGTCGCAACGGCGTTGAGGCGCGAACGCAGGCGCGCACCCTGCGTCACACATGCGGGTGCGTCATTGCAGCCTTTATGGTGCGCCCGCCAGATTGCCGCCGATCTGAAGCGGTCTCGTGAGCGCCGCGTAGCCCTCTGCACG
Organism: Caballeronia sp. dw_19; assembly: GCF_018449515.1. Lineage (GTDB taxonomy): Bacteria > Pseudomonadota > Gammaproteobacteria > Burkholderiales > Burkholderiaceae > Caballeronia. Next base: position 412 of record NZ_JAAVUQ010000094.1, on the reverse strand, counting down.
GTCCTTCGATATCTCCACGTCGCTCCTGCGTGAGCGCTTCGCTTGGTCAATCACTTCCAGGCTGTTCATGCCGGCATCGCGAGGTCGACCATCGGCATGTCCGGGTTGTCGGCTGGCAGCCGCTTTGGCCACGTTCGTCCATGCGATGGGTTTGGGGTTCTGGTAAGCGTGGGGCGATGGTCGAGGGGTGGTTTTTGGGGTTAGTGGTCGGGGTCTATGCTGGGTTGCTAGGTTCCGGGGTTAGCGGTCGGGGTCAGTGCCGGGTTGCTAGGTTCCGGGGTTAGCGGTCGGGGTCAGTGCCGGGTTGCTAGGTTCCGGGGTTAGCGGTCGGGGTCAGTGCCGGGTTGCTAGGTTCCGGGGTTAGCGGTCGGGGTCTATGTTGGGTTGCTGCTTTCAGTGTTAGCGGTCTGCG
>NZ_JAAVUQ010000093.1 GCF_018449515.1 Caballeronia sp. dw_19 | reverse complement strand
GGACTAAACCGCTCGCGCGGTATGCACTGCGTTTGAACGTGGTGGTTCTTCATAGGAAACCGACGCGGTTTCCTATGTTGAGCAATGAGGCACTCCGCCTCGTTACTCGACAGGAGCCGAGCCATGACCACTCCCAGCCCAAGCATCAGTCCGCTACGCCAGCGCATGATGGACGACATGCGCATGCGCCGACTCGCGCCGAAGACGCAGGCCAATTATCTTCGCGTGGTGCGACAGTTCACTGTCTTTCTTGGACGCTCGCCTGACACGGCCACCGTCGAGGACTTGCGGCGCTATCAACTGCATCTGGTTGACCACGGCGTGTCGCCAATTTCCCTGAACGCGGCGATCACCGGCTTGAAGTTCTTCTTCGGCACAACGCTCGGTCAAGAGGAGTTGATGGCGAAGATGCGTCCGATATATCTTCCGCGCACCTTGCCCGTCATACTCAGCCGCGACGAAGTGGGCCGACTAATCGCGGCAGCCACTAATCTCAAGCATCAGACGGCACTTGCATTAGCTTACGGCACAGGACTACGGGTCAGCGAAGTGGTGGCCTTGAAGGTCGGTGACATCGACAGCCAGCGCATGACGCTGCGCGTTGAGCAGGGTAAAGGTCAGAAGGATCGATACGCCATGCTTTCGCCGATCCTGCTCGAGCGACTGCGGGTTTGGTGGCGAGTCGCTCGAGCCCAGGGCAAGATGCTCGACGGCGGCTGGCTCTTTCCCGGGCTCAACCCAATTGAATCGCTCAGCACCCGCCAACTCAACCGGGCGATCCATGCGGCGGCCGAGGCCGCGGGAATCGAAAAGCGCGTGTCCATGCACACCTTGCGCCATAGCTTTGCCACTCATCTGCTCGAACAGAAGGTCGATATCCGCGTGATCCAGGTCATGCTAGGCCATAAGAAGCTTGAGACCACAGCGCTTTACGCCCAGGTCGCCACCGACATTCTGCGCGAGGTGGTCAGCCCTCTTGAGAGTTTGTATTCTGAGTAGGTCGCCGTCGTGGCGCATTGCGCGCTCGAGGTAGCCGACGTCTTTCGCTCTCTTGGCTCAACGTGGCGTCAATCCGCCCACCTGAGCCTCGGGCAACTGAAGGTCATGTCCGCGATCGAACAGTGCCGCAGCGCGGCGCTGGGAGGGCACGTGCTGCGTTGCGAAGGCTGTGCCGCGATCGAAGTCGCCTACAACTCGTGCCGCAATCGGCATTGTCCAAGGTGCCAGGCTAGCGCTGCGCGCCGGTGGCTCGAAGCGCGTGAGGCCGATCTTCTGCCCGTCGAGTACTACCACGTGGTCTTTACACTGCCGGCGGCCATCAGCGCGATTGCGTATTACAACAAGGCCGTCATCTACGGGATGCTGTTCGATATCGCGGCTGAAACGTTGCGCACCATCGCCGCAGATCCGAAGCATCTCGGGGCACAGATCGGCGCCACGCTCGTCCTGCATACCTGGGGCTCCGCGCTTACGCATCATCCCCATGTGCATGGCATCGTTCCCGGTGGTGGGTTGTCGCTGGACCGAAGCCGGTGGGTAGCGTGCAAGCCAGGGTTCTTCCTTCCAGTGCGCGTACTCTCGCGCCTATTCCGGAGACGCTTCCTCGAGGAGCTGGAGGCCACCTATCGCCGGGGCCAGTTGCGTTTCTTCGGCCAATACGCCGAGCTCAACGATGTCACAGCCTTTGCTGATTGGCTTGCGCCGATGCGCGCATGCGAGTGGGTGGTGTACGCCAAACGCCCGTTTGCGGGACCCAAAGCAGTGCTCGCCTATCTGTCGCGTTACACGCACCGGGTCGCGATCTCCAATCAACGCCTGGTCGCGCTCGACGAACGCGGCGTGACCTTCCGTTGGAAGGACTACCGCGCCAACGGACGCACACGCAACAAGACGATGACGCTCGAAGCAGATGAGTTCGTGCGTCGGTTCCTGCTGCACGTGCTACCTGGCGGCTTCCACCGTATCCGCCATTACGGTGTGCTGGCGAACCCAACGCGACGCGAGAATCTCGCGAAGATACGCGAGTTGCTGGACGTAGTGCCTGCCAGTATCGGCCGCAGTGCCAACGACGTAGCCACAATCGCAGTGCCGCCAACGTTCGTTTGCCGGCACTGCGGTTCGCCGATGATCATCATCGACATACTTCAACGCAGCAGACCCATCCGAGCTCCACCGGTTGAACGAGCCAACGCATGAACGCTATCGAGTCAGGATGCACACATTCACTGTCGGCTCTTGGGCAACGAGAGCCAATAGGGGACGCCTGTGCCTATCGTTCCAAACCGGCGGTTTGGTGCTGGCTGAGTCGACGTGATCACGGCGCTCAGCAGTGCCGCTACTGCGATCGTGCGTATCCAGGCTCAGATTCACCGGCGTTTATATCCACCGCACCGTCAATGCGATCGAACAAATCGCCATAGCGGTGAAATGTTCAGACCATGTCGGAGCATTCCGCGGTTTCCTCCCTTGGGGCTTGTAGGACGCCTGCCCGCTGGCGTCTGGGCGAGTTGACGTGCCAACGGATCAGGGCAGGCGTCCTACAACCCTAAACA
>NZ_JAAVUQ010000092.1 GCF_018449515.1 Caballeronia sp. dw_19 | reverse complement strand
GCAACGTGCGGCCGCGAATTCTCCATGCGAATCAACGGCATAGATACCAGAGAAATCCTAAAGGCGAGGCTCCGCGGAAGACCTGTATGAAAAGAAATGTAACGATAGCCAAGTGCAATGCGCGGCATGCGCTTCGGTGCATGGAACGCGTCGGGTCTGCGCGCGGAATCGCCTTTCGTACCGCCCTGAAGCGCTGGCCACCGCACAACTCCGCCCGGTAGCCTTCGCGCGGCGGCGGTCGCTGCACTATGAGATGTCCTGAATCAGAACGCCGAGGCGGTCTTTTGGGCGCTTTCCGAACGGCGGGGAGACAAGCCCCAAGAAAAAAGGCCGTTGCGGAATTGCTCCCGCAACGGCCTTTCCATGTTTCTGTCAGTTGAGCGCGGCTCCGTCCGGGAACCGCTCTCCTCAATTGCGCTGCTTAGTTATGCAACGCGATCTGCACGCCTTGCTGAACCAGCAACTCGGTGTGTGCGCCTGAGTGTTCGTACACGTTGTACGTCACCCCGCCCACCACCGCCGTGCCTTCCGCTTGCCACTGACCGTCAGCCACGCCCGCAATGTGCGTGTTCGACAAGTCGACCGTGTCGCCATTAGACCCCTTCACCATCAACTGCTGATGGCCGTCCTTCTGGAACAGGTCTTGTTCACCGAGATTCAGCACGTCGGTCAACGAGAGCTTCAGGTTGTTCGCGTGACCACCCAGGTCGATCACTTCGATACCCGAGATCTTCGCCGCTGCTGTCTGGCCGGTCAGCGATGTCAGGTCGAGCACCTGGTGGTCGCCCGTCAGGTGCAGTGTATTGGCGGAAGGCATGGTGCCGGCGGGTTCCGTCGGGTGCGCCGTGCTGCCCTGGATGTGCGCCGTGCTTTCCTTGAAGTAGGACGTAGGGTCCGCGTTCAGGTCAACTGTATCGTTGCCGGTCGTTCCGATGAAAGCGTCGTGTTCGCCCACAGCGGTGTGATGTGGTTGCGTAACCGTTGCCGGCTCCGATTCCGCCACCGAACTCACCTGGGCCAGCGTAACGCTGTCGTCGGTGAGGTTCACTTGATGGGTTGCGGACACGCCAGCCGGCATGGGCCCAGTAACATTCATCCAAACACCCGGGGAAACCGAGTAACTCGCCAGGGTGTGCATATCCATAAAGGAACCACCTGCGCCGCCCGTAATACCGTTCGGCCAGTACTCCCATCCGGTGGCTGAAGTATTCCCAAAAAATCTGGTCGCCCACCACGCCAGGTTGTTGGCGACCTGATACGCCATGACTCCCGGGGCTATGAGTGTAAGTCCAGTTGCGAGAGTGAGAGCGCCGTTGCCTATGGATCCGGTCCCCGTTGGCATGGTAAGAGAAATCTTCTGCGGATCAAGGTTTCCGATCATGATGTAAAAAGTGCATCCACCGCCCGATGCGTTATTCACGCCCATCACCTGGCCCACGTTGCCCACTATCGCTTCAACAATGCTGTAGGAGTTCGAGACGAGCCCGTGGAGTGAGCCATTCTGAACCCGGGCCGTGTAAGCATGCGTCCCGCCAGCGACACCGGAGTCATTGAACGACCACGACGTTCCGCTCACAATTGCCGTTCCGACTGCAACCCCATCGCGATATACCTCCAGGACTTCGCCCGTTCCCAGAGCGGCCGAGACCGTACCCTTAACAATCGGCGTGCTATCCCACGTGGTACCCCCAACAGGGATCAGCACCTGGGAGCCACTTGTGTCGTCATACATACCGGTGATGCTTGTGGTTTCAATGGGCGTCACGCTGAAAGTGAACGCCGTGTTGGCCGAATGCGCGCTGGCCGTACCTGCTGCGTTCGTTTCCGTCACGTTGATACTATGCGTGCCAGTCGCCAGATCCGTTGCCGGCGTGAACGTCCACTTGCCGTTCGTGTCAACCGTGGCGGTACCAAGCACGGCCGTGCCGTCATACACCGTGATGATGTCGCCCGCCGTGCCTGTGCCGCTGATATGCGGATGGCCGTCGGTTGTCGTGCTGCCGGCCGGAATCGACGCGTTGGCGTCGTCGGTCAGGGTCGGTGCGGCCGGCGTGGCTGGGGTAGTGGTGTTGACCGTGATCGTCCAGCTGTTCGACGCAGCGCTTTGTGCCTGTCCGCTGGCGAACTGGGTGGCGATAAAAGTATGCGAGCCATCATTTATCGTCCACTGAGGCTTAAGCGCCCAGTGACCCGTGGCGTCCACGGTTGTTTGCCCGGCCCCAATGCCATCCATGAAAAGGTAGACGGTGTCCCCAACCGTGCCCGTGCCGCCGACAGTCGGCAGGTTGTCGTCGGTCGTACCGTTATTCGGCACCGTGCCCTGAACCGGACCCACGGCGTCGACCACGTTTGTGATCACCGGCGCAGGGGCGAACGTGAATGCGACCGCATCCGACTTCGCGCCCGTCGTGCCCGCCGCGTTGGTTTGCGTGGCCGTGATGCTGTGCGTGCCAATAGACACGTCCGTTGACGGCGTGAAGCTCCACTTGCCAGTGCCATCCACCTTGGTTGAGCCAATCAGCGTTGAACCGTCATAGATCTTGACCGTGTCGCCCGCCGTGCCCGTGCCGCTGATGTGCGGATGGCCGTCGGTTGTCGCGCTGCCCGCCGGAATTGATGCGTTGCTGTCGTCTGTCAGAACCGGCGTCGACAGTTTTGCCGGCGTGGTCGTGTCCACCACCACGGCCGTTGCCGCCGACGTCGCGCTCGATGTCCCCGCCGGGTTCGTTTCAGTG
>NZ_JAAVUQ010000091.1 GCF_018449515.1 Caballeronia sp. dw_19 | reverse complement strand
GGTCGGTGACGAAATCGAGTTTAGTCAGTCCACCTGTCTGTACGGCCGAGAGCACATGAGCGACGCGGTCGTAGGCGACCCGGCGATCGGCATAGATGCGGATAGTTGGCTGTGAAGCGGCCGAGGCCGCCTGGGCGACGTGCTGAGCCAGTTGGTTATCATCGACCGGCACCTTGTTCCAGGAGATGGTGCCCGATGCATCGACCGATACATCGACGTTATCCTCGTGCGACACGTCGTGGGTGGCCGCTACTTGCGGCAGGTCGACCTTCACTGCATGGTTCATCACGGGCAGCGTCACAATGAAGATGATCAGCAAGACCAACATGACGTCGATCAGCGGGGTCATGTTGATTTCATTTAGCAGGCCGTCGTCCGTACCGCTCTCAGCAAACATCGACATGTGTGTACTCCGTTCAGTTCGATTTTAGAGAAGACTTATCTGCTCAGCCCGTGACGGTCTGCCCGTCCACCAGGCTCACGCGCCGCGTGGCTGCGTCCTGCTTGCGGGTATTGGCCGCTTTGTTCGACGACTTGCCTCCGGTCACGTAGTAGCTGTGCAGTTCGTGCATGAAGCGCACCAGCTTATGAACCGCGCCCTTATTGCCCCGGGCCACCGCGTTATAGCCGAGCACGGCGGGAATCGCGACGAACAGTCCGAACGCGGTCATGATCAGCGACTCGCCAACGGGTGCCGCGACGTGGTCAAGACTGGCCTGTCCCGAGATGCCGATGGCCATGAGTGCGTGATAAATGCCCCATACCGTGCCGAACAGCCCGACAAACGGCGACGTGCTGCCTACCGATGCAAGAATGGCGGTGCCGCGCTGCAACCGGGCGACGTAGTCGTCCAACGAAATCTTCAGGCAGCGCGAGACCCATTCGTGACTGTTGAGATTGCCGATCAGCAAGTGCTCTTCGTCGAACACTTGCTCGCTCGCCTCGCGCCCGGCAAGCGCGAGTTCGCGGTAAGGATTCTCCACCTGCGAGCCCAGCAACACGATGCCGTCGTCATAGCTCGGCGCCGTCCAGAACTTGCGCTGCGCAACCATGGTTTGCTTGCGTAGCTTGGATAATCCGAAGCCCTTGGCGATGATCACCGCCCATGACAGGACCGACATCGTCATCAGCACGATAACGATGGAGCGGGTGACGAAATCGCCACTGAGCCAGACATTGCTTATTCCATAATGTTGCATGAGGACACTCCGAAACGATGACGAACCCGTACGTTCAGTCGCCGAGATTGAAAGAAATGGGTTGCACGGCGGTCACTGCCACGGCCGTGCCGTTTTGACGATAAGGCTGGCAGATGCCCCCCGAAATCGCTTGTATCGCTGCACTGTCGAGATCCGGGAAATTGCTGCTGCTGAGCACACGCACGTCCGAAAAAAGTCCATCAGTGCCGATCCTGACCTGCACCCGAACCGTGCCTGCTTCACCCAACCTTTTCGCACGCGGTGGATACGCAGGCGCAGGTATGCGGCATCCCAACTGACGTAATGCTGACGAATCGATTGCCTTTGGCAGCGCTAGCATCTTGCTGTCGTCCCCCGCTGCCGCCTGTGCGGAGGGGGCAGCAGGGGCAGCGGCAGGCGCGGCTGCCTGCGCTTGTTGCACGGGCGGTTGTACCTGCGATTGCGGCTGCGGCGGCTGGACCTCTTCCTGCTGCTCAACCGTTCGCGGCGAGGTGTGATGGGTTGCGAGCACCGGTGTCGACTTGACGGGCTTTGGCACCGGGCGATGTACGGGCTGCGACACGTGCGGGGTCACCGGTTGCGCGACAGCAACGACCGGTGGTGCAGGCGGCGCCGATATCAGCGACACGCTGATCGACTTGGCCGAGGCGCCCTGATCACTCGTCAACTCAATGGATACCGGACTCGCTGTCAGGTAATAAAGCGCGACCAGATGCAACGCGAGGGCCAGTACGAGCGCGCCGGCCAGACGGTATTTTGCCGGGCGATCTGCTGCATCGGGGTCCCGTGCAAGCAGCGTTCTGGAGGGCGCCAGCTTGCCGGATGCGGACTTATGCAAGGTGGAGTGCAACGCACGATCCTCTGGCGAAAAGCTTTCTCGCCTGGCCAATTCAGTGTTCATTTCGCACCCGGCTTAGCACCATGCTCTTGTGAAGCTTTACCACCGCACGACTGCCGGTGCTCACGAAAAGCCAGGGTAAGAGCGCATGAATGCAACATGCGATACCGGCTACAAACAATCGGGCGCCGAACCCCACGGCAACCCGCAGATGCTCGAAATATGTTTCGCCGACGGCGGCCGGATGGGTGGTGAAGATGTTTTTCATGCGTTCAGTGTAGGAAGCCAAATCTGAAACAGGTTTCTAAACTTCGATGTCATTTACGTCTGGGGAGCAAATTTATTTCAGAATCAAGACAGTCCGTAGGTCACAGCGATCAAAGGGCATAGTCGAGCGGTAAGGCCGTCGTCCATTTCATCGTTTCCATGGCAAACGACGAGCGCACGTCGAATAGATCAAGACTCGAGATGAGTCGCTTGTACACGCTGTCATATGCCGCGATATCTGGCACCAGCACCTTGAGAAGATAATCGGCATGGCCGCTCAGTCGGTACACCTCGACCACTTCGCGAATCTGATTGATGGTCGTCGAGAACTGATCGAGCCAGGCCGGTGAATGCTGCGAAATTTTTATCTCTATGAACACGGTCACACCGAGATTTAACCGCTTGGCGTCGAGCAGGGCGACCCGGCGGCGCACATAGCCCTCTTTCTCAAGGCGTTGCAGGCGCCGCCAGCAGGGCGTCACCGAGAGGGAAATGTGCGCGGCCATATCGGCCACCGACAATGCGCCGTCCTCTTGCAGCAGAGCGAGCAATTGCCTGTCTATCTTGTCTAGCATGCGTGAGCACCTCCTTCGTGCGGGCACGCAGAACCACACGAAGGTGCGTGGCGCACCCTTCGCGGCAGCATGCACCACAGCTACCTTGTGAAGCGAAGGCGAGGTTTTTCCAGTGAAACGGAAAATTTTTTAATCGCGAAAGCAGTCCGCACTACCGCGCTGCAATCCGAATCAGGTAGTCAGTGTGATACGTCACCGTGACAGG
>NZ_JAAVUQ010000090.1 GCF_018449515.1 Caballeronia sp. dw_19 | reverse complement strand
CAGTGTTTGGGCGATCTGGCGAATCGTCGTGGTCGGGTCATCGAGAGGGAATAAGCCCGTCACCCGAAGCGTGGCCGCATCGGATGATAGTGTTACGAAGCCGGGAAGATAAGGGCGCAACGCCGCGATGACCTCGCTCAGTGGCCGATCAACCGCAGTGATAAAGCCATCGACCCAGGTAATTTCCGCATTTGCGTCCAGCGATCCGAGCATTCGCACGCCGGACGGTTGCATGAGCGCAACTGCGCCTGTACCGACGACAAATGTATCGCCCGACACAGAGCGCAGGCCAACTCTCGAATGCGTGACGGCGATGCGACTACCCTCGTCGGCCAAATTCACGCAAAAGGCTGTGCCCAAGGCAGCGGCCGTTCCATCGCGGGTAGTGACCGCCAGCGGGCGGGTCGAATCGGGTGCTACCTTAACGAATAGCTGCCCACGAAGAAGTTTAATTGACCGTATATGCTCGTTAAAATCGATGTCAACTGCAGAGTGCGCATCGAGAGTCATGAGCGAGCCGTCGGATAGCGTGATTAATTGCCTGCGTCCGATTTCGGTGGTGATGTCGGCAGAGAGCACGTCCAGAAATCCGCTGTGCCGCAACAGGTAACCTGTGAGGCCAATGACGGCGATCCCGCTGAGAGACCCTTGAATCATTTTTCGGCGTGGTAAGTCAGGCGCGCACAAAGCCTTTCGAGCAGCCGTGCCCCCACGGTTACGTACAGCCTCGAACGTTTTCAACTGCTGTTCGACGCGCTCCCAAGCACGTTGATGCAAGTGATCGGCCGCCCTCCATTTAGCGAACTCGAGCCGCTCTTCGTCGCTGACTGTCCCTGAAGAAAGGCGTACAGCCCACGCGATTGCTGCGCGGAGTACGGTCGCGCCCGGGTCCAAGTTCGTCACTACGAATGCACGTCCAAACAATGAGCCAGCGCCTTGGCCATATATTGGCCCACCATGCTGACCGAAACACCCAGTCTGGTTGAAATTTCCGCATACGTCATGCCGTCGAGCTGGCTGTATAGAAACGCCAGCCGTACACGTGCTGACAATCCGGCCAGACGTCGGTCAATCTCAGCCAGCATCTGCAACGTTTCGAATTTTTCTTCTTCCGATTGAACCGACCGGTCCGTCACGCGGGCGAGCTCAGCCAGATATGCATGCTCAAGATCTCGACGACGCCACAAATCGAACACCAGCCGCTGCGAGATGGTCGTCAGCAATGCCCTAGGTTCCCGCACAGCTTCAATGTCCCGCCTGGCCGACAACTGAGCGAAGGCCTCGGAACTCAAATCTTCAGCGACGAAAGGGCATCCCACCTTGCGCCACAGTCTAGACGTCAACCATGCATAGCTGCGCCGGAATTCCTCGCTAAGGATGCGCGCGCGCTCGCTGCCAGCATTCAAACCGACGCAGCCATAGTCAACTAGTCCCTCATCCACTTTTTCCATAAATGCCGATCGCGCCATGCGAAAACTGCCGATAAATATCGCTTTATTTCTTCTGGCGGAGCATGCCAGCTTTGGCAAAGTAGCATTTCAAAATGTTTTCCAGAACTATTTTTGTTGCATATCTATATCTGATTTTTGAAAACCTGGCCTAGATGTTCGCACCCTATCCGAACGGGTTACCAAATCACAGGCAGGAAAGGTTGCCTATGGCCCCTCCCTGCGATGACGCAAAATCGGTCGCCGTCTCTTCTGCGCAAAGCGTGCAGTGGGCCCAGCATGTATTTCGGCGAGGGCACATACGCCCTTCGAACAGTCATTGAGGCGCGGTGGCACACGCAGACCTAGAAAGATCCGCCGATGCTGCAGCGCTGGACAGTTCACTGGTGAATTGTGCCTCGGACGCGCTCCCTATTTTCTCACAGCAATGCACGGCTGGCTCTCCCGACGATACCGAGGTTGTTCAATCGACCCGCTCTATCCCGGCCGCTTCATCTTGATTTGCGTTCATAATGCGGAGATTAGCGAGACTGAACGGTGCGCGCGGCAATCGCGTGATTAGGGTGTTCGAGACGTTTGCCGACCCGCTCGATCGCGGATACCGGTGCGGCAGCTAGTTGGCGATCGTGGTGAGTAAGAAGTTCGGCAAAGAGGCAGAACGTTTCCTCTTCGAACGAAAATGTTCCAATTAATTCGCCGCGCTTGAACGACCGATATGCCGCGTCCTCAAGGACATCAAACGTGAGATTGAACCGACCACCATATCCGTGTTCGTCTAGCATAGAGGTAGCCAAGGCGACTCGAGTTAGTATTTTCAGAGCGCTTAGCGTTCCTGCTCCAGCACGCAAGGTCTCCAGCAAGAGGTGATACTCAAGCGACAACACATTGCGAATACCCACGGGCAACGGCAAGAGATCTGTCTTTTTCCTATCCTGACGAGCGCTCGACTGGCTCAATCTGTGAATCCAGTTGCGGGAGGTCATGTTGCTTTTAGATCAGTAAAGTTGTGAATTTGAAAAAAGTAAGCGATTCAAATGTTCTCCGATAATCTTTTCATGCAGCGATTCAGGTTTGAAAGAGATAGATTCGGAGCCCTTTGATATCGAGGCAATTATGGGCACGAGGTCTGCGTATCGCAGCGAACGCGGGCGGATATATCATGCTCCTAACTATGCTAGGGACGCTACCAAAGCAAGTTGGGCAACTCGTGACTAGCGGTGGATTACGCTTTCCTCGAAAGCGCTCACACAGCGACGCAGCGACGCCTCACCGGACAATCAAGCGGCATTGATTCACCGTCTGTCTAATACAAGCAATTGCTTGATCTACATCTTCACAGGTTGTATAACGACCCATACTGACACGTATCGTCCGTGCCGCAGCGTATTTGTCAAGTCCGATCGCAAGCAATACGTGCGATGGTGTGCCGTCCGCCGAATTGCAGGCGGACGTGGAAGAAACCCCGAGATCTGCGGCCAGCATGAATGGGAGAAACCCTGTCAGATCAACTCTCAAGCTCAGGGTATGCGGAACGCGACTGCAACTCCGCGCATTTTGCTCAATGCAATCGAGCGCGACAATACCGGTCAGTAACCGTTCGCTCAGCGCAGCGATTCGTCGAGTATCGTCCTCCATTTCCGCCATGGCGATCGCACACGCCTTCCCCATGCCGACTATTTGATGCGTCGCCAATGTTCCCGAACGTAAGCCTCTCTCATGCCCTCCGCCATGTATCTGCGGTGCAATTCGGGCAGCGGCCCCGCGAGCGACATAAAGTGCCCCTATTCCCTTCGGCCCGTAGACCTTATGAGCGGACATCGACATCAAGTCGATGCCGAGCGCCCTAACGTCGATTGATGTTTTACCAAGCGCTTGTGCCGCGTCAACATGCAACAACGCGCCCACTGAATGAACTATTGGTGCAATCGCCCCGATATCGGTTATCGTTCCAATTTCGTTGTTGACCAGCATGAGCGAGACTATCCCCGTGTCTGGCCTGAGTGCCGCGCTGACCGCGGCGGCGGTGATGGCGCCGCTTTCATCCGGCGCCACATAAGTGATGGAACATCCACGCCGCTCAAGGCTTGCGACAGTATCGAGAATGGCCTTGTGTTCTATACAGGTAGTGACAATATGGGGCGACGTTCCGGTTGCTTCGACAAATCCCTTCAGTGCCAGATTGTTTGACTCCGTCGCCCCTGAAGTCCATATGATTTCGTCAGCGCGGGCGCCGATAAGCAGCGCAACTTGCTCACGCGCTTTCTCGACGAGATCTCGTGCTTTTATGCCGGCAGAGTGCGAAGTAGAGGCTGGATTGCCGAAAATTCCTTCTATTCCGAGACAATTAACCATAGAAGTGATGACACGCGGATCCGCAGGCGTGGTTGCCGCGTAATCGAAGTAATATAGGTCGGCGCTCATCTTCGTCGTGATTTGGGTTGGAGCGCTAATTTTACGATTAAGAGGTTGAAAAAATTTTCCAATTCTTCTTCCGATTTACGGGATGAGTAGGATACGGCTGTGCCTAATAGTCGAGACGGTAGTCAACTGTTCTACGCCGCCTTCAGTTCACTATTCGTCGCGCGGCTTTTTCCGGTTAATACATCGCGCCTGAGTCGCATCTGAAATTAGACCTTGTGGCACTTCGACGACGGCGCGATCATTGTTTGGCGAAGGTTCGGGGGCTTGGGAGCCGCACCTAAAATTTAGC
>NZ_JAAVUQ010000089.1 GCF_018449515.1 Caballeronia sp. dw_19 | reverse complement strand
CCAGCACTCTCCATTGATTTGGAAAAATCGATTCGCCGCGAATCAGCTATCGCTCTGGGGTCAAAATCGCGATCGAGCATGACCCCCCAGATCTTCCGCATCTGCATTCCAACATTGCCCGCGTCATAGAGCGGAAAAACAGCAGCTTCGCGCAGGAATTTTTCCATCGGGTGTTTTCTGTCGAGAGCATTCACGCCTATGATCTGAAGCGTGCGAAACACGGCTGTGAAAAGCGTTTCGCCGCAGTAGATCTTCGCCATTGCCGCTATCGCGTGCCCCTCCGCATCATGGAGATCAAGGTAGTGAGCGGCCTTCCATGAAAAAGCGCGACACGCTTCGATCTTCATTGCGATATCGGCGAGCATATACCCCACCGCCTGATGGTTGATCATGGGCGGACCGCCGCCGGCGCTGCGCGTCTTCGACCACTTCAATGCGAATTCATAGGCGGATCTCGCCACGCCCACCGCCGCAATCGCGGCCACTGGCCCCGACCACGTGAACGCCTTGCTGATCACCAGGTCACCGTCACCGAGTGCAAAGATATGATCCTCGGGCACGCGACAGTCGTTGAACGTCATCGCGTTGTTCTGACAGAGGCGATGGCCCAGTTTGGAAATGGGTTGTCCATATGAGACTCCGGGCGTTCTCCGCGGAACGATGATGGCACTAAGGCCTTCCCTGCCTCCCTTGTGGCCGTCAGTTCGGACAATGCAGACATTCACGCTGGCGCCCTGCAGGTCCCACCCCCCCGCGTTGCAAGGCCAATATTTCGTCCCATTCAATACATACTCGCCGCGACGCTTGTCATGCTTCGCGACGAGTCCGATACCAGTTGGTTGCGCGTCGGGATGATCGAAATTCGCGGTCCCGCTGCTCTCTTCCACAGGCTCGCTGACCGTCCATCCGGCAATGTATTCACCTCTTGGATCAGAAGTCGCCTCTCCCAGCCATTTTTTCTTTTGTTCACTCGAACCGAACCAGACGAGGGGCATCAGCGCGAGACCGTTCACCAGCAGGATGGTCGCGAACCCGGGATCCACAGCCGTTATTTCTTCTGCCACGACCTGGAGGTCCACGTTGCTTATGCCACCGCCCCCATACTCCTTGGGCAAGAAACCGGTCGCGAAGCCAAGTTTGTAGCATTCGACATAAGCGCCCTTCATCATCAGAAACGCTTTCTGCGTATCCGGCTCCTCGTCTGCGCGCTTCACGAGAGGCTGAAGGATCTCCGTGGCAAATTCACGGGCGTTGCGCTGGAGTTTCTGCTGGGCGGTGCTTAAAGTGAAATCGATTGACATCGCATTTGCTTGTGCATTGACTCGTCCGGACGCCTCCACGCGCCCGGACCGGCGACGACAAGAGGCGGCTGCTGTTACGCCATTTCCAGCGTGGCGGCCGATACCGCAGGAGCGCCCGGGGGTGCCTTGTACGCATCGGCAACCGTACCGATCGACTCCATCGTCTTCTGGAAGTAGACGGTTTCATCGTCCATTGCCGCGCGCGGATTGAAGCTGTCATGTGCCAGCACGCCATGCACACGCCGACGTTGCATGCCCATGTTACCGCCGTCATAAATCGGCAGTAACGCGGCATCGCGCAGGTACTTGTTGAAGCCGTACTCCTTGCTCAAGCTGTTCACGCCGACGATCTGCATGCATTTGTAGACACAGTCAAACATCGTTTCGGTGACGTTGATCTTGCACATGGCACCGACGAGTTCCGCATGCTGGTCGTGCTTGTCGAGGTAATCGGCCGCGCGCCAGGAAAAGTACCGCGCCGATTCGATCCTGGCCGCGACGTCGCCCAGTACGTAGCCGACATTCTGGAACTGAATGATCGGAGTCAATGAACCAGCCGTATTCTTCTTTGCGAACTTCAACGCCGCTTCATATGCGGCGCGCGCCACGCCAACGGCTGCGATGGCCGCGACCGGGCCCGACCACGCGAAGTTGCGATTGATGACCAAGTCGCCGTTTCCCTCCGCGCCGGGCAGCAGATTCTCGACTGGCACGCGCGCGTCCTTGAACTCGATGAAGGCGTTCGAGGTCGTGCGGTGTGCCTCCTTGTCGAGAAACGTGTAAGTGATGCCGGGCGTGCCCCGCTCGACGACCATCGCCGACAGGCCCTGCGTGCCGCCAACGGATCCGTTCGTGCGCACGATCACCGTTTGCGCGTTGGCGCCAAGTCCGTCCCATCCAGCCGCCGACGACCATTTCTTGCGGCCGTTCAGCACATAGTGGTCGCCGTGGAGGACCGCGGTGAGACCAATTCCGGCGGTAGGAATCGGGCTATCGAAATTTGCCGTCCCGCCGGTACCTCCAGGGGGCTCGCCCGCTGTCCAGGCGCCGAGGTATTCGCCAGCGGGATCCGAGGTCGCGGCGCCGATGAACCGCTTCTTCTGCTCCTCCGTCCCGTACCACGAAACCGGCATGAGGCCGAGTCCGTTGCATAGGACGGTGCAGGCGAAGCCTGGGTCGATCGCGCAGATTTCCTCCGCGGCGATCGTGAAGTCGAGGCACGACAAACCTCCCCCGCCGTACTCCTGCGGCAACATGGCCATTGCGATGCCAGCCCGGTAAGCCTCGATATACGCAGGCTTGGTTTTCGCGTAGGCGAGCATCGGGTCGGGCTCGCGGTCGGCTCCGGGGATAACGGGTGCCAAAATCGTTTCCGAAAAGTCACGTGCTTTCGCTTGCAGGCTCTTCTGTGCAGCCGACATTGTGAAATCAATAGCCATGTTCGACACCTCATAAGGTTTTGAGTCAGAAATATGCCACTCACACTTGCCAGCCACCGTTGAGCAGCGGCTGGCAAGCGAAGGATGCATAACTTATGCCATATAAAATAGTTAAAAGTGTCAAAAGCCGAGGGGACAAATTTTGTGCAACATGAGCAGCGGCTTGGAAATGCCTCCAGGCGCGTGCGAGCTTGCTCTATGAATGTGCGTGAGTACCGGAGGCGATGTCGTGCTGGTGCTCTTTTGCACCACCCGGTCGCGGCTGCGCCAGTTGAATCCGCGGGATAAAAGTGCTGTGCTATGCGTTGACTGCCACAGGCCGTCAACGCGACCTACTCTGGCCGAGAGAAGTTAGACGAGCGGTTTGAAGCGAAAACGGCAAGTATCGCTGCCGCGTTGCATGCATGTCTGATGCTCGACTTCGGTACCCATCAATCCGGACAGAAACCCGATATCGAAGCGGCAGACTTCCGGGTAGTCTTTGGTCAGATCGTGATAAACGCAATTGGTACATTCGACACGCGGCAACTTGCCGATCCCACCGGAGTCGATCTCCATCGCCCGAAAGCCGACCTCGTTCATTATCCTGACGATCTCCGAGATACGCTCCACTCGCGTCTTTCCGACCAGCCTCGGAATCAACGCGGCGGACGTCTTCATGCCGAGGTTAAACATATAGTTGTCGAGCCGCTCCGGACCCATCTCCTCACGGAGCGTAGAAACCAGCATCGCCGAAAACCAGGAATATTGCTTGGGAAATTGGTTCGTCCCGTGCTCGGTCAACACGTAGACCTGGACCGGCCGCCCCGCGGTTTTCCTTGCCGCCGCCTTGCTTATCAAATTCGCCCGCTCAAGGACCGCGAGATGCTGATTGACCGCCGTCCTGCTCAGCCCCGTCGCTCCGATGAACTCATCAACCGTCATCCCCGTCTTGTGCTGCAACAACTCATTCAGCAGTTTCTGCCGAGTATCGGACATCGCATCTGTAGCCATAGCTTTCGGACTTGTCTGCTCGTTGGGACTCGACCTTGCATAGATCGCGTTGCGTTCTCGTTAAAGAATACACTGCTTTCAATTCTGGACTATGGAACAACCCACTAGACAGGTAGCACCGACAATCCGGACCGCGATCAGTTGTACATCACTTCCCCCATACTGCGAGCGTGTCTGACTCTCGCCGCGCTCGCACCGCAAAATGACATGTCGCTACAGTCTTCGCCGCTCAGCCATAGTCTCAGCGCTCCGAAGCGACGAATTCGCGAAGGTGTTGAGAATTGAAGACGGAAGTCGAACGACCGGTTGTGACCGATTTTGTTTGCAAGGACTTCCCCCGAGAGTCAAGATTGAGATTCGATTTTTTTACACTCGCAGATATTGGGTGCGGACCTACGGGTGGACCTGTTGGCATAGTCATCTCACTTTCCTCAAGTTCGTTGCTGCTGCCGCGTCGAAGCAATACCAGGAGCAGACTGCGTCTTTGCAAACGGCCTTCTTGCCCAAAACATATCGGGCGAGCCAAGATATGAGCCGCGCAGGAGAACTCTATTTGAAAACCGGCGAACAGAAATGGAGTATTGAGCCTCATGAGGTACTCAACTGGTTGCGGGTTTTCAGTGTCGGTCGATCATTAGACGGCGCAGAAAAAGGCACCTTCACGCCGCGCCGGTGAGATGCATGCTGATTACGTGAAGATTGAGGAGAAATCAATCACCGTGATGACGTTATTCAAAGGGTACTGGCTGTATCAAAGGATTCGCCTGCGCTGTGGGTAAACCACTTGAATCACCTGATCCCCAGTGTCTCAATTTACACCATTGCCTCGGTCCGAAC
>NZ_JAAVUQ010000009.1 GCF_018449515.1 Caballeronia sp. dw_19 | reverse complement strand
GTCGCTTTGGACAAAGAAATGACGTGCCGCCACGCACAGTGGCTAATAGTGATAAAGAAAAAATCCGACTCTTGCAGACCACCACGGCCGAAAGCAGCAACCCAGCATTGACTCCGACCGCTAACCCCAAAACCGACCAACCCAGCACTGACCCCGCCGCTACCCCAAAACCCAGCCCCCCGACCTTGCCCCCTGCCCACAAACCCAAACCCAAAACCCACCGTCCACCGGCGCGAGCGAACCGAATTTCCCGCAGCTTTTTTGTCCGCCAGCCAGCCCCGCGATTAGCCAATACACTCGCTTGAAACCACCCTCAAGGAGCAACCCGAATGATTTCCGATCGCAGCGAAGTGACTCACATGATTCTCGCCGCCAAGGTGAGCAAAGGACTGAAATGGGCCGACGTGGCGGAGAAAGTCGGCTTGAGCAAGGAATGGGTAACGGCTGGTTGCCTAGGGCAGATGACGTTCTCCAAAGCACAGGCCGAAGTCGTCGGCGCCCTCTTCAACCTCTCCGATGAAGCCGTCGCCTGGCTGCAGATTGTGCCCTATAAAGGCTCGCTGCCGACCGCCGTCCCAACCGATCCTCTGATCTATCGATGGTACGAAATAGTGAGCGTTTACGGGAGCACGATCAAGGAACTGATCCACGAGGAATTCGGCGACGGAATCATGAGCGCCATCGATTTCTTGATGGATATCCAGCGCGAACCCGATCCCAAAGGGGACCGGGTCAACGTGGTTTTATCAGGCAAGTTCCTGCCCTACAAGAGTTACTGAACCGAGTTACTGAACCGCCTCGGCCGCCACGGCCCCGCGCTCGAGCACCGGCCGCAGCGCGGCGCCCGTGTGACTGCGCGGATTCTTCGAGAGCGTGTCCGGATCGGTCGCGGCCACGATCGATCCGCCTTCCGTGCCGCCTTCCGGCCCCAGATCGATCACCCAATCGGCTTCGGCGATCACGTCCAGATCGTGCTCGATCACCACCACCGAATGCCCGCCATCGACCAACCGGTGCAGCACGCGGATCAGCTTCGCGACGTCGGCCATATGAAGGCCCACGGTCGGCTCATCGAGCACATACAGCGTATGCGGCGCCTTCTGCCCACGCCTGCCGATGTCGTCCCTTACCTTCGACAACTCCGTCACCAGCTTGATCCGCTGAGCCTCCCCGCCTGACAACGTGGGCGATGGCTGCCCAAGCGTCAGATAACCCAGCCCCACATCCTTCATGAGTTGCAGCGGATGCGAGATGCTTGTCATCGCGGAGAAGAACTCGACAGCCTCGTCAATCTCCATGGTCAGCACTTCGCCGATGTTCTTGCCGCGCCACGTCACCGCCAGCGTTTCCGGATTGAAACGCTGACCGTGGCAGACATCGCACGGTACTTTGACGTCGGGCAGGAAGCTCATGGCGATGGTGCGCACGCCCTGGCCCTCACAGGCCGGGCAGCGGCCATCGCCCGTGTTGAACGAAAAGCGCGACGGCGTATAACCCCGCGCGCGGGCTTCCAGAGTGTCAGCGAACAGCTTGCGGATGGTGTCCCACATGCCGATATACGTCGCCGGGCACGAGCGCGGCGTCTTGCCAATCGGCGTCTGGTCGACTTCGAGCACACGGTCGATGGTCTCGAAGCCGGTCACCTCCGTGCACCCTTGCCAGCGATGCGCAACGTCGAACTTCACACGCGGCGCCTCGCGTGACAACACGCTCGAACGATTGCGCGCGGGCATGTCGGCTTGCGCGGTCTTGCGTGCGCGGCGCGTAGCCGGCGACGACAGAACCGAGCGGCCCACGGCATCGAGCAGGTTGGTCATCAGCACATCACGAGCGAGCGTGGACT
This sequence comes from Caballeronia sp. dw_19, assembly GCF_018449515.1. Classification (GTDB taxonomy): domain Bacteria; phylum Pseudomonadota; class Gammaproteobacteria; order Burkholderiales; family Burkholderiaceae; genus Caballeronia. Next base: position 253,711 of record NZ_JAAVUQ010000009.1, on the reverse strand, counting down.
TGCCGGAACCGCTCACGCCCGTGATGGCAATCAGGCGGCCGAGCGGCATGCTCGCGGTGACGTTGCGCAGGTTGTGCAGCGTCGCACCGTGAACCGTAAGCCAGTTCTCGGGCGTTGCGGCCCGCTTCGCGGTCGCCGTTTTTACATCACGACGCGCTTGCAACGGATGCTGGATCGGGTTCGCCAGATACTGGCCCGTGAGCGAATCCGGCTGTGCCGCGAGATCGGCTACGCTGCCTTGCGCTACCACCGTGCCGCCGCGTTTCCCCGCTCCCGGACCGATATCGATGATGTGATCCGCCCGGCGAATGGTGTCCTCGTCGTGCTCCACCACCACCAGCGTGTTGCCCTTGTCGCCGAGTTTCTTCAGTGCGTCCAGCAGGATCTTGTTGTCACGTGGATGCAGACCAATGGTAGGTTCATCCAGCACATAACACACGCCCTGCAAGTTGCTGCCGAGCTGCGCGGCAAGGCGAATGCGCTGCGCTTCGCCACCCGAAAGCGTTGGCGCCGCGCGATCCAGGCTCAGATAACCGAGACCGACTTCTTCGAGGAACAACAAGCGCCCTTCGATTTCACTGACTACGTCGCGGGCGATATCGGCATCGCGGCCCTTGAGCTTCAGCTTCTTGATCCAGCCACGGGTCGCGCTGACCGTCCAGCGGCCGACTTCCGTTATCGGTTGATCGCCGAACGTCACCGCCCGCGCGACTTCATTCAGGCGCGTGCCGCTGCAATCCGGGCAAGGCTGATCGCCGACATCGTCCGGCTCCTGTTGCGCCGATGGAATCGTCTGCTCACGCCCACGGCCGTCATCGGAGAGCACGGTGTCGTCGTAGACTTCGCGCTGCTCGCGCGTGAGCGTGACGCCGGTGCCCACGCAGGCGTTGCACCAGCCGTGCTTGCTGTTGTACGAGAACATGCGCGGGTCAAGTTCGGGATAACTCGTGCCGCAGACCGGACACGCGCGTTTGGTCGAGAATACCCGGATCTCGCCAACGTGCTTCGTCCCCTTCTTGCCGCCGTTCAACGCACCATGCAAGTCGTCGAGCGGCGCAAGCAGATGCATCACGCCCTTGCCGAGTTCGAGCGTCTCCAGAAGCATGGCTTTCAGCGTCGCTTCATCGTTCGCGTTGACGATCAGATCGCCGACCGGCAACTCGATGGTGTGCTCCTTGAAGCGATCGATCTTCGGCCACGGATCGACGGAAAGAAACTCGCCGTCCACGCGCAAATGCGTATGCCCGCGTGTCTTCGCCCACTTCGCGAGGTCCGTGTAAATCCCCTTGCGGTTCACCACGAGCGGTGCGAGCAAGCCAATGTGCTGGCCTTTGAAATCCCGCATGATCTGCGCGACGATCGATTCGGGGCTCTGCGCCGTGACGGGCGCGCCGTCGTGGATGCAATGCTGGATACCAAGCTTCACGTATAGAAGCCGCAGGAAATGCCAGACTTCGGACGTGGTCGCGACCGTGCTCTTGCGGCCACCACGCGATAAACGCTGCTCGATGGCCACTGTCGGCGGAATACCGTAGACGGCGTCCACTTCAGGACGCCCGGCCGGTTGCACGATCGAACGCGCATAGGCATTCAACGATTCCAGATACCGGCGCTGGCCTTCATGGAAGAGAATATCGAACGCTAACGTTGACTTGCCCGAACCCGATACGCCCGTGATCACGTTGAACTTGCCGTGCGGGATATCGACGTCGAGCGACTTCAGGTTGTGCTCGCGTGCGTTGACAATCCGCACCACGTCTTCGCCCTGCAACGCGCGCCGCGCCGCCGCGATTTCCGCAGCCAGTTGCAGCGGAACGCCCGCTGCGCGCTTCTGCGCTGCGCCCGGCGCCATCGACTCTTCGTAGTCGAGCAGCGCCTTACCGGTGTGCGATTGTTCGCATGCCGAAACATCTTCCGGTGTACCAACACAAACAACCAGACCGCCCGCATCGCCGCCTTCCGGACCAAGATCGATGATCCAGTCGGCCGCGCGGATCACGTCAAGGTTGTGCTCGATCACGATCAGCGAATGACCGCGTTCCAACAGGCGTCTCAACGCCTGCATCAGCTTGGCGATATCGTCGAAATGGAGGCCCGTCGTGGGCTCGTCGAACATGAACAAGCGGCCCGGCAGGTTGCCGCTCGCCTGTGCCGTTTCCGCCAGGAAACCCGCCAGCTTCAGGCGCTGCGCTTCACCGCCCGAGAGCGTGGGAACCGGTTGCCCAAGCTTCACATATTCCAGTCCAACATCGACAATCGGCTGCAACACCCGCAGCACTTCCTTGTCTTTCGCAAAGCACGCCACGGCTTCGCTCACCGTCAGGTCGAGTACATCCGCGACGCTGAGCGACTTGCCGTCGCGCTCGATCTGCACATCCAGGATTTCCGCCCGATACCGCCGTCCATCGCAATCCGGGCAGCGCAGATAGACGTCGCTCAGGAACTGCATCTCGACGTGTTCGAAGCCCGAACCGCCGCAAGTCGGGCAACGACCATCGCCGGAATTAAAGCTGAACATGCCAGCGCTATAACCTCGTTGCGCGGCGAGCGGCGCCTTGGCAAACAGCTTGCGAATCTCGTCGAAAGCGCCAACATAACTCGCTGGATTCGAACGCGCCGTGCGGCCGATCGGCGATTGATCCACGAAGATCACTTCGCTCAAGGCATCCGCGCCCTTCAGCGCACGGAATGCGCCCGGCGATTCCGTCGCCTTGCCAAAATGACGCTGCAATGCGGGAGCGAGCACGTCCTGGATCAGCGTCGATTTACCCGACCCCGATACACCCGTCACGCACACCAGCCGCTGCAACGGAATCTCGACCGTGACATCGCGCAGGTTGTGTTCGGTCGCGCCTTCGAGCACGAGCCGCGGCGTCTTTGCATCGACCACGCGGCGCTGCCAGTTCGATGCGTGCGCCACATGCTTGCGGCCGCCGAGGTACGCACCCGTCAGCGTGTCGCTATGCTCGATTTCGTTCGGCGGCCCATCATAGACAATCTCGCCGCCGCGTTCGCCCGGTCCCGGACCCATATCGATAAGACGATCCGCCGCGAGCATCACCGACGGATCGTGCTCCACCACCACGAGCGTATTGCCCGCGTCGCGCAACCGGTGCATCGCTTCGACAATGCGATTCAAATCACGCGGATGCAAGCCGATGCTCGGTTCATCGAGCACGAACAGCGTGTTCACCAGCGACGTGCCGAGCGCGGTCGTCAAGTTGATCCGCTGTACTTCGCCACCGGACAAGGTACGGCTCTGGCGATCCAGCGTGAGGTAACCGAGGCCGACATCGCAGAGATATTTCAGGCGCGTGCGGACTTCGTTATGCAGGAGCTTGAGCGCGTCGTCGAGCAGCGTGCTTGGCAAGGTCAGCGAGTCGAAGAAACGGCGAATGCGGTCGATCGGCATCAGCATCAGGTCGTGCAACGTGAGACCCGGCAGCGCTTCGAGTTGCGCCCGCGTCCACTCCACGCCTGCCGGCAGGAAACGATCGGCCGGCTTCAGCACGGCGTCTGCTTGCTCCTTCGTGCCGAGGCGCCACAGCAGCGCTTCGGTCTTGAGCCGCGCGCCTTCGCACGTCGGACATTTCGTATAGCTGCGATATTTCGACAGCAACACGCGGATGTGCATCTTGTACGCTTTCGATTCGAGGTAATCGAAGAAACGCTGCACGCCGTACCACTGGTTTTGCCACTTGCCGGACCAGTCGGGCGAACCGTTGATTACCCAGTCGCGCTCCTTTTGCGTGAGTTCGCTCCAGGGCACACCAAGGCGAATACCCGCTTTCGCGCCATAGCGCAGCAGGTCGTCCTGATTCTCTTTCCATGCGGGCGTTTGCAGCGTCTTGACCGCGCCGCCGCGCAAGGTCTTGCGTTCATCGGGAATCACGAGGCCGAGATCAACGCCGATCACCCGGCCGAAGCCGCGACACGTTTCACACGCGCCATACGCCGAGTTGAACGAGAACAACGCGGGTTGCGGATCGGCGTAGCGGATGTCGCTTTCCGGGCTGTGCAGGCCAGTGGAGAAGCGCCAGGTTGGCACCTCCACGGGCTTGTCTGCGTCGTCCGCGCCCGGCTCCGGCAGCACGTAGACATTCACGCGCCCCGTGCCACGCAGCAACGCACCTTCGATAGCCTCCAGCGCCCGCGACCGCTCCGTCTTCTGCAAGCGGAACCGGTCTGCGACCACGTCGAGCATTTGCCGGCCGTCCACATGCCGCTTTGCCTGCACGCGCGTGTAGCCGCTGGCGGAAAGCCACTGTGCGACTTCGTCGTCGCTGGCGGACTCAGGCAGTTCCACCGGGAACGTGATCGCGATCCGCGGATCACTCGCCTTCGTGCGTTCAAGCAATTCGACGTAGATGGTCTCCGGCGTGTCGTGCCGGACCTGATGCGAGGTCTTTTTATCGAAGAGCTCGGCGGCGCGTGCGTAGAACAGTTTCAGGTGATCGTTCAGCTCGGTCATCGTACCGACGGTCGAGCGCGAACTGCGCACCGGATTGGTCTGGTCGATGGCAATTGCCGGCGGCACGCCGTCCACGCGATCCACCTGCGGACGGTCCATGCGGTCGAGGAATTGCCGGGCATACGCGCTGAACGTCTCGACGTAGCGACGCTGGCCTTCGGCGTAGAGCGTATCGAACACGAGGCTCGATTTGCCCGAGCCCGAAGGACCGGTCACCACGGTCATCTGACCCGTGTAAAGGTCCAGATCGATGTTCTTGAGATTGTGCTGGCGAGCGCCGCGAATGCGGATTGCGTTGTTGGATGCCAATTTTTCCTAACCGGTTCAATGAGTTAGATCGTCCGCCAGTGCGCCTGGGCGAAGCGTGGCTCGCGTTGGGAAGCCATCGCTCCACACGCATTAGCGAGATAACGGCCGATGAAGTCGACACTGTACACCCATACAGTGTTTTCGACAGGAGGGGAACCGGCATCATGGTCACAGCCAAACGAAACATGATCCGATCTTTTTCGACAAACAAACCCATCTCCGCGTCACGCTAAATAGGTAGGGTTACTGAACAACTGTTTTCAAATCGAAGCCAGCGATATGCCCGGTCGATCCTGAACCGGGCTAGCAAGCCCATCCGCCCTGCTCCGTCAAGAGTACGACTACCCCCATGAGATAGAACATTGAGTACAAGGGACCGGTCTGCGATGCCGTCAAATTCCCAGCGGCTACACGTTTTGACATACCCTGGGCGGCACGCGATCATGCGGTCCGTGGTACTCAAGCACCTGCGCGCATTGAAGCTGAAGCGATTAGCCCCCGGCCCGCTTCGCGCTGTGGCCGTACTTTTTGAGCACTTCGATAACCCGCTCGCAATGGTCACCCTGCACTTCAATCACGCCATCCTTGACCGTTCCACCCGAACCGCAGGCCGTGCGCAGTTGCTTGCCTAGCGAGGCCAAGGCAAGAGGATCGAGCGCCAGCCCTTTAATGATCGTCACGCTTTTCCCGCCCCGCCCCTTTGTCTCGCGAGTCACCCGCACCACGCCATCACCTGCCGGCAGTCTCTTGGTAACCGTCTCGCAGACACATTCCGCGAGCACCTGCCTGCATTCGGGACACATCCGACCGCCGTCGGTAGAATAAACAAGGCCGCCTTTTGCACTACTTTTCATAAATAATTGGCTTGCTCGAAGACACCCAGGTCGGGAATCGGGCCGAGTTTAGCAGGTGCGCTTTAGCAACCCCCCTCTGCCCAAGTCCGGTCTCATTTTCGTATTTCCCGCATCGATCCTTCATAGATCGCTCGCCGCCTCTGCCTTCGGCTCCCATGGCAAGGCGACTACCGGTTGCTGGCACATTTTCCGCTCCTGGATCCGTTCCAGATCCGGGGGCGTTACTCTCAGGAAGGAGGCCGACTTCGGCGAAAGCGCCATAAAGGAGGCAAACTAGGATGCCTTGCGGCAACGCCTTGCTCGGCAAAACCACGCCTCGCAGACGCTGCCGCAGCAGGCTCTGCCAAAACCGCGCAAGAGAGGAGTTCTTCATGCCTGCACATTTACCCAATTTGAACGATCGTGTCGCCTTGGTGACCGGCGGCTCGCGCGGAATCGGACGCGCCATATCGATCGCGCTTGCCTCGGCCGGCGCAGCGGTCGCCGTCAACTATCGGGAACGCGAGAACGAAGCTGCCGGTGTCGTCGCGGATATTGAACGCGCAGGCGGCCGTGCGATCGCGGTACGCGCTGACGTATCGGTCGGAGACGACGTCAAAGCGATGTTTCATGAAGTGGAGAACCGCCTCGGTCTTATCGACGTGCTCGTGAACAACGCGGGCACCGGTACGATTGTCGACATCGACGATCTCACGGAAGCGGAGTTCGATCGAACGCTCGCCGTCAATCTGAAATCGGCGTTCCTCTGCACGCAGGCAGTGCTGCCCGGCATGCGCGCGAGGCGCTGGGGCCGGATCGTCAACCTCTCGTCAGCGGCTGCCCGCGGCGCGGGCCTGCTTGGTGTTCACTACAACGCATCGAAAGCCGGCCTCGAGGGCCTGACGCGCGGCTATGCGGCAAGGCTGGCCCGCGAAGGAATTACCGTCAACGCCGTTGCACCGGGGCCGATCGACACCGACATGGCTGGGCCGCTGAAGGCGTCCAACGTCGCGGAAAAACTGCCCGTGGGACGCTTGGGCGAAGCGAGCGAAGTTGCGCAGGCGGTACTGATGGTCATCGGCAACGCATTCATGACGGGCCAAACGATTCCCGTCAACGGAGGCGCAAGCTTCATATAGATCCTTGGCCGCGTCGCGTCGCGCGCGGGCAAGATCCGATGCGCGAGCATCGCACACGCTCGGTGCGCTGATCGTGGAAGAAATCGACATGCGCAAGGCACGACGTCGCAGCGTCGCGGACGTCCCCGGTGCTCCGGTTCACGCCACGATCCCGCCTCGCTGCAAAGGCCGGCCAGGAACCCCGTGGCCCGGATCATCTTGCAGATGGCTTTCGACAGCCGCAAGGTAATCCCCTCGACGCACATCCTTTGCAAGTCCGTGATAAAAATCACCATGCGCGTTGCCGCGTGCTTTGCCGCGGGTCTCTCCGCATGATTGATTTGAATCGTCGCCTCCACGGCGGCCAACGACCGGGAATCTTGCATGACACTTTCTACCCTTGCTCCAGAGTCAGTTGCGGTCATCACTGGCGGCGCTTCCGGTATCGGACTCGCCGCCGCCATGCGCTTTGCCGCGCGCGGCTTGCGCATCTGCATCGCGGACACCGACGACCAACGGCTCGCCGCCGCTGCCGACGCCATTGCCCTCGTGAGCGCGAACGGCGCCGACGACGTGCTGGCGGTCAAGACCGACGTGAGCCGCATCGACGATCTGGAGCGGCTGCGCCAGCAGGTCGACGAGCGTTTCGGCGGCACCGACATCCTGATGAACAACGCGGGCGTGCAGGTCGGCAGCACGGTCTTCGGGCCGGCGCAGAACTGGGAACGCGTGCTCGGCGTCAACCTGATGGGCCCCGTCCTCGGCACCCGGACCTTCGTCCCTTCGATGATCGAACGTAAGCGTCCCGGCATCGTGATCAACACAGGGTCGAAGCAGGGCATCACCACGCCGCCGGGCGATCCTGCCTACAACGTGTCGAAGGCGGGCCTGAAGGCGTTCACGGAGGCGCTGCAGCACGAGCTGCGCAACACTCCCGGCTGTAGGATCAGCGCCCACCTGCTGATTCCGGGCTTCGTGTACACGGGCCTCACCGCCCGGGGACGCACGGAGAAACCGGCGGGCGCGTGGACCGCAGAGCAGACGGCGGATTTCATGATCGAACGGCTGGAGGCGGGCGACTTCTACATCCTCTGTCCCGACAACGACGTACCCCGCGCAACTGACGAACGGCGCATCCTCTGGGCGGCGCAGGACATTATCGAGAACCGGCCGCCGCTCTCGCGCTGGCACCCGGACTACGCAAAGGCGTTCGAGGCCTTCAACCAAAAGAAGAGCTGAACAACCGCGCCGCGTTTCACGTAACGGATCGATCCGCGCTGCACTGCGCGCGCATTTGCCGCGAAGATGCGCAGGCATCGAAGATTGGTTCGGGCGGCCGATCCGCTCTCTCTTTATGGGGACGTGATGAACACGCGCGCGACGCCCGGCGCGGACCCCGAGCACGACGCGAGGGGCGCGCTTCACGAGCCGCCGACAGCGTACTACCCGGACGGTTTTCCGGAACCGACCCGCTCGCCGAAACTGTGCATAGGGCACCCGCGTCGGCGGTTGCGCAGACAGATATTGCCAATATGGTTAGTGCGCCTGTGGGACACGAAAATGATTTAAGAGGTGGTTGTTGCGCCTCAATTGTCGCGCCGATCGCTTTGCGGATATCTAGCAGTGACGCGTAACGCCCTGCTGCCCTCCAACAGTTGACGATTCAACCACGGCATGCCGCCAGTTCTTCATTATTCGTGTTTCCCGACAGATGAATTCGCATTGTCTTTCTTTATCCATAAAACCAACACCCCTAGGATAGATGCCTTCCGGGACCGGAAGGCATCTATTGCACCGCTCCTGTATAGCGTGAACCTTAGGGAATCTTATCGATGCACCAGCACTCCACGCATGCTTCCCCGACAGTGCCGCGGTCCACACGCGCTAAAACCCTTGTTCTCATCGCGGTCATCCTGGCCTGCATTAGCCTACCTTTAAGCCTTTCGGCTGGGCCGGCCGCCCAAACGTTCATTGGTCGTGACCTTGCGGGAGGGACGGTTGCTCTTTCGTGGATCACCAATGCCTTCATGCTCGCCTGCGGCAGTACCCTGATGGTGGCAGGTGCGCTGGCCGATCACTATGGCCGCAAGAAAATCTTCTTCATCGGCATGTTGGTCATGACGCTCGTTTCGCTTGCGATGCCACTCGCACCAAGCGTCTTGTGGCTCGACTTCCTTCGCGTTCCGCATGGTCTTGCGGCTGCTTGTGCTTATGCCGGCGGCGTGTCAATGCTGGCCCAGGAATTCGAAGGTCCGGCGCGCGTCAGGATTTTCAGCCTTATCGGCATCGCGTTTGGCGCGGGCCTCGCTTTCGGCCCGACCCTGGCGGGCATTCTGATCGCTCTTTTCAACTGGCACGCGGTCTTCCTCAGTAGTGCGCTGATCAGTTTTATCGCACTGATATTGTGCGTTTTCTACATGACGGACAGCAAGAATCCTTCGGCCCATGGCCTCGACTGGGCAGGCGCCGGCACCTTCACCCTCATGCTGACGCTCTTCACCTTCGCCGTGGTTGAAGCCCCGGTGTATGGATGGACGGGCCCGCTTGTCCTGGGACTCTTCGTGGCAAGCGGTCTCGTGCTGGTCCTTTTTGTCGTGATAGAGACGAAAGTCTTGAATCCCATGCTTGATCTCAGCCTCTTTCGCTATCCGCGCTTCGTGGGCGCGCAGCTTCTACCGCTCGCGACAGCGTATTCATATATTGCGCTGCTCGTTATTCTGCCGCTGCGTTTCATCGGGATTGAAGGGCTGAGTGCCCTGGATGCCGGAATACTGATGCTTTATTTTTCGGCGCCGCTGCTCTTTGTCCCGTTCCTTTCGGCAATGCTTACCCGATTTATTCCGGTTGGCATCCTCTCGGGTGTCGGCATGCTCATCTCGGTCGCAGGGCTCTTTCTACTCACCCAGGTGCCGCTCGGAGATCATGGCATCCTGATGCGCGTGGATCTGCTTCTGATTGGCCTGGGCGCCGCCATTCCATGGGGGTTGATGGATAACCTTGCCGTCAGTGTCGTCCCTAGCGACAAAGCCGGGATGGCTGTCGGTATCTTTGGCGCTTTGCGCGTCTCGATTGATAGCACGGCCATGGCCATTGTTGGTTCATTGCTGGCGTTTTTCGCCCGGCAAACCCTGACCGACATCAGGCCTGATCAGAGTCCGGACACCCTGGCATCCGGTGCGGCGCAACTCGCCGCCGGAACGCTGGAGAAAGCCGGCTCGATTCTTTTGGGCTTCGATCACGCGCACCTGCTCCTGGCCTATGATCTCGCGTTCAAGAAGCTTCTTTGGGTGGCGATTATCCTGACCTTGGGCGCAGCCGTTCTGGTCTTTGCGCTGCTTGGGCGCGTTCGCTCCGACCACGGAGAAGTCGCTGCAGGAGAAAAGGAAGAGGAAGCGCGTCGGGGAGTCTCTGCGCCGTTGGCACAAGAATCGCCGGCTCTGGATTAGTGGCTTCCTGATTCATTAATGCCCCGACGCCGAGGCACGCATAACCGATGCGTGCACTCCGCTCCCAAGAGCGTGCAAGGGGCCAGTCACCTCATGCGTGAAGCGTCAACCCGCCCACGCGTTGATATCAAGTACCGCGCTGACGAACGCCTCTGGCGCCTCCTGCGGAAGATTATGGCCTGCGTTCGGCACAACGCGGTTCTCATGGCGTCCAGTGAACCGCTTTAAGGCCGCCGTTCTTCCCCCCGGCGGCGCAACACCATCAGCGTCGCCTTCGAGTGTGATCGTGGGCACGGAGATCGACGGCATGGCGGACAAGCGGCGCTCCATATCGTCGAACTGTGGATCGCCATCGACCAGTCCGGCACGGTGCCGATACGAATGGATGACAACATCGACGAAATCCGGATTGTCGAACGCGGCTGCCGAGCGCGCGTAGGTGTCGTCGTCAAAGCCCCAGCTCGGCGACCATAACGACCACAACAGGCGGCAGAACGCGCGCCGGTTCTCAGTCAGTCCAGCCCGGCCACGCTCACCATGAAAGTAATATTGGTACCAGAGCCGATGTTCTTTCTCCGGGTCGTCTGGCCGCATGGCGGTGGCTATGTTCTGAATGTTGTAGCCATTGACCGAGACCAGCCCCCGCGCTCTCGACCGATACAGCGCCGCCACAATGCATGCTGCCCGCCCGCCCCAGTCATATCCGCCCAGCACAGCCTGTTCAATCTCAAGTGCATCGAGCAGCGCTAACAGGTCCGCCCCCAGCGCTGCCTGCTGACCCGAACGAAGTGTTGCCGGCGCCAGGAAACGCGTAGGCCCATATCCCCGAAGATAAGGTGCGATAACACGAGCACCCTGGGAGATAAGGTGTGGCGTCACTTCCTTATACGCGTGGATATCGTAGGGAAAACCGTGTAGCAGGATGACCGGCCATCCGTCGACATCACCTTGTTCGTCATAGGCGATGTCAAGCAGGTTGGTTGCAATTCTTTTAAGCATGAAGCCCCCCTTTCGCATGAAGTTGTCCAGCCGGTCGCGGCGGATTGCCGTCGGAATAACGAGTCTGACAGCATCCAGCCGACTTGCCCGGTCACGTGGCTACGCAAGAGCAACAATAATGCGCTTCAAGCGACGTCAAATCCCCAGACAAACCGATCGTCATTGGCAGCGACCGTATCGGCGTCCATAGCGCGACGAACAGCACGGGCATCACCCATGGAACACGAACCTCCACGCGCCTTGCGGCGATATCGATCCCCTGGAGCCCTGCCCACGGGTCTATAACTGATTTGGGCGCATCATAGCGAGGCGCTGTTGTCGCGGCGCCGGCGACGTTCCGGACAGCGCGCCCGTTCCCCGTTCGGCCCATTGCGGGCATTTCGCTGGCGGCCGAATCGCAACCCCACTGGAGGCCAATGACATGATGCAGGAATCGACAGATGTACTGATCGTGGGAGCGGGCCCGGTCGGTCTGCTGCTTGCAACCGAACTGTGCCGCGACGGCGTGAACGTATGCGTGATCGAGCAACACGCCGGGCGCACGTTTTTTTGCAAGGCCCTGGGCGTCACGGCTCGCACGCTGGAGATTTTCGACGACCTGGGCATCGCGCTCGATGCAATCGACGCCGGCGTGTGGCTGACGGGCGTGGAGACGTGGAGCGACGGCACACCCGCGCAGCGTATGCAGGTGCCGTCGGAAGGATTGCCGTACGGGTCCCTGTCGTTAGCACAGTACGAGACGGAGCGCCTGCTCGAAGCGGCGCTTGAGCGGCAGGGCGGCCACGTGACCTATGGCTGGTCGCTCACGGGTTTCGTCGAAACGGCGGACGACGTCGCCGCGCAACTGGCGGGACCGGACGGCGAATCGCAGACGCTGCGCTGCCGCTGGATCGTGGGTTGTGACGGAGCCCGCAGCGCCGTGCGCGCGCAACTGGGATTGCCGTTCGAAGGGGGCCAGTATCCGCAGACGTTTGCGCTGGCCGATGTCGATGTCGACTGGACGTTGCCGCGCGGCCCGATGTACCGCTTCAACTGGTCGGAGGGTGCCGGACGGACGCAAACCTCGCTGGCGGCCGTCCCGGTGCGCGGGTCGGTTCATCGTTACCGCCTTTCGATCATCATTGCGTCCGACGAGACCGCTACGCGACTTGCCGCCACACCATCGCCGGATTTCAACGAGGTTTGCCGGCTCATGTTGCCTGCCCTGCCGGACGGCACCCAGCTATCAGCGATGCGATGGTCGTCGGTGTACCGCGTCAGTCACCGGATCGCCTCGACTTATCAGGCTGGACGCGCCTTCATCGCGGGAGATGCCGCGCATCTTCATCCGCCGGTTGGCGGCCAGGGCATGAACACCGGCTTGCAGGACGCGCACAATCTCGCGTGGAAGCTCGCGCTCGCCGCGAAAAACCAGGCGCTGCCGGCACTGCTGGATAGCTATTCGGCGGAGCGCCATCCGGTCGGCCTCGACGTCGTGCAGTCGACCAGCCGCGCGCTGAACACGGTTCTCGCGCAGGGCGTGATGACTCCGGCGTTGCGGGAGACCCAGCTTTTAGTGAGCTACCGCGATAGTCCGGTTGCGATCGACGCCTGTGCGCAGTTCGCCGCTGAACTACCCGCGCCGGGGGATCGCGTGCCGGAAGTGGGCGGTCTGCGACAAGCTTTTATTGGCCATCCACTGCGCCTGCAAGACCGTCTCGGACGTGGCCGGCACGTCCTTGTTGGCTACGTCGATTGCGCGGAAGAGCAGTACGTGGCGTTCGTCGAGGGCTACCGCGCGCTGCATGCGGTGCTGGGCTCCGCAGCGGCCGGGATTTTGATTCTGGCGCCGGGCAGCGCGGTGCCATCGGATGAATCGATCACGGTATTGAACGACACCGCCGGTGAATTTGCCGCCGCTTTCCACGCGCCCGGAGGCACCGTCTGGATGGTCCGGCCTGATGGGCACATTGGCTGGCGCAGCAGCGAATGCTCGGCGCTGTCGGTCACGTCGTGGCTGCAACGCTCGGTTGTTTTGACGAATCCGATCGCGAGGCGAACGTCAGCTTGACCGTCACAATCCCGGTCAGGGATGCCTTACCCTAATCTCTTGCAAGCTGGCGACAGCGGCGGTCGCGGCGACTTGCCGAGGACAATATGCCCCCCGGCCGTGTCCTCGATAAAGTCGTGGCTGACGCCGCCAATGCTTCGTACGAACAGCATGCCGGCCGGTATGTGCGGAGCGATGAGCTGGGCATCATGACAGGCCTCGCTCGGCATGCGCATCCACTGCCCGAGAGCCATAGCCGTACCAGAAAAAGACGGCCGTTTTATTGAAGGCGTACGATACTTGAAGGAGTCTCCGCACAGTACCGTCCGCGCGAGCGTTGCTCGCAGATATGCCTTCAGTGAACCATGAATTCTGACAGCCTCGACACGCTAAACCCGCTCCACATGTCCGAATCGCAGACCGTCGCCGTTATGCGGCGCTTCGTGTTCCTGCTGGTGGAAGGACTGTCCATGATGAGCCTGTCGTCCGCCATCGAGCCCTTGCGCTCGGCTAATCGCCTCGCCGCCCAGCCTCTTTATGCATGGGACATGGCCAGTCTCGACGGAACACCTGTACAGGCCTCGAACGGCATTGAACTGCAGGCTCGCCCGCTCACCGAAGCCATGCTCCACGCGGACTATGTGTTCGTGTGCGGCGGCCTGCGGCTCGACCCCGAACTCGAACCCCGCTATCTGCGCGCGCTGCGCACCGCGGCGCGCAGCAAGGCAGTGATCGGGTCGTTATCGACGGGCAGTTATCTGCTGGCCCGCGCGGGATTGCTCGATGGTTACCAATGCACCATCCACTGGGAAAACCTGCCGGCGTTCGCGGAGGAATTTCGCGACCTGCTGTGCTCGGGAAAGATCTACGAGATCGATAGAAACCGGATGACCTGCTCAGGCGGCATCGCGGCAATGGACATGATGCTGCACCTGATCTCCGAACAGCACGGCGCCGAACTCGCGGTGCGCGTGGCAAACCAGTTTCATCATGAACGCATCCGCGACGGCCGCGACGATCAGCGCGGCTGGCGCGACCACAATCACGCCAGCCTGCCAAGAGGCATCCGGCGAGCGATCGACCTGATGCGGGCGAACGTGGAAGCACCGCTGCCGATTGCGCAGATCGGCACGACTATCGGCATGACATCGCGGCAACTCGAACGCCTGTTCCTGCGTCACCTGAACGCCACGCCCGCACGCTATTACGTGCAGTTGCGGCTCGAACGCGCGCATGAATTGCTGGCCTATTCAAGCGTGCCGGTGGCAGACATCGCGCTCGCTACGGGCTTTGCCTCGCCCTCGCATCTGGCGCGCTGGGTGCGTCGTGTCTATCAGGCGAGTCCGTCGGACCTGCGGGGCGCGCAGTCACGATCCTAGCGGCGCGAGAACGTCTTGCTCAGGTTCGTTGCAACGTGGCGAAGCCAGCGGCGAAGGGAGCGGTGAAGGGAGCGGCGCCCAGCCCTGTAACGTCCGCCAGTCCGGTTCAAGATTCGCAAATCGCGAAAGCGCAAAGCTCGAAAGATCCGCGAAGCTGCAAGTGCCGTCGATCACAAGATCGCGGATAGCGTGGCCGCTAGCCGGTGATAACCCGAATCCCACGCTCGACAACGTCGCCAAGGTGAGGTTATCGAATTGCGCGGGCTGGTCGATGATCGGCCGGCCGTCGGGCGTATTCTCTATAAAGCCCGCCCAGCTGCGAATCACGCGCGCATGCGCGACCTTCGGGAACAACGCAGCCACGCGGGCCGCGATGCTGCATTGCAAAGGCGTGGAATGAGGCCGCTGGCGGTTCACGTCGGCGAGATCGATCCACTCGTGCGGACCGCCGCCATACGCAAGATTGCCGCGCAGCGTCTGCCGTCCATACAAGCCATTACCATCGACGCCGCCTATGCTCATGAGCGGCAGCGGTTCCGTCACGATCATCTCGGCGCGCGCGCTCGCAAGCGGGACATCCACGCCGAGTTGCGCGGCAAGCTCGCCGGTGTGCGGTCCAGCGGCAAGCACCAGATGATCGCAGGCAATGTGGCCGCGATTTGTATTCACCCCGGTGACGTGGTCGCCGTTCATCGTGAAGCCGGTCACGTTCGTATGCTGCAGCAAGCGCCCGCCGCGATCCTGCATCGCCCATGCGTAAGCCTGCAGCGTCCGGTGTGGATTCGCGTGGCCGCCGAAGTGATAGAAATAACCGCCGAAGACGTTGTCGCCCGCGAACGGCACGAGTTCGCGGACCTGCCTCGGATCGAGAACGTCTGAGCGCAAACCGTGAAACGCGCCGTTATCGAGCGCCCGGCGATAAAGCAGGAACTGATGCGCGTCGAGTGCAATGCGAATGCGGTTGGGGCGAAATTCGGTAGGATAGCCAAGCAACTCGTCCATCATCGGCCAGAGCCGCTGCTCTTCCAGGAACAGCGGACTGTGATGATGCGAGCAGCCGCCGCCGTTGCGGCCGGACGCGCCCCAGCCAATCAGGCCGGCATCGAGCACCAGCGCGTCGACGCCGGCCATGGCCAGCCACCATGCTGCGCTCAGGCCCGTGACGCCTCCTCCGACGATGACTACCGAGGCGCCTGCCGGTACGTCGTCGCTGGGACCGGAATAGTTGGTCGGGTGGTGTTGCGCTGTCATTGTGCTTGTCCTCGTGCTTGCGCGTTTTTTGAAGCCTACTCGCTCGCCACGGCTGCGCCGCGCTCGCGTCCTGCCGCCGTATAAAGCGGCACGGGCCGCCAGAACGGCACCCATTGCGAGGCCATCCCAAACCAGCTATCCCAGTGCTCGCGAAGTTCGGGCACTTCTTCCAGGGTCGCAAGCTGACGCAGCGGCAGCGGGCGCACCGGCGAGCGGAATGTGGCGAGCGGTATGGCCGCCAGCGCGATGCCCGAGCCGATGGACATCAGTGCCGCGACCTGCTCCCGGCACCGGCGTCCCTGGCATGGGCCCATGCAGGCGCGCGTGAGACGTTTGACGATGTCGGGGTTCGGCGGCGCATCGCCGGCCAGTTGTGCGAGCGTGTGCGGGTGCTCATCGTCCCTCTTGCTTTCCCAGCCGATGTACCGCGGTGGGCGAACCAGCAGAATCTCGGCGGCCGTTACCTCCTCGCATTGGCAGACATAAGGCTCGCCATCCGCTTCGATCACCGACGCACGCACCCACGCGCAGCGCTCGTGTGCGGGATCGATGTGAACCGCATCGGCCACGATGGGCGCTTCTTCAGCAACGTCCTGATCATTCACGCCGAGCGCGCTCAATGCGGCCGCCGCTGCGATGCGACCTTCGCGCCTCGCGATCGAGGGCGTGACACTTTTATCGGCCCATGTCCCCACGCAATCGCCTGCCGCGAAAATGAACGGCAACGAGGTGCGCTGCGCTTCATCGATCCGCGCTACGTGCCCGCCGCGCTCCGGGATGAACGCAGTATCGCAGCCGGCTGCCTCCAGTAATTCGATAGCCGGTACTGTCGCGATCCCCAGCAACACCGTGTCGCAAGCCAGGCGCTTCAGTTCGTCCTTCCGATGCCGCCCGTCAGCGTCCACTGCCGCGAGCGTCACGGCCTCGACCTCGCCCTCGCCCGATCCAGTACCACTGCCCTCCGCCCGTTCGATCACATGGCGCGGGAACACCTGCGTTCCCCGTGCGATCAGGCGGGCGAGCAACCCGGCGTCGCCCGTCACGGTTTCGCCTTGCTCGATCACCGCCGCAATACGCACGCCTTTGTCGGAGAGTACATTGGCTATCTGCAACGCAGCGGTATTGCTGCCGACCAGCACGGCCACGCGCGCGCTGAGCGCGTCGTAAGTCACGGCAAGCCGATACGCCGCGCTCGCGCCCATCACGCCCGGGCGCTCCCACCCCGCGAATGCGAGCCCCATGTCGCGGCTGCCCGACGCGACGATCACCTGCTTGAAACGCAGCAAATAAGCCCGTTCCTCATCTGCCAGACCCGCGACGCGGCCATCGATCCACGCGGCTGTCGGACGTTGCGGAAACAGTCCCCATGCCACCGTACCGAGGCGCACATCGACGCCGGCTTCCAGCGCATCGGCGAGTTCAGGCGAGCTCTCGAGCAGCGCTTCGAGCATGGCGTTCCGGTTTGCCACAATCGCGCCGATACGACCGCCGAAGTGCAGCGGAATCTCTTCGCCCATGGTCTCGAACGGCACCGGGTTTTCGTCGATCAACGTCACCCGCACGCCCCGGTTCGATGCAGCCAGCGCAGCAGCAAGCCCCGCCGGTCCCGCGCCGATCACGAGCAGATCGGTTTCATCGGCGATGGGCGGTTGCTTGCCTGCGACCGACGCGGGATCGTATTCCACAGGACCGGAAGGTTCAGCAGGATGCCGCACGGGTTGGTCCACGAGTTGTCCTCGATCGATGAAGGGTTGTCCGATTATCAGGTGATGCGCGCAGCGATCAGATCACAAAACCGATCTGATCGCTTCCACGAACGACGTTTCCGGCTGGGTCAGCACGAGATCGAGAAGCGGGCTCAGGGCGTGCGCCGGTTCGCTCAGCGCGAACACTTCCCTTTCTACCCGCGCCGTCCGGTCCGGGCTCATGCGCGCCTCGGAAAACGCGCGAAACTTCGCACGCAACGCATCGCGCGGCAACGGCCGTTCAGGGTCGCCTTGCGATTGCATCGGGCCGGAATCGAGCCTCCTGCCGTCGCGTGTGTGCACGATGACACGGGCCCAACGCTGCACGGGGAAAAGCGCGCTGAACGAAGCGGAATCACCCAGCTTCATGCGCGGAATCAGACCACGCAGACGAGCGTCGGCGAGACCCGTCGACCCGATCGTTTCCGCATCCACGCGTCCGTCCAGCAAAGCTGCCGCGACAGGAAATAGCACGCCGTACTGGGCTTCCTCGGTCGTGACCGGAACAGATGCGCACAGCCGGGTCGCCTCGTGAAACGTCTCGATCTCGACGCTTTCGATCGCATCCGCCGCGAAGACATTCGTCTCGCGCAAATGCAGCGCACAAGCGATGGCCGGATGTGCCCAGCGGCACACGGGGAATGGCTTGAAATACTGGTCGAGAATGAACCAGCGGCGCCCGAGATCGGACCACAACGCACCTTCTTCGTCGGCTTCAACCGTTAGCGCGGGAGCGCCGGTAAAGTGACGCGCGGCGAGCAACGCGGCGCTCACGCCCGCCATGCAACCCCAGCCCGAGCCGTCCTTGAGCATGGTCGGGAAATCGATGCAGCGCATCATGTCGCTGCGTGGTCCGTGATACTCCGCAATACCTAACGCATGACGCGTTCGCTCGACGTCGAGCTTCAGCCCTCGCGCGACTATCGCCGCTGCGGCCAATGCGTTCCACGCGCCGGATGTGTGGTATTCGCTGCTGGTTGCGTGCAGCGCGATGCCGGCGCGCGTACCGATCTCGTAGCCGAGCACAAGGCTCGTGAGGAAGGAACGGCCGTCCATCGACGGGTCCAGTTCTGCCATTGCCAGCAAGGCGGGCAGCACGGCCACGCCGACGTGGCCCTTCGTCAGCGAATGGCCGTCGTGGCCGTCGAAGCTGTCGATCGTCATCGCGCCGGCCAATGCCGCACCGAGCGGACTCGCGATGCGTCCGTTGAACAACAGCCGTGTGCGCATGCTGCCCGCGCCGAAAAATTCAGCGGCATGATCGCAGGCTATCTGCGCGAGCTGCGTGCTGCTGCCCGCTGCCGCGACACCGAGCAGATCGAGCAGGCAGTATTGCGCCTGCTCGACCACGGCATCGGGCAGATCCTCGAAGCGAAGCGAGTGGATGAATTGTCCAACGTGATCGTTCATTGCGCGTGGTCTGCCGGAGAAGGGTTAGAAGTCAAGCACCAGATCAGATAATGGCCGGCTCGAGCAGGCAAGAATGAAGCCCTCCGCTTCGTCATGTGTGGAGAGTCCTCCTTGATGGCGCATGTCCACCGCGCCCGAGCGTTTATGCAGCTTGCAGGTCCCGCAGATGCCGCTCGCGCAAGCGCAGGGAATGACGACCTGCTGCCGCGATGCGGCCATCAAAACCGTTTCGCCCGCGCGTGCAGTGAAGTGCTTGTTGCCCAGCGTGACATCGAAACTCTTGTCTGTGTCCGAAGCTTCCCGGTCTGCCGGCGGAGTCGATACCGTCACCGCGCCGAAATGCTCCACATGGAAACGCGCATGCCTCGCGCCATCGGCGGCGTGAATGCGCCGGATATCGTCCATGAACGATGCCGGGCCGCAGCAATAAACTTCACGCGTGAAAAAATCGGGCATGGCCGCCGCAATAAGCCGCCGCGATGCGCGCCCGCGCAAACCAAACCAGCCGGGTCCGGGCATACTCAACGTGACGGTCGCTTGCAGCCTGGGCATGCGCGCTTGCAACGTCGCGATCTCGTCGGCAAACAAGATATCTTCCACACGGCGTGCCGCGTGAAACCATGCGATATCCTGCTCTGGCGCGTGGCGCGCGAGCGTGCGCAGCATCGACATCAACGGCGACGCGCCCGATCCTGCCGAGACCAACGCGAGCGGCCCTTGTGGCACGGCGTCGAGTCGAAATACGCCTAGCGGGTAACGCGAACTTACGCGCATGCCGGGCTTCAGTTCGTCATGCAACCAGCGCGTGGCGCGTCCCGCCGGTTGCCGCTTGAGCGTGAGTTCGAGCGTCTCGCTACCGGCAACAGTACCCGGCGCCGATGCTATCGAAAACGTCCGGTCCACGCGTTCACCGTCAATATGGAACGTCAGCAGCATTGATTGCCCGGCAACGAACCGAGGTGCATCGCGGGTCGTATCGCGGAAAATAAACGTCTTCACATCCGGCGATTCTGACCTCACCGCGACGCATTCAAGCATGCGGTCCACAGGTGCATCCGGCGTGCCGGGGAACGGCGCTTCGAGCGCGGTGATATCGCCAGGGACGTTAGCCATTGGACACCTGCAATTCGATCGTGCGGGGCTTCGAACTCGCGCGCTCGACATACGCGGCAAGTTTGTCCGCGTACCAGTTCGTGAAGTTGCGCAACATGAACTCCGACGGCGCGTACGGTCCCGGCACATAGGCTTTCGATGCAATGCCCAAATGATTGTTTGCCGCCAGCCGCGCGTCCTGGTCGTTGGTCGCGCGCCAGACCGACGTGAGCGTTTCGACATCGTAGTCCACGCCTTCCACCGCGTCTTCATGAACGAGCCAGGTCGTGCGCAACTCGGTCCGGTTTGCGGAAAGCGGCAGGATCCGAAAGTGGATGATGTGATCGGAGAGAAAATGATTCCAGTTATTAGGTACCCTGAACATTCTCACCGAACCCAGGTCCGGCTCGGTCAACTCGCCGAGCAGCTTGGTACAGGCCGGCGAACCATCGGCCGTGAACGATACCGCGCCGCGATGGAACGGCAAGCGGATGCAACGGAACTCGTTGCCACCGTCCGCAGGCTGATGCGGCAAGCTCAGGCCGTCCCACTGGCGGCCTTTATCATTCATCAACTGGCGAAAATCCTGCGAGCCGCGTGGATCATCGGGCAACGCGAATTCGATCAGCGTGGCGAGCAGTTCGGGGTGATTGCCCGAGCAGTGGTAACACTCGCGGTTGTTCTCTATCACGAGCTTCCAGTTCGCGTTTTCCACAATGGTCATGGAATACGCCACCTTCGTCCGTTCAGGCTGATGTGGCGCAATGTACGGCGTCACCGCACGGCGAAAGCGCGACAGGTCAGGCGTGATCGAGTGGGGATCGGAAGGATCGGCGAGACAGATATAGACCATGCCGCAGATGACTTCCACCTGCACCGGCGCGAGTCCATAACCGTCGCGTTCGAAATCAGGCGGCATCTGGCGCGCGTGCAACAGCGCGCCGTTCAGGTCGTACACCCACTGGTGATACGGACATACCAGCCTATGCACATGCCCCTGCGGTTCCATGCAGATACGCGATCCGCGATGCCGGCAGGTATTGAAGAATGCCTTGATCTCGCCATGCGGATCGCGCAACACGATCACGGACGTCCCGCCGACTTCCAGCGTCTGATAGTCGCCGGGCTGGGGAATCTCGCAGGCGTTCAGCGCGAACAGCCAGTCGTTCATAAAGACGGCGTCGAGATCCAGCGCATGAAACGATTCGTCGATATAAAACGGCTGGGCCAGACTGAATCCTTCGCGCCGGCTGGCCAGTAGAGCGTGAACCCGTGCTGCGTCCAACATCGTCATGTCCGCCCAAGAAAACATTCGTGTGAAGCTATTGTGTTCCGCCGTTTTGCGGCGTGAGCGCAGGTTCACGACCAAGCCCATCACGAAACCGACACGATGCAACAGCCGGATTCAACTTCAGCGCGTTGGCGTCGCGAATAGTGGGCAACGCGAAACGCGCCTGGCGCACGGCGTCGTAGTCCAGTGTCGCGATCACCAGTTCTTCGCGGGCCTGTTCGCTTTGAGCAATGACGTGACCATCGGGGCCGACGATGCGCGAACCACCCCAGAAATGGAGATCGCCCTCGCGGCCCACGCGGTTCGCCATCACGACCGGCGTGCCGTAGACCAGCGCGTAGAACCGCAAGGCCAGATCCCAGCCGCGCGGGTTGTCGAAGTCCTGACCGACGGCTTCGAGCGCCGAGCTGACCGGCGCCGCGAACAAGGTCGTGCCCGCACACGCCGATGCATGCACGAGCGCCGGATTCCACAGGTCGGCGCAGACCGGCGTAGCGACGCGCCAGTGCGCATCGAGATCGAAACCACCGAGCGCGTCGCCGGGGGCGAAATACTTGCCGTCGTCGAGCTTTCCGTAGGTCGCCAGGGAAATCTTCCGATGCACGTGGACCACGCGGCCTTGCGCCAGCGTGGCCACGCTGTTGTAGAACTGCGCGCCCGGCGCTTCTTCCATGAAGCCGACCACGGCGTGTATGCCGGTGCACGCAGCCGCTATTTGCAGCAGCACGGGGTCATCGGCGGGCATGGCGAGACGCAACGCATCCGCACCCGCGCCGTGGCCCACCAGTGACAGTTCCGGAAATACCAGCAGTTGTACGTCCGACGCTGCGGCGGCTGCGAGCATCGACAGATGCTTGTCCACATTCGAAGCAATCGAGCCCGGCACGCTTTCCATCTGTGCGGCCGCCACCACGAGTTCATGTTTCATGTTTGCGCGCGAACCCTCGGTCTAGATCAGTCCCGACGACTTCAGGAACTGCGCCGCGACGTCGTCCACCGACTTCTTCGACACATCCACTTCAGCATTCAGACGCGCCATGGTCTGGTCGTCGAGTTTCGCGGAAAGTGCGTTGAGAATGCCCGCGAGCTTCGGATTGGCGTCGAGTGTTTCCTTACGGATGACTGGTGTCAGCGCGTAGGCCGGGAAGAAACCCTTGTCGTCGCGCAGCACGATGAAGTTGAACGCGGGCACGCGGCCATCGGTCGTGAACACCAGCGCGAGATCGACCTGCCGGTCCTTCAGCGCCTGATACGTCAGGCCCGAATCCATCCGCTTGACCTGCGGTGGCGAGAAGCTGAAGCCATAGGCTTGCTGCAGCGGCTTGAGGCCGTCGGGCCGTGCGTAGAACTCTGAATTGCACGCGAACGTCAGTTCCTTGCCGCTATTGAGGACCTTCGACAAGTCGCTTAGCGTGGCAATGCCAAGCTTCGCGGCTTCGTCGCGATTCATCGCCAGGCCATAGGTGTTATTCGCTTTCGACGGATCGAGCCATACCAGTCCCTTCTTCGCATCCAGCTCTTTCACGCGCTGATAGGTCTGCGCTGGATTCAAATGATCCGTGACTTTGTTGTAGGTGATCAACGAGGTGCCCGTGTATTCCCAATACACATCGATCTGACCATTTTCCTGCGCCTCGCGCAGCACGCTGCTGCCCATGCCGTCCTTTTTAACGACGGTGAATCCCTTGGCCTCCAGCAAGGCGGTGGTCATCTGCGCCATCAGCACTTGCTCGGTGAAATTCTTGCCGCCGACCGTGATCGTGGCTGCACCGGCGGACGTCGATACAAACGCCCCGGCGATACAAAAGCCTAGCGCACAGGTAAACGCGGAAATTGAAGCGCGGGAAAATAACCGGGAGAGCCGAGTGTGCATGGAAGGTCCGAAATGTGGTTAAGGGACAAACTGACTTGGCAAACGAAACGAAAAAGGACCCGTCAACGCTGCGGATTCACGCCACGCGGCACCAGCCGAAGCTGCATCTGCGCGACCAGCATGTCGGTGGCAATGGCGAGTGCCGCGGTTGGAATCGCGCCGGCAAGCAGCATCGGAAAATCATTCAGGTCGATGCCGGTAAAGATCAGCTCGCCCAGCCCGCCGCCGCCCACGAGAAATGCGAGCGGCGCGGTGCCGACAGTGATTGCCAGAGCCGTTCTGAGTCCCGCGAAAATGACGTACATCGCGTTGGGCATTTCCACGCGCCACAGGATCTGCCGGCGGGTCATGCCAATGCCGGTCGCGGCGTCGATCAGCGTCGGCGGCACGGCACGCAGGCCTTCGTAGGTATTCATCGTGATCGGCAGCAGGGTCGCGACCCACAAGCCGAAGATGGCCGGCTTTGCGCCGATTCCGAGCAGACTCATGGCCAGCGCGAGCAGCGCGAGTTTCGGCACGGCTTGTCCCGCGTTGAGCGCGAGCAGCACGGGATGCGCCGCGCGGCCGCGTCCGGGCCGGCTAAGCCAGATACCCGTGGGGATCGCGACCACGATGGCAGCAAGACCGGCAATTGCAACCATGAGCATCTGCTGACCCGCCTGATAGACGATGTCCGCGCGATACTGCGCGAGCGACGAGAACAAGCTGTCGGCATGAGCGTCGGCGCAAGCGGCGAGCATCGTGAGCGCCACGAAAAGACATCGGCCGCGCACGCGATGAACGGTAGGCGAGCCCATGCTCATGCGCCCTCTTCCGCGCGCGTGAGCACGCCGGGATCTTCCTGGCCGGCGAGTGGAACTAAACCCGCGTTGTCATCGGTGAAGACACCCAAGCCCGCTTGAACGCATGCGTCCGGGTGCGCCGCGCGCGCCAACGCCGCGATCGCCGCATAGCTGACATAACCGGCGAAGCGGCCGGCATCGTCGAGCACGGCGAACCATGAGACGCCGTGCGCGAGCATGGCGGACACTACGCTGCGCAAGTCGTCGCCTGCACGGGCCGTCGCAGTAAGCGGCATCGCAATCGATGCATCCAGCCGGTCGTCCGCGTTCACGCCCGCGGCGTCCAGGCATGCGGCGCTGAGATAGCCGCACGGCGCCCCGTTAGAATCGACCACGATGACCTCGCCGCCGGGATGCGTGCCCAGCGCCGCGCGCACGTTGCGGTGCGTTTCTCCAACGCGCGCGACCGCTCTCGAACTCATCAGCGCATCGCTTGCGCACAGCAGGCGCAAGCGCTTCAATGCGCGATCCGAGCCGACGAAGTTCGCGATGAACGCGCTGGCCGGCCGTGCCAGCAATTCTTCCGGCGGTCCATATTGTTCGAGCTTGCCGTCGCGGAAGATCGCGATCTTGTCGGCCATCTTCACGGCTTCGTCAATATCGTGGCTCACGAACACCACGGTCTTGTTCAGGCGCCGCTGGATCTTGCGAAACTCGTCCTGGATAGCCGTGCGGTTGATCGGATCGATGGCGCCGAACGGTTCGTCCATCAGCATCACGGGCGGATCGGCGGCAAGTGCGCGCGCGACCCCCACGCGTTGTTGCTGACCACCCGACAGGTCACGTGGATAACAGCGCATGAACACGGCCGGATCAAGCGCGACGAGTTCAAGCAACTCCTCCACGCGCTTGCGCGTGCGCGCCTTGTCCCAACCGAGCATCTGCGGCACGAGCGCGATGTTGCCTTCCACCGTCATGTTGGGGAACAGGCCAACCTGCTGGATCACATAGCCAATGCGCCGACGCAACTCGACCACGTCGAAGCTCGCGGTGTCTTCTCCGCCGATCAGGATCTTGCCCGACGTCGGCTGCACCAGCCGGTTGATCATCTTTAGCGTGGTGGTCTTGCCGCAACCCGAGGGTCCGAGCAGCACGCATAACTCCCCTTCGCCAATCTCCATCGTGAGGTTGTCGACCACCGCTTGCGACTGGCGCGATTCGAAGCGCTTGGTGAGATTCTGAAGCTTGATCATCGGCTCTCCGCAATGGTGATGGGGTCGACTGCGCGCACGTCGGCCGAGACCGCGCGACGGCCCCAAGCCAGCAGGGGCAGGCGCGCCGTGCGCAGACCGGCAGGCGTGAGGCGGCGTTGCAGGCAGGCCAGTCCAAAGTCCGCCACGATCGCAAGGGCACCCACGATCACCGCCCCGGCTATCAGTTGTCTCGGGTCCGACTGCGAGATGCCGCGGCTGATCAGCTTGCCGAGCCCGCCCGCGCCAATATAGGTTGCAATTGCCGCAATGCCGATGTTGATGACCACGGCCATCCTGATGCCGGCCATGATGATGGGCACGGCAATGGGCAGTTCGACGCGGAAGAGCCGTTGCTTCGTGGTCATGCCCATGCCGCGCGCGGCTTCTCGCATGGCAGGGTCGAGATTGCGGATCGCCGTGTAGGTATTGCGCACGATCGGCAACTGGGAATAAAGGAACAGCGCAATCACCGCCGGCAGGAACCCGATGCCTTGCCCAATCAGCGACAGTACCGGGATCAGCAAGCCGAACAGCGCGATCGACGGCACCGTCATGAGGATGGCGGCCACATAGAGCACGATCCGCGCCACACGTTCATTGAGGCTGATGGCGATACCCAGCGGTACGCCGGTGAGGATGGCGAAGCCGACGCCCACCGCCACGATCTGCAGATGCTCGACGAGCATGTGCAAGATCGAAGGACCGTTTGTCCAGATGAAAGCGAGCGTTTCCAAGCGTCCTCCGGAAGAGAGCCCAGCCGATTGGGTCGATAGCGCTGCGGGATCAGGGTTTGTCGGTATATGGATCGTTTTCCAGACCACCTCGCCGCCAGAGAACTGTAGCGGCTCAAAATGCACGGCAGCACCACGTTTTCGACATCAAGTGTCACCGAGGCGACGCCCGCGGGTTTTCGCCTGGGGCCGGAGTGGGTTTTGGATTTGGGTTTGCAGGCGCTTTCAGCGCGATTCTGCCTTGCGGCCACGCCTGGTCCCGTTCGCGCTCGGGGGCTTCAGAGGCTGAGGTCTGCCTACGCCCGGAAGGGGGGTAGATCTCGTGCAGAGGGGAACTATGCGCTGCGGCTATCGATAGGAATCGAGCGCCGCGCGTGTAAACGTCTCGACATTATCGATCAGCCGATCCAGCGCATCGCGCGCCAGATCTTCGTCACCGTCCGCGATCGCCGATGCAATTCGCGCATGCAATCGTGCCGCTTCAGGCAGATTCGCCGATTCCTTGTAATGCGCGTACCAGAATCGCCGCGACAAACCCTGCATGAGTTTCATGGCGGAAGTCGCGTATTCATTGCGGGCACTTTCGAGCAGCAAGCGATTGAACGTCCGGTCATGGGCAAGAAACGCATCGCCGTCATTCTCCTGCGCCGCCTGCTCCATCTGCTCGGCCAGCGTGGCGAATTCCGCGCGCTGCTGCGAGTCTGCGCGTTTCGCCGCGACTGCCACCAGATACCGTTCGAGTTCGCGCCGGACTTCGAGCAGCTTCAATTGCTTGCGCACGTCGATCTCGGAAATGATGATGCCGAGCTTCGGTACGATCACCACCAGACCTTCGCGCGCAAGCTGCTGCAACGCTTCGCGCACGGGCGTCCGGCCCAGGCCCAGCAGCTTCGACAAGCCGTTTTCGGAGACGATCTGCCCCGGCCTGAGGCTGAGTGTTGCTATGCGCTCCTCGATCTGCGTGTACGCCTGGCCTGCGAGGCTTTGCTCTTCGTTGTCGACAATGACAGGATTGACCGGCACGGGTCCGTTCATAAATGGGCCTTCAGAGTGATTGGCGGACCCGGCCGGCGACCATCAGCGCTTGCCGAGCACCGCGCCTTTTGAAAGCGGCTGCACCAGTTGCTGGTACATGGAAAGCCAGCCCTTTTCAGTCGTTGCGCGCAGGGGCGGAAGCGCCGTGAGGCGCGCCTCCATTTCGCCGTCCGAGATTTCAAGAGTCATCGATTTCTCGTTGAGGTCGATCGTTATTATGTCGCCGTTTCGCACCACTGCCAAGGGACCGCCCTCCGCCGCCTCCGGCATCACCTGCCCGATGGTAATGCCGCTGTTCAAGCCCGACAGCTCGCCGTCGGTCACAACGGCTACCGTGTCTCCCAGCCCCGCGCCGACCAGCGCCGCCATGAAGCTGGCAGCGAACACCGTGCCCGGCCCCCCCTTCGGTCCCATCATGCGCAGGACCACAACCGAACCGCGCGCGATCTCGTTCTTCTCGATTTGCGCGATCGCATCGTTCTCGTCTTCGAATACCGTCGCGGGTCCGGAAAAGCGCCGCACGTGTTTCGGCACGGCGGAGAGCTTGACCACCGAACCGTCCGGCGCAAGATTTCCCCTGACGATGATCAGGCCCGGCTCAGCAAAAAACGGCGTCGCGAGCTTGGCGATAACCGCTTCGTCCGGCGCCGGACGCGCGTCCAGGTTCGCTTGCAAGCTGCTGCCCGTCACAGTCATGACGGAGGTATCGAGTACGCTTTGCAGTTGCTTCATCGCCCCGGCGCAGCCGCCGGCGGCCGCAAAATCCTCGATCCGGTCGGGTCCGTTCGGGCGCACCTTGGTGATCTGCCCGACCAGCGCGCCGGCTGCTTCGAATTCGCCGATGATATTCACATCGCACTCGCTCTCGATAGCGGCAGCCAGCAGATGGCGCATCACATTGACCGAGGCGCCGATTGCCACCGCCACCCGGACCGCGTTACGAAACGCCGCCGCCGTCATGATCTGGCGCGGGCGGATATCCCGGGCGACCAGGTCCATGATCGCGACGCCGGCGCGTGCCGCGTAGTCATTGAGCGCTTCGCTGCCCGCGCGGATCGGCGCGTTGCCCGGCAGCGTCATTCCCAGCGCTTCCGCCATGCAATGCATGGAATTGGCGGTGGCGAGGCCCGCGCACACGCCCGGCCCCTTGATCGCGTGGCATGTCATCTCGGTCAGGTCATGCAGCGTGATCTTCTTCGCCTTGTACGCGCCGACCGACTTGTAGACCTCTTCAATATCGACATGATGGTCGCCGCACTGAGACCCCAGCTGAAACCCGCACGTGACGATGATGCTCGGCACATTCAGCCGCCCCGCGGCCATGAGTTGCGCGGGCGTGGTCTTGTCGCATGAAGCGAGGAGCACCATGCCGTCCAGTTCGGCGCCTTCCACCTGGACCTCGACGTCGTTGACCAGCAAGTCGCGCGTGGGCATCAGGTAGCGCCCCTGCTTGCCGGCGCTGGTGACGAAATCGGATGGCGCCACCGTGCGGATTTCCAGCGGCACGCCCCCGGCTGCGCGAATCGCGTCCTGTACAACCTGCGACACGCCATCGAGATGCTGATAACACACCGACAATTTGCTCGATGAATTCACGATCGCGATCTTCGGTTTTTCGAAGTCCGCTTCCGTCAAGCCCATCGCCAGCCATTGCGAACGGCGCACGGCCCAGCGCGTGGTGCCCGGCGTGAAATTACTGCGCAATTTTTGAGTCATTGTGGAGTTCCTTTAATCGAGTTGTGCGCCATCGCGGTTGAGCAGCAAGCGGATATCGCGACCTGCCAGCCTGCTCACCGGAATGTGTTCGTTGACAGCCAGCGCCGCGGCGTGGCCGATTGCATGACCATAGGAAAAGCACTGCGCCGTGACGCGCGCGGACGCCACCGCTTCGTGTTCGGCCGATAAACATCGCCCCGCCGTCAGCAGCCCGTCGCCCCCTTGCGGCACGAAACAGCCGAACGGGACTTCGTAGTAATCGTTGAGCAGCCACTCGACGCGCGGCCGGCTGCCGCTATGCAGCTCGATTGGCCACGGTGAACGCGCGATGCCATCGGCGAATTTCTTGCCCGCGAGAATGTCGGCGTTGAGCAACGTCTGCACGCCGAGCGCCTGACGGCTTTGTCGAATGCCGACCTGCACGCCGGTGTCGTTGACCCAGCTCGTCTCGCATCCCGCCAGATGGTCGCGGAAGAAGCGCGCATACTCACGCACTTGCAGGCGCCCTTCGAACTCCGCTTCCGTGAAATCCCGATGGATCATGGAATTGAGCTCGCGGCCATCGGCGCCCGTGATACGCGTGCAATTGCAAAGCAGTTCGCCCGGACGCGGTGTAGGGAACAGCCAGATCTTGGCGCGCGGCAGCGTATAGCCGCGGCCATTCGCCTCCACGAGCTGCGCCGATATCTCGGGCGGCATGATCGTGTCGTGGCCGTACGCGCTGAGAAACCGCTCCACGTCCACACCGCCGAGGCGAAAGATCATGGTCGGATTCTGAACGTGACCGTTGTCCCCCATCGAGGTCGGCCAGCCCGCCATGGTGACCAGGTCGGCGTCGCCGCTGGCATCAATCGTAATGGGAGCCAGCACCCGCACCTTGCCGCTTTTCGTATAAATCTGCGCGCCGGCGACGCGCCCTTCGTCCAGCAGGACTTCCGTCACCGTCGCGTGATAAATCACGGTAATACCGGCTTCGCGCAGCAGCGCATCCGCCACCTCGCGCCAGACCAGCGGATCGTGGACCACCGTATAGGTCTTGCCGTATTTCACCGGATCGCCAAGGCCGCCGCGCGCATGCATCATCGCGATGAATTCATCGACGAAACCATGCACCAACTGGTTGGGCGGCGCGTCTCCATTGCTGGCTTCGTACAGGCCGCACACCGTGCCCGACAGGCCCGCGACCGCGCCGCCTCCGCAGAACCCGTAGCGCTCCGCCAGCACGACCCGGCAGCCCTGCCGTGCCGCCGTTACCGCCGCTGCGAGGCCCGCCGCGCCGCCGCCCGCGACGAATACATCCGCTTCGATAGTCTCGACCGGACGGACGTCGCGCGTCTCCAAAACGATCGTTCGAGTCATGAATCTCCTCCATCCAAGGTTCGTTTTCTAGTTGACACTCTAAGCAACAACATCATATTCTGTCAACATGTCACTGACATACTACCAACATACAAGATCATTTTGACTTAGGAGACAGCCTTATGAGGCCGCGCATTCCGTACCGGTGGATCATTGCCATCGTTCTATTTGTTGCCTACAGCATCCAGTACCTTGACCGGGTAAAAAGCAGCGTCCTGAACCCGATGATTGCGCACGATATCGGCCTCAGCACCGGTGATATCGGCACGGGCGCATTCCTGATGCTGCTGTTCTACGGGCCGTCGCAATATGTGTCGGGCCTCCTCACGGACAAGTTCGGACCGAAGCGCATCCTGGTGTTTTCGGTGGTCGCGTGGTCGGTGATGACCATGTACATGGGCGCGATCCAGACGCGCAACGAATACCTCTTGCGCATGGCGTTGTTCGGCATGCTGGTGGGAACTGAATACGTGCCGTCGGCGCGTATTCTGATGCGCTGGTTCAACAAGGAAGGCCGGGCGCGCGCGCAGACTATCCTGGCGTGGGCCTGGATTCTCACGCCCGCGTGGGCAAGCGTGGTGGCGACCCAGTTCGCCGCGCATGCGAACAGCTGGCGGATCGTATTCGTGGTCACGGGCGCGTTGGGTGTCGTCCCGCTCGCGATGATTCTGCTCTTCGTGTTCGATCGCCCCGAGCAGTACAAGAAGATCACGGAAGAAGAGCTGGAATATGCTTACCGCGACGAGATCGCTTCCGGCACCATCAAGCGCGGTGAATATCGCAACGCGCAGCAGGACATCATGCGCAACGGCGCGGTGAGCTTTCTCGACCTGTTCAAGAACAAGACCTACGTAGCGGTTGTTTTTGTCGATATCGTGATGCAGATCACGTTGTACGGCGCACTCACCTGGATCCCGCTTTACCTCTCGGACACCTTCGGTTTCAAGCTGCAAACCATGGGATGGTGGAGCGGACTTTATTTTCTCGCGGGCGCGGTGGGCAGCTTCGTATCGTCCTATCTCTCCGATAAAGTCTTTCACGGCAACCGCAAGATCATGATCCTTGCGTGCTTTATCGGCCTCGCTCCGTTCGTGGTTTTGCTCGGCTCATTGCAGCATGCCAATCAGTTGCTGCTGACTATCGCGCTTTGCGGCATGGGATTCTTCGGCAACATGGCGTGGGGACCGTTCCTCGCATTGCCTGCCGAAATTTTCACGCCGGAGGTATATGGCAAGGCGATGGGCTTCATGAACGGCGCGGGCTATTTCGTCGCGGCGTTCTCCGCGAAAATCTTCGCGATTCTTGTCACTGTCGATGCCCTCGGAAAGAAGGACTACAGCAACGGATGGTATTTCATCGCGCTGTGCGTGGTTGCAGGGGTACTGGCGGCGAGCCGGATCAAGACCGGATCTCCGGCAGGCGAGCAAAGACACCCGGACCATGGGCTGAATGGGGCGCCAGGGCCGCGAGAAAAAGGGCAGAACGTGCTCTAGCATGCTGCTGCAATGCGGGCAGAACAGGAACCAGGCGCCGGAATCGGTGCCAGATAAAATCTGGCACCGTCCGGTTCAGGAAGAACGTTTGAAGTACAAAGTCCAGGACCGTTTGCCGGCACCGTTTGCCGGCACCATTTGCCAGCGCTGTTCAACATGTACGTACGCGTCGGAGTCCTCCCTCTTCAGTTCCAGGGTGGCACCCCGTCACAGCGCAGGCTTGACGTGAGTTGCGCTATCCCAGGTCGGCGGCTTTCAATACCGCTGGGGATTTAACGCTTCCGTCCACGCTCGATTCTGCGAGATCCGTAAAAGCAGCAATAGTCTTCGCGCCTCTTCTCGAACGCAAACAGACGACATAAGAATGCGTGAAGCTCTTGTAATCTGAAATGTGCAGGACATGCAGGTTGTCATGGGGACGATATTCCGCCTGAGACACTATGCCAATGCCCAGCCCCTCCATCACCGCTTCCCGCACTGCATCGCGCGATACCTCCATGACAACTTTCGGGTGCACGCGATGTTGCGTCAGCTCCTTTTCGAGCGCAGTCCGTGTCATCGATCCCCGCTCGCGCATGATCATTCGCTGACCGTCGAGTTGCGCCAGCTTGATGCTGTCCAGCAGCGCCCACGGGTGAGAAGAATTGACGAAAACGAGGATCTCATGGGAGCCGAGATGGCGCGAGTAAAGCCGGGCATCGTTGACAATGCTGCCGGTGATCGCGACATCCGTGCTCGAATCCAGGATCTTCCTGAGCACGCCATCGGAGTTATCGCTATCGATGGAAACCTGAACCAGCGGATACCGTTGCGTGAACTTCGCGAGCAGTTTCATCACGAAGAAAGGCCCGACTGTCCCAATCCGAATAGATCCGGACACGGCTTCACCGGTCGAGCAGAGCAGATCGACCGCTTGTTCCTCAAGCTCGAATATCTGCCGCGCGACCGCGAACAGGGCCATTCCGGTTTCACTTAGCTGCAATCCCTTTGGAGAGCGAATGAATAGTTCGACGCCATAGTTCTCCTCCAACTGCTTGACCTGTACGGTCAGGGTCGGCTGGCCAATGTGAAGAAGCAATGCCGCCTTCGTGAAGCTCATCTCCTGGGCGACGGCATAAAAGGACCGCAACTGGTTGAAGTTGACGAAGGCGAGTTTGCGCTCGCGCGGTCGTTCCGGCGTCATGCGGGTTTGCATCCCGTGCGGCTCATGCGCGCATCGATGGCACTCAGGACGAGGCCGTCATCGCGAGTAAGGTCCATCAGTACCGTGTAGTGATTGCGGGCGGGCAGCATTGTGACAGTCGTGTCGAGACTACGTGAGGCGCGGTACGCAGCAAAGCGCCGGGTTTGCGAGTCGATAAAGCCGGTCGTCTCCTCTGCACCCACACCGAGGATCATCCAGCCGCCGAAGGGGCTTAGCCGGATCGGGCTAAGTGCTTTGGCATCGGCCGGGGTCAGGCAGATTTGCTGAGCGAGACTGGTTTTCATCAAAGGCTCAAGATCGAAAATTCCACTGATACAAGCACATCCGGCGATAGGTAAGCCCCGTCCCGCCGGCGCGGCGAACGAGGTTGCAACCGCCAACGCCGCAAGATGACCACCGGCCGAATGTCCCGCGATCACCATCGACGAAAAGCGCGGCAACTGAGCGCGCCCCGCTGTGTCCAGCCAGTGGAGCGCTCGACCGATGCTCGCGACAATGCCCGTCAAAAGCGTCTCCGGCGCAAGCGGATAATTTAACACCGCGACAGAATAACCCAGCTTGACGAACGGCCTGGCGACAAACGCAAACGAGCGCTTGTCCATGCTGCGCCAATAGCCTCCATGGATGAACACAAGCAGCGGCGCGTCGACCTCGCCGGCGAACAGATCTGCTCGCTCGAGCGGATGACTACCGTACGGGACGTCGAGGGTACATGCATGCGTGCTGCGGACGTCGGCACTCAAGCGGTCGATCGCGTCGTAGATGTGCCGCCGCTCGGGATACCGCGCGGAGAAAAAGTATTGCGACTCGATTGCGGGATCTATCGTCACTCGAATGACACCACGCTTCTGAGCGACTCCCCCGAAACCATGAGTTCGAAGCCGCGATTGATCTGATCGAACGGCAGGCGGTGCGTGACGAGCCGGCCGATATCTATCTGACCGTCCATGTAGAGATCGACGATACGCCCGAGTCCCGTGCGCCCGCGCACACCGCCAAAATAGCTCCCTTTCACGGTGCGCCCATAGCGCACAGCGACCGGTGGCACGGACATGAGCGCATCGCGCGGTTCAACGCCCAGCAGCACGCAAGTGCCCCATCCGGCGTGGCAGCAATCGAGCGCCTGGCGCATGACGGCGACATGGCCGGTGCATTCGAAGGCGGCATCGGCGCCGCCGTCGCACAGGTCGCGGATTTCTTCCAGAACGCGGCCCGCGCTGGCATCGATGTAATGCGTCATCCCGAGCTCCCGGGCGATCTGCGCCTTCGACGCATGCAGGTCGACGCCGATGATCGCATTCGCGCCGGCAATGCGCGCGCCCTGCACGATATTCACGCCGATACCGCCCAGCCCGAACACGACCACGTTATCGCCTTCGCGCACATCGGCAAGCGCTGCCCCGACGCCAGTGGTCACGCCGCAACCGAGCAGACAAACCGTGTCGAGCGGCGCGTCCTTGCGAATTTTGGCAAGCGCGATCTCGGGTACAACGGTGTAGCGCGAGAATGTCGATGTTCCCATGAAATGGTGCAATGGCTCGCCCTGCCATTGAAAGCGCGGTGAACCATCGGGCATGACGCCCCGATCGCGCGTCGGCTTGATCGACCAGCACAGGTTCGTGCGCCGGCTCAGGCACATTTTGCAGACGCCGCATTCCGGGCCGTAGAGCGGAATGACATGATCGCCGGCGCGTAGCGTGCTGACGCCAGGACCGGTCTCGATCACCCGGCCCGCGCCTTCGTGTCCCAGCACCGCGGGATACACGCAACTCGAATTGCTGCCCTCGATCGCGGTAAGGTCCGTGTGACACAAACCGGTCGCGGCTATTTCGACCAGGACTTCGCCCGTTCGCGGTCCGTCCACCCATATTTCATCGATGACGAAAGGCAAATGGGGCGCCACGCAAATGGCGGCAAGACTTTTTATCATCGGCGTTCGGTGGGAGTGGTTATCAAGCGGGGCGGGATTCGGCTTTCGCTGCCTTCACTTTCGGTGTGGGAAGGGCCGCAGGATCGATGTCGGCACAGTTTTGAATCAGCTTTTGGGCCGCGCGCACATCGCGTCCGCAATCCACCCCGATCACACCACGCAGCGCATTACCTTCCAGGTAATAGATCACGAACGAACCCTGGCCGGGGTTACCACGCAGCACGGATGCATAGCGGTCTGAAGGCTCGCCTGCCAACTGGATGTTGCGCCCGAACTGGTCGGTCCAGAACCATGGGACATCGCGAGGCCTGGTTTGCGCGCCGCACAGCACGGCAGCCACTGTTTGGGCATCGTCCTCGGCCTTGCGCCACGATTCGATCCGCGATGTCGCTTGCGTATGCGTCGCGCGCAAACGCGCCACGTCGCCGATCGCAAAAATGTGCGGGTCGTGCGTACGGCACTCGCCGTCGACAAGCACACCGTTTTCCACCGCCAGCCCCGCCTGAGACGCCAGTTCGTCGTTTGGCTGAGCCCCGATCCCGACCACGATCACGTCGGCCGCGACCCCTGCGCCGTGTTCCATCTCGATCCCATTGGCACGCAAGCGCGTCACGCGGGTGTCGAAACGCAAATCGACGCCGTTGCCAGCGTGGAGCGACGTTATCCACTCGGCGAAACCGGTGGGCAACAGGCGCATAAGCGGGCGCTCGGCCGCTTCGATCACCGTTACGCGCGCGCCCAGTTGTACCGCACTCGACGCAACTTCCAGTCCGATAAAACCCGCGCCGAGCACGGCAACGCGCGCGTCGCGAAGCAAGCGAGGCGCGAGCGCGGCTGCATCGGCAAGCGTGCGAAGCGTATGCACGGGCGCCCCGGCATCGACCTTGCCCGGAAACGCCCGCGCGCGCGCGCCGGTTGCGAGAATCAGCGCGTCGTACGGAACGACTTCACTGCTCGCCAGCCGGACCGCACCGCGACCACGATCGACTTCGACAACCGCATCGCCGAGTGCCAGCTTTACGTCGAGGGCATCCCACTCGCCAGAAGCAACGAGATGCGTCGACTGCGCCGGCGCGATGCCGGTCAGAACCTCTTTCGACAACGGCGGCCGTTCATAAGGCGGGTGCATCTCGTCGCCGAGGACTGTAATGCGTCCGGCAAAACCCAACTGGCGAAGATTGATTGCGGCGCGGCCGCCCGCATGTCCCGCGCCGACGATGACAACTGACTGAGGCAGGTTCACTGTCATGCCGAACCGCCCGTTGACGATTGCCGCGCAAAGCGCCGGCGGACCATGATTTCCCGGATGATCTGCGAATGCACTTCTATATAGCCATTCGCAACGCAGTGGAGATGCGGACGCATTTCCTTGTGCAGCCGCGCCAGCGCATGAAACGGCACCGATGACGCCACGTGATGCTCTGCATGAAACGGCATGTTCCAGTACAGCGTGCGAAAAACCGGATTGGCGAGCGTGGTGCGGGTGTTGGCCAGGAGGTCGGGACTTTCGTCGGCGCCGGTATGCTCGGCCATGCGGATCGCCCGCAGCACCGGTTCGCCGAAAAAGCGCGGCAAAAGCCAATAGATCACGACAGCCCATGAATGGAGCGCGATGGAAACTGCCGCGACGACGAGGTATAGCGCAAGCGTCAGGACAATCTCGCGGCGGACGCGGCTGACATCGCTTTGCGGAATGAAACTGCGCTCCACCGTCGTGAACCGGCCGGTAAGGCCGCGCCAATAAGTCCCCACCATTTTCGGCCAGAACGACGCGCCGAGTATCAGCAAGACGTACTCACGAAGTGTCGATGGAAACGGCACGATGTCCGGATCGAGACGCTCATGTTGCGTGTATGTGTGATGCGCCGTATGCCGGTACTTGAAGTACAGGAACGGCCGCATGCTCACTACCGCTGCGAACATGCCCACTGCCGTGTTGAGCCAGCGCGAGCGAAACGCGGTGCCGTGCGAGCACTCATGCAAGGGTGCAAACAGCAGCACGATGATCGCGCCATGCAGCACGGTTGCAGGAATGACCCAGAGCGTTCCCAACGACAAATAAATCAGGCAGCCCGTGAACAATAGCGTGCCGAGGTGAGCCGCCAGATGCAGCAAACCGGGCACGTTGCTGCGTTCGCGCAGGGCCTTGAGGCTCTTCTTCGGCACCATGGCTCCGCCGGTCAGCGGCCATTCCTCACTGCCCAGTCTGTTTGCGTTCAATCCATCGGTTGTCATTCATCCACCCGCGAGACATTTGATTTCGATTCCGCCGGCTGCGTTCAACGCATCGGGCGCCATTGATGTCATCGTAGGGATCGGCTTGCTTTCTGACCAATTCATTGTTTGAACGCACCCATTGATGAAGCTGGGGCACGGCGCTCAGATCGCCTGCACCGCGCTCACGGCACAATGCGCGATGGCCTCGGCGTCGAAATCCGCGCGCGCGAAGTGACCCGTTACGCGCCCCCGGCTCATGACCACGATGCGGTCGCATAGCGCCATCAACTCAGGCAATTCGCTCGATACGAGCAAGATGCCCTTGCCTTCATCCGTGACCGATTGCAGCGCCTCCCAGATCTGCGGCTTGCCACCCACGTCGACCCCGCGCGTGGGCTCCTCGACAACAAAAAGCCGTGCGTCGCGCGCCAGCCACTTCCCGAGGACGACCTTCTGCTGATTACCGCCGGACAAATTGACCACGCCGCGGTTCGGGTCCTTCGCCTTGATCGCGAGCCGTTCGATCAGGCCCCGGCTGAGCAGGTCGCGCCGCCGCCGCGACACCAGCCCGACGCGCGTCAGGCGCCGCAAAGTCGTGAGCGCGAGGTTGTCATGCACGGACATGGTCGGAACGAGGCCTTCCGCCTTGCGATCGGCCGGCAGGTACGCGAGTCCGTAACCCACCGCGCGCCGTGGCGTAGTCAGCTTGCGGACCACGCCGCCGATGCGGATCTCACCGTGATCCACGCGCTGCAAGCCGAACAGGGCGCGAATTACCGACTCCCGTTCGCATCCGAGCAGGCCCGCGATCCCTACAATCTCCCCCTCCCGCAGCTCGAGCGACACTTCGCTGAAACGCCCTTTCGCGCCGAGCCGATCCACTTCGAGCAGCAAGGCGCCGGGCGCACGAGCACGGCGCGGTGGAAAGCGCTCGCCGAGTTCGCGGCCGACCATCGCCTGAACCAGTTGCTCGGGTGTCGTGCCGGCCGCGCTGAAGCGCGCGACAGACTTGCCGTCGCGCAGCACGGTGATGCGATCCGCGATGCGCAGCACTTCTTCAAGCCGGTGTGACACATATATGATGCCCAGACCTGCCGTGCGCAGACGGTCGAGCATGCCGAGCAACGTATCAACGTGCTCGCTCGTGAGGGAGGCCGTCGGTTCGTCGAGAATCAGCAAGCGCGGCTTTGACGCAAGCGCCTTGCAGATTTCCACGAGTTGCTGCTGGCTCAGGCCCAAAGACGACACGTGCGCCCTGCAATCGATCGCAACGTGCATCATGCTCAGCAACTGCCGGGCACTCTCTTCCATCTGCTCGGTGTCGATATTGCCGAGCCGCGAACGTGGTTCGTTGCCAAGAAAGATATTCTCCGCGACCGTCATGTTCGGGCACAACGCGAGTTCCTGATGCACGAGCACAACACCGTTGTTACGTGCCGCCGCAGGCCCGTCGAGCGTCAGCGCCATGCCATCGAGGCGCATTTCGCCATGGTCCGGGCGCTGCAGACCATTCATGATCGCGAGCAGGGTCGACTTGCCCGCGCCGTTCTCGCCCACGAGCGCGTGCACCTCGCCTGCACGAATGTCGAAACTGACTTCATCCAGAGCGACGACGCTTCCGAACTGCTTGCGGATGCCCGCGACCTCGAGGAGCGGCGGCGGCTGAGTGGACGTGGACATGAGCGGTTCCATCGATCAATGCTCCTGTCCGATCCGATAGCGCTCAAGCAGCGCGCGATGATCGTCCATCGAACCGCGCAGGTTCTCGTAGACCTGACCCCAGAGCCCGAAAAATTCGTCATATCGTTCGTGGATTTTCGCGTCTGGTTCGATCGTTTCCCGAATCCTGACTATCGCCTTGACCGGCGTCACCGGGTCCGGGTAAATGCCCGCGCCGACACCCGCCAGAATCGCATCGCCAAATGGCGCCGCCTCGCCAATATCGGGAATGGCCAGCGGCAGGTTGACCACGTTCGCGGTGATCTGCGTCCACAGGCGGCTCTTGGCCGGACCGCCATTGAGGATCAGGCTGTCGAGCTTGACGCCCGCCTGCTGCGCGATCTTCACGTTCGAATAGAGGTCGAACGCCACACCCTCTACGAGCGCACGAATGAAATGGCCTCGCGTGGTGTCGGGGCGCACACCAAAAAACGTGCCGCACGCGTTCGAATTCCAGTTGGGGGCGAGCGAGTTGCCAAGGTAAGGCAAATACAGCAGGCCGTCGGCACAGGGCGCAATGCGCGCGGCCTCGGCCGTGAAGAGGTCGAACACATTCTGACCGATACGTTCGGCCAGCCTCCATTCGTAATCGCCGAACTGATCGCGGAACCACTTGAGCGAGGCGCCGGTGAACGCCATAGGCGCGTCGAACATCGTGAGGCCGGGCAGGACGTGCGGCCACTTCAGGATGCGGAATTCGTCGACCTCCTGTTCTGTCGGAATCATGATGCCGAGATTCGAGCCGGTGCCCATCGAGTAATACGCCTGGCCCGCTTCGGTCACGCCCGCACCAAGTGCCGCCGAGCTGATATCAGTGCCGCCCGCTACAACCGGCGTGCCGGCACGCAAGCCGGTTTCGGCCGCTGCCTGGCGCGTCACCTCGCCTACCACTTCGTGCGAACGGTAGATGCGCGGATATTTATCGATAGGAATGCCAATCGCTGCCGCAACGTCTTCGTTCCAGCACTCGCGCCGGTAGTCGTAGGGATAAAACAGGCCCGCATCCCCTGTATTTATCGAAAATGTACCGGTCATCTTGAACGTGCAATAGCCCGTCGGCGAGACGAATTTATGCGTCGCGTTGAAAATGTGCGGCTCGTGCTTTTTGATCCAGAGCGCCTTCGGCTCGATAAACCACGGCGCGATCCGGTTGCCGTTATTCCGGTTGATGGTTTCCTCGCCCACACGTTCCCGAATCTCGGCGCATTCGCGCTCCGAGCGCGCGTCCATCCAGATCGGTGCGGGACGCAACGGCTTGCCGTTCTGATCCACAGGCAGCGTGACGCCCACCAGGCCCGACATGGCCACGCCGCGAATGGCGTCGGCGAACGCACCCTGCTCCAGGCACGCGCGGATAGCCGCGCTCACCGCGCCCCAGTAGTTGTCAGCTTCCTGTTCCGCCCAACCCGGCCGGGGATGGAACAGCGGATGCTCGCGCGACGCGTGCGCGACGATCCTGCCGGTGTCCGTATCCAGGATCGTCGCCTTGACGTTGGTCGTGCCAATATCGATGCCGAGGGTGAGATTCGCCGCCATGTTTCGTCTCCTTAAGTTGTTGTTTAAACAGCTCCACCACTGGACGGGTTCCTAGCGTGCGCCGCGCCGCAGCCATTGAACCAGCGCCACCGCCACGATCAGCACCACGCCCACGATCAGGTTCTGGTACCACGCGCCGACACCCCACATGTTCAGGAGGCTCAGGCCGATCGCAAAGATAAGACCGCCGCACAGCGTGCGGAACGGCGAGCCGTAGCCGCCCGCGAGGCTCGTACCGCCGAGCACAGCAATCGCGATCGCATTGAGCTCATAGCCATTGGCGAGCGGTGCGTCGACCGACATGAGCCGCGAAGTGAACAATACGCCGGCGCAGGCAGCGCAAAGACCGCTAGCGACATAGACCAGCACGATCCACCCGCGCACGTTGATGCCGGCGAAGCGCGCCGTCTTTTCATCGCCGCCAATCGCATAAATGCGCTTTCCGATCACGTGCATGTGAAGCAGCCACGCGAGCGTCAGGAAAAGCACGAAATAGGCGACCGTGCCAAGTGGAATGCCTAGAAGATGCGCTTCGCCAAGCCATTGGTACGCGTCTGAACGCACATAGAATGCGTGACCGTTGGTCAGCGTGTAACTCAACCCGCGCAGCGCGCTCAGGCTCACCAATGTCATGACGAACGGCGCGACCCGCCCGTAGGCAACGCCCACGCCGTTGACGAGACCCGCGAGCGCACCGAGCAAGAGTGTGAGTCCGATCAGCGGCAACGCGGGCCCGACATACGTCCCACCGCGGGCGATCATGCGGATATCGAACTGTGCGCCGATCAGGGACATCAACTGGATCGCGCCAATCACACTGAAAATCATCACGGCCGCCACCGACAGGTCGATGCGTCCGGTCAGCAGCACGAGGGTCATGCCCATCGCGAGAAATCCGAACACCGCGACATCACGCATCAGCGTGTCGAGGTTGGCGGGGCTGAAAAAATACTCCGATGTGAAATACGCCAGCACGAGCAACGCAACCAGCAGCCAGATCAAAGGCTGCGCGATAACCGCCCGCGCCGTCTGCCTTACCGGCAGTCCGAGGGAACGGCGCGCGGCGCGGCGTTCGGTATCGAGAATGCTGCTCATGCTTCACGCTCCTTGCGCTGCAGGCTATCCGGAAGCACCACGGCGAGAATGACGCCGGCGGTGACGATCTGCTGCAAATAGCTGCTCATGCCCAGCATGTTGAGCGCATTGTTCATGGCGCCGATAATCAATGCCGCTACCACCATGCCGCCTATCGTGCCGCGGCCGCCGGCAAGCGATACGCCGCCAAGCGTCGCTACCGCGATCACGCTCAGTTCGATGCCATTGAACGCCGCCGGGTCAATATAAGAAAGGCGGGCACTTTCCAGCATGCCAGCGAGCGCGGCCGCAGCGCCGCTCAGTGCGAAAACGAGCAGCTTGATCCCGTCGACATTCACGCCTGAAAGCGCCGCAGCGCGCGGATTGCCGCCTGCGGCGTAGAGCGCGCGGCCAAACACGGTGTGGCGCGTGGCAATCAGCGCGAGCACGACCGCCACGATCAGGATGAGGATCGGCACGGGAACGCCAGCTATCGATCCGCGTCCCAGCCAGAGGAAACCCTCCAGCTTCGACGGGAAGATGGCCTGGCCGCCCGAGAGCAAGTTAGCCAGCGCGCGGGAAATGCCGAGCGACCCGAGTGTGACTATCAGCGAAGGCACCCGCAACACGGTGACGCACAGGCCGTTGATCAGGCCGAGACCGATGCCGGTTACCAGCGTAGCCGCCAGCACGGCGGCGACCGATCCGCCGGGCACGAACTGCCCGCCGACCACCCCCGCCAGCACGGCGATACCGCCTACCGACAGGTCGATTTCGCCTGCCAGCAGCACCAGCGTCATGCCGAGCCCCATTACGCCTACGGTCGATACCGCCAGCAGCACGATCCGCAGATTGTCGCTACTGACGAAGCGCGGATTGATCAGATAGCCGGCGATAACCAGCAGCGCGAGCAGCCCGAGCCGTGGGAGCGCCGGCGCCATCGCGTGGCCGCCTTGCTGCCGCTTGCGAGCCGGGGCTGGGGCCGCCGCCGGTAGAGTGGGCTGATTCATATTTGTCTCCTGCAAATGTCCGTGGCACGCCCGCTAACCGATGCGTGCGTGCCACGGACGGTGCTTCAGCGAAGTCTCATTTCCCCGGGCCGTAACCGTAGGGCCATTCGTCCGGAGTCACCGTCTCAATCCCGCCGATCTTCATCTTCGTCTTCGTGATCATCGGAAGGTTGGGCGTGAGCACCAGCTTGGGCGGTGCCTGCTTGATGAGGCCTTCCTTGAAGCCGATATGCTCGAGGACGACACGCACGCCGAGATCGCCGATCAACGGTGTGTACGGCGCGACCATGTCGATGTTGCCATCCTTCACTTCCTTGAGGACCTCGTTCGCGTCGTCGTCGGCGAGAATCACCAGTTTCTTGCCGCCCGGGCCGCTGTTGAGACGCTTGGCCTCCCGGATTGCATCGAGCGCGCCCATGGCTTCCTCGCCTCCGGCGTTGAACACCACGGAGATGTTCTTGTACGCCTGCAGCGCATCCGCCGTCGCCTTGAATGCAAGCGTACGATCGCTGTTCACCTGATATGACGCAAGAATGTGATAACCATTGCTCTTGCCAATGGTTTGCAGGAACGCGCCGGAACGGATCGCGTCAGCGGTGCTGCCAAGATCCTTGCGGTTCATGATGAGCTCGCCCTGGCCGCCCGTCGCCTGCTGGAGATAGATGCCTTGCTGAACCCCGTTCGCGTAGAAGTTGCCCATCACTTCCGAACTGATCTTCGTCGACGATGTCCGCCGGTCCACGCTGACCACCGGAATACCGGCAGCGATTGCACGGTCCACGGGCGGACCCATCGGCGCTTCCCGATTCGGCCAGAGCACGATGCCGTCATACTTCTTCGCGATCCAGCCGTCGATGACCTGCGACATGCGGTTATCGTCGAACTGCGCATCGACTATATCGATCTGCACGTTCGGATGACGTGCAGCTTCCCATGCGGCGGTGTCGGCCAGGCTCATCAGCCAGGGGTTGTTGAAGCCGTGAAAGACGAAACCAATTCGATACGTCTTCTTGGGATTGAGCACCGGGCCATCGGGCAGCGGCATGTAGTCGGTGAACGGCGCCTTGATCGTGACCTTGCTGTAATGACCCGTGAAGGTCGCGCCCATCCCGACTTTCCATACATAGCCCAGCGCAAGATTGCCCACCGGGTAGTCGGCCAGAT
Source organism: Caballeronia sp. dw_19 (assembly GCF_018449515.1). Taxonomy (GTDB): domain Bacteria; phylum Pseudomonadota; class Gammaproteobacteria; order Burkholderiales; family Burkholderiaceae; genus Caballeronia. The sequence continues at coordinate 210,242 of NZ_JAAVUQ010000009.1, read as the reverse complement.
AGTCCGCGAAACCGTCCTTGTCGAAGAGCTTCTTGACGTCCGGATTCGTCATTGAAGCGCTCGTCACGCCGCTATATTGCTTGATGACCCCGTTTAGCTGGGTGTGCACGGATTCCTGCGCGCCTGCGTTGACGCTTGCGAACGACACGCACGCGTAGCCGGCCAGCGCTGCGGCCATGCGCACCGCACTGTTTTTATAGCCAATCATTGTTGTGCTCCTCCATGCTTCGATGGAATGCCGCCGGATCGGCGGTCTGTGTTTATGTGTATTTCCATAAAGTCTATTGCTTAGTTTTCCTCCTTTATTTCAATTTCGGCGAAAACGTGTCCATCCTCGACCCGGGTCGCGAACGTCTTTAAATTCTCGGTGACGGGCGGCGACATCGCGCGTCCGGTGGGAATGTGGAACAGTCCCTGGTGCAACGGGCATTCGACCGTCTCACCGTCGATATATCCATCCGACAGATGCGCGTAAGCGTGGGTGCAGATATCACTCGTCGCATAAAATGTCCCGTTCACGTTAAAGACCGCGATACATGTGCCGGCTGCTTCGCAACGTTCCACATCGCCATCTTCAATATCCTCCGCGCGCGCAAGTTTGATCCATTGCGTCGAATTGCCTGCTTGCAAACAACCTCCTTGTGAGTCGGTTTCGTGTTGAATCGATGCTAATTGCGACCGTTACCTGGAGAAAATTCATTATTTGAATGAGCCCATTGACGCACTGGAGGTCGGCTGGCCACCCGCTTGACGTCGAGCGGTCACGATTAACGCGGTAAAGGCCATCGGGATAAACACTCCCGGTTCAGTGAAGAGGAATGCGGCGTTGCGCCAGCAGAGGCGCGACTTTCATGAGGTGAAGCCGACAGCGCGGCGAGTGCTTCGTTACCGTTACGCGGACACCCCCACGGCAAGCCTTGCGAGCGCTCGCACCATCGTGTCGCGTTTCCGGCACCGTCTTGGGGAGTTTTAAGCACAGGCTAAAGAAGTCGTTCAACCGGTCGATAGCATGACTAGGGAGTTTCCTCGACCGGACCTGACCCAGGTCCGACGTTCCCCGCACGGAGAAACGCAGTGAAACGTCTGACTTATGACAGCCGGGGAGAAAGCTTCGCGGTCGAGCGGCAGCGCTCATGAAACGTAACCTGTTCTTCCGGTTTCTTGCGCGCCTTCGTGTCGGCCGCAAGCTGCTGCTGATCTATCTGCTCGACCTGAGCGCAGTGCTGTATATCAGCGGCATCCTGATCCACGAGAAGTACATCGCGATCGACTTCTCCGACAAGGAGTTGATCGGCAACGCCTACGTCGCGGCCGCGCACGACGCGCTCATCGACTTTGCACTCGCGGGGGCCGGGCAGCCGCAGACGCCGGCCCAATTGCAACGCACGGCGAACCGCCTCGCCGACGCAGAGCGCCTCTATGGCGCGAACATGCAGAGCGCCGAGCTCAATGCGCGTGTGCTGGCCGTGCTCGCGGCCAGCGCGGCGGCGCATGCGAGCACCGCAACTGCGGACGGCGGCCTCGAGGCGACACGCGAACTGGTGACGCGGGTCGGCAACCAGTCGAACCTGATTCTGGACCCGGACCTCGACAGCTACTACTCCATGTCGCTGTCTATCCTGCGCTATCCAGAGCTGCTCAACGACGTCAACCGGATCGGCCGCCACCTGCACGATGCCAGCGCGAATCGTCGCGCCGCACCGATGAGCCGTGACGAGATGCGCACCCGCTACCTCGTGCTGGAAGGGCAGCTCGACGCTGTATTGCAGGGGCTGCGTTCCGACTACGCGGAGGCTTCCGCCGCGAACCCCCTGCTGGCAGGGACGATCGGGCCGCCAGTCGGGCGCATGCTCGCCGCGATCGACGCGTATCGCCGTGTGGCTGGTGCCGCGGTCGACGCCGGCTCGGCGGTGGACACGCTTGCCGCGCTCGATGCCGCGCAGCAGCGCGTGGTAATGAGCGTGAGCGACGCGTGGAGTGTGACCGCCAATCAGCTCGAAACACTGCTGCATGAGCGCGTGCGTGGCCTCTTTGAGCGCATGTGGCTGCATCTCGGCACGGCGCTATTCCTGCTGTGCGCGATCCTGAGCATGGTGTATTCCGTCGCACAGCAGATTTCGCGGCCACTGCGCCAGCTCGCGCGCGTGATGGACACGGTGCGGCGCACGGGCGACCATTCGCTGCGTGCCAGCTGGCATAGCCAGGACGAGATCGGACAGCTCGTGCGAGGCTTCAACGACATGCTCGCGCAGCTCGACCGCGAGCGCGACGTGCAGAAGGAACTCGCGGCGACAGCGCGCGCGTCGGCCGCGCAGCATGCGCTCGTCGAAGCGACCCCCGTGCCGATGGTCGTCACTGCGATCCCCGGGCACGAGGTGCTGCACGCGAACACGCCCGCGCTTTACTGGCTGAATGGCTGCACGGTCGACCCGTGGGCCTTCGGTCTCGACTCGGAGGTTCGCGCGCGTTTCTTCCAGCAACTCTCCGACCGCGAGGCCGTCGACGAATTCGAGGTGCACTGGAAGGCCGCGAGCGAACCCACCTGGGCCATGCTGTCAGCGCGGCGCTTCAACTTCCAGGGACGCGACGCCGTGCTGACCGCGTTCACGCCGATCAACCAGATCAAGCTGATGGAGCAGCGCCTCGAACTGTGGGGCAAGGTGTTCGAGGCGTCATCCGAAGCAATCCTGATTCTGGATTCGCAGCGGCGGCTCGTGACTGCCAACGCGTCGTTCTATCGTGCGACGGGGTATCGTGCCGACGACGTGGCAGGCAAGGAACCCGCTTTCCTTTTCGGCGCGCAGGAGCACGACGACATTTTCCCGACCGTTATCGATTCCGTCGATCGCCTGAGCGCATGGCATGGCGAAGCGCACGTGCGGCGGCGCGCGGGCAGCGACTATCCGGCATGGCTGATGCTGAGCGCGGTGCGCGACCGGCGCGCGAACCTGTCCCACTACATCTGTACGCTGATCGACATCACGGACCGCAAGAAGAGCGAGGCGCGCATCCAGTTCCTGGCCGAGCACGACGTGCTGACGGAGCTGCCGAACCGCGAGCTGTTCGTGAAGCGCCTTGGCGTCGCGCTCGGCAACGCGCGCCGCACGGGGCAGCGCATCGCGGTGCTGTTCATCGATCTCGACCGCTTCAAGAACGTCAACGATTCGCTGGGCCATCACATCGGCGACAACCTTCTGCGCTCAGTCTCGCGGCGCCTGTTGCAGGCCGTGCGCAGCAAAGACACGGTTAGCCGGCTCGGCGGTGACGAATTCACGGTGATCCTGAACGGCGTCAGCAACGCGGCCGACGTCACGCGCACGATCGATGAGCGTTTGCTGCCGCTCGTGCGCCAGCCGCACGAACTCGGCGGTCTCACGCTGCAGGTGTCGTGCAGTATCGGCGTGGCGCTTTTCCCCGACGACGGCGAGGACATCGAGACGCTGATGCAGAACGCCGACGCCGCGATGTACCAGGCGAAGGCCGCGGGACGCAACCTCGTCAAGTTCTTCGCGCCCGACATGGCCGAACGCGCCCGCTACCGGCTGACGCTCGAAGCGTGCATGCGCACCGCGATCGAGACGCATGAGTTCCGGCTCGAGTACCAGCCGTGCGTCGATGCGCACACGGGCGAACTGGTGGCCGTCGAAGGGTTGCTGCGCTGGAACAGCCCGCAGATCGGCAAGGTGTCGCCCGCGCAGTTCATTCCGGTCGCGGAAGATACGCGGCTCATCATTCCAATCGGCGCGTGGGTGATAGACGAAGCATGCCAGCAGATCGCCGCGTGGGATGCAGAAGGACTGATGCCGCTGCGCGTCTCGATCAACCTGTCAGCGATCCAGTTGAGCGGGTCCGACCTGATCGGGACGCTCGCGGACAGTCTCGCGCGGCATCGCGTGGACCCGTGGCGTCTCGAACTCGAGATCACCGAGACCGTGCTGATGGACAACGCGGAGAACTATCTCGCCACGATCAACGCGATCCGCGCGCTCGGGGTCAAGCTATCGCTCGACGATTTCGGCACCGGTTACTCAAGCCTCAGCTATCTGAACCGCTTTCCACTGGATCGGCTCAAGATCGATCGTGCGTTCGTGCTCGACATGCTCGATGCCCCGGCGGATCTCGCCATCATCCGGGCGATCATCGAGCTCGGCCACGAACTGGGGCTGCGCGTGGTCGCCGAGGGTGTCGAGAGCGAGCATCAGGCTCGCATCTTACGCACGATCGGTTGCGACGAGCTGCAGGGCTTCCTGTTCTCGAAGGCGTTATCGCCTGCCGATTTGTGGTCCTGGACCAACACGCGCGAGGTGGCGTGAGCGGCGCGGCAGCTTCTTTCGTGGCGGTGGGGTGGTACGGATTCAGGAGAAGGCAGGAAGGCAGTCACGGCATTTGCGGCCAATCCGGCAACGATAAACCGTGAACGCTCACGCTTCTGATGCGCGATGTATTCGCAGCGGAAGGAGCGTTGCCGCCCCGAAAGCCAACAAGTGAAAACAGGAGAGCATCACAAAGGCCATCAGGAATTGCCGTGGCTGAGCGTTCGCCGGCTTGTGCATCGTCAAGGAAATCACCACGGCCAGGAGCGTGGTCGCAATCGGCCCCCCGACCCTTTGTGCAATGTTCAACGCGGTGTTCGCGACGGCGAGCCGCGCTTTCGGGATCGATGAATAGGCTGCCGATATCGACGGTATGCTGATCGTTCCTTGACCCGCCCCGGCCAGGAAAAGGCTGACCACGGCCCACGCAACCGAGAGCTGATGCCCTGTCATCCAGAGGAACGTGATCGTGCTCAGGAAAGCCAGCAACGCACCTCCCGCCGAGACCGCGCGGCAGCCATATCTTTCTGTCAGGAATCCCAGAAGTGGAAACGAGCACATCATGCCGACACCCGTCGACGCGATGATCCAACCCGCATGCGCGGCGGACAACCCACAGCCTGCGATCAGGTACAAAGGAACGACAAGTTGCCGCCCAAACAAAATGCCATTGGCGAAAAATTGCGTGGCCGCGGCGACAGAGAAAGTCCGGTCCGCAAAGATCCGCACGTCGATCAGCGCGTAACTGCCCTTGCGTTTCGCGTGCCGCAAGAATCCCGCAAGAAACACGGCGCCAGCGAGCAGAACCCATCGTCCCTCTGTGTGCGACGCATTTTGAAGCCCGTAGATGAGCGCAACGAGGCCAGGTGAAATCAGCGCGAAACCGAGGAAATCGAACGGGCGCTTTTGTAGAGAGATGGCGTCGCCCGGAAGCAGCAAGAAAGCCAGCCCGACACCGAGAATGCCGACCGGTACGTTGAGGTAGAACAGCCAGGACCACGTGGACACGCCAAGAATCGTCCCGGCCAATACCGGACCAAGGATGGGACCAAGCAGAATAGGCAGGGCGGTATAGCCCATCACACGCGCCATGTTTTTTCCCGCCACGCGCGCAATCATCATCTGTGTCATGGGCGCCAGCACGCCGCCTACCAGACCCTGGAATACGCGGGCACAAATCAGCTCACCCATGCTTCGGGACGCCCCGCATAGAATGGAGGCCAATGTGAATGTCGCGAAGCCGATGATGTAGAGGCGCTTCGCGCCAATGCAGTCCACGAGCCAACCGTTGAGTGGCAGCATCAGCGCCATTGCCAGCAGGTAGCCGCTGATGATCCACTGCGCAGTCGCAATCGACGAGTCGAGCGTGTGACTGATGGTCGAGAGCGAAACGTTGACCACGGTGGAATCGAGCTGCGTCATGAACGGCCCGATCACGGCGACGAGGGCCACTTTCCAGACAGACGGATCAATCCCGCCAGGCGCGTTGGCGCTCTTCTTCATCTCGTTTTTCATTCGCTCCTCATGCGCCTATTTCTCGGCCAGCCTCTTGATGATCCCGGCAGCCTTGAACAGCGTGTCTCGCTCCTCGGCATCGAGTTCCGCGATCACCTGCGATAGCCACATCTGCTTCGCCTCGCGATTTTTCTTGCGTAACCGAACACCTTTCGGCGTCAACGCGATAAGCATCTGCCGCCCGTCGGTAACATGCGGCGTGCGTTTCACGATGCCCATTTCCTCGAGCGAGGTAATGGTCGTTCCCATGGACTGCGGCTTCATCCCTTCGGCGCGCGCGAGTGCCGCGATAGTGGCGGGTCCGTCATTAGCCAGCCGCGACATGACGACGGATTCCGTCATCGAGAGCTCACTCGCATGGGATTCGTTGCGGGTACGCCGTACGAGCAGTCCTACTGCTTGCATCAAGTCGATGACGGCTTGCTCGAAAGTCCTGGTAGACATGATTTTTCAAACGCGGTCAGGTTGAGTGTGTGTCAAGGATGAATGTCATCAGTCAAACTTGCAAGATAAACTTGCAAGTTTGACTGGTTAGTGCGAATCTTGACCTGTGCGTTGGCCGGCCGTCGGCATGATGAATCGGCAGAGTGCCACGGACCACATTGACCACCCGCTTCGCGGGATAAGGCGGTCTCAACAAACACTGTTATGACAATTGGAGAGCCATCAGATGTCCTGGTATCAGTACCTTTCCTACTTCCTGGGCGGAGCGGTTGTTGCCAACGCGATTCCACACGTCGTAAGCGGAATGATGGGGCGATCTTTCCAGAGTCCATTTGCCACGCCATCGGGCAAAGGGTTGTCGTCGTCAACCGTTAATGTCTTGTGGGGAGCGTTCAACGTCGCGCTGGCGTATCTTTTGATCTACCGGGTTGGAAGTTTCGATATACGCGTCACGGCGGACGCCGGCGCCGCGGGTCTCGGTGCGTTGTTGATGGCGATCTTCGCCGCCCGGACGTTCGGGCGGTTTCATGGCGGCTTCCCTGCCGCCAGATAACGGGCTAGGTGCCCCGTTGAGCGTGTCGGCCACGACCTGAAGGTCACAATCCAGGACGTTGACAGTGTTGACCCAGGCGACCGGTTACACGAATGCTTCCGGCACATAAACGGTTTCGCCCCTTTCCCGGAAGAGTCGGCACCTTACGGCAACCTGCATGTTTCCTGCTATCGAAAGAATTTTTAATTAGTTAGGCGCGGGACCCGCGAAAGCGAAAATCGTCTTTGGCTCAGGTTGCGAACATGCGCGCTTTTATGCGCGGCCGCGTCGTTCGTGCCTGAAGATTTCGCCGCTTCCTTTTGCCAGGTATCCCGATGCTCTCTACCCCGACCCGGTCCCGCCTGCGTGACCGCACGATCTCCATTGCCGTCGCATCGATCGCGGCGTCGCTGCTGCTCCTCCAGAGCGGCTGCAATTCCCGCGATGGCGCCCCGAGCGTCGCGTCCACAAGCGGTGCGCAAGCCCAGAACGTGACGTATTTCAAGTATCCCGACAATCCGGCATTCGACCTCGTTTATCTGGCGGACAAGCTCGGCTACTTCGACGGTACGAGTACGCGTCCAAAGTATGTCGGGAAGGTCTCGGCGCCGCAGATCATTCCGCTGGTCGGCACGGGTGAGATCGACTTCGGTACACGCATGGTGCCGCTCGTCATCTCCGCAATCGCCAGCGGCGCCGACATCAAGGTCATTTCCGCCGGCGGCGAGACCCTGCCCGACGCACCGCACATGAAGTACTTCTCGCGGAAGGACTCCGGCATCACGCAGCCCAAGGACTTCGAAGGCAAGACGGTCGCGTTCAACAGCTTCGGCGCGTGCGCTGAGTTCGTCACGAAGAAATACCTGTCGCAGCATGGCGTGGATGTGTCGAAGGTGAACTGGCTGGTCGTGCCCGACAATCAGTCCCAACAGGCGCTGGTCACGAAGAACGTCGACATCGCGATCATTCATCCGCCGTTTTCCGGCGCCGCCGAACATGACCCGCAGCTTCACAAACTGTGGAGCGACTGGGACGAGGATCACGGGCTTGGCGGGATGGCGCCGTACAGCGTGAACGGTGCGTTTGCGCGTGCTCATCCGCAGGCGGTGCGCGACTTCGTGACCGCCATTGCCAAGGCGGGGAACTGGGTCAACGCGCATCCGGACGAAGCGCGCAAACTGACGGCCGAGCGGCTCGGGATCGATGTCGACGTGGTCGAACGCTATGCCTACGTCAAGGACCTCGTCGTCACCACCCCGCCGATCCAGTATTACATCGACATCCTTGAACAAGCCGGCAAGATCCCGAAGGGCAAGGTCAAGGTCGAAGACGTGTACACCAACGAATACAACCCGTACGCGCAGCCGCCCGCACGCGCGAATGCGCCCGCGGGCTTGAGCAAGTCCGCATCGGCCGCGCCGGGTCACGACGCGGAAGCGGCATCGTGAGCAGCGTATCACCGCACCGCGACAAGATCGTCGCCGAGCATCTCGGCCTGACTTATGTTGACCAGGGAACGCCGGGGCAAGCGCGCAGGAATGCCGTGCTCCAGGATTTCAACCTGTCGGTGCGCGAAGGAGAATTCCTCTCGGTGCTGGGACCCAGCGGCTGCGGCAAGTCGAGCCTTCTCAACATACTCGCCGGACTCGTCCCGCAGACCACGGGCGATGTTCGCATCGACGGACAGATTCTGAGCGGCGTCAGCCGAAAGCTGGGGGTCGTATTCCAGGGATATGCGCTGTTCCCCTGGCGCACGGTCATCGAGAACGTGGAAATCGGCCTTGAGATCCGCGACGTAAAACGCGCCCAACGCCGCGAGCAAGCCGCGCACTTTCTTTCGCTGGTCGGATTGCAGGCGTACGGCAATCATTATCCGCACCAGCTTTCCGGCGGCATGCGTCAGCGCGCGGCCATTGCACGAGCGCTCGCCTACGGACCCGAAGTCCTGCTGATGGACGAGCCCTTCGGTGCGCTCGACGCCCAGACCCGCGAGACGCTCCAAAGCGAACTGCTTACCATCTGGGAGAAAAGCGCCAAGACCGTGGTCTTCATCACCCACAGCATCGATGAAGCAATCTTCCTCTCCGACCGTGTAGCAATCATGACGCGCGGTCCTGGCCGGGTGAAGGTGATCATCGACATTCCCCTGCCTCGGCCACGCGACGACACCGTGCGTAATTCAGCTCAGTTCCTGGAGTTGCGGCAGCGCGCGTGGGCGTTGCTAAAGACCGAGGTCGCCGAGACGCGCAGCACGACCGAGCGCGAAGATACGAGGACCCTCAATGCCTGATCGATCTTCCGCGACGGCCGCCCTCCCCGCCAGCGAGCAATTCGCTTCCGACACCGCCGCCTCGCAGTCGAAAGAACCTGCGCGGGCCGCAGCGTTTTCACGCGTGCGCGCTCATGCAGTGCGCGTCTTCGAGCGCAGCGTCGCGCTGGTTGCGTTCCTGCTGTTATGGGAATTTCTGCCACGCGCCGGCATTGTCAACTCGGCCTATCTCAGTCCACCTTCCGCTGTCCTGGTTGCAATCGCGCATCTCTTCGAAAGCGGCGAAGTGTGGAAGCACCTTGGCAGCAGTGCGTTTCGCTCTATCGCGGGCTTGTTGCTCGCCGTGGCGGCCGGGATCATAGGCGGCTTTTTGCTGGGCTGGTTCCGTCGCGCTGAACGGATCGCCGATCCGCTTTATCAATTGTTGCGACAAGTCTCCGCATTCGCACTGTTCCCTGTCTTCATGCTCTTTCTGGGCATAGGGGAATCGTCGAAGATAGCGATCATCGTGTGGGCCGCATTCTGGCCTGTGCTGCTCAACACCCTGTCCGGCGTCAAGCAAGTGGAGCGGATCTTTATCGATTGCGCACGGTCGATGGGCGCCAAGCAAGGATTCATATTTGCCAAGGTGATCTTGCCGGCAGCCTTGCCGCAAATACTGACCGGCATCAGGCTTGCCGGTGCGTACAGCATCACCGCGCTGGTCGCAGCCGAGATGATCGGCGCCCGCTCAGGGCTGGGTTTCTACACGCTCAACTCACAGGAAACGTTCCAGATCCCCGATATGTACGCAGGCATCGTATTGCTCGCACTCTTCGGATTGCTTATCAACTACGGCCTCTCGTTGCTTGAGCGCAAGCTGCTGCGCTGGCGCGTCGGCATTGCACAAAATGGCTAGCGACGGAGCCGGCGCCAGCACGCTCGGTCCGCGCTATGGGTCAAGGACGCGCAATCGTACAGCCGTTTTTCTGCTGGTGCTTGTGTGTATTGGCGCGGTATTGAGCCGGTTCGTCACGCTTGAAAAACCGTTCACGGCCGCCAGCCTTCGCGGCCGGCTGATTGTCGCGGTGCCGCCCCGGCCCGCCCCTGTGTTGACGGTCGGGCACGTGGACCGCACGCTGCGATCGCCTGATCCTTTCTCGGCTGCATTGGCCGCGGATCTTGGACGGCGACTGGGACTGCCCGTCGATCTGTTGCTTAGCGAGCCCGATGCTGCGGCGGTCGCGGTCGCAACGGGCAAGGCCGATGCTGCAATCGACGGCTTGCCGTTCCAGCCGGGTTCGACGCTATCTTTCTCACCCGTCTCCTATGCGAGCGGCCGCGGACAAGCGCTGGTCCTGCGTCACGGAAACGTACACGACTGGGCGGCCTTGCGCGGAGGCTCGATCTGCACGTCGACAGGTAATGCTTACGGCCCCCGAGCCGCGCGGCTCCATGGCGTGCGTCTAATTACCTACGACCGCCCACTCGACGCGCTGCTGGCGTTCCAGGCCGGCGAATGCACCGCCCTGGTCGACGATGAGCTCGTCATCAAGTCGCTATTGAAGCAGCCCGACTGGAGCTATTACAGCGTGCTCCCCGGCAATATCGATCCAACGCCCTCGTTCATTGCGACGCCGGGCGGGGATGCGGCAAGCATGCGGTTCGTCGATGCCACCATCCGCGAGTGGCGCCAGAGCCGATGGCTGACGACAGCGCGCGAAAGCGTGGCGAAGCAGCTCGCTTTCGACATGTTCATCGCCGAGAACGACTTGTACTGCCATTGACTTGATGCACCGCTCAAGGTCTTAGAAACTATCCGGTCACCGGCTGCTATCCCAACGGCCAGACCGTGCCTTCACCCGAGGGGCCACTCGGCTTCAAACCGGGAGTTCACTCAGATACTCCGCTCCGAGGTGACATGCGCACGTCGCCGCCCACCCGCCCGGCATGTCATTCGGGATCTGCCGGGAGAAGCCTCATGCCGTGAATCTCGCAGAAAACCCGCTGACGCAATTCAACCGTCGCACAGGGATGCGTCATCAAGGCCCAGTAAGTGCCGGGCAGATCGCGATCCTGTTGTCTGGCTCCCCAGATCTCGTACAGTTCGCACACGTCTGTCACCTCGCCAAAACGCGCCAACATCGCGCTCCAGCGATGGTCGAGCGCCTCATGCAGGATATCGGCAGCGGCTCCGCCTTCGGCGGCAAGCTGGACAGCGGCGTGATGCACTTCGAAATCGCTGCGGCCACGCCAGCCGGGTCCGCTGAAATAACGAACGATGCCGTGCAGCACCGGGCCGCTGAGACAGGTTCCAAGGACCGAGCAGTGGAAATGCGGCTCGAGTTCAGCTAACCTCAGGCGCCCGTCGCCCGCGTCGGCAATCGGGCCGTCTTCCGGATTTCCTTGATCAGTTGATCGATTGTTCCGTGCCGGACGGTACGTCGCACAATCGTCCGCCGGCGTCTGGGCACGCGGATGTGGCAAACCATGCATCGGGACACCTCTCACCGGATAATCAGCGCAGATCCAACGCGTGACGGGCCGCAAAAGATGGCTGGCTTCGTCGTTTCGTAATATACAGCCAAATATAACGTCTTGTCCTTTGTCCTGCTGCCTGGATAACCCACCGCAGTCGAGAGGCCGACCGCGCGCGGCGCGGCTCCTTGCACAAGAGCAGTACAGTGAACAAACAAAACCGCCGAGCGCGAGAAATCCCGGTGGCGGGAATGGCGACGGCCGTTGAAAACACATGCACCCGAGCGTATATGCATATTCCCAAACGTCATTTATCCGGTACATATTGCGGCCTGTAGACTACCCGGCAATTATCGGTGTCGCGCGGAGTGCTTGTGCGCCTCGACCGCCCGCATAACAATTCACGAACTGGCACAAAGCATCGCGATAAAGATATGAAAAATGGTATCCGGGGTTCAGTGGTCAAGCGTCTGGCGCATGCCATGGTTCTTTGCGGCGCGGCAATGCTCGCGTGCACGGCGCATGCCGAGGGCAAGATCAGCATCGCGCAGCAATTCGGTATTGGGTATCTGATACTCGACGTCGTCCAGGATCAGCACCTGATCGAAAAATACGGCAGGCAGCAGGGGCTGGACATCAAGGTCGAGTGGCGCACCATTTCCGGCGCGACAGGCATGAATGAAGCACTGCTCGCCGGCGCCCTGGACGTGGTGTCGGCGGGCGTGCCGCCCATGTTGACCGTCTGGGACCGCACCCGTGGCAAACAGAACGTCAAGGCGGTCGCAGCGCTCGGCTCCATGCCCAATTATCTGCTGACCAACAACCCCAACATCAAGACACTCAAGGACTTCACCGACAAGGACCGCATCGCTGTGCCGGCGGCGGGCGTCGGCTTCCAGTCGCGTACCCTGCAGATCGAAACCGCGAGGGTCTTCGGCGACAGCGACTACAAACGATTCGACACGATCTCGGTCAGCCTGCCCCATCCGGATGCGACCGCCGCGCTGATCGCAGGCCACACGGAAATCGACGCGCATTATTCGAGTCCGCCGTTTCAGTACCAGGCACTGGAGCATCCCAACATCCATAAGGTGCTGAGTTCCTATGACACGCTGGGCGGTCACGCCACGTTCAACGTGCTGTACAGCACGCAGAAATTCCACGATGAAAATCCAAAGACGTACCGCGCCTTCTACGACGCGCTGGCGGAAGCGGCCCGCATCATCAATAGCGACAAGAATGCCGCCGCCGCAACCTATATTCGCGTAGAGCATTCAAACCTGCCGTTGGCGCTAGTCCAGAAGATCGTCAACGATCCCGAAATCGAATTCACGATTTCCCCGCAGCGCAGCTTCGTCTACGCGAGCGAGCTCAACCGGCTCGGTGTCTTGAAGAACAAGGCAACGTCATGGAAGGATTACTTCTTCCCCGAGGCGTATGCCTTGCCGGGTAGCTGAGACGCTGCGAATCGCCCGTCGTTTCCCCGGCCGCAGATCCCCGCCGCAGCGCCGGGTCGGACTACTGAACTGAAGCCAGCCGGCGCCGGCTCTAGACCCGGCGCCCGACCCGTACCTGCCGGTATCCTGCCCGTCCCACCGACTTCCCTCAATCGACGTACGCCCTTGATCTGGGTCAAGCGGGCCTACGCTGGAAACGCGCGAAATGGAGTGATGGCGCGGCATGAAAAGCCGCGTGAAAATCTCTCAGGGCGGTCACCATGACAGCACATAGCTCGATGCGCGAAAGGAAAGCGACGCATGAATGGCGGTTGATCGATACGGCACTGCGCCGCTCATGTACATATCGACATCCTGCCGGACAGATCCGCAGAATCGAAACGCATATATCGGTGATCTATCTGGCCGGGAGACACGCATACAAGGTCAACAAACCGGTGACGCTCAGCTTTGCCGATTTCACGCGGCTGACAACGAGACAGCATTGCTGCGAAGCCGAAGTACGGCTGAATCGGCGCCTCGCCAAGCGTTTCTATAGAGGCGTGATGCCACTCAGCCGAGTTGGACGTACCGCGAGGCTTGGCGGAGACCGATGCGTGATCGGCTATGCGGTGCACATGAAGCGTTTCAAGGACGGCTGCCTGTTCTCCGATCTGGTGAACGCGAATCGGCTGGGCGACAAAGCAATCGAATGTGCAGCGGAGCGTATCGCCGGTTTTCATCAGTCCATTCCGGCGCTTGCGCCCCGGCGAGAATACGGATCCGCGCCTTTGTTCCACACACAGGTGAACGCTGTTCTCGACGGACTCGAAGGCGCTGGTGTGGGGGTTCCATCGGCCATACGCGCGTGGTGTCACTCAGAGCTTGAACGACTGGCGGATGACATCGAAGAACGCCGGCGCCAGGGCTTCGTTCGCGAATGCCATGGCGACCTGCACCTCGACAACCTGGTTCAAACAGGACGCGATGTGCTCGTCTTCGATTGCATCGCCTTCAGCGAATCGCTGCGCTGGATCGACGTGATGAACGACGTTGCGTTCCTCGTCATGGATTTGCAGGCGCACAAGCGGCCCGACCTGGCAGCCCGTTTCCTGAACCGATGGCTATTTTTGACTGGCGACTTTTCAGGGCTACGCGTCCTGCGGCTTTATGTGGTGTATCGCGCGCTGGTGAGAACCTTGGTCGAAACCCTGAAGGCACGCGGCGACCCATCGGCGCAGCGTGCCCGTTGTTACCTCGACTGTGCGATCGAGGCAATCCAGCCGCAACATGCAACGCTTCTGCTGTGTCATGGCCTATCAGGATCAGGCAAGTCAGTGGCAACGGCAGAACTGGCGCCGTTCATCGGCGCGGTGCGGATTTCAAGCGATGCCGAGCGCAAACGTGATCGGCCGCTTCAGGCCGCCGGGGGCAAAACGCTGCCACGTACCGCCTACACACATGCCGCGATCGATGCTCACTACATCAGGCTCCGCACTCTGGCCAGCCGGGCTATCGAGGGTGGCTACAGTGTCATCGTTGACGCAAGTTTCCTCAAATACGACCATAGGCAGCGCTTTTTTGAGCTTGCCCAAGCGTTGTCAGTCCCAGTGCTGATCCTCGACTTCCACGCGTCCACCACCAGTTTGTTCCGTCGTATCAGAGAACGGAAATTGGACCCGCAAAGACTCAGCGATGCCGACGAGCAAGTCCTCGTGAAGCAACTGGCGAATGAGGATCCGCTGCTACCGGAAGAATGCGCGCGAACGCTGTTCTTCGACACCGATGTGCCCCAGACCAGGTTCGGCGAGCGCGCGTACTGGAAGCCGCTACTTTCATTTTCAAGCTCACGCGTGACGCTGCAAAACGTTCATCCTGTTGAGCCGGCCGCAAGCGCGCACATGAGGCCGAACGCAACCTTGACTTGCATCAGCCATGCGAGTGCTGCAAATGCCTAGACTTCGAATTGAACCATGAATGCTGAGCCGCATTGCCGATACGGAGTTCTCATGCGCATCACCGTCCATCTCGACACGTTCGACCGCGTTTGCCCGTGCGGATATGCCATCCTTGAACTCCACAAGCAGTCCCATCGCTGGACGTGCGAAAACCAGTTCGGTTTGATATTGCCCAAGGAAGGCACGCTGGCCGCTACGTCGTCAGGCACGCTTCTTTGCGGGCAGACGGATCGTGCACGCGTATGCCTGCTTGAAGGTCTCGACACCTTTGCCGATACCGGGCCGTTCGAGGGTGAAACAGGGCTCGCCATGTGGTACGGAAATCAGGGTATCCAGCCTGCTGCAGGCCACTGGCACGTCGAGCTTGCGCAAGATTGTGATGAACAGTGGCATAGCCTTTCTTCCCCAAGCGAGTCGGAATAAACCAACGTGGAGCCCGTCATGTCCTTAAAAACCGACCTCGATGGTGTGCGCAATACGTATCGCCTATGTTTCGTACGTGCGCCATGGGCGTTCCTCACCCGCCTGACGCTCGATCAACAGTGGGGCGAGAACTGGCAGCACTCACCGTATCAGCAGTTTGCGGGCACCCCCAGCCATCACTTGCCTGACCAGCTACTGACTGTCGCATTCGACGGGCCGCTATACACGCCCGATACCGGCTACGACAGCGGCTCGCACAGCGTACTTGAGATCAACGCGGGCCTTGTGCCGTGGCTGAGAGCTGAAAGCTACGCCGGCGGCCCGTCCCTGCACATAATGGCAGGCGCAACGCTTGAGTCGTTCGTGACGTCCGTCGAACTGGCTGGCGGTCAGGTCTATGTTCCGCTTGGGTGGGGCATCCAGCCCGGCATTTCGTCCTTGGCTGCGCAACTCCAGGTTCCAGCTTGAACGGATGAATTGTTTCTGACTGCTTCAGGGTTATCTATGCCGTGCGTTCGCGAAGACCGTCGAGTACTGCCTCGCGCCCGGTTGCGAAGATTTTAGAGTGCCGGAACTGATTCCACCACCAGGTGATCGACCACCGCGTGTACACCAGGCGCGGACCACGCAGCGCCACGAGCGGCCTCCCGTTCGCCGTGGCTTCCCACCGTGCCACTCAGGGTCACGACACCGTCATGCACCTCGATGCCGATGTGTTTGGCCTCGCGCTCAGCGTGGCGCAGCAGAGCCCGACTGATCTGTTCACCGACGTCGGCCGGAGCGAGACCGCCGCGCACCTTGATCATGTTTGTGACACCCGTCACGCCGCGCATGTGCGTAATGCGCCGTGCTGCGCGATAACGTTGCCAGTTCAACTCGACATCGCCACGCAGCGTTACCCAACCCTTTTCAACCTGGACCTTCACGGCGCCTTCCTTCAGCCCGACCGTCCATTGCAAGATCGAATTGGCAGCCCGGGCGATATCGGCATCGCCCATCACATCCTTGGGCGGCAGACGGACCTCCGCCTGGACAACGGTGGCCTTGACACCAGACACCCGTTGCACCGCCTTTTCAGCGGCGAGTTTTTCCGCATAGCTTGCCGGATGACCGAGCAGAGTCACAATGCTGTCCTGCACTTCAACCACGAAGCTCGACGAATCGACTTCCGGCGTCCAGTCCAGTTCCTCTTCCACGTCCTGCTTCAACTGTAGGTCGGTTTTCATAAAATCCTCTGCGATAAATAAAGCGCGCGGCAGACCGCGCGCCAACGGCTTAACTGATCTGAAGGCGTTTTTGCTCCGATGGCGCCTTCTTCGGAAGCGTCAGCGACAGCACACCATCCAGGTCAAGATTTACCCCCGAGGCGAGCGGGCGAGCGAATTCGGTTGCCATGATCGAGTCCTCATTCCGTATGAACCAAGGCGCGAAGAGCGCCGTAGGGTCGCTGTCAATTTAGGCCTGGGACTCGGCTGGCCGTTGACCTATATCAATCAGCCTGCCCGCGATACGACGCCCGCTCGCACTTGATCTACATCAATCGGCGCGCAGTAGCAGCTCATAAACTTTCTAATCAGGAGCTCACGACCCGGATTGATGCGGGCGCCTTCACTGACTCACCCATGGAGCACTCGTGATGAGCTACAAGACAATCCTGGTACATATCGACGACAGCCAGCGCAGTGACGCGCGCGTGGAGTTCGCCGTCGACTTTGCGCTCAAGCACGACGCGCACTTGATCGGACTTTATGTCGTGTGTCAGGACCTTCTGCGACCTCTGTTCAGACGTGACGAAAGCCTGAACCTGGCCGTCAACGAAGCACAGAGCGCAGCACGGCAGCAGCGGGCTCAAGAGCATTTCACGGCTGCGGCTCAGCGCGCGGGCATCAACGGCGAGTGGCGCGCACCGCCCGGCCCTGCCATCGAAAACGCCACGCTGCACGCACGCCATGCCGACCTGTTGATTCTTGGTCAACAAGATCCAGCGGACCCCGCGGCGTATGTCGCAAGGCATTTCCTCGAAGATCTGTTGATGGGCGGCGGTCGACCGGCCATTCTGCTTCCGTATGCGGGGCGCGTGAAGCGCTTCGGCGACTCGGTGTTGATCGCATGGGATGGCGGCCGGGCAGCCGCGCGCGCGGTGAAGGACGCCCTTCCCATTCTGCAATGTGCGCGTTTAGTGAAGATTGCCTGCGTGATCCGGCATCTTGAAGAAGGGGAGACGGCCGGACTCGAGCTGACGGCGTATCTGGAACGGCAAAACGTACGCGCCGGGTTTACTTTATTGCTACACGTATCCGGCGTCAGCACCGGCGCTATGTTGCTGAATGCCCTCGCCGATACGAACTCGGATCTTCTGGTGCTCGGCGCATACGGTCACGCACGCGCCGAAGAACGGGTGCTTGGCGGCGTGACCAGAACCATGCTCGAAAGCATGATCGCCCCGGTATTCATGTCTCATTGAACGATGACGTTGCGTCACTTTTTGAGCCTGTCGATGCAGCCACTTCAGCTATCACGTCGGGCCGGTATCGCGGGTCTTTTACTGTGCGCAGGAATGCAAGCGCTCGCGTCGCCGGAGCCGGTCGCACTCGTCGATCAGCAACACTGCATGTTCTGCCATACCGTCGACTCACCCTTTCTTGCGCCATCGTTTCAGCAGATCGCGGAGCGTTATCGCAACGTTCCGAACGCCGCTCTGATGCTCGAAGAAAAATTGCGGGTCGGCGGCCCCGCACATTGGGGCGATATGGCCATGCCGGCGCCAGCGGATCGCGGTGGCCCGCTTTCGCGAGAAGACGCCCGCACGCTCGTGCAATGGGTATTGAGTAACTAACCTGAAGTTGCGGAGGACACAATGCGTATCACGATCAAGTTGGACCAACCCGCAGACCCCGACGCGTTTGCAGTCCTTTGGCTGGATCTGGAATTGCACCACTGGTCGCGGGAAATGCACAGCGGCGTCGACATTCCGTCCTGGGGCCTTTTGCGCACCGCGCCCACCGCAACGTTTATCTGTGACCCGGATTCAACAGACGCACTGTGCACCTTGACCGGACTCGATCTGGACGACCGTACTCGCCTGATCGAAGGCCAGTTTGGACATGTGGTGTGGCATGGCGGCTCGAACTTGAAAGTGCGCCTGGATCGCTGGCATGTGCAATGCGTCGAGTCCGATTCGATTAAAGCCGAAAACGAGGTATTTGACGAGTAAATGCGTGCGCCTCAAAGGACGCCGGAGGGGGCTGAGTCCTGTTCACCACTTCATCATCTGTTTCCCCCTCTCATGCGCAAGGGCAAAATTGATTCAAATCAATGCTGGCTCAAGCCACTGCCCGTAACAATGCGGGAACGCTCGGCGGGCTATCACAGCGCCGCTTGTCGTGGGCGTGTCAGTCTTTATCGCTCGCAGTGTCGAACGATCCCTGCCGCTCATGCGGCGATTCAGTATGACTGCCCTCGCGCAATGCCCATGAACAACCAAGCCAAAGAGTCGCCGCAACGAGACAGGCCGCATGTCGATCTGCTGCTTGCAAGCGATGCGAGTTTCCGGATGTTGGTCGAGGCAATCGACGGCTACGCCATCCTGATGCTCGACATGTCGGGTGTCGTCGTAAGCTGGAATGCCGGTGCGCAGAAGATGAAAGGCTATCGCGCCGATGAAATTATCGGGCGCCACTTCTCGGTCTTTCATACGCCTGAGGATCAGGCGGCCCTAAATCCGGCTACCCAGCTCGCCAAGGCAGCCGCGAACGAAACGTCGGAAAGTGAGGGCTGGCGCTTACGCAAGGACGGTTCGAAGTTCTGGGCGAACGTGGTCATCACCGCGATCCGCGATCAGGCGGGCACCTTGATAGGTTTCGGGAAAGTGACGCGTGACATGACCGAGCGCAAACGCCTCGCCGACCTCGAACACATCAGCTTGATGTCAGCGAGCATCGAGGCTGCCCGGGAAGAGGAGCAGGTTCGCATCGCGCGCGAGCTTCACGACGATCTCGGGCAGCAACTGACCGCTCTCAAAATGGCCCTCGTCAATACGGAGCGCGATCTCGGGCCTGACCAACACTCGGAGCCGCGACGCAATCCTTACACAAAGGACATGCTCGACTTGCTCGATCGAACGATGGATTCGGTTCGAAGAATCGCAAGCGGCCTGCGCCCCATTCCACTCGACACTTTGGGCTTGCAGCCCGCGCTTGCATGGTTCATCGAAGATTTCACGAAACGACACGGCATTGATGTCCTGGCGCGCATTGAGATCGGCAACATGGATCTGGGCGAGCCGGCCCAGACATCCCTATTCCGAATCGTCCAGGAAGCACTGACCAATGTGGCCAAGCACTCGTTTGCGACGCAGGTAAGCGTTGAACTGGCGCGCGCGGGCAAGACGTGCGTCGTTCACATTGAGGACAATGGGCAAGGCTTGGCGACCGGAACCACGCCCAGCCCGACATCGTTTGGTCTGCTGGGGATGCGCGAACGCGTCCATCGGCTGAACGGCACAATCTCGGTCGGGAACGCGCCTGGCAGTGGGCTTCGCATCAGCATCGCGTTGCCTTTATGGTGATCGACGAAAGTGGTGAACCCCGAAACGGCGACCGTTATTCCAGTCCTGCCAGCCTGCGAAGTTTGCTGATGTCCAGCAACGTGATAAAGCGCGGTCCGTTCCGAAGGATTGCTCCTTGCGATTCGAGTGAATGAAGCGCGCGACTGACGGACTCGACTGACAAGCCAACGTAGTCGGCAACGTCATGCCGCGTCATTGGCAACATGAGTTCTCCGACGGGTTGACCGGGCGTCACATAGGCCCGCTCTATCCAGAGCAGGAAATTCGCGAGCCGCGCCGGACCGTCGTTCTTCGAGACGGTAATCGTATGATGCTGCGACTGGCGAAGTTCATGACACAGCTTGCAAAGCAAGTTGATATCCAGCCGCGGGTCGCGCTCGAGTATGGCCCCTAGCGCATCGATCGGAATCTTGTAGGCGATGACCGGCGTAAGCGACTGCGCTGTCGCAACATAAGTGCCATTTTCGCTAAGTCCCATCAAGTCCCGAGGGAACAGGAAGGAGGTAATTCGCCTGTCCCCGTTTGGCTGAAGTTGGTATGTTTGCGCGACGCCACTCACGATGTTGTAGACGAACAGCGCCTGCCCTCCCTCCGGATAAAGCACGGTATGACGCCGAACGTTGATAAGCCTTGAAATGCCGATCAATTCATCCTGTTCGGAAACTGACAGCAACTCCACGGCAGCGCCATCGCCGCTGCGTTGAAATGGTGTTGCATAAATGGAGGGCCGAAAACCCTGGGCCGAGATGGAGTCGTCTGTCATTCGACGTTTTGCCCTAATCTTTCTTTCATGGTCCGATGGTTTATGCAACCAGGCGAATCGCATGATAACTGTGTTGTAAAAACATGCGGTCCGATGCATATCCGGCTTCGTCGAAGCCAACTGAAGGCAAGCAACTGAAGGCAAGCAACCGACTGCTGCGTTTGCAGCGTATAAGCTGACTCTACTTTGTCAATTGATTCAGATCAACTGATCGTATTCGCGGCACGCGGCAAAGCTGTAATCCGCCTGGCTGACCACGCACGCGACCAATGGCGGCGCACATTCCACCATCATCTGTCATGACATTGGCAGGGCCTTTCCCAGTCAGGATACGAGCGGCCAACAGGTGCCGCGAACGATAGCCTGCCGCTCATCTTCCCCGGCCCGGTAACGGGCTCGACAAGATCCATTACGTCAGCACGCCTACGGTCTCGCGAGAGCGCTCGCTGCTGGCCCGCTTTGCCCGAGTTGACCATCCGTGTGCCCCCACGCGGCAGCCAGTGCGAGACGTGCCAGCGCCGGAAGCGATTTGCAGCCCGTTTTCTTCATGATCGCGGCGCGGTGGTTTTCAACCGTGCGCTGGCTGATGCCGAGAGCCGTTGCAATAACTTTGCTGGGCTGACCAGCAAGGACACGATCCATGATCTCGCGCTGCCGGGCGGTGAGGTCCGCCATGTGATCGGCTGCGCTTTGCCGCCAGGCAATTGACTTGTTTGAATCCACCGACTTTTCAAACGCCCGGTCAATGCTCTGAAGGAGCTCACTGCGGCCAATGGGCTTTTCGATGAAGTCCAATGCACCCGCCTTCATGGCTTGCACCACCGTCTGTACGTCGCTGTGTCCGGTGATCATGATGACCGGCAGCCAATGGCCCGCGTCGTGAAGTTGCTGCAGCAATTCGAGACCGCTCATGCCGGGCAAAGAGGCATCGAGCAGGAGGCAGCTTTCGCGCCCCGGGTGCCAGCCTTCCAGGAATGCCTCCGCGCTCGCGAAGTCCTCGACGCTCCGGCCCGCGTCCTCGAGCACGCTGCGAATTGCCCCGCGCACCTGAGCATCGTCGTCGACGACGAAGATGACCGGCGAATCTTTATCGCCTGCAGTCTCCACAGGCTGCGCAGCGGGCATAGGCGTCGCAGCTTGCGAGGTTGCCAGCAAACGCTGGACGACGTGCGTCAACTCCTCGAACTTCACCGGTTTGACGACCTGTTCGCAATGGTGAAAGGCAATGTCGCGCAAGGTTTCCGTTGAGATGTCGCCGGTCAGAATAATCACGGGAAGTTCGCTACGCAGCTTATCGCGCATCTTCACGACAGCCTGGACTCCGTTCATGCCGTTAGGCAAGTTGTAGTCCGCCAGTACCAGGTCGGGCAGGACGCTCCCCTGGGCCAGCCATTCGAGCGCGGCGACACCATCGGGCACGCCCACCGCATGATGCCCCTCTTCGTTGAGCGCGAGCTCAAGCGCCTCGCGCACCTCGGGATCGTCTTCGATGACCAGAATCATGCCTGGGCGGCGCGCGCTTCGAATCGCCTCTTGATCTGCCGCGTACGAGGGCGTGGGTTGAGACTGTGGTGGTGTGCCCGGCGGCGGAAGATCGACTTCGATAGCGAATGCTGAACCCTTGCCGAGCTGGGAACGCACCCGCAATCGGTGACCCAGCAAATCCGCGAGTCGCTGGACGATGGACAGGCCGAGGCCCAAGCCCCTGCTCCGTTCACGCGCGGGGTTATCGAGTTGATGGTATTCCTGGAAGATCGCCTGAAGTTCGTCTTTGGCGATCCCCACCCCCGTGTCCCATACCTCGATGCTCAGCGTCCCGTGGCGTCGCCGACAGCCCAGCAGCACCTTGCCGTGCGGGGTGTATTTCAAGGCGTTCGACAGCAGATTCCGGATCACCTGTTCGAGAAGACGCGGGTCGCTGTATAGCGTGAGGCTGCAGGCCGCGACGTGCAGAACGATTCCCTTTGCTTGTGCCTGAAAGCTGAACTCATTCTTCAGCCGGTGAAGCAGCTCGTTGACCGGGAAACTGACCATGTCGGCGTGGACCGTGCCCGCTTCGATCTGGTTGATGTCGAGCAGCGTATTCAGCATCTCAGACATCGCGCTGATCGTTTCATCGAGCCGCGTCAACAGATCCTGCCCTTTGTCACCCTCGACCGTTTTCACCAGCAACCCCTGGAGCAAGGCAAGCGTCTGGAGCGGTTGGCGCAGGTCATGGCTCGCAGCGGCAAGAAAGCGGGATTTCGCGATATTCGCCAGCTCGGCTTGTTTCCTGGCGAGTTCCAGCGCCTTCGCCGTACGCTTGCGTTCGGTGATGTCCGTAAAGGTGATCACCACGCCGCCCACCCCGCCGTCCTCAGTACGATAGGGCAGTATCCGTCGAGTGAACCACATGTCGCCTCGGGTTTCGATCTCCCGCTCGACCGGTACAAGACTGCGCAGCACCGTCTGCACATCGATCGGGAGCGCACCGTCGGTCGCAAGCGAATTCAGGTCCGCGAGCGGCCGGCCGATATCGCCTGGAATGACGTTGAAGAGCGATCGGGTAGCAGGTGTGAAGAAGCGGATCTTGAGTTCGGTGTCGAGGAAGAGCGTCGCAACATCCGTGCTGTACAAGACATTCTGGAGATCGTTGCTGGTTGTCCGCTGCCGTTCCAAGGTTTCCTGAAGTTGCCCGTTGAGAGCGGTAAGCTCCTCGTTAAGCGACTGCAACTCTTCCTTGGAGGTGAGCAATTCCTCGTTTGTGGACTGGTATTCTTCATTGGCCGACAAAGCTTCTTCGTTGATTGCCTTCTGTTCTTCGCTCGATATCTCAAGATTGCGAATGGCGCTCTGCAATTGCGCCCGCGTAGCTTCAAGTTCCTGCTCCAGTTCAGTAGCCTTTGCCTCGTTCTGCGGCTCGACGGGATGAGCGGTTTCCTTGTGTTTCAGTTCGACTTGCTGCTGGTCGATGAAGCAGACCAGCAGCAACGCCTCGCCCTCCGTCATCACGGGCTGGACCTCAATGCTGAACGCCAGGGGACGACCATCGTAGGTCACTCGGCCGCCGTTGATGACGGTGCGTACGTTTCCCTGACTGGCCTGTTGGATCGCCGACCGGAGTTTGGTGCGCACGCCCGGTCGCGCCATGGCGAAGAGGTCGTGAGTGGGCTGCCCCGGTGCGACGCTCAGATAACGATCCGTCGCACCCAGCGAGTAGAGACACTCGTGCTGGTGATTGACCAACACCGCCGCCGGCGCATAACGCTCGATCACCAACCGTCGACAAAGCTCGGCGAGAGCGGACTGGCGCGCAGGTTCCTGGCCCTGTCCCGGACCTGCAGGAACTCGCATGCCGCCACCGGCAGGCATCGAAAAATTCAGATCCCCGGGCCCGCTGTGACCGATATGCCGATAGAGCCTTTCCTGCTTGGAGATCAGTTCGAAGCGGCCTTCGGCGTGGCTGATTGTCTCTGCATTACCCAGCAGCAGAACGCCTCCCTCGCGCAACGCAAAATGAAACAACGAAACCACCTTCTCCTGAGCCTCAGGGAGCAAATAGATAAGAAGGTTTCGACAGGAAACCAGGTCGAGACGGGAGAAGGGAGGATCTGCAAGCACATTCTGAACAGTGAAAACGATCGCTGCACGCAACTCGGGCAAGACCCGGTAATGGTGATCCTCCAGCGAGAAGAAGCGCGCAAGGCGTGCTGGCGACACGTCGGCCTGGATGGTTTCAGGATATACACCCTCCCGAGCCGTGGTTACAGCATCCGGGTCCACGTCAGAAGCGAGTAACTGGACTTTGATATTGCGCTTCGAGACCGCAATCTCCTCGATGAAGAGCATCGCGATCGAATAGGCTTCTTCTCCCGTACTGCATCCAGCCACCCAGATTCGTATTGGGCGATCACCCGTGTGACTGCTGACCAGATCAGGAATGATTTTCTGCGCAAGGAAATCGTAGACCTTCGGGTCACGAAAGAAGTGGGTGACATTGATCAGAAGATCCTTCGCAAGGAGCTTAAGTTCGCCCGCGTCGTTTCCAAGTATTTCCAGGTACCGGTCGATGTTGCCGTTCGCCACTCCAGCCATCGCCATGCGTCGTTCGATGCGACGCTTCAGCGTTCCCGGTTTGTAAAGCGTGAAATCGTGCGCGGTTTTTGTGCGGAGAAGTTGAATGACCCGCTCCAACGCGTGCGGCACGCCATCCAGGTCTTGCCGCGTATTCACTGCTACCGAATCATTCTGCGTTGGCGTGAGCGTTATGCCCCGATCGTATTTGATCAGCGCTTCGGCAATCGCGGCCACCGGCAGCACCCGATCCACTATCCCGGTTGCGATTGCGCTGCGCGGCATGCCGTCATATTCGGCCTCGTCAGGATCCTGCGCGATAACGTATCCGCCTTTATCCTTCAACATTTTCAGCCCGATGCTGCCATCGGCACCCGTTCCGGAAAGGACGACACCGATGGAACGTGGACCCTCTTCCTCGGCCAGTGAATGCAGCAAAAAATCGAAGGGCAGACGCGCGCCGTGGCGCTCTTGAGGTTGAGAAAGATGGAGTGCGCCGTTAGCCACCGAGAGATAGGCTCCGGGAGGAATGATGTAGAGGTGTTCACGCTCGAGCGACATGCCGTCCACTGCCTGCACTACCGTCATTGACGTGCGGCCGGCGATTAACTCCACAAGCATGCTTTCATGCGTGGGATCGAGATGTTGGACCAGGATGAAAGCCATGCCGGTACCGGCGGGTAGCGCATCCATGAGCTTTCTGCAGGCCTCAAGGCCGCCCGCCGATGCGCCTATGGCAACGACCTGAAAAGCCGCCGACGCACTGTGCAGATGGCCGACTGGCAATGCGAGTCCGCCCCTCGATCGGGATTGACTCGTTCGCGGCTGATGCCGTGAGATGTTTAACATCACATATTCGTTCCGGAACGTGCCTCCAGACGGAAGGCGAGTGATCGGCAGGTGGCGTGATGCAATCGATCTTGAAACAGTATCTGTGCGGGCTATGGCGCAGAAAGTCTAACGTTGGGTAATTCGACTAGCCCTGCCCATAGCACTTTCCGTCGCGAAGGCCCTATAAGCCAATGACTAGACGCCCGATGTCATGATTCCGGCCACGCTACATAGACTTATCGAAACGCGGTGCTACTAGTCGGAGGTTAGCGCCCCATTAAGAAGCGACGCAATCCTTCATCTACGATGGCGCCTATAGGTTTAATAACAAAGGTGATATAGAAATGCATTGACTCAAATCAATTCCCAGGGTCGCGTGAATCCGAATGGACGCCCAGAGCGGGCAGAGTTGATGCCTTCCGTGGCCGACCGATTGTTGCGTGGCCTATCTGCTATCTGTTTAGCACCTGCCTATCCCACGGTGGCATATCCGGCGACGTGCACTCCAATAAGAAGTGCAACCGGCCACACACCTTTTGGCTGGAGCCGTTCCACAGTTTGTGGCTCTTCTGAAATTACGAGAATTAAAACGGCAATTCACTTACGTTGGCATTCTTGAGTTGTCAGACCTTGAATGGAATGCCATTAAGGGCATTGCTCGTTATCGCGAAGGACGTCAGAGCCCCAGACGGCAATACGACCCCAAGCTTATTGTTAGTGGAATTCTGGAGAAGTTAGGTACAGGTCGAAGTTGGGCCGAAACCGAAATCCAATGGCCCAGCCGTTCCGCTTTAGGAGGTGCTTACTCGTACTTGAAAGAGACGGGAAGATGGGAAAACATGCTGGTCGCTCTTTGGAAGGTTCGAGCACATTCGGGACCGACTGCGCACCCGCACCAGACATAGATTTAATTTCGTGGCACCGCAGGTTTGCAATTTTCTAGCCCGAACGAACCCGCTAACGGGGAACGTCCCCGCGTGGAAGTCGAGCGCGCGGGAAATGGAAGCAGCGAGGCTGGGACCCGTCTCGCGAGACCGGACATGCTGAAATAGTGGGGCTGCCGGACGCGCTTGTGCCGGGAGGCGCCTCCAGCCATTGGACAAGGAAACCGCCGCGGTGGGAGTCGAAGTGACCCGGCCGCCTATTTATTTCGACGGCTGAGAATGCGGCCTCGGCATGTTCCATGCGTAAGCCCCCGCGGCCAGAGCATGTGCAACAGGCGCTCCGAGCGAGCCGCCCATAACACAGCGATACGACATCGATAACCATGCCTTCATTTATATACTACGGATAACTGATCATTAGATAAGTATCTTGCTGCTGCTCCCACCTCCACAACTACAAATCGTGATAATAGTGCTTCATGATCTGGACAGAATCGCTAGACCAACCTCTCCTTCTGGCCCGCGACATCTCCCTCAACTGCCTCCCCGATAAAGATCACGCATCTGAGCTGCCTGGTCACTATTCTGAAAATCTTCCAGCTCGCGCCTTACTTGCTCACGTGTTTTTCCCATGGAAACAGGAGCCGCCGGAGTGACAGCCGGAACCGCGACCGCTGGATCCTGCGGGGTGCTGCCAGCCACTACCGACTCGTTCTGATTGGTCGCTGATTGGGCGAAGCATCCGTCTGCCGTGACTCCAGCCATCAGGGCAAGACAGACGGCGATCGATTGATGAAGTTTCATGAGCGTTCTCCTTTGGAGTTTAAGAGATCGGCCTGTGCATCGTTCGCCGACCGACAGCGGTCCTGGTACAAGCCAAGCAGGTTCGGCTCGTCGCGACGGCCAACCCGATCCGGGTATGCTTGAAGAGTTCCCTTGCAGCGTTGCTGTCATATTCATTCTTGGTCAGACGACACGCCGTCACAACGCACATGCGTAGGCGACGGACAAGGAACGCAGGTGAAAGATGTATGCACTCCCGTTCGCCGATCCGGGTGACGTATCAGCTAGCCGCCTTCCATGACCGAACTCCTTGCCAAACCGCCCAGCTGCGGGCAACGCACATCATCTTGCCGATACATTTGTGGCTGATGGCAGGGATCGCGACCTGTTATTCTGCTTTTATCGCGCTGTGGCCAGGCATTAGAGCGTTTTGCACCCGCTACCACCCGCCGCTTTCGCTGGAATTTGCCGTCTTTCCGTTAGCCACGTTCAGTGGAAACCGATCTAACCCGTGGTGCGCCGACCAAGCCTCTCAATGTCGCGCACTATCCGCCCACGGCGGCTTTCCTGATCAAGCAGCCTTATGAGATCGTCAGGCTTCGTAGTACGCAAGTTCAGGTCGGCGGCAATGGAGCGTGCGTTCCGTATGGACTATGCACGTCGCTACGCGGGCCAACGCAGGCTGGCTGGCGCCAGTCTCATCCTGCTATGGATCGCGGTTTTTGCCCGTGATTGGTTGCTGCTGAACACGCTTGATCCCCGCATCCTCCTCCACGTTGGCTATGTGCGACTTGCAGGTGCCGTGGGGATGGCTGTGCCGGTATGGTTGATGTGGGGACCACGCGCCTTTGACGAACGCTGGGCCGTCAGATTACTGTGTCTAGTGACGCTAAGCTGCTGGGCCGCCCTATTGGGATTGGTGAACGTTTACCCGGCGGCCCGGATCGGACAGGAGGTTTTCCCCGGCTTTTTTGTTGTCCTTTTCCTGATATTCACGTTGTTCCGACTTCGCGCAATCACGGCAACATGGTTAGTCGGACTATGCGTTGTCACCTTCCATTTTATAGAACTGAGTCGTTACATCTCGGGTAGTGTTTCCACGCCGTGGTCTCACTGGATCACCCGTGGAGCTATGGTGTTGACGATGTATCTCGCCGGCATTGTCGTCTGCATTCAGTTTGAACGCACCGCGCGGCGCGAATTTGTGTTCCGGCGGACGTTGCGCGCAGCCAAGGCACGCGTTGAAGCGGCGTCCCGGGCTGTCAACCAGCAGAATGAACGCATGAGAGAATTCGTTAGAGAGAAGGAGCGGTTCTTTTCATCGGCCTACCACGACATCCAGCAGCCTCTCGCCGCGATCAACCTCTTCATCCGTAGCGCGCGGATAAAACTCGAAGGTGAACACGCCGCGAGCCATGATCTCGACGTCATCGAGGAAACCGCGCGCGACATCCTCGCCATGTTCAAGGATATCCAGGACTATAGTGAACTAGGCTCATACGTCCCGCACCTGGCGCCAGTCGACACACAAGCCGTGCTGACAGAAGTCCTCGAGCAATACCTTGAACCGGCAAGGTCGCGGGGCATCGAGTTGAGAATCAGCGGACGTCGGCACCCCCCGCCACCCATTGAAAGTGACCGCTCCTTGTTCAAGCGGGCATTGTCCAATTTCGTATCGAATGCGATCAAGAACACTTCCGCAGGGGGTGTCGTCATCGGCTGGGTGGAGATCGGGGAACGCCTTCGCATCGACGTGCGGGACACAGGAGTTGGTATCTCGCCCATGCATCGGGAGGCGATATTCACCGAGTACTATCAGATCGACAACCCGGGGCGCGATCGCTCGAAAGGCTTGGGGCTTGGGCTGTCCATCGTGCACCGGGTCATTGGCATTCTGCCGCAGCACAGCATGAGTTTCTGGTCGGTCGAAGGCCGTGGGTCGCGCTTTTCCCTCTACGCTCCGATTTCTGAAATGACACCTGCCACTAAGACGGACGATCCAAAGAGCGACGCATCCACGTCCGTCCTCAGGGGCAAATACGTCCTGCTGTGCGACGACGAACCGATCGTCCTGGAGGGCCTGCGCCGGTTGTTCGTCAGTGCTGGCGCGCTGGTGGACACCGCCGAGTCGATGGCGGGATTCGACGCCATTTTGGCCGATGACTGCCGCATACCCGACGTCATTGTCGCCGATATCCGGCTGCGAGTCGGCCCAACCGGTATTGAGGTTGCCGAACGAATCAGGCAGCATTTCGCATGGGCGGGCGTGCTTCCCGTCGCATTCATCACGGGTGAACTGGTATCTCCCCGCACACTTCGCGATTTCGCCGAACCGTTCGTTCTGCTGCGGAAGTCTTCCGCGCCGGAGAGCACGCTCGCTGAAGTTAGTCGGCTCATTGCCGACAGGCAGCCGGCAGGCTTCGATCACGTGCAGGATGAGTGACTGGCGGGACCAGCCTCGGATAGAAGTATGTCCCTATATTCCCTATACGCCCCTATTAGCCAGCGGCAGTACGAGGGGCGGCCGAGCCGGGCAACGCATCAGGTAGTTGCCCTCCATGACCGAACTCCTTGCCGAACCGTCCAGGTGCGGGCGAGGACGCATCATGTTGCTGATACATTTGTGGCTGATGGCAGGAATCGCTACCTGTTATTCTGCTTTTATCGCATTGTGGCTACGCATGAGGGTGTTGTGCACCCATTACCACCCGTGCCGCTTTCGCCGGAATTCGCCGTCTTTCCGTTAGCCGCGTTCGGTGGGAACCGGCTAACCCGTGGTGCGCCGACCAAGCCTCTCAATGCCGCGCACTATCCGCCCACGGCGGCTTTCCGAATCAAGCAGCCTATGAGATCGTCAGGCTTCGTAGTACGCAAGTTCAGGTCGGCGGCAATGGAGCGTGCGTTCCGCATGGACTATGCGCGTCGCTACGCGGGCCAACGCAGGCTGGCTGGCACTATCCTCATACTGCTATGGACCGCGTTTGTTGGCCGTGATTGGTGGCTGCTGAACACGCTTGATCCCCGCATCCTGCTCCACGTTGGCTATGTGCGACTTGCAGGCGCCGTGGGGATGGCCGTGCCGGTATGGTTGATATGGGGACCACGTGCCTTTGACGAGCGCCGGTCCGTCAGATTGCTTTGCATAGTGATACTAAGTTGCTGGTTCGCCCAATTGGGGGTGATGAACGTTTATCCAGTGACCCGGGTCTATGAGAACATTTTTCCCGAATTTTTTCTTCTCACTTTCCTGTTATTCACATCGTTCCGACTTCGCGCAATCACGGCAGCGTGGTTAGTCGGACTATGCATTGCAAGCTTTCGTCTTACCATTTACCTCTGGCTATGGGCTAACGTTTCCACGCCAGGGTTTCACCGGGTTTCCTGGGCTTCCCGAGGCAATACGGTGTCTATCATGTATCTCGCCGGCATTGTCGTCTGCATTCAGTTTGAACGCGCTGCCCGGCGCGAATTCGTGTTCCGGCGGACGTTGCGCGCAGCCAAGGCACGCGTTGAAGCGGCGTCCCTGGTTGTCAACCAGCAGAATGAACGCATGAGAGAAATCGTTAGAGAGAAGGAGCGGTTCTTTTCATCGGCCTACCACGACATCCAGCAGCCTCTCGCCGCGATCAACCTCTTCATCCGTAGCGCACGGATAAAACTCGAAGATGAACATGCCGCAAGCCATGATCTCGACGTCATTGAGGAAACGGCACGCGACATCCTCGACATGTTCAAGGATATTCAGGACTATAGTGAACTAGGCACTTACATCCCGCACCTGGCGTCAGTCGACACACAAGCCGTGCTCACGGAGGTCTTTGAGCAATACCTTGAACCGGCAAGGTCGCGGGGCATCGAGTTGAGAATCAGCAGACGTCGGCGCCCCCCGCCGCCCATCGAAAGTGACCGCTCATTGTTCAAGCGGGCATTATCCAATTTCGTATCGAATGCGATCAAGAACACTTCCGCAGGGGGTGTCGTCATCGGCTGGGTGGAGATCGGGGAACGCCTTCGCATCGACGTGCGGGACACAGGAGTTGGTATCTCGCCCATGCATCGGGAGGCGATATTCACCGAGTACTATCAGATCGACAACCCGGGGCGCGATCGCTCGAAAGGCTTGGGGCTTGGGCTGTCCATCGTGCACCGGGTCATTGGCATTCTGCCGCAGCACAGCATGAGTTTCTGGTCGGTCGAAGGCCGTGGGTCGCGCTTTTCCCTCTACGCTCCGATTTCTGAAATGACACCTGCCACTAAGACGGACGATCCAAAGAGCGACGCATCCACGTCCGTCCTCAGGGGCAAATACGTCCTGCTGTGCGACGACGAACCGATCGTCCTGGAGGGCCTGCGCCGGTTGTTCGTCAGTGCTGGCGCGCTGGTGGACACCGCCGAGTCGATGGCGGGATTCGACGCCATTTTGGCCGATGACTGCCGCATACCCGACGTCATTGTCGCCGATATCCGGCTGCGAGTCGGCCCAACCGGTATTGAGGTTGCCGAACGAATCAGGCAGCATTTCGCATGGGCGGGCGTGCTTCCCGTCGCATTCATCACGGGTGAACTGGTATCTCCCCGCACACTTCGCGATTTCGCCGAACCGTTCGTTCTGCTGCGGAAGTCTTCCGCGCCGGAGAGCACGCTCGCTGAAGTCAGTCGGTTCGTTGCTGCCCAACAGCCGACAGACTTCGGTCATGCGCGGGATCCGTGACTGGCGGCACGCCGAGCTTGATCCCTCTATCAGCCAACATGACGATAAGTTCCGTACGGCGCCGCAGATTGAAATGCGTGAGCAGATGACTGACGTATTTTCGGACGGTAATGTCCTCGAGCCCCATTTTCAGGGCAATTGCCTTCGAGGGAAGTCCGCGTACCAGCCACGCCAATGTTTCAAACTCTCTCGGACTGAGCCCCAGATCGGATGCGCTGCTCATGTCGGAATTACCGCTCGGCTGCGCTTTCCCAGGACCATTTGCCGGAGCCTCGCCCGTGCCCATGTCATGCCTGAGCCTCGCGATGCTGGCCGCAGGCAGGAACACGCCTCCGGCAAGTACTGCGCTTATTGCTGCATGAAGCGCTTCAGGAGGTGAGGACTTTGGCACATATCCCATGGCGCGAAGTTCGATGCAACGACTGATGGTTTCCACGGTCTCATCGGCCGAAATCACAATCACCGGTAACGACGGTCGCGACTCCCTCAGTTCGGCAAGTGCGTTGCAACCGTAACCGTCAGGAAGGTCGAGATCGAGAAAAACGATGTTCAGGAGTTCGCCAAGCGCATGCTTCAAGCCCTGCGACAACGTACTCGCGTGCAGCAACTCGATCCCGGGAAAGAGGTCTCTCAATAGCAACGCCAATCCGGCCCTGAACAGTTCGTGATCATCGACGATCAGTACGCGCATTCCGTCGTCTCCCAGGAACACATTCGAGGCGAGCTGCCGTTACATCGTTACGCCCATCGTTACACCATTACGCATTCGGATACTACACGCAGTACAGCCATTTCAGTGGCCTCTGAAGTCAGCCATTGATCAAGCGAACGCTTGATCTGGTTAATCGCGCGCTCGCGTAGCACGGCTCGTGCCACACACCTAAGACACGAATGGCAGCTTCACATCGCGCGCCGCATCCAGCATCGACACCGTGATCTTGCGGACTTCCAGCTTGCTCTGCGTGATATGGGCACGCAACAGGATGGTCGCTTCGGTCAGCCGGTTGCGCTCGATGAGATGCAGCATGGTCGAGTGCTCGTCGTAGGTCGCGCTGGTCCGGTGAGGCTTGAGAAAGTCGAGCCGGCGCACGATGCGGATACGCTCGGTGACGTCGTTATGAACGCGCACCATCTCCGCATTGCCGGTCGCGGCCACGATCTGCCGATGAAAATTTTCGTCCATGCCGAACATCTTCACGGGATCGGCTTCACGCGCTTCCGGCTCGACGCACCAGATTTCCTTGAGCGCATCGATAGCCTCACGCGCCCCCTCGCTTCCCGATGTCAACCGTTCAAGCGCGGCCACTTCAAGCACGATGCGCAAGTCGTAGAGCTGATCCATCTGGTCGAAGTCGATTCGCGCGACCTTCCATCCTCGCCGGAAACCAACCTCCAGATAACCCTCGCGTTGCAGCCGGAACAAGCCGTCGCGCATTGGCGTGCGCGATACGCCGTAGTACTGTGCAATCCCGTTCTCCGAAAAACGATCGCCCGGAAAAAGCCGGAAATTGAAGATATCGTTTTTCAGCCGCTGGTAGACCTGCTCGGCAAGCGGGTTGGCGGCGTTCGGCTCGATCGCTTCCATACCTGTTTCAATTGTGTCTTCCGGCATGCGGGTTCCCCTTTGTTCTTATTATCGGCGTTTCAGGGCCCGGGAATAAGGCTCACGTGCGCGGCGATGATTGTGAAGCCTTTGGCAGGACCGAGGCGCGCCCAGGTCTGCATCTGACGTCCGACCAACGGCGTCGCGTCGCTGGTGAATTCCGTGCTGACAGTCGCGAAGTCGCGGCCGAATGTTGTGATGACAGTCCGATGCAACCTGCGCGAGGCAGGCACCGGCGCACATGTTTCGCGCCATTGGCGAATCGCCTCGCCGCCATGCTGAATTTCGGCAATGCCATAACGCACCGTCTCCGGTGCATTCCAGAACAACGCGTTCATCGTTTCGATATCGTTCGCCACGAGCGCGCGCTCATACTCGACGAACGCCGCACACACCTCGGCGATGACTTCCGGCAGGTTGATGTCCATCGTCGGTAGGTTCCTCACGCTGCGGTAAAGGATGACAAGGGCGCGGTCCATCCAACAATACCGCCTTGGGAGCGCACCATTTCCAGAGTCGCCTGCTTGAACGCCGGGAAATAGCTGGCGGTTGCGTCCTCGACAAGCAGGCAGTCGTAACCGCGGTCGTTCGCTTCGCGCATGGACGTCTGCACGCACACTTCCGTCGTCACACCGGCGAAAACAAGATGCGTGATATGCCGCGCCTCCAGTTCCTGAGTCAGCAATGTCGCATAGAACGCGCCCTTGCCGGGCTTATCGACGACAAGCTCGCCTTCGGCCGGTGCAAGTGCGTCGACGATCGCATTGCCCGGTTCGCCCCGAATCAGGATGCGGCCCATCGGACCTTCGTCACCAATGCGTGCATTGGGCGCGCCGCGAAGGCGCTTGGACCGCGGACAGTCCGACAGATCCGCCGCATGCGATTCACGCGTATGGACCACGAACCACCCGCTTTCACGCGCTAAAGCCAGCAGCGCGGAGACAGTCGGCACGATCTGCGCAAGCAGCGATACATCGTTGCCCAGCGACTCGCCAAAGCCACCGGGTTCAATGAAGTCCCGCTGCATGTCGATGATGACAAGCGCAGTTGTCGAGGGCTCGAATGTAAAGGGACTGGGTAACGCCGGTATCGTGATCGTCATGGCCGTTCCCCGCAACGGTTTAGTCTCATTCGATGACCTCCTTCAACGCTTCGGCAACCGGAGCAACCTGGGCCGTCGAGTCGCCATGCCCCGCCATGTAGTGGCCGAGCGTCGCGCGTTCGGCACTCGCCGCAGGCGTCTCATACACGAGTTCCCCCTCCGCGATCACGACAATCCGGTCCGCCAGTTCCAGCAATTCGTCGAGGTCTTCGCTCACGAGCAGGACCGCCGCGCCGGC
The DNA here is from genome assembly GCF_018449515.1 of Caballeronia sp. dw_19. GTDB lineage: Bacteria > Pseudomonadota > Gammaproteobacteria > Burkholderiales > Burkholderiaceae > Caballeronia. The sequence continues at coordinate 175,360 of NZ_JAAVUQ010000009.1, read as the reverse complement.
ATCGCGCGCCGCCATGATGCGTGCGTGAATGTCCGCCACCGATGCGAAGTCGAGACCGAACACCGGGTTCGCCACGATCAGCACATCGACCGGCTGACCCAGCTCGCGAGCGAGCACCGCGCGCTGGACATTGCCGCCCGACAGCGTGCCGATAGCGCGTTCGGGCAACGGCGGGCGGACGTTGAAATCGTCGATGAGAAGCGCGGCGCGATCCCGCATCGCGCGCCGGTCGAGACGCCAGCCGCCGCGACGCAATGGCGTGCGATCGAAGTCCCGGAGAGCCAGGTTTTGCGCGACGCTCATGTTCGCCACGCACGCGTTTTTAAGCGGCTCTTCAGGGATGGCGAACACACGGCGGCGCGTCATTTCCTCGCGCGTGGCGTGGTACGCGTCACCGGCTATCTCCATCTCACCCGTCTTCACGCGGCGTTGCCCGACCAACGCCTCGACCATCTCTTTCTGACCGTTGCCCGATACCCCCGCGATCCCGAGTATTTCGCCCGATCGAACCTCGAGCGACGCGCGTCTGACCGCGGCATGGCCCCGGTCATCGTCGATAGAAATGTCACGCATGGCAAGGCGTATTCGCGCTGCGGGGTCCACCGGCTTGCGCGCGACCCGCTCGGCATTGACCGCGTCCATGACCGCGGTGTCGCGCGTCTCGGCGGCGCCCATCATCAAACCAGCGAGCGCGTCGCGGCTGGTCGCCGATACCGCGCTCGTCCCGACCTGCCTGCCCTTGCGCAGCACGGTCACGTCGTCGGCATACGCCATCACTTCGCGGAACTTGTGCGTGATCATCAGCACGGTCAGCTCGCCGCGCATCGTCAGGTCGCGCATCAGGCCGAGCACTTCATCCGCCTCTTGCGGCGTCAGCACGGAAGTGGGTTCATCGAGAATCAGGAAACGCTGCCGGAGATACAACTGCTTGAGAATTTCGAGCTTCTGCTTTTCTCCGGCGGCAAGGCCAGATACCGGCGCGTCGAGCGGCAGGCGAAACGGCATGCGCTGCATGAACGCATCGAGCGCTTCGCGTTCCGCGGTCCAGTCTATTTTCCAGGGCAGGCTCCCGCGTGCCAGCAGCAGGTTCTCCTCCACCGACAGCCCCGAGGCCAGCGTGAAATGCTGGTACACCATGCCGATACCCAGCGCTTGCGCATCGCGCGGGGAAGCGATGTGAACCTCACGGCCATCGGCTGAAATCTGGCCTTCGTCGAGCAGGCCGTAACCCACCAGCCCTTTCACGAGGGTACTTTTGCCCGCACCGTTTTCACCGAGCAGCGCGTGAACCGTGCCCGGCCGGACCTTGATGGACACGTTATCCAGCGCACGAAATGCACCGAACGACTTGCCGGCGTTGTGCACTTCCACCCCTAACGCATGCAAAGGAGTCGACATGATCAGCCACCAAGAATGGTCAGGAGTGCGTTCGAATCGGATACCGCGCCGAACACGCCGCCTTGCATCGTGATCATGTGCAGCGCCGCCTGATGGTTGGCGGGGTCGGTCGCACCACAGCAGTCCGCGAGAACGGTGCATTCGAAACCGCGGTCGTTCGCTTCGCGCATGGTGGTATGGACGCAGACGTCCGTGGTGATCCCTGTCAACACCAGGTTCACGATACCGCGCGTGCGCAGGATCAACTCGAGATCGGTCGCACAGAACGAGCCCTTGCCGGGTTTATCGATGATAATTTCGCCCCGCAGCGGCGCCAGTTCACTGATGATTTCCCAGCCCGGCTCGCCACGCACGAGGATGCGGCCGCACGGGCCGTCGTCGCCAATGCCCACGCCTTCGGTGCCCGCGCGGCGACTGCGCCAGCGCTTGTTCGCCGGCAGGTCCGACAAATCCGGCCGATGCCCTTCGCGCGTATGAATGATCGTGAAGCCCTGCTCGCGCATCATGGCCATCACGCGCTTGATCGGCTCGATCGGCGCGCGGGTCAGTGACAGGTCATATCCCATCTTGTCGACGTACCCACCGTGGCCGCAGAAATCCGTCTGCATGTCGATCACGACAAGCGCCGTGTTATTCGGGCGCAGGTTGCCATCGAAGGGCCAGGGGTACGGAGAGGCATTAATGAATCGGTTCATGGTCATGGCCGCCTTGAAAATGGGTAAGCAGGTCGTTCAGCGTGTAAGACTCAGCTCGCCCGGTGCGCCGGCAAGCGTGCGGTCCGGACGGCAATTGATGATCATGATGGCGAGCGTGAGCACGTAGGGCGCGGCGTTATACAGGTAATAACCGCTCGTCACGCCAATCGACTGCAACGCTGGCCCGAGCGCCCCCGCTGCGCCGAAAAGCAGCGCGGCCCACAGGCATCGCAACGGTTGCCAGCGCGCAAAAATAACGAGCGCGACGGCCATCAACCCTTGCCCGCTGGAAAGCCCTTCGTTCCAGCTTCCCGGATAAACCAGCGACAAATATGCCCCGCCGATCCCCGCAAAAAATCCGCCCACTGAGGTTGCGATTATGCGAATCCGCGTGAGCGGATAACCCATCGCACGGGCCGTCTCGGCGTGATCGCCGACCAGACGCAAGGTCATGCCCCAGCGCGTCGTGCGCAGCCCCCACTGCAATACGAACGCCAGCACCACGCCGATCACGAACAGCGGGTTGATATGCAGCGCGTTGTGCAATTGCGGAGAACTCGTCCATGTGCCGAGATCGAATGATTGAAGACCCGGCGCCTGCGGTTCGATAAACGGCTTGCCCAGATAAAACGCGAGCCCCGTTCCAAGCAACATGAGCGCGATGCCGAACGCGATGTCCGACACCCGGGGCAGCGAACAGACAAGCCCGTGCAGGCATCCGAGCAGCAAGCCGACCAGCCCGGCCGCGAGCACCCCGGCCCACGGCGAGCCGGTCAGGAAAGAGGCGGCATAACCGCTCATCGCGCCCGACACGAGAATACCCTCAAGCCCGAGATTCACGCGCCCGCCCTTCTCGGTCAGGCATTCGCCCAGGCTCACGAACAAATACGGCGTGCTGACGCGGATCGCGCCGGCGAAGAGGGACAGCAGCAGGATCACGAAGGGCGAATGTGCGTCAGGCATGGGTCTGCTCCATCGGCAAGTTGATGTCGGCGAGTGCGGCGGCTTGCAGTTGCACTCGCCACGCGGCGATCCTCCCGCCCAGCGCTTCCCATGCGAGCAGGTTCGCGAACAGCAAGCCTTGCAGCACGAGCGTGGTGGCGTCGGGAAGATCGAGCCGGCGTTGCAGCAGACTGCCGCTCGCTTCGATCCCGCCGATCATCAACGCGCACACAATGATCGCGAGCGGATTCTGGCGGGCGGCGAAGGCGACGAGAATGCCCGCGTATCCGTAACCGGCGAGCAGCGATGCGTTGGCGCTGCCCTGCACCGCTGCGACTTCGAACATGCCGGCAAGACCCGCCGCCGCACCGCCGAGCGCGCAGGCGGCCAGCGCGAGCAGGTTCACCGGCAAGCCGACCAGCCGCGCCGCGCGATTGCTGCCGCCGACCACGCGCATCGCAAAGCCCTTGGTGCTGTACTTGACGAAGACCCACGCGCCGATGCACGCAAGAACGCCCCACAGGAGGCCCCAGTGGACCTCCAGGCCCGGGAGCGACCCAATCATCATGGAAGGGGGCACGGGGAGCGTGGAGGGCTTGTTGAGACTTGCCGGGTCGCGCAACGGCCCTTCGACCAGATGCTTGAACAGCGCAATGGCGATGTAAGCCATCAACAGGCTGCTGATGGTTTCATTCACGCCGCGCCATTGCCTTAGCGCGCCGACCGCGCCAATCCAGATCGCGCCCGCCAGCATGCCCGCGAGCGCCATCAACGGCGTGGCAATCAGCCATGGCGTACTGGCCGGGAGCATCTCCGGGACGATGGCCGCGCACATGCCGCCGAGCGCCAGCGCGCCCTCACCGCCGATCACGATCAACCCGACCTGTGCAGGCAACGCGACGCACAGCGCGGTCAGCATCAACGGTGAAGCGCGCAACAAGGTGCTTTGCCAGGCGAACGACGAACCGAACGCGCCCTGGAAAATCAGGCCGACGGCATCGAGGACCGGCTGGCCCTGCACCAGCAGGAATAACGAAAACAGCACCAGGGTTCCGACAAGCGCGAGCACCGTCGGGATCGCCGGCAACAAGGCGAGCAGAACGCGGGCAGTCTGGGCATGGGGACGCATCACGGCTCCTTCAGGAGGTCAGCATGACTAATCATCAGATCTGGCCGGCCACGCCCGCCACGAGATAGTTCATGCTCTCCAGCGTGTAGTCGGTCTGTACGTGGCTCGTTCCGGAGGCGATCGCAACGCCACCCTTGTTGTCCTTCATCGGCCCCTTGAAGATCACGAAGTCGCCCGCCATCATGCTGCCCTTGATCGCGTCAGCGGCCGTCCTCGCGTCGGGCGTGACCTTCGCGCCGTACGGCGACATCTTGACGAAACCCTCCTTGAGACCGCCGCGCAGCACGTTAGGCTGAGGCTTGCCGGCCTGTGCATCGGCGACGAGCGCCTTGTACGGTGTCGCCCAATCCCACTCGGCGCCGGTGAGATAACCCTTGGGTGCAAGCGCCGCCTGGCTCGCGTGATAACCGCAACTCATCACGCCGCGCTTCTCCGCCGTTTCCACCACGACCTTCGGACCATCGACGTGGCAGGTGATGACGTCGCAACCCTGATCGACGAGACTGTTGGTCGCTTCCGCTTCCTTCACGGGCATCGACCAGTCGCCGGTGAAAATAACCTGCGTGGTGATGGCCGGATCGACGGACTGCGCGCCGAGCGTGAACGAGTTGATATTGCGCAGCACTTGCGGAATCGGCTTGGCCGCGACAAAGCCGAGCTTCTTGCTCTTGCTCATGTGCCCGGCCACCACGCCATTCAAGTACTGGCATTCATCGATATAACCAAAGTAGCTCGCAATGTTCGGCGGATTGCCTTGCTTCCATAAGCCGCCGCAATGCGCGAACCGGACGTTCGGATACTTGGCGGCCATCTTGAGCACATGCGGATCGAAGTAACCGAACGAGGTCGCGAAAACGAGCGTCGCGCCGTCCTGTTCGATCATCGCTTCCATGGTCTTCTGGACCGCGATGGTCTCGGGCACGTTCTCTTCTTCCACGACCTTGACGTTGGGCAGCTTCTTGATGATTGCCGCCGCCGACGCCTGCGCCTGGTTGTAGCCATAGTCGCCACGCGCACCGACATAGATCACGCCAACCGTTGTGTTGCCCGCGGCAAACGCCGACCGGAACGGGGCCATGGTCGCGAGCGCCAACAGGCTCGCGTCTTTGATAAAAGTGCGGCGGCTAGTCATGTCATTCGACTCCTGGTTAGCGGTTATCGAGCTGTTTTCTGAAGACTGTAGAGATAGGCGATCCAGCGCCGAGAGCCGGCATGCCGTACGCGCCGCAAGAGCGGCTAACAAAGCCGCGACGCGTGGACGGATTGAATGGATCAGGGAGTCTGGACATGAATTCCGTCTTGAATACAAGATGGAATTCATCAATGCAGGAGCTATGCCAGGAGAAGGGCGCGCTCGCGTTCAACCCCGCCAAGCGTCATGGCACAAGGCTTTGCGCCAATCACGCGGGCTCGGCGCATTGGCTTGCTGAGTGCCCGGTGCTTTAGCTGCTGGTGCGCGATGCACCGTCGAGTAACGTGCGCGCACAAAAGCGGCGCTTGCAGGCGCCGCGAATCACAAGCCATCCTGAACAGTTCGGGTCAGGACGCCTGGTTCGCTCGCGAGGACGCGAGCGCACTTCGTCCCGTCAGGAATTTCCCCAGATAAATCGACGGACGCTCCACCACGAAGTGAGTCACGGCGGCAACGGGAATGACAAGCAACGCCGCTGTCATGATCGAGCGCCATGCCGGAACCGAAGCAGGCATTAGATGGATTACTGTAAGGAGAACGACAGTATGGGTCAGATAGAGACTGTAGGAGATCGTGCCCAGGAATACGATCGGGCGTCTGGCCAGCGCCAACGTGAAGCGCCTGGATACGATTGTCGTACAGGTGATACCCGCAGCACCCGCCACGACACACCAGTCGAAAATGTACTGGCCCAGGATACCCGACGTAATCGACATTATCGAGCGCGACAGGAAATAGAGCGTGACCGAAGCTGCGAGGACGAGCATGGTTCGATCGCCCTTCGCTAGCCATTGTTGCCAGCCCACGCGGTGGAAAGCCAGCGTCGCACCGACGATGAACATCCCCAGGTAATGCGCCGTCATCGCCCACTCGCCACTGAAACTTGGGCTGCTGGTCACGTCCGTATTTCGCCCCATCGCGAACGCGAAGGAAACCAGGGAAATACCCAGCGCCGCCGCCAGACACGTGCGTGCAGAAACGCGCCTGACGCAATATACGACCAGCGGCATCATCAATGAGATACGCATTTCGTAGATCAAGGACCAGATAACGGGAAGCACGCGATTGGCTTTATATTGTCCGATGAATAACAAATGCTCCAGTATTTCGCCGCCCGAGAATGATCCGGTCCATATATGGTTGAACCATGAACCGGCCCATTTAACGGGCTCTATATTGATCAGATAAATGGCCGAAAAAGCGGCAAACAACACAACGAGATAAGGCAGGTAGATCCGGCAAATCCGCTTGATCACATAGTCGCGATACGTAATGCGGCGGTCCGATATTAACTGGAGGGTCAGGACAAATCCGCTAAGTATGAAGAATAAGATGACCGCTTCATGGCCGAGCGCCAGCACGCGCAACGGTGACCTGGGTATCCACCGGAGCGGGCCGACCAATACAAAATGATTAATGACGACCATCAGGGCAGCTATGCCGCGCAATGCATCCAACTGAGGATAATGGCGACCGCGAAAAGGACTTGTTTCATTCATCCGATAAATACCTTGAAGTGGTGGTTATGGGTGAGTGATGCCAATGTTCGGTTGATACGCTCTACCAAATTAATTATTTGGTAAAGGAAAGTTTAATTGGCGGCTGAATAGCCAATTCGATCCGTATTACTTTCTAATATTTTTTTACTTTATTGCCGATGAATCCGGCACGAACACGCGTAGTTTTTGCCAGCGTGATTCAGGCAGCTTCATATTGGAACCTGGAGTACGTCGGCATGACCGTGACGCAGACGTTCAAGACGTGGACCGTGTGCGAAACGATTATTTCGGTGTTCACGCCGGGGTTGTCGATGGTGCCTTGTTGCGGATCGTATGGAACAACGTCTCCTGGTCTTCGGTATTGATCTTTCTCCGCAGCCGGCCTATCAGCAGATGCGCGCCACATTGATCAAAAATGCGGACGCATCCCACCGCAATCTGCTGTCGAGACCCAAGGAACAGCCCGCAAGCCCGCACCCCCTTGGTGCTCCAAGTCATCAAAGGTTCATTCAACTCGTCCACTGTCGCGCCGTTAAGTCAGTCAGATCAACGGAATTCCCATGCAATTCTCTACCCTCCATGTCACACACGGCGCGCCATCGACGGTCGACGCGTTGATTGCCGACCGTGCGTTGTGGGCGGTATTTCAGCCTATCGTGCATCTTTCCGATGGCGAAATTGCGGGCCATGAAGGGCTCATCCGCGGCCCGGCGGACACCTGGCTGGAAACTCCGCGCGGCTTGTTCGCACAGGCGCAGCAGGAAGGGTCGGCACACCGGCTGGAGATAGCGGCGGCACAGGTATGTTGCGAGTCCTTTGCCCGCCTCAACGGCAGCGGCCTGCTGTTCGTCAACGCAAGCGCCGCCGTAATCGAAGCAAGCATCGGCGAGGGCGACGGCATTGCCAATCTGCTCGGCGCCAGTGCGCTTGCGCCCGAGCGCGTCGTGATCGAACTGACCGAGCAGAGCGTCATTGCCGACCTTGATCGTTTCGACGCGACCGTTCGCGGATTGCGCGCAAGCGGGGCCGCGTTCGCGCTGGACGACTACGGCAGCGCGAACGCGAACATGAATCTCTGGGTACGGCTCGCACCCGGTTACGTGAAGATCGACCGGTTTTTCATCGACAATATCGCACTCGACCCGATGAAATTCGAGGCAATCAAAGCAATGGCCGCGTTTGCAAGAGCCAGCGGCGCCGAGCTGATTGCAGAGGGCATCGAGCGGCCAGCGGATCTGGGAATCGTCCGCGACCTGGGCATTACGTATGGACAAGGGTTCTTGCTGGGGCGCCCGGCGGCACTGCCCAGTCAGGCATTGCCCGCGCCCATCCTGCACTTGCTGCGCTCGTCCCGGATCACCGTCTATCCCTCGCATACCCATACGCACCGCGAGTCACGCGCGAGCGGATTTGAACTCGACCGGATGCTGATTCTCGCGCCTTCGTTGCCGCTGGATGCTCGCAACGATCACGTGGTCGACCTGTTCAACGCAGCGCCGGACTTGCACGCGGTGGCGATCATCGACGACGGCCGGCCGGTCGCGCTTATCAATCGCCGCGCCTTCATGGACCAGTACGCGCTGCCTTACCATCGCGAGCTGTTCGGCAAACGGCCTTGCCTTCAGTTTGCCAATCCGGCGCCGCTGGTGGTCGAGCGTTACGCCACGCTGGAGCAAGTGGCGCATATGCTTGCCAACGACGACCTGCGTTATCTCTCCGACGGTCTCATCATCACCGACGCAGGCCGCTACGTAGGGCTCGCCACCGGGGAGCGGCTGGTGCGCGCCGTGACGGACATCCGGCTGGAAGCGGCACGTTATGCCAACCCGCTGACGTTTCTTCCCGGCAACGTGCCGATCAATTCGCATGTCGAGCGGCTGATCGACAATGGCGTCGACTTCGTGGCGTGTTACGTCGATCTCGACGACTTCAAGCCATTCAACGACTGCTATGGTTATTGGCAAGGCGACGAAATGCTCAAGGCGGCCGCTGCGGCGCTACGCTCGGTCTGCGAACCAGCGAGCGATTTCCTTGGGCATATCGGGGGCGACGACTTCCTGATGCTGTTTCAAAGTGCGGACTGGCGCAACCGCAGCCTCCAGGCCATTGACCACTTCAATCAAGAGGTCAAACGTTTTTACTCACCGGAAGACCGGCTTGCGGGCGGCATCTACAGCGAAGACCGGAGCCGGCGCCGGCAGTTCTTCGGCTTCGTCACCATGTCCATTGGCGCGGTCAGGGTAGCTGCGGGAACGGCGCGCATCTGCGAGGAAATAGGCACAGTCGCGGCTGTTGCCAAGCGTCGCGTCAAGAAGGAAAAGACCGGGATTGTCGCGATCGATTTTGCTCATCACCGGTCCGTCTGATTATTCCGCACGCGGCGTCCGCTGCATGCTTACACTAAAGTTACATGCGCGCCGTTGCATCGCTCCCCGACCGGTCGGACGTTTTTTCTCCAGTATTCTGATGATCGCGAACGGAGCGGCCGCTCGCATGCGTGAACCAAGCCTGTTTAAAGCGTAACTGGTATAACGACATACTTAGCGTCGCACACGGCCCGCTCCGCGGAGCGCAATTCTGACAGCAAACTCGCGATTCCTTACGCACCATGACCACTCAAACTCATTCAGCCGCGCCCGATCTTCCTGTCGACATGATCATCTTCGGCGGCGGCGGCGACCTGTCCGCACGCAAGCTCCTGCCCGCTCTCTACATGGCGCATTTGCACGGCAACCTGCCTGTGCAAACCCGCATTATCGCGATCGGCCGCCGTGACTGGTCGCGCGAGCAGTACGTGCAATTCGTGGAAGAGCAATCGAAACCGTTCGTCGACAAGAAGGCGCTCGACCCGCAAGCGTGGGACAGTTTCCTGGCGCTCTTCGACTACGTGCGCATCAACATTGATTCGGCAAGCGACTATCTGCGGCTGGCGGAAGTTGCGCGCAGGGAGGTATGCCGCGTGTTTTATCTCGCGACGTCGCCGGACCTGTTCACGACCATCTGCGACAACCTCGCGGCCGCCGGTTTGGTCGACGGCAACTCGCGCGTCGTGCTGGAAAAACCGCTCGGCCATGATCTTGCCTCGGCGCAAGCGATCAATGCTTCCGTCGGCCGTCATTTCGCCGAAGCGCAGATTTATCGCATCGATCATTACCTCGGCAAGGAAACGGTGCAGAACCTGATGGTCCTGCGTTTCGGCAACGCGATCTTCGGTCCGCTATGGCAGGCTCCGTATATCAAGAGCGTGCAGATCACGGTGGCGGAAACGGTGGGCGTGGGTAGCCGTGCAGGCTTCTACGACCAGACCGGCGCGCTGCGCGACATGGTGCAGAACCACTTGCTGCAACTGCTGTGCATCGTGGCCATGGAGCCGCCTGTGTCGCTCGATCCCGATGCCGTGCGCGATGAAAAGCTCAAGGTGCTGCGTTCGCTGCGCAAGATGACCGTCTCCGATATTGCCCGCGATACCGTGCGTGGCCAGTACAGTCCGGGCGCGATTGGCGGCGAGCCGGTCAAGGGTTACATGGAAGAGGACAACGTGCCGGTGGAGAGCCGTGCCGAGACCTTCGTCGCCATTCGCGCGCATATCAACAACTGGCGCTGGGCGAATGTGCCGTTCTTCCTGCGTACGGGCAAGCGCTTGCAGAAGAAGCAATCGGAGATCGTGATCGACTTCGCCGACCTGCCGTTCTCGATCATTCCCAGCGGGCCGCGCAACTATGGCAACCGGCTGATCATCCAGTTGCAACCGGAGGAATCCATCCAGTTGCAGATGCTCGCGAAGGAGCCTGGTAGCGGCATGCATATGCTGCCGGTGAATCTGAATCTGGATTTGCAGCAGGCCTTCACCGAGCGTCGCGCGGAAGCGTACGAGCGGCTGTTGATCGATGTGATGCGCGGCCGCCTGACGCATTTCATGCGCCGCGATGAACTCGAAGCGGCGTGGGCGTGGGTGGAGCCGATCCTCGACGGCTGGAAGGAACTGAACGACCGGCCGCGCACCTACACGGCCGGCACGTTCGGCCCGGCCGCCTCTTCGGCGCTGATGGCGCGGGAGAACATGGCCTGGGCTGAAGAGGCCTAAAAGGGGGTTTTCGTTCGCACTCGGGGGGTGGGGTTTTTGGGGGCGATGCTGGGTTGCGGGTTGGTCGGTTCTGGGGTTAGTGGTCGGGGTCAATGCCGGGTTGGTGCTTTCAGTGTTAGTGGTCTGCGAGAGTCGGATTTTCTCTTTATCACTATTAGCCACTGTGCGTGGCGGCACGTCATTTCTTTGTCCAAAGCGACAAAGAAACGAAGCAAAGAAAGCGCTTTAACCGCTCTACCCTAAGTGTCCACAGCGTGCAGTTTTCATTCATAGGTGCCCCAAAAGCACGGTGCTCGCCAGAGCGACGGATGTGTGAAACCCTCCTTCTCGCGAATCCTGACACGAACACGCTTCGCCCCGTACGCTCTCGGGCAAGCACCATTCGCCCGGCAACCCGCTCGGCCCCACCCGCATTTAAGGCTTCGTTTCTTGGTAGGTTCGGTAAGTGGCTTGCGCTGCGGGTGTAGTGGTCTAATTTCGCTCTCGGGCAAGCACCATTCACCCGACAACCCGCTCGGCCCCACCCGCATTTAAGGCTTCGTTTCTTGGTAGGTTCGGTGAGTGGCTTGCGCTGGAAGGCCCCCGTGGCCAGCTTCGCCAATCACAGCCTGATGTCTATTTACCGCTTCAACCTTTGGCGAGTCGGCTGGTCGATTGCATGGAATTCGTCGGTTACGGCCTCACGCATCCTGCGGCCTCGTTTCAACGTAGGTTGGCGAGATAGTTCGTTATACATACAAATTGGTGCCCGGTTGTCCGCGGATAGCGCAGGGTGCCCCTTGGGCAGGTTCAATCACTGGTGGCGAAGCGTGTGGGTATCGGTGTTCGGAGAAAGAGGGGTTCACACATCCTCCGCTCTGGCGAGCACCGTGCTTTTGGGGCACCCATGAATCAAAACTGCACGCTGTGGACACTTAGGGTAGCGTGGTTTAAAAGCGCTTTCTTTGCTTCGTTTCTTTGTCGCTTTGGACAAAGAAATGACGTGCCGCCACGCACAGTGGCTAATAGTGATAAAGAGAAAATCCGACTCTCGCAGACCACTAACACTGAAAGCAGCAACCCGGCATAGACTCAGACCGCTAACCCTGGAACCTAGCAACCCAGCACTAACCCCGACCGCTAACCCCAGAACCGACCAACCCGGCACTGACCCCGGACCACGAACCCCAAAACCTCCCCGCCGCCACCCCAACTCCCCCGAGTGCGAACGCCCCTAAAGCGAAAACCGGACCTCGGCCGCAAGACCCTTCCCACCCGAGCCGTCATCAAGCCTGATGCTCGCCCGGTGCGCCCGCACGATCTCACGCACTATTGCAAGACCTAGCCCGCTGCCCTCCTCCCCCGATGCCCTGAAGAACGGCTCGAACACGCGATCGCGGACATCGGCGGGAATGCCAGGACCGTCGTCAGTGACGGCAAGCACAATCGTCTTCTCGCGCCGCTCGATCAGCAACGTCACGTGACCTGACGCGGGGGTGTATCGAATAGCATTGTCGACCAGGTTGAACACCAGCACCGACAATAAACGCGCGTTCCCTAATACGATCGCGTCGTCGGCAAGCTGCGCGGCCAGCTCGATCCCCCGACGTTGCGCCAGCAGCGCCAGCTCTTCAATCACGGTTGTCGCGACTTCGCGCAAATCGACACGCTCGCCCTCGAAATGGCTGTAATCAGCGGTCTCGGCTTGCGCGAGCAACAGCAACTGATTCGTCAGCGACACCAACGCCCCATTGCTCTTGTGCATGGCCGACAAGGTCTCTTTGACGGTGGCGAGATCGTCATGGCGTCGGGCATATTGCAGTTGCGCACCGAGCAACGTCAGCGGCGTTCTCAACTGATGCGCGGCATGCGCAATGAAACGGCGCTGCATGGCGGTCTGCCGCTCGATCCTCGCAATGCACTGATTGATCGCATCCACAATAGGCCGCAACTCGCTCTGAAGATGCTCCGAGCGCAACGGCACGAGTTCGTTCGGCGCCCGGTCGCGCACGTCGTTAGTCAGCGCCATTAAATGCCGCAACTCGAACGTCAGGCCGACGCACACCAGCACAATTGCAATCGCAATGATCTCCGCGAAATGCTGCAGTTGCGGTCGCCATAGCTCGGTCGCCAATGCATCGCGCTCCAGTTCCGTACGGCCCACCGAAACAAGGATGCGCTTGCTCTCGCCAGAGTCGTACATCGGCCGGATGATGGAAACTGCCCGCACCGGTTGACCGTCGATCTCGGTGTCGTACCAGCCGGGGGAACTCGGCGGCTCGACCTGCTCAAGATCCGACGTGCCCGCAATCGCCGGTCCGTCAATCACGCGGATACGAAAAAACACCCGGTCGCCATAGGGCGAACTCAGGATTTCAATAGCGCTCGGCGAGATGTCGGCGTGCAGGAAACTGTCGTCCCACTTGACGTCGCCGGCCATCACGCGCGCAGACGCGAGCAACGCATTGTCCTGGATCAGGCTCGCGGTTTTCTGAGCGCCTTCACGGGCCATGTAACCCGCGGCGAGCACATAGACCGTCAGCGGCAGCAGCAACCACAGCAGAAGCCGCAGGCGCAGGCTATTCGTCATCGCTGCTGGCTTGCAACAGATAACCCAGGCCTCGGAGCGTAATGATGGTGGCGGTACTTTTCTCGAGCTTCTTGCGCAGCCGGGAGACGTATATCTCGATGGCGTCTTCGCTCGTGTGGGTAGTCGAACTGCCGAGGGAATCGGCCAGCATCGGCTTGGAGACAGTTTTCTTGGCCTTGAGGATCAAGGTCTCGAGCACGGCATGCTCTCTCGGTGTCAGGCTCAGCACTTCGCCCGCTACCGAGAACTGCCGCCGGTCGATATCGTAGGAAAGATCGCCGCAGCGCGTGCTGTTGGAACGCGAAGGCAACTGCCGCCGCACCAGTACCTTGACCCGTGCGACCAGCTCGCGCGCATCGAATGGCTTGACGACATAGTCGTCCGCACCGGCGCTCAGGCAAATCACCTTTTCATCCACGGAACCACTGGCGGTCAGGATCAGCACCGGCGTGTGGTCGCCCCGTTCTCTCAGCCGCCGCAACACGCCCTTGCCCGACAGGTTAGGCAAGTTGAGATCGAGCAGCACGACGTCGTAGCGCGTGGTGCGCAGGAACCGGTCGGCCGCGTCGCCGTCGCTGACGCGATCGAGCACAAAACCATCGTCTTCCAGAATCTTAGCGAGCCAGTGAGCCAGTTGCTCATTGTCCTCGACCAGCAGTAGCTTCATCACGTTCACCGCGTTATGCGTGGGCATTGTCCGTCGACCCGGCATAGGCGTGATTCGAATGAGCCTCACGCCATGCCGGTCCACGGCCCTCAGGCGAAGTGTATCTCGCTCGGGGCGTGGTCATGGCGTCGTGCGCTGCCCGTCAAGCGGTCTTGTACTGACTGCGGGCTTCCGTGGATCGATACAGCACCAGCGTCGCGATCAATCCGCAGACTGCGGCAACGGCCATCCACGCGCCCGGCGCCGCCTTGTTGCCGGTTACGTGAATCAGGTACGTGGAGATAGCGGGCGTGAACCCGCCGATAGTCGTCGCCAGGCTATACGCCAGCGAAAAACCCGTCGTCCGTACTTCGACCGGCATGACTTCGGTGAGCGCCACGACCATCGCGCCGTTATAGCTGCCGTACAGGAATGAAAGCCACAACTCCACGCCGAGCAGGCGCAGGAACGATGGATCGGCGACCAGCCACTGCACCGCCGGATACGACGTGAGGATGGTCAGGACAGTGAAGAACAGCAGCACCGGGCGGCGTCCCACACGATCAGACAACGCACCCGAGAGCGGCAGCCAAACTAGGTTCGACAAGCCCACGAACACCGTCACCACCAACGCATCGATAGAAGAAAGCTTGAGCACTTCCTTGCCGAAGGTCGGCGTATAAGCCGTGATCATGTAGAACGACACCGTGGTCATGATGACCATGCCCATGCCGGCGAGCACAATGCCCCAGTTCGAGAGCATCGACTTCATGATCTCGCCCATCTGCGGACGATGTTTGCGTGCAAGGAATTCTTCGGTTTCCTGCAACGAACGGCGAATGATGAACAGGAACGGCACGATCAGGCAGCCGATGATGAACGGCACGCGCCATCCCCACGAAGTCATCTGGTCGGGAGGCAGGATGCGGCTCATGCCCACACCGATCAAAGCAGCGAACACCACGGCCACCTGCTGGCTGCCCGACTGCCATGAGCAGTAGAAGCCCTTGTTGCCCTTGGTCGCGATCTCGGAGAGATACACCGACACGCCGCCGAGTTCCACGCCAGCCGAGAAGCCTTGCAACAGACGCCCGAGCAACACGATGATCGGCGCCAGCACGCCAATGGTCGCGTACCCCGGAATCACCGCGACCAACAAGGTGCCGGCTGCCATCATGGCCAGCGTGAGGATCAGGCCCTTGCGCCGGCCGTGATGATCGATATACGCACCGAGCACAATTGCACCAATTGGCCGCATCAGGAAGCCCGCGCCGAACACGGACAGCGCGAGCATCAGCGACGCAAATTCGTTACCGCTCGGGAAGTAGGTCTTGGCAATGGCCGAGGCGTAATAGCCGTAGACCATGAAGTCGTACATTTCGAGGAAGTTGCCGCTGACGACCCGAAATACCGATTTGAATTTCGAGTCGTTGGCAGACGTAGCGTGTGAGGACATGAACTTGACCTTCTCAAAGGATGCGGCGTGCCGGCGCACGATGGCGACAACAATCACTGCATTCGATAACAATTAACCACGACCGGCGCGAGTGCGACGGACGCATTGGTGATGCCTATCCAATCATCAATACCGACTTGCCCACCTGGCGCCGTGCCTCCAGCTCGGCATGCGCCTCTTCAACCTGATCGAACGTATAGCGGGCGCTGATGGAGATGCTGAGCGAGCCATCGGCCAGCGCGGCGAACACGTCGTCGGCGCGGCGCTGCACGGTTTGCGCGTCGGCGAGATGATCGGCCAGCCGCGGACGCGTCAGGAACAATGAGCCGCTTTCGCCCAGTTCGATGGGATCGAGGTCGTTCAACGAACCCGACACCGATCCATAATTGACAACCAGTCCACGCACGCGCGTCGCGCGGAAACTGTCGCGCAGCGTCGTGCGGCCGACTGCGTCATACACCACATCCACGCCCCGGCCGCCGGTCGCTTCCCGCACACGATCAGCAAAGCGGCCATCGTCGTAAAGCATCACGTGATCCGCACCGAGCTTGCGCGCGACATCCGCCTTCTGCTCGCTGCTGGTGGTGGCAAACACCGTCGCGCCGCGACGCTTGGCAAACTGCACCAGCAACTGGCCGATACCGCCGGACGCCGCATGGATCAGGCACGTGGTGCCGGCGCTCACATGGCCGACATCGTCGATCAGGTAATGAGCAGTCGATCCCTGGAAGATAGCGGCGGCGGCGAGGTCAAAGGGAATCCAATCGGGAATTCGCGCGAGCCGTGCTGCTGGTACGACGGCATAATCGGCGTAAGCGCCCCACGAAATACACCACGCGACTCGCTCTCCCAGTTCGAACGACGTCACGCCCGGGCCGGTTTTAACCACGTCGCCGGAACCTTCCATGCCAAGCGTGCACGGAATTCTCACGGGGTACGTCCGCGACGCCTTGTATTTCCCCTGGCGCGTGTGGATATCCATGAAGTTGATACCGGCGCATCTGACCTTGACCAGCACCTCGCCATGCCCCGGTTCAGGAACTTCGATATCCTGACGAATCAGGACTTCGGGGCCGCCGTACTGTTCTATGCGTATCGCTTTCATGGCATCGCTTCGAATAGAGGGAAATGAGTCGCCGGTTCCACGTTATTGTTTCGACGTTACTTGGCGCCAAGCTGCACGCGATCCACGAACTCGTTCGTGTAGGTCCTCGACAGATCGATATGGCGCGGATCAATCGACGAGTTGGCCAGCGTGAGCACCTTCAGCACGGCCGCAGGCGTACCGTCCGGCATCCGCCCATCCTTCGTAAACATCGGCAGGGAGGACTTCAGGGCGCTGATATAAAGCGCCTTGCCTGGGCCCGGTCCATAAAAATCGCTGGGCACCTTGGCCGTTATCTCTTCGGCGCTATGGCTCGTAATGAACGCCAGCGAGCGCACCATTGCGCGCACGAGCTTCTGCGCTTCATCGTGGTGCGAGTTGACCCAGCTTCGCTGAGCATAGAAACACGGGCCGGCATACGGGCCACCCAATGCCGCCACCGTGCCCGCGGCACTGCGCATGTCCACCAGCACTTTCGCATCGCCGCTGGCCAGCAGCCGGCTCGCGACCGGCTCCTCGATCATGCCCGCGTCGATACCGCCCTGATTCAACGCGGAGATAAAACTGTCGTCGGAACCCACCGGCAATATCGAGTATTCCTTCGGCGACAACCCCGCGCGCGCGGCAAGATAATGAGTCAGGAAGTTGGTAGACGATCCCAGCCCCGTCACGCCCAGCGTCTTGCCTTTCGCGTCAGCCATGGTGTTGAAACCCGCCGCGGATTTCTTCGAGACCAACTCGACCAGCCCCGCGCTCTTGCTGAATACCATGAGCGCTTCAACGTCCTTGCCGCGGCTCTGCAGGTCGATGGTGTGATCGTAGAAACCGACCGCTCCCTGGATCGCGCCGGCGAGCAGTTCCGTCGCGGTATCGACGCCGGCCGGCTGGGACAGGATCTCGAATTCGAGTCCTTCATCCTTGAAATAACCAAGTTGCGACGCAAGGATCAAGGGCAGATAGACGATTTTGGAGGTGCCTCCCGCCATCAGCGTCAGCTTTTCTGCCTGCGCGGGCGGCGCGGCGCACATCAGCGCGGCCAGCGTGCAAGCGAGCGTGAAAAGGCGGGGCGAAAACTGCATCGAGAAACGTCTCCTTCTATCCCTGGCAAACCGGCATCTTGTTCTAATGTGCGCAAGTATAAGAAGGCAAAGCCTTCTGCCTGCTTTCTGCCAGGGTGGAAAAATATCGGCGTTTACCCTTGGCGGGTGGAATTGGCCGGGTTTTAAACGACTACGCGCTCAAACCCGTGAGGGAGAGAGCGCGTTTTATGTCCAGACTTTGTTACGGCGTCTTGCCTGAATCCGGGCTTACCAGGCGGCGATCACCGCGCCCGCGTACTTCGCTTCAATAAACTGCTTCACTTCTGGCGAGTGATAAGCGGCCACGAGTTTCGCCACCCACGGCTTGTCCTTGTCCACGGCGCGAATCGCGATGATGTTCGAGTACGGGCCGTTCGGATCTTCAATCGCGATCGCGTCCTGCTTCGGCTTCAATCCGGCTTCCATCGCGAAGTTCGTGTTGATCGCGGCGGCGTCCACATCCGCGAGCGAGCGCGGGATTTGCGCGGCGTCGAGTTCGACGATCTTCAGCTTTCTCGGGTTATCGATAATATCGAGCGGCGTTGCTTTCAGGCCTGCATCGGCGCGCAACTTCAGCAAGCCGTTCTTTTGCAGCAGCAACAGCGCCCGGCCACCGTTGGTCGGATCGTTCGGCACGGCAATGCGCGCGCCCACCGGCAACTCGGCCAGCGTCTTGAACTTCTTCGAATAGATGCCCATGGGGAACGTGACGGTATCGGCGATCTTGATCAGCTTGTAGCCGCGGTCTTTCACCTGCGCGTCGAGATACGGCGCGTGCTGATAGCTGTTCGCGTCGAGATCGCCCGAAGCCAGCGCCGCATTCGGCTGGACGTAATCGGCGAACTCGACAATCTTGATGTTCAGTCCGTTCTTCGCAGCTACCTGCTTCACGATTTCCATGACCTGCGCATGCGGACCACCGGTCACGCCCACCTTGATGGTTTCGTCGGCTTGTGCGACGTTGGCGAGCAAAACCGTTGCGCTGAAAACAGCAGCCAGTTTGAGAATGAATCGACGTTGCATGAACTATCCTATGAGCTTTATATGAAAAATTATTTGTGGCTGATCATTTGTGGCTAAGACGACGCACGAGCCAGTCACCGAGCGACTGCACAAGCTGCACGAAGACGATCAGGATCACCACCACCGTCAGCATCACTTCCGGCAAGAACCGCTGATACCCGTAGCGAATGCCCAGGTCGCCCAGACCACCGCCGCCGATTGCACCGGCCATGGCCGAATACCCGACCAGTGACACGAACGTAATCGTCAAACCAGCCACCACCCCCGGCAAGGACTCCGGCAGCAACACCTTGAATACGATCTGGCTCGTGGTCGCGCCCATGGCCTGCGCTGCTTCAATCAAGCCGCGATCGACCTCGCGCAGGGCAGTTTCGACCAGCCGCGCGATGAACGGCGCGGCCGCGATAGTCAGCGGTACAACCGCGGCCATCGTCCCGATCGACGAGCCCACCACCAGCCGCGTGAACGGGATCACTGCGACGAGCAGAATGATAAACGGTGTCGAACGCACCGCGTTCACGACGCCGCCCATGATCCGGTTCACTGCGAGATTGCGCAGCACGCCGTCGCGGTCGGTGAGATACAGCAGCACGCCCAACGGCAGCCCCAAGGCCGCGCCGACCAGCCCGGAAATGCCCACCATCACGAGTGTTTCCCAGAACGACTGGACGAACATATCGAACATTTCACTCAACATGGGACATCTCCTCTACCACTACACCTTGCTCACGCAGATAAGCAATGGCCTCGGCCACGTTCGCCGGTTTCCCCGCTGCGAGCACCGCCAGCGAGCCGAACGCCTGGCCCTGAATCTCGTCGATCTGGCCGTGCAGGATGTTGAAATCAAGTTCGAAGCGGCGAATTGTTTCGGAGAGGATCGGCTGGTCGACGCCGGAGCCGGTGAATGCGAGCCGCAGCAAATGACCGCTGCCGGTTTTCAAACGCTCGGCCACGCGCAGCTTCAACGCAGGCGGCAACTCATGCGCGATCACGTCACCAATCAACGCGCGCGTGACTTCGTGATGCGGCTGCATGAAGACATCGACCACATTGCCCTCCTCTACCACGCGGCCGGCGTCGAGCACCGCGACGCGATCGCAGACCTGCTTGATCACGTCCATCTGATGCGTGATCAGCACGATCGTCAGGCCCAGCTCCTTGTTGATCTTGCGTAGCAGATCAAGAATTGAGCGTGTGGTTTCAGGATCGAGCGCGGACGTGGCTTCGTCGGAGAGCAGCACTTTGGGCTTGCTGGCAAGCGCCCGGGCGATCCCCACGCGCTGCTTCTGGCCACCGCTGATCTGGGCCGGGTAACGATCTTTTTGCGTGGTCAGCCCGACGAGTTCCAGCAGCGGCAACACGGTCGCCTCGATCTCGCCGCGTTTCATGCCGACGAGTTCGAGCGGCAACGCGACGTTGTCGAACACCGTGCGCGACGACAGCAAATTGAAGTGCTGGAAGATCATGCCGATGTCACGGCGCGCCGTGCGCAATTGCGCGGCGGGCAGCGTGGTGAGGTCCCGGCCGTCCACGATCACGCTGCCTTCGCTTGGCCGCGTCAGCAGGTTGATGGTGCGCACCAGCGTACTTTTACCGGCGCCGCTGCGCCCGATAATGCCGAACACTTCGCCCGGCGGGATCGTCAAATTGACGTTATGCAGCGCTTCGATCCAGCCTCGTGGGCCCGCGAAGCGTTGCGAAAGATTGCGTATTTCGATCATGTAAACAAAAAAAGCGGCGGACTCCCTATTGAGCGAGTTCGCTCGGGAAGCCGGCCGCCGTTCATCCCTGGTTCGTGAGAGGCGAAAGTTTAACGTAACCCACGTCGCGGCTTAATAATCTATTGCGCAAGGCTAATTACTTATCCGTATGTACGTTGCGTGGCGGGGCCGTCAGGGGCGTTGATCGTCCTTGAAATACGCAAAGCTCATATCGATTCAAGCAAAGCTCGGTTCCATCGCGCAAAATCGCTCGATAGAATGGCTCGCCGAGATGGCGGGTTAATCCCGATTTGATCATCGCCCGATAAAGCTGCCGTGCTTTGCGTACGAACAATGCGCACGTGGCTCCACTGCAATCCTGGGAGTATTTCGTTGAAGAGCTTTGAATTTCGCCGGCCGCTTGTGGTTGGCATTGGCGGCACGACCCGCGCGGCTTCATCGACTGAACGCGCGCTTCGTCTCGCCCTGCTCGGCGCCGAAGCCGAAGGTGCACGCACGCGGCTGTTCGGCGGCACGTTCCTGCATTCGCTCCCGCACTATGCGCCCGAACATGGCGAACGCTCGGCAGAACAGCTCGAATTGATTGAGGCGGTGCGTGAAGCGGATGCGGTCATCATCGCGACGCCGGGTTATCACGGCGGTGTCTCGGGGCTGGTCAAGAACGCGCTGGACACGCTGGAGGAACTCAGTGACGACAAGCGTCCCTATCTCGACGGCCGTGCGGTGGGTTGCGTGGTGACGGCATATGGCTGGCAAGGCGCCGGCGCTGTGCTCACGTCGTTGCGCTCGATCGTGCATGCGTTGCGGGGCTGGCCGACGCCGTACGGTGCTGCGGTCAACTCGCTGGAAACGCGCTTCGAGACGATTGATTCCTGTTCGGACCCGAAGGTGGCGGAGCAGTTGGCGACGGTGGGGCGGCAGGCGGCTCAGTTTGCGCTGGCGTTCAATGCACGCGATGCGCTGGGTGAATTGGGTCTGCCATTGACCATATCCGATTGAAAGTTTCGCTCGCGCCGGTGGACGGGGTTGGGGGGGATTTGGGGGTGGTGGGAGTTGATGCCGGGTGGTTGTTTCTGGGTTAGCGGTCGGGGGTCTATGCCGGGTTGGTCGGTTCTGGGGTTAGCGGTCGGAGTCAATGCCGGGTTGCTGCTTTCGGCCTTAGTGGTCTGCGAGAGTCGGATTTTCTCTTTATCACTATTAGCCACTGTGCGTGGCGGCACGTCATTTCTTTGTCCAAAGCGACAAAGAAACGAAGCAAAGAAAACGCTTTCAACCACGCTACCCTAAGTGTCCACAGCGTGCAGTTTTCATTCATAGGTGCCCCAAAAGCACGGTGCTCGCCAGAGCGAAGGATGTGTGAAACCCTCCTTCTCCGAACACCGATACCCACACGCTTCGCCACCAGTGATTGAACCTGCCCAAGGGGCACCCCGCGCTATCCGCGGAAAACCTCCTCCGAATTTGTACGCATAACGAACCACGTCGCTAACCCATCAAGAAACGGGGCCACGCGGATGCATCAGGCCGTAGCGTAGCTGGCAAAAGAATCGCGCAGCCCGCGCAACAACCCACCAAACATGAAGCCGTAAATATACGTTCGGCCGTGTAGCCCACCAAAAAAATAGCGCACGCTCGGCCAACGCACCGAGAAACGCGGCAGCGAATGCGTGTGAGGCCGTGCGGGTCCCTCGGCAATTGTGCTTGCCCGAGAGCGTACGGGGCGAAG
This sequence comes from Caballeronia sp. dw_19, assembly GCF_018449515.1. GTDB lineage: Bacteria > Pseudomonadota > Gammaproteobacteria > Burkholderiales > Burkholderiaceae > Caballeronia. The sequence goes on along the minus strand of NZ_JAAVUQ010000009.1, from coordinate 153,096 downwards.
CGTGTTCGTGTCAGGATTCGCGAGAAGGAGGGGTTCAAACATCCGTGGCTCTGGCGAGCACCGTGCTTTTGGGGCACCTATGAATGAAAACTGCACGCTGTGGACACTTAGGGTAGCGTGGTTAAAGCGCTTTCTTTGCTTCGTTTCTTTGTCGCTTTGGACAAAGAAATGACGTGCCGCCACGCACAGTGGCTAATAGTGATAAAGAGAAAATCCGACTCTCGCAGACCACTAAGGCCGAAAGCAGCAACCCGGCATTGACTCCGACCGCTAACCCCAGAACCGACCAACCCGGCATAGACCCCGACCACAAACCCAGAAACAACCACCCGGCATCAACCCCCACCCCCAACTCCGTCCACCGGCGCGAGCGAAAAACCCTTGGCTAATCCCTGAACGGTAACTCCGGCGTGAAAACAAACGGATCGAGCGCATAACCCGTGTGGAAATAGCCACTGCATGCACACGTTGCGATGCGTTCAAGATCGTACGGCTCGCGTGCCGCCCCGCGCGATTGATCAGCGGCCACCGTACGCCGCTCCCGCCAGTGCCGCAGCACTTCACTCCCCCAGTTTCTAAAAATGGCTCTCGGTTCAGACATCGCAATTCTCCTTGAACACGTTCCGGTACGGGCTACCGCTAAATACAAGGTAGGTCAAACTTAAACGTACAGGAACCATCTTTTATTCATTTGGATATCTGACGATGAATAGAAAACCTATCGATCCCGAATCGATCCCTATTAAGCCAGCGTCACGGAGTGTCATTAAGGGTCCCTCATAAACGACCCATGTCCGGTGTGTAAAGCAAAGTCCAATCGCTTCGTTGCCGCGACCGCGCACGGATGCTTCAATTTATTGCCGCTGCATTTTTCCGCCCGCCCCAGCGCGCAAGCATCCCGATACACAACGATCGACAACGACACCCGACAATATCCAACGATTCCCCAAGGAGCACCCGATGACCCTCATCGCCACGCCTGCCGTTGCCGCCGAATCCTCAACCGCGCTGGACCTCAACGTCCATGCAGTAGGCGGCCGGATCGGCGCCGAAATCCGCGGCGTACGCCTCGGGCCGGATCTGGCCGACTCGACCATCGCGGCCATCAACGCCACGCTGCTGCGGCATAAGGTGATCTTCTTTCGCGGTCAGTCGCATCTGGACGACGCCGCGCAGGAAGCGTTCGCCAGCCGCTTCGGCGAAACCGTCGCTCATCCAACGGTGCCATCGGTCGCCGGCAGCAATCGTCTGCTCGAACTCGACTCGAAGGACGGCACGCGCGCCAATTCCTGGCATACGGACGTGACCTTCGTGGAAGCCTATCCAAAGATCTCGATCCTGCGAGGCGTGGTAATCCCGCCCGCTGGCGGCGATACGGTCTGGGCCAACACTGCCGAGGCCTACACTCGTCTGCCGGACCCGCTGCGTGCCTTGGCGGACTCTCTGTGGGCCATTCATACGAATACCTACGACTACGCGGCGAACCGCAGCGCACCCGCCACCGACGCCGAGCGGGCATATCGCGAACAGTTCACCTCGACAGTCTATGAAACCGAACATCCGGTCGTGCGCGTGCATCCGGAAACAGGTGAACGCAGCCTCGTGCTGGGTCATTTCGTGCAACGCTTCGTCGGCTTGTCACAACGCGATTCGGATCGCCTGAAAGAGCTCTTTCATGATCACGTCACGCGCCTCGAAAACACGGTGCGCTGGCGCTGGACCCAGGGCGACGTAGCGATCTGGGACAACCGGGCAACGCAACACTACGCGGTAGCGGATTACGACGAGAGCGCACGCCGCGTGGTCCGGCGCGCGACGGTGCATGGTGATGTGCCCGTGGGTATCGACGGCCGGCGCAGCCGCGCGTTGCGCGGTACGCCTGCACCAAACTGATCCCGCCCCCGGCAGCGTTGCAGGCCACGCTGCCTTTCGCCTCCCCTTCATTGCGTCTTCCTTACGAATTCAATGACCCCACGATCCCTCCTGCATTCCCTCATTGTCACGCTGGGCATGGTTGCCGCCACGAGCGTCCTGGCTGCCGCCCCGGCTGTCGTCCGGATCGGCGTGGCGACGCAAGGTTATGGCGATCCGCCCGTGTTCGGCGGCTCGCCGGCCGCGACCGCCCAGTTGCAGCACCGCGTGGAAGACGCGCTCAAACCCGACGGCGTCAAGGTGGAATGGCTGTTCTTCAAAGGCGCCGGACCCGCGGTCAACGAGGCGTTGGCGAATCGTCAGATCGACTTCGCCTACCAGGGCGACCTGCCCGCCGTGCTCGGCCGCGCGAATGGCCTCAAGACAAAATTGCTGCTGGAATCCGGCGTGCGTACGGGCGTCTACCTGGCCGTGCCGCCCGACTCCGACATCAAAAGCGTCAAGGACCTGAAGGGCAAGCGAGTCGCGATCTTTCGCGGCACCAACCTGCAACTTGTAGTCGATAACGTCCTGAAGGCGAACGGTCTCTCCGAGCGTGACCTGCGCGTGATCAATCTCGACGACGCCGCGTCGCAAGCCGCGCTTGCATCGAAGGGCGTGGACGCCGTGTTTCTCGACTTCAAGCTCTTCAAGCTCCAGCGGCAGGGTCTCGCGAAGATCATCTACGCGTCGCGTGACGGTGGCTTGCAGTACACGCGTCAGGCGCATCTGCTGGTTCTCGACGACTTCGACCATGACCACGCCGACATCGTGCAAAAGGTAGTGACGTCGGTCGTGCAAGCGTCGCAGTGGTCCTCGGACGAAGCCAATCGCAGCGCGCTTTTCACGCTGTGGGCGAAGAGCGGTGTGCCAGTGGAATCGTGGCAATCGGAGTACGCGAACCAGACACTCAAGGAGCGCACTTCGCCGTTGATCGATCCGTTTATCGTGGCGCGCTATCAGGCCGTTGCCGACGACGCGCTGCGTCTCAACCTGATCCGTCAGCCCGTGAGCGTGAACGGCTGGTTCGAACCGAAGTATCTCGATCAGGCCTTGAAGACGCTGAAGCTCGAAAACTACTGGCCCCGTTTCGATCCGTCCGGCAAGCCGCTGGCATCGTGAACGTCTGAACTTTTCTGGAGAAGCCGGTCATGGCGAACAGCATTGCCCGCACTGTGTCTCCCAACCGCCGCCAGGCTTCGCTCGACAACGCGCACGGTCACGCGGCGAGCGTGGCGCGCTCGCTGGGCTGGATCGCGTTGCCCTGGCTCGTGCCCGTGGCTTGCGCCGTGTTGTGGGTGCTCGGGTCCCACTACGGCTGGATCTCGCCGCAAATCCTGCCGTCGCCCACCCTCGTCTTCGATACCCTCGGCGGCCTCGCCAGCACCGGCGAACTGTGGATGCATATCGGCGCGAGTCTGTCGCGGATCGCGGTCGGATTCACCGGCGGCGTCGTGCTCGGCTTGCTGCTTGGCGCATGGCTGGGGCTGTCGCGCACAGCCGAGGCTTACATCCTGCCCAGCTTCAATGCCGTCGTGCAGGTGCCGGTACTGGGATGGCTGCCGTTTCTCATGATCGTGGTGGGTATCGGAGAGCCGTTGAAGTATTTGCTGATCGGACACGCCGCGCTCGTGCCGGTGACCTTGAGCACGCTGCAGGGATTCCGCCGGACGCCACCCGCGTATCTCGATGTTGCGCGCGTCTTTCGCTATTCACGCCGCCAGACGATCTTCAGCGTGATCCTGCCCTCGGCCGTGCCGGTCATCGGCACCGGTATTCGCCTCGCGTTCACCAAGGCGTGGCTCACGCTGGTCGTGGTTGAACTGGTGGCATCGTCGGAAGGGCTGGGTTATCTGATCGTGTACGGACGGCAGTTGTTCCAGCTCGATCTGGTGCTTGCATCGGTGCTCATCGTGGGTGCGATCGGGTATGCGGCGGATCGCCTGCTTACGGTTCTGGAACACAAACTGTCGCCCGCGCGGCCGGCCTGAAGGAGTATCGAAATGGCCACGTCGTCTCTTGAACTCGAAACCGGCTCCGCGGCTATCGCAGCGTCGGGCGAACCGGGCAAAACCGGACGCCGGCGCGGCTGGGTCATCCCGGCTGTCGCCCTGTTCTCCTGGTGGTTTGTCTCGCGTCATGTGGTCGCCGGGCACGGCATGATGACCTCGCCTGCGCAGGTGTTGCATACCGCTATCGATCAGGCGCGAAGCGGTGCGCTGTGGCGGGCGCTCTCGGCATCGCTTGCACGCGAACTCACCGGCTTCACGCTCGGCGCAAGTCTTGGGCTCGTGCTGGGTGCGTTGCTCGGTGTCTCGCCCTTCGCGAACCGGCTGATCGGCCCCAGCTTCAATGCGTTCAAGCAGGTCTCCCTGTTTGCGTGGATACCGCTGATTTCCGTATGGTTCGGTCTCGGCGATGTCGCGAAAGTCGTGTTCCTTTCGCTCGCCGCGCTGGTGCCCGTGGTCGCGCATACGAGCGACGGCATCCGCGCGGTCTCCCCTGCGCTCCTCGATGTCGCCCGCGTGTTCCGCTACAGCAAGTTGCAGACCGTCAGACATGTCGTGCTTCCCGCTGCGTTGCCGTCCATCTTCACCGGCATCTATCTCGCGCTCATCTATTCGTGGCTTGCAACGCTCGGTGCGGAGTATCTGCTGGTCGCTGGCAGCGGCATCGGCAACACGCTGGTCGACGGCAGCGAGCAGTTCCGCATGGATCTCGTGGTATTCGGCGTGATCGTGATCGGCATCACCGGGTGGGCGTTGAATGCGTTAGCCCGTGCCATCCAGCAACGCTGGTTCCGCGATCCGGCCATGTGATTGCGCATTTTTCATATTTCATAAAGAGTCCATATCATCATGGCGACTGTCCCCAGCACCCGAACAAGCGATCTCAACCTGCATCACGTCTCCAAGCGTTTTGCCGGCGACGACCACGCCGTGCCTGTGCTCGATCGCATCGACCTGTCGGTGAAGAGCGGCGAGTTCGTGGCTATCGTGGGGGCCAGCGGTTGCGGCAAGTCCACCCTGCTGCGCCTGATTGCAGGGCTCGACGACCAGTTCGATGGCGACATCGAATTCAGCGGCGAGCGCGTTCGCACCACCGATCTTGCGCGCGGTATCGTGTTCCAGGATCACAGGCTGTTTCCGTGGCTCAACGTCGAGCAGAACATTGCGGTTGCGCTGAAGAATTCAGGGCGTAGCAAGGAAGAGAAACGCCGTGCGGTAGCCGAGCATATCGCGCTGGTCGGCCTGAAGGGTAATGAAGGGCATCATCCGCATCAGCTTTCGGGCGGCATGGCGCAGCGCGTGGCAATCGCCCGGGGGCTCGTCAACCGGCCGAAGCTCCTGCTGCTCGACGAGCCGTTCGGCGCGCTCGATGCGCTCACGCGCAGCCGCCTGCAGAATGAGTTGCGACGCATCTGGGAACACGAGCGGATCACCATGATCCTGGTCACCCACGACGTTGACGAAGCCGTATTCCTTGCCGACCGCGTGGTCGTCATGCAGGCGCGGCCGGGGCGCATTGGCAAGATCGTGAAGGTTGATCTGCAACGGCCGCGCAATCGCAGCGATGCCGCGTTCGTGCGCTTGCGCGATGAAATACTGGCGGACTTCAGCGTGCCGCAGGACGTGGCCGCCTGATCAGGCGCGTTCTCTCATGCACATGCTTCGCAACTTTTTCTTCTTTCCAATCCCTGGCGGCAACGGGTTTGCTTTTGCCAAATGCTTGTTTCCATTGTCTTGCGAGGCTCGTTAATGTGGGGCACATGCATTCCACTGCATTGTGTACCGGAGGAAAAACAAGCATGCATTACAAGGGTTATGAAGTCGCTCCCGCGGCACAAGCGCTGCCTAGCGGATTGTTCGCCGCCAATCTCGTGATTCAGGACGAAGCGTCGCTGCAAAAGCGCGCTTATGTATTCGACGCGCTCGACTACTTCTTCGAATCCGATCTCGCCATTGCTTACGCTGCGCGCTGGGCTCGCATGTGGATCGACAACCGGCGGCTGCCGCGCGCCTGACGTTGGTTTCCATCCATCCCCCCGAATTCACGGAGGGGGGAGTTCCGTAACCGATTTCAGTTCAATGCCATGGCTGCTGCCGCATTGACCGGCGACCCTTCCAGGGCGACCGAAGCACGACCGTCCGGTCCCACCGGCACGTCGCCCACCAGCGTTGTCCGATACAGTTGCCGGTCGAACTCCAGGTCGAAGATATCCGATGGCGCGAGGTGCGCCGTCGACCGGTTGTCCCAGAACGCTATGCTGCCGGGTTCCCATTTGAACCGTACCGTGAACTCCGGACGCGTCACGTGCTCCCACAGCAGTTCGAGAATCGCCTGACTCTCACGCGGCGTCACACCAACAATGTGCTTCAGGAAACTTGGGCTGACATACAGCGCCCGCTCGCCAGTTTCAGGATGCACGCGCACCAACGGATGTTCACTGACCAGTGCGCGTTGCTGCACGGCTTGCTCAAATGCGCTGGTGGCGCTGGCCCCGGCGGGCGCCGTAAATTTATGCACGCCGCGCAAGCCATCGACAAAATCACGCAGCGGCGCCGAGAGTTTTTCGTACGCGGCAACAAGGCTTGTCCATTGCGTGTCGCCGCCATAGGGCGGAATGGTGACGCCCCGCAGGATCGATGCGAACGGCGGATTGACGGCAGCCGTTACGTCGGTATGCCAGCCGGTCCACGGACGCAACAACGCCTGTCCTTCGAAACGCGTTGCCTTGCGATACTTGGAAATGGAATAGATCTCGGGGTGCCCGTCAACGTGCCCAAACACGGGATGCCCCAGCGTAAGCTCGCCGAACTGCGCGGAGAACGCCACGTGCTGCGCGTGCGTGAGGAACTGCTCGCGAAAGAAGATCACGCGCCACTTCAACAACGCCGCGCGAATCTGCGCGACCTGATGGGTGTCGAGTGGCTGCGATAGATCGACGCCGCTGATTTGTGCCCCTATGAATGCCGACAGCGGCGTGACCTGGACCGACTCCGTAGTACTTGCGACGGCTGCGTTCATTATGTGTCTCCTGAAAGGGGATCGCCAGCTTGAGGTGGGGATATTCGGGTCTTACGATTGAAGCTCAGGCATACGCGGCGGCATGACAAAGGACCCCGATGTTTCGATATGCACCTTACGACCGCCTCGCAGCGGCCTCAACCAATCGATCCGCATATGCAAACCACGCCGAACGCAAAAGATGGCCGAAGACTAGAATCAATCTCGCTGTGTCGAATAACGTTATCGTGTTTTCTTCCTTTCCAATCGCCACGAGCCGGTCTAACTTCACCGCCATGAACTCAACCATCCAGTCACCTTCCAGTCTTCCGCATGAACAACCGCCGGTCGCGTGGATCGCCGGGGTCGGCGCCAGCGCGGGACTGGGCGCAGCAGTCGCCCGGCGCTTCTCGGAGGGCGGCTTCACGGTCGCCCTCACGGGACGCACGGCCGAACGTGTGGGGAGCATCGCCGCGGAGATTCGCGCCTCGGGCGGCGTGGCCCACGCATTGCCCGGCGATATTTCGGATGAAGCAACCGTTGCCGAGCTTGCCGAGCGCGTGCGTGAACTTGGTCCGCTAACGGCGGCCGTATTCAACGCAGGCGGTGCAAGCCGTGCGCCCACGCTTGAACTGAGCGCAGCGGACTTCGAGCAAGCGTGGCGTACCGGCGTGCTCGGCGGTTTCCTGTTTGCGCAGGCAGCGCTGCGCCGGATCTTGAACAATGGACTGAACGGCGGCAGTTCAACGGGGCGCGGCACGCTGCTGTTCACGGGCGCTACGGCCGCGTTGCGCGGCAAACCACCCTTCGCGGCGTTTGCTGCTTCGAAGGCGGCGTTGCGCTCTCTCAGCCAGACCCTCGCGCGCGAGTTCGGCGCCCAGGACGTGCATGTCGCGCATATCGTGATTGATGGGGGCATTGACGGCGAGCGTCTGCGGCAATCCGCGCCGCAGCGCGTGCAGCAGGCCGGTGACGATGGCTTGCTGCATGCAAGCGCCATAGCAGAGAGCTATTGGCAGTTGCACCATCAGCATAGAAGCGCATGGACGCAGGAACTTGATCTGCGTCCGTTCAAGGAAACGTTCTGAACAACGAGCCGCGCGTTGAAACGTTGCGCGCGGTTCGCTTTGATTTCGCTGTCATGCGTTCCTTATGGGCCCGCATGCGGTCATTTACTTCCTCTATTTATCCCCTCATGTCTAAACGCCCCTTCCTCCTTGCGTTGGCGCTGTGCGCTGCGCTCGCTCCATTCAATGCCCGCGCCGCTGGTGCAAACGAACTGCGCATCGGCTTCGTGCCGGGGCCTTACGCCGATGAATTCAAGGCCGGTGTCGAACCGCAATTGCGCCAGAAGGGTTACACGATCAAGTACGTGGAATTCAGCACGGGGCTGGAGGCTAACCAGGCGGTGTATCGTGGGGAGATCACAGCCGATGTCATGCAGCACGAGGTCTATCTGAAGTCATACAACGACCGCAACGGAACCGATCTGGTTGCCGTCGTGCAAGTACCCACACCGCCAATGGGCCTTTATTCGAAGAAGCACCATGCGTTGACGGACGTCCGGGCCGGCGCGACAGTGGCCGTGCCCAACGATCCGGTCAACCTGGAGCGCGCGCTCAAGATCTTGCAGCGGATAGGCTGGATCAAGCTTCGTCCGAACAGCAATCCAGTGGATGTGACCGAGCGTGACGTGATCGCGAATCCGGCCGGCATCAAGATTGTTCCGCTTGAAAATGCGCAGGCGCCGCGTGCGCTCGATGACGTCGATTTCGCCGCCATCCAGGGCAATTTCGCGATCTTCAGCGGTTACAAACTCACCGACGCGCTCGCCCTGGAGCAGATGACTCCGCCGTACATCAACCAGGTCGTGGTGAGGGCTGTGAACAAGACATCGCGCAGCACGCGGGACATTGTCGATGCGTATCAGTCGCCCGCGTTTCAGCAGGCCATCCTGAACAACCATTTCTACGATGGTTTTCGTCTTCCCGAATACTTCGCCAGCAAGTAGGGTTATCGCCATGCCGACCGAATAACCTTATGGAATTTTATTCGTTCAGCTTCGAGTCATGCGGGTATAGCTTAGAAAGTTCTGACTTCCAGGCCGAGGAACGACTATGAGCACCGTATTCGAAGAACGCCCGCGTGCAGAAACGCTGCATGCGGTAGAGGCTGAACTCAATTATTTGCGTGCCGGCGAAGGGCGGCCGGTGAGCTACACGTTCGAGCCGCCGCCCGGCGTGCCCTGGACTTCCGGCGCACTCGAACCCCGGCGCGTGACGATCCGCGACGCTCGTCCGCTCGCCGCAGCGGGAGAGCTATCGCTGGATAAAAGCGGCTTTGAACGCATCGCGCACGCGAGCGCGCTGACCGACTTCAGCGACGACGCCGCCATCCGCTCGATCTACTACAACGAATCCGCACAAGTCCTGCTCAAAGCGACGGGCGCCGAGAAGGTTGTGGTATTCGATCACACCCTGCGCGACAGCTTGAACGGCTCGCGCGCCACCTCGTCCTTGCGCGAGCCCGTGAGGCGCGTACACAACGACCAGACGTTCGTCTCCGGGCCGCGTCGGGTGCGTGACCATCTGCCTGCCGATGAAGCTGCTCAACGCCTCAAGCACCGCTTTGCAATCATCAACCTGTGGCGGCCGCTCGACGTAGTCGAGCAGCTACCCCTCGCCCTCTGCGACGCACGCTCGATCGCGGCGAGCGATCTGGTGCCAAGCGATCTTGTGTACAAGGACAAGGTCGGCGAGACCTTTTCCTTCACGCATAACCCGGCGCATCGCTGGTATTACTTCCCGAAGCTACGGCCCGACGAAGCGCTGCTGCTCAAGATCTACGACTCTCGCGACGACGGCACGGCCCGTCTAACCGCACACACGGCGTTTGAAGATCCGACCACACCGGACGGCGCCGCGCCGCGCAGAAGCATCGAATTGCGCGCACTCGTTTTCTGGAAGGAATGACAAGCGACAACTAGCCGCCAACCGGTGCATGCCAACCCGGTTTCTCGCATGCACCGGATCTTAGCTAAGCTTTCAAATTTGCATAAACACATGAAAACAGAATGGTTAGGCTAGTGCGCAAGTCATGAGAGGATTCGCGCCTGCCAACCAGAAAGAGTTTCAACATGCATCGTAGAACTGTTCTTGCAAGTATTGCCTTCGTCGCACTCGGCGCTGTCTTTGGCGTCGCCCATGCGGAAGACGCCCCGCTTAGAATCGGCACCATGAGCGGCCCCGACGCGCAAATCTGGACCGAAGTGTCCAAGGTTGCGGCGCGCGAAGGCCTCAAGATCAAGGTGATCGAATTCTCCGATTACATCCAGCCCAACGCCGCCCTCGACGCCGGCGACCTCGATGCAAACGGCTTCCAGCACCAGCCGTTCCTCGACAGCCAGATCAAGCAGCGCGGCTACAAGATCGTCAACGTGGGCCTGACCTATGTTGCGCCAATGGGCTTCTACTCGAAGAAGTTCAAGTCGTTGAAAGACCTGCCGCAAGGGGCGAAAGTCGGTATCCAGAACGACCCGTCGAACGGCAATCGCGCGCTGTTGCTGCTGCAGAAAAACGGCATCATCAAGTTGAAGGACGGTGTGGGTAAAGATGGTGTGAACGCGACGCCGCTCGACGTGATCGAGAACCCGAAGGGTATCAAGCTGATCGAGCTCGACTCGGCGCAGTTGCCGCGTTCGCTTGACGACCTCGCCGCCGCATCGATCAATACGGACTATGCCGTGAAAGCGGGCCTGTCGCCTACGAAAGACGCTATTGCCATTGAAGACCTGAAGGGTCCTTATGCCAATCTGATCGCCGTTCGCACTCAGGATCGCAACGCACCCTGGGTCAAGAAACTGGTCGCCGCGTATGAGTCGCCGGATGTGAAGAATTTCATTAATACTCAGTTCAAGGGTTCGATTATTCCGGCGTTCTAAGCGGGATATCCTCGCTGCGGGCGAATCGTATCTGCTTGAACCGGGCTAGCGTTTGACGTGCTTAGGTCGTGGGCTTTTATTGGTTCGCCGTGGCGGCGGTTTTTATTATATTGACCGGTCACTAAAAATTGCATCGAAGACCACCGGGATCAATTGATGAAACTTCGCCAGGGGCATTTGCGACGAGCCTGCGCGGCGAATTGTTGGTCGGGGTTAGTGCTTGGGGGGTTAGGTTCCGAGGTTTGCGGTCAGGGTCTATGCCGGGTTGGTGCTTTCGGCCGTGGTGGTCTGCGAGAATCGGATTTTCTCTTTATCACTATTAGCCACTGTGCGTGGCGGCACGTCATTTCTTTGTCCAAAGCGACAAAGAAACGAAGCAAAGAAAACGCTTTAACCGCTCTACCCTAAGTGTCCACAGCGTGCAGTTTCTATTCATAGGTGCCCCAAAAGCACGGTGCTCGCCAGAGCCACGGATGTGTGAAACCCTCCTTCTCCGAACACCGATACCCACACGCTTCGCCACCAGTGATTGAACCTGCTCAAGGGGCACCCCGCGCTATCCGCGGACGACCAACCACCAATTTGTATGCATGACGGACCACGCGCCGCCAACCCGCCAAGAAATGGGGCCGCGAAGATACGTAAGGCCATAGCCTACGAAAATAACCGCACTGACCAAGCCGCTAACCCACGAAGAACCGTAGAAGCAAATACGCGTTAGGCCGTGCTGGTTCCTGGTCAATTCGTGCTTGCCCGAGAGCGCGGGTGGTGAGGCGTGTTCATTGGCAAGCGCGAGTCTACGAGTACGTGTGAGGCGGTACGGGCTCCTTGGCAACTGGTGCTTGCCCGAGAGCGTACGGGGCGAAGCGTGTTCGTGTCAGGATTCGCGAGAAGGAGGGGTTCAAACATCCTCCGCTCTGGCGAGCACCGTGCTTTTGGGGCACCTATGAATGAAAACCGCACGCTGTGGACACTTAGGGTAGAGCGGTTAAAGCGCTTTCTTTGCTTCGTTTCTTTGTCGCTTTGGACAAAGAAATGACGTGCCGCCACGCACAGTGGCTAATAGTGATAAAGAGAATATCCGACTCTCGCAGACCACTAACACTGAAAGCAGCAACCCGGCACTAACCCCGACCGCTAACCCCAGAACCGACCACCCCAGCATAGACCCCCAACCACTAACCCCAAAACCTAACCCCCCGCCGCCCCTCAAAGCCTCGCAATAGAAACCTCCGTAGACTTCACAAACGCAATAACTTCACTCCCTACCTTCAGTTCGAGCTCATCGATCGACCGCGTAGTAATCACCGACGTGACAATTCCATACGGCGTTTCCACATCGACTTCCGAGACCACCGAACCGCGAATAATCTCCTTGATATGCCCCTTGAACTGATTGCGTACATTGATCGCCGTAATGCCCATGGTAATGCTCCGTATTGATTGAATAGTGCCGGGGCCAGTAGACAGCGGCAATGAGTGATCGATAACCAAATCTAGCCCGGCTGCGCACCGTTCCTGAGAACACGCGACAAGACCTGTTCTTCCAACTCGGCAAACCCTTCCGCCGTGCGCAAACGCGGACGCTGCAGCGTGATGGCGGCATCGAAGGAAATCTTCCCCGCTTCGATCAACACAATCCGCTCGCCCAGCGCCACCGCTTCCTGCACATCGTGCGTGACAAGCAGTGCGGTAAAGCGATGCTCGCGCCACAAACGCTCAATCAACGCATGCATTTCAATGCGCGTCAGCGCATCAAGCGCGCCCAGTGGTTCATCCAGCAACAACAGGTCTGGCCGGTGCACCAGCGCACGCGCAAGCGCCACCCGTTGCCGCTGACCACCCGACAATTGCGCCGGCCAATCGCCCTCCCGCGCGCTCAGGCCCACTTCAGCCAGCGTCGCCCGGGCATCCTCACGAGACGAACGCGGCAAGCCGAGCATGACGTTTTGCAGCACGCTTTTCCACGGCAGCAAACGTGCATCCTGGAACATGATGCGGGTCTCAAGCACACTGGATCCCGCCGCCGCGTTACGCTGAACAACACCACCGGTCGCTTTTTCAAGCCCCGCGATCAAGCGCAACAACGTGGACTTGCCGCAGCCGCTGCGGCCGACTATCGATACAAAACTGCCGCGTTCAATGGCGAAATCAAAGCTCGACAACACCTTGCGCTCGCCGAAATGCTTATCGACGCCTTGCAGCGAGACCGCCATGTCAGCAGGGAGCTCAAGGGGCGCAACCGCCGCCGGTGCACGTCCGCGTGTGGCAACGTCCAACTCGCCATCTTCCAGCAAGACTTTGCCCGATGCATACGATGCATAGCTTGATGTCACGGTTTTGCTCCCTTCTGATACGCAGGATGCCAACGCAGCGTTGCGCGCTCGATCGACTTCGCGAGCATGTCGGCGAGTTTGCCGAGCAGCGCATAAAGCAGGATGCCGACCACCACCACATCAGTCTGCAGGAACTCGCGCGCATTCATCGTCATATAGCCAATCCCCGATTGCGCGGAGATGGTCTCAGCCACAATCAGCATCACCCACATCAACCCGAACGCAAACCGCACGCCCACCAGAATGGAAGGCAATGCCCCCGGCAGAATCACGTCGCGATACAGCGCAAAGCCCGAGAGTCCGTAGCTGCGAGCCATCTCGATCAGGTCTGCATCAACGGAACGAATGCCGTGATACGTGTTCGTATAGACAGGGAAAAATACGCCCAGTGCGACCAGGAACAACTTCGCTTCCTCACCGATACCGAACCACAGGATCACCAAGGGAATCATCGCGAGCGCAGGGATATTGCGGATCATCTGCACGGTCGAGTCGAGAGCGATCTCAGCCGGCTTGAAGAGTCCTGTCCCCAGCCCGAGCACGAAGCCGATACCACCGCCGATCGCGAAGCCCGTCAACGCGCGCCATGCGCTGACCTTCACGTTCGCCCACATGTCGCCCGACTGGATCAGCTCCCACGCCGCTTTGACAACAGCCAGGGGCTCGGGCAATACCCGCGACGATAAACCGCCCGTGCGCGCAGCCAGTTCCCATGCGATCAGGATCAGGATGGGCACGAGCCATGGCGCGGCCTGTACACCGGCGCGGCGAAAAAACGGGACGACGTTCATCAGACCTCCGGGTTCAACTTTGCGACGCGCGCGGCAAATACGACGTGCCGACGATTTCACCGAACGGCCCCGACAACGGTCCCGACGTGCGCTCTTTCTGTTCACGCGGCAGCAGCGGGAATACGAGTTCGGCGAACCGGTACGACTCTTCAAGATGCGGATAGCCCGACAGAATGAACGTGTCGATACCGAGCGCCGCGTACTCTTTCATCAAGCCCGCGACCTGCTCTGGATTGCCCACCAGCGCCGTGCCCGCACCACCACGTACGAGGCCGACACCGGCCCACAAATGCGGATAGACCTCAAGCTTGTCGCGCTGACCGCCATGCAACGCGGCCATGCGCCGCTGGCCTTCCGAATCCATCTTTGCAAACGATGCCTGAGCGCGCTGGATGGTTTCGTCGTCGAGCTTGCTGATGAGCCTGTCCGCGTCGGCCCACGCTTCCTGTTCTGTCTCGCGCACGATCACATGGAGACGAATGCCGAACTTGATCTCGCGGCCTTTATCGGCTGCGCGACGACGAATATCGGCGAGCTTCTTTTCAACTTCAGCGGGCGGTTCGCCCCAGGTCAAATAGGTATCAATATGATCGGCCGCGATCTCGTGCGCTGCCGGCGACGAGCCGCCAAACCACAGCGGCGGATGCGCCTTCTGCACGGGCGGATAAAGTACCTTGCCGCCCTTCGAGCTCAGATGCTTGCCCTCGAAATCGATCGTGCCGCCTTCATGCGACGACTCGAGCAGACCGCGCCAGATCTGCAGGAATTCGTCCGTGACTTCATAGCGGGTGTTGTGGTCATTGAACACGCCGTCGCCGGCCAGTTCGATCGGGTCACCGCCCGTCACCACGTTGATCAGCAGACGGCCGCCTGAGAGCCGGTCGAAGGTCGACGCCATGCGTGCAGACAACGCCGGTGACGTCAGACCCGGACGGATCGCGACGAGGAACTTGAGGCGTTTCGTGGCCGGAATCAGGCTGGATGCAACCACCCATGCGTCTTCGCAGGAACGCCCCGTCGGCAGCAATACGCCCTCGTAGCCGAGCGTATCGGCCGCCACCGCGATCTGGCGAAAGTAATCGTAATCCGCGGCGCGCGCGCCTTGCGTCGTGCCGAGATAACGGCTGTCGCCGTGGGTCGGAATGAACCAGAAAACATTCATTGGGGGCTCCTGCCTTGCGGGTGTAAGTTCAAGTTTCGAGTAGGAAGCGAGCACAGACGCGACGAACAAAAGTGCGGCCCATGTTCGTGCGAACGAGTCACCCGTCCCCGTTCAGATGATTCATCTTAGCGATGCTCACTTTAGGCATGAACGATTTATTTAAGCTAAGGTTCTCGCCAATTCTGCTTATGCGTCTCTAGTGATGCAGGAGCGCAATATCCAGCCTAAACGACGCTCCAGCGCGCATCGGTCACCACCAGCTTTTTCGGAATCAGCTTGAGCTCGGTGAAGGTATCGGCAATCTGTTGCTGGTACGCAAGGGTCTCCGGCGTGATCGGCTGCACGCCATAGGCCGTCCGTTTCAATGCGCGTTCAAGCGTCGGCTGATCCAGTCCGACCAGCGGTGACAAAAGCTTCGCGGCATCCGGAACGTTGTCGCGCCCCCATCTGTCGACGTGATCCAGTTCCTCCAGCAGCGCATGCACAAGCTGCGGCTGGGCGGTCGCAAACTTACGGGTCGCAAGGTAGTACTGCGTGTTGCGCACCAGCCCGGTGCCGTCCGCAATCACGCGTGCGTTCGCCTGACGTTCAACGGCCGCGAGATACGGGTCCCAGATGACCCATGCGTCGACGCTGCCCTGCACGAACGCCGCGCGCGCGTCGGCGGGAGCCAGATAGACCGGCTGGATATCCGCATATGAAAGCCCCGCTTTCTTCAGCGCAACGACCAACAGGTAGTGGACATTCGAGCCCTTGTTCAAGGCCACTTTCTTGCCGCGCAGATCTTCTACCTTACGGATAGCCGAATCGTGCGGCACGACAATCGCTTCGCCTTGCGGTGCAGGCGGTTCGTTGCCAACATAAACGAAGTCCACGCCCGCGGCCTGAGCGAAGATCGGTGGCGTTTCACCTACCGTACCGGCATCGACCGCGCCTGCGTTGAGCCCTTCCAGAAGCTGCGGTCCGGCGGGGAATTCAAGCCATTGCACGGTGACGCCTTGCGCCGCGAGCCGTTTGTCGAGCGTACCCCGCGCCTTCAGAACGACGAAGTTGCCGTACTTCTGATAACCGATGCGGAACGTTTTCCCCGACTCCTCGGCGCGTGCCGTCTGGCTCGCCAATAGTGCGGCGCCGCCGGTCAGGATACTGGTGGCTCCGGCGCTTAAGGCGGCTATCTTCAGCAATGTACGACGGCGTGATGGAACGGCCAGTTGCGGTAATGTTTCGTTTTTTGTTGGGTAATGGTCAGACATGCTTTGCTCCTTGATATTCAGAGGCGGCCGGGACGTGGATCGGGTACGAAACCGTCACGATTCGGCATCCTTACTTTTTTGTAGAGATTGTGCATCGAGCCACGCGTCGGGCGGCGCAATGCCGTTCTGATTCAACAGGAATGCGCCAAGCGCATAAACCTCGTCAGCCGACAGGGACTCCGGCGCGTTGTAAGCCGTGACGGCAGGCCGTATGGATGTTCGAGGATCGGTGCACCGGGCGTCTTCGACCATGATGCGATCTCAAGTGGTTTGAGCAACTCGGCAACGAGACTGCCGAGCGGACGCCGGCGCCCCGGCGAAGGTGAGGACTGACGGGAGGTCATCGGAAAATTACGGCTGTGTTGCGGCCAGCGATGCCGTCGCCACATTCGCCGCGACCGCCTTGCGCGCGGCGAAGTCCCAGACGAGCGCACTGGCGGTATCGACGGGCTTGGGCAGCAGCTTCGCCTGATAGAAGATGTCGGCAATCGCTTGCTGCTCGCCGAAGTTCTTCGCCACGACCGCACGCACGACGTAGGTGCGCCGCGTGTTGGCGCGCTCGACCGTCGCCTGGTCGAGACCCCACACCGGGGCCAGGATCTTCGCCGCTTCCTGCGGATGCGCCTTGGTCCAGACGCCCGCTTCAACCAGTTGCTTGAACACGATATCGATGATCTGCGGATGCGCTTGCGCAAAGGGGGTGGACGCAAGGTAATACCGCTGGTATGACGCAAGCCCGTCCCCGCGAATCAGAATGCGGGCGCCCGGGTCTTGCTCGACGGACGCCACGTACGGGTCCCACGCGAACCACGCGTCCACGTCGTTGCGCTCAAAGGCCGCGCGCGCGTCGGCGGGCGCCAGGTAGCTGATCTTGACATCGGCAGGCGAGAGTTTGGCGCGTGCCAGCACGGCGAGCAGCAGATAGTGGCTGCCGGCAGCCTTCGTCACCGCAATGCGCTTGCCCTTCAGGTCGGCGAGCGTGTGGATGGGTGCATCGCGATGCACGATCACGGCTTGCGCCGAGGGCGACGGCGTTTCCTGCGCGACGTAGACGAAGTTGGCGTTGGCTGCCTGAGCAAAGACCGGGACGGTATCCGCCACGTCGGCGCTGAAATCCACCGCGCCCGCATTCAACGCTTCGGTAAGCGGCAGCCCGCTCGCGAACTCACCCCATTCAATGCGCACATTAAGCGGCGCCACGGCCCGTTCCAGGGTGCCGCGTGCCTTCAGGATCGCGATCAGCGTGGAGGATTTCTGAAAGCCGATTCGCAGCTTGACGGGGTCGCCCGAAGGCGTTTGCGCCATGCCGCTCGCAGCGCTCAGGGCAGTCACAGCCAGCGCGAGACACGCGGCCAGACGGATGAAGATTTTCATGGGGGCATCGCAGGCGGATTAGGCAGCCGACCATACTAACAACGCACGCGTCCAGCACTAAACGATCAATCGTGATATCGATTGCAGCATGGATGCTGAGACGGTTGCGCGGGCGCTCCCGGCAGCGCGGCATGGGCTCGACGGGCTTGAAATAGCCGCAAGAATCCCGCATCTCATGATCCATTTATCCGGAGCACGATCATGGGAAGCCGTCCCCAATTCATCGATGATCTCTCGCGCGGCCCCGCCGGCGCCGCGTTCGCAAGCCCGCTCGGCGACGAGGCCCTGCTGGACGCTTACTCCCAGACCGTGATCAGCGCACTCGAACGCGTGCAGCAGGCGGTCGCCTTTATTTCAGTCGAACGACGTTTGCCCGGAGACAAGAGCGGCCGCGGCGCGCACGGAGGTTCGGGCTCGGGATTCATCTTCACGCCCGATGGTTATCTGCTGACGAATAGCCACGTCGTGCACGGCGCCACGCAGATCCGCGTGACGCTCGCGGACGGCGCGAAGTTCGATGCCGACCTCGTCGGCGACGACCCGGACAGCGACCTCGCGGTGCTGCGCATTGGCTCAGCCGACGCTTTGCCGCACGTCGAGCTGGGCGAATCCGGCAAGCTGCGAGTCGGGCAGATCGCGATCGCCGTGGGGAACCCTCTCGGCCTCGCGCAGACGGTCACGACGGGCGTAGTCTCGGCACTCGGACGGTCCCTTCGATCGAACTCCGGACGCATGATCTACGACGTGATCCAGACCGACGCCGCGCTCAATCCCGGCAACTCGGGCGGCCCGTTGATCAACTCGGCGGGTCAGGTGATCGGCGTGAATACGGCGATCATTGCCGGCGCCCAGGCGATCTCGTTCGCCACTGCAATCGATACCGCCAAATGGATCATCATGCAGCTCTTCGCGTACGGGCGCGTGCGGCGCGCCTATATCGGCGTGGCCGGTACGACAATGCCCATCTCGCGCCGCGTGCAGCGTTATTTCGAGCTGCCGGCGGCAAGTGGCGTACACGTAATGGAGGTCGTGAAAACGAGCCCGGCCGCGCTCGGCGGATTGCGTACGGACGACAGGATCGTCGCCATCGACACGCTGGCGGTAGATAGCGTGGATAGCTTGCAGCGCTCGCTGGATGCTTCACGTATCGACCGGGCGGTGAAAGTGACCGTGTTGCGCGGCACGCAAAAGCTGGAACTGGACGTGACGCCGGTCGAACAAGCAGGATGAAACGACCGGCGTGGTGTGACAGGCGGGCCGCCTAGTCGCGGCCTTTCGCCATGCTCGAAAACACGCCGTCGCGTCGAATCAGTCCATGGAACAACGCCGCGGCGAGATGCGCGAGGAAGGTCGCGAACAGCAGCAAGGCGAGCACCGTATGCGCTGATCGGAGCAACGCATACAGGCGCACGTCCTGCGGGACGATGGGCGGCAGGTTGACGGGTCCGAACAAGTGGATCGGAAAACCGCCGGCCGACAGCATCGACCAGCCGACCAGCGGCATGGCGAACAACAACGCGTAGAAAACCCAGTGCGACAGATGTGCAATGTGCTGCTGCCAGCGCGGCATGTCGTCGGGCAGAGGCGGTATGCGATGGGTTAGCCGCACAATGAAACGCACACTCACCAGCACAAGAATTGCAATGCCCAGCGGCTTGTGAATCGCGAGCAGCGTTTGATGCCATGAAGATAAAGTGGCCACCATCCCCACGCCGATGAACAACATTGCAATGACGAGCGGCGCCATGAGCCAGTGCAAAAACCGCGCTGACGGGCTGAAGTGCTTTCGATCGGCGCTCATTCGTGACCCCGTGCCGGTGATTGAGCGGAGGCCAGATGCTGCGCCTCCTCATGCGTGCGGCGGTTGTAAGAGACCGCATAAGCGGAAGAGCGCGCGGCCAGCAGCGGATCGGCCGATGGCTCCAGGCCATCGGGAAGAATGGTCGGATCGTAGTTGATGTCCCGGCAATCGCCGTCGCTCTGCGCGCTCTCGTGCTCTATCACTAATGTTCCTGCGTCAATGTGCGGCCGGTCTTCGGGCCACGCTTGCGTTGCGTCGGTGGTTGGGTCGCCGGGCTTGGCCACCGTCAGGATCAGGTGCCAACGCAACGGACCGCTTGCCAGCCTGCCGCGCAGTTCGTTATCGAGAAAGTCGTGTTCACCCTTCTGTTCCGCGGTGACGGGTGCGTATGGCGCCTCAGGCACCATCGACCAGCGGACGAAGTGAGTCTTGCCGTTTGCATCGATTGCACGAAATGCATTGATGCCGTAATAAGCCGCATTGCCGAAACTGGAAGACGGCGGATGATTTTTCACCCAGCTCTGGAACGGCGCGGTCTCGGGATGCGCCGCAAAGAACGCCTTGAGCTTTGCCGGATCGGGCTTGCCCGTGACAGGGTCCGGCTTCGACGCCACCAGTTGAGCGAAGAAAGCCTGCGGTGTATTGACGATAAACACCGGCGTATTGTTCATGCCCGTGCGCCATTGCTGACCGTCGGGTAACTTGAAATCCAGTGCCATGCTGCGCACCGGCACGCTGGCGTCCGGAGCTGATGGATCGCTGCCCGGTATGGCGAAACGTCCAATGATTGGCGTCCGCACGGCCTTGAACACGTCAGCGCGAGAGATGTCCGACGCTTGGTCATTGCCTTCGAAATATCCCGACACGCAGACGCCCTTCGCATGATTGCGGCGGAATCCGGGATGAACGCCCGCATTCGCTTCGAAGGTATTGATAATGCGCTGCGGCGTCAGGCGATGCGGTGTCGCGAAGCCGGCAACATAGACAAAAGCGCCGCCGACAGCCGCCACAACCGCGCCGATAGCCGCAAGCCTGAATAGCGGAATGGTTTGCCGCCCGCGAGGGCGAGGTGAGAATGGGTCAGTCGTCATGTGGAGTGATCCGGTTTGTTGCCCTTGCCATTAATTCGATATCCTTATCGATTCGAATTTTCAAAGAGCGTGCAATTTTCTTCTATAAGGGGGTTCTACAATGGTAGTGAACTACTTTGCGTAGCCGAATATTCCGGGGCCCGTGCAATTAACCGGCCAACGCTGCGCCCCGGAACAGATACAGCCGCTTATTGCGTAGACACAGAAGCGCCCGAGGGTGCCTTGGCCCCGCCCATCGCGGTCAACTGCGAATAGACGTCGTGCGAGAGGTCAAGCAGCACCTTCCGGTCGATCGCGCCGGACACGGCGTAGCCAAAATCGCCGTCGATCCAATAAAACACGTTCACCGAGCCGTCCTGATACAGCTTGAACGCGGTCGTGTCCGAGCTGATCTTGCGATGCGATATGCACAGCGTAATACGCTCGCCCTTCGCGTCGTGGTACATGAACTGTGCAACCGGGCCGTCGTCGCCAGGCAGCAGGCGGCCGCCCATCAACTCGAAGCCCGAGCGGGTCAGTACGGGCGGACGCACGTCCGTACCCAGCCGGTTCGAGATCCACTGCACCAGTTCCTGCTCCCGATCCGCGCCCACTTCTACAGGCCGCACCACTTCCGGCGCGTACATCACATGGGCGATAGCCGATTGCCGCGCGAACGATTCGCCGACCGCATAGCTTGCACGTTCCACCGATGCCCCGCCGCTTCCGGGCATCGAGGTGTCGTGGCCCATGGTCCCTGTCATGCCCGCCACGCCAATCCCGACGCCCAGTACCAGCGCCGCGGCCATGCCCGCGAACTGCGGCCAATTGGCGGCAGCACGCCAGCGCTTGGGTTCCGGTGGTAGCAAACGCTGTGGCACGGGTTCGCTTAGCACGCGGTCATAGCGATCATGAAACATGCTGTTCAGCGAGAAATAGTCGCTGACCTTCGTAGCCAGTGCTTCGTCGCGTTCCAGCAGGCGATCGATCTCCTCGCGGCGATGTTCCGCCAGCGATCCGTCGACATAAGCGTGAATTTCGTCTTCACTGATGGGTGTTTGTTGGTCGCTCATCGCACCACCTGTAATTTAGCGCCCGGTTGCGCGCCGGCCATCAACGCGCGCAGTCTTTCACGTCCGCGCGAGAGGCGCGACATGACAGTCCCGATCGGGATTTCCAGCGCTTGCGCCACATCGGCGTAACTCATTTCTTCCAGTCCCACCAACAGCACGACCTGCCGCTGGTCAAGCGGCAAACGCTGCAACGCGAAGTCCAGATCGCGCATTTCAAGCGACTGTGTTTGCGTGCCCGGCACGGCAAATTCGCGCTCGGAAATGTTCTCGTCATCGACGGAAACATGCACCGCCTTCACGCCCGCCCGGCGCGCCTGATTCGCGAACACGTTGTGCATGATCGTGAACAGCCACGCGCGCAGATCGGTGCCTGTCTGAAACTTCTCGGTGTGCCGGAGCGCGCGTTCGAGCGTGTCCTGAACCAGATCGTCGGCGAGATCGCGATTGTTGATCAGTGCTCGCGCGTAGCGGCGCAATCGCGGCACATGCTCCATTAATTCGTCACGGACGCCCATCGGCCTTCCTTCATTTTGTAAGCTTATGCAACGTTCGATAAAACGCCGCCCTGATGATGGACTAACACCGGATCGTGGCAAATATTCCCGTTGTCGGCGTGCTTTTTTGCCGAGTGCGCGATTAGATTATGCCGTCGGCAGCTTCATGGCGGCGGCTTGATACCTAGCTGCCCGTCATCAGGTCGGCGGCCAGCATCAAGCCGCGAGTCTTCGCACGACCCGCCAGCACGTAACGCTTGCCACCCGCCGTCCATGCAAGCAAGCGGCTCGCGCCCACGCGATGGGCTCTCCATTGAGGCTGCGGCTGCGCAAACAGGCCCGGCGCCATAAGCAGCACGGCGGCCTCGCCGCCTCGATTGCGGTAGACGAATTCGGTTGCCGAAGCGAATGGCCCCACGGACATTTGCCGGCGCGCAACGGCACGAAAACCGACACCTGACAGATCTGGGGCGCTCGCCAAAACCTTCACCGAGCTTTCATAGCCCACCGCACCCGATGCCATCTCCTGGGCGGCGACGGCCTGTTCGAGCGCCATCATGGAGGCATTGTCGAGCGCTGAATCGGAAATGTCGAACGCAAAGATTGCTGCGGCAGCGACTGCCAGCATCATGACTGCCGCGACCAGCAGCGCACGAAGGCTACGTCTTGACATGCGCCTCAGCGGAGCTGGCGCAGGTGGCGCATCTTCGTTGTCGGTTTCGTGAAAGGCATTCTGCATCTGCCAGTTCAGGCGACCGTAAAACGCGACCCGATCCGCCTCGTCAGGGCGACTCTTCAAATACGTTGCTACGCTCGCGGCGCGTTTCGGATCGAGCATGCCGTCGGCGAATGCCTGGACGTCCGACTCCGAGAGCCTGGGTTCCGTTGGGGGTTTTGTTATGGGCATGATCTGGCAATGTTTGGCTGTTCGTACAGGGGCGAACACGAAGTGCCGGAGTTTATTCCACGCCAGGCGTAAAAATCCCCCACGCGCGTAAGCACCGTCTCCAGCGGGTTATTCCGCGTCTCCTCAAATAAATTTTCATTCTTCCGAACATAAAAATAATCAAATTCATCGGGAATATCCCGATGCCATTCCGGGTTCTCTCCATTGCAAGCCGCACACATTCAACCTCGCAGGAGAGAGCCATGAAAACCCTCAGCGTCGCAGTATTGTTTCTCGCTACTATTGCCTCGGCACACGCATTCGCTCAAACCAAGACCCGTGCCCAGGTCTATCAAGAGTTGATCCAGGCTCAGCAGGACGGCCGCGATTTTGTCACCGATACGTCCTACCCCGACGTCAACCCGATCTTCGCGCATCAACTCGAACAGCAACAAGAAGCCCGCCTGGCGCAAAACCAGACGACCCACGCCAACTCGGTAGCCAGCGCAACGGCCGGCAACTCGTCCAGCGCAACGAACTGATTCATCGCGTCAAATCAACCCATGCAAGCCGGTTAAACAAATCGGAATCCTAACTTTACTATTGAGGTCGTCATGAAAAAATTCCTTATTTCAGCTCTCGTTATCTCGTCGGCACTGGCTGCCCCGGCCTTCGCTTTCGCGCAAAGCAACATCCCCGTCACCCGCGCCCAAGTCGAAGCCGAACTCGTTCAACTGGAAAGAGCCGGCTACAATCCGGGCGGCGAAGACGTCAACTACCCACAGGACATTCAGGCCGCAGAACAACGGGTCGCCGAACAACAAGGCATTGCGTCTTCGTCGTATGGATCGGCGGACAACGGCACGTCGGCATCGGGTACTCGCGTGCAGGTTGCGCCGGACGACGCCACTCAATCGACCTACTTCGGCCATTGAGCCGCATGTACGGCAAGACCGCGGCGCGCGACGATCACCGCCAGCATTTTCCTCGTCCGATCCGCGCGCTCGCTGTCTGCCGAAACCCGCTCCAGCCGATAAACTTCACAGGCACGCGCGACTCTTTCCCCAATCGCGCATTCCCTTCCGGAGACATCGGCATGAAGCAGGCGCTCCATCATCTGAGCGTGCCCACACGCACGCGCGGACTGCACGAAATCACCCGCGACATCCATCGCTGGATCGATCTCCAGGACGTCCGCACCGGTCTGCTGACCGTGTTCCTGCGGCACACCTCGGCTTCCTTATTGATCCAGGAAAACGCCGACCCCGACGTCCGCACGGACCTGGAACAGTTCTTCGAGACCATTGCGCCGGAAGCGCCCGGGCGCTACGTCCACGACGCGGAAGGTCCTGACGACATGCCAGCGCATTTGCGAACCGCCCTGACGCAAGTCCAGTTATCCATTCCCGTCGATGCCGGCCGGATGGTCCTCGGCACGTGGCAAGGCATTTATGTCTTCGAACACCGGCGCGCCCCAAGTAGGCGTGACGTCGTATTGCACCTTTTCGGCGAGTGATTTAATATACGCATCGCGTACATAACCACCTACGGAGCGCCCATCGTGCAAGCTCAACAGCAAACCCTCCTGCGCGATGCCATGCGCCGCCTGAACATGACCCGCGACGCGTTCGCGAACCGAATTGGCGTGACGCGCCGGGCATTGGACACCTGGCTGCTCCCGGACGAATCGGCGGAATCGCGGGCCATGCCCGAGATTGCGAGCCGCTACGTCATGGAGCTGGTAGAAAGAATCCCGTCCGGCGACGAATATACACAACGCGTATATTCTCCATCCATCCTTCACGAAGGCCGGCCGCATCTGCTTTCCGTCGATCAGTTTTCCCGTGATTCGGTGGAAGCGCTGTTCCAGGTCGCCGACACGATGCAACCCATCGCGCGCCGCCAGAAGATCACGCGCGTGCTCGAAGGCGCGGTGCTTGCCAATCTGTTCTTTGAAGCCAGTACACGCACGCGTGTCAGTTTTGGTGCGGCGTTTTGCCGGCTGGGCGGCTCGGTGTGCGACACGACCGGCTTCACGTTTTCGTCGATGGCAAAAGGCGAGTCGATCTACGACACCAGCCGCGTGATCAGCGGTTACGCTGACGCGCTCGTCGTGCGTCATCCGGAGAAAGGCTCGGTGGCGGAATTCGTGCGCGCGACCAACGTACCCGTCATCAATGCCGGCGACGGCCCCGGCGAACATCCCAGTCAGGCGCTGCTCGACCTCTACACCATCCAGCGCGAATTCTCGCGCGTGGGGAAGATCGTCGACGGTTCACATATAGCAATGGTGGGCGACCTTAAATACGGCCGCACGGTCCATTCACTGGCCAAGCTGCTGGCGTTGTATCGAGGACTGAAGTTCACGCTGATCTCGCCCACGTCGCTTGAGATGCCCGCTTCCATCCTCGATCAGATCACGCGCGGCGACCATGTGATCGAGCAGACCAACGACTTGCAGACGGGGTTGAAGGGCGCGGATGTGGTGTATGCAACGCGGATTCAGAAGGAGCGTTTTGCGGACGAATCCATTGAAGGTTACACGCCGGATTTTCAGATTAACCAGGCGTTGGTGGACAGCGTCTGCGGGCCTGATACCTTGATCATGCATCCGTTGCCGCGCGATGGCCGACCAGGGGCCAATGACCTGAGCACCGACCTCAATCACGATCCAAGGCTGGCAATCTTTCGGCAGACAGACAACGGCATTCCGGTGCGCATGGCGATCTTCGCGGTGCTATTAGGCGTCGAGCGCCAAGTCCAACATTCAATGCGCGACGCCGCATGGAAGTCGCCGGCTTACATCGGACCTGACGACGCGGTATTCCACGGCATCGATTAAGCGATCTATACAGCGCCGCAAGCAATATTAACGCGGCGTTTACACGCAAAAAGATACGCTGCAAGTGAATCCCGAATACAGGAGCTTGCAGCGTAATGAACCTCGTCCTTGAAAGAATTTCCGGCTCGGCTACATCGAAAAGCCCCGCCGCGCAGGAAGCGATCTCTGCGTCTTGCGTTTCCCGCGTCCATCTCTCAGCCATCCTGCACAGCCGGCAGGATGAGGCAGCACGCGAGCGCATCAGGCGCCTCTTCCATTCGCCGCTGGGCGTGTATGTCAGCCAGGCGTCGCGCGACCACGACGACCTCCGGCTGATCTTCGACGTGGCAATGGAAGACCTCGACTTCACGGTGCGCACGCTGCATCAGGTCCTGCCCGAAGCAGTAATCGAAGCCGTGCGTCCGCGTGTGTTTACGCATCGCCGCGAGCATTGAACGGCGGCTTCAACGCCTGATCGCTCACGCTTGCGCCAGCGAGAAATCGACGGCGGCGCGGGCGTGAAGCGCGGTGGTATCGAGTAACGGTACGGGGCTGTCGGCTTCGTTCACCAGCAGCATGATCTCGGTGCATCCCAGCACGATCGCTTGCGCGCCACGCGCAGCGAGTCCGTGAAGGACATCGCGATATAGCTTGCGGGAATCGTCGTTGACGATCCCGAGACACAACTCGCGATAGATGATGTCGTGAATGACGGCTTGCTCGGCGGGCTCGGGCAAGAGCGTCGAAATGCCATGCCGTTCTTGCAGGCGGTCGCGGAAAAAGCTTTCGCGCATTGAAAACGCCGTGCCGATAAAACCGACCTTGCGTATGCCCCTCTTTTGCGCTTCGATGCCCGTCGGATCGACGATATGCAGGAACGGCACGGACACCGCTGCGGCAATTTGCGGCGCAACGAGATGCATGGTGTTCGTGCAGAGCACGATGCAATGCGCGCCGCCGGCTTCGAGATGACGCGCGGCGTCGGCCAGCCGGATGCCCGCGATGTTCCACTGTCCGTCACGCTGAAGTTGTTCGATCGGCGCGAAATTCACGCTATGCAGCAGGACTTGCGCGGAGTTCAGGCCGCCAAGGCGCGTGCGCACATCCCGGTTGATCAGCCGATAATATTCCGTAGTCGATTCCCAACTCATGCCGCCGATCATGCCAATGGTTCGCATGCTGTTCATGATGCCCGTCCTGCAAATCAGATTGGTCGAAGCGACATAGTGCAGCGAAGCGCGATGGGCGGCTAGGGCAAAATTTCGAGATATGGACCGCTGAATCTATTTCGAACGCGCAACGGCGCAGGTATGGTCCTGCAACTCCTCCGACGACCCGAAGTCGCCCGTATCGCGTTGTACGTGATCGTTGAGAAGGAAGAAGGCGGGCTTGCCGTCGGGCGCCGTGGTACCCGCGAGCAGCAAGGTCTGGTCAGCCATGACCTGGCCCTCTCTCGCCACATCCGGGGCCAGGAGTTTGAAGGGATCGATAGACGCAAGGTCTGCGTCATCAATACGGCGAATGCGGTATGCATGCCCGCGTAATAGCGTGGGGAATGCAGTCCATTCGGTGCCGATCTTCGGGCCTTGCTCACGCAGTGCGCGAACCACATCCGGGGCAAGACAATCAATATGGATGTGCAACTGGTTTTGCGTTCGCCCGCTGGTTGAGTTGATGGCGAGCGAGAGTTCGTCGCGGGGAAGATCCTGCCCTAGTTTCGCTTCAACAAAACGCCGTGCTTCCCACGCTGCGCGCCAATAATTCGGCGAACCCGGTATCAGCAGATCGGGACTTTCAATGCCACCAATACGAGCAGTCGGAATCAATAAATACTGCGCAATGCCATTGATATCCTTGAGGACCGCGAAGCCGCCAGACGGATCGACATCGACACATTTCTGCGGGACATCGGCACCGCGCGCGGCGGGCTCACACGAGTTGTGAATGATCTGCCATAACGCGTCGGGGTTGCCCGCGTGAGCGGCGGAGAAAAAAAACGCGGCAACGGTGAGCGAAGCTAAGCGAACGAGGAGCCGGACATTGCGCATGGGATAAGCAGTCGACACGAAAGCGTGCATCGTAACAAGACTTCGTGACGACGGCGTGCAACTCAAGCCCCTACATCACCGGCAAATGCAGATGATGAGGATGTTCGACAGTGTCCGCAATCAGCCTGAGCGCGTCTTCACACTCATCGAGATTCTTCGGACCGCCAAGGCATACGCGAATGGCTTCGGGCGGATTGCCATCGGTCGCGAAAGCCGACGCGGAAACCGCGCCAATCCCTTGTGAGCGCAACTGCAATGCAAGTTCGGACGCGTTCCATCCGCAATCCGCCGGAATGGGCATCCACAAATGGAACCCGGCCGGATCGGCGTCGAACTTCCAGTTGGAAAGCACTCGCGCAGCCAGCTCCTGACGCGCCGCGGACTCCGCACGAATCGCATCGAGCATAAGGTCTGCCGTACCGTCGCCGACCCACTGCGTCGCCAGCAGCACGGTGAAGGGACTCGCCATTACCGTCGTCGCGCGCAGCGCTCCGGCAAGATGCTGGGAGCGCCGGGCGGACGGCGCACGAATGTAAGCCACGCGCAGACCGGCGCCAAAACTCTTGGAGAACCCGGTGACGTAGTAAGTCAGATCGGGGGCGAACGTAGCCAGCGCATCGGGCGCCTGGACCGGCAACATGCCATACGCGTCGTCTTCGATAATAGGCACGCTGTACCTTAGCGCGACATCGGCAAGCGCCTCACGCCGCTTCGACGACAAGGTCACCGTGCTCGGATTCTGGATCGTCGGATTGCAATAGAACGCGCTGGGTTTGTCGCTCTTGCACAGCGCCTCGAACGCATGGGCCAGCGGGCCGTCGTCATCGCGTGCCAGCGCCTGCAAACGCACACCCAGTTGCGCCGCAATGGCCTTGATGCCCGGGTAAGCCAGCGTATCGAGGCAAATGGTCCCGCCCGGCCGCGCAAGCTGCGAGACCAACGCCACCAGCGCGCTATGAATGCCGGGACAGACCAGGACCTTGTCCTCATCGCAATCGTCGAAACGACGCTTCAGCCACTTCGTTCCGGCAGCACGATCGTCAGCAGTGCCACCGAAATCCTGATACCTCAGCAGCCGATACGGGTCCGTAGCCGACAACAGCCGCGCTGCTGAATCGCGCAAGCGCGCGGCGAGTTCGGCCGGCTCGGGCGGCATGTTCATGGTCATCTCGACGCTACTGCCGCCGGACAGCGGCAGCGTCGCAGTCCGGCCGCGTACGAACGTGCCGCTGCCGGCACGGGAGTCAAGCAGCCCTCTTTTGCGCGCCTCGGCGTAGGCCCGCGCCACGGTCGTGTAATTGAGCTGCAGTTCGTCAGCCAGGTCGCGCAGACCCGGCAGTCGATCGCGCGGACGCAAACGCCCGCTCGCCAGATCTTCTTCAATTAACTCGGGAATCAGCAAATAAGCCGGCTTGCGGCTTTCTGTCAATTTTCTGATCCAGTGATGAGTAAGACTGGCCATGAAACGCTCACGAATAAATGCGGTTAAAAAACGATAGCACGCCGGCGCTCGAAAAAAATAAATTGATCGCTTATGTGACATTAAGTGATCGTATGGAGAATCCGATAAATCAGGGGCCAATGCACATATCCGGTGTTTATTGCACCAGACGGGCGCGGCTGCACCACTGCGATCACGCCATGCTGGTGCGCGCTCATTGCCTCACCGGGCCTGAATTCAGGCCCTGAAAGGCTTCCAGGGATCATCGTAAAAAAATTTCACTGCTCCGCGTGCAATGATCGTTTGAATGATCGGGCATTGATCGCATTAACACAGTCATTGAATGGCATGCCCGTTGCATTAACAGCTTCGTATCTCGCGGTTTGGTGCCGGGTTAAAAACTGCGGCGCCACTGATTAAATTGCCTATTTACTGGAGATTAGAATGCCTGCCGTCAATACCCCGATGCACAAAAAAGGCGATTACCTTGTCGATTATGAAGAAAAGGTGTTTGAAGACGTCAAGGCCACGCCGGGCGAGAAGGCGCTGGTGACATTCCACACGGTCGCGTTCGAAGGTTCTATCGGCTTCGTCAACTTGCTGCAAGCCACCCGGCTGCTGCGCAAGGGCTTCGAAACCTCGGTGCTGCTGTATGGGCCGGGCGTGACGCTCGGGCTTCAACGCGGCTTCCCGACGCTCGGCGACGAAGCATTTCCCGGCCACCTGAACTTCAACAAGCAGATCCAGAAGTTCATGGAGGAAGGCGGCAAGGTCTATGCGTGCCGCTTTGCGCTGCAAGCGCTGTATGGGCAGGGAGAAGCTTCGCTGATCGAAGGCATCAGGCCCATCAGCCCGCTCGACGTGCTCGACATCCAGTTGCTGCATCGCAAGGACGGCGCGCTGATCATCAACACCTGGACCGTCTGACGCTTAAGTCCGAAGCCTTTCATCAACACGGAACGACCATGCCTGACAAGAGAATCGTCCGCGCCGCCGCGGTCCAGATAGCACCGGACCTCGAACGGCCCGGTGGCACGCTCGAGAAGGTCCTCGAAACGATCGACGACGCCGCACGCCAGGGCGTGCAACTCATCGTCTTTCCGGAGACCTTCCTGCCTTACTACCCGTACTTTTCGTTCGTGCGGGCGCCGGTGGCGTCGGGTCCCGAACACATGCGCCTCTATGACGAAGCGGTAGTCGTGCCCGGTCCGGTGACGCATGCTGTCGCGGAACGGGCACGGCGGCACGGCATGGTCGTCGTTCTCGGTGTGAACGAGCGCGATCACGGCAGCTTGTACAACGCACAACTGATCTTCGATACCGACGGCGAGTTGCTGCTCAAGCGCCGCAAGATCACGCCGACGTTTCACGAACGGATGATCTGGGGCATGGGCGACGCGGCGGGCCTGAAGGTGGCGGAAACCAGCATCGGCCGGGTGGGCGCGTTGGCCTGCTGGGAGCACTACAACCCGCTTGCACGCTATGCGCTGATGACCCAGCACGAAGAGATTCATTGCAGCCAGTTCCCGGGCTCGCTGGTCGGTCCCATCTTCGGTGAACAGATCGAAGTGACCATCCGGCATCACGCACTGGAATCCGGCTGCTTCGTGATCAATTCCACGGGCTGGCTGACCGAACCGCAGATCGAGTCGATCACGAAAGATCCGGGCCTGCAGAAGGCGCTTCGCGGCGGCTGCAACACGGCAATCATCTCGCCCGAAGGCCAGCATCTCGCCCCGCCGCTGCGTGAAGGCGAGGGGCTGGTGATCGCTGACCTGGATATGTCGCTGATCACCAAACGCAAACGCATGATGGATTCTGTCGGTCACTACGCCCGGCCCGAACTACTGAGCCTCGCCATCAACGACCGGCCGGCAGTCACATCGGCACCCATGAACAGCTTCTCACCTTCAACCGGGGGATTGCACCTTGAACGCGAACGAGACCTTGTCGGCCGTGAGCCGGCAATTGATGACTGAACTGCAATCGGCGGGCTTGCGTCTCGCCGATCCGGGCGCGGGTGCCGGTCTCAGCGTGGCCAGCCGTCGCGGCGGCGCGGGTCCGTCCGATCACAAGGCGGTCACCATCGACGGCGTGACCATCATGGTGCCCGTGCATACGAACACCGCATGGCACTCGCCGTTCGTGGCATCCGCGCCCGACGCTCACGGCAGCAGTGCGTTGCTGCGCGGTTCGATCCCGATCGCGAGCATCAGCTTCCCCAAGTCCCCGCGCTTCTATGCCATGCAGACCTTCGACGGCGTGCCCTACTCGCACATCGCGACGCTGCATGGGTCGGACGTACTTGCCACGACCGTGCTGCAAACCTGCATCCGGTATGAAAGCCGCAAGAAGACCTGCAAGTTCTGCGCAATCGGACAATCGCTTGCGGCGGGCAGGACGATCGCCCGCAAGACGCCCGAGCAACTGGCGGAGGTCGCACGGGCCGCCGTATTGCTCGACGGCGTCAAGCATATGGTCCTGACCACCGGCACGCCGCCGACCAAGGACCGCGGCGCACAGATCCTGTGCGAAAGCGCGTTCGCGATCAAGGCCGCGGTCGACCTGCCGATCCAGGCGCAATGCGAACCGCCGGATGACGATAAATGGTTCGAGCGCATGCGCGCAAGCGGCATCGATACGCTTGGCATGCATCTCGAAGTGGTCGCGCCGGCGCTGCGTGAACAGATCATGCCGGGCAAGGCGAGCGTGCCCATCTCGCGCTACATGGAAGCCTTCAGGGCGGCCGTGGCGGTGTTCGGCCGGGGTCAGGTGAGCACCTACATCCTCGCGGGTCTCGGCGACACGGCAGAAGCCATTCTCGCGATCTCGCGCGAGCTGGTCGATCTCGGCGTGTATCCGTTCGTGGTCCCGTTCGTACCGATCAGCGGCACGCCGCTCGAGGATCATCCCGCGCCTTCGCCCGAGTTCATGAAGTCGATCCTGCAACCACTAGGCGCGATGGTATCGGCAGGCGGCATGCGCTCCGCCGATATCAAGGCGGGCTGCGGCAAATGCGGTGCGTGTTCGTCGTTGTCATCCTACGAGGTCTGATCATGCTTGCCGATACCGAAGATCTCGCGCGTCTTTATACCCCCGCCAGCTACACGATTAAGTGGACCACGCTGCCCTGGGAAGCGAACGAAGCGTACAAGCTGCGGCGGGCGGTGTTCTGCATCGAGCAGGGGATTTTTATCGGCGATGACCGCGATGAGATCGATGAGCACGCGCAACTCCTCGTGGCGGTGAGTTGCATTGGCGGGATGCCTGAACAGGTGGTCGGCACGGTGCGGATTCACGAGGATGAACCCGGTGTATGGACCGGCTCGCGGCTCGCCGTGCATGCCGCGTTCCGGCGGCACGGCAAGCTTGGCGCAACGCTGATCAAGCTGGCAGTCAGCAGTGCGCATGCACTCGGCTGCACGACTTTCCTCGCGCATGTGCAGAGCCAGAATGCGCCGCTGTTTCATGCGCTGCACTGGACCACGCTCTCTGAAGAACTCATGCATGGGCGGCCGCATCATCTGATGCAGGCGGACCTTGGCTTTTATCCGCCTTGCGTGACACCGCAGAGCGGTTTCACCACGCATCAGTCGCCCGCGCGGAGCACTTCATGACGTTGACGGATCTCGTCGCCGCGCTAAGGGAAACACGCGGCTTTCGCCACAAGACCGATATAGCGGGCGTGATGTCGTCGCTTGCGCGGTACATGCCGCGCAGCGCTTCCGACGATTCGCAAGCGATCGCCATCGGCGACGACTGCGCAGCCATTGCCGACGGAGACTCCCACCTCCTGTTCGCTATTGAAGGTCTGGTCAGCGACTTCGTGCGCGACATGCCCTGGTTCGCCGGCTATAGCAGCGTGATGGTCAACGTCAGCGACATCTACGCGATGGGCGGCCGCCCAATCGCTGTTGTCGACGCACTCTGGAGCGACGGCCTGGACGCGGCTGAAGACGTGCTTGCGGGCATGGTGGCGGCATCGTCCGCGTACGGCGTGCCGATCGTCGGCGGCCATAGCAACACGCGCAGCGACCAGGCCCAACTGGCAGTGGCAATCCTTGGGCGCGCGAACAAACTGCTGTCCAGTTTCAATGCTCGTCCCAGCGACCGCCTGATGATGGCGGTCGATCTGCGCGGCGCGTTCGAAGATCCGTATCCGTTCTGGAACGCATCGGTTGGCGCACCCGCCGCGCGCCTGCGTGCCGACCTCGAGTTGTTGCCCATGCTCGCCGAAAGCGGTCTCTGCGATGCAGCCAAGGACGTCAGCATGGCCGGCGCACTCGGCACCGCGCTGATGCTGCTGGAATGCTCGGGCGTAGGCGCGAGCATCGACCTTTCGTGCCTGCCGTCGCCGCCTGGACACGATCGCCTGCGCTGGTTAAGCGCGTTCCCCAGCTTTGGCTTCGTGATGTCCGTACGCGAAGAACATGCGGCTCAGGTAGAGCGGTTGTTCGTTGAACGCGAGCTGGCGTGTGCGGTGATCGGTACGGTCGATGCCTCGCGCAAAGTGGTGCTGCATGAAGGCGGAGAATCGGCCGAGCTTTGGAACTTCAACGATGACGCGTTCATCGTCGGAAGGTAAGGGAGCCGGACATGACACCCATTGCGATGCGGATTGCCCTCACCACGCACTCGGTCAATCCACGCGGCGGGGTGGTGCATGCACTCGAACTCGCGAGCGCGCTTGTTGAAGAAGGCCACGACGTAACGCTCTTCGCGCCGGCCGCAGCCGGAGAAACGCTCTTCCGGGAGCCACCATGCCGCGTGATTCTCGCCACTATCGAAGGGTCGCAACACAGCACGGTCGCGCTCGTCGACGCACGGCTTCGCGCGCTCAAGGCCAGCGTGAAGGCCTGCGATCCGCGCAGCTTCGACGTGCTGCACGCGCAGGACAGTATCAGCGGAAATGCGCTTGCCGAGTTGACGGCGGAAGGTGAAATAGCGGGTTTTGTGCGAACCGTTCATCACCTGGATCACTTCGACAACCCGCGCCTCGCCGCCTGGCAAACGCGTGCATGGCGCGATGCGGATCGTGTGCTGTGCGTGAGCGAAGTATGGACGCGCGAGATGCGCGACACATACGGGATTGAAGCGGCGACCGTGCCGAACGGCGTCGATCTGAAACGCTACTCGACACAGCGCACGCCCCACGACGAAAGGTTGCGGCAACGTCTTGGAATCGACGGTGACGGCCCGGTCGTGCTTGCGGTCGGTGGCATTGAAGCGCGCAAGAACACGCTTGGTTTGCTCGACGCTTTCGCGGAACTGGTCAAACATCATCCCCATGCGCGCCTGGTGATCGCGGGCGGTGCAAGTCTGCTCGATCACGACGCTTACGCGCTTGCCTTCATGGATCGGGTGACCAGGTACGGGCTGTCGCAGGCGGTGAGTGTCACTGGTCCGCTCGACGACGCCGACATGCCCGCGCTTTTCCGTTGCGCCGATGTCCTGGCCATGGTCTCGCTGCGCGAAGGTTTCGGTCTCGTTGTACTCGAAGCGCTTGCATGCGGCACGCCGGTCGTCGCCTCAAACATTGCGCCATTCACCGAGTATCTCGACAACTCGCTGTGCTGCTGGGCCACGCCCACCGATCCCGCGTCAATAGCTGACGCGCTCGCACGCGTGATCGATGGCCGTCATCGAACCGACTTCAACCATGCCGTGCCTGCGCTGCTCGATCGAATGAGCTGGCAGGCGTCGGCACGAAAACACCTCGACATCTATAGCGCCTTGCTCGCAAGCCGCTCTCTTCCAACACTTTAGGAACCCGTCATGCCGGTCATGCATTTTCGAATCCAGTGGCCCGATAACAGCGAAGCAAACTGTTATTCGCCCTCGCAAGTGGTCAGCGATTTCTTTACGGCGGGAGAAGATTATCCCATCGATGACTTCGTCTCGCGCGCCCGTGAAGCGCTGAACATCGCTTCCGAACGCGTGCGAGAAAAGTACGGCTTTGCATGCTCGGCTGCAATGGATCAACTCGCGAAAATCGAAGTCGAGGCCGAACGATTTATCGGTGAGCCAAACGCGAAGGTCAAGGTCATCGCGCTCGTCTGAGCGCCACACTTTTCGAAAGGACAAGTCATGTCACAAACATCGGACAACACGACGCACACCAGCGTCATTGTGGTGGGTGGCGGTCAGGCGGGATTGTCGGCCAGCTATTACCTGAAGCAGGTGGGAATCGATCATCTCGTGCTGGAGAAAAACACCGTCACGCATACATGGCGCACGCAACGCTGGGACGCGTTCTGCCTCGTCACGCCGAACTGGCAATGTGCGCTGCCCGGCTACCCCTACACCGGCGACGATCCGCATGGTTTCATGAAGAAGGACGAGATCATAGAGTATCTCGATGGCTTCATCCGCACCGTCGATGCTCCCGTGCTTGAGCACGTGGAAGTGCAGCGAGTCGCACGTAACAGCGAAGGCGGCTTTAGCGTATCCACCAGTCAGGGGCAGTTCACGGCGGACCAGGTCGTGGTCGCGTCGGGCGGTTACCACACGCCAATCGTGCCGCGCATGGCTGAACGCCTGCCGCGTTCCATCAAACAGATCCAGTCGTCCGAATATCGCAATCCGCAGGCTTTGCCCGAGGGCGCGGTACTGGTGGTTGGATCTGGGCAATCCGGCGCGCAGATCGCGGAAGACCTGCATCTGGCTGGACGCAAGGTGATCCTCGCCGTGGGCGAAGCACCGCGTTGCGCGCGCTTTTACAGGGGCCGCGACGTGGTCGACTGGCTCGCCGACATGAAGTATTACGACATGCCCGTCGATCAGCATCCACTGCGTGAAGGTGTCCGCGACAATACCAATCACTACGTAACCGGCCGTGATGGCGGCCGTGATATTGATCTGCGCAAGTTCGCGGCCGAGGGCATGGAACTGTACGGCCGGCTTCAGGATCTGCAGGACGGCGTGCTCCATTTCGCCCCCAACCTGACCGAGAATCTCGACAGCGCGGACAAGACCTTCAACGGCATCAACGCGGGAATTGATTCGTACATCGAAAAGAATGGCATCGATGCCCCGCCGGGATCGCGCTATGAGCCCGTTTGGTCGCCCACGGAAGAACGCACCACACTCGATCTGCAAGCGAGTGGAATAGGCTCGATCGTCTGGTGCATCGGCTTCACGCCGGACTTCAGTTGGCTCGATGCGCCTATTTTCAACGGTCGCGGTTACCCCGCGCATACGCGTGGACTGACGCCGCTCGACGGTCTCTATTTCGTCGGATTGCCGTGGCTGCATACATGGGGATCGGGCCGCTTTTCTGGCGTTGCCCGGGACGCTGCGCATGTTGTGGAAAAGATCAGCGCTTGCCGGGAGGCGAAAGCGCGTGCGCACGACGAAGCGACCGTCTGACTAGACAAAGACTCTATATTCCGGGCTTAATGCCCAACAAACGCTTCGTTACATGAAAGCAAAAAATAACCGGCGCATCGAGCGCCGGTTTGTTGTGACATTACCTTGAACCTCACGCCGCCTTCACGACCTTGTCGCCGGCACGATGGATTGGATGCGGTTCCTTCAGGTGGTTCGCGATCCGTGTGGCATCGAAATAAGCCCCGTTC
Organism: Caballeronia sp. dw_19; assembly: GCF_018449515.1. Classification (GTDB taxonomy): domain Bacteria; phylum Pseudomonadota; class Gammaproteobacteria; order Burkholderiales; family Burkholderiaceae; genus Caballeronia. Next base: position 116,111 of record NZ_JAAVUQ010000009.1, on the reverse strand, counting down.
GGCGGACGCTTCAGATACTGACCCGCCCCGCGCACTGCGCGCAGATCGCCGTCCGTCCACGCAAGCGCACCGCGCGTCAGCGTGTGAGTGGCCACACCTTGCACGGTCATGCCTTCGAACACGTTGAAATCGACCTTCTGGTGATGAGTCTTGACCGAGATCGTCCTGGTCGCCGCCGGGTCCCACACCACGAGATCGGCATCCGCGCCCACCTGAACCGCGCCCTTGCGTGGGAACAGATTAAAAATCTGTGCGGCGTTGGTAGAGGTCACGCGCACGAACTCATTCGGAGTCAGCCGGCCTTTATTCACGCCGTGGTGCCAGAGGATCGACATGCGGTCTTCCACCCCGCCGCAACCATTGGGAATGCGCGTGAAGTCCTCGCGGCCCATCGCTTTCTGCGATGCACAAAACACGCAGTGATCAGTCGCCGTGGTGTGCAATTGTCCCGATTGCAGGCCACGCCACAATGCTTCGCGATGCTCGCTGGTACGGAACGGAGGGCTCATCACGTGCGCAGCCGCCCTCGTCCAGTCCGGGTCGCTATAGACCGATTCATCGATTACCAGATGGCCCGGCAAGACCTCAGCGAACACGCGTTGACCTTCGCTGCGTGCACGCGTGATGACATCGACGGCGTCTTTCGACGACACATGCACGATATAAATGGGCACGCCCAGCACTTGCGCAATCCTGATCGCACGGTTCGCCGCCTCGCCTTCCACCTCAGGCGGCCGCGACAACGGATGTGCTTCCGGCCCCGTGAAACCTTTCGCGAGCAATTGCTTTTGAAGCTGGAACACGAGCTCGCCATTCTCCGCGTGCACAGTGGGCAGTGCTCCCAGTTCCAACGACCGTGCGAAGCTGTTCACGAGAACTTCGTCGTCGGCCATGATGGCGTTTTTATACGCCATGAAGTGCTTGAAACTCGACACGCCATGTTCATGCACCAGCGTGCCCATGTCGCGATGCACCGACTCGTCCCACCACGTCACCGCCACGTGAAAACCATAGTCGGCCGATGCTTTCTCCGCCCAGCCGCGCCATTCGTGAAACGCTTCCATCAGCGGCTGCTTCGGACTGGGAATCACGAAGTCGATAATGCTTGTCGTGCCGCCCGACAACCCCGCTGCCGTACCCGTATAGAAGTCGTCGCTCGCCGTGGTGCCCATGAACGGCAACTCCATGTGCGTATGCGGATCTATGCCGCCGGGCATTACATACTGGCCCGATGCATCGACCGTTTCGGTACCTGCCGGAACGTCGAGATCGAGGCCGATCTGCAGGATCGTGCCGCCGTCCTTCGGGTCTGCGCACAACACGTCCGCACGGTAGGTACGGTCCGCGTCAATCACCGTGCCGCCGCGAATCAGGATCGTCATCTTGCTGTCTCCCAGAGAAATCACGCGAAATCAGGCGCTGGCAATCCGCGCCGTCGGGCGCTTGCCCATCTTCATCCATGCGCCATAAACAATCGATGCCAGCGCGAGGCCCACGAACCATGCATAGGTATAAAGCGTGTTGAAGAATGCCGGCACGTTCGGGAACGACGCGGGAAATGCCGTGTGCAGGAAGCCGGGCAAGTTGGGCAATACCCCCACGAGCAACGCGACCACAGCAGCTATATTCCAGCCGCCCGTGTAGCTGTATTCGCCGTTCTCGTTGAAAAGTTCGCGCGTGTTCAGACGCGTGCCGCGGATCAGGAAGTAGTCGACCATGAGAATACCCGCGACCGGTCCGAGCAGCGCCGAGTAACCCACGAGCCACGTGAAAATATAGCCCTGTGTAGTCGCCAGGATCTTCCACGGCATCATCACAATAGCGATAAACGCTGTAATCATCCCGCCCACGCGATACGAAATACCTTTCGGCCAGAGGCTCGAAAAATCATAGGCAGGACCGACCAGGTTGGCGGCCAGATTACAACTCATGGTGTCGAGCGTCAGGATGATCAGCGCCACGCCCACGCCAATACCGGTCATGCGGCTGGTCAGGTCGATCGGGTCCCAGATCGCCTTGCCGTAGATCACGACGGTTGCCGACGTCACCACCACCGAGATGACCGACAGCAGCGCCATGGGGGCCGGCAGACCGATCGTTTGCCCGATGATCTGATCCTTCTGCGAGCGGGCGAAACGCGTGAAGTCCGGAATGTTAAGCGCGAGCGTGGCCCAGAACCCGACCATGGCCGTGAGACCCGGCCAGAAGGTTGCCCAGAACAAACCCTCCTTCTTGCCGCCGGCCACGAACTGCGAAGGCTGCGCGAGCATGGAGCCGAGACCGCCCGCCTTCGAGGTTGCCCACCACACCAGCGCAAGGCACATCACCACCTTGATTGGCGCGGACCAGCTTTCGAGGAAACGAATGGAGTCCGTGCCGCGCAAGATGAAATAGACCTGGATCAGCCAGAAGAACAGGAAACACGCCAGTTGCCCAAGCGTGATGTCCAGGAAAGGTAGCGGCGTACCGGGCGTCGAGTTACCGGTGAGGATATTCAGGAGCGTATGGATCGCACTGCCACCGAGCCATGTCTGGATTCCGTACCATCCGCATGCGACGATCGCTCGTAACAATGCCGGCAGCCTCGCGCCCTTCGTACCGAATGACGAGCGCACCAGCACTGCGTACGGAATGCCATGCTTCGCGCCAGCGTGACCGACCAGCAGCATGGGCACGAGCACGATCATGTTGCCGAGGAGCACGGTCAGCACCGCCTGCCACGGCGACATGCCTTCCTCCGTGAGCCCGGCCGCGAGCATGTACGACGCAATATTCATCACCATGCCGACCCACAGCGCCGCAAAGTGATACCACTTCCACGTCCGTTGCGCGGCCGTGGTTGGCGCCAGGTCGTCGTTATATAGACTGCCGCTGGCGCCGGCCGCGAACTGCGGGTCGACAGAATGCGCTGTCTGCTTCATCAGGTTGATCTCCTCAAGATCGTTGCGGTCCGCGCCCGCGGATCAGGCTGTGATTCCAGTCCGGGCGTCGGGGGACGTTGGTGGACGTAAGCGACAGGCGCTACTTTTTATACGGGTTCCAAACTCTATGCGGCCTTCACACTTTCTTCAACGTCGGCGTCCACGCGTGCGGGATTGTTCGGATGGGTCGTCCAGTTCGCATATTCGCCGGCATCCACGCGTTCCATCGTGATGCATTGCTCGACCGGGCACACATGCATGCATAAATTGCAGCCGACGCATTCTGAATCGATGACTTCAAAATGCCGTTTGCCATCCTTCTCGCGCATGATCGCCTGATGCGCCGTATCTTCGCAAGCGATGTGACACAGGCCGCACTCAATGCACTTGTCCTGGCTGATGCGCGCCTTGATGTCATATTTCAGATTCAGATACTTCCAGTCAGTCACATTCTGCACCGCCCGCCCGCGGATATCGTCGAGCGTGGCGTAGCCTTTTTCGTCCATCCAGTTCGACAGACCGTCCGCGAGATCGGAGACAATGCGAAAGCCATAGTGCATGGCCGCCGTACAGACCTGCACGTTGCCCGCGCCCAGCACCATGAACTCGGCTGCATCGCGCCATGACGAAATGCCGCCAATGCCGGAGATCGGCAAATCGGGCGTTTCCACGTCGCGGGCAATCTCCGCGACCATGTTCAGCGCGATCGGTTTGACCGCCGGGCCGCAGTATCCCCCATGCGTACCCTTGCCGTCGACTGTCGGCATCGGCGCCATGAGATCCAGGTCCACCGCGACAATCGAATTGATCGTGTTGATCAGCGACACCGCGTCCGCGCCGCCCTTGTAAGCCGCGCGTGAGCTGGTGCGGATGTCGCTGATATTCGGCGTCAGCTTGACGATGCACGGCAGCTTCGTGCCTTCCTTTACCCAGCGCGTGACCATCTCCACGTATTCGGGCACCTGGCCGACCGCCGCGCCCATACCGCGCTCGCTCATGCCGTGGGGACAGCCGAAATTCAGTTCGACGCCATCGGCGCCGGTATCTTCCACCAGCGGCAAGATCCACTTCCAGTCGCGTTCGTTGCACGGCACCATCAGCGAGACGATCAGCGCCCGATCTGGCCAGTCGCGCTTGACCTCGGTGATCTCCTTCAGGTTGATGTCGAGCGGCCGGTCGGTGATCAGTTCGATATTGTTCAGTCCTGCGATGCGCTGGCCATTCCATTGCACCGCGCCATAACGCGAACTCACGTTCACCACATGCGGGTCGAGTCCGAGCGTTTTCCATACGACGCCGCCCCAACCCGCTTCGAAGGCGCGATTGACGTTGTAGGCTTTATCGGTGGGCGGTGCGGATGCGAGCCAAAAAGGATTCGGCGACGTGATGCCGGCAAACGTATTGCGAAGATCGGCCATGAGCTGGCTCCCTTATTGTGGGATCGTGGGGGTGTTTTTATGCGGCCTTGATGGCCGTTGCCGCGAAGAACGCGTGGATGGACTCGGCCGCAATCTTGCCGTCCTGCACCGCTTGCACCGTCAGGTCGAGCCCGCTGGTGGCCGCGCAGTCGCCGCCGGCCCAGACGTTATCAAGCGACGTACGGCCATTCGAATCCACCGCGATACGGCTGCCGTCGAGCGTGAGCATGTCGCTCTCAAGACCCTCAGGCACGAGCGTTTGCCCGATCGCCTTCAGTACCATGTCGGCTTCAATGACGTAGCGATCTCCCTTCGGAGTTTCGAACTCAACGCCGGTAACCTGGCCACCTGTATCGGTTAAACGCACAGGCTTTGCGTGCGTGATGATCGTCACGCCGTTGGTCTGCGCGAACTCCCGTTCGGCCCAGGTGGCGCCCATGGTTTCCACGCCGCGACGGTATGCCATCGTCACTGTTTCAGCACCCAGCTTGCGGCTTTGCACCGCCGCATCAATTGCCGTGTTGCCGCCGCCGATCACCACCACGCGACGCCCTACCGGCACGCTCCCGAGAGCATCCGCCTGACGCACCTGCTCGATGAAATCGACCGCGTTGTACACGCCTTGCAACGTCTCGCCTTCGAGTTCGAGCGCGCGCACGCCGCCCAAGCCGATGGCGAGAAACACGGCGTCATGCTGCTTTCGCAAGTCGCTCAACTTCACGTCGCGGCCGAGCATCACGTCGTTCTTCACTTCGATACCCCCCACCGAATACAACCACTCCACTTCGCGCTGAGCGAAATCCTCGACCACCTTGTACGCCGCGATGCCGTATTCATTCAGGCCGCCGGGCTTGGGCCGGGCGTCGAAGAGCGTCACCCGGTGACCGTCGAGCGCAAGGCGATGCGCACAGGCCAGTCCCGCCGGCCCCGCTCCAACCACCGCCACGTGACGCCCCGTATTCGCCGCGCGCTTGAAAAGCGGCTCGCCGCGCGCCATTGCCCAGTCGGTGGCGTGACGTTGCAATGCACCGATCTGAACTGGTTTGTCATCCTGATGATTTCTGACACATGCTCCTTCACAAAGGATTTCGGTCGGACACACGCGTGCGCATGCGCCGCCCAAGGGGTTGGCCGACAAGATGTCCATGGCCGCGCCCTTCATGTTGCCGTTACCGATCTTGCGAATGAAGCTGGGAATATCTATTTTTGTGGGGCACGCGTTGATACATGGTGCGTCGTAGCAGTAGTGGCAACGGCTCGACGCTGCAGCCGCCGCGGTGGCATCGAGTAACGGCGCAACATCTGAAAACTGACACGACAGTTGCTCTTGCGACAGCCGGTTCGATGCTATGTCGCCAATGTGCTTCATGGTCATACACGTTCCTTCTTCAAGGTGGGGACGCAATGGTCTTTCGACTAGAACCAACCCAGGCTTAACGGCCCGCGCGTTCGAGCATGGCGTGGAGCAGCACGTTTGCGCCCGCCTCGATCCATTCCTCCGAGGCATCCTCGATCTCGTTATGACTGATCCCGTCGACGCAAGGCACGAAGACCATCGACGTGGGCGCGACCTTCGAGAGGTAACACGCGTCGTGTCCTGCGCCCGAGACCATGTCCCGATGCGCATAACCAAAGCGCTCGGCGGCTGCGCGCACGGACTTCACGCAGGCGGCGTCGAAGGCGATAGGCGCGTAATAGAAGATCTGTTCAAGCTGCGTTTCGAGGCCCGAAGCGCTTGCGATTTTCTCCACGCCCTCGCGCAAGGCGGCGTCCATTTTTGCGAGCACGGCGTCGTCGGGATGACGGAAATCTACGGTGAAAAACACCCGGCCCGGGATCACGTTGCGCGAGTTCGGATGCACCTGCATCATGCCGACCGTCGCGCACGCCAGCGGCGCATTGTCGAGCCCAATGCGGTTAACCAGTTCGACCACCCGCGATGCCCCAAGCAACGCATCGCGACGGCGCGGCATCGGTGTCGGGCCCGCATGGGCTTCCTGACCGGTCAGCGTGATCTCATACCAGCGCTGCCCTTGCGCGTCGGTGACCACGCCGATCGTCATGTTTTCCGCTTCGAGAATCGGCCCTTGTTCAATGTGCAGTTCGAACGCTGCGTGCAGCTTGCGGCCGCCGCACGGCTCATCGCCTGCATAACCAATGCGCTTGAGTTCCTCGCCAATCGTCTTGCCATCCACGTCCTTGCGGGACAACCCGTAGTCGAGCGTGAACTCGCCGGCAAACACGCCGGACGCGACCATGGCGGGCGCGAAACGCGAGCCTTCCTCGTTGGTCCAGATCACGACTTCCACCGGATGTTCAGTCTCGATGCCGCGATCATTGAGCGATCGAATCACTTCGATGCCGCCCAGAACGCCGTAGATGCCGTCGAAGCGACCGCCTGTAGGTTGCGAGTCCGCATGCGAGCCTGTTACGACCGGCGCGGCATCTATGTTGCGCCCGGCACGGCGCATGAACACGTTGCCCATCTGGTCCACCTTGACCGTGCAACCCGCTTCCTTCGCCCAACTGACGATCAGGTCGCGCCCTTCGCGGTCGAGATCGGTGAGCGCAAGCCGGCATACGCCCCCCTTCTTTGTCGCGCCAATTTTTGCCATCGTCATGAGGCTGTCCCAGAGACGTTTGCCGTTGACTCTGATCGACGTATCCAGCGCTGAATCAGTTACCGCGTCCATTTCGCGTTCTCCTTGCGTATTGCTCGATTTAGGGTTTTGACTGATACGAATCTGGTGCATCGGCGTCGGCTTTTGGGGCGCTGGCGCACGGCAGCGGTGCAACCTTTATCCGCTCACCTTGTCCGTTTCGTAGCGGTGAATCCATCGCAATCCGCCGCCTCTCAAATCCTGTCCAACTGGACAGGTTGTAGCCGATTAATATTTGCAAATCAACGTCTTTCGGCGTTTCCGATTAGAGTAAAAGCATAGCGAGAAGCGTGCCATTGCGATGCAGCAGAGCCTTGGGACAAGCGAAACGACGGGCTATGCAGCGGTGGCGTCAAAGCGCATAGAATGAGGCGCGATCAAGATGGAGAAGGCGCACGGCGCCATGCAAGGAAAACGATGAGAGATGACGAAGCGACAGCCGAGGCGACGAAAAACGATAGTGCGCCCGTTCCATTGCGGCGGCGCAAGGCACACATTCGCGAGACCAATGAAGCGCATCTTTTAGCGTGCGCCGAGGCCGTGTTCGCCGAGCGCGGACTCGAAGGCGCGAGTACCGCGATGATCGCGGAACGTGCAGGTTTGCCGAAAGCTAACCTGCATTATTACTTTCCGACCAAGCTGGCGCTTTATCGGCGCGTGCTTGAGGATTTGTTCGAAGACTGGCATCGTGCTGCCGATACCTTCGAGTCCAGCGATGACCCGGTCGAAGCAATCGGCGGCTATGTACGCACGAAAATGGAGTTGTCGCGGCGGCGTCCGCTCGGCTCGAAGGTGTGGGCAAGCGAGATCATTCACGGCGCCGTACACATGCAGGACATCTTGAACGAGCGCGTCAAGCCGTGGCTTGACACGCGGGTGATCGTGATTGATGGCTGGATCGCGCGGGGCTTGCTCGCACCTGTGGACGCGCAGACGCTGATGTTCATGATCTGGGCCACGACCCAGCACTACGCGGATTTCGATGCGCAGATTCGCGCGTTGAAAGGTAAGCGGGCGCTTTCGCAGAAGGCCTTCGATGCTTCCACTGAGGAAGTGGTCAGGCTCGTGATTCGCGCGTGTAGTGCACAGTCACCGAAGTGACAAAGTTGTTTCGCTCGCGCCGGTGGACGGGGTTTTGGGGTTTTTGGCGGGGTTGGGGTTAGTGGTCGGGGTCCTGGTTCCAAGGTTCGCGGTTCTGGGTCTATGCCGGGGTGGTGCTTTCAGTGTTAGGGGTCGGGGTCTATGCTGGGTTGGTGCTTTTCAGCCGTGGTGGTCTGGGAGAGTCGGATTTTCTCTTTATCACTGTTAGCCACTGTGCGTGGCGGCACGTCATTTCTTTGTCCAAAGCGACAAAGAAACGAAGCAAAGAAAACGCTTTTAAAACACGCTACCCTAAGTGTCCACAGCGTGCAGTTTTCATTCATAGGTGCCCCAAAAGCACGGTGCTCGCCAGAGCGAAGGATGTGTGAACCCCTCCTTCTCGCGAATCCTGACACGAACACGCTTCGCCCCCAACGCTCTCGGGCAAGCACAGTTCGCCAAGGGACCCGCACGGCCTCACGCGTCTTCACTGCGTCATGGCTTGGCAGGTTGCAGGCGTAGTTTGCGCCGTCGTCTTCGCGGGTTACGGTCGGACGCATATTTAAAGCTTCGTTCTTTTTGGATTACTTGCGTGGCCTGCACCTTATTTTCGCCTACTATGGCCTCGCGCATTTCGATGCGCCTCGTTTCTGCGCGGGTTAGTGATATGGTTCGAAGTGCGTACTAATTCGGCGGGAGGTCGTCCGCGGATAGCGCGGGGTGCCCCTTGGGCAGGTTCAATCACTGGTGGCGAAGCGTGTGGGTATCCGTGTTCGGAGAAAGAGGGGTTCAAACATCCTCCGCTCTGGCGAGCACCGTGCTTTTGGGGCACCTATGAATCAAAACTGCACGCTGTGGACACTTAGGGTAGCGCGGTTTGAAAGCGTTTTCTTTGCTTCGTTTCTTTGTCGCTTTGGACAAAGAAATGACGTGCCGCCACGCACAGTGGCTAACAGTGGTAAAGAGAATATCCGACTCTCGCAGACCGCTAACGCCGAAAGCACCCACACGGCATAGACCCCGACCACTAACCCCAGAACCGACCACCCCGGCATACCCCCCCCACCGCGACTCCAAGCCCGCCAAAAACCCCAAACCCGTCCACCGGCGCGAGCGAAAAAAAACTCGCCCTCCGCTTAAACACGAATGGCGAGTTTTTCATTTGGAACAACACCCAAAAAGGGCGATTAACACCCAATCGAGTCTTGCACCGGACCTGATCCAGCCAAGTCCACTTCAAATCTTCACAACGTCGAATTAGCAACCGAAGGGCGCTTAATCGGCACCGTTTTGCGCCGCTGCAGCCGAGCTACGCACGCCCGTTGCCGAGGTGCCGCTGCTCGAAGGACCATACGCCGTCGCTGCCTGAGCGTTTTGTGCAGCCACACGAGCCTCAGCGGCCTGGATGTTCGCCGGGTAGTCTACGTCGTCGCCAGCGGGGTTGTACCCAGCCTTTTCCAGTCGAACCAGTTGCGCCTTGACTTCAGCACGCGTCAACGGACCGTTGTTGTCAGTGCTTTGCGCAAATGCGAACGTCGGAGCTGCCAATGCCGACACGATAACCACAGCGGGAATAAGTGACTTGAACATGGGAAAACCTCCAGTATTTTGTATGTGGTCTCGAAACAATCTCAGAGGGACACAAGCGTTTTCTGAATTTGTTTCGGATGTAAGAAGTCTATGCTTCGATACTCTGAGGGAAAACCCTTATTTATGCGAAACATTATTGTTGAGATCGCAACAATCGAATGGAAACGGCCACGCAAGCGGAATTGAAGGAGGTATTTCGGGATTTATTGCTAAAAAAGACGGAGAGCGCGTCTAAATTTGAAGAATAATCCGAGCACGGCGAACTATATTGCGGTTTCCACAATAATTCCGCCAAACCCGGAATGGGCCCGGCGTGGATACAGGCCTAGAAATGACCCGTGAATTGATATCGATCGCCGGGATGCCAGAGATTCACCACTGACGCCACCGCGTCGCGCGACCATGTCCGCCGGTGCAGCATGAGGCACGGCTCACCCGCTTTCATGGAGAGCGCGAGGCCCGTGCTTTCATCGGGAAGCGCTGCTTCAATCCTGTATTCAACGCGCTGCAAAGGCGCAGCGACCATCAGGTATTGATTCGGCGTGATCCTGGTGAAATCCTGGCGCGCATATTCGGGCGCAAGCGCGGGATTGACCCAGCGCTCTTCCAGCTGGATCGGCAAGTCGTTTTCGAAGTGCAGCACCCTCGAATGAAACACCGGACTGCCCTCGGTGAGTTGCATTTCCAGCGCGAGACGTTCGTCCAGTACGGATGCGCCCAAGTGCATCACTTCTGCCCGATGCACATGACCGCGTCCGGTGATTTCGTCGGAGATGCTGCGGATTTCCACGAGCGTCGATGCGTATTTCGGCTGCGCCACGAACGTGCCCGCGCCCTGCACGCGTGTCAGGATCTGCTCGGCGGTCAGTTCGCGCAACGCGCGATTGACCGTCATGCGCGCGACCTTGAACTCACGCGCCAGTTCGTTTTCGGAAGGCACCTGATCGCCTTCCTTCCACTCCCCGGCATGAATGCGCGTGAGAATGTGATCCTTGATTTCCTGATACGCGGGCGTGCTCATGCTGGGCGTGTGGCGTCCGGTTGAACGTGGGATTGAACTTCCGAAACAAACGAAAGCGGGCAATGTTTCGCGATTTCACCGCTGACCACCTGCTTCGCGATCGCCGCGATATCCGGTGCGAAATAATGATCGAGATCGTAATGCGCGACTTCCGAGCGCAGCGTCTTCATCACTTCGGCGAGTCGCGGGCTGGTTTGATGCGGCGCGCGCAGATCCACGCCTTGCGCCGCCGCGAGCAACTCGATAGCGAGAATATGCGCCACGTTCTCCGCAATATATCCAAGCTTGCGGGCCGCGAACGTCGCCATGGAGACGTGATCTTCCTGATTCGCCGATGTCGGCAACGAGTCAACCGATGCCGGATGCGCGTAGGTCTTGTTCTCCGACGCCAGCGCCGCCGCAGTCACATGGGCGATCATGAAACCCGAATTCACGCCGCCATCGCGAACGAGAAACGGCGGCAAACCGGAGAGCGTCGCATCGATCAACAACGCAATCCGGCGCTCCGCTAACGCACCGATTTCCGCAGCGGCAATGGCGAGGTTATCGGCGGCGAACGCAACGGGTTCCGCGTGGAAATTACCGCCCGACAGTACTTCGCCGGTGTCCGGGAAAATCAGCGGATTGTCCGATACCGCATTCGCTTCGATCAGCAATACATTGGCTGCATGACGCATCTGGTCGAGGCACGCGCCCATGACTTGAGGCTGGCAACGCAGGCTGTATGGGTCCTGCACCTTGTCGCAATCCTGATGCGACAAGTTGATCGCGGAGCCTTCCAGCAACGTGCGATACGCCGCAGCGGCATCGATCTGTCCGGCGTGACCGCGCAGCGTGTGAATGCGGGCATCGAAGGGAACGACGGAACCCATCGCGGCGTCCACCGACAGCGCGCCCGATACCAGCCCCGTGCGATACAGGTCTTCGATCGCGAACATGTTGTACAACGCGAGCGCCGTGGAAGCCTGCGTGCCGTTAAGCAGCGCAAGCCCTTCCTTAGCCTGCAACGTCAGCGGTTCGAGACCGGCCACGCGCAACCCGTCCAGCGCACTCGCGCGCTCGCCACGGATGGTGACTTCGCCGATACCGAGCAACGCCGTCGACATATGCGCAAGCGGCGCCAGATCACCCGATGCGCCAACCGACCCCTTGACCGGGATGACTGGCAGGACATCGGCGTTGAAAAGCGTGATCAGCGCATTGATCACCTCACGGCGGATGCCCGAATGCCCGCGCCCCAGGCTCGACACCTTCAACGCGATCAGCAGCCGCACGACCGGGCGCGACATGGGTTCGCCCACGCCCACCGCGTGCGACAACACCAGATTGCGCTGCAACAGTTCGAGCTGATCCGCGGGAATGTGGGTGCTCGCCAGACGGCCGAAACCCGTGTTGATGCCGTAGGCCGGCTCGCCCTTGGCGGCGATGTCGGCAACGGTTTGCGCGGACGCGTCGATGGCGGCGAAGCTGGCCGGATCGAGGGTTAAGGCGTCAGAGCCGCGGGCGATCTGGCGCAAGTGCACCAGCGTGAGGTGGCCGGGAGTCAATTCGATCATCGCAAGTCCTGTCTATACAAGTTGCGGCCCAGTCTAAACAAACAAATCCCCCAAAACAAGGCCTGAAAACACCTAATTGGACTTTTCAGGATCGATCGGGCTATTTTTTAGATCAGTTGTCTATACAGCGGAAAATCGTTTTTCCATCCGGAAGTTCGTCAGTTGCTGGTTACGCAGTTCCACCACTTGCGAACGGATGACCTGAAAGCCATGCCTTTCGAAGAACGGCCGCGCGGTAATGCTGGCGTCGGTGTAGAGGACCGCGAGCGCGTTGCACGCGCGCCGCGTTTTCCACCGCATCAAGCAGCGCGCTAGCCACGCCTCTACGCTGGCTGGCCGGATCAACGAACAACATGTCGATGTGTCCGCTGCTTTCCAGATCGATGAAACCCGCAATAACACCATCGATCAACCCAACCCACGTAGGCCGGTCAAGCCGGCGACGCGACCACACATCGCGGTCCACCTGCGCCCACGCCGCGATCTGGCCGGCATCGTAATCACGAGACGCCACTCCCCGCACCGAGCGCAGAAACACACTGATAACCGCGTCCAGATCGGCGGCTTCATAACGCCGGATGACGGGTTGCATCGACGAATGCACGGGTTCTTTAGCGCGTCAGCGACACCGTCGCGATACCCAAAATGGTCATCACGACCGACGCCGTCACGTGAATCGCGATCTCGCCCGCCGCCCAGCCGTAGCGTCCTTGCTGCAGATGCGCGACGACTTCGGCCGAGAACGTCGAGAAGGTGGACAGGCCGCCCATCAAGCCGGTAATGACGAATAGCCGCCATTCCATCGATACCCCGGGGAAACGCGCGAACCACGCCACCGCCACGCCAATCACATAGCCTGCGATGACGTTCGCCGCGAGCGTCCCAAGCGGCAGATTGGGGAACAACGCGTTCAGGCGCAGGCCGAGGACCCATCGAAACAGGGAACCGAGCGCGCCGCCAATACCTACAGCCAGAATCGACAGATACATGAGCGAAGGCAGAAGATCAGAGAGGAATGAGCGTTAGACGCTCGATGAGCTGCTCACGGCTCGCCGCGACGACCATCTCGCCGGACCTTGTAAGCCGCGCAATCCACGTGCCGTCGCGCCGCTGTTCCCAGCCGCCGCATTCATGGCCGTCCAGCAGCAGGGAGCCGCGTTTGACCAGTTGAGGATCGGCGGGATCGAGAACGGTGTCGTCGTTATGTTCCAGCTTGACGGTTCGCATGGGCGTTGCGCTCGCGCGCGGGAATGCATAAAGGCGTAATCATAATGGAGTGCGTGACGAACCCAATACAGAATGCGAGAAAGCACTGAGAGCGTAAAGCCGCCTTTCATGCACAATACGGGTCGCTTCGTTTGTTGTAGTCGAGTTCGCCTTTTCATGTTTCACCCGGCCCGCATGATTTTGAATTTGGACAATCTGATAGACACTGTTGCAGATACCGTGCAACAGCACTACCCCACCCACCACTGGGCGCAATTCGCGCTCGGTCTGCTGATGCTCGTTCTGGCGGCGCTGTTCGCGCAGTGGGTCGTCGCGCGCATCGTGCTGTATTTCGCGCACCGCCTGCTTGTGCTGACCGAACGCGAAGCGTGGGACAAGGCCCTCGCCCGGCATCGCGCGTATCACCAGCTTTGGTACGCCGTGCCGTTCGCGGCGGTGGCGATCGGTATCGGCGATGTGCCGCACATCGGTCACGCGGCGGACGTGATCGAGCGGCTCGCGCATGCGGGCGCATGGATCTGCGTCTTCTTCGCGATGGGCGGCGCGCTCAGCGCATGGCAGGACGTCTACGCCGCCAGCATGCAGGCGCAGACACGCTCGATCAAAGGCTACATCCAGATCGGCAAGCTCGCGCTCGCGTTGATATGCGGCGTGCTGGTGCTGTCCATTGTGATCGACCGCTCGCCGCTCTGGATGCTGTCCGGGCTCGGCGCATTGTCCGCCGTCCTGCTGCTCGTGTTCAAGGACACGTTGTTGTCGCTGGTGGCAAGCACGCAACTCACATCGAATGACATGCTGCGCATAGGCGACTGGATCGAGATGCCGCAATCCAACGCCGATGGTTTCGTGAAGGACATCGCGCTGCATACCGTGAAGGTGCAGAACTGGGACAACACGGTGACTACCGTGCCCACCTACAAGCTGTTCTCGGAGAGTTATAGAAACTATCGGCAAATGTTCGAATCGGGCGGGCGACGCATCAAGCGCACGTTGAGAATAGATGCCACCTGTGTGCGTTTTCTCACCGATGAAGAAACCGCGCGCCTCAAGCAATTCCGCTTGCTGCACGATTATCTGGAAGAAAAGCAGATCGAAGTCGACCAGGCCAACAAGAATCTCGGCGCGCTCGCCAGCGAGCCGGCCAACCGGCGGCGGCTGACGAATATCGGCACCTTCCGCGCGTATGGGCTCGCGTATCTGCAACGGCATCCGGAGATCAGACAGGACATGTCGATGATGGTGCGGATGATGGAACCGCAATCGGAAGGCATTCCCGTCGAGGTGTATTGTTTCACCGCCGTCACCGCATGGACACAATACGAGCGCATCCAGGGCGATGTGTTCGACCACCTGCTGTCCATCCTGCCGGAGATGGGCCTGCGGCTCTATCAAGCGCCGTCCGGTGCCGACATGAGCGGACTGGTGAGCGGGCGGATCGGCGGCGCAAGCAGCTCAAGCGCCATTGGCAGCGCGGAAAGCGGCCGTTTGCGCGGTGAGTTGCCCACGCTCTAGCTGGAGAAGCAGGCAAGAATCTGCGACTTTTATGTATTCACGCGAACCTTCCTGATGCCTAAAGTGTGAACCTTGCCGGCATTCCTTCTGCATCACCCGAAGGTGCCCGCCGGTCATCGCATTTATCGCTTCTACAGGAAAACTCCCGTGACCGATCGCGTTCATGCCATGCGTGTTTTCATCCGCGTCGTCGATACCAACAGCTTCTCGCGTGCCGCCGAATCTCTCGGCATGCCGCGTGCAAGCGTGTCGACGACCATTCAACAACTCGAGGCGCTGCTCGGCGTGCAACTGCTCGCACGCACGACGCGGCGTCTCAATCTCACGGCCGAAGGGGCCGAGTGTTACGAGCGCTGCGTGCGCATTCTTGCGGATATCGACGATCTGGAAGCAGGCTTTCATGGCCGTGACGAGCGTCTTCGCGGACGTCTGCGCATCGAGTTGCCCGATACGGTCGCCACCGCGCTGGTCGTACCCGCGCTGCCCGATTTCCATGCGCGCTATCCGCATATCGAGTTGTCGATCGGCATTTGCAACCGCGCCGTCGATCTGGTCGGTGAAGGTGTGGATTGCAGCGTGCAGCTTGGCGAACTGCCCGATTCCGGGCTGATCGCACGGCGGCTCGGCAGCTTCGAGCACGTAACGTGCGCCACGCCCGCGTATCTGGAGGCGCACGGCACGCCGAAGACACTCGATGAACTCGCGCAGCACGTCGCGGTGAACTGCGTGTCGGCTCGTACCGGCCGGCCGTGTGATTTCGACTTCGAAGTGGATGGCGAAGCAGTGGCCATGAAAATGGCGGGGTTTGTACAAGTCACCGACGAACACGCGTATCTCGCGTGCGGCCTGCAAGGACTCGGGCTGATTCAGCCGCCGCGCATTGCCGCTTTGCCGTACCTGCGTTCCGGGGAACTGCGCGAGGTGCTGCCGCAATGGAAGTCGATGCCGATGAATGTGTCGGTCGCATTCGTCAAGAGCCGGCAAGCCGCGCCGAGGGTCAGCGCGTTCGTGGACTGGCTGGCGGAATTGTTCGAGCGCTCTCAGGAAATGGACGATACGCTCACGCGCCTGTTCAGCACCGCTCGCCGCCCGGTTTCCTCTGCCACGAAGGCGACGGCATCAAGAGCTGCTACCGCCCGCGACGAGGACGCGCACGAGGAAACCACCAGCGAGTCATGACCCTACGTGAAGCCGCCATGAACGCTCACGCCGGCCTGACCGGCTGAGTGGCCCGCTCGCCCGCCACCGTATTCCACTTGCGTACCTCCCAGCGCGTGACCAACCCTTCGGTCACGTACGGATCGGCCCGCGCGAACGCCTCCGGCACGGTGGACGAATCCGCCTCGAACAGCAGTATCGCCCGGTCGATGGGCGCCTCCAGCGCCCCGCCCAGCAATAATTCTCCGCGTTCCGCCGATGCCCAGGCCGCCGCCAGATGGCGGTCACGAAGCGCCGCCCGGCGTTCGAGATAATCGGTGCTCAGTTCGTACATCAATAGAAAGTGCATGGCTTTATCTCCGTTGTAGGCGAAGCTGTGCGCGCCGCAATCGAATCATCGTGCCACATTGTAATAAGCGCATATATGACATGCGTGTAAGGCTTGCATGTAAGACTTGGTAGGCACGCCAAAACTGTATGCCGGAGTCCGTGTGTGCGATCATGGCGGCACTTTCGACTTTTACCTTGGCGCAGGTCCGCGAATTACCCGCAACGCTCAAGATTCCTGCAGCGTCGGACGCTCTCCGGAACATGCCTGTTCCGCGGCTTTTTCGCCTCTTGGTTCCCCGGCTGAAGGGTTAATCACTCTCGCCGCGCCTGGGTTTCGCCGTTACTCCTCTTCAACATCCGGCTGCGCGCCAATCGTTGAAGTTTAAATTTACCCGGCGCTCGTCATACGCATTTCGCCGCCCGTTTCAAGGGGCAAGTTTGAATAACATCGGTTTCGCGCTCGTCGTAGCGCTGCTCCGCTCGCTCGCGCGCCTGCCTTATGGCCTGGTCGCGCGATTCGGCAGCGGCCTTGGCGCACTGCTTTATTGCATTCCGAGCCGTCGAAAACATATTGTGCAGGTCAATCTGCAATTATGTTTTCCCGGAAAGACCGCCGCTGAATACGAATTGCTCGGACGTTCGCATTTTCGTCACGTCGTGCGCAGTTATGTAGAGCGCGGCGTGCAGTGGTTCGGTTCGGCTCCCGCTATCGAAAAACTGGTGCAGCTCGAAAGCCGTATCGATCTCGATGACGAAAACTCACCGCCCACCATTTTCATGGGCTTCCACTTTGTCGCCATTGAAGTGGGCTGCATGTTGTACTCCATGAAGCTACCCATCACCGCGCTTTACACGCCGATGTCCAGCAAGCGGCTCAACACGCTCGCCGTGGAGCAGCGAGGCCGTTTCGGCGCCGACATGGTGATGCGCGCCGACAGTGCCCGTCGCATTCTGAAGCTGCTGCGCAAGGGCGGTTCGGTGATGCTGGCCGCCGACATGGACCACGGCATCGAAAACTCGGTATTCGTGCCGTTCTTCGGCGTACAGGCCTGCACGCTGACGTCGGTGTCGCGGCTGGCGCGCCTTGGGGGCGCGCGCGTGGTGCCGTTCGTGACCGAAGTGCTGCCCGATTACAAGGGCTACAAGATGACGATTTTCGAGCCGCTCGCCGACTTTCCCTCGCAAAGCGACGAAACCGATGCCCGCCGGATGAACGAGTTCCTGGAATCGCAAATAGTGCGTTTTCCGGAGCAATACTACTGGGTGCATCGCCGCTTCAAGCACCGGCCGGAGGGTGTAGCCGGCGTCTATTGAACCTGTGCTGCACGCCGCCCAGGCGTGTCAGTCTCAGTCTCAGTATCAGTGTCAGCGCGTGCCGCGATCAGTCAGGCTTGCGGAAGTCGTTGTCCACCCAGGCCTGCGCGCTGGTCTTGCTGAGCTTGAATCCCGCGGACACCCGCACGTGGGCAAGCAGCGCACCGAACGAATCGAGCGCCTTCAGGTCTGCGTAGGGATCGTCCTCGTCGGGCACGATATCCAGCGACACCGTCACATCCTCGCCGTCCGCGCGAACCGTAAAATCCTTGTGAAGCATTGCGTGGCGCTGTTGCTCGTGCCGACGCAATACTTCGGAGGCCGTCTTGACCAGCGTGCGGAACGCGTTCGGATCGAGCGGCTTGGGATTCTTCTTGTCGCGGCCCATGGTCCAGGGACCGGTGAGCGCCGGTTCGGCTTCGCCGTCCTTGATCATCTGGACCGCCCAGCCGTCGTCATCCTCGTTCTTGATCACCCTTGCGGTCCAGCCGTCGTCACGCCAGAGGCGGTCTTCGTGGAGCGTGGTGTCTTCGGCGGGTTGGAGATCGGGGTCTGAATCGGTCATGGGGATAAGAAGCTCGAGTTGCATGAAACGGTATGGGAGCGCGCGGGTGTTGCACCGTGCTTAAGCGACGAATTTTAACCTGCATGAAGCCCCGGCATCGTCGAAAATGCCCACACGCTGGCTGATCGGTCTACTCGACGGGCACTTTGCGCGCCACCCGTCTTTTTGTTACAGAAGTGTCGCGTGCAAAGGGTGCGCCGGCGCGCGCCCGGAATGCCGGGCGTTTTGCCAACACTACGAAGGAATCTTCATGCTTTCACTTATCGGCACCATCATCATCGGCGGCATTATTGGTTTGATCGCCCGGGCAATCAAACCGGGCGACAACAGCATCGGCTGGATCATGACCATTCTGCTGGGCATTGCCGGCTCGCTCGTGGCGGGCTATGCCGGCCGCGCACTCGGCTGGTATCACGAAGGACAGGCTGCGGGGTGGATTGCCTCCGTGGTCGGCGCTATCGTCCTGCTGTTCGTCTGGGGGCTGGTCGTGCGCCGCCGGGTCTGAAACATGTGAGACCCGATTTGCGCGTATGAGCTTTCGGGTTGAATGAAAAGGCTGTTCCAACGAAAGTTGGAACAGCCTTTTCATTTTGTCCGGCGGAGGAGTGACACAGGTAAAAAAACTGCGACGCTCTACAATAACGGCTGACGAATCAGCCGCAACCAGCTCTACAATAACGGCTGACGAATCAGCCGCAACCATGAAGCCAATCCAATTTTTCCTCCGATACACCCTGGTCCCGTTCGTGGCGATCGTGCTCGTTGCCTCGTGGGCGATCACGAAAGAATCGACCGAGATCGATGCGCGCCAATATGCGTCTCTCGCCGAGGCTTATCCGCAATTCCCGCAGGGTATCAAGCACGAACTGAGCGAGTCGATGAAAGAAGACAAGATCAGCAAATCACGTTATGCCGCCCTCACGCGGGAAGCGATGAACAGCGGCGTTGTTCTCGATTGGCCGCAAACGCCGCAGGGTGTGGCGGAAGAACGCGCCAAGCTGAAAGCCCTGATTGAAGCCAGTCGTGATTGAGAAGTTCGCTCGCGCCGGTGGACGGGGTTTTGGTGGGCTTGGTGGGGGGGCGATGCTGGGGTTCCGGGGTTAGCGGTTCGGGGTTGATGCCGGGTTGGTGCTTTCGGCGTTAGCGGTCTGCCTGAGTCGGATTTTCTCTTTATCACTATTAGCCACTGTGCGTGGCGGCACGTCATTTCTTTGTCCAAAGCGACAAAGAAACGAAGCAAAGAAAACGCTTTCAAACACGCTACCCTAAGTGTCCACAGCGTGCAGTTTTCATTCATGGGTGCCCCAAAAGCACGGTGCTCGCCAGAACCACGGATGTTTGAACCCCTCCTTCTCGCGAATCCTGACACGAACACGCTTCGCCCCGTACGCTCTCGGGCAAGCACGAACGCCCACGAATGAGCACGGCCTCGCGCGTATTCGCTGCCGCGCTTCTTGGTGCGTTGGCCGAGCGTGCGCTACTTTTTTTGGTGGGCTACACGGCCGAACGCATATTTACGGCTTCATGTTTGGTGGGTTGTTGCGCGGCCCGCACGATTCTTTTCACCAACTACGGCCCCATGCACCGTTGCGGCCTCGTTTCCAGCAGGGTTGGCGACGAGGTTCAAGGTGCGTACAAATTCGGTGGTTGGTGTCCGCGGATAGCGCGGGGTGCCCCTTGGGCAGGTTCAATCACTGGTGGCGAAGCGTGTGGGTATCGGTGTTCGGAGAAGGAGGGTTTCACACATCCGTGGCTCTGGCGAGCACCGTGCTTTTGGGGCACCTATGAATAGAAACTGCACGCTGTGGACACTTAGGGTAGAGCGGTTAAAGCGTTTTCTTTGCTTCGTTTCTTTGTCGCTTTGGACAAAGAAATGACGTGCCGCCACGCACAGTGGCTAATAGTGATAAAGAGAAAATCCGACTCTCGCAGACCACCACGGCCGAAAGCACCAACCCGGCATTGACCCCGACCGACCGCCCCCCCAAAACCTAGCAACCCTTCCCGCCAATCACCCACTCAACCCCGACTTCAGGAACAACACATAACGGGGCGCAAAATGCGCATACAACGGCAGGATTGCACCGCCCATTGCCCGGGCATCGGCGCCTATCTCCCCTTCAACCAGTCTCGGCCGCACCATCCCCTGCCAGTCGAAGGCATCGAGCGCCGAATTGGTCCGGCTCAACACCTCCCGCAACAACTGGCGATCCAGCTCCCCATCAATCACGATCGCGTCGACGTCGACCAGCGCCGCCGCCGTTGCAATAGCCGTGGCGAGCGCCGGACACGCGGCATCGAGCCACGCCTCGCACAAAGGCCACAATTGCGCCGACAGCGCCCGTTGATCGTGAGCAGCAGCAGCAGGAAAACCGGCATCGATGAAGCGCTTTTCCAGCACATACACTGACGCCACATTGAGCAACTGCGGCGTGCCTTCGCTCATCAGCGGAAACGACCCGATAGCACCGGCATTCCCCTTCGGCCCGGCATGCAGCCGTCCATCAATGACCAGCCCGCCGCCAATGAACGTGCCGATAAACACGTAAAGAAAATCGCTCAATCCGCGCCCTTGCCCCATCAGCAATTCAGCGGCGCAAGCAGCGGTGGTGTCCTTCGCGAACTCCACCGGCAACGTGGTCAGCGCCTGGACTCGCGCGCTGATATCGATCTCATTCCACGCGGCGAAAACGTCCGGCGGGGTATCGAAGAAATTGCGCCAGCCACCAAGCCACAACGGCGCCGCCACACCAATTCCAACCACCTTCGTAGCGTCATTGCCGAGCGCGACCATCATCTGGTCAATCTTCCCGCTCAGCAAAGCGAACACCGTACGCGGATCGGGATACGCATACTCGATCACATCACGCGCATGCACCTGCCCCGCAAAATCCATGGTCAGCACATCAAGACTCCGGCGCCCCACTTTCACGCCGATGGAAAACGCCCCATCAGCACGCAGCGAGATCGGCACCGACGGCTGCCCCATGCGTCCCCGCACGCGCGTCCTGGCCTCGCGGGCGAGCAAGCCATCGTCTATCAGACGATCCACGATCAGCGACGTCGTCTGCGTGCTCAAATGCGTCAGGCGCGCGATCTCGGACTTTGGCAGCGGACCGTGGACACGCACCGCCTGAAGCACGATGCGCTCGTTCATCTGCCGCATGCCGGCCGGCTTCGGCGTTGCCGTGCTTGCGGACATTGAAGGCGTCATCGGCAATCAGGCGATCGCCTGCACGTCGGCCTGCTTTGCACCGGTCATGATGGCCACGGCTTCCGACATATGGATGTCTTTCGTATTGACCAGCGCCGCGCGTCGCCCAAGCCGCTGGATATGAATGCGGTCCGCAATCTCGAACACGTGCGGCATGTTGTGGCTGATGAGAATCACGGGCAACCCGCGATCACGCACGCGCCGGATCAACTCCAGCACCATGTTCGATTCCTTCACGCCGAGCGCGGCGGTGGGTTCATCGAGGATCACCACATGTCGCGCGAACGCCGCGCTGCGCGCCACCGCCACGCCCTGTCGCTGACCGCCGGAAAGCGTTTCGACCGCCTGCTTCATCGAACGGATGCCGATCTGCAATCCCTCCATATGCGCGATGGCTTCCTGCAACATGCGCCGCTTGTCGATCATCATGAACACGGAGCCGAGGATGCCGGGACGCCGCAACTCACGCCCGAGAAAAAGGTTCTCCGCGATGCTCATCGCCGGCGCGACCGCGAGGTCCTGATAGACGGTTTCAATGCCTTGCGAGCGCGCGTCGAGCGGACTGCGAAAATGCACGGGTTTTCCGTCCAGCAGGATCTGCCCTTCGTCGGGCACCAGCGCGCCGGAAAGCGCCTTAATCAGCGACGATTTGCCTGCCCCGTTATCGCCGATGACCGCCATGATTTCGCCGGGCAGCAGTTCGAAATCGACGCCGTCGAGTGCGGTCACGGAACCGTAGCGCTTGCTGACGCCGCGCGCTTCCAGAACGGGTTTGAGTGTGTCGTTCATGAGCTTGGCTCCTCAGGCGCGGGGACGCGCGAGTTTATCGGCGGCGACCGCGAGAATCACCAGGATGCCGGTGATCAAAATCTGATAAACCGACGACACCCCGATCAGCGTCAGGCCATTGCGAAACACGCCGACAATCAAAGCGCCCAGCAAGGTCCCGACAATCGTGCCGCGGCCGCCGAAGAGACTCGTGCCGCCGAGCACGACGGCCGTAATGCTGTCGAGGTTCTCGGTCTGGCCCGCCTGTGGATCGCCCACACCGGTTCGCGCGACCGACAACAGCGCCGCAATCCCATAGAAAAATCCCGCGAGCGTATACACGGTGATCAGGATTTTCTGCGACGAAAGTCCCATCAGCCGCGCAGCTTCGGCATTGTTCCCGAGTGCGTAGAGATGGCGGCCGGGCACCGTATCGCGCAACACGAACCAGACCACGAGGTACATCAACAAGGTCAGCACGGTGCCATACGTGACCTCCGCGCCGCCGAGATGGAAGGTGTTGCCGAAGAACATCATGGCGTCCGGCAGGTTCGAGATGCTCTCGGCATTCGAGTACACCTGCGTCAGCGCGAACGCTATGTTCAGCGTCCCCAGCGTGACGATGAACGCGGGCAACTTGATCTTCGTGATTAGCGTACCGTTCAGTAATCCGAACAATGTGCTTGCCGCCACGCCACATACAATGGCAATCACGGGGGGTACGCCCAGCGTGACGGCGAACTTCGTCATCACGATGGAACCGAATGCCATGAGCATGCCGCACGACAAATCGATTCCGCCGGTCAGCACGATCAGCGTCTGTCCTATCGCGATCACCGCCACGACCATGGTCTGCTGAAGAATCAGCGAGAGATTTTGTATCGATAAAAACCGGTCGCTTTGCCAGATGAAGAAAGCGCATGCGATCACGAGCGCCACTAGCGGACCGATATCGGCAAGCGATGGCAGACGATCAGAG
This sequence comes from Caballeronia sp. dw_19, assembly GCF_018449515.1. Classification (GTDB taxonomy): domain Bacteria; phylum Pseudomonadota; class Gammaproteobacteria; order Burkholderiales; family Burkholderiaceae; genus Caballeronia. The sequence continues at coordinate 92,798 of NZ_JAAVUQ010000009.1, read as the reverse complement.
AACGTCGCGCGGCCGGCCGTGGGAGAGGTGGATTGCGTCATGACTCGGGACCTCGACAGCAACATCGAAAAAATGCGCCGCTCGCGCAACCCGGGCTTGAAACGCCTTGAGGCTCAAGCCCGGGCCGCGGGTTCAAATGCGGCGCGACGGCTTACTTGTTGCCCCAACAGTTATCCAGCCCGAACTTCGTGTCCTTGGCCGCGACGCCGGACACGGGTTTGTCGGTGATGAGCGTGACGCCGGTGTCGTGATAGCCGGTCGCCTTCTTGCCCGTCTTCGCGTATTCGATCCCCGCCTGCACACCTTGCTGCGCCATCAACAGCGGGTACTGCTGCGAGGTGGCGGCGAAGCTGCCCGCCTTCACGTTGCGCACGCCTTCACAGCCCCCGTCGATGGACACGATCATCACGTCCTTATCCTTGCCCGCTGCTTTGAGCGCACGATACGCACCGGCCGCCGCGGGTTCGTTGATCGTATAAACGAGGTTGATGCCCGGCTCCTTCTGCAGGCAGTTTTCCATCGCCGTCTGGCCCTTCGACTGGTCACCGCGAGTGTCCTGGCTGCATACCACGGACGGGTCGCCCTCTTTCACGCCGAAGCCCTGCAGGAAGCCGTTATGACGCAGGACACCGACGGTCACGCCGGGCGCGAGGTCGAGCGTGGCGATCTTCGCGGGCTTGCCGGCAAACGAGGCTTTTGCGTATTCGCCGATCAGCACGCCGGCCTTGAAGTTATCGGTGGCGAACAGCGCGTCGGTGGCATCTTGCGGATCGGTCGGCGTGTCGAGCGCGATCACGAGAATGCCTGCCGCGCGTGCTTTCTTGAGCGTCGGCACGATGGCCTTGGTATCGCTCGGCGTGATGAGGATGGCTTTCACACCGGCCGTCATCATGTTCTCGACCGCCGTCACCTGGGTTGCGTTGTCGCCGTCGAACTTGCCGGCTGCTGTGATCAGTTTGACACCGCCTTTCGAGGCGGCTTCTTCGGCGCCCTGTTTCATCTTGACGAAGAACGGATTGGTGTCGGTCTTGGTAATCAGGCCGATCGCGATCTGGTCAGCCGCCATTGCCGCGCCTGAACTCACCAGCGACGCAACTGCAAGTCCGAGGAAGGACGCACGTGCGGCACGTCGAAGATTTTTCATGTCTCGCTCCATAGATTTTTATTCGTCCGCGGCTTCGAGAAGATGAAGCGCACCGGACGCGTTCGCCGACTAAATCAATTGACTTTATTTAGTACAACAGCGACATGGAGACAAGTCAAGAAAATGGAATGACACCCGAACGGTGCAGTGCAGCATGACGCCGATTAGATCGCTTTGAAGATCAATCGGGTTATGCAAGCAGCGATTGTTGCGTCGCGTCTACGTAAAAACACTAATGGGTGGAAAAGGGGTTTAAAAAAGCGTTGAATTGAATTGTTTTCCGGATTTTTATCGGGTTATGGTTTACCAGCATTCTTGCCAACCTATCATTTTGGTCTCCTGCACCATGAGCGCACTCGAAGCCCTTCACGCGATCGTCACCGACGAAGATTCGCCCCAGATCATCCGAGATCACATTGTGGATTCGTTGCAGTTTGCATTGCGTAACCAGCCTGGGTTTTTCACGACGAAGGAAGTGCAATGGCTGGCGCAATGGGATGACACGCGTATTCCGATTGCCGCGACAAAGATCCTGAACGGGATGAAAACAACTTAGGGGGTAAGGGTTTCGCTCGCGCCGGTGGACCGGTTTTGGTGGGCTCGGGTGGGTCAGTGCCCGGGTGTCAGGTTCCAGGGTTAGCGGTCGGGGTCTATGCCGGGTTGGTGCTTTCGGCCTTAGTGGTCTGCGAGAGTCGGATTTTCTCTTTATCACTATTAGCCACTGTGCGTGGCGGCACGTCATTTCTTTGTCCAAAGCGACAAAGAAACGAAGCAAAGAAAACGCTTTAACCACGCTACCCTAAGTGTCCACAGCGTGCAGTTTTCATTCATAGGTGCCCCAAAAGCACGGTGCTCGCCAGAGCCACGGATGTTTGAACCCCTCCTTCTCGCGAATCCTGACACGAACACGCTTCGCCCCGTACGCTCTCGGGCAAGCACAGTTCGCCAAGGGACCCGCACGGCCACACGCTTCGCCACCAGTGATTGAACCTGCCCAAGGGGCACCCCGCGCTATCCGCGGACACCAACCACCAATGTGTACGCGCCTCGAACCTCGTCGCCAACCCGCCGAGAAACGAGGCCGCGAAGATGTGGGTGGCCGTAACCGACGAAAATGGCTGTACAGAACGCGCAGCCAATTCACAAAAACTGAGGCAGTAAACACAAACACGCATGAAGCTGTGGCCTATGAATACGGTCGCACAGACCAGGTAGCTAACCCGTCAAAAAACCGCAGCAGTAAATACCTGTAAGGCCGTGCGGGTTCATTGGCAATGGTGCTTGCCCGAGAGCGTACGGGGCGAAGCGTGTTCGTGTCAGGATTCGCGAGAAGGAGGGGTTCAACCATCCGTGGCTCTGGCGAGCACCGTGCTTTTGGGGCACCTATGAATAGAAACTGCACGCTGTGGACACTTAGGGTAGCGTGGTTTAAAAGCGCTTTCTTTGCTTCGTTTCTTTGTCGCTTTGGACAAAGAAATGACGTGCCGCCACGCACAGTGGCTAATAGTGATAAAGAGAAAATCCGACTCTTGCAGACCACCACGGCCGAAAGCACCAACCCGGCATTGACCCCCGACCGCTAACCTCAAAACCGACCAACCCCGCATAACACCGCCCCCCCCCCCCCCCCGTGCAAACCAGCCTTAACCGCCACATCAAAACTAAACGCCAACGTCTTATCCTGCACAACAATACTATCAATAAACTGCACCACCTCTAAATCCTTCACAAAACTCGCCGCCGACGAAGCGGCAAGAATCGCACTGCTTTCCTGCGGCTTGGCAATAAGATATCCCTGCACGTAATCCACGCCAATTTCCTTCAGCGCGCGCAGCGTCCCCACATCCTCAACCCACTCGGCAACGCTACGCATTCCAAGATTGCGAGCGAGCGCAACAATAGCTTCAACAATGGCTATATCAGCCGGATGCGCACACATCGTCCGAATAAACTCGCCGTCAATCTTGAGTGCATCAGCGGAAAGATCCTTGAGATATTTAAACGATGTATACCCCGCGCCAAAATCATCGAGTGCGATCTTGCCACCCATCTCATGAACCCGCGCGATAAAGCGCTGTGTATTGCCAAGATCATGCAACGCGACGCTCTCGGTAATCTCAAGACAAAGATAAGGAACGATATGCCGGAAACGCGCGAACAATGCAAAGACGTCTTCCATGAACTGCTCGTCATTCAACGAACCACCACTGAGATTGACGCAAATGAAACGCGTATTCGTGAGCGACGCCTGATGTTTCTCGATCCACTCAAGCAACGTGGTAATCACCCATTTATCGATAGCCGCAATGTTGCCGGATTCCTCCGCCGCCACGATCACCTTGCCGGCAGGCAACGTTGCACCATCGGGCGCGCGCATGCGCAGCAGCACCTCGAAATTAAGCGACTCTGTGGGCGCAGACAGCGACATGATCGGCTGCATCACAAGAAAAAGACCCGGAGGCAATCGATTGCGCCCCAGCGTTTCAACCAGCTTCAATTCCTCTGCCCGCTCCTCGAACGCCGCCGCACCCTTGCGATACGTCACCATCCGCGCATTCGAACTCTTCTTGGCCTCACGGCACGCACGGTCCGCATGCGAGAGCGCATCCTGCACACGCACGCCGTGCGAACACTCCACCAGCCCTACCGATGCCTTCACCTGGAACGCACGATTGCCGACCTGATACGGCGCATCACTCAATGCACTGATCAGGTGATGACAACAGTCGATGGCTTCGTCTATGGACATGCCACCCATCACGCAGACGAACTCGTCACCACCAATCCGCCCGAACGGAAACCCGGCTGAAAATAACGCCCGCGTACGCGTGGCGACCTGCTTCAGGACTTCGTCGCCGGCACGATGACCGAACAGATCGTTGACGAGCTTGAAGCGATCCAGATCCACGTACGCGAGCGCCCAGGACGTCCCTTCTTCGCTCTGTGCCGCTATAGCCTTTTCCACGCCGCGCCGGTTGAGCGACCCTGTGAGCGGGTCGTGTTCAGCCAGGAACCGCAGTCGTTCTATGGCTTTCGAACGTTCGGTCACATCCTGCAGCGAGCCCTCGATCCAGCCGTTCGAGCGCGTAGCCTTGAGCAGGAAACGGCGCTCGCCATTGCCCCGCGATGCCGCGCCCCCCATCTCCAGTTCGCCTTCACTTCCCTTCGATGCCAGCGCCTGCAAAGCGCCCCAGGCGCCCGATTCGAAGTAGTCGTTCCAGTGCCGCACCCTGTACTCGGTTTTCTGCAGCGACAGCATGGTCCGCAACGCGGGATTCGCGCGCACGAAATGACCGGCGCTGTCGAGCGTGAACAGGCCAATGGGTGTCACGTCATACGTGTTGCGCAATTCGGTTTGGGCCTGCCGCCGGTGCTCACGTTCGGCACGCATCTGTTCGGCAATAGCGAAGGCGGCCATCATGCTCGACGACAATGCGGCCATCACCGTATTGACGCCGCCGACCAGCAGCTTGATGCCGAACGCTGCGCCCATGACTTCAGAAAATGTCGCGAACAGCACGATTGCCAGCGAGCCCACATACCACATCACCGTGCGCGAGCGGGTCATCCAGACGAGACGAGCCAGCAGGAAGATCAGCACGAACACGCCGAACCCGGTGGTTACCCAGAGCGTCGGGATAAAGCGTGCATAGGGCAACACGATCGCCGCGCCAAACAGCACGAGGCCGACGTAATGCACGATCCTCAGGAGCCATTTATAACCAATGACCTTCAGCTCGCGCCGGAACAGCGAACTGAACAAAGCGGCCGTCAAAAGGTAATAGGCTGCGAACGTCAGTTGCCGGATGATCTGCAGGTAATCCGGCGGGATCACGCGACCAAGCCACTCCATGTCCCAGCCCATGGCGTTCGCGCACAACCGCAGGTTGCCGACAAGCCAGACCGCGAAGATCACATAGGTCCACTCGCGGTTGATCATTGCCGTGACGAAAACAAAGACGGCCAGTGTCAACAATCCGCCCGCGATCAACCCCGAACTCTCCTGGAAGTCGAGCGCGCTTTTTTGCAACATCGGACCGCTCCAACCGAGCGCGGTAATTTGTGCCGGGCCGGAAAACGTGCCGCGGCACAGCACATTGACCGGCTCCGCGAGGTGGCCGAGTTGGAGCGCGAAACCCGCCTTGATGGGGGTAAATTCGTTGGTCGTGGTCAGGCGATCGGCGCTGCCGAGCGGCTGCATGGTCGATGCAATCCAGCACGAAAGCGTTTGCGCGTGACGCGACGGTAATTCGGCGTAAGTCGATTGCTCCTGACTCATGTTGGGCACGGCGAATTCGAACCAGAATGGCGTTTCGGCGAGCTGCGTGTTGAACCGGTTCGACAAGACAGCCGTAGGCATCCGCTCAAGCGCGGTAGCAGGATCGAGCGTTCCAGACGGGTCTTTCAGGACGTGGAGGGGCAGGGTGAGACCGCCCCTCGAATCGAATTGGGGCGTTCCCCACACCAGCGTGGCAAGGGTGCCGAGAGCAATCAGTGTCGGGACGATATAAACGGCGAACGCGTACAGAAACCGGTCCATATTCGACCCGGTATATCCGGACTTCGCCCGCGAAAATAAGGCAACCGACGCCATACCTTTTAATCCCCCGTGATGCACGACAGATGTCGCGCCGACGGTGGCGAAACCCCAGTGAATCGCCACCGTCTTTTTGTGGCCTCGGTCAATGAACGGCCGGGCTATCTTTTATTACCTGCCGTAAGCAACTTGCGGTACCTCCGGGCATCGTACCGGTTCCTGCTGGAAAGATAAATCAGACGTCCGTAAATCCAGATCCGGATGATGCGTATGCACCATGAACTGGAATAACGGATGCTTCGCTTCCTCCCAGCGGCGCCGAGCCGCCATCACGTCTTTTGCAAGTACCCGGTGCGGCAATCCGCCAACATGAGCCATCGGCAGGAATTCTCTTTCTTCAAATACATCTTCGAACAACATGCCTTCATATTCCCTGTCCAGCGGCGCACGCGCGGTAATAACCATATAGTCGACCAGTTGCTGCTCGCAATAAAGCCACAGGGCCTTGCAAAGCATTACCTTGACGACACGGCCCACGCCACCGCCCGCCACACCCAGCCGGGTGGCTTCCGCCAAACGGCTGCTGGCCAGCCAGTCAGGCAGGCGCACCGATTGTTCCACTGCCAGCGGCGCATATTCATTGGTTTGAATACGCATAGTACCCAGCGGCGCGCCATCCAGCTTCGATTCCGCAAGAAGCACTGCCACACCCGGGTCCCGATCGCATTCCTCAATGCCCAGTTTCTGGGCAAAAACCGGCAAATGCCGGCCATAAGCCATGCGCCGCATCTCAACGACTTTTTCAAGGTCGGCGTTTTCGCGAACAATCCGGATCGTGAACGGCATGGACTCGCGCTTCTCCTGAGCCTGGACAACCGCCCGCTCGAGCCGCCCTGCACGTTCACCGTGTTCAATATGTCCGTTGCGAAAAACGCTGCTTTGACCTGCCTTATTAAGCTGTTCCATTTGTGCTACCCCATTTTTGGCGAGAAGGAGGACGCCGCGGAACGTTTGACTTCACGCAAACGAATCACACGACGGATTTAGTCTCGCCCAAAGGCAATTGATGAGGTGCGCGCTACCAAATAAATCTTTAGAGAAATTTAAAAAAAATATGCATTTTCAGCGCTTTTCGTGTTCGACGCCTCAAATCATCTCCCCGCATTTCGTATCATGAAAAATTATGCGGAGGCAAGTATGTGTCGTACACGTGAAGCGCGACTCTTTTTTGCCATTAATTATGGTTAGAAATATTCTAAAGCCATGTTTTGGCCTCCGCTATCTCCGGTGCTGCACCGTTCGAGTGCTCATGCTTATATAACGGATTTTCTGTCGCCGACTTTATATCGAGGGTGAATAACGGGCAAGCGAAACGGCTGGATTGGCAAAGCGGAAAAAATGACCCGCTCGCAATAAGTGAGACCTATTAAACTGATGAATAGAGTCTGCTGCAAATAAGCCCTTGAGGCACTATGGAATTCGATATGTAAAGCAGAAGCAATTCGAGGGCGCTACGCATTTGCGCTTTAGGAAAAGAAGGGAATTCCGCCTGAAGCGCAAACCAGGTGCCGGCCTTACCGGATGAAGAAGCCTGGGAACAGCGGATGCAAGGCGCATCCGCCGGTTTTTTCAGAATAAGGCCGGGGCTTCTTCAGTCTTCGTCGTCGAGCCAGGGAATGTCCACGTCGGTGATGAACGCCACCATTGCGAGCGGACGCCCTTCCTGACGGCCGATCTTGCCGTCCGCACGTTGCCATTCGCATCGAAACACGGTTGCGGGAGTGTCGGCCATCAAGGTCACGGTGCGCAGTTCGTCCGGGTCCGCGTCTTCCACCGGGCCATCGAGCGACACCAGCAGTTGTTGCGGCCACATGCCGTCGGCGGGATCGTAGATCTTGTCGCCGTCATGAATCACGACAAACGCTTCCACACCAATGGTCGCCGAAGCCTCCACAATCATCTTGCCAAGCGCGCGCAGCACGGCCGTTGCGCGGCCGGAGTTGGCCTGGCGAATCGCGAGGTCGCCGCGCGTCAGCGCCTGCTCCAGCTTCGGGTTGGTTTTCTGTTGGGCCATCGGTTCGCCTCCGTAACTTGATTCACTATTCGACGAGCATCGCGCGCCGGCTTGCAAGGCGCGATCGTACCATTCCTGTCCCAAATTTACCGTCCGACAGGCCTTCCAGGGAATTTTTAGCATCCCGCAAACGCCCGCCCATCAAAGCTGCCGGCGTCTCGCCAACGCGTGGCATGATGGCTTCACGCTCAAGTCGGCCGCCATTTGATCCGATAAGATGTTGTCCGTCCTCAAGCGTTGCCGAGCCGCGGCCCACTCGTCGCATTCGTCCTACAGTCCTACCGTCCTACCGTCCTATTCACCACCCGCGCAGACCCACATCATGTTCGAACTGTTCCTGGCTCGCGTTTGTGCAGCCGATCTGACCGGGCGAGTTCGCCGTCGTAGCACGGCGGGGCTGACATCGCTGCCCGCACGGTTGACGCTGTCCATCCTGCGCGCCTTTTCACTATTCGTCGCGGGACGTGTTGCAGTAGCCGGCATGGCTGCGCCGACCGGCAACACCCGTCTCCAGGCAGCAGCTTCCTGATGCGGCGCACGCTCGGGAAACTCGGGAAACCGCACCCGCCCGCCACGTTCGACGGCATCGTGCTCTGCTCGCACTTCCAGCCGATCTATAGTCTGGCCCACCAGCGTCAGGTCGGTTATGAGGCCTTGTTGCGCGGCATTGCATCAACGGGCGGTTTGCTGGAGCCGTTCGAACTGTTCGCAAAGGCGATCGTTGCGAGCTCGACCGGCGCACTCGACCGCCTGAGTCATGTCACTCATTTGCAGAACTCCGCCAGATGGCTGCCCGGCCAGACCTGGCTGTTCCTGAACGTGACGCCGGCAAGCTTCATCGATCCGGGCTATGCGCGCCAACTCGCCGGCATCGCGCGGGAATCGGGCGTGCGGCCGGAAGAAATCGTGATCGAGTTGCTGGAATCGGGAGGCAACGACGTCTGCGCGTTCGCCCACGCGACGCAGGCGTTCCGGTCGCAAGGCTTTCTGGTGGCAGTGGACGACTTCGGCGCCGGGCACTCGAATCTGGACCGGTTGCTGACCCTGCGGCCGGACATCGTGAAACTGGATCGCAGCCTCATCCATGCGCATCAGCCGGACTTGCGCGAGTCGGTCATGCCGAAGCTGGTGAGCCTGTTGCACGAGGCAGGCATGCTGGTGGTGGCCGAAGGGATCGAGACCGAAGAGGACTTGCTGCTGGCGGCGCGCTCGGGTGTGGACTTCGTGCAGGGCTTCCTGTTTGGCCAGCCGGGTCCCGGGGAGTCGCCCGAGGAAGCCGCGACGCAGCAAATCGAAACCGTCTTCGATACCCTCGCCCACACGCGCCAGACCCGCGAGCTTGGCATCGATTTGCTGCTGATGCCGTATCGGACGCGCTTCGCGGAGGCGGCCGAGCGAATGTGCGCCGGCGCATTGCCGGAGCGTGCCTGCGAGGATCTGCGGGCGCTGCCGTGCACGGTAGGTTGCTTTTTCCTCGATCAGGGCGGCCGCGAATGTATCCCGATGATCGACGGCGCCGGCACGGCCCCGATCGCTCCTCGCCTCGCGCCGCTGAGCAAGCCGTCCATCGGCCGCTGGGACAACCGGCCGTATTTCGTCGACGCCCTCGCGCATCCGCAGCGGCTAATGGTCAGTGCTCCGTATTTATCGGCGACTGGCACCGGACTCTGCGTGACGCTGTCCATCTTCATCAACTATCGCGGCGATCCTCTCGTGTTCGGCACGGATCTCAACTGGGAGCGTCTCGCCGCATCGGCGGCCGGGTTGCTGCCGCCTTCAGGCTAGCGTTGGCGTTGAGGTCGGCGTTGGCTTCGCGGCCAGCGTTCGCGCAAGATACTCACCGCCGGCTTTCAACGCTGTCACGTTGCCGGGTTCGAAGGTCCAGTGGCCCGCCGCATCGACGATGGATAGCTGCGCGCCCGGCCAAACGTCGGCGAGAGCCTGCACCTGATCGGCGGGACACACCATGTCGAAGCGGCCGTGCACGAGCACGCACGGCAGATGCGCGATCCTGCCGATACGCGGCAACAACGGCTCCGGCGGCAACTCGTGCGCCATGTAGTGATGCTCCAGCAGCGACATCGAGATCGCAGCGGCGTTGGCCTCGCGGGTCGCTTCGGGGGACGCCGGCTCAGCTTGAGCGGGATCAGCCTGGGGCGCTTCGGGCAGCGCGGCGGTGGCTTGCGCGGCATCAGTTTGAGCCGCTACGGTCGAAGCCTCTCCTTTCGATTCGTCGCCTTTCGATTCGTCCTTCTGCGCCTGGTCGGCACCCTTCTTCGGCGCGGGCTTGTTCACCACCGATAACGTCGCCTCGAAGCCCGACCATGCACGGGCGAGCTTGATGCCGGCGTTATCGAAACGGGCCAGCGGCGCGCCGGTGAGCGTCAGGATCTCGGCGGCATTGCGCGGACGTTGGCCGCTCGCGGTCTCGATGGCATCCAGGAACGCCCGGTGCGCATCCGGAAACACGCGCTGCACGTCCCACAGGAACCAGTCGATATCCTCCTTGCGCGCGAGGAAAATCCCGCGCAGCAAAAAGCCGAGACAGCGCTCGGGATGCGTCACGCCGTAGCTGAGCGCGAGCGTCGTGCCCCACGAACCGCCGAACAATGCCCACTTCTCGATGCCGAGGGCGACCCGCAGCTTCTCCATATCGCCGATAAGATCATTCGTGCCGTTGTGCTCCAGCTTGCCGAAGGGCGTGGATTTGCCGCAGCCGCGTTGATCGAAGAAAACCATGCGCCACTTCGATGAATCGAGCACATCCGCCCATTTGAGATTCATTGCGCCGCCGGGGCCGCCGTGGACAATCAGCATCACGGGGGCGTCCTTGGGTCCTTGCGCACGCCAGTAAACGGCGTGGCCATCGCCGACATCCAGCAGACCGTCCTCGAAAGCAGGCGTCGGCTCGCCGGCCTGCCTGGCGGTTTTGTCGTTCGTCAACTCGCCCTTCACTTCGCTGTTTGCTTCGTCCGTCATTGCAACTCCGTTTAAGAGAGACCGGTGTCTCCCTGACTGTCATCGGGCGGGCAGCGTGCGCGCACCCAGCATCGGGTTTGGGACATGCGCCGCCGCACACGCTATCCTTCGGGTTTCGCTCGCCGGGCTCAAACGTCGGGGGGTCACCGTACCCCTGGACGCCTTGCAACCCGCCGCACTCCTTTCGCACCTTTTTACCACCGTCCATTTCTTAATGCATCGAACCTTCGTCAAGTGGCTGTTCGCGACCTACCTGCTTGGCAGCGGTACGGTGTGGTCGATCCTGATTCTGCCGCTGTTTCCGTTCGTCGGCCGCAGCGGCCGTTATTGGCTCGCCAAACAATGGTGCCGTGCGATGGTCAGGATGATGCGCGTGATCACGGGCGTATCGTGTTCGGTCGAAGGACTGGAAAACCTGCCGAACGAGCCATTCATCATGTTGTGCCGGCACGAGTCGACATGGGAAACGCTCGCGTTCATGGCGCTGTTTCCACGCCGCATCAGCTTCGTGTTCAAGAGCGACCTCAAGCGCATCCCGTTCTTCGGTTGGGTGCTGAAGGGCCTGGACATGGTCAGCCTGGATCGCGGTTCGCCACGTCAGGCGCATCAGGCTGTTACGCGCGAATGCGCGGAAAAGCTCGCACTGGGCGACGTGGTGGTGATCTTCCCCGAAGGCACGCGAGTGGCGCACGATGCCCCGCTCAAGCTTGCATCGGGCGGCGTGAGGCTTGCGTGTTCGACGCAAGTGCCCGCCGTGCCGGTCGTGCATAACGCCGGCAAATACTGGCCGGCAAAAGGCTGGCCCGATCAGCCCGGGCATATCCGCGTGATCGTGCTGCCGCCCCTGCCGGCCGATTGCGTGGTGCCTCAAGAGTTGAACCGGCTTGCGCAAGACCGGATGGAGAAGGAGCTGGCGCGGCTCGTCTGAACCGCGCGCGGCTACGCGCAATAAGCACGGTAGCACGGGGTAAATGAAACCGCGGTGCGCAGGTTCAGAACGGCCGGCGGCGCTTCGCTGCGCACAACCGGTCCACCGCCGACAACAACGCTTCCGTCGCGACGGGCTTCTGTAAGTAGCCGTCGTAGTGAACGAAAGCCGGCGGGTGCGGATGGCCCGAGATCATCAGGAAGGGAATGTGTGCAAAGGCCGAGTTGGTCTTCATCGTCTGGCATAACAGCGCGCCGCCGAGCCCCGGCATCATCCAGTCGGACACCACGATATCCACGCTGTGCTCGCCCAATAATACAAGCGCGCCGTTACCGTCGAACGCGGACAGCACCGTGCAGTCCGGTGACTGCATGCACAAGGTCCAGGCTTCGAGGGTGGCGGGGTCGTCGTCGACGAGCAATACGGTTTTCATCTTGCTGGCGGCTTTGATGGGTATCCCGGTGATGGAAGAGCTGCGGAGTCAGACAGCACAGAGCGAACTTTGGTTGCACGCAAATTCTGTTGCGCTTGCTTACAGTACGGTTGTTTGCAGTGCTCACCCGCCGCTCGCGGGGTCCGCTTCGAGCCTGCTTTGTGGCAGCATTGCACGTGCCTTGAACGCTGCATGGCCCGGCGTCTGGCCCACTTATATAGCTTTTATCGAACGTATGCTAATGGGGTTTTGCCCATCCCGCATTTGCGGTAACAAGTGCCTGCGGCAAGCCTCTCTCCAAGCTATTTCATACCGATACGAACCGCCTCGCGCTGCCTCCCCGCTTCCCGGATTGCATCGATCAGGCTGTCCAGCGCAGGCGAGCGGACGCGGTCATGGCGGAGTATCAGGCCGATGGGTTCATCGGTACTCGCGAAGGGCATGGGCAAGCGGGCAAGCAGCTTCAATTCGATGTCATGTTCCACCACGCTCGACGGGACGAACCATACCGCGTCGTTGTGCAATGCAAGAGCGCGCCCGAGCGACACCGACAAGGTTTCAATCAGCGAACTCAGCGCCTGTGCGCCGAACGCCGTCAACACGCTTTCAGCGGACTGGCGGATCAGTGTTCCAAACGGCGGCACGACCACCGGAAAGCGGGCAAGCACCGACGCCGTGATATTGCTTTCGTACACGAGTGGATGATCACGGCGCACGACGACCGTCAATGGCTCACGGTACAACTGCTCGAAGGTCATCCCCACCATGCCTTCAGGTTCGGACAAACGGCCGATGACCAGGTCGGTATCGGCGGATTTCAGACGTTCGAGCAACTGCGAATTCGACCCGGTCCATACCCGCACGGAGACATCCGGCCAGTGCGCCCGAAACGCGGCAAGCGTGGGCGGCAGCAACGCGGGTGCGACGGTGGGCAGGACGCCTAGCGCGACCGTGCCGGGCATCTCGATACCGTGCCGCGACAACTCATCCACGCCTTCTCGCAAAGCCCCTACGCAGGCCGCGGCGTGAGGTGCAAACAGTCTCCCCTCGCGCGTGGGCGCGGCGCCTCGGCGGCCCCGTTCGAACAGCCGGACGCCCAGAATGGACTCCAGCTCGCCAATCGTCTTCGATACCGCCGGTTGCGTGATCGAGAGGCTATCGGCGGCGCGTTGCACGCTGCCGAATTGCGTCACCGCCAGGAAACACTGCAGGTGCCGGAACTTGATCCTGCCGCTGGTCAAGTTGGCGAGCGGCGTGACGGGTTTACTCAGCTTGGTCGGCTTATTTAGCGCACCAGCCGGGACAGGCACGTCGGACGATGTAGGGTCGGTATCCATGACGATCAGTTATGTCTGAATGCATAAAAGGTCATTTTCCATAACTTCACGGCTTCGATAAAGTGTTGATTCACATTTTAAAAATCCGAGACAGAAAAAATGACTGCCCCCTCCCTCATCCTGACGCCGCGCGACTGGGATTCCCACCCGCCTTATTGCCATCCGGGCTACAAGTCCTCCGTGCTGCGTAGCCCGTCGCGCCCGCTGATCCCGTTGAAAGAGAACCTGAAGGACCGGCGCGTGCCCGTGTATGGCGCCGACGACCTCGGCAAACTCGATCATGACCTCACGCGCAACGCCGCAAAGAATGGCGAGCCGCTGGGCGAACGCATTATCGTGACGGGGCGCGTGCTCGACGAAAGCGGCCGGCCGGTGCGCAATACGCTGGTGGAGATCTGGCAGGCGAACGCGGCCGGGCGTTACGTTCACAAAGCCGATCAGCACGCGGCGCCGCTCGATCCGAATTTCCTGGGCGCGGGCCGTTGCCTGACCGATAACGAAGGACGGTATCGATTTCTCACGATCAAGCCGGGCGCGTACCCATGGGGCAATCATTCGAACGCGTGGCGTCCCAATCACATCCACTTCTCGCTGTTCGGCGACTACTTCGGCTCACGTCTTGTCACGCAGATGTATTTCCCCGGCGACCCGCTGCTCGATCTCGATCCGATCTTCCAGGGCACGCCGGAACGTGCACGCAACCGGTTGATTTCGCGCTTTTCCATCGATACGACCGAGGAAGGGTATGCGCTCGGTTATGAGTTCGACATCGTGCTGCGCGGCGCGAACCAGACCCCGACGGAGGCTTGAACATGACCATCTACAAACAAACGCCGTCGCAAACAGTCGGACCGTACTTCGCTTACGGCCTGTGTCCCGAGCAATACAACTTCGACCTGAAGAGCTTGTTCACGCCGTCGATCGCGGATCGGGAATCGGCGGGGCAGCACATCAGCATCGTGGGGCAAGTGTTCGATGGTGACGGGAAAGTGGTCGGCGATGCCGTGATCGAAATGGCTCAGGCCGATTCCACCGGTCGCTATGTGAGCACGCTCGCCGAAACGCGTGAGTCGGGTTTTCGTGGTTTCGCACGGGTGGGCACGGGGACGGACCCGGCGTTGCGCTTTGTCGTGGACACGGTCAAACCGGGTAGTACGGGGAGTGATTCGGCCCCGCATATCGATGTGATCGTGTTGATGCGCGGCATGTTGCTGCACGCCTATACGCGCATTTATTTCGACGATGAAACCGCAGCCAATGCATGCGATGACGTCCTTGCGCTCGTTCCTGCGGAGCGGCGCAGCACGCTGATCGCCCAACGCGAAGCGGGTACATCGAATACGATTTATCGCTTCGATATTCATTTGCAAGGACCCAAGGAAACGGTTTTCTTCGATCTTTGAGCGGTCGCTGGCAGCCAGGCAGAGCGTCCGGCGCGATAGTTTATGATGTCGGTCGCTCGAACTTGCCTGTGATTCCCCTATGAAAGACGCTCAGTCCGCTAGTCCGTTGTATCTCAAACTTTTCGCCGAAACCGCGCAGATCGAATGGTCTGAACTGCAGCGGTTTTTTGCGCGCGGCGTGTTGTTGAAAGTGGCTCGCGATATCGATCTGGTGAGTGTGGCCGAAGCCGTCGCCAGTGACGATGCGAAGCAGGTCGCCGAGTGGTTGTCGGCAGGATTGCTCGAACGCGTCGAGCCCGCGGTGGCTGAGGATCTTGCTGCGCGCAATCCTGAACTCTGGGCTGTGGTGGTCTCGCCGTGGGTTTGTGTGCAGGAGCGCGGGTGAGGGTTCACTGCAGCCCCTTCACCGCCCCGCCAATTTCCGCCAAAGCGTAGTCTTGCTGATGCCAAGCGCCCGGGCGACCTCCTCGCGATTTCCCCCGAACGAATCCAGCATCGCGCGGATCTCATCGGCTTCTACCTTGCGGCTACGCTGCTTCAGCGTTTCCGGGCCCGAAGCGGTTTCGTCTTCCTGAAGTTCCGGCGCGATCGACTTCAGTAATTCAGGCGTGACTCGCATCCCCGGCATCTCGTCCAGCTCTACCGCAATCCGTTCAATCACGTTCTGCAATTCGCGCACGTTCCCGGGCCATCGGTACGCCGCCAGCAATGGCATGGCCGGTTCAAGCACCCCATGCGCCGCATCGACCGACCCAACGCGCCCCGTCTGCCACAGCAACCGCGCGGCAAGCCCGGCAATATCGGATGACCGCTCCCGCAGCGGCGGCAAAGCAAGATTCAAGATATTCAGCCGATAATAAAGATCAGCCCGAAACTGCCCCGCCTTCACGCGCTCGCTCAGCCCGCGATGCGTCGCCGCGACCACGCGCACATCGACCTGCAGTGGTTCCGTAGAACCCAAACGCACCACTTCACGTTCTTGCAACACGCGCAGCAAACGGCTTTGCAAGGGCATCGGCATCTCGCCGATTTCATCGAGAAAAAGCGTGCCGCGATGCGCCGATTCAATCAGCCCCGCTTTCCCCCCACGTCGCGCGCCAGTGAACGCGCCTTCCTCGTAGCCGAACAATTCGCTTTCCAGCAAGGTCTCCGGGAACGCGCCGCAATTTAGCGCGACGAACGCGAATTCGCGTCGCGCGCTCTCGGTATGGATGCCTTGCGCAACCAGTTCCTTGCCCGTGCCGCTTTCGCCCCGGATAAGCACGGTGGCGTCCGTTCGCGCATAACGCCGGGCGCGCTGCCGCACTTGTTCTATCGCCTCGCTCGTCCCGCTCAGATCCTCAATCCGATACCGCGCGACCAGTTGCGGCGCACGTTGCCGCGCCCGCACGGAGCGGTCCATGCGCTGCAACGCCACCGACTCCTGGAAGGTGATGATGGAACCGGAAGCCGCCGACGTCGACGCATCGCCCCATGCATTCCGATGCACCACATAACTCGCCCCGCGTACCGTCTCCAGCGATTCACCCGGCTCCTTCGGCACCGCGTTGGCCACTTCCGGCGCGAGATCGGCCAGCCGCTTGCCCACCGCTTGCGACGGCGCAAGCCGCAGCATGTCGGCCATCTTGCCGCTCAGCGCTTCTATGCGGCCATCGGCGGTCAGCGCGATCACGCCGTCACGCAGATGCTGCAGGACCTGATCCAGCCGCCGACGCCGCTGCGTTTCCGTGAGCGTGGCACGTGCGACTTCCAGCGCGGTTTCAAAGGCGCCCTGAACCGACGCGCGCGAGTATAAAAACACCGACTTCATGCCCGCCTTCTCGGCCAGTTCGGTCACCAGTCCCGGCCCCACAATGGCTTGCACACCCCGGTCGCGCAGATCGAGCACGCAAGCCTCCGCGTCTTCCGCAGACAGATACGAAGCGCATTCCACTGCCGCACCGAAGGCCCGGAAAAACCGCTTGAGCTCGGACGGTGTTTCGCCGTGCATCACGAGACCGACCGAGTCGCCCTCACGACGCGCCCGCGCCAACGCATGCATCACGTCGAAGCCGGTCGGATTCACGAGTACGACCGGCACGCTGATCCGCGCCTTCAGGTAGCTCCCGTTCGATCCCGCCGAAACAACCACGTCTGGACGCGCATCGCCTGCGTTCTCGACCTCGTGCACCGCGTCCTCATACCCCAGCGGCACGATGCGCAGATCCGCAATGCCGTCGTACTCCGCCGCGATGTCGCGATACAGGTCGCGCAACTTGCTGATACCAACTGCCCAGATGCGTGGAGGTGGATTCATGACTTATGGCTGAACGAGGGATTGTGAAGTTTAACGCCATTTTTGCAATCCACGATTTCATTAATGAAATTTCGTGGTGCTGTGAAGAAGGTCTAATCTCTTAAAAATCAGAACCTTGGAATCTGGCAGGCAACTTGCGCTGTATCAACGGGTCAACGGAGACACATCTATGAGCTCAACTGCAACACTCAGCGCCGGCGCGAAATTTCGCGCCGCGGTCGCGGCTGAAAAGCCCCTGCAACTCGTCGGCGCGATCAATGCGAATCACGCGCTGCTCGCCAAACATGCCGGCTTCAAGGCGATCTACCTGTCGGGCGGCGGCGTGTCCGCGGGCTCGCTGGGCTTGCCCGACCTCGGCATTTCCACACTCGACGACGTCCTGACCGACGTTCGCCGCATCACCGATGTCTGCGATCTGCCGCTGATGGTCGATGTCGATACGGGCTTCGGTCCGAGCGCCTTCAACATTGCACGCACGGTGAAGTCGCTGATCAAGGCGGGTGCGGGCGCGATGCATATCGAAGATCAGGTGGGCGCCAAGCGTTGTGGACATCGGCCGGGCAAGGCGATCGTCTCGCAGCAGGAAATGGCGGATCGCGTGAAGGCCGCAGTCGATGCCCGCACCGACGAGAATTTTGTCGTGATGGCACGCACGGATGCGCTGGCGGTGGAAGGTCTGGAAGCGGCGATTGAACGGGCACGTGCTTGCGTCGAAGCTGGCGCCGACATGATTTTCCCGGAAGCCATGACGGACCTGAAGATGTACAAGCAATTCGTCGATGCCGTGAAGGTGCCGGTCCTCGCGAACATTACGGAGTTCGGATCAACGCCGCTTTTCACCGTTGAAGAACTGCGCAGCGTGGATGTATCGATCGTGCTGTATCCGCTTTCAGCGTTCCGCGCGATGAACAAGGCCGCGGAGAACGTGTATCGCGCGATCCGCACCGACGGCACGCAAAGCAACGTGCTCGACACCATGCAGACGCGCGAGGAACTGTACGCGAGCATTGGTTATCACGAGTTCGAAGACAAGCTCGACGCCCTGTTCAATCAGGCGAAGTAACGCGTCAACCCTATCAGGAGAGAGACACAAATGAGCGATACGTTAGCGAAAGAAGCACCCGCCACCGGCGGCTTCAAACCGAAGAAATCGGTCGCACTGTCAGGCGTGACGGCGGGCAATACCGCGCTGTGCACCGTCGGCAAGACGGGCAATGACTTGCATTATCGCGGCTACGACATCCTCGATATTGCCGGGACGTCCGAGTTCGAGGAGATCGCGTATCTGCTCGTGCATGGCAAGCTGCCGACCGTCGCTGAACTCAAGACCTACAAGGCCAAGCTCAAGGGTTTGCGTGGCTTGCCCGCGAACCTGAAAGCCGCGCTGGAATGGATTCCCGCATCCGCTCACCCAATGGACGTGATGCGCACCGGCGTCTCCGTGCTTGGCACCGTGCTGCCCGAGAAGGAAGACCACAACATCTCCGGCGCCAAGGATATTGCCGACCGCCTGATGGCCTCGCTCGGCTCGATTCTGCTGTACTGGTACCACTATTCTCATAACGGCCGGCGCATTGAAACCGAGACCGATGACGATTCCATCGGCGGGCATTTCCTGCATTTGCTGCATGGTGTTCCGCCGTCGAAGTCATGGGTCGATGCGATGCACGCGTCGCTGATCTTGTACGCCGAGCATGAATTCAATGCATCGACGTTCACCTGTCGCGTGATTGCCGGCACGGGCTCGGACATGTACTCGGCCATTACCGGTGGCATTGGCGCGTTGCGTGGTCCGAAGCATGGCGGCGCGAATGAAGCCGCGTTCGATATCCAATCGCGTTATCAGACGCCCGACGAAGCGGAAGCCGATATCCGTCGTCGCGTGGAAGCGAAGGAAGTCGTAATCGGCTTCGGTCATCCGGTGTATACGATCTCCGATCCGCGCAACAAGGTGATCAAGGAAATCGCGAAAAAGCTTTCCAAGGAAGCCGGCGACACGAAGCTCTACGACATCGCCGAGCGCCTGGAAACAACGATGTGGGACGCAAAGAAGATGTTCCCGAACCTGGACTGGTTCAGCGCCGTTTCATATCACGCGATGGGCGTGCCCACGGCCATGTTCACGCCGTTGTTCGTGATCTCGCGGACCTCGGGCTGGAGCGCTCACATCATCGAACAGCGTATCGACAACAAGATCATTCGGCCGAGTGCAAATTACACGGGCCCGGACGACCTGAAGTTCGAGCCGTTGAACAAACGCAAATAAATTACGGAGACCTGTTAAACACATGAGCCATATTTCCAACGTCCGGCCCGAGCCGGATCGAGTATTAGTCGATATCGTCGACTACGTTCTCAACTTTCAAGTCGACAGCACGCTCGCGCTCGACACCGCGCGCAACTGCCTGATCGACACGCTCGGCTGCGGACTCGAAGCACTGACCTATCCTGCCTGCACCAAGCTGATGGGACCCATCGTGCCCGGCACGATTGTCCCCAACGGCGCCAAGGTGCCCGGCACCTCTTTCCAGCTCGACCCGGTTCAGGCAGCGTTCAACATTGGCGCGATGATCCGCTGGCTCGACTTCAACGACACATGGCTCGCTGCCGAATGGGGCCATCCGTCGGACAATCTCGGCGGCATCCTGGCAACGGCCGACTGGCTTTCGCGTAACGCGGTGGCTACCGGCAAGAAGCCTCTGTCGATGAAAGACGTCCTGATCGCGATGATCAAGGCGCACGAAATTCAAGGCTGTATCGCGCTGGAAAACTCGTTCAACAAGGTTGGGCTTGATCACGTTTTATTGGTGAAACTGGCATCCACTGCAGTGGTCGGTCAGATGATCGGCCTCACGCGCGATGAGTTGATCAATGCGGTATCGCTGGCTTTTGTGGATGGTCATTCGCTGCGCACGTATCGTCATGCGCCGAACACGGGCTCGCGCAAGTCGTGGGCCGCCGGCGATGCGACCTCGCGCGCCGTGCGTCTCGCGTTGATCGCGAAGACGGGCGAGATGGGATATCCATCGGTTCTGACCGCTAAAACATGGGGTTTTTACGACGTGCTCTTCAAGGGCAACGAGTTCAAATTCCAGCGTCCATACGGCTCGTACGTGATGGAGAACGTGCTGTTCAAGATCTCATTCCCGGCTGAATTCCACTCGCAAACGGCGGTGGAAGCGGCAATGACCTTGCACGCCAAGCTCGCGGAAACCCGCAAAAAAGTTGAAGACATCAAGAAGATCACGATCCGCACGCATGAAGCGGCGATTCGTATCATCGATAAAAAGGGTCCGCTCGATAACCCCGCCGACCGCGATCACTGCATTCAATACATGATCGCCGTGCCGTTGATCCATGGTCGCCTGACCGCTTCGGATTACGAGGACGGCATAGCGAAGGATCAACGTATCGACACCTTGCGCGCGAAGATGGAATGCGTGGAAGACCCGCAATTCACGAAGGATTATCACGATCCGGAGAAACGTTCGATCGCTAACGCGCTCACGGTCGAGTTTAACGACGGCTCGAAATTCGACGAGGTGGTCGTCGAATATCCGATTGGACACAAGCGTCGCCGGGAAGACGGCATCCCCCTTCTGGTCGAGAAGTTCAGGACCAACCTCGCACGGCGTTTCCCAGCCAAGCAGCAAGAGGCAATCCTCGCGGTATCGCTGGATCAGGCAACGCTCGAAGCAATGCCGGTCAATGAATATGTAGATTTGTACGTGATTTGAGCAAGGCAGGACGCGCTAGCCTGTCGTGAGAGAAGGCCGTTCCAACGCGAGTTGATGGAACGGCCTTCAATAAACGCTGCATGGCTCATTGCGTCGACGAATAAGCATTGCATGTTCTTCCGCATTCCTCAACACCCCCCATCAATGCACCCAGTCATTCCAAAGCACGACCAGGATCGTCATCAATGCCGGCCCGATAAACAGCCCCACCAGACCGAACGTTTCCGCTCCACCCAGAATCCCGAACAGCACCAGCAAAAACGGCAACCTCGCCGCGCCGCCGATCAGCACTGGCCGCACAGCGTGCTCGGCCACGAACACAACAATAAACCCGAACACCGCGACACAGACCGCCGCCACCATTGAGCCCTGAGCAAGCAGCCACAATGCCGCGCCAATGAAGACAATTGGTGCACAGAACGGCAACATCGCGGCGATGGCGGTCAGCATGCCGAGCAACGTGGCGTGCGGCACGCCAGTCACGACATAAGCCACGCCAAGCAGTGCACCCTCGCCCAGCCCCACCACCACCAGTCCGGTCACCGTGCTGCGAACCGAGTCGGCCATACGCCGCACGAGCGATGCGCCATCCGAACCGAACCCGCGCCTCGACGCTTCAAGCAACTGCTCCCCGAGTTTCGACCCCGCCTTGAACAGGAAAAACAGCGTAACGAGCATGAAGCCGAACACGACCAGCCCGTGCGCCACCCGACCGCCGAAGTGCCGCGTCATGGCAACCACCGTCGCACTATGAAAGTGCTTCACGGCCGGCGATGAACCCAGCGGCGTAGCAAGATTCTCCTGCCACCACGCCGATATCTGTTTCGACCCCGCAGGCAGATGGTTGACGAGATCAGGCATGGGAATACCCGTGCTCAGCGATTCATGGAACCAGCGCATCAAGTCACGGGCTTCGCTTCCCGCCTGCGCCGCGACCAGAATAAAGGGCACTACGAACACCAGCCCGATCACGACGGTCAATCCCACCGCAAGCCAAGTTCGGTGCTCCCTGAACATCGGCCGCTGTTCGAGCCAGGTCAGCAACGGCCATAACGCAATGGCGATGACCGTTGCCCACACCACAGCAGGAATGAAGTCGCGGATCATCCAGATCGCAACGGCGACGAGCACCGCGTACAGCAACCCCGACGCGGTTCGTTGCAGACGCCGCGTGCGGTCCTTTTCGTCCGCAGAGGTTTGATCGCGTGGAATCATATAAAACGCCCTTGTTATTTCTTCTTTGGGTGAAAGCCCGCAAACCGCTTCAAACCCTGTCTCACGGAGACTTCCAACTGAGTACCAACCCTGCATTGTAAGTCGGGCCGGTATCGGCCAGAATCAAGGCCGGAGCGCTTTCAACGGGCTTTCCGGATGTTGTTCTAATTTCACACTTGGCCATTTTCGTTTCCCTATAATCGGAACCCCCGTCCCGGCATCCGTTCAAGAGACATGCAGTGAAAGCCATTCAAACGATTGTGAACGCGTGCGCAACCACGGCCTTGCTCGCTGGCTGCGCTTCCGGTCTGAACCGGTCGAAGGAAGAAGCGCTCAACCAGAAGGTCGGCATCGTCGTCCATCCGGTGCGCGAGGGCGTGGAGCTGCGTCTTCAGGAATCGGCGCTATTCGACTTCGACGAAGCCTCGATGCGCCCCGAAAGCATCGCCGTGCTCAATCGTGCAGCCGTGCTCCTCAAGCGCAGCACGCGCCCGATCATGGTCGAAGGACACACGGACAACGTCGGCGCGTTCGACTACAACCAGGCGCTGTCCACGGCGCGTGCCAATGCCGTGGGCGATGCGCTAGTCGCACGCGGCGTTCCTGCTGCGCGCATCAAGACAAAAGGGATCGCATTCCTGGAACCGATCGCGACCAACGACACGCCCGAAGGGCGCGCGTTGAACCGGCGCGTGGAGATTATCGTGAAGACGGAAACTGAAGAAACGCTATTGGGGAGCTTCAAGACGAAATGACGCTTCGCGTCATTTCGCGGGCTGCACTTCCATCACCAATAGCTGGGCGCCATCGGTAACCTGATCGCCCACGCTGAACAAAATCTCGCCCACCGTGCCGCCCGCTGGCGCAACAATGGTGTGCTCCATTTTCATGGCTTCCATTACCAGCAGCGGCGCACCCTTCTCGACCACCGCGCCCGCCTCCACCAGCACCGCAATCACCTTGCCCGGCATCGGCGCCGTCAAGCGGCCCTCGCCATGCTCGGCATCGGCGGCATGCGCCAGCAGGTTCTGCCATTCGAACGCCAGCGACGCACCGGCGTAGAACACATGGAACACATCGCCGTCGATAAACACACGGCCCTTGATCCGCTTATCGTCGATCAGCACTACGAACGCATGTGGCTCATCCCCATGCGACCAGTCGAACGTGAGCGTTTCGCCGAGCAGTTCGAGTTGTTTGTTATCGGCGTGGCCTGATGTTGAATCGCGTGTAAAGACGGCCAGGATTTCATCGTCCGAACCCGCGAGGCGCCAGTTCAACGCCTGCGTGTAGCCACCGCTCATCCGCCAGTGGGACAACGCATCCCACGGCGACACGCCATGCGCCTCGCCGCCTTCACGCGTGAGCAACGCGGCGCAAGCCAACGCAAGCGCCTGCGTTTTTGGCACTGTCGATGGCGCGAACAATGTATCGTGATGACGCTCGATCAGACCCGTATCGAGATCGGCCGCCGAGAAGGGAACGCTGACCACAATCCGATGCAGGAATTCGATATTCGTCGACGGACCCACCACCTCGCATTGTTTCAACGCAAGCGCCATGCGCATCAGCGCATCGTCACGATCGCGGCCGTGCACAATCAGCTTGGCGATCATCGGATCGTAAAACGGGGTGATGGTATCGCCTTCGCGCACACCGCTATCAATGCGCACGTTGCCGTTCAGCTGGAACTCGACCGCGTCAGGCAGACGCAAATGCTTCAGCGTTCCTGTCGACGGCAAGAACCCGCGCGATGGATTCTCCGCGTAGATACGCGCTTCGATCGCGTGACCGTTCACCTTCAACTGATCCTGCAACAACGGCAACGGTTCACCACTCGCCACGCGTAGTTGCCACTCGACCAAGTCGAGGCCCGTCACCATTTCAGTCACCGGATGTTCGACTTGTAGCCGCGTGTTCATCTCCATGAAATAGAACTGGCCGTCACCGGTCATGATGAACTCGACCGTGCCTGCCCCAACGTAATTCACCGCGCGCGCGGCCGCGACCGCGGCTTCGCCCATCGCCCGGCGGACTTCATCGGAGAGACCCGGCGCGGGTGCTTCTTCGAGCACCTTTTGATGCCGGCGCTGAACCGAGCAATCGCGATCGAAAAGATACACGGCGTTGCCATGCTGATCTGCGAATACCTGGACTTCCACATGCCGCGGACGCTGCAAATATTTTTCGATCAGCACACGATCGTTGCCAAAACTGCTCGCGGCTTCACGCTTGCATGACAACAGCGCCGACGCAAAATCCGCGCTTTTCTCGACCACGCGCATGCCCTTGCCCCCGCCACCCGCGCTTGCTTTCAGCAGCACGGGGTAGCCGATTCCATCCGCTTCCTTTTGCAACAACGCGGGGTCCTGGCTGTCGCCGTGATACCCCGGCACCAATGGCACCGACGCCGATTGCATCAGCGCCTTGGCCGCCGCCTTCGATCCCATCGCGGAGATGGCCTCGACGGGCGGCCCTATGAACACTAGCCCAACCTTCTCGCAAGCCCGCGCAAAGTCCTCGTTCTCCGATAAGAACCCATACCCCGGATGCACGGCCTGCGCACCGGTTTCCAACGCAGCGTTGATGATCTTTTCGATCCGAAGATAACTCTCGGACGCAGCCGCGCCGCCTACGTGCACGGCTTCATCGCAGACGGCAACGTGCTTCGCCTGGGCGTCTGCGTCCGAATAGACCGCCACGCTGCCCACGCCTAATCGTTTGCAGGTTGCAGCCACCCGGCACGCAATCTCGCCGCGATTCGCAATCAGTATTTTGTTGAACATGACGAAGCCTGGTAGGAAGAGGTCAGCTTTGCAGGGGACGGGGACTAAGCGCTGAAGCGCCAAGTCCTGCCGTCCGCGAAGCATGGGGCAGCACTAAGCGCTAAAGCGCCAAGTGCTGCCGTCACATCCGGAACACGCCGAAACGCGTGTCCTCGATAGGCGCATTCATGGAAGCCGCCAACCCAAGCCCCAACACATCGCGCGTCTGCGCCGGGTCGATCACGCCGTCGTCCCACAGGCGTGCGCTCGCGTAATACGGATGCCCCTGTATTTCGTACTGCTCGCGAATCGGCGACTTGAAGGCTTCTTCCTCTTCCTTCGACCACGTACCGCCCTTGCCCTCTATACCATCGCGGCGCACGGTCGCGAGCACGGACGCGGCCTGCTCGCCACCCATCACGGAGATGCGCGCATTCGGCCACATCCAGAGGAAACGGGGTGAATAAGCGCGGCCGCACATGCCGTAATTTCCCGCGCCAAACGAGCCACCGATAATCACCGTGAACTTCGGCACCTTCGCCGTTGCAACGGCCGTCACCATCTTTGCGCCATTGCGCGCAATGCCTTCGTTTTCATACTTTCGCCCGACCATGAAGCCCGTGATGTTCTGCAGGAACACGAGCGGAATCTTGCGCTGGCAACACAGTTCAATGAAGTGGGCGCCCTTTAACGCCGACTCCGAAAACAGGATACCGTTGTTCGCAATGATGCCGACCGGATGGCCCCAGATATGCGCAAAACCGCATACGAGCGTCATGCCATAACGGGCCTTGAATTCATCGAAAGCGGAGTCGTCGACAATGCGCGCGATCACTTCGCGGATGTCGAACGGCTTGCGGGTGTCCGACGGAATCACGCCGTACAAGCTATGCGGATCATGACGCGGCGGCAGCGGTTCTTTAAGCGCCAGCGGCGAGACCTTCACGCGATTCAGATTGCCGACAATGCTGCGCGCAATTCCCAGCGCGTGGGCGTCGTTTTGGGCGAGGTGATCGACAACGCCTGACAAGCGCGTATGTACGTCACCACCGCCCAGATCTTCCGCGCTGACTTCTTCGCCTGTTGCAGCTTTCACCAGCGGCGGACCGCCCAGAAAAATCGTGCCCTGATTCTTCACGATGATCGATTCATCGCTCATTGCAGGCACATAAGCGCCGCCTGCGGTGCACGATCCCATCACCACGGCGATCTGCGAGATGCCCTTCGCCGACATGTTCGCCTGGTTATAAAAGATGCGGCCGAAGTGATCGCGATCGGGAAATACATCGTCCTGATTGGGGAGATTCGCGCCCCCGGAATCGACGAGATACACGCACGGCAAGCGGTTCTCTTCCGCAATCTCTTGCGCCCGAAGATGCTTCTTCACCGTCACCGGATAGTACGTGCCACCCTTCACGGTTGCGTCGTTGCAGACGATCACGCACTCTTGGCCCGCAATCCTGCCGATGCCCGTGATCACGCCGGCGCCGGGGGCGTCGTCGTTGTACATGCCGTACGCGGCTAGTTGCGACAACTCGAGAAATGGCGTGCCCGGATCAAGCAATTGCGCGATGCGATCGCGCGGCAGCAGCTTGCCGCGCGACACATGTTTGTCGCGAGCCGCTTGTCCGCCGCCTAGCGCGATCTTCGCGACCTTTTCCTTCAGATCAGCGACGAGCGCTTCGAGCGCCGCCGCGTTGGCGCGAAATTCGTCGCTGCGTGGATTCAGTTTCGATTCGATGATCGGCATGTTCTTGTCTACCCGCTCAAGCTGTTTCAGCGAACAGTTCACGGCCGATCAACATGCGCCGAATTTCACTGGTGCCTGCACCGATTTCGTACAACTTAGCATCGCGCCACAGGCGGCCCACTGGATACTCATTGATATAGCCGTTACCACCGAGAATCTGGATCGCTTCGCCAGCCATCCACGTCGCTTTTTCGGCCGTGTAAAGAATCACGCCCGCGCAATCCTTGCGGACCTGGCGGCCATGACCGGCACCGAGCGTATCGAGTTGACGTCCCACTGCGTAGAGATACGCGCGGCACGCCTGCAAGGTCGTATAAAGATCGGCGACCTTGCCTTGAATCAACTGGAATTCGCCGATCGCCTGACCGAACTGCTTGCGGTCGTGGATGTACGGCACGACCGCGTCCATGCACGCGACCATGATGCCCGTCGGGCCGCCTGCCAACACCGCGCGTTCATAGTCGAGGCCGCTCATCAGCACCTTCACGCCGCCGTTCAATACCCCAAGGATATTTTCCTTGGGCACTTCCACGTTCTCGAACACGAGTTCGCCAGTATGCGAGCCGCGCATGCCGAGCTTGTCGAGCTTCTGCGCGACAGAAAACCCCTTCATGCCCTTCTCGACGATAAACGCCGTAATGCCCTTCGCGCCGGCTTCAATATCCGTCTTCGCGTACACCACGAGCGTGTCGCAATCCGGCCCGTTGGTGATCCACATCTTCGTGCCGTTGAGGACGTAGTGATCGCCTTTTTCATCGGCGCGCAGCTTCATGCTCACCACGTCCGATCCAGCGTTCGGCTCGCTCATTGCCAGCGCGCCAATATGCTCGCCCGAGACGAGCCCCGGCAGATATTTGCGCTTCTGCGCTTCTGTGCCGTTGCGATGAATCTGGTTCACGCACAAGTTGGAATGCGCGCCATACGACAAGCCCACCGACGCCGACGCCCGCGAAATCTCCTCCATCGCGACCATGTGCGCCGTGTAACCCATGTTCGCGCCGCCGTACTCTTCGGACACCGTCATGCCGAGCACGCCCAGATCGCCGAATTTCTTCCAGAGATCCATTGGGAACTGATCGGTTTTATCGATTTCAGCGGCACGCGGCGCAATCTCCTTCGCGGCGAAATTGGCGAGCGAGTCGCGCAACATGTCGATGTCTTCGCCCAGAAAAAAATTCAGACCAGGTACGTCGTTCATGCGGGTCTCCTTGTTCGGTGTATCGGCTCGAGGTCGGCAGCGTGGTGCTTGCAGGATCAAATGATCGACCCAACTATGAGTCGCACTCACACTCGATAATTTCCATGATGGACGGCAGTTTCATGCCGAAGACCACTTCCCGTCAATAGGGATTTGAGCTACGCTCACATCTGGTTCATCATCGCGTACACCTTTCTATGTCCTCTACCCCTGTAATCGGAAATCGCCGCACGCCCGCCGGGGTCAAGTCGCAGCAGCGCGTGAAGGACATTCTTCAGGCCGGGCGTGAAGTCTTCGCCGAGAAAGGCTACGACGCCGCCACGAGCGCCGAAATCGCCCAGCGTGCCGGGATTTCAGAGGCAACCGTGTTCAGCTATTTCAGTGGCAAGCGGGAGTTGTGCGCGCGCGTGATCGCGGATTGGTATGACGAGATCATCGATGCATTCGAATCCGGACTGCCTCGCGACGGCAGCGTGCGCCAGCAGTTTGCGTTTATCGTCAGGACGCATTTGCGGCTGATGCTGGTGAACGGGACGGGCTTGTGTGCGCTGGTTTTATCGGAGGGGCGCACGA
The DNA here is from genome assembly GCF_018449515.1 of Caballeronia sp. dw_19. GTDB lineage: Bacteria > Pseudomonadota > Gammaproteobacteria > Burkholderiales > Burkholderiaceae > Caballeronia. The sequence goes on along the minus strand of NZ_JAAVUQ010000009.1, from coordinate 64,429 downwards.
AACATCATGACCTCAGCGACACGCTCACCGACCTTCAACGCCGCTATACCGCGCCGCTGATGAACGTGCTCGCTCATGGCCAGACAGTCGGCCAGGTGCGAGCCGACTTGCCGTTGCGGTTGATGCGCTCGCTGGTCTTCGGGCCAATGGAGCACGTGCTGTGGGACGCGGCGCTGGCGAAGCGGCATCTGAGTCAGGCTCAGATCGATACGACCGCCGATGAACTCATCGACGTGCTGTGGACCGCGCTACAGCCCCCCGCTGCCAGCCTGACTGCGCTTGCGCAGTTCAGACAGGACGTGGAAGAAGCGTCGAGGCGGTTCGAAGCGGCGGCGAGCCGGGAGAAGTGAAGTGGCGGAAACTCGCGGACGCGAGTACGGCGGACAGTTAGTTGCAAATTCACGTAACAAAGCAAATCACAAGCCCCGCCAATCCACGGGGTAAAAACCGGCAGACAGTTAGTTGCTATTTAATGAACCGCCGCGCAATCCGAGCGAGCCAGGGCACTGTCACGGGCCGCAAAAGGCGGACGTCGTAACCGCCCATGCGGCGCTCGTTTTCAGTCAGGCACAAATCGATCAGCGCCCTCGCCGATACTCCGCCGCCCACCGAATCACCCACATTCGCGGGAAAATTCATGTCCTGCGCGGCCCCGCTGGTGTCAATTCCGCGTGCCAGCGATATCCGGTCGCGAATCAGCGAGAACCACACGCCGGCGGTCTTCATGAAGAACCAGGGCCGCCGGTACCACGGCAGGCTGCGCCGGTACCACGCCACCCAGTTCGCGAAGAACAGGATATGGCGCGCTTCTTCCTGAATCACCGGCTCGAAGGTTTCAACCAGTTCTTCGGGGAAATAACCCGACTGGCGCGCAGCTTCGAACAAACCGAAGGCGAAGAAACTATCGATGCATTCGCTGTAGCCCGTGAGCATCCACGCGCGCAACGCGTCCTTCGGGGCGGGATACGGTGGTTCGGGCGCGAGTTCGATGCCGTATGCCTGGACCAGCCGGGACAGCACGATCTTGTGACGCGCCTCCTCGGCGCCGTTCATGGTGACGGCTTCACGCAGCAGCGGGTCTTCGATACCGCGCGCATAGGTCGACACGCGAATCGACGCGCGGCCTTCGGTCTGCACCGCAATATCCCAGATAGGCAGCGACGTGACGCGTTTGAGCACGGCGGGCGCGAGCATCGGCCAGTCGATGACCGCGGGTTTGTAGGGGTTGTGAGTAGTGAGCAGCATCTCGCAGAACATACGTTTATGTTGTGCGGAGCCAATCTTGATCTGGCCGGTGGATCGATACGTCCAGTGACGCATCGCGTAGTCGGCTTCGGCAGGCGTGAGCGTGTCGGACATGGCGTAACGGGAGAATTAATCGCGTTATGCAGATTTTGGCATAACGCGCGTGCTTCTGCCGCGTTGGCCCGGCGCAGCCGCCAGGCCGTATAGCGTCCTATAACGACGAAATCGCGACGAGATCACGGCGAAATCACGCTCACAGGCGTGATTGAAAACTCAATGCGAGATTTGTTCCAGCGCCAGGTCCCGCGTCTTCGGCCCCATCAGTCCGATAGCCAGCATCACCACCACCATCGCCCCGGCGATAAACATAAACACCCCGGTCGTGCCGAACGCCTTCAACACGCCCGCGATAAAGAACGACGTGAAAATGGCCGAAAAGCGGCTCCACGAATACACGAAGCCGACCGCGCGCGCCCGGATGCTGGTGGGAAAAAGCTCGGTCTGATACGCGTGGAAGCTATACGACATGATGTTGCTGGCGAGCGTGAGCCCTACGCCCATGCAGACCAAAAGGGCCGCGCCCGAGACCTGGCTGAAGACCAGTCCGCAGACCACGATCAAGCCCGCCATCACGACAATCACGCTCTTGCGCTCGAATTTATCGGCGATGAACAAGCCGATGATCGGCCCGACCGGCGCGGCAATTGCAATGATCGTCGAGTACATCAGGCTGGTCGTGATCGTGATGCCCTGATGAATCAGGAGGGTCGGCACCCAGTTGGCGAAGCCGTAGAAACCGACCGTCTGGAAGACGTTGAAGATGATCATCATGGTCGCGCGTTTGCCGTACGGCGCGGCCCACATATCGCGGAAGCTTCCGCGCATGCTGACGGGATCCGGCGCGGCGGGCGGCGGCAACGGCCGCCCATATTCTTTCTCGACCTTCGCTTCCAGCGCCGTCATCACCGCGTCCGCTTCCGCGAGCCGCCCTTTTTGCGCCAGCCAGCGCGGGCTCTCAGGCAACGCGCGCCGGATGAACCACACGAACAGCGCGCCATGTGCACCGATCAATACGACCCAGCGCCAGCCATCGAAACCGAAGGGCTTGTTCGGCACCAGCGCGTACGAGAGGAATGCGACCACCGGCACGGCCGCGAAACCCACCGCTTGCTCGCACGCGAAGGCGCGGCCTCGAATGTGTTTGGGCACCAGTTCGGAGATGTACGTGCCGATCGTCACCAACTCCACGCCAATGCCCAACCCCGCCATGAAGCGCCAGAAGTTGAGGCCGCCGGCCGTGTCCTGGAAAGCCATGATCACGTTCGCGGCCGTGTACCAGAGCAGCGAGTAAGTGAAGATCGCGCGGCGCCCGAAACGATCGGCGAGAAAACCGCAAGCAATCGTGCCGATGAACAAGCCGAGGAACAGCGACGCGATAAAACTCGCGACGCCGGTCATGCCGAACAGGCCGACGGTGGTAGACGTGAGAATGCCGCTCCTGACCAGCCCGGGCGCGACGTAGCCGGAGTACAGCAAATCGTAGAGTTCGAAGAAGAACCCGAGGCTCAGCAAGACGACGAGTATCCACATCGAGCGGGTCGCAGGCAGGCGATCGAGCCGTGCGGAGATCGTGCCCGCGCTTAATACGTCCGATGCCGCGTCCGATGCATGGTCGTGATCAGATCGGGAAAGGGCTAGGTCCTGAGCGGTTGTCATCGATTTATGTCTCCTTGTCGGGGCCTGTTTTCCCGCCAGTAACGCGCCATTTTGTCGAGCGCCCGGGCAGCTTGCCCGGCGCGCATTTTAACGGCGTATCTGCAAATTTGTTGCAGACATCGGAACATTCTTCCCGATCATCATTGACAATGATTCTTATTTACAATAAATTCATAAAGCTTACAGTCGTGTTACCGAAGCTAACAATCATAACCATCACTTAACTTAACCAACACACAGTCCGCACATCGATGCGTGCTGCCAGCCAGGTGCTCTCAGTCACCCAGCCAGCTTACGGGCTTGTTTGATCGGGAGAACTCACGTGCATCACATTCATCTGGCGCGACGTCCGCTGTCCGCCATGCTGGCCGGCATCTTCGGGGTTGCCGGCCTCTGGACCACCGAGGTCCGCGCAGCAGCCGACACACCCGTCGTGCCGCCTCAGGACACCGCTGCGCAACATGCGGAACCACGCACCACCTCCAACCTGCTGGACCCCATCACCGTCACGGCCACGCGCACCGCCACGGCCGCGAGCCATACGGCGGCCAGCGTCTCGGTCATCACGGCCGAGGACCTGGAAGAGCAGCAAGCAGAAAACATCAAGGACGCGCTGCGATACGAACCCGGCGTCACCGTACGCCGAGCGCCGTACCGGCCGTCGTCAGCCGCGATGGGAGGCGGCCGCGACGGCGACTCGAGCATCAATATCCGCGGCCTCGAAGGGAACCGCATCCTGTTGATGGAAGACGGTATCCGCTTGCCCAACTCGTTCTCTTTCGGACCACTTGAAGCGGGACGCGGCGACTATGCGGACCTCGGCACGCTGAAGCGCATCGAGATCTTGCGCGGACCGGCCTCGGCGCTGTACGGCAGCGACGGACTCACCGGCGCGGTCAACTTCATCACGAAGGACCCGCAGGACCTCCTCGATATCTATGGCAAGAAGACGTATTTCTCGCTGCGCCCGAGCTATGACTCCACGGATCGCAGTTTTGGCGCGACGGTGCAGGCCGCCGGCGGCAACGACATGATCCAGGGCATGGTGATAGCCGACGGCCGGCGCGGCCACGAACTCGACAACAAAGGCTCGAACGATTCCTCCGGCACAAACCGCACGACACCGAACCCGCAGGACACGTACTCAGAGACGCTGCTGGGCAAGCTCGTTGTGAAACCAACCGCGCACGACACCTTCAAGTTCACTGCCGAAACGGTGCGTCAGCGCATCGATACGAATGTGCTTTCCGCGATCAATCTGCCCACCACGTTGGGGTTGACGGGTAACGACCGGCTGGAACGCAATCGCTACAGCCTCGATTACGACTTCAGCAATGAAGCCGCGCGTTTCTTCCAGACCGCCCACGTGCAGGTTTATTACCAGGATTCGTCACAGGATCAGTACTCGCACGAAACGCGCGGTTCGCAACCCTCGCGCACCCGCGACAGCAGTTATGGCGAGCGCATGATCGGCGGCTCGGCGTTTGCGGAAAGTACCTTCCACACCGGCATCCTGACGCACAAACTGCTCTATGGCGGCGACGGCAGCGTCGATCACATCACGAACCTGCGTAAAGGCACGATCCCGGGGACCGGTGAATCGCCATTCCCGAACAAGGCATTCCCGGACACCGACTACACCCTGCTCGGGGCCTTCGTACAGGATCAGATCAGCTACGGCAAGCTGACCGTCACGCCCGGCCTGCGCTTCGATACATACAGGCTGGGTGCGAAGACCGGTGATCCGCAGTACACCGGCACGCCGGTTTCATCGAGCGACAACGCGCTCTCGCCGCGCCTCGCGGTGCTGTATGAGATATCGCCCGCCTTGATTCCCTATACGCAATATGCGCACGGATTCCGCGCGCCATCGCCGGATCAGGTGAACAACAGCTTTGCTAACCCGCTTTACGGCTATACGTCGATTGGCAATCCTAATCTTAAACCGGAGACCAGCGACACCATAGAAGCCGGTTTGCGCGGCAAGCTTGGCACGGGCCTTGGTCCGCTGACTTATAGCGCGGCGGCATTTGCCGGACGGTATAGGGACTTTATTTCGCAGCAGACAGTGGGCGGCACCGGACGCCCCACCGATCCGCTCGTGTTCCAGTACGTCAACTATTCGAAGGCTTATATCCACGGCTTCGAAGGACGTGCGGAATGGTTCCTTCCGGCCGGCTTTTCATTGAAGACGGCGATGGCGTTCACAAAAGGCAGCGTCGACAACAACGGCAGCGCCAGCCAGCCGCTCGACACGATCAATCCGTTCTCGGCCGTGTTCGGCGTGCGTTACGAGCCTAGCGAACGCTGGTTCGCGCAAGCCGACCTGCTGTTCCAGGCCGCGAAGAAATCCAGCGATATCACGCCCAAGAGCTGCACCTCGGCGACCTGCTTTGCGCCGCCCTCGTCGTTTGTCGTCGATCTGCGCGGCGGGTATCGCTTCAACAAGCACGTCGTCGCGTATCTCGGCGTGTTCAATCTCTTCGATCGCAAATACTGGAACTGGTCGGACGTGCGCGGCATTGCCGATTCATCGCCGATCAAGGACGCGTACACCGCGCCCGGAAGAAACGTCTCGGTCAGCATGAAGGTTGATTTCTGATGCTGACTATTTTCCACCCGCCACACCGCATTTAGAGGACCCGCAACATGCTGAATACCACCCGCCCGGACGCTGCGAAGCTGCATCAATTGCGCCACGACTTTCTTACTCTCAAGACCACGCAAAAGCTGCGCAACCGCGAAGCGGCGCATGCACTCGGTATCAGCGAGGGCGAAGCGCTGGCCGCGTTCACCGGTGAACATGTGGTGCGGCTGGAGCCGAGCTTTGTCGAGTTGTTCGAGCAGATGCCGCAACTCGGTGCCGTTATGGCACTGACCCGCAACGAAGCTGCTGTCCATGAGAAAGACGGCACGTTCGAAGACATGAGCCATGACGGTTTGGTAGGCCTCGTGCTGGGCAGCAAGATCGACCTGCGGGTGTTCTATCGGAACTGGGCGTCGGGTTTTGCCGTGCGTGAAGAAACATCGCACGGCCTGCAAAAGAGCCTGCAATTCTTCGATCCGCAAGGTCATGCCGTGCATAAGGTATTTCTGCGCGAGCATAGCAATCACGCAGCATTCGATGCCTTGGTCGAACGCTGGCAGATGCGCGACCAGATACCTGGCCTGACGCTCGGCGAGATCGCGCCGCCGCCCGCGGTGCTGCCGGACAGTGACATCGACGTACCGGCCTTCCACACTGCATGGAATGCGATGACCGACACGCATCAGTTCTTCGGCATCCTGCGTAAGTTCAGCCTTGCGCGGACGCAGGCGTTGCGGCTGGCCGACCGGCGTTATGCGCAACCGGTCGGGGTAGACGCACTGCAGGGCCTGCTGGAAAGGGCCGCAGAGACCGAATTGCCGATCATGGTATTCGTGGGAAACCGCGGCATGATCCAGATCCATACGGGACCGGTCAAGACCATCCGCGTGATGGGGCCGTGGCTCAACGTGCTCGATCCGGATTTCAACTTGCATCTGCGCGCGGATCTCATCGCTGGCGCATGGGTCGTGCGCAAGCCGACGAGCGACGGTATCGTCACATCGCTTGAATTGTTCGATGCCGATGGTGAAAACATCGCGATGCTGTTCGGTGCCCGCAAACCCGGCACGCCGGAACTCGAGGGCTGGCGTGAACTGATTGCAGGCATCGTGCCCTTGCAAAATGAGGTTCCGGTATGAACCACGAACGCTTCAACGGCCAGCGTCGAAAGCTCCTCATAGGCGGCGGTGTGATGCTGGTAACGGGCGCGTTGCAGGGCCGTGCGCTGGCGCAACCGCAACGACGGGTGATCGTCGTTGGCGGTGCGCTCGCGGAAGTCGTGTATGCGCTCGGCGCGCAAGCCGGTGCGCACGGAACGCTGGTCGCAACCGATACCACCTGTACCTATCCCGCCGCCGCGCGCGAGTTGCCGAAGGTCGGTTATCAACGTGCGCTTTCGGCTGAAGGCTTGTTGTCACTGCGACCCGACCTGATTCTCGCGTCCGCCGAAGCCGGGCCACCGGGCGTGCTGAGTCAGGTGCAGAAAGCCGGCGTGGAAGTGGTCTCATTTCCCGAGCGCCACGACGCGGACACCGTGCGGGGCAAGATCACGGGCATTGCTGGCGCACTCGATGCAACCACTGCCGGCAATGCGCTTCGGGCGCAATTCGATAACGAATGGCAGAGCGCACGTCGAGCGGTGGAGGCGTCGGCGCTCGGTCGAAGCGGGTCGCCGCCGCGCATCCTGTTCGTGCTGAATCACACGGGTAATCAGGCGCTGGCCGCGGGTCAGAACACGGCGGCCGACGCCATGCTCGCTTATGCCGGCGCACGGAACGCGATGCAGGGATTCAACGGTTATCGGCCGTTGTCGGCAGAAGCGTTGGTCAGCGCTGCGCCTGACATCGTGTTGATTACCGATGAAGGTTTGAGCGCAGTCGGCGGCCCAGCGGCGCTGCTCGCGAGCCCGGGTTTTGGTGCCACGCCCGCTGGCCGCGCGAAGCGCGTGGTCTCGCTCGACGCGCTATTCCTGCTCGGGTTCGGACCGCGTCTGCCGGCTGCCGTGACGGCGCTCAACCAGCGTCTGGGGCAGGTCTGATGAACACCTCTGCCGCGGCATCGGTCGCACCCATGGAGATGGTCGATCGCAGACGTCGCGTAGCAACGTTGATGCTGGCGGGGCTGGCAGTAGTCCTCTTCCTGGCAACGCTGGTTGCGATCTGCGTGGGTGCTTACCGCATGACACCGTCACTGGTCTGGTCGGCACTGAGCGCAAGTGGTGACTTGATCGCATCAGATCCCGCCCTCCAGCAGGCTCATGCTGTACTCCTTAACATACGGCTGCCGCGTGTGTTGCTGGCGCTGCTCGTGGGCGCGGGGTTCGGCGCGGCGGGCAGCGCATTGCAGGCGCTATTTCGCAACCCACTCGCCGATCCGGGTCTGATCGGCATCTCGAGCGGTGCGGCACTCGGTGCATCGACGCTGATCGTGCTTGGGCCGTTGTTGGGCGGGTCCGTCGGAATGGTGAACCTCTACTTCCTGCCGATAGCCGCGTTCGCCGGTGCACTGGCGGTGTCCGCGCTGGTCTATCGGCTCGCGGCGGCACGCGGGCGGCTCGCGTTGCCGCTTCTGCTGCTGGCGGGCATCGCGATCAATGCGCTCGTGGGCGCGGCGATCGGTCTGCTGACCTACATAGCCGACGACGCGCAATTGCGCTCGCTCACGTTCTGGAGCCTCGGCAGTCTTGGCGGTGCGCAGTGGCCCGTGCTCGGCGCGGTGCTGCCGTTCGTGATGCTGGGTGTCGTGCTGATCGCGCGCCATTCGCACGCGTTGAATGCTCTGCAACTAGGCGAGACTGAAGCGCAGCATCTCGGCGTGCCCACGCAAGCGGTCAAACGCACCGTGCTGGTTGCGTCGGCGCTGAGCGTGGGCGCGTTGGTGTCTTGCACGGGCGTGATTGGCTTTATCGGGCTGGTCGCCCCGCATTGCGTGCGGCTTGCGTGCGGTCCGGATCAACGCGTGGTGATGCCCGGCGCGATGCTGCTGGGAGCCGTCCTTACCGTACTCGCTGATCTTGCCGCGCGGACCGTGGCCTCGCCCGCCGAAGTGCCGCTCGGCATCCTGACCGCGCTGCTCGGCGCGCCGTTTTTCCTGATGCTGTTGTGGCGAAGTCGCAGCCAGCTCGGCCTGTAAGCTTTGATATCGATGGAGAGCACCAACCGATGCTGATGACGAGCAACCTCTGCGTGGCACATGGCGCGACACCGATTTTGCGCGACCTCTCATTGACCATAAAACCGGGGACGCTGACCGCGCTGCTGGGGCGCAACGGTGCGGGTAAGAGCACCTTGCTCAAGGCGCTGGCCGGGGATTTCCAAACCAGCGGACCAGCGCGGGGCGCGCGTCATTGCGGCACGACTACGCTCAACGGCGAGCCGCTGGACACGATCTCGCCACGGCGGCTTGCGCTGCTGCGCGCGGTGCTTCCGCAAGCGTCGCAAGCGGCGTTTCCATTCAGCGTGGAGGAAATCGTGCTGCTCGGGCGATATCCGCATCTGCGTGGAGGTGTGCCGTCGCGCCATGACCGGGGCATTGTCGCCGAGGCCTTGACGCTGGCCGACGCCAGTGACCTTGCGGGCCGCGAGATCACGACGCTTTCGGGTGGTGAGCTTGCGCGCGTGCAGTTCGCACGGGTGCTGGCGCAGCTATGGCCCGACGCGGCCGACGCGAATGGTTCGACCCATGCAACGCCGCGTTACCTTCTGCTCGACGAACCAACCGCCGCACTCGATCTTGCGCATCAGCACCGGCTGCTGATGACGGTGCGCGACTTGACGCGGGACTGGCATATCGGCGCGCTGGCTATCGTGCATGATCCGAATCTCGCCGGGCGGCACGCCGATACCATTGCCCTGCTGGCTGACGGCGCGATCATCGCGCAAGGTGCATCACGGGAGGTGATGCGGCCCGATTTGATCGAACGGTGTTATGGGTTTGCTGTTCGTATGCTCGATGGGGGACGGGGTTACGCGCCCGTCGTGGTGCCGGTTTGAGATGCTTTTTTTGGGGGGTGGGGGTAGCGGGCGGGGTCGATGCCGGGGTGGTCGGTTCTGGGGTTAGCGGTCGGAGTTGATGCCGGGTTGCTGCTTTCAGTGTTAGTGGTCTGCAAGAGTCGGATTTTCTCTTTATCACTATTAGCCACTGTGCGTGGCGGCACGTCATTTCTTTGTCCAAAGCGACAAAGAAACGAAGCAAAGAAAACGCTTTTAAACACGCTACCCTAAGTGTCCACAGCGTGCAGTTTCTATTCATAGGTGCCCCAAAAGCACGGTGCTCGCCAGAGCGGAGGATGTGTGAACCCCTCCTTCTCGCGAATCCTGACATGAACACGCTTCGCCCCGTACGCTCTCGGGCAAGCACCATTCGCCCGGCAACCCGCTCGACCCCACCCGCATTTAAGGCTTCGTCTCTTGGTAGGTTGGGTGAATGGCTTGCGCTGGAGGGCCCCCGTGACCAGCTTCGCCAATCACAGCCTGATGTGTATTTACCGCTTCAACCTTTGGCGAGTCGGCTGGTCGGTTGCATGGAATTCGTCGGTTACGGCCTCACACATCCCGCGGCCTCGTTTCAACGTAGGTTGGCAAGGTAGTTGGTCGTGCATACAAATTGGTGGTCGGTCGTCCGCGGATAGCGCGGGGTGCCCCTTGGGCAGGTTCAATCACTGGTGGCGAAGCGTGTGGGTATCCGTGTTCGGAGAAGGAGGGTTTCAAACATCCTCCGCTCTGGCGAGCACCGTGCTTTTGGGGCACCTATGAATGGGAACTGCACGCGGTGGACACTTAGGGTAGCGTGGTTTAAAAGCGTTTTCTTTGCTTCGTTTCTTTGTCGCTTTGGACAAAGAAATGACGTGCCGCCACGCACAGTGGCTAATAGTGATAAAGAGAAAATCCGACTCTCGCAGACCACTAACACTGAAAGCACCAACCCGGCACTGACCCCGACCACTAACGCTAGAACCCACCAACCCTGCACTAACCCTGACCGCTAACCCCAGAACCGACCAACCCAGCACTGCCCCCCGACCACTCCACCCCAAACCCCGTCCACCGGCGCGAGCGAAAATCAACCGCTCAAAACGGCCCAACCAACGGTCCAACCCCGTGCATCAGCAACGCCACCGCGTGCCGCGCAATCTGATCCCGCCTGGGCGCACGGCCCCCGCTCTCCTCAGCCCACGTATAAGTCACCGCCAACGGCAACAACGTCAATCCGAACAACGACACAAACAAGAGCGATGGCTCCAGGTGCGGGTTGAGCTTGCCCTCCTTCTGCCATTGCGCGATGCGTGCAATCGATGCCTTCTTATTCGCATCGCCGAAACGCTCGGCAATACGCTGGCGCAGCAACCCCCCTTCACTGATGACCTCGCGAACCCACAGCGTCGCAAACCACGGATGCCGCTCCGCCACCGCGACGAGACCCTCCGCGAACGCGCGCAACGCATCCGCCGGTTCCGCATCCGAGTCCGCGAACGCGCGACCAAGCTCGGCACGCAACGGCACAAATCGCTCATCGATTAACACGTCCAGCAGTTGATCGCGCGTCTTGAAATAGTAATGGACCATGGCCGGCGTCACGCCCGCCTCGCGCGCGATCGCGCCGAGCGTGGTCTCCATGATTCCCTGGCGCGCAAATAAAACCAGCGCAACATCCAACAGCAGCGCCCGCGGCTCGCCGTGCTGCGCGCCGGTCGGCCGCCCGGGCCGGCGGCCAGCCTTCGGCGGCTCGGCGGGAACGGAAGGAACAGAATGGTCGGATGGAGCGGTTACATTTTTAGTCATAGTCGCAATTGACCCCGGGGACGGTGTCGCCTAATATTAACTCCAACATTAATTTATCTCATCGGGCGGCTGAATGGAATCCCTGCAACCCTCTGTCGCACTTCCCACCATTGAAGAGCGACCTCCAATCCGGCTGCTTTTCACGGCGCTGCTGCTCGTGATGCTGCTCGGCGCGCTCGACCAGACCATCGTTTCGACGGCGCTGCCCACTATCGTGGGCGAGCTGGGCGGGCTCGAAAGCCTGTCGTGGGTCGTGACGTCATACCTGCTGACGTCGACTATCGTGGTGCCGCTGTACGGCAAATTCGGCGATCTGTTCGGCCGCAAAGTCGTCATTCAGGCGTCAATCCTCATTTTTCTTGCCGGCTCGATCCTGTGCGGCGTCGCGCAGGACATGACCCAGTTGATCGTGTTACGCGCGTTGCAGGGGCTCGGCGGCGGCGGCTTGATGGTCGTGACCATGGCCGCCATCGCCGACGTCATTCCGCCCGCCGAACGCGGCCGCTACCAGGGCTTGTTCGGCGGCGTATTCGGACTCGCGACGGTCGTCGGACCGCTGCTGGGCGGGTTTATCGTCGAGCATCTTTCGTGGCGCTGGATCTTCTATATCAACGTGCCGCTGGGCGTGCTGGCGTTGATCGTGATCGGACTCGTGTTCAAACCGCATGTGGCGCATGTAAAACATAAAATCGATTACATGGGCGCCGCGTTTTTAGCCGCTTCGCTCACTTGTATCATCCTTTTTACCAGCCAGGGCGGCACGCTGCTGCCGTGGAGTTCCCCGCAGCTTTGGTTCACGCTGGCGCTCGGACTTATTACGCTGGGCGGTTTTATCTACGAAGAACGGCTCGCGGATGAACCGATTATGCCGCTCGAGCTTTTCAGGGAGCGCACGTTCGTGCTGAGCGGGCTGATCGGTTTCATCATCGGATTTTCGCTGTTCGGCGCGATCACGTTCCTGCCGCTGTACCTGCAAGTGGCGAAGGGTTCAACACCCTCGCAAGCCGGCCTGCAAATCTTGCCGATGATGGCCGGCATACTGTCCACTTCCATCATCAGCGGCCGCTTGATCAGCAGAATCGGCAAATATCGCTGGTTCCCGATCTGCGGTACCGCGCTCGTGGCCTGCGGCATGTTCCTGCTGTCCACGCTGCAACTGGATACCCCGCTTCACACCATGTACCTGTTCATGCTGCTGCTGGGACTTGGACTCGGCATGGTCATGCAGGTGCTGGTGCTCGCCGTGCAAAATGCGGTGCCGTTCAAGAACGTGGGCGTGGCGACGTCCGGCGCAACACTATTCAGGTCGATTGGCGGTTCGGTGGGGGTAGCCACGTTCGGCGCAATCTTTACGAACAGTCTGCATTCGCGTCTGGCAGATGCCATGCCGGCGGGTGCGGAGTTACCGCGATCGATGGGACCCACGATGGTCCAGCATCTTCCCGCCGCTTTGCGCGATACCTATCTCAACGCGTTCTCGGGATCGATGCATCTCGTGTTTCTTGTGGCAGGTTCGGTCGTCCTGCTTGCGTTCGCGTTGTCCTGGTTGATGCAGGACCAGCCGCTTCGCAAGTAAGGGCAAGGCCGGGGGAATGAAGTGCGGCAGCGGCGCTTTGGTTTAAGCTGACGCACTTTAACTTTGGAACGTCCACGCAATGAAGCTTACGCACATAGTGATCGCCTCGACCCTCAGCGCTTTTGCGTTTATCTCGACCGCCGCATTGGCGGAGACTTATCACTTCGGCGAGGGACAGTCGTCGGTGTCGGGATCCGGCGGTGCTTCGCGGCACGCGCCGCCGCCCAAACATAAGAAGCACAAGCAGACGCGACATACTGCCGACAAGGGTGCGTATTCGCATCCGTAAGCGAAGAGCCTCCGTAGCGCCCGTCCCGCCCGTCGCCGCCGTCTTCTTCGTCAAGCGCGTTTCATCGAGTCAGTAGCTGGCGAACGCCCAGCGCCACGATCAACCCGCCGCAGACCCGGTCGATCCATGCCCGATACCCACGGTAGCCTGACGCAATCCCCGCGTGTGAGAGCACGAGTGCGACGAAGCCGTACCACGTCGTTGCAACCAGAGCGACCATCGCAAGCATGGCCGCGAAGGTGACCGGCGACATATGCGCGGGCGTGGCGGAAGCAAAGATGGCGGCGAAAAACGCTACCGACTTCGGGTTCGTGATGTTGGTCGCGAAACCTTGCACGAATGCCTTGCGCAATCCGCCAGACACGCTCGCCGCAGCCATGCCCGACTCGCCGGCTCGCGCCTTGAAGATCAGCCGGCAGCCGAACCACATGAGATACGCCGCGCCGCCAATCTTGACGACCAGCGCCATCCACGGGAACGCAGCGAACACAATTCCCACGCCGAGAATGGCGCACGTCGCCCAGAACAGGCTGACCAGGACGATGCCCGCGACGACCGCCAGGGCCTCGGAACGCGTCGACGAAGCCGCCTTGTGCGCAACCGCGACAAAGTTCGGCCCGGGAATAACCACGCCAGCAATATAGACAGACAAAACAGCCAGGACTGCGGATGAATCGACCACGCCGTCACTCCTTCATAGGTCGACGCGCGGGAAGGCGGCGTCGCTTCACGCATTATCGCTGACGTCTGTTCTTGCGATTGTTCACCCCTACGCGCTGAATGGTCGCCTCGTGCGAAGCGGCTTGAATCGTCGCTGGTCGCTCTTCTCTCAAACCCAGCTCCACCAATCAAAGCACATCGCGCACCCAATGTGAGCACGCCTGCCCGTGGCTGCACCATTTCCCGTCTTGAGCCTAAAGCCGGTCATATCTGAATTTTGTCCGTTATCGACCGCTTATACCAATACGGCCATAAGAGCGGGGCAATCGAGACAGAGCGCGTTTCACTCAAGCCGTCTGGCAAAACCGGGCCTGGTACTCGCTCTTTACAAGGCCAAATCCCTCACGCCTTTGTCGAGATCAGCCATGCACCAACCTCAATCCAGTCCGCGACGCAAGATTCCCGTCACCGTGATTTCAGGCTTTCTAGGCGCCGGCAAGACCACGCTGGTCAATCACCTGATGCAGCACAGCACGGCCGGGCGCATCGGCGTTGTCGTGAACGAGTTCGGCGAGGTCGGTATCGACGGCCAGTTGATCGTCGCCGAAGCAGAGGCATTGATCGAAATCAACAACGGTTGTGTGTGCTGCACGGTGCGCGCCGACCTGGTGGCGAGCGTCAAGGAATTGCTGATGCGCACGCAAGGCGGCACGCACGAAAGGCTTGATCGCCTGATCGTCGAGACATCCGGACTCGCCGATCCTGCGCCGGTGTTGCAGACCTTCCTTGCGGACCCGGATTTGCGCGAAGCGGTCGAACTCGAAGCCGTGGTGACCGTTGTCGATGCACATCATTTCGCTCAACAACTCCAGGACGAGATCGTGCGCGAGCAGGTAGCGTTCGCTGATATCGTCGTCATCAACAAGGTCGATCTCATCGACGCTCACGCACTGGATCAGCTCGAAACGCAGGTGCGTGCACTGAACCGGACTGCGGCCATCACCACTGCGAGCCATTCGCGAGTCCCAGCCGATTCGCTGCTTGGCGTACGGCGTTTTTCCTTGCCCGCGCTACTTGAAATCGAGCCCGATCTGCTTGATGAAAATGCCCACGACCACGAACATGATTCATCGATTCAATCGTGTGCGCTGGTCGAAAGCGGCGCCCTCGATCCGAATCGCTTCAATCGCTGGATCAACCAGCTGGTGCAGCAGTCCGGCCCGCAACTCATGCGGATGAAGGGCGTGCTGCATTTCCAGTCCGAGCCGCGGCAGTTCCATTTTCATAGCGTCCACATGCTGCTCGAAGCACGTCCCGGACGCGCGTGGCGCACCGATGAAACACGTGACAGCAAGTTCGTATTCATCGGCCGCGACCTCGACATGCCGCGCCTGCGCGAAGCTTTCCTCGATTGCCTGCATCAGCCCTGAATCCCCACCCTCAAGGAGCCTGCAATGAAAAAGTCTGAAGCCTTTACCCTCAGCATCGGTGTGTTGGCCGTAGTCGATACCTACATCACCGCCACGGTATTTCCCGTCCCCGTCTGGGTGACATTTATCGCATGGGCATCGTTCTTCGTGGTCGGTGGCGGCTCGGCCGGATTCGTGCAAAGCGTTGCCTCGAACCTCACGGGTCTGGTGATTGCGTCGCTGTCGTTGCTTGCCATTGCAAGTTCGGCGCAGACGCCCGCCATCGCGGCAATTTGCGTGGGCGTTGGCAGTGCGGCAATGGTGCAGGCGTCGAAGGTCAAGTTGCTGAACGTGCTGCCGGCGGTCGTGTGGGGTTTTGCGTCGACCGTGGGTACGACGGTGGCCACCGGCCGAGCCATCACCACGGCCGGCATTCATAACCCCGCACTCGTTGCAGCGGCGGCGCTGATCACGGGCGCGTTGTTTGGGATCGTGTCCGAAGTCCTCGGCGACGCCCTGACCCGCAAACCCGAGCCGCAGCTCAACTGAACTTCAACTGAACTTCAACTGAACCTCAACTCACTTTCGTCCGGGAACATCGAATGAAACTACAGCACAACTTGGGTGGACTGGAAAATCTCGGTCCGGTAAACGTAGACACGCAAGTGTTCGTCGAGCCGTGGGAGAAACGCATCTTCGGCATCCATACGGTGATGATGGCCGAGAGCACACATCTGGCCGATGCATTGCCGCGTTATCCCATGGCCGACCTGCCCACTACATTCAGGAATACATGGACCTGGGCGTCGTTGCGCACGGGTGCCGAAGGCATGCAGCCGTTCGAGTATTTCAAGTACCGCTATTACGAAAAATGGTTGATGGGCATCTCGCAGTTCTTTATCGACGAGGGATATCTGTCGGCTGATGAGCTCGACGAAAAGACCCGCCATTACCGCGCTGATCCGCAAGCGGCGCTTCCAGCCATGCCTAATCCCGCGGTTGCCGCGCAGATCAACGCGTACTTGGTCAACGGCGATTCCGGCTTTCACGCATTCGAACAGGCGCCGCGTTTTTCGAAGGGCGCGCCAGTGTGCGTGGCGGACCCCGATGCTGTCGAGCACACGCGCTTGCCCGGATATCTCCGTAACAAACGCGGCACGGTGGACCTTGTTTATCCCGGTGCATTTTCATATTTCGTTTCGACGGGACCTGATGGCATCGGTCAGGCCATGCCCGTGTATCGCGTGGCGTTCAATGCCGCCGACATCTGGGGCGAGGAGAAGAGCGAGCCCAATACGACCGTCTACGCCGATCTCTTCGACACCTATCTGCTTGCAGCCAACTGATCCATGCCAGGAACCACGACCATGAGCGACCTATTTAAATACGACGATGAGCGCGAAGCGGCCAGCGCCGCAAAAGTACGCGCTCTGGAAGCGCTGTTGATCGAGAAAGGCGTGCTGGGCAGCGACTCGGTGGATACCGTGCTCGGCCATTTCGAAACTGTGGCGGGCCCGTTCAACGGCGCACGCATTGTCGCGCGTGCGTGGGTCGATCCCGCGTTCAAGCAGCTTTTGATCGAAGACACGCCCAGAGCCATCGCGACAATGGACTTGCCGCAAGGCATGGACGGCGCGGAAGGGGAACACATGGCTGCAGTCGCGAACGGCGACGGTGTGCATAACCTGATCATCTGTACGCTGTGCTCGTGTTATCCATGGCCGGTACTCGGTCTGCCGCCGTATTGGTACAAAGACCCCGTATTTCGCGCGCGCGGCGTGCGTGAACCGCGTGCGGTGCTGCGCGAATTCGGCGTGCCTGTAACGGCTGACACCGAGGTCAAGGTGTGGGACAGCAGTGCGCAGATTCGCTGGTTCGTCGTACCGGAACGTCCAGCGGGAACGGACGGCATGAGCGAAGAGGCACTGGCCGTACTCATCACGCCAGAGGCGATGATGGGCGTTGCGCTGGTGCCCCCGCCATCATCGATGTCACCGGCATCACCCACATCACTCGCCGCGGGCTGATCATGTTCACGCGCTTCGAGGAATACGCTGCATCAAGCATGCTGGGTCAACCCGATTCACCGCCGCGCAGCCAAGGCAAATTTCTCTTCGGCAAACCTTGGGAACGCGATGTCTTCGGCCTCGCGCTGTCGTTGTCGAAGGCTGGATACTTCGAGTGGGAAGCCTTCCGGCAGAACCTGATCGAATCGATTGCCGAATGGGAGGACGGCTATTGCGCGGGCCAACCGCGCTGGGACTATTACGAACGTTTCTTTCTCGCGCTCAAGAAGACCCTGGTCGAAGCCGGCGTGCTGTCGGCGGCGGAAATAACCGCTATCGACGCTGTAGCCGTCACCGCTCACGCTTGAACCGGGTCGTATTTTTCTCAATGTCCACCTGTCCGGGCTAACGCCCTTTGGAGATCCTTATGATCGACGCTGTTCTGGATTCAACCGTCATGCCGTTACCGCTTCCCGTTCGCGAGCTTATGCCGTGGATGATTTTCGGTGGCTTGCTGATGCTGCTAGCGATCTATTTCGTGGGTGCGGAAGAAGGCGCGACATCGCTGATTCCCGGCATGTACGTGCATGAATTTGTACACGATGGCCGGCACCTGCTCGGCTTCCCTTGTCATTGATCCGGAGACTTCCATGGTCGGCAAATTATTGGTGCGCGGCATGCTCGCGGGCATTGCAGCCGGACTGCTCACGTTCAGTTTTGCGAAAATAGTCGGCGAGCCTCAAGTCGATCAGGCGATTTCGTTCGAGGAAAAGGCAGATGCTGCAAAAGGCGAAGCGCCCGAACCGGAACTCGTCAGCCGTCACACGCAGGCAGGGCTCGGCTTGCTTACGGGCGTAATGGCTTACAGCGCGGCTATCGGCGGCCTGTTCGCACTGACCTTTTCGGCAATGGTTGGCCGGGCCGGCAAGCTCAGCGCCAATGCTTTGTCGGCATGGCTGGCCATTGCGGGATTCATTGCTTTAGTGATCGTGCCGAACCTCAAGTACCCCGCCAATCCACCCTCGGTTGGAGACCCGGCGACCATAGGCTATCGCACCGGCCTGTATTTTCTGATGATCGTGCTCTCGCTAGCCACCATGGTGTTTTCGCTAAAGATTCGCCGGGCGGCAATTGCCTACGTCGGATCATGGAATGCGTCCATTGCCGGCGCAGCGGTGTTTGTCGTGATCATTGCCGCCGTGCAGATTGGCATGCCGGCGATCAACGAGGTGCCAGCCGCTTTTCCTGCCGTGCTGCTCTGGAAATTCCGGGTTGCTGCCATCGGCATGCAAGTGATCATGTGGACCACGTTGGGTTTGCTGTTCGGCAACCTGGCACAGCGTAGCCTGCATGCCCGTTCCCGAACGGCGAATGGGCGTTCACTTCACCAAGCTGTCTAAGCACTTTGTTAAAACAGCATGGCACGGCGCAATCCAAGTGCGCCGGGTCCGTGCTGATCAATTGGCGTCACGTCCCGCTGGTCATCGAAATTTTGCCAACTTAGAATAATTGTTCCTGGCGTCGCCCGGGGTCAGCCTGATTTCCGGCGTGGTTTCATCGCGTGAGCGGGTGCCGCGCCGGCGCCAAGCTCCGCCTGCCCGGACCCCGAATTCATCGGACCCGCATATGCGCAAGATCACCGTCGCCATGGTGTTGTTTCCCGGCTTCCAGTTGCTCGATATCGCCGGGCCGAAAGATGCGTTCGCCGAGGTCCGTATCCTGAGCCAGGGGCAGTGTGAGTACGAAATGCTGACCGTTGGCACGACGCGCGGATCCGTGCTCTCGTCCAGCGGTTTGACGGTCGTGCCGGACAGGACGATCTTCGACCCCTGCCCTGAATTCGATACAGTGATCATCCCGGGCGGTCTCGGCATTTTTGAGGTCCTGGAAGACTCCACGCTCAGCGAATGGCTGCTGAAGCAACGTCGCATCAGCCGTCGTATTGCCGCCATTTGCAACGGAGTATTCGCCTTCGGTTCGGCCGGCATGATTGATCACAAGACCGTGACGACCCACTGGATGGATGCGGCAAGACTCGCCGCCATGTTTCCGAAAGCGAAAGTCGAACCGGATCAGATCTATGTGAAAGACGGCGGTCTTTATACGACCGCCGGCGTGACGGCGGGCATCGACCTCGCGCTTGTCATGATCGAGGAAGATTTCGGCAGGAAGATGGCGCTGGACGTAGCGAAGTACCTGATTGTGTATGTGCGGCGCGCGGGTGGGCAATCGCAATTCAGTCCGCTCCTGGAAACGCAGGCTGCCGCCGATTCACAGATCCAGCCGGTTCAGCAGTACCTGCTCGATAATCTCCATCGGCCGCACACCGTGGCGTCTCTTGCGCAGCGGCTGAACATGAGCGCGCGCAACCTGTCCCGTGTCTTTAGCAAGGAGTGCGGCGTCAGCCTGATGACCTTTCTCAATGACGCACGCATCGATGCCGCCCGGCGATATCTGGAAAGCACCGACCATCCGGTTTCAAGCATCGCGCGCCGATGTGGATTCGAAAGCGCCGACACGCTCAGGCGAACCTTTAGCAAGCGTCTTCATATCAGCCCGATGGAATACCGGCAGCGTTTTCGTTCGAGCGATATGTCGAGTCCAGGAACCTTGCTTAGGCAGACCAAGGTTCCCGAAAAGGTTTGACTGTCGGCAGGCATGTGACTCGTCGACTACGCTGCGTGTCCGATCGCCCACTCCGCCACCATTACACTCATTTCGCGATAGCATGAGCTCCAGCCGATTAATGACAGGAGAGCATGTGCATGAGCTTCGACGAACGGATGCTGAACGGCATGGGCGTGTTGAGCGCGATCGTCGACAGCGGCAGTTTTGCCGCCGCCGGCGAAGCGCTGGATATGTCGCAATCCGGCGTGAGCCGCTCGGTGGCGCGACTCGAAGCCCGGCTGGGTATCCGGCTATTCGACCGTACTACCCGCTCAGTCAAGCTCACGGACGAAGGGCGGCGTTTCTACGAGCAGATCGTGCCGCTGCTAAGCGGACTTGAAGAAGCGGCGGCGTCCGCTTCGCAAGGAGCGACCGCGGTGCGCGGTCGCTTGCGCGTGAATATCGATCCGTTCTTTTCGCGTCTGTTTCTTGGACCGCGGCTCGGTGCGTTCGTCGAAAAATACCCCGAACTGCAACTCGACCTGATCACGCGCGATCAGCTTGGCGACATGGTCGCAGACGGTTTCGACCTCGCCGTTCGCTTTGGCCAGCCGCGTGAATCCACGCTGATCGCGCGCAAGTTGCTGGATACACGCGTCATTACCGTGGCGTCGCCGGGGTACATCAAGAAACATGGCCGCCCGCTCGTCCCGGCCGATCTCGAACGCGAGCCGCATACGTGCATCCATTTCCGCGATCCCGAAACCGGGCGCCCCTTCCAGTGGGAATTTCATCGCGGCAAGAAGAAAGTCCTTATTGCCGCCCGGGGACGCCTGAGCGCGAACGACGTCGGGACAATGCACGGCGTTTGTCTCGCAGGACACGGGGTCGCGCAAGTCCTCGCGCTTGGCGCCGAGCAATTGCTGGCCAGCGGCCGGTTGGTGGACCTGTTTCCCGATTGGCCCGACGAGACCTTTCCTCTCTATGCTGCCTATCCGTCGCGCCATCATCTGCCGGCCAAAGTGAGGGCGTTTTTCGACTTCATCGTTTCATTGACGGGCACGCCGATAGAAGACCTGACCTCGTAACAGCCTGGCCTGCGAGGTGTCGCTCAAGCAAAGGGCTTGCAACGCCTTGCCCACCGCACTCGCACTAGATGCGCTACGCACGTTTCATGACGAGACTCATCATCTGATTCACCAATCGGACTTACAATCGCGTTGCACGAAAATTGATTCAATTGCCTGCACAGGCTCAAATGCCTGACCGCACAAGGGTTGCAAGATTAGCTATCGGGATTTTCACCAACTCCCTTATTTTTTTGGCTTGGTAACCTGCTGCGGTTCTATTGCGGACACAATCCGCGGAATGCTCGCTGTCCGGTGCCGAGGGGCCTCACGCCGGACGAACCCGGGTACTGACCTATCCGGGATGTACTGACCACCTATGGAGTAAAAACAGTGAAAAAACTGCTCGCGGCTTTGACGATTTCCTTGCTCGCCGTCACATCGATCACTTCCGTCACCGCCAATGCGAAGGATTACTCGACCATCCGTTTCGGCGTCGATGCCTCTTACGCCCCGTTCGAATCGAAAGGTCCGGATGGCAAGCTGGTCGGCTTCGATATCGACCTCGGCAATGAAATCTGCGCGCGCCTGCATGCGAAGTGCGTATGGGTGGAAAACGATTTCGACGGCATGATCCCGGCCTTGAAGGCGAAGAAGTTCGACGGCGTGCTGTCGTCAATGTCCATGACGCCGCAACGCGCCGAACAGATTGCGTTCTCGAGCAAGCTGTTCAACACGCCGACCCGCCTGATCGCCAAGAAGGGCAGCGGCATCCTGCCGACAGCCGATGGCTTGAAGGGCAAGACGGTCGGTGTGGAACAAGGCACGATCCAGGAAACCTACGCCAAGACCTACTGGGCGCCGAAGGGTGTAACGGTTACGCCGTACCAGAACCAGGATGGCGTCTACGCCGACTTGCAAGCTGGACGCCTCGATGCAGCGCTGCAAGACGCCGTGCAAGCTGAAGTTGGCTTCCTGAAGACGCCGCGCGGTACGGGTTACGAGTTCGTGGGCAAGGATCTGGTCGATCCGACCATCCTTGGCAACGGCGCGGGTATCGGCCTGCGCAAGGAAGACACCGACCTGAAGGCACAGATCGACAAGGCAATTGCCTCGATCATCAAGGACGGCACGTACAAGAAGCTTGAGAAGAAGTACTTCGACTTCGACGTGTACGGCAGCTAAGCAGTCCCTGAACCTGTGTCCGGAACGCGTTCCGGACACAGCTTGAGCGCTTGAGAAAACGGGCTCCGCGACAAACGCGGAGCCCGTTTTGTTTTCAGCGTCTTTTTCTCCTGGCGCGGCAATGCTGTCGTTTTCAGCTAAGATCGTGCGTCTGGGGCAGGCGGCGCCGCAGCTACTCGCAGGTAATAACCGGCGCCACGGGCGCGCAGCAAAACCCGGTGGCCGTCGCGAACGTTCCGCCCCGCTCTCCTGAACACGCCGACACTTTTCCCAAGCGCGACGCGTATCCGAGCGCCGTGCACCGACAATCATGCAAACCAAAACGCACACCCTGATTTCGCCGTCTATCGGCACCACCCGCAATATCCTGAGCTTTCACTACGGCCCGGGCGGCGGCGAAAAGATCTATATCCAGTCCTCGCTGCATGCCGACGAACTTCCCGGCATGCTGGTCGCCTGGCGTCTGCGGCGCCTTCTGGCCGAGTTCGAAGCGGCAGGCAAGCTGCACGGCGAAGTGGTGATCGTGCCGGTATCGAACCCGATCGGGTTGAACCAGAACATGCATGGCACGTTGCTCGGGCGTTTCGAGCTGAACAGCGGCCACAACTTCAACCGCAATTTCCACGACCTGGCCGCGCTGATCGCGCCGCGTATAGAAGGCCTGCTGTCTGGGGACAGCAATGCCAACAAGCTTGCTGTGCGCCGCGCGATGCGTGATGCATTGGACGAGCAAAAACCGCAAACCGAGCTCGAGTCGCAGCGCCTTGCGTTGCAAAAGCTCTCTTACGATGCCGATGTCGTGCTCGACCTGCATTGTGACCTCGACGCGGCGCTGCACCTCTACACCAACCCGGATATCTGGGACGAAGTCGAGCCGCTGGCGCGATATCTGGATTCGAAGGCGTCGCTGCTGGCGTTGAATTCGGTGGGCAACCCGTTCGACGAGATTCACAGTTTCTGCTGGTCGGACCTGCGAGCCAGGTTTGGCGATCGTTTCCCAGTGCCCAATGGCGGTATTTCGGTGACGGTGGAACTGCGCAGCCAGCACGACGTGTCGTATGAATTCGCCGATGCTGACGCGCAGGGCATCATCAATTACCTGATGCATCGTGGCGTGATCGATGCGACTGCGCCCGCCATGCCGGCGCTTTCCTATCCAGCGACGCCGCTTGCGGGCGCCGAACCTATTGTTGCGCCTGTGAGCGGCGTGCTGGTGTTTCGCGCGAAGGTCGGGGCGTTGGTCAAGGCCGGCGATGCAATTGCCGATGTGGTCGATCCGCTGACCGATACCGTTACGCCTTTGAATTGCACGACCTCCGGCATGTTGTATGCGCGGCAGATTGCACGGTTTGCTACCGCGGGGATGGAGGTGGCTCGCGTCGCCAGTGCGACTGCATACAGGACAGGGTCGTTGTTGTCGGCATAGGGGTTGGAGCGCACCGCGTCCCCTGGAAAAGCAAAAGGGCTACCAACCTCGGTAGCCCCAAAAAATCCAACACCCCTTTAAAACCTTAAAAAACAGCAGCGGGTCCTGCGGCCACCCCATCGAATGATGGTCCTCGGGGCCACCGGTCCACTACCGCCTAAGCAGCCTGTGCAATCAGGCTTTCTGTGCGCGGCTGTAACATCGCCACGTGTTCGAGCACCGTCGGTTCCGGCACTTCGTTAGTCGATACCCTACTCAACTCCACCAGCGCGGTCTCAAGGCTCGCCTGACGGGCGGCCGCCGCTTTCTTGGTCTTCCCCGCGCGTGACGGCGGCTGGCAGGCCCCGCACACCACGTTTTCTTGCAAATCATGTTTGTGCGCGATGAACTTTCCAGTGCAGCGGCAGCATTTCGTGAGCTGCAGCATGCCCGCATCGAAAAAGCGCACAAGGGTCCAGGCCCGCGTTAAATCAAGTACCGCCTCGACATCGCTATTCCTGCAATGTTCGAGATACAACCGATACCCCTTCGTCAGGGCATCGAGGTGCGAGCAACCTGCTTCTTTCTTCAGGAACGCATACGTGTTGTAGAAGAGTGAAGCGTGGATGTTCGCGAGCCACGTCATATACCAGTCAGCCGAGAAAGGCAGCATGCCCTTCGGCGGCGATACGCCCTTCACCTCGCGATACAACCGGATCATCCGGTCACGCGACAGTGTCAGTTCACTTTCGAGCACCTGCATCCGCGCCCCGAGTTCGATCAATGCGATCGCGCGGAAAACTTCCAGTGCATCTTCGGTGAGGCTCTTCTTAAGCATGGCGCGCTCTCGTGCTTAGAGGAACTGTTCTGCTGGCTGGCCGGCCAGCAAGATGGCTGCGTGCGTCGGCGCGATATCCGCATGCTTCGCGGGCGACGTGAGTGCAGCCAGCATGGTGTGATCGTTGAAACGGAAAAAACACAGCAACTGGTCTGAAGCCGCCAGTTTGACAACCTGCGCGAGCGTCAGCCCGGACAGAAGGTCGGCGAGTTCCTTAGACAAACCCAGTCGAAACATCCCGATGGCACGGTCCTCTCGCAGCATGCGCTGCGCGAGCATGATGTACGACAAGTTGATTTCTCGAATCGAGTCCAGCGTTTCGCGACCGTTCATGATTTTCCTGCGTTCGATATAAACCCCGAGCACCCTGCCGGCATTCTTGCCGGCTATCTTTTTTGCCTAGCCAAACGTTTGTTCTGTCGGGCTACGTTTAAACTTTGTTTCACTGAGTTACATCTTGTAACAACACTGTGAAACGGATTGTAAGTACCACGCTGCGGGAAATCAAGAACATCTCAATAATAAATTTCCATAAAACAACAAAGAGAAACGGTAATTTTTTCCCGAGGATGTAACAGGAAAATGTGACCGGTTCATGGCAACTATTTTGAAGCGAAATGGGCCGGATCAATTGACAGAGGGTTTTCTTGACGATTGATTTCGTGGGGAAAAAACGGATGTGCCGGATAGTCGGTTGATATGCCCGACGAATTAACCGGATTGCGAGGAATGGCGAAGTTGTAACAGCCGGTCAACGAACCCCCGGAATTGCGGCGCAGGAAAACCCTTGGATAAAAACTGTCACCCTGCTTACATTTTTGACGCGGAAATTTGACTAACGGAACGTCCGAATGACCGCCGGAAGGAATATGTTGCACCGAGTTGTAACAGCGTCTGCGGAAGCTATGAAGGCAAGTGTATCGATAGAAAATCCTTCTTCCGTGCCGCCGCTCGTCCCGTAGAGCGCTGATGCGGAGGACGGGCGGTGGGCTGCGGGTTTCGCGCCGCTAGTGTTGCGGTACGCCGTCGCGCCATTCGGCCCAGTGCGTTGCAATCTCCTGTACCAGCGGATTCCCCGCCCGATACAAGTTGTCGATAGCCGGCGCGAAACCGCCCTGGGCGGCGTAATTGAGGAGATTATCGGAGGCGGATTGCCCGTCATGGGGCCGATCAAAATCCGAGCCGGAACGCAGGGCCGCCACCCGCTTCAAATCCACGCGATGCACGCTCGCCGCACGCGACAACGCCTCGTAAGTCGCGTTGTCCTCCTGCTGCGTCGTGCAATACACGCCCTGGCCGCCAGTCACGAGCTTCGTCCAGTCGCGCGCCCGCTCGCCGATGACCTTGCCCGACCACCACGTATCACTCGCCAGCGTGTCGCACTGGATCACCTTGGGCGGCTGGTTCGCCGGCGCATAGCTGAACCTGGCGCGCGCGGCCTGCGCTTCGGGGTTGTCGGACATCACCACGTTCTTCGACAACGCATAAGCTGCGTCGGCGAGATCCGGATTCAGCCGGAACACCTCGGTCTTGTAATCAAGCGGGGGTTTATCGGCAGGGCTTTTCGTATTGATGCCGAGATAACCGCTCGGCCAGCTATCGGGCTTTTCGCGCGCATCGAGCTCCCATTGGATACCGAAGTCGACCAGATACTTTGCCCACGCGGCAGACCCGAGCGTGCCTTGCATCGGGTCGATGCCCGCGATCCCCGCGATCATGAAATAGGTACGGCGCAGATCGAATCTGTCGGAGAACGTGAGCGCCATCAGCGAAGCAGCCGCGTTCGCATGCCCCATGCCGGTGGTCATCACGCAGACCTCCTGACGGTTGCAGTTCACAACGGGATAGTCCGGAGACAGGCCGGCCACACGAATGGCCTTCCAGGGCCCGAGCTTGTTAAGCCAGACCTGCGCCTCAGGGCCGAACATGGAAATGATCATGACCTTGACGGGCTGGCCGCGGCCATTGCCGTTGGCGCTACGTTGGGAGCTATCCGGGCCCTGCGCAAACGTTGGCTCACACGCGCTGAACAAGAGCGTAGCCATCGCGGCCATAAAGCTCAACGCCGGGATTCGTGAGGGAATGTGAGTGACGATGCAAGTACGGCTGCGGGTAGAACGAAGGAGCAGGCCGAGCGGGGAACGGACGATCGATTTCATCTGGGCGGCACCGTAAGTGGAAGGAGGACGCGAGGTGAAACACACGGGCAAGATGCCGGACGGGACAACACGCCCGTCTCGTCCGTGCCACCGCCGGACGACCGTGCGTGCGTGTGTTGAGCGCATTATAGAAGGACGAAGGACGCCGTTGTAAGCAGCATAAAATGTTCCGGTAGCGGCCATCAAGCACTCGTCTTGCTGTTTCGCTTGCTCGTTGTTGAGTCCACTTCCCTGCAAGGCGCCCATGTCCGACACCGCCGCTTCACGAATGATCGATGCATTTCACGCCAGCCATGTCGAGGACCGCCAGCACGTCGAGATGTGGCTCGAGGCTACCGGCGACTGCGCCGTCGCGCTAGAGGCCCTGTGGTCCGAAGGAGAACACCATCGGGGACATGCACGCGTGGCCATGGACCGGCTGGTCGCGCTGGCGGACAGGCACGGGGTCATGCTTTCACTCGTGCCACGGCCACTCACGCAGAAAGGAGAAGGCCCCGCCGCGCCTTCCATCGATCACGCCGCACCCGACAGCGCCGCGCTCGAAGCATTTTATGGCCGGTTGGGCTTCGAACGCTCGGGCGGCAAGTTCGAAGGCTCGCCGGTGATGGTGCGCTCGCCGCGTTGATCGCCATTGGCGTTCGCATTCACGTTCACAGCCGTATCGGTTGTATCGGTTGAGCAATCGCCACGCTGATCTCCCTTGAAGGCTGCAGCCAGTTCACCCGCATCGCCGCCCTTCACGATCACGAAATTGCGCTGCGGATTCGCTATCTCAATGCCCCGTTCCGTGAAGCGGTCCACAATGCGCCGGTTGAATTCACGCTGCACGCCCCAGCGTGCGCTGTCGCGGCATTGGATCTGACCGGCGAGCGTGACGCTCGACCCATCTACCGCATCTACACCCCACAGGCTGAAGTCGGAGAGAATGCCGTCCTTGAACGCATCATCTTCACGCAGCGACGCCCCGATCTCGTTAAGCGTATCCGCCGCCAGGTTCACGTCCTGCCCAAGGGCGATGCTCACGCGTACCGCGGCATTGCCAATGCCGCGATTCGTGTTGTTCACCGTCGATACCGAACTGAACGGCACCGTGAACAGCGAGCCGTCACTGCCTCGCAAACGCACCGTGCGGATCGACAGGTACTCGACTGTCCCCGAGACCCCCGCGAGCGTGACCGAGTCGCCGACCTGCATCGCGTTCTCCATCAACAGGAAGATGCCAGTGATCAGATCCTGCACGAGCTTTTGCGAACCAAAACCAAGCGCCACGCCGAAGATGCTCGCGCTCGCGAGCAGCGGCGCGGTGTTGACACCGATCTCGCTTAATCCCGTCATCACGACGACCATCGCGATCACGATAAAGAGCGCGCTGCGCATCATTGGCAGCAGAGTTCGAAGACGCGCGGCCCGCAAGCTGTCGCCACTCGTGGTCCACGTTTCCAGACGTTGCTCGACCATCACGTTCGCGCCTTCCCACACGATGACGGCGAACGCGGCGGCGACCCCGATGGTAATCAGCGCGGATGCAAGCCGATGGCCCACCCCGCCCGACGAGAACAGCGTCAGGACGTGAAGCCCCCAGACCTGCAGCAGCGTCAGCAAGGTAACCACGACGATAGCCGTCCGCACGACACGCCGCAGCAGCGGGTAATAGCGGTAAGCGTGCCGATGCACGATCGACTTGTTCGACAGGTCCTCCTCGCCGCCGGCCGTATGGAAAATACGGCCGAGCGCACCGAACGCAACAATTGCGACCACGCGCGCCGCGACCAGCACGAGCACCGAGATGCCGAACAGATGAAACAATGTGCGATACCCGTTGCGTACATCGAGCGCCCAGACGAACCACAGCGCCAGCACGAAAAATACCGCGAGCCCGGCCCAGGCATCAGCAATCCAATTGCCCAGCAGTACGAATGATCGACGTCCCCTGACGCTCTCGCGAATCCAGACCGCAACCGGCACGCGGCATTTGAGGATCACGATAGCGATCAGCACGTGCACGACCAGCGCGACCACCTTCAGGATCGAGTCATGAGCGGTGTCGGTCATGCCCAGCGGCGCCGCTGCCTCAGCGAACGCCGAGCCCGCTCCCGCCACCCACACAAGCCGCACCAGCCAGCGTTGTGCGAAGCGGGCGGCATCGTCGCTGATCTGGATCAGGCGCAGGCCCGGCGCGCGAGGCGCGATGAAGAACCCGCACGCGATCACAATGCCGCGGCACACCAGGTACGCGTCGATCAGCGCGCCGACGGAACGGCCTTGCGGCGTGCTGTCGTCGATGAAAACAGACATCAGCACAGTCGTGGCGATCACGAATACGAGCAGCGGCAGCAACGTGAGCAAGCTATGAAGAATGGCGCTTGGCAGCCGTTGCAACAAAGTCCAGTGCCGCGCTGCATGACGTACGCCGCGGGCGGTATCGGTCTTGTGCTCGGCGACCTCGATAGCCGCCTCGTTGCCCGAACGCTCGGCCACGGCTTCGGCGTGCACTGCGGCCTGCTCTTCCTTCGCCAGTTCCGGCTGGGCTGCATCGACATCCACGATCCCGCGGGCAGCGATTCGCTCGCGCGGCCGGCGCAGCCATCGCGAGCTCAGGTATTCCAGCAAGAGTGCAGGCAACAACGAGATCGAGATCGACCAGATCACCTGGCCGATCAGATCGCGGCCGCTGGCAGTGGCAGCGCGCTCGTGCCACCACTGCATGACCGAGCCGTAGTCGAGCAGCGCGGTGACGGAACGGCGCAGGCCGCTGCTGAGTTCCACGAGCCAGTAACCCGCCTCATGCGAGATCTGCGATGCCAGCCCGTTGCTCGTCAGCGACTTGGCCAGCACGCTCGCCGCGCCCGATGCACCGCTCGCAGCCGAAGCGGCCGCCGCCGGGGCCGGGCTGCCTGAGGCGGCCTGCACAGGCGTAGAAAGCGCTCCGGCAGCCGCGACGGCCCGCAGCGTGTCCTCGACCTGGCTGCGGCGTGCGGGGTCGTTGAGGACCGCCAGCGCGGCACGCGCCTGTTCGGGCGTCAGGGTGACACTTGATGAGCCAAGGGCTGGGCTGGCCGCGCCGGCGGCCGCATTCGCGGCAGATGCAAGCGTGCCGCTCAGAACGCTCAGGACAAAAAGACAGACGACGAGAACAATTTTGCGCATAGGCGAGGATGACGAACTCGGTTAGGGAAAACCGCCACGGATGCGCCCGGCCTGCAGCGCGATTGAACCTGCGGTGTTCACTCTCAAGCTGGAATGGTTCGTGCAACAAACATCAGATCAAAACTACGGGATATGGGCATGCACGTCCAAATTACGCGATCCTTGCGATCCATGCGAGTTGCCCTGTCCGGCGCCGCCATGTTGCTGTCGGCGACCGGACTGCTGCCAGCACTTCTTGCGCCCGGGCGGGTATGCGCCGCTGAACACGCCAACCTTGAGCGGGCCGCGAAGCCCATCCCGCCCTCGGCTGCGAAGGTTACCAAGCACGTAGACAGCGTCGCGCCGCCGGACGAAGGCACCACGCAACTTCCCGCCAGCGGCGACACCCAGCTTCCCGCGACACCCGATACCCCGCGACCGCACTATGATCGGCCACCGGCTCATTTGCCGTGATGCATGATTCTGTGCGACGTCGTGCAGTTTAGTGGAACCATGGTTGGACGGCTTATCGCGACGCTCGCCGGCGCTCGCCGGCGCTCAAGCACGCGCCTCGGCCACGCGGGGAATATCCGGCTCGAAGAAGACCCAGCGTGCCTGGGGAAACGCGCGCTGCAGGTCCGCTTCAATCACATTGATGGCATCGACCATCGCGCGGCCGCTGTCGTAGTCCCCCATTTCCGCTTGCACGGCCACCACGATCTGCTTGCCCCACTGCAGCGTAATCAGGTTGATCACGCGAACAATTTCCGGGCGCGCGCGCAAGTGCGCATCGATAGCCCGGCGCACTTCCGGACTCGCCGATTCCCCGACGATCATCGACTTCACTTCGCGGGCGACCAGGTATGCGATCACCATGAGCAGCAGGCCGACGCCGATCGACCCCGCTGCGTCGTAGACGGGATTGCCGGTGATCATGGTCATGAGCACGGCGCAAAACGCAATGGCAAGACCCGCCAGGGCTGCGACATCTTCGCCTGTGACCACGATCAGTTCGGACTCGCGCGTCTCGCGAAACCATCGCCAGAGAGACTTTTTCCCCGACGTCTTGCGGATCTCGCGCAATGCGCCGGCCAGGGAAAACGACTCGAGCACGACCGATATCCCCAGCACGACAAGCGCCACAATGGGGTTACTCACCACTTCATGCCGGGCAATCCGATGCACGCCTTCGTACACCGAAAACGCGCCGCCGACAAAGAACAGCAGCAGCGCGACGAGCATGGAATAGAAGTAGATCTCGCGGCCCGAACCGAGCGGATGCAACACGTCGGCGGGGGCCTGTGAACGCTTGAGTCCCACCAGCAACAATAGTTGATTGCCGCAATCGGCGGTGGAGTGGATGGCTTCGGCAAACATGGAGCCGGAACCGGTGAACGCAGCCGCCCCGAACTTGCAGACAGCAATGCCAAAGTTGGCGGCGAGCGCGTAGAAAATGGCTTTCGGCGATTCTTCTTTCATCGTGCTCCTGGCGGAAGTGAGAAGCGGGTCAGGGACGCTCTACGGACATCAACAATGAACCAACCACAAGCGCGCTAAACGACTTCCACGCGGCTTTCGCCATCGATCATTTCTCCGATCACCGCCGCCTGATCGAAGCCGTCCGCACGGAAGATGGCGAGCACTTCGTCAACCGCCTCCGGCGCGCATGACACCAGCAAGCCGCCTGAAGTCTGCGGGTCGGTGAGCAGGCTTCGTGCCACATCGTGCAATGACGACGCCAGCGTGACGTGCTGCCCGTAGGCGGTCCAGTTGCGGCCCGATGCCCCCGTGAC
The DNA here is from genome assembly GCF_018449515.1 of Caballeronia sp. dw_19. Taxonomy (GTDB): domain Bacteria; phylum Pseudomonadota; class Gammaproteobacteria; order Burkholderiales; family Burkholderiaceae; genus Caballeronia. The sequence continues at coordinate 32,981 of NZ_JAAVUQ010000009.1, read as the reverse complement.
CACGCCCGCTTTCGCGAATGCCTCCACGCCGGGCAGCCATGGCAAGTCGGCGTATCGCAGGCGGGCCGTCAGCCCGGCGCCACGGCTCAGTTCCAGCGTGTGGCCCAGCAGGCCGAAGCCGGTTACGTCGGTGAGGGCGTGCACGGCGTCGAGTGCGGCCAGATCCGCGCCCGGGCGGTTCAGCTTGGTCGTGGCGGCGATCATCGCGGCGTAGCCGGCGGCATCGAGTTGATCCTTCTTCAGCGCCGCAGACAACACGCCCACGCCAAGCGGCTTGCCGAGGATCAGCACGTCGCCGGGGCGAGCCGACGCGTTACGTTTCACGCGCTTCGGATGCACGATGCCGATCGCCGCCAAGCCATAAATAGGCTCCACGGAATCAATGGAATGACCACCCGCGACAGGGATGCCCGCTTCGGCGCAGATCGACTCGCCGCCCTTCAGCACGGCCGCGATCACCTCGTGCGGCAGCACGTTGATCGGCATGCCGACGAGCGCGAGCGCGAGGATCGGTTTGCCGCCCATGGCGTAGACATCGGAGAGTGCGTTGGCCGCCGCGATACGGCCGAAGTCGAACGGGTCATCGACGATCGGCATGAAGAAGTCGGTGGTTGCAACAATCGCCTGCTCGTCGTTCAAACGATAAACCGCCGCGTCGTCGGCGGTGTCGTTACCGACCAGCAAGTCGGGAAAGAACGGCAATGGCACGCTGCGTTTCAACAGGTCGGCAAGGACGCCCGGCGCGATCTTGCAGCCACAGCCGCCGCCGTGGGACAGGCTGGTCAATCGGGGTGACGGGGTTGCATTCAGCTTGATGTCAGTCATTCGCGGTTATCCGGCAAAGTTGCGTGTGACCGATATTATGGTGGTTGTCGCGTCCGGAAGTGGCAATCGCGATCAACCCGCCATTCTGGTGACCACGGCGCGTAGTCCGCGTCAATATTGAAACGCATCGTGCGACCGCTCACGCGGTACACTTCGAGCCACGGTCCGATGCCGTCTTTCAACGTTACCCGTCAACCGCCCCGTGCCTGTGCCTGTACCTTTCCCTTTACCTTTCCCCGCATGAAATCTTTACCTCTTGTTTTCGGCTTGATCCTCTGCGCGTCGCTGTTTCCATTCGGTCCATTCAGCCAACTCAGTCACGCTCAGGAATCGCCTGCCTCCCCGCAGGAAGACTACGCTTACCTGACCCGCATGCACGTCCCTGAACCAGTGATCCGCTGCGTGGCGGCGTTCGATCGATGGGTGGCGTTGACGCCCAGGTACGACACGTTCATGGTCCCCGACCGGCGTGTACTGCGTGCGAAGATCGATAACGACACCCCTATCTTCAGCGCGGACAATCCCATTCCCGTAGACGAAGTAATCGCCATGCGCGCGTTCGCCAAAATTCGCGGAAAGTCGCAATGGACGCGCGTTGACAGCAGCTGCGGCGTGCGCGACGGCCGTGTGGTCGGTGTTTCGCTCACCCCAAATGTAAGGCCCAGGATCGTTCGGTAACAGCGCCAGGGGATCAGGCCTTCGCTGCCTCTCCCGAATATTTCCGGCCACACTTTTCCTTACAAACGCAAACGGCTTGTCATTTAGCTAATCGCTACATTGATTTCACGGATTTCATTTGGAGAAACCCATGAAACGATTAGCGATTCTAGTCACGCTCGCAGTACTCCTCGGCAGCACCCTGGGTGGTTGTATCGTCGTGCCGGATGGCGGATACCACCATCACGACTACTACGGCCGGTACTAAACCGCGGAACACGCCGAACAACAAGCGCGAAGGAAACCATCATGTTGACAGTCAGAAAAGGCCTGGCAGCCGCATCGCTCGCGGTGGCGGCAGCAACGAGTCTCGGCTTCACGAACACCGCGTCCGCCGACGACCACTTCCACCCCGGCTACGTTCATGTCGACAGCCGCGGCTGGCACGGCGACCGGTATTACGACGGGCATCGCTACTGGGAAAGGCGCGAGTGGGAACGCCATCACGCACCGCGTTACTACGGCCCTCCGAATCGTTACTATTGACCGGTCGCGCAGGCGTTAAAGACGAAAAAGCCAGGGACGTCCCTGGCTTTTTCCGTTTTCAGCCTCGTGAATGCGGCGCGCCGAACCTTGATCAAGCGCCCGCAGTTTCGCGCCATTTGCGGGTATCGCGCAACGGCGGTGCACCAAACAGGCGGCTGTACTCGCGGCTGAATTGCGATGCGCTCTCGTATCCCACGCGATGCGCCGCTGTCGCTGCATCGGTCATGTCGATCAGCATCAGGCGCCGCGCTTCCTGAAGCCTCAACTGCTTCTGGTATTGCAGCGGGCTCATCGCCGTGACGGCCTTGAAATGATGGTGCAATGACGAGACGCTCATATGCACGTCGCGGGCGATCGACTCCACGCGCAGCGGCTGATCGAAGTGCTGGCGCAGCAGCATGATCGCCTTCGCAATGCGCTGTGTCTGGCTGTCCTGCAGTGCGATCTGGCGCAAGCGGGCGCCAGGACCGTTCATTAACAACCGATACAAGATCTCGCGCTTGACCAGCGGTGCGAGAATCGGAATGTCCTCGGGTGTATCGAGCAGGCGCAGCAAGCGCAATACGGCGTCGAGCATCGACGTGCCGAGCCGGTTGACATAGAGGCCGCGCGAGGCGTCCGCGGGCGTCGACGGCGGCAGGCTTTCATCGCCGATCAATTTGGTGATTTCCTCGACATCGAGGTCAAGCCGCATGCCCAGATACGGTTTGTCCTCGGTCGCGCCGGTCACTTGCCCCATCACCGGCAAATCCACCGATGAAACCAGATAGTGCATGGGGTCGTACACATACAGTTCGTCCCCTACCATGATCCGCTTCGACCCTTGCGCGATCACGCCAAGCGCCGGCGTCTGGATGCCATGGCTTGGGCCGCCGCAATGCACGACGCGATGCAGGAACAAACCGTGCACCGCTGTCTGGCACGTGCCAGTAGTGTCAGCGGTGAAGCGGTCCAGCAACGCGACGAGATCGAGCCGGGCGTGATCGAGGCCCGGATCAAGCGGCGCAGACGCACCGCCGTTGATAGCGTGATCAGCGTGGTTCAAAGGGTCGATGGCGGAATCCGCCGTCTCATTCAGGGCCATGATTCGCAGTGGGTGAGTTTGTTTGCGCGGCTGCTGCCCAGGAACGGTCACAGTCTTGCAAGGATGGAGAAGGGTTGCCGTCAGCCAGATGCCAATCGCGATCAACTACACGCAATTACACGTAACCGCACGCTGCCGGCGTATGGCACTCAGCTTACTCGCGCCTGCATATTTTCGCCCAGAGCCATGCGCGGCCTTTGCAGGATCGGGCAATGATCCGACAGGATCAGGCTAGCCGGGCGCAGCGGCATAGGCAGATACTGCTTGAATCGCGGCGTTGCTGAAACACCGAACGGTCGTTCCGCCGTGAAGCGGCCGACGGTGAAGTCTAGAGGCCGCCAGTCCAAGGACGAATTCTAAGGAACCCAGCATGCGTAACAAAAAATTCGGCAATACCGGCTTGTTCGTTTCGGAATTGTGCCTCGGTACCATGACCTTCGGCGAAGGCGGCATGTGGACCAATATTGGCGGCCTGCAACAGGCGGACGCGGACAAACTCGTCGGCCGGGCGCTGGATGCGGGCATCAACTTCATCGATACCGCCGACGTCTACGCCGACGGCACATCGGAGGTCATCACCGGCCAGGCGCTCAAGAACCTGAAGGTGCCTCGCGAAAACGTGGTGGTCGCCACCAAGATCCACGGCGAAACCGGCACGAAAGGCATCAATTCACGCGGCGCGTCGCGGTATCACATCATTGACGGCGTGAAGGCGAGCTTGAAACGCCTGCAACTCGATCACATCGATTTGTATCAGCTGCATGGGTTCGATACCGCCACGCCAATCGAAGAAGCGCTGCGCGCACTCGACAACCTCGTGCAGCACGGCCATGTCCGCTATATCGGCGTATCGAACTGGGCGGCGTGGCAGATCGCCAAGGCGCTGGGCATTTCGGAGCGGCTCGGCCTCGCGCGTTTCGAGTCGCTACAGGCGTATTATACGATTGCCGGGCGCGACCTCGAACGTGAAATCGTCCCGATGCTCAAAAGCGAAAACCTGGGCCTGATGGTGTGGAGTCCACTCGCGGGCGGTTTGCTGAGCGGCAAGTACAAGCGCGACGGCAGTTCGACGGAGCCGGGCCGGCGCACGAACTTCTCGTTTCCGCCGGTGAACATGGATCGCGCGTTCGATTGCATCGACGCCATGACCCAGATGGCCGAAGCCAAGGGCGTCACCGTGGCGCAAATCGCGCTGGCGTGGCTGTTGCACCAGAAGGCGGTGACGAGCGTGATTATCGGCGCGAAACGGGTCGAGCAACTCGACGACAACATTGCGGCGACGCAAGTCAAACTGAACGACGACGAACTCGCCGCACTCGATGAAGTCAGCCAACTCGCTAGCGAATATCCGGGCTGGATGTTTGCTCGCCAGGGCGAATATCGCTTGAATCAGCTGCGGGAATCGAGCGGCGGCTAGTTGTTAGTTGGTTGTTAGCTGGCTGATTAGCTAACGATGGTTTGAAACGGCAAGGTCATGAGTACCGACTCCTGATACTTGCCGTTTATCTTCAGCGACCGCGGTTCACGCGCGTATTCAACGAATCCGACCGAGCGATACAGCCGTTGCGCCGCTTCGTTATGCGGCGCAACCGTCAGCTGAACCTCTTCCACCACCGTGCGGGCGTGGCTCAGGACGGCTTGCAGGAGGGCAAGCCCCAATCCCGTTCCGCGAGCGGCCGGGCGGACGTACATGCCCACCAGCGCGCCCTTGTGCCGCTGTTTCGCGGCTTGCGGCACCATCAGGCCGGCCACGCCCGCCAACTCGCTTTCGTTGTTTAAGACCCCGCCGAACACGGCAGCATTCACGATCCGTTGTTCGAACCACGCGAGCGGCTGTTCAGCTTCATCTTCCCACGCCGAGCCGAAACCATCGGGGTGTCGGGCGAGCCCTTCGAGCCTGATATCGCGATACGCACTGGCGTCGGCGGCAGTCAGACGGCGGATGGTGAATGGCATGGGCATGAGCGTGGGTACCTTGAGCGGCGCGTCGTGATTGCTGGCGTTAAAGCGCCAGTTTCGCACGCACGGCGCGTCCGCTCCAAGCCCCGTTTGCCCCAAGCCTCGCGTCTAGATGATCGGCTTGCCGCCCGTCACCGCGATGGTCGCGCCGGAGATATAACTCGCTTCATCGGACGCCAGCATCACATACGCCGCAGCCAGTTCGGCTGGTTGCCCGGGACGTTTCATCGGCACTTGCGAGCCGAAATTCCTGACCTGCTCCGGCTTCATCGTCGATGGAATCAGCGGCGTCCAGATCGGCCCCGGCGCCACACCGTTTGCGCGAATGCCCTTCTCCGCCAGCAACTGCGCGAGGCCGCCCGTGAAGTTCTGGATGGCGCCTTTCGTGGCCGCATACGCGATCAATCCGGGATTCGGACTGTCCGCGTTCACCGACGTCGTGTTGACGATCGCACTGCCCGGTTTCATGTGCGGCAAGGCGGCCTTCGTGATCCGGAACATCGCGCCGATGTTCGTCGAAAAGGTCTTGTCCCATTCTTCGTCGCTGATGTCCTCGAGGCTGTCGTAGACCATCTGGTAAGCGGCATTGTTGACGAGCACGTCGACGCGCCCGAACGACTCCACCGTCTTCGCGACCAGCTCGCGGCAAAACGAGGGGTCGGTGATATCGCCGGGCAGCAGCAGCGATTTCCGGCCCGCTTCCTCGACCCAGCGGGCAGTTTCTTTCGCGTCCTCGTGCTCGTTCAGGTAGACGATTGCGACGTCCGCGCCTTCACGGGCAAACGCGATTGCCACCGCGCGGCCGATGCCGCTGTCCGCACCCGTGATCAGTGCGATTTTGCCGGCAAGCCTGCCCGAGCCCTTGTAGGTTTTCTCGCCGTAATCGGGCGGGGGATTCATCGGCGCGCTGTGGCCGGGTTGCCAGTCCTGGTGCTGTTCCGGGAAGGGTGGTTTGGGATATGAAATCTGGGCCATGTGCGGTCTCCCTAAAAACGATGATGGAAGACCGGGTTTCAGCAAGCAACGGACCCAGGAGAGCGGCGGATGGTCGTTGGCTCCGGCTAGCGGCGCATGTGGGTAGGCGGCCGCTTTGGGGCAATTCCGCCGGCAGCACCATCCGGCATGAACCCGTTCACCGGGCGAACGATATCGCCTGGAAATGGAAAAGGCGGCCCAGGACCTTTATCCCCATTCCAGATATAGCCTTTGCGCGATACCTCGCCAGTGCGCTAAGCGGCTAAGCGATGGTCAAGCGTTCGCGGTGCGGTTAAAGCACCGCGACCACCCGGATATCGCCTTCGATAGACGGCACGACTTGCCCTCCAACTCGCCGAAAGGTTATAGACACGGTTTTGTTCCCGACCCTCAGTTCGCCAATCTCCAGCCAATCGATGCCATCAGGCAACTGCGGCCGGTCGATACGCACCTCCTCGTGCTCGGCGTCGATCGTGACCCCGAGACAGGCCTCCAGGATCATGAACGGCGATCCGGCCGCCCAGGCTTGCGGCAAGCACGCGACCGGATAGCCGATCGGCCGTTCGCCACGTTGCCGGGTGAAGCCGCAGAACAGCTCGGGCAGGCGCATATCGAACGTGACGGCCGCTTCGAACAGTGCCTGCAACAGGCGCACTGCACCGCCGCGGTCACCGTAGCGTGCGAGCCCGCGAGCGCACATGGCGCTGTCATGCGGCCACACGGAGCCGTTGTGGTACGACATGGGATTGAAGCGTGGCTGGCCTGCTGCCAGCGTGCGGACGCCCCAGCCGGTGTTGAACAGGGTCGACTCAAGCTGGCGCGCGACGGCTTCACCGCGGCTGCGTTCGACCAGGTCAAAGGCCAGCAAGTGTCCCGCATTCGACGCCAACACCTTGCACAGCTCGCCCTTGCCGTCGAGCGCGATACCGTAGAACTCCGACTCGGGCATCCAGAACATTGTCTCCACACGTTCGCGGATGTTTTGCGCGCGTTGCTCGAAGTCCAGCGCCTGCTCCGGCGCGTTGCGCCGCCTTGCGAAGCGGGCCATGGTGGCAAACGCGGTGGACGCATAGGCCTGGACTTCGACCAGCGAGATCGGTCCGATCGGGAAACTGCCATCGGCGTGAAACACCGAGTCGCCGCTGTCTTTCCATCCCTGGTTGGCAAGCCCCGCTTCCGTTGCGCGCTGGTAGCTCAGCAAGCCGAATTCGTTCTTGTCGCAATGGCGTGCGATCCATTGCGCGGCCAGTTGCAGGGCTGGCCACAATTCGTCGATCAACGCGGTGTCGCCGGTTCGCTCGGCGTATGCGCCGGCCAGCGCGACGAACAGCGGCGTGCTGTCGACCCCGCCGTAGTACATCGCAAACGGCACTTCGCCCGTAGCAGCCATTTCGCTATTGCGGGTCTCGTGCATGATCTTGCCCACTTCCGCATCGCGAAATGCGGAGTCTTCGCGGGCCTGATGTGCCGCGAGAAACCGCAGCACGCCACGGGCAAGCGACGGATCGATCCATAACATCTGCAGCGAAGTAATGATGGCGTCGCGGCCGAAAGCCGTGGAAAACCATGGAATGCCTGCGTACGGATACGGTCCGGTTTCGAGATCAGTCGTCAGCAAACCGAGATCGGCGAGCGAACGATCGATCCATTCGCTGAACAACGGATTGCTCGAACGCACGCGCGCCACCGAACGCCGCCGCTCGCGCATGCGCCGATGCGCATCGACAAGTGCCTCGCGAATGGCCGGGCGCCCCGATTCCGGCGCGCATTCAGCGCCTTCCTCTGCGATCTTCTTGCTCTCCGCGCTCGCGTCGCTCAACGCGTGCGTAACGGCCGTGATCGACAAGTAGATCGACATGGCCGTTTCCGACTGTATCCGCAGCACGTAATCCGCACGATTGACCGAGAGCGAATGCGGTGCAGGCGAAAACTGGATGCGCGCGGTCCGCTCGACCTCATCCAGACCCGTATAGCGCAACACGACTTCGCCATCTTCGATGCACGGCTCGCGCATTGCCCCTCGTTTCGGGCGCGTGGATCCGCGCACCTCGAACATGTCGTGGAAGTCGGCGGCGAAATTGATCGAAAGCGGCACGGTGGCCGGTTCGGTTCCGTAGTTGGTCAACACAATGGCTTCGTGCAGCACGTGCCGCGACAACACCCGGCGGCGCTCGACGTGGATCACGCCCTCGGGCGTGGTCGCCCCGCCGATAGGCGGCAGCGGCCGGTTGGTCAGATGCGCGGTAAAGACGGCGTTGTCGCTGGACACACTGCCGGACAGGAGCGACGGCGAGCGTCCGCCGAAGGTCAGGCGCAACTGCGACAACACGCGGGTGTCGTTCACGAAAAGACCGTCGTCATTGCCGCGGATGTCGCCGTTTGCGTCGTTGACCACGAAGGTGTTGCCGGCCTTGAGCACGAACTGGCGCTCGTTCGCGTAGTTCGTATGTTCGGTCGCGATAAATGCGCCGTCCGTGTTGTCGACGGGCGTCGACGGAGGAACCTCGCGAACGCCGGCCGTACTGCGGATCGGGTCGGGCATGTCGTCATGAGCGGCGTCATGGGCAGGGTCGCGAGCGATATCACTGGCGTGCCGGTCGCTGAGCGCCTGCTTTGCTTGCTGTTGTTCCTTCGTTTCCATTACACCTTCCTGAAAGAGTTGCCTGGACACCCGGCCGATTGTACGGCCGGAGCCTGCGAATCAATTTTCGCGGACCGGAGGCAAGCGCACCGTGGACCCGCTATCATCGACCGTTTTTCGACCGACGCTCATTCAACCGGTTCTCCCCGCCGCATGTCTTTTCCGCACATCGACTTACTGTATTCAGCATCCGGCCTGGCTGTCGGCTTCCTCGTGGGCCTGACCGGCGTGGGCGGCGGCTCGCTGATGACGCCGCTGCTGGTGCTCCTGTTCGGCATCCACCCGGCCACCGCGGTCGGCACGGACCTGCTCTACGCGGCCGCGACCAAGACAGCCGGCACCCTGGTCCACGGCATCAGGGGGTCCGTGGACTGGCGTATCACCGGCCGGCTTGCGGCGGGAAGCATCCCTGCAGCGGCGATCACCCTGGTCCTGCTCAACCGATACGGTTTGAACACCCCCGCCGCCGCCCGGGTGATCCAGCTCGTGCTGGGCTCCGCGCTACTTGTTACCGCTGTCTCGCTCGTGTTCCGCCCACAACTCGCGCGCCTGGCCTACAAGACCGGGATGGCCCGCGAGGCAAGCGGAAAACCAGGAGCGGCGAGCCGTGAAACCCGCACCGTGGCCTGGACCGTGCTGACCGGCGCAATCCTGGGCGTGCTGGTGTCGATCACCTCGGTCGGCGCGGGCGCCATTGGCGTGACCGTCCTGTTGCTCCTCTACCCGCGTTTGCCGACTGCGCGAATAGTCGGGTCGGATATTGCGCACGCGGTTCCGCTTACGCTAATTGCGGGGACCGGCCACTGGCTGCTCGGTTCCGTCAACTGGGACCTGCTGCTGTCCCTGCTCGTGGGTTCGCTGCCAGGGATCGTGCTGGGCAGCATGCTTTCCTCCCGGGCGCCGGAGGTGCTGCTGCGCAACGTGCTGGCCGCCACGCTGGTGATTGTCGGCGTGAAACTGGTACTCAGTTGATTCCCGGACAGTTCGAACGATAGTAGTCGCCCAGCGTGACGCTTTCCAGTCGGCCGAACGGCCTATGACGTCTGGGCCGACCTATTCTTTGGGCGCATAGGCCGTTCGGTCAGCTATCGGCAACCGTGCATTTCCGGGCAAGATTCAGATAGACGAAGGGCGATGAAACAACGCGCAGGCGCTCTTCGCCATATGTGGCCGGGTAGCCGTCCTGTGCTCGGGCATTGCCTTGAATCGCGGGTTTGATTCAATGCTTTGATTCAGAATAGTCAGCCTCAAGATTGGATCACTTTGACGAGCCACATTATTTAGCTACATCATTGAGTCACATTATTTAGCTACATCAATAAGCACATTGATGAGCCGCCAGACATCCAGGAGCAACGATGAGCCACACAGACGACCCCCGCGACGAACAACCCGCGTCCGACCTGCCCCACGATCCCGTGCGCCGCCGCCTGCTTGCGGCTGGGGTCGGCCTGGCCAGCCTTACCGGATTGTCGCTGAGCGGCTGTAATCTCTTTGACTCGCGCCCGGCTACGCCCAAGACGGCCGCTGATATCGCGTTCGACAAAACGCTGCAGGCGCAGGTCCGCCATATTGTCGTGATCTACGCGGAAAATCGCAGCTTCAGCAACCTCTGGGGTAACTATCCCGGCGTGCAATATCCGCTGGAAGCCGTGCCGGCGTCGCGCTACGTGCAGCTAGACCGCGACGGGCGCACGCCCATGCCTGTGCTGCCGAAAATCTGGGGCGGCCTCGTGCCGCAAGCGCAGGAAGTGGATGGCAAGCGCTACATGATTTCGGAAAAGCAGATCGACGGCGTGCCGAACGGACCGTTCCATCTTGTCGACGCGCAGGGGCAACCGCTGCCGAACGGCGTCATCACACGCGACCTCGTGCACCGTTTCTATCAGAACCAGATGCAGATCAACGCGGGCCGCAATAACCAGTTCGCGGCATGGGGCGATTCCGGCGGCCTGGTCATGGGGCATTACCGCAATTCGGCTGATTCGCTGAAGCTCTGGAACATCGCCCGGCAAAACGTGCTGTGCGACAACTTCTTCATGGCCGCGTTTGGGGGTTCCTGGCTCAATCATATTTATCTGATTTCGGCACAGGCTCCGTTTTATCCGGATGCGCATAACGGTCCGGCTAAAAAGCTCTTGTCCGTCCTGGATGGAAACGATCCGCTGGGCACACGCCTGAAACTCGCGGCCGATTCACCGGCATCTGCACTCGATGGCCCCCCGTCCTACGTCAACGACGGCGCGCTCACAGCCGACGGCTACGCGGTCAACACAATGGCGCCGCCCTATCAGCCGAGTAACGTCCGCCCGGCGGAAGGCGGCGATCCGGCGCTGGCGGACCCGTCGAATTATCGCGTGCTGCCGCCGCAGAGTTACGCCACCATCGGCGACCGGTTATCGGACAAAGGCGTGGACTGGGCGTGGTATAGCGGCGGTTGGGACTATGCGCTCACGCATCGCGACACGGGCATGGTTCCCGATTTCCAGTATCACCACCAACCGTTCAATTATTTCCGCAGCTTTGCGCCCGGTACCGAGGCTCGCACGCAACACTTGCGCGACGCCGGTCTGGGCGACGATCCGTCGACCAACAAACTCATTGCGGACATTGACGCGGGCCAGCTGCCGGCTGTGACGTTCTACAAACCGCAAGGCAATCTGAACATGCATGCGGGTTATGCCGATGTCGAATCGGGTGACCGGCATCTCGCCAACATAGTCGAGCGAATCCAGCGCGGCCCCCAATGGGAAAGCACGGTCGTCATCATCACGCACGACGAGAACGGTGGTTGGTGGGATCACGTGCCGCCGCCGAAAGGAGATCGATGGGGACCCGGGTCGCGCATTCCAGCCCTGGTGATTGCGCCGTTCGCGAAGAAGGGGCTCGTCGACCATACGGTCTACGACACGAACTCCATCCTGCGTTTCATCACGCGCGTCCACGACCTGGTGCCGCTTGACGGCGTGGTCGCGCGCGACCGGGCATTCGCGGCAAACGGCGAAGCGCCGCTAGGGGACATGACGGCCACGCTCGATCTCGCATGAGTTGCACACGCTTGAGTTGCAAGTGCCCGAGCTGCAACTCCCTGAACTGCGGACGCTTGGGTTGCCAACGCCTGAGCTGCCAACAACAACGGGCGAAACAACTGGCGAATGGACGACCGCGGCGCACCGATGAGTCGCACCGCGCTACCTCACGCCACCTATGAAACGCTCGAGCCGTCCATCCGGCCTGCGCGGGCGTCGGCGGCATCGGACGCTTCCTGTCGCCATTCGCGCCGCGAGCGCAGCATCTTGCGCACCGCGAGCCGCGCCATCTTGAGATAACCAAACGGCCTGGGGTCGGCCAGCATGCTGAGCGCCCGCGCGTAGTCGAGCGTCAGGCCCGGAGTCCAGGCCATGGTGGCCGCGCGTTTGCGGATCTGCGCGGCCACCCATAGCTCCGGCGTGACGATCAGGCGCAGGAACGCGCGCCAACCCGTATCGTGGCCATGAAAGGTGCCCACTGACCCTTCGAGCGCTGCTTCCAGCGCCTTGGAAACAGTGCTGGAACAATTCCGGTAGGTCAGGTTATACGTCTGATCCTGCCGATATTTCTCCCAGAATGCCTGCAACCGATCCGGCCGGTAATTACGAATACGCACGCGGGTCGTGGATTCGCACCACGCCTTCGATTCCGTCACGTAATCCGGCTGGAAGGTGCCCGGCACGTTGTTCTCGCGGGTCGCACGCAAGATGCGCCCGAACTCGTCCGGCGAACGGTCGATTTCCACACCCGGATACAGACTGATGTAAATGCCCTCGGGTGACTCGAGCGCTGCGTGGCCCGTCGAGATGACGCCGTTCGCGTCGATGGCGGCAATGTAGCGGTCCACGATCAGGCGCCGATTGGCCTGCGCCCGCGCGGACCCGACGGGCGTCCACACATGCACGGTGAGCGCTTTTTCATCGGCGGCGGGGGGACCGTCCCATTCGAACGGGCCGTCGGCCTCGGTCGCCGCCGCGCCCGCAGCGGCCTTTGCCGTAGCGGACTTTTCAGCGAGGGTGGAGTCGGCGATGACGTCATCGGAAAGCGCCAGCGCCTTCTCGTTTTCAGGCGGCAGGCTTTCCATACGGCGTACGCGAAACGCGATCCACAGGATGTTCCAACCGCCGAATGCGAGTCCGAGCCCGATCGCGTAAGGCGCTGTGCCAACATAGTGGGTCGGATAGGGTTCGAAGAAAAAGATGGCGAGCAGGATTTCGACAATAGCCAGCGCCAGCACGATCCTCCATCGGCTATAACGCACCACGACAGCCGACACGCTCTGCAGCAAACCATCGGCGAGAAAAAGCGTGCCGAAGATCATCGACAGAACGAAGTTGCCGTGATGATTGCCCGCCATGATCAGCAGCGCGGCGAGGGTGAACGCGCCACCTTTCACGTAACGCAGCGTGCGCTGGCCACCCACGCCAATGCCCGCAACAGCAAGGGTCGCAAGACCTTCGACGAGAAGCAGCCAAGCGAAGACGTGGATAGGAAAATACAGGACGCCGTCGAGAGCGTCGATAAACACCGACACCCCGATCACCAGCCAGATGCCGCCCGCCAGGGCCAGCGTAAGCCAACGGCGGCGCAGGTAGTCCACGCCCAGCAAAAGCAGCACAAGTTGGATCATGAGGTCACCTGTGAGGACGCGACCTCGCCATGATAAAAGCGCTGCCGCTTTACGCCAACGGGATTCGAACGCCTGTGCGCTCGCCCCGATCCATACTTACCACTCACTCAAACAACAACTCAAGCCGGTTCCAACCAAGCCCGCGCCGCGATTTCCAGCAGATAACCATAATGTAGCGCGCCCACGGGAACGACTGCCCGCGCGGGTTTCCAGTCACCGAAATGGCGCGCGTAGATCTCGTTGAAAGTTTTCCAGTGATCCACGCCGACCAAGTAAACCGTCACTTCGATCACGTCCGTCAACCCCGCGCCGGCCGCCGCCAGCACGGTGCTGACATTGTCCAGCGCCTGCTGGGCCTGTTGTTCGAACGGCAAGTCGCCGGTATGCGTGCCGTCGGGACGCATCGGCAACTGGCCCGACACGCAAACGAGATTACCCGCGCGGGTGGCGTGGCTGTAGTGGCCTGCGGGAATCGGGAGACCTGGCGCGTTGATGGGTTCAATGGGCATATGAATGTTGACGAATGGTTCACGAATCGGAAAAGGGAAACCGGCAGCATACGTCGGGCGCTTTAAAGCACCAACCGTCCGGCGAGGAAATCGAGGAAGGCTCTCGCCCGTCCCGCCATCGATGCGCTCTGGTAAAACACCGCGCTGATCGGTTGCCGGACATCGAGCAAAACGGGGTCCATCACGGTTTGCAGGCGCCCACTGGCCACGTCGGCGCTGGTCATGTACGCGGCGAGGCAGACGATACCGCCGCCGGCCAGCGCAAGTTGCCGCATGGTCTCGCCACTCGATGCAGCGATCTCCGGCACGATCCGAAAGCGCGCGCCCGTATCCCGGTTTGCTGAATCGTCATCGATCAACGGCCAGTCGTTCAGGCTCTCAGGCGCTGTAAAACCGATCAGGCGATGCCGACGCAATTCCGCTACCGTACGCGGCTCCCCGCGTTGCGCGAGATACGCGGGACTCGCCAGGATGCGCAGCCGGCTGCTGCCGAGCGAACGCGCGTGCAGCGTGGAATCCTGCAAAGCGCCGATCCGGATCGCGATATCCACGCGCTGTTCCATCAAGTCGACAATCCGCTCATTGCTGCTCAGTTCCAGCACGATCTCCGGATACGCTGCGGCGAACGCTTGCACGTGCGGCACGATGCAATGCAGCATGAACGGCGACGCCGCATCTACGCGCAACCGCCCCGCCGGCCGCTCGCGTTGCCGGGCGATCGACTCCTCCGCATCTTCCATCGCGGCGAGGATGGCGCGGGCGCGCACGAGGAAGAGCTCGCCTTCGTCGGTGAGTTGCAAGCGGCGCGTAGTCCGCCGCACCAGCGTGGCGTCGAGCTTGTGCTCCAGCCGCGTCAACGCCCGGCTTACGCCGGAAACGGTTTGCTGCAATGTCTCGGCGGCCGCCGTGATCGAGCCGCTGTCGATCACGGTCACGAACGCCAGCAGTTCTTCAGTGGTCGTTTTCATCTATCCATTGTTGACCTGGAATCAAGATTGATTTGAGACTAACACTGTTTTTGCGAAAGTCGAAGACGGGGATACTGCATGCATCGACTCAATAGGACCGGAGTAAAGCGCTCTGCTTTAACTCCGGTCAACACACGATTTAACGGAGAACAACCATGAAGATTTTTGTGACTGGCGCAGGCGGTTTTATCGGCGGTTCGATTGCGGCGCGTCTGGTTCGCGACGGCCATCAGGTCAGCGGCCTCATCCGTCTCCCGGAACAGGCGGACGAACTCAAGGCATTGGGCATTGAACCCGTGATCGGCAGCCTCGACGACCGGGCGTTGCTGATCGCGCAGGCGAAAGCAGCCGATGGCGTCATCAACGCCGCCAGCAGCGACCATCGCGGCGCGGTCGAGGCGTTGATCGAAGGGCTTGAAGGCTCGAACAAACCGCTGTTGCACACGAGCGGATCGAGCATTGTCGGCGATGCATCCGGCGGTGAAGGAACAGACACGATCTACCACGAGGACAAGCTGCCCGAACCGACCGCCGATAAAGCACCGCGCGTAGCCATCGACAACCTCGTGCTCGACGCAGCCAAACGCGGCGTGCGCGCTTCCGTGCTCTGCAACACGCTGATCTACGGCCACGGCGCCATGGCGAACGCGAAAAGCGTGCAGTTGCCGCGCTTGCTGGCTCAGGCGAAAAAGAGCGGCATCGTGCGCCACGTGGGACCGGGACGCAATATCTGGTCGAACGTGCATATCGACGATGTCGCCGACTTGTACGCCCGTGCGCTTGAAAAATCCCCGGCTGGTACGTTCTATTTCGTCGAAAGCGGCGAAGCGGCCTTCCGCGATATGACGACGGCAATGGCTAAAGCCCTCGGCCTCGGTGCGCCGCAAGACTGGCCGCTCGAAGAAGCCAAGAAGGAATGGGGCTACGAAATGGCGTCGTACGGGCTGGGATCGAATAGCCGGGTGCGCGGCAAACACGCGCGGGAATTGCTGGGCTGGGAGCCGAAGCGGACGTCGGTGACCGACTGGATCAGCAACGAAATGCTGCAGACAAAGTAACCCGGGGGCTTTGGAAGCGAACACGCTAGCGGGCATGTTTACAACGCGCTGGGGTTACACCGCGCGGGCGGGGCTGTACTTGCACCCTCGCTCGCGCGGCGACCCCGAAGCCTGCGCGTCCCACGCAAAACAACACCAGAAGCTCACTTCAACGCTTGCACGAACTCCTCGATCACGCCCGCCGGCATGCCCGATTGCACGGCGGCATCGCGGATTTGCTGCCACGTGGTGGGATCGATGGGAATGCCGTTCGCGTTGAGATCGGCCCGCCGCGCCTGTTCCGGTTCGCCCGGCACCATGATCTTGTCCGTACCGGCCGCGAGCGGCGACGCCTTCACCCACTCGACGAACGCATCGGCTTCGGCCTGAGCGTTGGGGGCATCGAAAGCATTCGGATCGACGATCACCGATGTCATGCAATTGATGATCGCGTTGGTCGTGTCCAAGGTGTCCGCATGCGTGGTGAAACCGCCCGACAGCGCGCCGCCGAAAATCTCGCACATGGCGGCGAGGCCATATCCTTTGTGCGCGCCCATCGCCGTCAGCGAACCGAACGGTGCTTCGTGCATCACCTTCGGTTCGATGGTCGGCACGCCGGCATGGTCGATCAGGTAACCGGGCGCGACCTTCACGCCCTTGTTATAGGCCACGCGCGTCTTGCCGTAGGCAATCCCCGCCGTCGCAAAATCGAGCACCAGCGGCGTGTTGCCTTCGCGCGGAAATGCAGCGCAAAAAGGGTTCGTGCCGAAACGCCGGTCGATACCGCCAAACGGCGCAACCAGCGGGTCCCCCGCCACGTTGACGAAGTGAAACGACACCAGGCCGGCCGCCGCACATTGTTCGGCCCAATGCCCGATGCGCCCAATGTGATGCGCGTTGCGCAAGCCAACCGCACACACGCCAAGCTTTTTCGCCCGCGCGATGCCGTGCTCCATCGCCTCATACGCCACGACCTGGCCGAAACCCTTGGCGCCTTCGATAGTCAGCACCGCGCCGACATCGCGGACAATTTCAGCGTGCGTATTGAGCTGCAATTGGCCGTCCGCGAGCGACGCCATATAACGCGGAATCATGCCGACGCCATGCGAATCGTGTCCCGACAGATTCGCCATCACCAGATGATCGGCCACCAGTTGAGCTTCACGCGGCGTACTGCCGGCGTGGGTCCAGATCGCGCTGACGAAGGCGTGCAAGGTATCCGGGGCGATGCGCGATTCGCGCGTGGTTTCAGTGCTCATGCGACTGCGTCTCCTGATAGGAAAAGGACTGCGCTTCAAATTCAACCCAATTAAATCAAATTCAACCAAATTCAACGACATGCCGGTTCATCACCGCGCCGTGCAAATAAAACGGCGCGCAAAAGCTGCGCGCCGTCTGAAAATCAATGTCGATCACCCGCCATCAAGGCGTCGCCGCGATCACCTCGGCTACCGTCGCCGTCAGTTTCTTCGCGAAAGGCACATGCAGGAACTCGTTCGGCCCGTGCGCGTTCGACCTCGGTCCCAGCACGCCGCACACCATGAACTGCGAACGCGGAAAGCCTTCTTGCAACGTGCTCATCAATGGAATGGTACCGCCCTGACCAAGAAACGCGACATCTGCGCCAAAATGCCGGCGCGAGGCGTCGTTCAGCGCATCGCCCAGCCACGGCGATAGTTCGGGCGCACTCCAGCCGGTCGCTTCGCCGCGCTCGGGCTTGAACGTGACCTTCGCGTTGTAGGGAGGATCGTCTTCGAGCATGGCCTTGAGTTCCGCAAGCGCCTTCGTGGCCTCGACCAGCGGCGGCAGACGCAGCGACAACTTGAACGCGGTGCGCGGACGCAGCACGTTGCCCGCATTGATCAGCGATGGTAGCCCTTCCGCCCCGGTCACCGCCAGCGACGGCCGCCAGGTGGAATCGAGCAGCGCTTCACGCGGGTCCGTTGTGACGGGCAGCACCGTGCCGCCATTCTGGCCGCAGGTCCACGGGAGCTTCTTCCATACGTCATCGCCGAGAATGCGTGCCGTTGCTTCCGCTTCGCTCAGCCGGCGCGGCGGGATATCGCAATGAAACCCCTTCGGCAGCAGGTTGCCCGTGCTCGAATCTTCCAGCCGTTCCAGCAGGCGGCGCATGATCCGGAACGTGGACGGCGCAATGCCGCCGTTCGTGCCCGAGTGAATGCCTTCGTCGAGCACCTGCACTTCCAGGTCGCCGGCAACCAGACCGCGCAGCGACGTTGTCAGCCAGAGCTGATCGTAGTTACCCGCACCGGAATCGAGGCAGATCACGAGGCTCACCTTGCCGAGCCGATCACGCAGCGCATCAACGTACGGCAGCAAGTCATAGCTGCCCGATTCTTCACACGTTTCGATAATGCCGACACAGCGCGGCCGTTCGACGCCTTGCGCGTCCAGCGCGGCGATCGCGCTGATCGACGAGTACGTGGCGTATCCGTCGTCCGCGCCGCCGCGTCCGTAGAGCTTGCCGTCTTCGTATTTGGGTGACCACGGCCCAAGATCACGACGCCAGCCGTCGAATTCGGGCTGTTTGTCGAGATGGCCGTACAGGACGATGGTGTCGCTGCTGTTCGAACGCGTAGCCGGTGCTTCAAAAAAGATCACGGGCGTACGATTGGGCAAGCGGATGATCTCGACTTTAAGGCCACGCACGGGCTGCCGTTCGGCCCATTGCGCAGCGTCCGCAATAACGCGTTCGATGAATCCGTTGCGCGCCCAGTCGAGGTCGAACATCGGGCTTTTGGCGGGCACCGCGATGTAGTCGGTGAGCGCGGGGAGAATTTCGTCGTCCCACTTCCGGTCGATGAATTCGCGCAGTGCCTGACGGTCGATTTGGTCGATGTGTTGTTTTTCTTGAGTAAGGTCGTCTGAGATCATGACGGGCGTCCCGGCCGTTTAAATATCAATGATAGCTGTGTTTAGCGTTAACTCGAATTCACAGTTTCTCACGAGCCGAATCTCGGCGGCGCGTCTTTTCGCCTTTGGCAGCGAGCACGACAGCCATTTCGCAAACTTGAAAATGGCACGCGAGTGCCGAAAGAACGCGCCGCTCAAGCGGCGGAAAAAGCGCTATGAACGACGTCCCGGTATGCTGGCCCGATCAATCAGGAGCCTCATCATGTCCGTTTCAATATATCGCGCGACCGTTCCGGTTTTCGTCCGTAGCCTCGACGTGCTCGTTTCCCTGCTCGATAAAGCCGCCGCCCACGCGAAAGAAAAGGGCTTGAGCGACACCGACGTAACGAGCGCACGGCTAGCCGACGACATGCTCCCGTTCGCGGCGCAAATCCAGCGCGCAAGCGATACATCGAAGGCATCGGCGGAACGTTTGTCGGGCGTCGCCGCGCCCCGTTTCGACGATACCGAAACGACCTTCGCGGAACTGCGGGAGCGCATCGCGAAGACGACGGCCTATCTGAAAGGGATCGATGCCGGGACGTTCGAAGGGGGTGACACGCGTGTTGTAACCATCAAGCAAAAGGACACCGAGCTGAAATTCAGCGGCGCAGAGTATTTGTTCCAGTTCGGGCTGCCGAACTTCTATTTCCATATTGTCACGGCTTACGACATCCTCCGGCACCTCGGCGTGCCGGTAGGAAAACTCGATTTTCTCGGGCCGATCCAGCCGGCGTGACGTCCGGCTCCTGACTCGCGACACATGCTGAAAGACAACCGCCGCCCGGCTCAGGTCCGCGCGGCGATCTGCTTCTGCCAGCTAGTCAGGATGCGTCGCGCGAGCACGTTGTAATCGCCGCCGAAGTGGTGATCTCCCGTGGTCTTCACCACTTCTATTCCGGTCTGCGTCAGCGCGGGACACAGCGTATCTTTCTCGGCCGCGCCGTAGATGCATTGCACGATCGACGGCGGCAGTTTCGCCAGTTCCGGCTGCACTTTCAACGCGTTCTTGCTCGCCGGCATGCCGAGCCAGCCCGTGACGCGAATCTGGAAATCGGCGTCGGGCGCAAAGCCCATCAGCGATACAAACGACACCTTCGCGCGCACCGAATCCGGCAACCGGTTATAGGCGAACGGCATCACGTCCGCGCCGAACGAATAGCCGATCAGCGCGACATGCTCCGAATGCCAGCGCGCACTGTAAGCCTGGATCACGCGTGCGAGGTCGTGGCTTGTCTGTTCGGGCGTTTTAGCGCTCCAGAAGTAACGCAGGCTGTCGATGCCGATCACCGACACCCCGTCCTTCTGCAAAGACTCCGCGACGGTTTTGTCGAGATCGCGCCAACCACCGTCGCCGGAAATCACAATGGCAAGCAGGTTCGTCGGACGCGAAGCGGGCAGTTCGATGAGCGGCAAATCCGATACGTCTTCGTCGCGCATTTGCTCGACCTTCAGATGCGGCGCGGCGAGCGCGAGCAGCGCATCGGCCTGCGAGTCGCTGGCGGGCTGCGTGGTCTTATCGAAGAAACCGGGCAGGCCCTTCGCGTGCGTGATGGTCGGATCGGGCGGGCACAGCTTGAAACGCGCGTCCAGTTGGGGATCGGGATTCAGCGCGAGCGCACCCGCGACCGTATTATCCGGCGCCTGGGCAAGGATTTTCGTAGCGAGCACGCCGCCCTGCCCCGTGCCCATCAGGATCGGCGCGAAATAACGGCTTGATTGCACCTCGCGTTCAAGTTGATGGCTCACCGACTCGGCATCGCCGACCAGATTGTGGCAAGTCTCCTTCTCCGCCGGCAATTTCGCCGCGTAGCGTGCCGTGTCCACGCCAACCACCATTGCGCCGTTTTTGGCTAACGCATTGGCAGTCTGGGTATCGGCAGGGGTCCAGTTTTTATCGGAGAACAGCACGACAAAACCACGCATCGGGCCAGCGGGTTTCGTGAAAGTCACGTCGCCATAACGACCGCCGGCCAAGGTGCCGGCATGGGCCATTGAAACTGACAACGCAGACAGCAGGGAAACAACCGCGAATTTCTTGAAAAATGTCATGAACGCCAGCCTCCCGCCAGCAACGAGAGATCTGCAAGCGTGAAAAACACGCCGACCGAGCCGGATGCCGCGAGATAACGCGGTTCCCAACGCGGCTGGAACTTGCTCTTGAAACCGCGCAAGCCCCGGAAATTATAGAAACGCCCTCCGAACCGCCAGACCAACCCAGCCAGCCGATGCCACGGCGAAGCAAGCGGTGTCGGCTGCATGCCGGACAAAGGCGCAATGCCCAGGCTCAAGGTCTGGAACCCGGCCTGCTTCAAATGGAGCGCGAGCTTCGTGAACAGATATTCCATTGCGTACGGTGACGCGTCAGGCTGATGCCGCATCACGCCGACCGTGGCCTCGGTGTTCAGATCGGTCGTCATGAACGTGACGAACGCCACCGGCTTGCCTTCCTGGCGTACCAGCAACACGGACTGCGCGGCGAGGTAATCGTCGGTGAAGGCCGCGACCGAGAAACTCTTTTCGCGCGCTTCGCGGCTTCCAAGCCATGCATCGGAAATCTCGCGCAGGATCGGCATATGTTCAGGAACCTGCCGGGAATCGATGACTTCTACGTCGAAACCATCGCGTTCACCGCGCTTCAGCGCGTATCGCAAATGGGCGCGATGCGATCCCTTCAGGTCGAAATCCTCGAGCACCACATGCGCCTCCTCGCCGAGTTTCATCAGCGTGAGGCCGGCATCGAGGTACAGCGGCAGCGCGTCGGCGCGAACCTGGTAGAACGCGGCGCGGCCGCTGTGCGCATGCGCCATTTCCACGAACCGGCGGATCAGTTCCGCCCATTCGCGGCGCGGCCCGACCGGGTCGTGCAGCGCCGCCCAGGTCCGGCCGTGTTTCGCGTACATCAGGAACGCCTCGCGCGAGGTCGAGAACAGGAAACTCTTGTCGCCCATCATCGCGAGGCCGGCGTCGCTGCGCTCCTGCGCGCGGAAAATGCGCGCAGCATCGAGCAGATCCTGCGGCGCGGGTTTCTGGAACCGCCCGGCCGCCGGCCGCAGCAATTGCCACACGGCGAACAGCGCGGCGGACAAGCCCGCCGCGAGCGTCGCGCGCAATGCGCGCGGCGCGCGTTCGTCGAAGGCGAATTGCCACCAGAGATCGCGGCTGTAATTGACATCGCGAAAAGCGAACAACATGATCCAGACCGCCAGCCCGATCACGATCGCCACCGACACCAGCCAGCTCGCCGTGAACCGCTCAGCCAACAGCGACGAGCGCCGGTTAAAGCGGTCGCGGGTCGCCAGCAGCAACGCAATCAGCAGCGCGAGCACGCCCGTTTCGACAAACGCCAGCCCCTTCGCCATCGACAGCGCCAGGTTGGCCACCGCGAGCGTGATGGCGAGCCACCAGGCGGCGTCAAGCCGGCGCAGCAAACCGCGCGCAACGAAGAGCAGAACCACGCCCAGCACGCTTCCCAGCAGTTGCGAGCTTTCGAGCACCCACAGGGGCAATACGGCTTGCAGCACCTCAATGCGTTTGCCGAACGCGGGCGTGGCGCCGGAAATCACGAGCATGCCGCCGACCACGAAGGTCACGACGCTCAGGAACACGGGCGCGAGCTGCGACACATTCGATGGATTCAAAAACGCGAAGCGTCCCTTGAGCGCCCGGCCTTCGAACGCCGCCAGAACGAATGTGGCCGCGATCAGCGGCAGGCCGAAATAGATCGCGCGATACGCCAGCAGCGCGGCCAGCATCTCAGGTGTCTTCACGCTGGCGCCGAGCGCAAATACCATCGCGGCCTCGAACACGCCGACTCCACCGGGCGTATGGCCGATCATGCCGAGCAGCATGGCGGCGGAAAACACCGTGAGGAATTCGCCGAATCCGACCTGGGCATGCGGCAGCACGGCCCACAGCGCGAGCGCGGCGGCGGATACGTCGAGCGTGGCGAGCAGGAGTTGCGCAACCAGGTCCCGGCGCGCCGGAATGGTGACGGCGAGCCAGCTCCAGCGCGTTTGCAGGGTTCGAGGGACGGTGCGGCACAGCACGATCATCACCACGAATCCGATCAGGACTGCGCCGCCGATGAATCGCAGGATATCCGGCGATACATGCAGCATGGCGGCGAGGGTATCGGCAGCGCACACCATGCCGATCGCCGTCATCAACGCCAGCGCGAGCGCCAGCGTGACGCTCGTGAACACCGTCAGGCGGCCAACCTGCGCGGGCGTGACACCCGCGACGCCATACACGCGACAGCGTACGGCGCCGCCGGTCAGCGCACCAAAACCGGTCGCGTTGCCGAGCGCGGATGCGACCGTCGCACCCACCCACAGCACGGAACGGGGCACTTTGGTGTCGAGGTATCGAAGGCCAACGGCGTCGCGGCCGACCAGCGCCACGTAGCTCAGCACGGTGGCGGCGAGCGCCCCGGCCCACGCCTCGAAGCGGAGCACGCGCAAGTGGTGAACGACCGTTTTATAGTCGACGGCGTGCGACAGATGCTCGAAAACCACCAGCAGCAGTGCGCATACGACCAACGCGAGAACTGGCGCGGTGAAACGCTGCAACCGCCACGCTTTGGGCAAACGAAGCAGCGATTCCAGCAAAGGGACTGAACTGACACTATTTCTGCGAGACATGCGGATTACCGGACTTGCTCCAACGCCTTCTGGCCTCGCGGCTTGTTGGCGTTTTGTTGGTTCTTGGTTCTGATCGGCAGATGCCGGACCGTTGCACGTCTATCCGGCGCTCGTTCAGATTTCAAAATCCTGAATAGAACGTTACGGTTAGCAACGGTTGTATAACGGCGTAGGTTGACGGGACTTAAGAAAAGTGTGGGAGTCTATGCCGTTCGGACGAGTCCAGCAGCGGTTTTGTGCGCGTTCGGGCGGTTTTCTTCACACCTGATCGGGTGAGCGGTTAGCATCTTGGCTCCGATGCTCGCCTTCGGGCGCCGCATTTATCATCGATAAAAAGGTTCTACCGCATGAAAACGCAACGCCTCGCCGCCGCCGTGACCTTCTCCGTCGCCGTCTTCGCCCTGAGCGCCTGCGCGACCCAATACGATTCGCTGATCAAGACGGTGCCCGTCGGCTCGGGAACGTCGCATCTCGCCACGCTGCCCTTCGTTGCATGCGTGAAGGTGAAATGGGCCACGCGGCCGCTGAAGATCGGCGAATACTCGCCGAACGCGGACGGCGACGTGATCACCGTACACGGCGCGAACGGGCAGACCATGTTGCTGATCGACGCGGAACCGTCGGGGAACGGCACGGGATATACGATTTACGGCGATATCGTCAGCGCGTCGGCGTACGTGGCCGACGCCCACAAGTGCGACTAAACGACGCACAGTACGATCAGCCCGCACCGCCCTTGAGATCGGCGTAAGCCTGGTGCGTACCCACGATGCGCCCGATCAGATAACCATCCGACGCGCACGCATTCACCCGCTGGTCGCCGTTCCACACGATCTTGTACTGCTCGTCCTGCAAACGGATGGCTGAGGGATCGAACTGAGGCTGCGGCGCACCGGTGGTCTTGCCGCCGTCGCGCGCCTGTTCCATCACGAGGCGATTCCACGTGTAGGCATAACCGTACTGGACACCGTCGGCGAAGGCGTCGAGATCGCAGACCTGCCGGGGTGGCGTAATGGAGACTTCGGTCCGGTAGCCGCTGGGACCGCCAACTTGAATCCGTTGTGCGCCTGGAGCGCCGGAAGAATCGACCTGCGCGGAACGTCTCGGGGCGGGTTGCGGTTTGGCGGCGGCGACCTGCGCGGTGGGCGCTGGCGGCAGTGCGCTGCTGGCGCCGCCAGCGGGAGGCAGGGGCGCGCAGGCGCCAAGAACGAGAATCGATGCGGCGAGGGAAACGCCTAGAACCTTCAGATGGGTGGTAAAAATCACGCTTTTGCTGTCCGTCTCAAAATAAACCGAGCCCTACCTTAACATTTTGAGACGGAGGCGGAGATTGCGTCGCTTTTGGGAAAGATGATCGAATGGCGACGGCGTTGGGAAAAACGGAGGTCGTACCGGTGCGGAAATATGGAATCGCCCCGGTTCGCACAACAAAAAGGCCGCCTGCGCGATGCGAAGCGGCCTTTTTAACCAGCGTCTGTCGTCAATTGCTTCAGTTACATCAAGTGCTTCAGCTAGCCAACGGTCAAACCCCCTCCTCCAGCACCAGCAAATTCTCATGCGAGAACCCGAGCGCCACGGGTTGTCCGCGTTCCGGCAAGCGCCGGTTCGGGTCGTTGAATACATCGAGTGAAATCACGGACTGATCCACGCGTGTCCTGATCCGCACCACCGCGCCGAGGAAATTGACCTCCTCTACGGTTGCCGCAAGCGTATTGCGCCCGTTCGCCGGCGCTTCCAGAACGATTGCCTCGGGCCGGACCGCGAGCATGCGCTGCTTGCCGGCATCGGCGGAATTGAGCGCGTGCGAGGTCCGCAATTCCTGGCCGCTGACCACGATCTTCCCGCTCGCCGGATCCACCACCTGTCCCGACAGCAGGTTCAACGTTCCGACAAACGACGCCACGAAACGCGTACGCGGAAAGTTATAAATCTCCGATGGCGTGCCGATCTGCTCCACCCGCCCTTCGTTCATCACCACGATACGGTCGGAAATCGACAGCGCCTCCTCCTGATCGTGCGTCACGAAGATCGAGGTAATCCCGAGCTCGCGCTGCAAGCTGCGAATGTCCTCACGCAACGAGACGCGAATCTTGGCATCGAGAGCGGACAGGGGTTCGTCGAGCAGCAGTACCTGCGGTTTGTTGGCGAGCGCCCGCGCGAGCGCCACCCGTTGCTGCTGACCACCGGACATCTGCCACGGATACCGGTCGGCAAGCTGAGGCAGCTTGATCAGCTCGAGCATTTCCTTCACCCGCGCCTTGATCTCGGCCTGGGGGCGCCCCAACACCTTCAGCCCGAAGCCGATGTTGTCCGCCACCGTCATGTTCGGAAACAGCGCGTACGACTGGAATACCATGCCGACCTTGCGTTGCCGCGTGCGCACATGGGTGACGTCGCGACCGGCGAGCTTGATCGTGCCCCGCGTGGGCGTTTCGAAGCCGGCGATCATTCGCAGCACCGTCGTCTTGCCGCAACCCGAGGGCCCAAGGAAGGTGATGAATTCGCCGCGCTCGATTTGCATATCGAACTGATGCAGCACGGTGTTGGTGCCGAACGTCTTGGAAAGGTTTTCGATCTCGAGAAGTGCCATGACAAGCCTGCCCTTTAAATTTTTTGTCCGGCGAGAGCGCGCGCCGAGCCGAAGACCTGAATAAGCCCCATCGAGGCCCACGTAATAGCGAACGCGATGATTGCAAGCGCCGAAGGTTCATACGCCCGGTTCGCGCCAATCAACTGCAGATATGGCCCGAACGCGGGGCGGTTGAGCAAGCTCGCCAGCGTGAATTCGCCGATCACCACCGCGAACGTCAGGAACGCGCCCGACAGGATCCCGGAACGCACGTTCGGAAAGATGATCTTGAAGAGGATGGTCGGCCAGTTCGCGCCCAGGCATTCGGCCGCTTCGGTCAGCGAGCGGACATCGACGGCGCGCAGGCCGGCATCCACCGAGCGGTACATGTAGGGCAAACACAGCGTGACATAACCGCAGATCAGCAGGAAGTCGGTCGCGCGCTCGTTGCCGGTGAGCGGCAGGAACGAACTGCTGTTGTAGATATGCAGATAGCCGAACACGATCACGATAGCCGGTATCACCAGCGGCAGCAGCGTGATGAATTCGATCAGCGGACGCAGCTTCGGCAAGCGCAACTGCACCCAGTAGGCGGTCGGCACAACCAGCAGCACCCCAAGCACGATAGCGAACACGCCCATCATGATGGAGTAGCCGAACGACGCCTGGAAATGCGGATCGGAGAGGACGACGCGGTAGGCATCGAAGCTGTATTCATCGCGACGCATCTTCAGGCTGAACTCCACGGTCGCCGCCAGCGGCAGCAGGAAGTACAGCGCGCCGATAACCATCGCGATCCACGCGCCCGCCCGCGTCTGGGCCCGAACCTTGTTGTCCGGTACCGGAGTGACTGTGGTGACGGTGCTCATCGACGGCCCCTTTCAGCGCGTGAGCGCAACCAGATATAACCGCCGTTGGACAAGCCGGTCACGAGGACCATGCCGAGCGCGAGCGCATAACCGAGATTTTCGTTGTGCAGCACGTCGCCGCGAATCTGCGCGTACAGCACGATTGGCACGATATTGAGCGAACTGCCGGTAAGCGCATAAGCCGTCGCCACCGCGCCGAACGCATTGGCGAACAGCAGCAGCGTGGCGCCGAGCACGCTCGGCCAGAGCACCGGCAACGCGACGAACATCCAGTAGTGGTACGCACTGCCGCCAAGGCAATCGCAGGCTTCACGCCATTCGCGCTTCAGGCCGTCGAGCGCCGGCGTGATGATGAGAACCATCAGCGGAATCTGGAAGTACAGGTAGGTCAGCGTCAGCCCTGTGAAGCTCAGGATGCTGAAGCCCGTGGAATACAGGTTGATGCCCACATACTTCTTCAGCAGCACCGTGACGAGCCCGACGCGCCCGAGCGTGCAGATGAACGCAAACGCGAGCGGCACGCCCGCGAAGTTCGACGCCACCCCGGAGAACGTCATGAGCGTGGGGCGAATCCATACGGGCAGCTTGCCCTGCACGGCGGCCCACGCCAGCAGGAGCCCGAGCACGCCGCCGCCCAGTGCCGACGCCGCGCTGACCTTGAAGCTGATCCAGTACGCGTCGAGCACGCTGGGCTGCAGCAACTGGCGAAAATTCTCAAGCGTGAAATGGCCTTGCGGGTCCTGGAACGCGCCGACCATCAGCCACGCGGTGGGCAGCAGCAGGAACAAGACGGCAAACGCGAAAAACGGTAAGACGCCGAGATAATTCCACGCGGGCGACACGCGTCGCGCCGCCTTCATGCCGGGACCGAGCGACGGGTTCGACTGTTCCGCGCGCTCCTCATGTCCGGACATGGGCGTGGCGATCTTCGATGAAGTGCTCATGATGTCGCTCTCGACTGACAGGCCGCGCTGGGGACCAGGCACAAAGCGCGAGCCGGAAGGGTAGCCGGACCTCAGGTCCGGCTACCCGTGCACTACGTTACTTCGTACGACTACTGCATGTGACTAATTCAAGCAGTTACTTCACGTTGGCGCCGACTACCTGATCCCATTGCTTCGTGATGAGCGCCTTCGAAGCGTTTTGTTCGTCGAGCGTCGGGAACACCACGTTCTTGTAGGCCGATGGCGGCGGCAGCTTGGCGAGCAGCGCTGCCGGGATCTTCTTGTTCGCTTCGAGGTCCTTGAAGCGGATAGGATGGCAGTAGCCGGTGAGCCAGCCAATCTGGCCTTCGTCCGAATACAGATATTCCATCCACAGCTTGGCCGCGTTCGGGTGCGGAGCGTAAGCGCTGATGCCCTGCACGTAGACGCCGGCCACGACGCCGGTCTTCGGCACGACCACCGCCACCTTCGGATTACCCTTCAGCGTATCGCGATCCGCCAGCGCGTTGTAGTCCCAGCGCACGATGATCGGCGTGGTGCCTTGCGCCAACGATGCCGCCTTGCCGATCACCGGCACGAAGTTGCCGTTCTTGTTCAGCGTGCTGAAGAAGCTCAGGCCCGCAGCGCCGGCCTTCGATGCATCGCCCTTGCTTTGTGACAACCCGGCTGCGTAGACGGCTTGAATGGCCTGGTTAGCCGAGCGCGGATCACCCGCGAGTGCAACGGCGTTCTTGTAGTCGGGCTTGAGCAGATCGGGCCAGTCGGTCGGGACCTTGTCGATCATGTCGGTGTTCACTTCAAACGACAGCACGCCGTAGTAATCGCCGTACCAATAGCCGTCCTTCTCCTTGGCCGAATCCGGAATCGACGCCCAGGTCGACACCTTGTAAGGCTGCAGCAAGCCGGCGGCCTGCGCCGTCGGCCCAAACGACAAACCGACGTCGATCACGTCCGGTGCCTGTGGTCCCGTATTGCCCTTGTTCGCCTTGATGGCTTCGACTTCGTCACCCGAGCCAGCGTCCGGATTCAGCTCGTTCACCGTGATGCCGTATTTCGCCTTGAAGCCCTCGATCAGCGCGCCATAACCGCACCAGTCGTGCGGCAATGCGATCGTGGTCAACTGGCCTTCCTTCTTCGCAGCAGCGATGAGCGATGCCGGCGGCGCCGCCACGGCCTGCCCCGCGACCGCGGTCAGCGCGGCGATAGCTGCCGTAATGGATGCCTTGCCGCTCAAGCGGCGAAATGTGGTGGTCACTCGCAACCCGTCTTGATTCATGGTGTTTCCATCCTCTGCCTGCGTGCTTACGTTTTTGGAAAGTTGCGTGCTGCGTGCATGCTGCATAGTCCGAAACTTGTTTTTAGTGCGCACTCACATCTGGCGCGCACGCGACTCTGGCGGCCAAATGTTTAAGAACAATGACGACGGTGAAAAAGACAACAATCCAGGACTGTTTTCAGGCACTGCGGAAGACCCAAGGGAACTATCCGCGAGTGTGACGGAGAGACTAAGTTCAAATACCCAAATTCGCAAGTATCCAAAAAAATGCAACCTCGGCAGCGCCAGTTCTTGTTAATCTTTCAACTGGGTTTTCGGGTAACACGTGGCGCTCGACAACTAATTAATATTGGCGACACACAGGCGACACATAGTCCGTTCACAAGACTTAAGGCTGCTGAGCTGGATCGGCGGCCATGTGGCTTCTAGTCATTTTCTATTCGTTTTCACCAGTACCCACTCGACTTCAACGCTCAGGAATACAGCATGTGGCAGGAAGATCGGCATCAGAGAATTCGCGCGCTGCTTGCCACGCTTGAACGCGTGTCGACCGAACGCATCATGGCCGAACTCGGTGTGTCGCGCGAGACGGTCCGGCGCGATCTGGTAGATCTGGAAGCACTAGGTGAACTGCGGCGCGTGCATGGCGGCGTGACGCGCCCGGCAGACGAAGCACCGATCGCCGAGCGCAGCCACACGCACGTCAAGTCGAAGAACGCCATTGCACGCGCAGCTACCGCCTTGGTCAGCAGCGGACAAACCCTGTTCATCGATGCCGGTACGACCACAGCCATCCTGGCCGAAGAACTCGCCAAGCTGGCCAACCTGACCATCATCACGAACTCGATAGACGTCGCCCAGAAGATGCGGGCAACCGGCGAAAAGACCGAGTCAAATAACGAGATCATCCTGCTCGGCGGCTCGATCAGCGACCGGGCATTCGCCACAGTGGGAGGCACGACCGTCTCCGAAATTCTCAGGTACCGCGCCGACGTGGCCTTGCTCTCGCCCGTCGCCATCGACCACCGGCATGGCGCAACCAACTTCGATCACGCTGAAACCGAGGTGGCCCGTGCCATGGTCGCGCATGCCGACCGGGTAGTGATCCTCGCTGACTACAGCAAGATCGGACAGTGCAGCAGAATCGCGTTCTGCCCGATCAATCGCGTGGATACGCTGATCACCAACAAGAAAGGCGCCGAAGGTCCGGCGCTGCTTTCATTGCGCAAGAAGCTGCCGCAAGTCATTCTCGCCTAGCGTTTTAAACGCTGTCGTTACCGTAGGTTGCGTCGAGCACGCGGCGGCGCAGCCGTGTGTCGCGCAATGCGCCGGCAGCGTCGAGTACCGGGTAGGCCGTCGAGCAGAACAGCGAGTTGAGGCGCTTGAGATCGCTGATGATGTCGAGATGCAGCGCGCTGGTCTCAATGCTGCGCGCGCTCTGCCCGG
Organism: Caballeronia sp. dw_19; assembly: GCF_018449515.1. Classification (GTDB taxonomy): domain Bacteria; phylum Pseudomonadota; class Gammaproteobacteria; order Burkholderiales; family Burkholderiaceae; genus Caballeronia. Next base: position 2,460 of record NZ_JAAVUQ010000009.1, on the reverse strand, counting down.
CAAGCCGGTCCAGGTGCGCGTACGAATAACTGCGTTCGAGATCACGGAACCGCTCCTTCTCTGCCAGCAAGCGCTCGGCGCTGCGCAAGTCGCTATTGAGAAACACGCTCAGGCCCAGTTGAAGATTGAGGATCAGGCGTGCGTGCAGGTCCTCCAGTTCGCTTAAGCCCTCCGGCGAAAACGCCAGCCGGTGCATGATCTTCTTCTCCTGGATATTGGTCACCACGCGCTCGATGATGTCGCCCGCATGTTCCAGATTGATCGTCAACGTAATGATGTCGGTCCATCGGCGGCTATCCGCTTCGTCGAGTTGCTCGCGTGAGATGCGCGCCAGATAGGTCTTTACCGCCGCATAGAGCTGATCGACGTCGTCGTCCATGCGGATGGTCGAGCGTGCCTTGACCGGGTCGTTGGCCCGCATCAGGTCGAGCAGGTTGTCGAGCATGGTGCGGATGATGTCGCCAATCCTCAGCGCTTCGCGCGCGGCATTCGCCAGTGCGAGCGTGGGCGTGGAGAGCGCGACGGGATCGAGATACAGCGGCCGCAGTTCCGGGTTCGCTTCGGGCCGGTCCGGCAACAGCCGGTAACACAGGCGCGAGACCGGATCGATCAGCGGCATGCACGCGACGCAGCGCACCATGTTGTAGACCAGATGGAATGTGATCACCGCCTCGCGCGGATACGGGATCACTGCGCCAATTCCCTGCGCGATCCACGGGGTGAACGGCAGCACGATCAACGCGCCGGCCAGCTTGAACAGCACACTGCCGAGCGCGAGGCGCCGGCCGGCGGGGTTTTGTCCCAGTGTGCCGATCACGGCCAGCAGACCGCTGCCCAGGTTCGCACCGATCACGAGACACACCGCCACCTTCAGCGAAATCACGCCCGACGACGCCAGCGTCGCGGTCAGCAGGACCGCTGCGAGACTGGAGTAGGAGATCATGGCGAAGGCCGCGCCGACCAGCGTGTCGAGCATGGAGTCGCCCGTCAGCGCACCGAACATGATCTTCACGCCCTCGCCCTGCATCACGGGCTGGGCGGCCTCCACAATCAGGTGCAGAGCCAGCAGGATCAGCCCCAGCCCGATGACCGTGCGCCCCACCTGGCCCGTGCGTGTCTGTTTGAACGACAGGAACGCGATCACGCCGCCGAGCAACAGGATAGGTGACAGCCACGAGAGATCGAGCGTGAGCACGCGCGACATCAGCGCCGTGCCAACGTCCGCGCCGAGCATGATCGCCAGTCCCGGTGCGAGCGGCAGCAGGCCTTGCGCCGCGAACGACGAAGCCAGCACGGCGGTCGCATTGCTGCTCTGGACCAGGCTTGTTACGCACAAGCCCGCGCCGAACGCCCGGAAACGGCTGTTCGCACTGCGTCCCAGCACGCGCCTCAGCTCGGCGCCGAAGACCCGCAGGATGCCGGTCCGGACAATGTGCGTGCCCCATACCAGCAACGCCACGCCCGACAGAATATTCAAGAGAATCAACATGAGGCTACGTCCGTTGTTCGTTCCGACTGTACTGCCATTCGTGCCATGATGCCACGCAAATGAGTTGTACAATTTTGCTTTGTTGTAGTTTTGGGTATTTAAAGTTACGATCGAATCGTGTTGGGTGACCTGCGCCGGACGGGTATGGTCTGGCGCACTTTCTACCGGTAATCAAGGGTTTAATCGAGGGCTGTGGGATGAGTCGTACTCTGGCGCTGTTCGATCTGGATCACACGTTGCTGCCGCTGGATAGCGATCAGTCGTGGGCACGCTTCTACGCCACGCTGGGTTTCGAGGGCAGTGCCGACCATGCGGAGGAAATCGACGCGTACTATCAGCAATACGTCGCCGGCACGCTCGACATGGACGAGTATCTGGGCCTGACGCTCGCCCCGCTCGCCCGTCATCCGCGAGCGCAACTTGACGCGTGGCATGCAACCTTCATGAAGACGGTGATCGAACCGGCCATCCGCCCTGAAGCGCTTGCGTTGCTGCGCCGTCATCTTGACGCGGGGCACTTGTGCTGCATCGTTACCGCGACCAATGCGTTCATTACGGCGCCCATCGCGAAGGCGCTTGGCGTTGAACATTTGCTGGCAATCGACCTCGGCACTGAAGGCGATGATCCGCTCGGGCGTTACACCGGTCGCTCGGTGGGGGTGGTCACTTTCCGTGAGGGCAAGATTGTTCGCACCGAGCAATGGTTGGCGTCCCAGGGATTGAAACTGGCGGATTTCGAAGCGAGCTATTTCTATAGCGATTCTGTCAATGACGTGCCGTTGATGGAGCGTGTCACCCATCCGGTTGCAACCAATCCCGATGCGAAATTGCGGGTGATTGCTGCAGAGCGCAACTGGCCGGTCATGGAGTTATTCGCTTAGGGGTTTGGTTTTCGTTCGCACTCGGGGGGGCGGGGTTGGGTTTGCGGGGGGTTGGTCAGGGTCAGGTTCTAGGGTTAGCGGTCGGGGTTG
>NZ_JAAVUQ010000088.1 GCF_018449515.1 Caballeronia sp. dw_19 | reverse complement strand
CGCACAGTGGCTAATAGTGATAAAGAGAAAATCCAACTCAGGCAGACCACTAACGCCGAAAGCAGCAACCCGGCATAGACCCAGAATCGCTAACCCCGGACCCTGGCGACCCAACCCCGACCCCGCCCCCAAGCTCAAACCCACCAAACGCCAACCCGTCCACCGGCGCGAGCGAAAACAGAAAACCTTAGGCCCGTTTCAACCGCGATTTCCCCGCAACATCCGAGAGAATCTTTTGAACGCTCTCCACATACCGTTCCGTCCCGAAGCGATTGATCGCATTCGCATAACCCCGCTCGACCAGCCGGTTGCGCAAACCAGCATCCCCCGATAACTCACCCAGCGCACCCGCCAATGCATGAACATCGCCGGGCGTGCAGAGAATGCCATTCTCGCGATCCTCCACAATGTCCGTCACCCCCCCCGCCCGCGCCGCCACGATCGGCCGCTTCGCCAGCATGCCTTCAATAATCACACGACCAAACGGCTCCGGACTGATGGACGTATGCGCGACGACATCAACCGCTTTCATGCACGCCGCAATATCGTGCTGGAAGCCAAGAAAATGCACGCGGTCGGCGAGACCATGTTCAAGCACGTAGGTACGCAATTCCGCCTCGTAGGCGTCCTCGCCGAAGAGCGCCGCTCCAACCAGCACGGCATGCATCTCGGGCGCTTCCAGCAGCGCCTCAAGCAGGATGTGCTGCCCTTTCCAGCGAGCGAGCCGGCTGAACGAGCCCACAAGGAACGCATCCTGAGGCAAACCAAAACGTGAGCGCAACTCGTGCTGCGCGACAGATTCCAGCTCGGTGAACGGCTCGGCGGAAATACCGTTGAACACCACATCCAGCCGCTCCTCTTTCATACGCGTCAACGCGGTCAGCGCAACCGCGGACGCCGTCGAGTTCGCGATCACGCGTTCCAGCATGAGCTTCGTGCACCACTTGATGATGGTGAGCTGCGTCTTGCCGAAATGCTCCTGACTGACGATATCGCGAAGATGCCACACCACCGGCCGCCGCGAGATCAGTCCGGCAATAGCGCCGACCACCATCGCGCGTTGCGTGTTCACGTAGATCACATCCGAGTTGCGCGATTTTTCCAGCGTGCCGCGCACAAGGCCCATCACGCCGCCGATCATGCCCGCTTTGGGCCGCTTCATCCCGCCGTCCTTGCTCAAGCCGCCGAGTGCGGCGCCATCGAGCACGTCGACCTTGATACCGACCGCTTCTAGCGCAATACGAAATGGGCCGTCGTCGAACAACACGGTCTCGTTGGTGCCGCGCATATTCTTCATCACCTCGAGCAACGATAGTTCCGCGCCCCCCAGCACACCGCTCTGATCGACGGCGAGAACGCGCATTGCGTCAGCCTCTTCGTGATCCTGATCCTGCTGCGCAGCCGCGGCGGCAATTGCCGGGTCGGCCACCGGTACCGGCGGCATGGCAGGCGGTGCGAGCGTGAAATGAGGCGCAACGCTTTGCACGTAAGCGCGAAGACTATCGCGGAAATGCTTGATCGAAAAACGCTCGGCGTTTGCGCGGCAATCCGCGGGATTGATCTTGACCACGCCGAGTTCGAAACCTTCCACAGCATCGATGATTGCGGCCGTCGTCTGTTCATCGAAGAAAAGGCCCGTCGGGCGCGCGTGCGAACTATCCAGCACCGTTTCCAGCGCGCCGCCCTTGCCGTACGCGATCACTGGCGTACCGCACGCTTGCGCCTCGACCACCGAGATGCCGAAGTCCTCTTCGGCCGCAAACACGAACGCCTTCGCACGCCGCATCTTGTCCTGCAGGACGGAGAACGGCTGATACCCCATGATCTCGACGTTCGGCGTGGCCTTGTCGCGGATCTTGCGCATGTCGGGCCCATCGCCGATCACGACCAGCTTGCGCTGCGGCATCTTCGCAAATGCTTCCACGATCAAATCGATCTTCTTGTACGGGACCATTCGCGACGCGGTCAGATAGAAGTCCTCTTTCACGTCGCAAAGCTGGAACGCTTCGACATCGACGGGCGGAAAGATCACATGCGAATCGCGGTGATAGACCTTGTTGATTCGTCGCGCGATGAACGCCGAATTCGCGATGAAATGATCCACCGAATTCGACGTACGGATATCCCAGTTGCGCATATAGTGCAGCACCATGCGCGCGAGCAGCGACTTCACGCCGACCGTGAGATTCGATTGCTGCAAGTACTGATGCTGCAGATCCCATGCATAGCGAATGGGCGAATGCACATAGCTCACGTGAATCTGGTCGGGACCCGTCAGCACGCCTTTCGCGACCGCATGGCTGCTCGAAATGACGAGGTCATAGCCGGACACATCGAGTTGTTCGATCGCGAGCGGCATGAGCGGCAGATACGACCGGTAACGCTTTTTCGCTTGCGGCAGCTTCTGGATGAACGAGGTCGTGACCTTCTTGCCGCGCATCCACGACCGCTCTTCCATGAAGTCGACAACGCTGAAAAGATCGGCATCGGGAAAACACATGACGATCTGTTCGAGCACCTTCTCCGCGCCGGCGAATGCGACGAGCCAGTCATGCACGATCGCAACGCGCGGCACCCGTTTCGCGATTCTCGCGCGGTGCCGGGGCGGCGCGTCCTGCACGGCAGGCGGAGGCAGGCCGACCGTGTCGAGCGTCACTCGCACCGGGTCGATGACCGCTTCATCGAGATCATGTCTCATGTGTCACTCCTTACCTTAAACCGTGGATTTCACGCGCCGTTTCAGGCGCACATTCAACTCATGGACGAAGCTGCGCGCCATGGAGCGCAACGCAGGCCGCGTAAGAAGGGAGCAGCAACAATTAAGGCCAGCGATGACAAACGCCGCGGCTACTGATTGCAGCGGATACTCGATTGGATCGATGACAAACGCCACGCCCAGACCAGCAACGAGGAACGCGAGGTGCATCAGCATGTCGGCGGCAATAGGCCGGGCGTGGATACGCGAGATCCAGAGCAGCAGGCCATAGTCGGCAAGCGAGCGCAGCACGACCACGCTGGCCGCGCCGATAGGACCGAAGTGCGCAATGCCGAACCACAGTGCCGTCACGAAGAACGGCAGTTGCACCAGGCCGATACGCGCTGCCGTGGCGGGATTGATTTGCGACTGGATCATGATGCGCGTGACGCTGGCCTGTCCGACGAGCCACACGCCAATGATCAGGATCCGGCCCACCGGCGCGCTGGCGATGGCGATTTCCTGTCCTACCCAGAGATGCAGGAAGGGGGCGAGCACGAGCATGACGAAGAGCGCGATCGGCGTGAAGACACCGTTCAGGAATTCAAGCGACTGCTGGACCATGGCGTCGGCGTGTTCGCGTTTGACGGCGGACAAGCGCGGGAACAGGGTGCGAACGAGTGAGTTCGGCAGCATGTTCAGGCGGGTGACGAGGTTCTGCGGGACGGTGTAGTACGTGACGAAACGCGCGCCGAGATTCGCTCCCAGGAGGATGCGATCGAGCGAGTCAGTGATCATGCTGGAGATGGTCGCGACCAGCATCCAGCCGCCGAACTTGAACAAGCCGCCGGCCACGCCAAGCTGCGGCCATTCGATGCGCTTGATGTCGAGCACCTTGAAGCTCGCGCGGGCGAGGAGTATGACGGCCAGGACACGTGCGACGACGGCGGCGGCGAGTACGGTTTGCAGGTTCGGTGCGATTTTCCAGGCGGCGGCTAGCGGCAGCAACTGGAACAGGAAGGTGCCGATGGTTTGATTGGTGTTATAGATACCGAAGCGTTCGACGCCGTTGATTGCGCCGGCGCAGACCCATGAGACGTTAGCGATGGGAATGGCCAGGGCGAGCCACGGGAGTGCGTGATAGACCTCCTGTTGCATGGCCGGGGATGAATGCGCGACATAGGCGGTGTAGGCGAACGCGCCGAAGTAGATCAGCACACCGCCGATGATGCCGGTACCCAGGTTGAGCCAGATGGCGCTCCAGAACACGCGTGAACGGGCTTCGAGATCGTTGGCGGCGTGGGCCTTTGAGATCTGGTGTTGAGCGGCCATGCCCATGCCGAGATCGAGAATGCCGAAGTAGCCGATAAGCGTCCAGACGAGGCTGATCACGCCGTAGCGTTCGACGCCGACGAGATGGATGTATGCGGGCACGGTGATCAACGAGACGAAGGTAGGCAGTACCAGTCCCGAGAAGTTAATCGCCATGTTCTTCAGCATCGATTTTTCCATCGTTCGCACTCGTCCTTCTGGGTTTTGGGTGGTTGGGGGTTGGGGGGTTAGCGGTTGGAGTCAGGGTGCTAGGTTCCAGGGTTAGCGGTTGGGGTCAGTGCCGGGTTGCTGCTTTCGGCCTTAGCGGTCTGCGTGAGTCGGATTTTCTCTTTATCACTGTTAGCCACTGTGCGTGGCGGCACGTCATTTCTTTGTCCAAAGCGACAAAGAAACGAAGCAAAGAAAACGCTTTCCAACCGCGCTACCCTAAGTGTCCACAGCGTGCAGTTTTCATTCATAGGTGCCCCAAAAGCACGGTGCTCGCCAGAGCCACGGATGTGTGAACCCCTCCTTCTCCGAACACCGATACCCACACGCTTCGCCACCAGTGATTGAACCTGCCCAAGGACCACCCCGCGCTATCCGCGGACGACCAACCACCGAATTTGTACGCACGTGGAACCACGTCGCCAACCCTGCTGGAAACGAGGTCGCGAAGATGCGGGGGGCCGTAACCCGCGAAAATAGCTGTACAGAACGCGCAGCCAATTCACAAAAAACTGAAGCAGTAAACACAAACACGCATCAAGCTATGGCCTACAAATACGGTCGCACAGACCACGTAGCTAAGCTGTCAAAAAACCGCAGCCGTAAATACCCGTGAGGCCGTGCGGGTTCCTTAGCAATGGTGCTTGCCCGAGAGCGTACGGGGCGAAGCGTGTTCATGTCAGGATTCGCGAGAAGGAGGGGTTCAAACATCCTCCGTTCTGGCGAGCACCGTGCTTTTGGGGCACCCATGAATGAAAACTGCACGCTGTGGACACTTAGGGTAGCGTGGTTGAAAGCGTTTTCTTTGCTTCGTTTCTTTGT
>NZ_JAAVUQ010000087.1 GCF_018449515.1 Caballeronia sp. dw_19 | reverse complement strand
TTTAGCTGCACAGGTTACGAGCGGCGGATGAGGAGCCTGACGATTACCTACTTTCACACGGGAATCCGCACTATCATTGGCGTGGAGTCGTTTCACGGTCCTGTTCGGGATGGGAAGGGGTGGTACCGACTCGCTATGGTCATCAGGCATAAAGGGGTGTTGTGGTGGGGGTTAAGGCCATCACAACCAATCTGGGGAAGAAGTAGTCGAGTGCATGTGTTGAGCACGCCTCGTTATTACTGGTGTTGCTTGGGTTGTGTTTAGTACTGGCACAACACTGATCTCAACCTTGCGCGTTCGTCTGGCACTGGGCCATAGGAGACACACTTGTTATAGGATCAAGCCTTACGGGCAATTAGTATCAGTTAGCTTAATGCATTACTGCACTTCCACACCTGACCTATCAACGTCCTGGTCTAGAACGACCCTTCAAGGAGCTTAAAGCTCCAGGGATATCTCATCTCAAGGCGAGTTTCCCGCTTAGATGCTTTCAGCGGTTATCTCTTCCGAACATAGCTACCCGGCGATGCCACTGGCGTGACAACCGGTACACCAGAGGTTCGTCCACTCCGGTCCTCTCGTACTAGGAGCAGCCCCCTTCAAATATCCAACGCCCACGGCAGATAGGGACCAAACTGTCTCACGACGTTTTAAACCCAGCTCACGTACCTCTTTAAATGGCGAACAGCCATACCCTTGGGACCGGCTACAGCCCCAGGATGAGATGAGCCGACATCGAGGTGCCAAACACCGCCGTCGATATGAACTCTTGGGCGGTATCAGCCTGTTATCCCCAGAGTACCTTTTATCCGTTGAGCGATGGCCCTTCCATACAGAACCACCGGATCACTATGACCTGCTTTCGCACCTGCTCGACTTGTCGGTCTCGCAGTTAAGCACGCTTATGCCATTGCACTATCAGCACGATTTCCGACCGTACCTAGCGTACCTTCGTACTCCTCCGTTACACTTTGGGAGGAGACCGCCCCAGTCAAACTGCCTACCATGCACTGTCCCCGATCCGGATCACGGACCAAGGTTAGAACCTCAAACAAACCAGGGTGGTATTTCAAGGACGGCTCCACCGAAACTAGCGTTCCGGTTTCATAGCCTCCCACCTATCCTACACAGATCGGTTCAAAGTCCAATGCAAAGCTACAGTAAAGGTTCATGGGGTCTTTCCGTCTAGCCGCGGGGAGATTGCATCATCACAAACACTTCAACTTCGCTGAGTCTCGGGAGGAGACAGTGTGGCCATCGTTACGCCATTCGTGCAGGTCGGAACTTACCCGACAAGGAATTTCGCTACCTTAGGACCGTTATAGTTACGGCCGCCGTTTACCGGGACTTCAATCAAGAGCTTGCACCCCATCATTTAATCTTCCGGCACCGGGCAGGCGTCACACCCTATACGTCCACTTTCGTGTTTGCAGAGTGCTGTGTTTTTATTAAACAGTCGCAGCCACCAGTTTATTGCAACCCCTTCACCCTCCTGGCGCAGGCCAGTCAAGCTACAGGGGCGTACCTTATCCCGAAGTTACGGTACCAATTTGCCGAGTTCCTTCTCCCGAGTTCTCTCAAGCGCCTTAGAATACTCATCTCGCCCACCTGTGTCGGTTTGCGGTACGGTCTTGTTAAACTGAAGCTTAGAGGCTTTTCTTGGAACCACTTCCGATTGCTTCGCCACCTAAGCGGCTCGCCTCACACCCTTGAATTCCGCGCCCGGATTTGCCTAAGCGCCTTCTCCAATGCAAGGACCGGGACTTCCAACACCCGGACAACCTTCCGCGATCCGTCCCCCCATCGCATTTAACAATGGTGCAGGAATATTAACCTGCTTCCCATCAGCTACGCATTTCTGCCTCGCCTTAGGGGCCGACTCACCCTACGCCGATGAACGTTGCGTAGGAAACCTTGGGCTTACGGCGAGGGGGCTTTTCACCCCCTTTATCGCTACTCATGTCAGCATTCGCACTTCCGATACCTCCAGCACACTTTTCAATGCACCTTCACAGGCTTACGGAACGCTCTCCTACCATGCGGGATAAATCCCGCATCCGCAGCTTCGGTATATTGCTTAGCCCCGTTACATCTTCCGCGCAGGACGACTCGATCAGTGAGCTATTACGCTTTCTTTAAAAGATGGCTGCTTCTAAGCCAACTTCCTGACTGTTTTAGCCTTCCCACTTCGTTTCCCACTTAGCAATATTTGGGGACCTTAGCTGGCGGTCTGGGTTGTTTCCCTCTTGACACCGGACGTTAGCACCCGATGTCTGTCTCCCGTGATTGCACTCTTCGGTATTCGGAGTTTGCTATGGCGTAGTAATCCGCAATGGACCCCACAACCATGACAGTGCTCTACCCCCGAAGGTGATACACGAGGCACTACCTAAATAGTTTTCGGAGAGAACCAGCTATTTCCAAGTTTGTTTAGCCTTTCACCCCTATCCACAGCTCATCCCCTAATTTTTCAACATTAGTGGGTTCGGTCCTCCAGTACGTGTTACCGCACCTTCAACCTGGCCATGGATAGATCACTTGGTTTCGGGTCTACGCCCAGCAACTGAACGCCCTATTCGGACTCGCTTTCGCTACGGCTGCCTTAATCAGTTAACCTTGCTACTGAACGTAAGTCGCTGACCCATTATACAAAAGGTACGCCGTCACCCCTTTCAAGGCTCCGACTGTTTGTATGCATGCGGTTTCAGGATCTATTTCACTCCCCTCCCGGGGTTCTTTTCGCCTTTCCCTCACGGTACTGGTTCACTATCGGTCGATCACGAGTATTTAGCCTTGGAGGATGGTCCCCCCATCTTCAGACAGGATTTCACGTGTCCCGCCCTACTTGTCGTACACCTAGTTCCACACATCCGCTTTCGCCTACAGGACTATCACCTGCTATGGTCACACTTTCCAGAGTGTTCGGCTAACGGTCGTGCTAAAGAGTACAGGCTGATCCCATTTCGCTCGCCACTACTTTGGGAATCTCGGTTGATTTCTTTTCCTGCGGTTACTTAGATGTTTCAGTTCACCGCGTTCGCTTCTCATAGCCTATGGATTCAGCTATGGATACTCCATTCGGAGTGGGTTTCCCCATTCGGACATCGACGGATCAAAGCTCGTTTGCCAGCTCCCCGTCGCTTTTCGCAGGCTACCGCGTCCTTCATCGCCTGTGATCGCCAAGGCATCCACCACATGCACTTGTTCGCTTGACCCTATAACGAGTGTGTCTCTCCAAACACTACCCAGGTTGCCCCGGACCGTGTTTTTCTTCACCCCGCTATAGGTTGAGTATTCGTGTTGCGCCGTATTCCAAAGCAATCTTTCGATCACCTTTTCATACATTGATACAATCACAACCCTGATTCACCTACTCACACACCCATCTCTAAGTGTACTTTCGTGAATCTCTTTACTACTTCTTCCAGATTGTTAAAGAACGACAGCACGACTCTAAGCGCTATGCTTAAAATCGCTTACTGACTGGCTCAATCGCCAATGCATAATCACTCTCTTTATAAAGAATGCTATGCGTTGGTGATTGGTGGAGGATGACGGGATCGAACCGACGACCCCCTGCTTGCAAAGCAGGTGCTCTCCCAGCTGAGCTAATCCCCCAAGTACCTTGATGCTTGAGGGTCTGCATTTACAAACGTAAATGGTGGGTCTGGTTGGATTCGAACCAACGACCCCCGCCTTATCAAGACGGTGCTCTAACCAACTGAGCTACAGACCCTTAGCCTGTCTTCTTACAGCCGATAAGCGTGAGCGCTTTAGCACTTCACTTTGAAACGTTGAGCTCGAGAAAGGAGGTGATCCAGCCGCACCTTCCGATACGGCTACCTTGTTACGACTTCACCCCAGTCATGAATCCTACCGTGGTGACCGTCCTCCTTGCGGTTAGACTAGCCACTTCTGGTAAAACCCACTCCCATGGTGTGACGGGCGGTGTGTACAAGACCCGGGAACGTATTCACCGCGGCATGCTGATCCGCGATTACTAGCGATTCCAGCTTCACGTAGTCGAGTTGCAGACTACGATCCGGACTACGATCGGTTTTCTGGGATTAGCTCCCCCTCACGGGTTGGCAGCCCTCTGTTCCGACCATTGTATGACGTGTGAAGCCCTACCCATAAGGGCCATGAGGACTTGACGTCATCCCCACCTTCCTCCGGTTTGTCACCGGCAGTCTCCTTAGAGTGCTCTTGCGTAGCAACTAAGGACAAGGGTTGCGCTCGTTGCGGGACTTAACCCAACATCTCACGACACGAGCTGACGACAGCCATGCAGCACCTGTGTATCGGTTCTCTTTCGAGCACCCCCACCTTTCAGCAGGGTTCCGACCATGTCAAGGGTAGGTAAGGTTTTTCGCGTTGCATCGAATTAATCCACATCATCCACCGCTTGTGCGGGTCCCCGTCAATTCCTTTGAGTTTTAATCTTGCGACCGTACTCCCCAGGCGGTCAACTTCACGCGTTAGCTACGTTACTAAGTCAATGAAGACCCAACAACTAGTTGACATCGTTTAGGGCGTGGACTACCAGGGTATCTAATCCTGTTTGCTCCCCACGCTTTCGTGCATGAGCGTCAGTATTGGCCCAGGGGGCTGCCTTCGCCATCGGTATTCCTCCACATCTCTACGCATTTCACTGCTACACGTGGAATTCTACCCCCCTCTGCCATACTCTAGCTCGCCAGTCACAAATGCAGTTCCCAGGTTAAGCCCGGGGATTTCACATCTGTCTTAACGAACCGCCTGCGCACGCTTTACGCCCAGTAATTCCGATTAACGCTCGCACCCTACGTATTACCGCGGCTGCTGGCACGTAGTTAGCCGGTGCTTATTCTTCCGGTACCGTCATCCTCCCGCCGTATTAGGGCAGAAGTTTTCTTTCCGGACAAAAGTGCTTTACAACCCGAAGGCCTTCTTCACACACGCGGCATTGCTGGATCAGGGTTTCCCCCATTGTCCAAAATTCCCCACTGCTGCCTCCCGTAGGAGTCTGGGCCGTGTCTCAGTCCCAGTGTGGCTGGTCGTCCTCTCAGACCAGCTACAGATCGTCGCCTTGGTAGGCCTTTACCCCACCAACTAGCTAATCTGCCATCGGCCGCCCCTATAGCGCGAGGTCTTTCGATCCCCCGCTTTCTTCCGTAGATCGTATGCGGTATTAATCCGGCTTTCGCCGGGCTATCCCCCACTACAGGACACGTTCCGATGTATTACTCACCCGTTCGCCACTCGCCACCAGGATTACTCCCGTGCTGCCGTTCGACTTGCATGTGTAAGGCATGCCGCCAGCGTTCAATCTGAGCCAGGATCAAACTCTTCAGTTCAATGCCTGTTACTGTTTTCTATTCTTGCGAATAGGTCGCTCACTCAACGTACTGACAAGTTCCTCCCATCTT
>NZ_JAAVUQ010000086.1 GCF_018449515.1 Caballeronia sp. dw_19 | reverse complement strand
CTCGCCGCGCCCACCAGCAGGTTTTCTTCTACGGTGAGCCGCCCAAAGATGTCGCGTCCTTGCGGCACGTAAGCCAGGCCGCTCGATACGCGCTTGTAAGTCGGCATCGACGAGATCTTCGCGCCGCGCCAGGAGATCGTGCCGCTTTTGGTGGGCACCACGCCCATCAGGCAGCGCAATAACGTTGTCTTGCCCACGCCGTTACGGCCCAGCAGTACAGTCAGTTTTCCATCGGGCACGGTCATCTTCACATCGCGCAGGATGTGACTGCCGCCGTAGAACTGGTTGAGGGAATCAACTTCGAGCATGGGTATTTCCTCTATCGACCGAGGTACGACTCGATCACTTTCTCATTGCGCTTCACTTCATCGAGCGTGCCGTGCGCGAGCACGCTGCCCTCGGCCATCACCGTCACCCGCCCCGTGTCTCCCGAGAGCGCCGCGACGAACTCCATGTCGTGCTCGACCACCATCATCGAACAGGTGCCGCGCAGTTTGTTCAGCAATTCCGCGAGCTGCATGGTTTCATGGTCCGTCATGCCGGCAGCGGGTTCATCGAGTAACAGAAGTGCTGGCTGCTGCATCAGCAACATGCCAATCTCCAGCCGCTGCTTTTGACCGTGCGACAGTTCACCTGCGAAACGCGTGGCATCGGCTTCAAGGTGAATCAGTTCCAGCGTCTCTTCAATCCTTGCTTGTGCCTCGCGGTCAAGTTTCGATCTGAGCGAGGCTAACCACCCCTTGTCGGTCTTCATCGCGAGTTCGAGGTTCTCCCACACCGGGTGATTCTCGAACACGGTCGGCTTCTGGAATTTGCGGCCGATACCCGTGCGCGCAATCACCGGCTCCGACATGCGCGTCAGATCAAGCGTCTGGCCCAGAAACACCTTGCCCGAATCGGGCCGCGTCTTGCCGGTGATCACGTCCATCATCGTGGTCTTGCCCGCGCCGTTCGGTCCGATCACGCAGCGCAGTTCACCCACATCGATAGACAGCGTCAGCTTGTTGAGCGCCCGGAAACCATCGAAGCTCACGGTCACGTCTTCCAGATACAGGATCGTGCCGTGCGAGACATCGATTTCGCCCGGTTCGAGCACGTGACCCAGACCCGTGATGCCGTTCTGGTTACGCTCGTTGATTTCCGGCAGCGGCGGCAGGTCCACGATCAATGCGTTGTAGGCGGTCAATGTGAATGTCCTCCCGCTTTCTTCCGGCGCAATGCCATATCAATGAGCCCCATGATGCCGTTCGGCAACAACAAGGGCACCAGCGTAAAGATCAGGCCCAGGAAGAACAGCCAGTATTCAGGGAAGTTCGCCGTAAAGAAGCTCTTCGCACCGTTCACCGCGAACGCCCCGATGATCGGCCCGATCAAGGTTCCTCGACCACCCACGGCCACCCAGATCGCCATTTCAATAGAGTTGCCCGGCGACATCTCGTTCGGGTTGATGATGCCCACCTGCGGCACGTACAACGCACCCGCAATGCCGCACAGAATTGCCGATACGGTCCAGATAAAAAGCTTGTAAGCGAGCGGGCTGTAACCTAAGAACATCAGCCGTGCTTCGCCATCGCGCACGCCCGTCACCACGCGCCCGAGCTTCGATGTCACGATCGCCCGTGCCGCGATAAACGCCAGAATCAGCACGCCCAATGTCATGAGGAACAACACCGTGCGCGTACTCGCTGCTGTAATCGGAAAGCCCGCGATGCGCTTGAAATCGGTAAAACCGTTATTCCCGCCGAAACCGGTTTCGTTGCGATAGAAGAGGAGCATCGCGGCGAACGTCATCGCCTGCGTGATGATCGACAGGTACACGCCTTTGACACGCGAGCGGAACGTGAAGAAGCCGAATATCCAGGCAAGCACCCCGGGCACAACAATCACCAGCAACAGCGCGTACCAGAGGTGTTGCGTGCCCTGCCAGTACCACGGCAGCTTGTGCCAGTCGAGGAACACCATGAAGTCGGGCAAATCGCTCTGGTAGTTGCCCTCGCGGCCAATCGAGCGCATCAGGTACATGCCCATCGCGTATCCGCCGAGCGCAAAGAACAGCGCGTGCCCGAGGCTCAGGATGCCGCAATAGCCCCACACGAGATCAAGCGCCAATGCGCCGATCGCGTAGCACATAAGCTTGCCGACGAGCGTCATCGAATACGCGGAGAGGTGGAACGTGCTCGACTCCGGCAGCACGAGCGCGGCGATCGGCACGCAGATGCCCATCGCGATCACGAACGCGATCAGCGCAATCCAGCCGCTGCGGGGTAAAAGCGCAGCACGTGGCGGCAGGCCTAACGCAAAGCCTTCGCGCCTGGCTTGCTCATCGGGTTGCGGCGCAACATCGAGGTTGGCTGAGACGTTGGGTGTCGTCATCTCAAACCTCGGCGCTGCGGCCCTTCAGGGCAAACATGCCCTGAGGACGTTTCTGGATGAACAACACGATCAGCACGAGCACCGCGATTTTAGCGAGCACCGCGCCCCAGAACGGCTCGATCGTCTTGCTGACAAGCCCCAGTCCGAACCCGCCGATCACCGTTCCCGCCAGTTGTCCGACACCGCCCAGCACGACTGTCATGAACGAATCGATGATGTAACTCTGCCCCAGATCCGGCCCGATATTGCCGATCTGCGAGAGTGCGCAACCACCCAGTCCCGCGATGCCTGCGCCGAATGCAAACGCATACGAATCGACTCGCGCGGTTTTTACACCGACGCACGCGGCCATGCGGCGATTCTGCGTCACAGCGCGCACGAACAGGCCCAGGCGCGTCTTGGTGAGCACGACCCACGCGAGCAGCACGACAACGAGCGAGAAGCCGAGAATGGTCAGGCGGTTGTAAGGCAATATGAGATTCTGCATGATGGAGACGCCGCCGCTCATCCACGAGGGGTTCGTCACCTGCACGTTCTGTGCGCCGAAGATGGTGCGGGTTGCCTGGATCAGGATCAGGCTGATGCCGAAGGTGGTCAGCAGCGTTTCGAGTGGGCGGCCGTAGAGATGTTTTATCACCAGCCGTTCGAGCACAATGCCGACCAAAGCGGCGGCCGCAAACGACACGGGCACCGCGAACAGCGGATACCAGTCGAACGCGCCGGGTGCGTAGTGCTGCACGAGGTTTTGCACGACGTACGTGGCGTACGCGCCGATCATGAGGAATTCGCCATGCGCCATGTTGATCACGCCGATCAGGCCGTAGGTGATCGCAAGACCGAGCGCTGCGAGCAAGAGCACGCTGCCTAGCGACAGACCCGCGAAGATCGTGCCGACAATCTCGCCGCGCCGTTGAATCGAGTTCAGCTCTTCAATGCCCGCCTGGGCTGCTGCGCGCACGCGGGCATCGGGTTCGGCGAAGGTGCCGTCCGCGTTCTTGACGACGATCGGACGCAAGAGTTCGTTCATATCGAGGTCGTGACGCGCGGCGACCAGTTGCACGGCTTCGAGGCGTTTGTTCGGATCGGTATCGTGTAAGGCGGTGGTGGCCCAGAGCGTATCGAGGCGTTTTTTAAGTGTCGGATCGGTTTCCTTGGTGCGGGCTTTATCGACTAAAGGTTTGATCGACGGATCGGCGTTCTTGAGCAATTCATCGATGGCCGCGCGTCGTGTAGCGATATCGGGCGATGCCAGTTGCAAACCCGACACCGCGCCGGATACTTTCGAGCGCAGCAGATTGTTCAAGGTGACCGGTTGCGCATCGGGCGCGTCCACGATCTTGTTGGTGAGCGGGTCCTTGTTGCCGTCGTCGGTCTGGATTAAGACCTTGCCGGCATCGGTGGCGACCAGAGAACCGTCGGAGAGTGCGTTGAGCACGGCGATTGAAGGGGCGTCGGCGTTGGCGATCAGCTTGTCGATGGCGGCGGATTTGGCGTCGAAGTCGTCGGCCGCGAGCGGCGCGAGATCATCGGCGCTCAGCGCCGCAAAGGCGACCAACGGCATGCAGGCAATCAGGATTGCGCAGAGGCCACGGCGAGCGAAGCGAAGCATCGAATCAGTCATGAATGGCCTGTCAGGTAGAGCGGAGTACGGGGCGGCGTGGTACATGTTCACGATGTGTTGCGTGCTGCCCGGACTCGTATGAACCGCCGCCGGGTGTTTTTATGCTTCGTGCGCGGCGGTTCGATGTTTCAACGTTGGTAGTTCGTACTTGCTAAGGCTCAAGCCCGAGGTTCAGGCCTTAGACTTAGCCTTGACCTAAGGCATAGCTTTAGACCCAAGACTCTGGCCCAAGACTTAACCCCAAGCCTTTAAGCCACGCGGCGCCGACGCAGGAAATCCGGAATCGAACTCACCACATCCGGCTTGCCTTCGTTGCCCGGAATATACGGGCTCCACGGCTGCGCGCGCACCGTTGTCTTTGTACGCCACACGACGTTGAACTGACCGTCCGCACGCACTTCACCAATCATGACCGGCTTGTGCAGGTGGTGGTTCCCATCCATCTCAAGCGTAAAGCCCGACGGGGCGGCGAACTTCTGGCCGATCATCGCCACGCGAATCTTGTCGACATCGACGCTCTTCGCTTTCTCGGCCGCCTGCTTCCACATATGGATGCCGACAAAGGTCGCTTCCATCGGATCGTTGGTCACGCGCTTGTCGCCGCCGGGCAGGTTGTTCTTCTTGACCCAGTCCGCGAACATCGCCTTGAACTTCGTGTTCTCCGGGTTCTTCAGCGACATGAAGTAATTCCATGCCGCGAGATTGCCCACCAGCGGTTTTGTATCGATGCCGCGCAGTTCCTCTTCGCCCACCGAGAACGCGACGACCGGCACATCGGTGGCTTTGAGCCCCTGATTGCCGAGTTCTTTATAGAACGGCACGTTCGAGTCTCCGTTCACCGTCGAGATCACGCAGGTCTTGCCGGCTTGCGAGAACGTCTTGATGTTCGCCACAATCGTCTGATAGTCCGCGTGCCCGAACGGGGTGTAGACCTCTTGAATGTCGTCGTCCTTTACGCCCTTGGAGTGCAGGAAGGAGCGCAGGATCTTGTTCGTCGTGCGCGGATAGACGTAGTCCGTGCCCAGCAGGAAGAAGCGTTTTGCTGCGCCGCCTTCCTTGCTCATCAGGTATTCGGTGGCAGGGATGGCTTGCTGGTTCGGTGCGGCGCCCGTGTAGAACACATTCTTCGACATCTCTTCACCCTCGTACTGCACCGGGTAGAAGAGCAGGCCGTTGAGTTCCTCGAACACCGGCAGCACCGATTTACGCGACACCGACGTCCAGCAGCCAAAGGTCACCGCGACCTTGTCTTGCGAGATCAGTTGACGGGCTTTTTCGGCGAACAGCGGCCAGTTGGAAGCAGGGTCGACCACCACCGGTTCCAGTTGACGGCCAAGCACACCACCGCTTGCGTTGATCTGCGCAATGGTCATCAGCGCCGTGTCTTTGAGCGACGTTTCCGAAATCGCCATCGTCCCGGACAGGGAATGCAGTACGCCCACTTTGATGGGGCC
>NZ_JAAVUQ010000085.1 GCF_018449515.1 Caballeronia sp. dw_19 | reverse complement strand
CTTGCGCGCGAGGAGGAGCGCGAGATGCTGCCCCTTTGTGTTGACGAGGGCATCGGCACAGTTGTCTGGAGCCCGCTTGCCCGGGGACGCCTCGCGCGGCCCGTCGAGGCGTCGACCCCACGGTCCGGCAGCGATCCCTTCGCGGACATGCTCTACACCCAGCAAGCAAGTGACCGTTCGATCATCGAGGCTCTTGGCGTATTGCCGACGCGCGCGGTGTGGGCGGCGCACAAATTGCGCTTGCATGGCTGCATCGCAATCCGGTTGTTGCAGCGCCGCTAGTGGGCGCAACCAAGCTCTCTCATATTGACGACGCCATTGCTTCGCTTGATATCGACCTCTCAGTCGACGAAGTAATCGCACTCGAGGCGCCTTACACACCGCGAAGCGACTTCCAGGGTGTCTCCGATGATGCAGTGTTAGCCCGGCTCTCCGCTCAGATTGGCATAAAACCTGTGAAATAGTGATGGCTGAAGTTAGGCTCGAAGCGAACGTTTGCGTCTGTTGGTTCAAGGGCGCGAGCGGTCGATCGAGCATGCGGAACGGTCACTCAACAAGGATTCGCTCGGTGGCTGCTCCGGGTCGACTACGTCCGATCAATTCGCGTCGAGGTGCGGCGTAGCCAACAATCAATCACGGTCAGTTGGCCGACATCAGACGCGGCCCAGTGCGCAGCGTGGTTACGCGAGTGGCTGAAATGATCCGCATCGACGAGGCGTGGCTCGCAGTTGACCCGCTGGACATGCGTGCAGGGTTCGACACGGTGCTGGCGCGGGTAGTCGCCGTGTTCGACGCGGCGCATCCTCACCACGCTTATCTCTTCACGAACCGCCGAGCTAACCGTTTGAAGGTGCTGGTCCACGACGGAATCGGAATCTGGTCAGCAGCGAGGCGACTAAACCAGGGCCAGTTCGTCTGGCTTCGCAACCCGGAACCGATACGCGTCGGGCGATCACGCAGGAGCAACTGGCTGGACTGGTGCTCGGATTGCCGTGGCAACGCATCGGCCAGGACGGCGTGATTCGCGTCGTGTAAGCCGGCCTGCGACAATCGGTGCGTGTGCCAATACCCTTGTAGCACGGGCTTTGGCACACTATTGGTCATGATCGATAAGGCACAACTCCAGGACATGAGCGCAGACGAATTGCGTGTGCTCGCCCTTGAATTGATGTCCAAAGTTCAGGTGCAACAACACATCGTCGATCGCACGGAAGCAGCACTACGATTCAGCGACGCGAAGCTCGAGCAACTCACGCATGAGATGGCAGTACTCAAGCGCTGGAAGTTTGCTGACCGAAGCGAGAAGCTCGGTCACGAGCAGCAAAGCCTGCTCGATGAAACAATCGATGCCGACTTGGCCGCCATCGAACTTGAGTTAGAGAGGCTGTCCACCGAGCCCAAGGCGAAAGACGCGCCGAACAAACCGCGCCGGGCGCCGCTTCCAGCGAATCTTCCGCGTGTCAATGTTCATCACGAGCCTGAGTCGACCCTCTGCGGCTGTGGCTGTGAACTCGAGCGCATCGGCGAGGATGTCAGCGAGAAGCTCGATTACACGCCGGGCGTGTTCACCGTCGAGCGTCACGTTCGTGGCAAATGGGTGTGCGGCCACTGCGAGACCCTGACCCAAGCGCCGGTGCCGGCGCATGTCATTGATAAGGGCATTCCGACCGCCGGCCTGCTGGCCCACGTGCTTGTTTCGAAACACGGCGGTCACCTTCCGTTGTACAGACAAGAACGTATCTTC
This sequence comes from Caballeronia sp. dw_19, assembly GCF_018449515.1. Lineage (GTDB taxonomy): Bacteria > Pseudomonadota > Gammaproteobacteria > Burkholderiales > Burkholderiaceae > Caballeronia. The sequence continues at coordinate 4,526 of NZ_JAAVUQ010000085.1, read as the reverse complement.
GCGCGTGCTGGCCTTGCCATTCCCCGATCGACGCTGGGCCAATGGGTGGGCATGTGTGGCGTTCAACTGCAGCCGTTAGTTGACGCGCTGAAAGAGAAGATTCTGCAGCATCGCGTATTGCACGCTGATGAGACACCGATCTCGATGCGCAGTCCGGGAAAGGGGAAGACGCACTGCGCTTATCTCTGGACTTATTGCCCGGGGGCCTTCGAACCAATGAAGGCGGTCGTTTACGACTTCGCCGAGAGCCGCGCTGGCGAACATGCGCGAGCCTTCCTCGATCCATGGCGCGGGCGCTTGGTGTGCGATGACTTCGCGGGCTACAAGCAGTTGCTCGCCCAGGGTGTGACCGAAGTTGGTGCCTTGCCCACGCGCGCCGTAAGTTCTACGACTTATATGTCGCCAGTCGAAGCCAGATTGCCGAAGATGCCTTGCGCTACATCAGCCAACTGTACGATGTCGAGCGCGAGGCGCGTGATCTCTCCTCCGAAAATCGATTGGAACTTCGCCAACGATGCGCGCGTCCCGTCGCCCAAGCACTGCACGCCTGGATGGTTCTGCAGCGCGCACGCGTGAACGAAGGTTCGTCCATAGCGAAGGCGCTCGATTACAGTCTGCGCCGATGGACAGCGCTCACCCGGTACCTGGACGATCCTCAGCTTCCGGTCGATAACAACTGGTGCGAAAACCAAATAAGGCCGATTGCAGTGGGCAGAGGGAATTGGCTCTTCACGGGCTCAGCTCGCGCGGGCCGGCGTCAGGCAGCAGTGATGAGTCTGATCCAATCGGCCAAGCTGAACGGCCACGATCCATATGTTTACCTGAAAGACATCTTAAACCGACTTCCCACACAACCGGCTGGCCGTATCGAAGAGTTGTTACCGCATATATGGCAACAGGCGCCTTGAAAATCTATTCGTTCGTCCCCAATCCTTACTTATCCACTTGCTAGACGACACGTACAATGCACCCATGATCACCAAGCAAAGAGACCAAATATGCAAATCCTAAGTGAAGCTGAACGGCAGGCAATCCGCGCAGTGGCCGATGGCGACCGGTTGCAACTCGATTCTGCGCGCCGTGCGTTTCACCGCGCCGCTCCGCGCCACGGAGTCGCGTCCTGTGTCGAACTGCAGTTTATGTCCGAAGTCCTGACACCCGTTCCGGACCTCCTACTTCGATCAAACTATCGCCGGACGCTACTGCGGCAATCCGCTTAGTTGCTGGGTGTTACCCGACGTTCGTTCGTTCGTCGGCTCCCCGTCCTCGCTTCAATACGCCTTCACCGCGTGCTTACCACCGCTCAACGCCAACCACTACTGAAGTGCTGCGTCGCATTGGCGAGTTGATGTGATCGAAGCCGAGGTTCGGGGTGAGCCACCAGCCGTGCGCCAACGCGTTAGACTTGAACGCGCACGGGCCATTGCTCGCCAGCCTTGAACTCTGGTTGCGGGAACGGCTATTGACGCTCTCTCTACAGTCCGACACGACGAAGGCAATCAACTACATGCTCAATCAATGCCAGGCGTTGAACTACTATTGTGAGAACGGCGTTGCGGAGATAGACAACAACATCGTTGAGAACGCGCTGCGCGCGGTCGGTTTGGGACGCAAAAACTTCTTGTTTATGGGCTCCGACAGCGGCGGTGACCGAGCTGCAGCCATGTACTCCCTGATCGGCTCGTGCAAGCTGGGCGACATTGAACCCGAGGCTTACCTACGCCACGTGCTCACCCACATTGCAGATCACCCAATCAATCGTATCGACGAACTGTTGCCCTAGAACCTGGCGGGGCAGCTTCCGGCAAGCACAGGCGTTTAAATGCGCCGCGTCTTCCACCGCTGTCAACAGCGCTTACCGTGAGCACAGACTCCGGAAGACCTTGAGTCAATCGATCCGTTCAAGCTTGAAATGAACTTCCGCGTAAGCGGCGTTGCAGCGCCATAGCTCTACGCCATCACGGTCAAAGACTGCCTGCCCCTTCGAGACGGTGCAACTGGCTTCAGGAAATACCAGGCCGTGTCCATTCATTGCAGCCGCCAACGCGTTGCGTTCTTTGCAAGTCGCCTTGTATCGCCCATCGTGCAATGCCTTCATAACTTCTCGTGTTTCGTCTGTTCCGAGATATTACTCCGTCAAGACGGTGGTCACGCCTCGCTTACCCATGAACCTGGAACAAGGTTTTTGCGAGATACGGTCCAACAGTCGCTATCTTCATGATAAACGCTCCTTTGCCGTGGAAGTCACGACCTCTCTTCTTTGGCATATGCCTACCCCGAAGGGAGGGCGTCGTCCATCACATCAGAATCGGCGGTGGTCTGAAAGCTGTCTTCCAACTGGAAAGCAATGTGAATCCGCAGGACGATAGCCTTAGTGATAGCGGTCGGTTTTTTGGCAGCGAGGCTTATGCCAGTCTTCAAACCCAATTCCGTACGCTAACACCCGGTCGCCAGAACACGCCGCTGTTTGACAAACTCGTTAGCACGTACGATCCATTGACTTACGCAAACTACCCTTAAAATTCGTGATTACCGTTCGCGGTTGGTTCGGGATTGTCCGCGGATAGCGCGGTCAAGTACAGTGATTAACTCGGTGGCCTTGATGTCGGAGCGATTTACTCGTTAGGGAGTAACTATGAGTCGAGTGGCGAAGACGGTTTCTCGGGCGAGATTCCGGGTCACCTTGGCGCAGGCAGTATGTTCGGCTTACTTGCGTCGTATTGCGTCGTATATTGCCGGTCCGACTAGCGTCGCTGCCGGTGTGCAACAAAGCAGCGACCATTTGAACTACAAGCAGACGGTCTACAACGCGGATATTGTCTATGCGCTGAACGAGATGAAAATCTATGTCGGCCATCTGCATTCGCGGGACAATACTGGCCTTGCCGATACTCTGCTTGCGGAGCAGCCGATTGCCGACACGAGCCAATTGAAGAGGGCGGGTCGTATCGACGATGGCCCGTTTACTGGCGTAGCGTGGCAGGTTAGCGGCCCCCTTTTGTTGACCGGTGCCTTTTATTACGATCATATACGTAACGTAGCGACTGCCGGTGCTACGCTTGGATCTGGGACCCGCGACACCGTGTCGGCGCTTGCCGAGTATTCATTGTCGAAGCGCACGGAGGTGTACGGCACCGTCGATTTCAACGGTGTTACCGGCGCAGCGACAATTGAATTGCCGGGACGCAGCAATCAGACGGGTATTGCGCTTGGCCTCCGCAACTTCTTCTGAATTTCGCGTGTGGGTGCGGCGCGGATCGTAGGGGTGATGCGGATTGCGAGAGTCAGTGATGCCGCTCTAGTGGTTCCCGCAGAGAAGTGCATGGTGTTTCAACCGACGCATCTGCACCGCGTGATGACGATTTTGGGCTAAAGGCGTTTTTTTTCAGCGGTCAATCGCAGGTGAGGTCGACACTACGTGTTCTTCGCCGCCTTTACAAGACATTCGGATAGCTTGTCGAAATGACGCAGCGCGGCTTGTGTTAGCTCAATCTGTTTGCGCCGGGCGTCCTCGGTGTCGGTGAGCATGATCCAGCCCTTGTCGCGCATGGATGTGATACGAGCATGCAGCGTGGCCGGCGAGCCGAGTTCGCTCCTGGCCATCATGTCTCTAACGGAGAGCCGTTCTTTCGTTTGACCGGCGCGAGCGACTAACTCCAGGATACGTTCTTCCAGCGGGTCAAGCGACGGCAAAGACGGGAGGCCGCGCAACGCCTCTGTCAATTGCAAAAAGCGGAGGTAGATATCGGCAGGACGCGTCACGTTTGACGCACCTTGCGTAAGCGTTTGTCGTGCATATAGTTCAATGGGCTTGGTATCATCACTGCCTCGTTAGAACGAAGGTATTCAATTTTACGCCAATGTCAAGCTTACGGTTGCATTTCTGTTCAGTGGTCGGAACGGTTATCGTGTTTATTTTCTCCCTTTGGGCCAACGAGCAGATATTCACGCACTGCGAGTTTGTGCGAGGAGTTAACTGGATCTATTTGCCAGCTGGGATCCGGTTGCTTAGCACACTGTTACTCGGCGGAGACGGTGCAATCGGGCTGTTGATAGCGAGCTGGCTGGTCAACTTCTTCTACTTCTTCCCGAACGATCCAGTACGCTCTATCGTCGGCGGCATCATTGCGACGGTCGCACCATATGCAGTCTATCGTTTGGCGCAGGAAATTTACGGTCTTCGCGCGTCTTTATCGAATCTAACGTCAAAGCGCCTTCTCGTGCTGGTGCTCGCCTACTCGATTGCCAGTCCGCTCTTGCATCACATATGGTTCTTCCTGCGCGGTGATACGCAACATATCGCGGACAGATTTTTTGTCATGTTCGTCGGTGACTTCTCCGGTACGCTGATCGTCATTTACACACTGAAGGCGTTGCTGTCACTTGTCACAGTTAGAGCTCCGCAAGCAAGCGGTGAAAGCAAGTAGACGCGGCAATATCGCGCATGCGGGTTGCCCGTATGCGCCTGGCTATTTGTAGCCATTGGCAATCTGATCTAGCAACCGCTGCAGTCGTTCCTTTTGTCT
>NZ_JAAVUQ010000084.1 GCF_018449515.1 Caballeronia sp. dw_19 | reverse complement strand
TCTATGGGGCATTGAAAGTCAAGCCCTTGGTGATCTGTTTGCCGTGGGTCAGTTACCTCCTTTGAGGGTACTGCAAGTTGTCCACGGCCGACCAGCGGGTCGCCTGTCACGACCACGACGCTGGCCGGCGGTGGACAACTTGCACAGGCTAGGGTGCCTGATTCATATTCGGAGTCCTTCTTATAAAGCCAAACTTCAACACGAGTTGGGTCGGAGTGTTTGATGTCCGGGCAACCGCCCCCGGACTAACTTCTATCCGTGCCGGCGCCAGGCCGGTCACCTCATACCGCATGCGCACAGCGCTGGAACCACTCCGTTACCGACGCGCCCCATCTAGAACTACGGCTACCCGTGGGGTAACCCGTGTAGTGCCCGGGCGCGCTGACCTTCAAGTCCTGTCGTGGATCGAAATTCGCCGCTCAAACCGCAACTGCATCACTGCCGGGTGGCTTGAGTGTTGCCCCGAGCGGAATCTCACCATGCTCCAGATAGCGCCACAAGGCGATCGACAGACGGCGCGCAAGCGCCACTATGCCGATACGTCGCATGCGCTTGCCGCCTCCCGCGAAGCGCTCATTGAACCACTGGCTCAACTGGCTGCTCGGCTGGAAGCGCAACCAGCTCCATGCGAGTTCGACCATCAGCCATCGCGCCGGTTTGTTGCCGGCCTTGCTGATACCCTGCTCGACCTCACTGGTGCCGCTCGAATAAGGCGTGGGCGCCAGGCCTAGGCAGCCGGCGACTTCCCGGCGGTTGTGAAACTGCCGCCAGCCGAACAGTTCCTTGACCAGGGTCCACGCACTTCCGGTGCCGATACCCGCAAGCCTCGACAGCACCGCGATCGCGGGTTGCGCACCGCTGCGCACCTGACGCTCCTGCTGCGCTTCAAGCATCCTGATCTGCCTGGCGACAAGCGAGAGCCGCTCGAACTCGCGCTCAATCTCGGCCCGCAAACCCGGCAACAGTTGCCCGGCCTGCTGAGCCCACCACGGCGCCCACGTGCGCCCACCGATGCGCTCGACCCGCAAGTTGTGCAACACCAGCAGCGAACGGATCCGGTTGCTGTGGGCGGTGCGCTCTTGCCGCAGACGCCCGAGTTCCCGATGCACGCGCCGCTCATCTTCCTGCTCGGGGGTCGGGATGCGTGCGATCGCCCACACCCGCCGCTCACCTCCGTAGTAGCGCATCAGCATTGACAGCAGCTTGTCGCTGTCGAGCCGATCCGTCTTCGCGCGGCGTGCCCGCCGGTTCACTTCGATACTGGCCGGATCCACCACCAGGTTGACGATGCCTTGATCGCTCAGCCAGCGGTGCAACCAGAAACCGTCCCGTCCGGCCTCGTAGCAGCTGCGAACCGGGGCATCGGCTGCGAGGTGGCAGCGCGCCTTGGCCTTGGCGATCGCCATCAGGACCGCTGTCGCGTCGCCGGCCGCCACCGTACACCGGCTCGGCGCGCGCACCCCATCACCCAGTGACAGCTTCCAGCTCTTATCACCTAATTCGAAGGCGACATACAGCCGGCCGACGATCGTTGTATCTTGCCCTCGAAGGGCCGTGTTAAGCGCGTCCATTTGCGTGCTCCTTTCGAAAAACGAGTGTCAGAATCCTCGTTTTACTCCAGGGAGCTTACTTTCGCTGGCCCCTTCCATAGTATCTAGGGAGTGGCAGCGTGCCGCGAAGGTGCGCAATGCCGCGTCGGCATTGGCGAAGTCGCGTGCTTCACCTGCTGGACTGCGACTCTCTTGGATGGAGCCGCAGCATGAGCAGCCGCGACGACGACCGTTTCCGCGTCCGGCCTGGTGTGCCGAAACAGCGCGGCGATGCCTTCATCAACAAGGTATTGCGCCAGACCGGCAAAGCCGGTGCCAAGCTCGGCAAGACAGCCCGCAAGGTTGGCCAGCGCCCTGGTTCCCGGCTGGGGTGCGGCCACGTTGCGGCCCGCTTTGCAGGTCGGGGACTTGGGGCGAACGCCCGGCGCGTGACGGTCAAGGCCCGTCTGGTCAATCTGGCACAGGCCGGGCCGCGCTCGGCCGCTGCGCACCTGCGCTACATCGAGCGCGAAGGCGTCGATCGCCAAGGCGGGCCAGGCCACGCCTACGGGCCGACGACCGACGATGCCGACCTCGAAGCGTTCAAGGAACGGGGCGCCGACGACCGCCACCAGTTCCGGTTCATCGTCTCGCCGGAGGATGCCGAACAGCTCGACGACCTGCGTACCTACACCCGGCACCTGATGGCGCGCATGGAGGCCGACGTGGGTACGCGGCTGGAGTGGGTCGCGGTCGATCACTGGAACACTGATAACCCGCATACGCACGTCGTCCTGCGCGGCAAGGACGACACGGGCAAAGACCTCATCATTTCCCGCGACTACATCGCCGAGGGGATGCGCCGCCGGGCATCCGAGCTGGCGACCGAATGGCTCGGGCCACGCACCGAGCTGGAGATGCAGCGCGCCATGTTGCGCGAAGTCGAACAGGAGTGATGGACGGGGCTGGATCGCGCCTTGCAGCGCGAGGCCGGCGACGATGGCTTAGTGCGCATCGAACGCTTTGCCGAACCCCGGTTGCAACGTCAGCGGCAAATGCTGATCGGTTGCCTGCAACACTTGCAGCGCATGGGGCTGGCGACCGAGCCGCAGCCCGGCGCGTGGGCTGTCCATGCCGATGCCGAGCCGACCCTGCGGGCGATGGGCGAGCGCGGCGACATCATCCGCACCATGCAACGTGCCACGAGCGGTAAGCAGCGCGAACTGGCGGTGTTCCAGCCCGGCGAAGACGGTCGCGCCGTTATCGGGCGCGTCGTCGGCAAGGGGCTGGCCGACGAGCTGTACGACAAGGGCTATCTGATCGTCGATGGCACGGACGGCAAGGCGCACTACCTCGCGCTGCCGCCTCGGTCAGAACTGGAGCAGTACCCGACTGGTGCCGTGGTGGAGTTGAAAGGCGCGGCCGACGTGCGCGCGGCCGACCGCAATATCGCCGCGCTGGCGGCCGATGGCATCTACCGCACCGATCATCATCTGGCCGTCGCCCAAGGCCAGGCCGCACCCGACCGCGCCCCGCGCGAAGTGGTAGCCGCGCACGTGCGCCGACTCGAAGCCCTGCGTCGTGCCTGCATCGTAGAGCGCGAGGCCGAAGGCGTCTGGCGCATCCCGGACGACTTGGCCGAGCGTGGCCGCCAGTACGACGCGCAGCGCCTCGGCGGTGGCGTTGCAGTGGAGCTGAAATCGCACCTGCCGATCGAACGACAGGCCCGCTTGATCGGTGCCACCACCTGGCTTGACCAGCAGTTGAACGGCGGTGGCAAGGGGCTGGGCGACCTGGGGTTTGGCGCCGAGGTCAAGGGTGCGCTGCGGGAACGCGCCGACTTTCTGGCCGAACAAGGCTTGGCCGAGCACCGCGGGCAGCGTATCGTCCTGGCGCGGAACCTGATGGCGACGCTGCGTGGGCGCGAGCTGGCGAAGGCCGCGAAGGACATTGCCGCCGAAACCGGCCTGGAGCATCGGCCCGTGGCCGATGGGCAGCGCGTGGCCGGCATCTACCGGCGCAGCGTCATGCTCGCCAGCGGGCGCTACGCCATGCTCGATGACGGCATGGGATTCAGCTTAGTGCCATGGAAGCCAGTGATTGAACAGCGACTGGGGCAGCAACTCGCCGCGACGGTGCGCGGCGGCGGTGTGTCATGGGAGGTCGGAAGGCAACGTGGCCCGCAGCGTTAAACGCTGCGGGGCTTTCCCTTGCAGCAGAGGAGGCGCCAACTGAATTATTTCCGCTTCCCTCACTTTTCTGAAGCGTTCCCCGAGCGCGGGACTGCCGTTCCCGCAAGCCCCACAGCGGTGGCTTGAAGCAGATGACGGAGACGAGGGCCGAAGTCGAGTGCAACGTGCCCCCATTCCGGTACTTGTTCGTATAGCCGGGCGAGCGTCGGCGTCGGATGTGATACCTGCCAGAAGCCGGCAGCCAGCATGATCGTCGTCGCCAGCAAATTCTGGATCTGTTCGGTGGTCATGCTGCTGACCTGAACCAGCGCGGCCACGATGTCGTCATGGGCGGCGAACGCGTTAGTCTTGTAGCGGCGAGCGCGCTCCATGTCCACGCTACCCTCCAGACTCAGCGTCACATGGGTTAAGAGGTCGCAGAAGACCGGGAGAGAGGTGATGGTATCGGCAACGACTTCTGCAACATCCTTCGGCTCCAAGCCCGTCTGATCACCAAGCCCGGCTCTGATCGCATCGCGCCACTGGCACCAGCCACGCTCCGCCAGTTCGAGGAACAGCTCCTCCTTGTTTGCGTAATAGCGGCGCACGCCCGTTCGGTGCAAGCCCGCATGGTCGGTAACCGCCGCGACCGTCACGAAGCGCACGCCTCCCAGCTCCAGAGCAAGGAACTCGGCTGCGTCGAGCAAATCCTCGGAACGCTGCTGCTTGTCTTCGATTGAACGGGCTCTCTCTCTCATACTTTGATGTTAACGCATCTGAATGTGCGTTACATGGGGAGCCGTGGTATCTTCCACTTAACACATCGCTATGTGCGTTAAAAGCTGACGCACGTTCCCACAAATTGTTTCACAAAGGAAAGTCCTATGAAGGCCGTTCAAGCCACCCAGTTCGGAGATCCAACGGTCCTCGTCGTTACGGAGTTGCCTGATCCGACACCCGGCCCGGGTGAAATCGCCATCGACGTCACCCATGCTGCGGTCGGGCTTGTCGATGTCTTCTTCCGTCAGGGGCTCTTCAAGGACGTGCCGGGAATGGCTCGGCCACCCTTCATTCCGGGTCTTGAAGTGGCAGGTACGGTGCGTGCCCTTGGCGAGGGCGTGACCGGGTTCACGATCGGCGAACAGGTCGTCTCGATGTCGGCCGGTGCCGGCACCGGCGGCTATGCCTCCGTGTACATCGCCCCGGTGCGCGGCGTCGTGTCAATCGAAGGCACCGGCATCGATCTGGCGCTCGCTGTCGCGGTCATACCCAACGCGGCGATGGCGCATGTCGCCCTGACCCAGGTTGCGCATCTGTCCAAAGGCGAGAGCGTCCTCATTCATGGCGCGCTCGGCGGCTTTTCCGCTGCGTTTCCGGGGATTGCCAAGCAGCTCGGTGCATCTCGTGTGGTGGGCACAGTACGCACGAGCAAGCTGGATGCCGCGGCGAACACGAAGCTGCCATATGACCGGATCGTCGATTCCAACGAATTGCCAGGAATTCTCGGCGACGAGAAGTTCGACATCGTCATCGACCCTGTCGGTGGCGCAGTCCGCAGCCACAGCTTCGCGTTGATGAAGCCAGGTAGTCGGCTCATCGTCGTTGGGAATGCCAGCGGTGATTGGGAACACCAAGTAAAGACCAACGACCTCTGGCTCGGCAGCTCGACCGTGTCCGGGTTCAATGCAGGCGCCTACCTACCCACGCATCCAGATGTGATCCGTCCCGCGCTTGAAGCCGCGTTGAAGATGGTTGTTTCGGGACTGGGCAAGACAGCGATCGACGTGCTTCCGTTCGAAAAGGCTGCTACTGCGCACGAACGGATGGAAAGCCGTTCGCTCAATGGCCGCATCGTCCTCACGCCGTAGGCCGCATCTTCGTTCTAAGTGCAGAACGAATCCGAATGGCGAGCAAGCGACATGAAAGTTCGGCAACTTCGCTGCGTTATAGCTGTAGCCGAAGAACCAGCCCTGCCGCAGTGGCCCTTCGATCAGTTAACAGCACGAAGGTGAGGAGGTCCCCGGAACAGAATCCAAGGCGAGGCGAGTCCTCGTTCGTTTCTCGAAGCTGCAGCGCTCAGCGTATGTCCGCGTGCTTGCGGCCATGTCCGACTAGGGGACGGGGTGCTAAGAGCACAGCAAGCGGGTTGCTTGCCGTGCATTACTCAAACATCGAACGGCAATTCCCTCATCTCCATGGAGTTGCGCTTGGGCGGTATGCCGAACGTCCATGAATAGTCACGGCTGAACTGCGAAGCGCTTTCATAACCTAACTGATAGGCCGCTTCGGAGACATTGACCGAATCGGCAATCATCAACCGGCGGCCCTCCAGCAAGCGTAACTGCTTCTGGAATTGCAATGGGGTCATCGACGTCAGTGCCCTGAAATGCTGGTGGAACGACGATGTACTCATCCGTGCGGCATCCGCCAGTTGTTCGATCCGAACGACCTGCCGATAGTTCTCACGAAGCAGGCGGATGGCGCGTGCGATCCGCTGGGTGTGGCGGCCCGACATCGCAAGTTTGCAAATTTCTCCGGCACGCGGACCACTCAATAGCCAGAAACAGATCTCCCGCATCATCGACGGAAAGAGCACGGAGAGCGCTTGCGGTTGGTCGAGGAGCTTGACCATGCGTAGCAGGCAATCCGCCAGGGCTTCTCCGATATCCAGTACGAACACGCCCATGCCGCTCTCGTTGTCGGCATGGGGTGGCGTTTGCATCTGTCCCATGACCTCGCGCATGACATCGGCTTCGAGATCAGTCGTCATGCCCAGAAACGGCTGCGCCGCATCGGCCTGGGTGATGCCACCTAACAGGCTGCGGAAATACAGGCCGACTTTACTGAGCCATGAGCGTGATCAGAATTTTCAGCGGGGGATTTCTCATAGTTTGGAATATGGACCGGTTAATTTCGGTTTTCGGACT
>NZ_JAAVUQ010000083.1 GCF_018449515.1 Caballeronia sp. dw_19 | reverse complement strand
TAGACCCCGACCACTAACCCCAGAACCGACCACCCCAACCCCAACCCTCACCCCTAACCACCTGCGCCAGCCCCCTTTTCCGGTGCGAGTGAAAAACCAAAAATTATTGCCGCTCAATCGCCGGTGGCGCCCACGTCCCATTCGTTGCTTCAGGCTTCGGCGCATACAATCGGAACATCAACTGAAAATCGCCATCCGGCACCGGCAACCAATTCGACGCACGCGCCTTCGCAGGCGCCGCAGCCGAAACGGAAATATCGACGGAACCATCTCGGTTCTTCTTCAACCGGTCCCGGTCATTCAGCGAAAGCCGCAACGACTTGTCGTCGATCAACGCACCATCCTTCGTATAGGCCGTCAAGGTCCAGAACCCCCGCACCGGCGGCAACTGGTTCGGCGCAAAGTGCAACACATACTCATTCGCACCGTTCAGCGCGTGGCCGTCGCTGTCGGAAAACGCAACCGGCTTCACCTCATCGTCCTTCGTGCCAGTACCCGGCTGACGCCGCGCCAGGAACGCGCGCAACGTGTAATCGGTGTCGTAACTGCCCGCGCCATCGCCGAACCAAACCCAGCCGTTACGGCTGATCGCATTCGACGGCACCGTGTCCACCCGCGTACGGCCATCGGCTAGACCCGTCGCCAGTAAACCCGCATCCGCAGGACGGAACTGCACCGGCTCGCCCGCCTTTACGCCAAGATCACCGAGCAAACTAACAGCATGCGGATCATTCGGCGCTGGCGGATTGTCCTGCATCGCCTTCGCCAGACGCGTGAAAAACGCGGTGGCATCGAGCGAATCAGCTTTGTCGCCACCCGCGCCCGTCACCACCGTCGGCGTGCTGGCCGTCACGTTCGGCCAGGCACTGCCGGCTGTCGCGGCACTGGTTTTATCGGCGGAAGGCGCTTCAATGCTCATCGCCGTCTGCAACTTGCGCGCCTCACGCACGTCGCGCTGGCCATTCACGCGCACACGAAGAGAAAGCCACACGTAACGGGTCGGCGTTTCAACCCGCGTCACGCCGTCAGGAAGCGTTCCCGTATAACCCACGGGCACAAACGCAAGCACATTGGCTTGCTCCGCGGCCAGTCTGGCCGCCCGCGCCGCCTTCCCACTCAGCTTTTTCACCGGCACGGCCCGATCCGGCCCGCGAGGGATGCTGGAATAGATCACGTTGGTCCAGGCATCGAAGGCGCGAGCGTCGTAATAACGGCCGCGCGGCATATTCGGTGTATTGGGAAGCGAAACCAGCACGGGTCCACTGGAGACATCCAGCCATGCGGTTGATTCAAGCGTATCCACGCTCGGCCGCCCCGACGCGCCGACCGGCGGCAGCGCCGTGGCATGCCGCAACGTATTCACGGGCGTCTGGCCGGGCTGCGACGCATCGCCACCCGTGGCTTTCTCCCGTGCAATATCCGACACCACCAGCGGATATCCAAACACATAAGCGTCTGCCACCTGATCCTTGCGCCAGCCATCCCCGCTGGTCACAACAGGCGCCTGCGTCGCGCACCCGCCCAATACTGCCAAACTGCTCAAACCAGCGGCCACCCATAGCGCCGTGTACAACGAAATTGCCCAGCGTCGATTATTTTTCATTCGATTTAAGGATCTATTTAAGGCTTTCACTTAATTCGTCGAGTGCGCGGACCGGTCCTCGCCTCCCGGTCTTCTGCAAATCCGCGTCGCGGCGCTTAATCTATCTTGAAAACGGTTTTTATCTTATCCAATGACGATAGGCAAGGAGCGCGTAACGCCCCTTGAACGCCTTCGCCGGGTTTCAGAAAAGTTTCGACCGGCACCTGCACCGCGTAACATGATTTTTTTCGGTTTTTTTAGCCAGTTCTTTCTAATTCGCCCACGAGCCGCCGATGTACCTGCCCCCCTACTTCGAAGAAAAACGCCCCGAGGTTTTACATCGGCTGATGGCTGACAATCCGCTTGCCGCCCTTGTCACACATGGCGCAAACGGTCTCGATGCGAATCACGTGCCATTCGAGTTCGACGCAAGTCAGGGCGAACACGGCATTTTGCGCGCACATGTGGCACGGGCAAATCCTATTTGTCAGGAAATTGAAAGCGGTTCTGACACACTGATTATTTTCCAGGGCGCGTCGGGTTATATATCGCCGACTTTTTATCCGAGCAAGCAGGAAACACATCGGCAGGTGCCAACTTATAACTATCTCGTCGTGCACGCGCATGGCCGGATCACGATCCGCGACGACGAGACTTTCGTGCGCGGCGTGGTCGCGCGCCTCACCCGGAAAATGGAAGCCGGAGAAGCGGCGCCGTGGAAAATGGGCGACGCGCCGCCGGATTTCATCCAGACCATGCTGCAAGCCATTGTCGGAATCGAAATCGAGGTCACCCGGCTCGTCGGCAAGGCGAAACTGAGCCAGAACAAGGCGGCAGCCGATCGGATCGGTGCGATCAACGGCGTGCGCCAGCGCGAAACAGACGCCGCGACAGCGCTCGCCGACGCCATGTTCAACGCGCCTCCTCCTATTGAAAATACGCCTTGACCTTCCAATCATTGGAATGTCGATACTGGTTACATCGAGCTGAATTTAATGGCTCACACTGAACCAGGAAGCCTTGTCATGTCTGCACCGTCTATTCCGACCACCGATCCTGCCGCAGCCGCCGCCGTGTCAACCACCGCTGAAATTGCTATCGGCGGGATGACGTGCGCGTCGTGCGTACGGCGGGTCGAAAAGGCGCTGGCGAAGGTGCCGGGCGTGGAACAGGTATCGGTTAATCTGGCGACCGAAAAAGCAACCGTCCACGCCGATACCTCTGTGTCGCGCGAGCAACTCGTTGCCGCCGTGACCAAGGCCGGCTACGAAGCAACGTTTATCGAACCGGAAGCCGCGCCTGTCGCCGCGCCCGCGCACACCGGTGAACTCGTGGCGGTGATCGTGTCCGCGCTGCTGACCTTGCCGCTGGTGCTGCCCATGCTCGGGCTGGATCTTCATCTTGGCGTCTGGGTCTCGCTGGCGCTCGCCAGCATCGTGCAATTCGTGCTGGGCGCGCGCTTTTATGTCGGCGGCTTCAAGGCGGCGCGCTCGGGCGAAGGCAACATGGATCTGCTCGTGGCGCTCGGAACCTCGGCTGCCTGGGGCTTGAGCGTGTACGAACTGTTCGCGCATCCCGGCGAGTCTGCCCACCTCTATTTCGAGGCGGCAGCGGTGGTGATCACCCTCGTGCGCTTCGGCAAATGGCTCGAAGCGCGTGCCAAGCGGCAAACCACCGACGCCATTCGCGCACTCGACGCGCTGCGTCCTGAGCGTGCGCGGATTCGCGATGCGGCGACCGGGAATGAGCGCGACATCGCGCTGGCGGATGTGCGCAACGGCGACGTGGCGATCGTGCGGCCGGGTGAGCGCTTGCCGGTGGACGGCCTGATTCGCGAAGGCCGCACGCACGTGGATGAATCGCTGATTACCGGCGAAAGCCTGCCCGTGGCGAAGGAAACCGGCGCACGCGTGACTGCGGGTTCGATCAACGGCGAAGGGGTAATCGCTGTCGAAACGACCGCGACTGGCTCCGAGACGACGCTCGCGCGGATCATCCGGCTGGTTGAATCGGCGCAGGCCGAGAAGGCGCCTATTCAGCGGCTGGTGGACCGGGTATCGGCGATATTCGTGCCAGTAATTCTTGTGATCGCGATCGTGACGGTGGTTGGCTGGCTGTTGATGGGCGCGGGTGTGGAAACGGCCGTGCTGAACGCGGTCGCGGTGCTCGTGATCGCGTGCCCTTGCGCGCTCGGGCTAGCGACGCCCGCCGCTATCATGGCCGGAACGGGCGTCGCGGCACGGCACGGCGTGCTGATCAAGGACCCGCAGGCGCTGGAAATGGCGCATCGGATCAGAATTGTTGCCTTCGATAAAACCGGCACGCTGACTGTCGGCAAACCTTCCATGACGGTGTTGGAGGCGGACGAAGGCGTGGACCGCGCAGAAGCATCGGGGCTGGCGGCGGCCGTACAGCGGCTCAGCGATCATCCGCTGGCGCGCGCGGTTGTTGCTGCCGCCGACGGTGAGCGCATTCCAACCATTGCCGCGAGCGATGCGAAAGCGGTGGCGGGACGCGGCGTCGAGGCGCGGGTCGGCGAACGTCATCTGGCGATAGCCAGTGATCGTTGGCTTGACGAGTTGCAATTGGTCGCGCCGCAACGGTTGGCTACGCGGGCGGCGGAACTGGAACAGCTTGGGAATACGGTGTCGTGGCTGGTGGAACTCGGCGGAGAGGGGCGTTCAACCGTCAGGCTGCATCCGCGCGTGCTCGCCCTGCTCGCGTTCGGCGACTCGCTGAAACCCGGCGCACGCGCAGCTATCGAACGGCTGAGCGCGATGGGAATCAAAAGCGTCCTGCTCACCGGCGATAACGCCGGCAGCGCGGCCAGCGTGGCGAAGTCACTCGGCATTGCACCCGATGCGGTTCACGCGCACATGCTCCCCGCCGACAAGGCGCGCGTGATCGCGGAACTGAAGGCATCGGCGCAAGGAGCGGTAGCGATGGCCGGCGACGGCATCAACGACGCGCCCGCGCTCGCCGCCGCCGATATCGGCATCGCGATGGCGACCGGCACCGACGTCGCCATGCAAGCCGCCGGCATCACGCTGATGCGCGGCGATCCGGCCTTGGTGGCCGATGCCATCGATATCGCGCGGCGCACGTATCGCAAGATCCAGCAGAACCTGTTCTGGGCGTTCGTGTACAACCTGGTCGGCATTCCGCTTGCCGCGTTCGGACTGCTCAATCCGATGCTCGCGGGCGCAGCCATGGCGTTCTCAAGCGTGAGCGTAGTGACGAACGCGTTGCTGTTGCGGACGTGGCGTGCTCAGGCCGGCTTGGTCGCAGCCGATGCCAATGCCGCCACCGCCGCCCGCGGTCCCGACGGCAAGCCGATCACGCGGCCGGCATAACGCGCTTCTTTCGGCGCGTCGCGAAACATTGCTTCGATACGGCCGGCGATATCTGCATCGAAGGCTGCGGACTTCGCGCCGTTGATTGTATCGACGTGAAGCAGCATCTGTTCGCTCGCCGCGATGGGCTCCGTTCCCTCGTCCGCGAACATCTCCATGTACAAGTGGACACGCTTGGCATCGAATGCAAGCACCGATGCCTCCACGCGAACCGCCGCACCTTCCTTGATCTCGTGCAGATAGTTGATATGCGCCTCGAGAGTGAACAGCGAGCGGCCTCGCGACGTGCGGCCGGCATCGTCCAGGCCGATGCGGTCCATGAACGCATCGGTCGAGAGGCTGAAGATCAGCATGTAGAACGCGTCACGGAGATGGCCGTTGTAGTCGACCCATTCGGGCCTCACCGTGTCGCGATGGATTGTTCGATTGTGCGTCACTCGTATGCCTTCTCTAGTCCGCTATGCCGTGGCGAGATTTCGCTTCAGCAATGGCCGTCATCACGCTCGTGATGCAGTCGTCGCGATAACGTTCCAGTTGCTTGATGGAGTGCGTGCCTTGCTGATCCGTGGTGCCGTCCACCACCCGGTCGATGAGTTCGTCCGTTAGTTTTGGTGCGACCAGTTTGGTCCACGGTAATTCTAGCGCCGGGCCGAATTGCTGCATGAAATGACGCATGCCGGCCTCGCCGCCCGCGAGCGTATAGGTCAGGAACGTGCCCATGAACGACCAGCGAATGCCCGCGCCAAAACGAATGGCATCGTCGATTTCGCCGGTGGTCGCCACGCCTTCGTTGACCAGGTGAAGTGCCTCGCGCCAGAGTGCTTCCAGCAAGCGGTCCGCGATGAAACCGGGGACTTCTTTGCGGACTCTCAGCGGACGCATGCCTATCGATTCATAGAATGTTGATGCTGCTTGCAACGTTGCTTCCGACGTCTTTTCGCCACCAACGACTTCGACCAGCGGCAGCAAATAGACCGGGTTGAACGGATGGCCCACTATGCAGCGCGAAGCGTCTTTGGCGCTCGCGTAGAAATCCGTTGGGAGCAAGCCCGATGTCGACGACGCGATGATGGCTTCCGGTTTTGCCGCCCTGGATGCTTTCTCATGGAGCGTCAGTTTCAGGTCCTCACGCTCGGGCGCGCTTTCCTGAATGAAGTCGGCGTCGGCGACGCACTCCTCGATGGTTGCAACAAAGCGCAGTCTTTCCTGCGATGCTCCCTTTGCCAGCCCTACTCGCTCGAGCGCCGGCCATGCGTTGGCGACGTTCGCCCGTAATTGCTGCTCGGCGCCCGGCGCCGGGTCCCACGCTACTACGTCAAGTCCATGCGCTAACGCTCGCGATACCCAACCGCTTCCAATGACCCCTACGCCCAACGCAGCAAACGTCTTGACTTGCATATAACGGATTCCTTATTAATTTGGCTTTTTACTTGCTTCGATGGTTTAGTGTCTTGTGCCTGCTTTTAACCTGAATTCCCCGCTTTCGCACGGCCTGCGTCGGCGGGTTTCAGGCTTGTATCTTCTACGCTCTTACGCGAACTGCTCGATCTTGCGGCGGTCAAGCAAACGCTCGCCGCGAGCCGGCAGGTTCAGCTTCTTTCTGCCTTCTGCCGGCGTCAACGCACGACCACCCAGACGTTCGATAATCTCTACCGCCCGCTGAACCAGCGTCCCATTGCTCGCATGCACACCGCGATCCAGATACAGATTGTCTTCAAGACCCACGCGCACGTGGCCACCTAATAACATCGCCTGGGCGACCATCGGCATCTGCATGCGGCCGATTCCGAACCCTGCCCACTGCGCACCCGCGGGCATGTTGTCGACCATCGACTTGAACGTACCTACGTCCGCCGGTGCACCCCAGGGGATACCCATGCATAGCTGGAACAGAGGGGCGTCATCGAGCAAACCCTCCTTTTGCATCTGCTTCGCGAACCACAAATGGCCTGTATCGAAGATCTCGAGTTCCGGCTTGACGCCCAGTTCTTGTATCCGCTTCGCGCCGGCTCGAAGTTGCGCGGGAGTTGATACGTATATCGTGTCGCCATCGCCGAAATTCAGCGTGCCGCAGTCCAGCGTGCAGATCTCCGGCAACAACTCTTCCACGTGTGCCAGCCGGGTCAAGCCGCCTACAAGGTCTGTACCCGCACCGAATTGCATCGGCGCTTCGCCCGCGCCAATTTCCAGGTCGCCGCCCATGCCTGCAGTCAGGTTGATGATGACGTCCACGTCCGATGAACGGATGCGGTCCACCACCTCGCGGTACAACGCCGGGTCGCGGCTGCCGCGGCCCGTGCGTGGATCGCGGACGTGGCAATGCGCAACGGTTGCTCCTGCCCGCGCGGCTTCGATGGCCGCCCCCGCGATCTGCTTGGGTGTCACCGGAATTGCCGGGTGTTTGCTCGTGGTATCTCCCGCGCCCGTTACCGCGCAGGTCACGATCACTTCATAGTTCATGTTGCGTCGTCCTTTCAAAGGCCAAGATATTGCTTCACTGCCGGCAGTCCGTCCTTGCCGTCCACCGTCTTTACGCCCGCGAGCCATGCGTCAAGCACTTGGGGATTTTTCTTCAGGTAGTCCTTGGCGGCATCGGCGGGACGCACTTTGGCCATGACCGGAATCATCAGTTGGTTCTCCAGTTGCGTGGTGAAACGCAGATTCGAAACCAGCTTGCCTGCGTTCGGGCAGCGGGTCAGGAAGTCGGGGTTGGTCAGCGTATAGACGCGTGCTTCGCCGTAGTTCGGGCCGAATACAGCATCACCGCCGGAGAGGTAATTCATCTTGATCTGGATGTTCATCGGATGCGGTTCCCAGCCGAGGAACACGACCCACTTCTTGTCGCGGACGGCGCGGTCGACCGTGACGAGCATGCCGGCTTCACTCGATTGCACCAGCTTGAAACCGCCCAGGCCGTACTGGTTGGTATCGATCATCTTCTGGATCTGGGCGTTTGCGCTGCTGCCCGGCTCGATGCCGTAGATCTTGCCGTCGAGTTCGTCCTTGTGTTTTGCGATGTCCTGGAAGGTCTTCAGGCCTGCGTCGTATTCATAGCTCGGCACGGCGAGCGTTGCTTTGGCGCCCGACAGGTTTGGCGGGTCGAGCTTGTCGATTTGCTTGGCGTCGAGGAACGGCTGGACGGACTTTTCCTGCACGGGCCACCAGTAGCCTAGTGACACGTCGATTTGTTTTGTCTTCAGGCCGGCGAGTGAGATGGGCACTGAGGCCTGGGTGATCTTCGCGTCATAGCCGAGGCCCTGGAATACGACTGATGCGAGCGCGGTGGTCGAGGTGATGTCGGTCCAGCCGATGTCGACGAATCGAACGGTGTGGCAGCTTGCGTCTTCCTTACTTTGCGCGGATGCGCCGATTGAGGTTAACGCGAGAAACAGACAGGCGAGCAGCTTTTTCGTTGTCGGGATTGATGTCATGGCTTGGCTTCCTGTTCCGGTGATTTTTTGTGTGGGACAGACGCGTTCGGATATGTCCGACCGTGGGTAAAAGTAACGCCGCAGAATGGTGGGGAGGCGACCGGTTGCGACCGGGAGTTGACTGTCAGCGACGGAATGGTTTTGTTCGCATTCGATCAAGGTTTTTTCGTTGGCACTTGGTTTCGGGGGCGGGGCGGTTCTGGTTTCTAGGTTGGGTGGACGGGGTTGGTGCCGAGGTGCTAGGTTCTGGGGTTAGTGGTCGGGGTTGATGCCGGGTTGGTGCTTTCGGCCTTAGTGGTCTGCCTGAGTT
>NZ_JAAVUQ010000082.1 GCF_018449515.1 Caballeronia sp. dw_19 | reverse complement strand
CCTCTGCCCTATGGACGATCGGCGGTACCCGACCCGAACCGGGCGAACGACATAGATCCGGTGCGACGACCGTTTCCAAGCGCGCAGCGGTCATTCAACCCTTCGGGGGAGCACGGCGAACCTCGCCAGCTTCGGCGCTGGACTCAACCGGGCCGGCTGGAGTGGATCAATGCGTCACTGGCCGTCGCGGCGCCACCAGGTGCGCGATCGACGGTACGGGGCGACGTGAGCCCCGCACAAGTCTGGATGCAGGCGCGCAACGCTTCCTGACCTCCGCCCACGCCCTAGCGGGGGTTCATCCGGGCAACTTCGCCCTGAAAATGGTGAGCGGTCCGGAACGTGGCAGATGATTCTTGAATGTCACCTCCCAGAGGTGGGAGTCAGCGATGTAGAGATAACCTTGGCTGATAGCGAAGCCATCCGCCCAGGACAACCACCCGGGAGCGCGTGCGAAGAGGCGCGATTTGACTTTATGCGTAGCGGGATCAATGTCGAGAGCAACGATGGTGCTGTGTTCGAGATCGCCGCCATAAAGCGTCCCATGCTGATCCATGATCAAACCGCCGGTCAGTTCGGCCGAGCCGAGATATTGCACCTTGCGCGACAGTTGGACGGGGGTCAGCCGGACATCGATCAGGGCACTTGTTGGCACTCGCCAGTAGTTGTGATCGGTCAGCGGCCGATAGTAGATCCATTTGGCATCCGGAGAGAGCGCGATGCCGTCGGCGTGGATCGCGACCTGTTTGCCATCGTTGGTTTCCGCAGCTTGATCGCCGATCATCAGATGCTGCCTGGGATCGGCAAAGGTTGAGCGGTCGCCGACCAGAACCTGTCGCGATCTGCCGGTTTTAAGGTTCAGCGCGACCAGGCTACCGCGATTGCCGACGTTGGTCAGGTACGCGTACCCATGGACGAGGTCGATGCGCACATCGTTGAGCGAGTCGGTAGACGCTACGGTGCCATCGAAGCCATAGCTGCGGATCGCCTTGTTGCTGCTGAGGTCGAACTCGACCAACTTGGGCTTCGCGCCCGAACTCGCGGCAGTCAGCACCGCTCTCCCGGAATCGAGCACCCACAGATGGTCGGCTTTGTCCACCCACATCGCCTGCGGGACCACCCACTCATGCTCCGTGTCCGTGCTGGAGGTATTCCAGGCGTGATCGGGATATGGGGTCACCGCGCCGGTTTGCGCATTGACCTCAACGAGCCTGTCGCCAGAGTCGGCTGCGGGGGCACTCGCGAAAATGCGGCCTTCTTGGGACACACCAATGCCAACGAGCTTGAACGTATCGAAGGTCTTGACGGTTTCGAGAGGTGGCCCGTAGTCGCCTTGCCGGGCCGATACAACGGGTGAGATAGCGGCGGCAACTGCGGCACAGAGCAGCACGGTACTCGCAAGCTTCACAATTTTCACCTCATTCTCCACATGTTAAGTAGCTTGTTCGTTCACACTAAAACGGAAAGCGGCAGAAACGCTATCAGGACTTTTCTCGATCCAGATTGGCGATCAAAAACGACGATGGATAAGTGCGTCGCGGATTGTTCGCCTGTGCAACCTGCGATCGTTGGATGTCTTCGTGCAATTGTCGATGGTGAAATGCCGATCGTCTTAGGCGCACCGGTTGTTTTTACCGGTCGAAGCGGCCGGCTAAATGTCGGATTTACGGTGGAAACGAACGACGCCTCGTGGCCGCGCACTGCCTTTGCCGGCCATCGTCGAAACGATCATCGCGGGATCGCGTTCACGCCGAGAATGCTCATTAGAGTCTTCGCGTTACGCTGTCCTTGGTCCTCGAAATTATTGTTCAGGACAACGTGTGTTTGATCTACCGCCCGCGAGATATCGAGGATCAGTGTCGCCAGCTCTGAAAGCTCTCCGTCGTTGTAGTCGTAGTTAAACCGCGATGACGCCGCGGACGCATCCTTGATATTCCAGGTCTCATGATTTCGGCCGTGCAAGCGAATGAGAGCAAGCCTTCCGTTCGTGACCTCCCAGACGGAAGGGATGCTGTTGGATGGCCCCTGTGGTTCATCCACGACGACGTTCACCAGGCCTCTATCCCGTTCAATCGCCAAAGTCGATGCGGCGCTCTCGGCCGCGAACCAACTCTTATGTCGAAACTCTGTTGCCACCGTGTAACCTTCCATCACGTCGGCGCAATGTTCGACGTGCGCTCGACCCTCCTTGTTATTCACGATCCAAGGTGCGAACTGGAAGTGCACAGCGCCTAGCTTGTCGGCGTCTTTCAATGGCTGAAGGGCGTCCAGGTACCGCCGCCAAAGCTCCTTCAGAACGTCACCCGGCGTATCTTTGTAGTACAGGTTTTTCTTATCGCTTGCTGGCAAGGCGGCCTGGATGTCTTTAGGAAGCTTTTTAGGGTCTGTCTGGTGACCAGTGAACAGCCGAAACGCTTTGATATTGAAAATAAAGTCTTCGGGCGTACGGGTTGCCCACAGCGCGGAATTCGACGCGCTTGGCATAGCGTAATAGCTCGAGTCGACTTCAACGAGTGAAAATTGGGAAGCGTAAAACCGCAGCCTTGCTTCGGCACTGGTGCAGCCCGGCGGATAAAACCGCTTACACGCGATCAACGTGGGGTCCGTCCACGAGGCGGTTCCGACCTTTATGTTCACGTTGACACCTCCGATCCGTGCAAGCAGTCAAGCCCAGTTTTCATCACAAAAGGCGATGGCCCACGTCCGCGCGCGATCGACAGCTTCTTGCGCCGTCAAACAACTTCCCAAGTCGCTCGCATGTTGCTCTCCTGCTATGTCTTGTCCCTCGACTTTTGCGCGCTGAAGCTTCGCCCGCGCTCGAAACCCGGTGGCGGTCACTTGCGGCGTCACATCGATTTGGACACTCTTGTAGCTGAATTTCACATTGCTCTCCGCGTTTCAAACTGCTCGGCTTCCGTGCCGCGATCGAGTCGTCCCAGCGCTGAGTCGACGCTCGTAGAGCGGCGAGCAATTCTGCCTCACATGCTCGCTATTGTGCATCGCCGCGCCACGCGCTCTACTGGCTACCGGGTTCAAGGCAGGACGTTCGCATCGACTAAATCGTTGCCATATCCCAGGACTTCCCGCGGCTGGCTCCGGCGAGCGCGCGTGTGAGGACTGAGCAAGGCTGGCATCGGATCCGCTCGAATGACGATGGGTCCGGCCGACGCGGGACCTTTGCGCTTCACGATCTCGACCGACACACCGTTTTCAGCGGGGCGAACGGCAAGGCGGAGCGTCGCCGGCGAGGAGTTCATCGCGTCCGCGACAGGGCGCTGCAGGAAAAACAGTGTTTCCGCCGACTGAGCGGCCAACATCAGCCGCCTCAACGACTCGGACCGAATGTGTTGCTGCCAGAAAATCACGGCGCCGAAGCTGCCAGCCCTCAATATCTGCTCTACAGACCATAGCGCGTCCGCCGTCGATTGTGGTTTGAGCCATATCAGTTTTTCAACGCCCACGCCTTGGTAAGCAAAACCTGCTGACTGGGGAACTTGCGGCGGTTTCACCAGCGCGATCGGCCGCGTCAGCGACGCGAGCGCAGGCCGCAACACGCGCATTTCGCCAATGCCGGTTCGCGGCACCAACAGTTCAATGAGCGTACTGACTGGCCAACCACCTCCCGGCAATTCAGCGGACAGCGTCTCGTAGCCGGTGTCGATCACCTGGCCGGCAGCACGCGCGAGTTGAGACCCTAGCCACAAGGACGGGTGGATATCTTCCAGTTTTGCGAGTCCCATCGTGCATCCCAAATACCTGTATATTTGTACAGTATAGTATGCATCTAGCACTGCGGGTAGGGGAGCCTAATAGGGCGCAAACTGGCGCCGCCGCGGCACTTCCAACTGCCCGTTGCCTTGCTTTTGCTGATTGCGTTTTCCGGACGAAGTCCATACCGTCACAAAGGCGAAGGAGCGAAGATGACCAAAAGCTACCGCCTCGGACTGTGCGGCCACGGCGTGGATTTGCTGTTGTAAGCCGGCACGGACCCAAGTGAACTGTTCCCTGCCATCGGTGCACGTGAAAAATAGGCCCAACAATTGCTGAACAAGGGGCCAGTTCTCTACAGCAACGATTAGACATTGAAGGGGACACAAAGATGGCCGAGCGCTTGGTCGACGTTTTGGACCGCAGTGGAGTCGTGCTTCATACCTATCCGATTACACTCGGGGAGTTCGGCGACACCGCGGATGATGCCGCATATGAAGCAAAGGCGTTGGAAGCAGCGGCGCACGGCCGCCTAGCACCCAACAATGATCTACAAAGCCTGACTGCCAAAATCCACGTTAGTCGAAGCGGCCAGATGTCGTCTTACGGCGACAATGTACAAGGCGATTCGGAAACAAAGGTCGGTCTCGAGCAAGCCATTCGTGAACGCGCGTACGCGCTTTGGGAACAAGACGGACGTCCAGAAAACCACTCTGAGGAGTATTGGCATCGCGCTCTTGACGAACATCTCCGCGAACGTGCTTACGCGCTTTGGCAACGAGATGGAAGTCCCCCAGGGCGGGCCGATGAATATTGGGAGCGAGTCATTCAGTTCCAGGCGCAATAAATGGTGGCTACAGTTGTTCGTTGACGATATTGACCGATCGACGCCTGAAGCGCCCAGGAATGTATCAAACGCCTTCTTCGCGGCAGGCGTTCACGGCAGCGGGTCCCCCAACGAGGTGCGAAACTCTGCCTTCTGAAATTCCGTGATGAGTTGGCGTGTAGGCAGCTGCTCGGGTGCAAACGTAGTTGCCGCGACTGTCACTCAACGTGCGCGGCGAACTTCAATGTTTGTGGTCGACCCACGAAAACCCCCAGCCGACAGCGCAGCCGAAAGCTTCGTCTGCCGTGCCGAAGAGCGCGAGTTCGCCAGAGGAGTGCTCTGTGGAATGAATGTCGAAACGGGCGTTCCCGTGTCGAGCGCGCACCACGGCGGATGCGATAAACCCGTTAAAAACGGTTCGTGCCCCAGGAACAATGCGAAAACCTTTGTAGTGCAGATGCATAAGCCCTCCAAAGACCCGTTTCGGATGATTATCTTCTTAACGGTCGCCTCATTCTTCGGAGGTCGTGACGATGTGCACGGCTAGTTTCGATCTAATCCTGAGGACGCATATGGCTGGACGCAAGCGGATGTGCAGAGTATTTTTGCGATTGGGTCGCAGCACTAAGCACCGCGTCGGGCACTAACCGTGCAGACTTTGTTATACACGCATTTGTTCACCGGTAACTCCCTAGCTGCAGGCAATGCCTCAACTAAGCTGTAGGCGTCAGGCAAATCGATCAATAGCACAATCAATTCAATGGCGAAATTGGAAAAAAGACCGGGCCAGACTGCCTTAGCAAGAAACGCACGCCAAAAGAAGGCCCTGTTTCTTCCCATGGACCGAGCCTCAATCGACCAGATAGCGCTGCGGTTTCGTATGGCGCTCGAGACGTTGCGGCATGGCTCCGGCGACGTGAGCGCTGTGCGTTGCCTGGTGCAAGTCACGATACTCGCCGATTTCATCGGGGAGGCCGGGTACGGGGCGATAGATCAGGATATTCTCCGTCGAGCGGAGGACGGTCTCGCGCGGACGTTGCAGCGAGGCAAAGAAGCGGCCGATTGGACGATCGGGGAATCCCTCGTTGATGACTTGACGCAGGTTGTGAATGAGCACGATCGACAGTTGCGCGAAACCCGCCTACTTGCCATCGTCGAGGCGACCGATCGACTGGAACGATGGATTCGCTCATGCAAGACGGAAGAAGACTTGTTTCGCCGACGAAGCGGGGGTCCTCCCGACGACGAGATCGCTCACCAAAGTAAGGCTAACTAACAGCCGGCTTCGCATCCACTACAGACATCTTAAAAGTGATCGCCGGCGGCGCTCGCGCCGTGTCTGTCTTCGCTATTGCCTATGGGGCTAGGGTAGGAGCCGATGAGATCGTTGACCTGCGGGTTGACGCCCGCGTCGGAACAAGTGGCGGGTGGTCGTGCACGTCGAGCATGCCGGTTTCCGCAGGCGAGTCCCAACCCATACTAGAATCTGTTCCTGCGAAATTAGCCACTTACTGTTTGTTCTCCAGCGACGATTGACGGGCCCGAAGCGGGCTGATTTCGGGAAACGGAATTACTTTTAGACTAGCGCGCGGTTAGTTAGACTCGAAGGCACGGAATTGCTTGGACTAGCCGGAATCGGCAGCAACAGTCAACAAAAGCGGTGGCCATAAGGCGGTCGTTCTGGAAAGGCGACCGGCACTTCACGACCCACAACGGCCCTTCGACCCGGCGCGACCTTAACGGCTGCTTCCAAGGTACAACAGCCGTTCGCCCATAAACATAAGTCGGCGGGTCGTAACTCGAGACGGTGATCGCGCCCATGAAGTCGCTTTGGCAATAGACCCGCGCGCCGGTCAGCGCCTACCAATGCCTTAAAGTGCTGGATGTACGCGAATCAGTCATCGGACGACGTACCCCGTGGCATTGAATCCAGCCAGGAGAATCGCCGCCTCGAAATAGCCCTAGACCGACTGGCCACTATCCTGCGACGCAAGAAATCGGGTGACTAAAAGCTCCAGATAGGCGGCGCTATCGCCCTTGCCCAGCTTGGGATCACGGATCAGCATGGTCCGCGCCCCATCGATGATCGCCATCAAGATAGCAGCCGTCATTTCGGCATCGAGTTCCGAATCGATTCGCCTTTGTACCTGCGCTTTGCGCAGGAAATCTGCCAGCAAGGCGCGCAATGCGAGTGTATGCCGGCGCAGGATGTCGGCGAGTTCGGTGTTGCGAGGGGCCTCGGCCAGCACGTCGAACACCAGCGATTGACCGATCAAACCGCGCTTCGCCTTTGTGCTTTCCGCAATGAAGGCGCGGATCGGATCGGGGCTTTGCATCATCCGCTCGAAATGCTCGGCCGCTCTCGCCAAGCCACCTTCAGTCATTGCGCTGACGATGGCCTCCTTGCTGGGAAAGTAGTGATACAGATGGCCAGAACTCATCTTTGCCTCGGCGCAGATCTCCGAGATGCTGGCCCCACGGAAGCCGTCACGGGCGAAACACTGCGCAGCAGCCTGAAGGATCTGCTGCCGTCGTTCCTCATACTTGTCCGGGTCAACCTTTCGCACAACATCGCCTCTTAGTTAGAGCGTTCATCCTAACATATCTTGACGTGGTGCCATAATGGCCATATTATTAGATTGATTGTTCTATCTATTAATACCGATGGAGTACCCATGCGTAAGAAACTGCTTGTCATCGGTTGCATCCTGCTGGCGGGGTGCGCCAGCACCCCGCCAGCACCCCACGGATCATTGTCGTCTTCTACTCAGTTGCGGCCCAACCCACAGGACAAAGATGGGCGGCTTCCGTATCTCTATGCCGTACCGGGAATCGAATGGCGGCGCTATACGAGCGTGATGATCGACCCGGTAGCGATCTATCACGGCACCGACGCACAATTTGAAAGCACTGCCGAAGCAGACCGAGACGCCATCGCCGCCTACATGCAGAGCCAGTTCACTGATGCTCTGAAAGGCCACTACACCATCGTGCGGGTCGCGGCCCCCGATGCCTTGCGCATCCACTTGACGCTGACCGGTATCGCAACCAGCACTCCGGTCCTGGCAACGCTCTCGAAGATTGCGCCGGTGGGCCTTGTGATTAACACCGTCAAGAACATACAAGACCGGCCCGCCGCTCTAACTGGTTCGGTGAGCTATGCCGTCGAGATCTATGACAGCACCAGCGGTCGCCTGTTGCGAGCCTATGCCGCTTGGCAATATCCCGGTGCCGAAAACATCGCCGCCAGTTTCGGTGCGCTGGGCGCCGCTAAGGCCGGTGTCCGCAACGGCGCTCAATCCCTGCTAGCGCAATTGCAATAGTGGTCGGGCCTTCCTTACCGCTTATCCGCCTACATAGCGACTGGAGTCGAGGATGAAGATGAGTACGTTAGGCCACGATGGAGCAGAAATGGCTGCTATCCGCCATGGCCAGGCCCGATCCCGCCGAACAACAGACGCTCATGTTCGCGGTCTCTCTGATCAAGCGTCTGGGTGAAGACGACTCCCAGGCCGAACCGCGGACCTGAAGTCGCTTGACCCACGAGATGCAACACGCGGCTTCGCTCTCATCCAGATCATCAAAAGGAAAACACCGTGAGCGTAACCACCCTCGACCCGAAGTCCGCGCTCATTGTCGTCGATCTTCAGAAAGGCATCGTTTCGCTCCCGAGCGTGCATCCCATGGACGGTGTGGTGAAGCACGTCGGGGCGCTGACAGAAGCCTTTCGCAAGCATGGTTTACCGGTCGTGCTGATCAATGTCGCCGGCGGTGCGCCGGGCCGGACGGAGCAGCCACGAGGCCATCGAGAATTTCCGGCCGGCTGGACCGATCTTATCCCCGAGCTGAATCAGCAACCGCAGGACCATCTCGTGACGAAGCACACGCCAGGTGCCTTCACGAACACCGGTCTTGAAGCCCATTTGAGGGCGCTGGGGGTCACGCAGGTCGTGATCGCGGGCGTCGCCACCAGCAATGGCGTCGAGGTCACCGCGCGCCAGGCCCACGAACTCGGCTTCAACGTCACGCTCGCGACGGACGCCATGACCGACATGCAGGCCGATGCCCATACCTACAGCATCACACGCGTATTTCCGAGGATCGGCGAAACCGGCACGACGCAGGAAATCATCAACCTCATGAAGAAGAGTGCCTAACCATGAATTGGCTTCACAATGTGTCGTACTTTTTCGGTGGCGCTTTTCTCGCGAACGCCATTCCGCATTTCGTCAGCGGCATGATGGGGCGGCCCTTTCAGAGCCCGTTCGCCACACCGTCTGGCGTAGGTCTTTCATCCTCGACCGTGAACGTACTCTGGGGGTTTGCGAACTTCGTCTTCGCCTATCTGCTCATCGCTCTTGTGGGAAATTTCGATTTGCGCGCGACGGATAACGCCATCGCCGTGGGTATGGGTGTTCTGCTTATGGGTGTGATGTCCGCGCGTTTGTTCGGGCAGTTTCACGGCGGCAATTCGCCCACGGGCTCGTGAGGGCATGGCCAAGGGCACGTTCCGTTCGCTGAAGGTCTTCAACTATCGCGTCTGGGCCATCGGCTCGCTTGTCTCCATG
>NZ_JAAVUQ010000081.1 GCF_018449515.1 Caballeronia sp. dw_19 | reverse complement strand
AGTAGTTCCCTCCCCCCGGGTATTCCACACGGGCTTCGTGTACACCACCGTACAAGCCCAGATCATTGACCGACCTATACCGTAACGGATTTCAGCTCCGTTACATCGCGCTTCGGCGGCGTGCCGAACATGCGTGCGTACTCCCGGCTGAACTGCGACGGGCTTTCGTATCCGACCTGGAATGCAGCATGGGAGACGCTGACATCATTCGATGCCATCAATCGCCGCGCCTCCAGCAGCCGGAGCTGTTTCTGGTACTGAAGCGGCGTCATTGAAGTGAGCATCTTGAAGTGCTGATAGAAGGACGTAGGGCTCATGCGGGCGGCCGCGGCGAGGTGCTCAATCCTGACCGGCCTGGTGAAGTTTTCCCGTAGCAGGTAAATGGCTTCAGCTACGCGCTGCATATGGCTATTGGGCAAGACGAGCTTGCATATCTCGTCCGCATACGGGCCCGTAAGCAGCCAGAAGCAGATTTCGCGCATGATCATCGGCTGAAGGATCGGAATTGCTTTCGAATTGTCCAGAAGGCGCACGAGCCGAACCACACAATCGGCAAGCCCGCCATCCAGAGGCGAAGCAAACACGCCAATGCCCTGATTGTTCGACGGAACAGGCGGCTCATCGAGCTGATCCATGACCTCGCGAAGCACGCCTATGTCGAGATCGATCGTGATGCCGAGATAGGGTCGCTCCTTGCTGGCCTTCGTCACGCGTCCGAATGCCGGCATTTCTACGGCAACGAGCAGGAAACCCATCTCGCCATAATCGAAAACGGCCTCGCCAAAGGCAACTTCCTTCATGCCCTGGACGGTGATGCAAAGCGATGGTTTGTAGACCACGCCATTCGGCAAGGTCTTCTCGCTCAGCCTGATGATATGCACGCCGTCGACGGCGGTCGGAAAAAAGCCGTCTCCTCGCCCTTTCGGGGCAAGGAGACGGTTTACGACTTCGACAAGGGCTGAGGTCACGGCCAAGCTCCAGGATTTCCGCGGAATTCTAGCGGATATCTGCAGGATACAAACCACCTGGACCAGCAGTCCTGAAGGAATAGGCAAGAAATCTGAGAGATCGGGCATTTAACCCGAGGGCTGTAGCGCCTACCCTTATGCAGCGGGATACACGCGTGCGGAACGGTTTATCCATTGAATCCGTGCTCCGCCCCCGAAAACCCGCCCAATCAGCCTCACAAGGGAAAAATATGAGCAAGTGGACCACCTCCGACATTCCTTCACAGCATGGCCGCTCCGCAATTGTCACCGGAACTGGCGGCCTCGGCTTCGAAGACGCACTGGCGCTGGCGCGTGCCGGCTGCGAAGTAATCGTCGCCGGGCGCGCGCCCCAGAAGGGCCGGGAAGCGCTCGCGAGAATTCGTGCGCAGGTGCCTGGCGCCGAGGTCTGCTTCGAACAGGTCGATCTTGCCAGCCTCGCGTCAATCGCGGCGTTCGGCAGACGGTTAAACGCCAAGCGGGATAGCCTCGACCTCCTCATCAACAATGCGGGCGTGATGACGCCGCCCAAGCGCCGCGAGACATTGGACGGCTTCGAGCTGCAATTCGGCACCAACTATCTTGGTCATTTCGCGCTGACGGCACACCTGCTGCCCCTGCTGCGCAAGGGGCACGCTCCCCGCGTCATCACCCTCTCCAGCGTCGCCGCCCGCAGCGGAAAGATCGACTTCGACGACCTCAATGCGAAGCGGAAATACAAGCCTATGCCCGTCTACAGTCAATCGAAACTCGCCTGCCTGATGTTCGCGTTCGAGTTGCAGCGCCGCAGCGAAACATCAGGCTGGGGCATCACCAGCATCGCCGCGCATCCTGGGATCTCCCGGACCGATCTTCTGCATAACGCCCCCGGACGCAGAAGCCTCTTTGGCATGGTTCGTTCCGCCTTCTGGTTCCTGTTTCAACCTGCGGCCCAAGGCGCGCTGCCGACGCTGTTCGCCGCCACCGCGCCAGCCGCCGAACCGGGCGGCTACTACGGACCGGACAAGATGAATGAGATACGCGGTTATCCCAGCACGGCGAAAGCACCCCCTGCATCGCTCGACAAGCAGGTCGCCAGGCGACTGTGGGATGTGTCGGAGGAACTGACCGCCATCCGCTTTGGTCAGGTGGCCTGATGCACCGGGCGCTTGTCTATGTGGCGTTCGGCTGGCTAACCTTCGGCGGGATGATGCATTTCCTGATCGACGTCATCTCCCAATACGTGCGCGGCAAGCGCGCGCCGGGACCGGAAACGACGCTCTACTACGGACTGAACACAT
Organism: Caballeronia sp. dw_19; assembly: GCF_018449515.1. GTDB lineage: Bacteria > Pseudomonadota > Gammaproteobacteria > Burkholderiales > Burkholderiaceae > Caballeronia. The sequence goes on along the minus strand of NZ_JAAVUQ010000081.1, from coordinate 7,238 downwards.
CGTTCGCTCTTGGGCAGGTCGCGTTCGGTTTGATCTGTCTCTGGCTGGCCTGGCATGCGCCGGCGATCCTCGACGGCCGCCCCGTCATGGCACTCGCCTTCGTCGCAGCGGCGGCCTGGCTGGCGATCACTTCCCTCTTCATGGGCTATTGGGAGCCGAAGCTGAACACCGGCATCTTCGCCGTTCTCCTGATCGCTGCAGCACTGACAATCTGAGAACCCGCCGAGTGTCAGTCCTATGTCAGAGCTCGACGCGCGCGTCCCTGGATCAAATGCGCCTTCGAGAGGGAAAGTGAAATACCCAGTCGCGCAGCCGATTTGGTGCAGTGCCATGAAAATGGAGCGGCAAGTCGGCTTCGTGGGCAGCCATAGAACCTGCACGGAGCAAACCCGGAAATCATTCAAGATGCTGACAATCGACCTGAAGCTCCCTACGGGAGCAATTCGAGGCGTCGCGCGCGACGCTAACTGCGTGCTGGCGTTCAAGGGCATTCCTTATGCCGCGCCGCCGACTGGCAAGTTGCGCTGGAGACCTCCGCAAGACATAACCGCGTGGCCGGGCGTGCGCGACGCAACTGTTTATGGCAATCCGGCCTTTGGTGCGCCAATACCCGGCCTGAAGAAGCTGACAAAAACACAGAGTGAAGACTGCCTGACACTCAACGTCTGGACCGGGGCTCAAATCGCGAAAGAACGCCGGCCGGTCATGGTATGGATTCATGGCGGCGGTTTTGTGTTCGGGGCGTCTACCTTGTTTGGCACTGAAGGCGCCCACCTCGCGGCGAAGGGTGTGGTCCTGGTGAGCCTGAACTACCGCCTTGGCGTGTTCGGATTTCTGGCACATCCTGCTCTCGACGCCGAAGGAACACCTTCCGGTAATTTCGGGCTACAGGATCAGATCAAAGCACTGGCATGGGTCAGGGACAATATCGCGCTGTTCGGCGGCGATCCTGCCAATGTGACGCTGTTCGGCGAATCCGCCGGAGCACACGCAATCGGTATGCTCATGACCTCGCCCCTGGCGCGCGGCCTGTTCCACCGCGCGATCGGCCAAAGCGGCGCCTATTGGGACAGTGAACACGGATCGATCAGCACCAAGGCCGAAGCTCGCGCAAGAGGACAAGAATTAAGCAGAAGACTCGGAACCGTCTCCATAGCCGAGCTTCGTGCGATCCCGGTGAAAGAGCTGCATCGCTCCTCCAGGTGGAACTTCCTGCTCGACCCCGGCACAACCACCTTTGCACCGAGCATCGACGGATTCGTCTTGCCGGAAGATCCGGCGAGTGTCTTTGAGCGCGGCGAGCAGATCGACGTGCCACTGCTAGGTGGATGGAATGCTGATGAGCATACCTACTTCGTGCCGAGAGCACTCCCGCATCGAACCCCGGCCAGCTTCAAGAACGCCGGCGCACGCCAGTTCGGCGAGTCGAGGTTGAGCGACTTCCTCAAGGTCTATCCGGCTACCTCCAGGCAAACCGCCAACCGATCTGCCCAGCTATTGATCGGCGATCTGGTCATCAGCGAGCAAACCTGGGAGTGGCTAGGCACGCATCGCGCGACATCGGCATCACAGGTCTTCGTCTACAACTACCAGCATTCTTCGGATTACTCACCTCATCCCGTCCACAGCGCGGAAGTTTCATTCGTATTCGGCAGCATCAATGACCACCTGGATCCATCCAGGCCGCGGGCGGGCCCGTCCGATGAGGCCTTGTCAGCCTTGATGATGTCCTACTGGACCAACTTCGCGCGTGATGGCAACCCGAACGGCCCCGGTCTTCCGGCTTGGCCGGCCTATGAAGGACCCAGCTCGCAGGTGATGCGCTTTGGTGCGGCCCCAGGTGCTGCCGCCGAGGATGGAACGGAGCGATTTCGCTTCATCCAGTCGTTTCGAAAAAATGGGCGACTTCCGGAGAATTGGAGAAACGTCAAAGCAGGAATGCCAATACCTGTCGCAGCAATGCTCGCTAAATTGATCCTCCTGGCCAGGTAGGTGTGGGGCGTGCACGATGCAAGACCAAAACGCTGTAGCCAATCAGGCACTGCCCGTTATCGCACTCCCTGGCCACAGACTCGGCATTGCGAACCTCATATCAGACTCACTTATCTTCAATAAGGAGCGGAAATTGATCGACAGACTGGAAGACGAAATTGAAATCGCAACGGTAATGTCCGGCTGGCTGCGCCGTGATCTCGCGCAATGGGATGCACTCGCCAGGCTGTTCCATCCTCATGCCACAATCGAAATCACGTGGTTTCGTGGCACTGCGACGGAGTTCGTGGAAGGCTCTCGGAAGACGGGAGCCTCTGATCTGGTGAGCCGCCATCTCATCGGCACACCGCAGTTACAGTTTAATGGCACAAAAGCACTTGCTGAGACACCCGCGATAATTGGGGTGCAGAACTGCAAGCTAGGCCTTGGTGCGACAACGCATGCACGCTTTCTTGATCGCGTTGAGAAACGAGACAACTGCTGGCGGATCGCGGAGCGGCATTGCAGCTACGACATATCCACGTTCGATTTTCCGCGCGGACCGGTTGAGATTGATATTGACAGGCTGGACCGTCACCGGCCTGAGTACGCGCCACTCGGCTACCTGCTGGATACGGCAGGTTTCCCGGTGGAAGGGCCATTCCCGACACGTGGCTCCGACCTTGAAACAAAGGTCAGGGAAGACGCCGGCGATTGGCTGGTGGTGTAGGAAAGAAGACTTGCCCCAACGAATGCAGCATTATCACCGCAATTGTGACGTCCGTCCAAAACGCGCCTGAGTTGACCACCACAGGACTTCCAGCATCAAGGGCGGATGATTCCGCCCGCGACCCTCGGCCGGTCGCCCCGTCATGGCGCTCGCCTTCGTCGCGGCGGGCCGGCCGACGTGCCACTGCCAAGTGGATGGCACGCCGATGAGCATACCTTCCGTGCCAAAGGCGCTGCCATGGACTGTATCGCCGTCCGCCCCAACCTTAGCAATCGGAGCAACATTCAGCGTGACGCTGTCATCGCTGCAACGGCATCGGCACCCGCAGCAATACGAACCGGGCTCGCCGGATCGTTCGCGGCGCGCCACACCGCTTCCGCCACGTCCAGCGGACGGGTGACCAGCGACGACTGCACTGCCTGCGCCACTTGAGCGAAGACACTCTGCGCGAATCCGGCATATGCCTCGGGGAGCCCGCCCTGCATGCGGGACTGGGCGGTGTCACCGAAGCGAGTCTCCGAAGCGAGTCCCGGGATCACCAAACTCACTCGCACATTGAATGGCTGAAGCTCCAGCGCAAGGGACTCAGTGAATGCATTTACCGCCGCCTTACTCGCGGTATAAACGGAAACTAGAGGGATCGCCCTCAACGTCACGCCGGACGTGACGTTCACGATGATGCCAGCCTTCTGCTGCCGGAACTGCGGCAACACTGCCTGGATCATGGCAATCGTACCCAGGGTATTCGTCTCGAAGACCTCGCGCACCGTTTCCATCGGTGTGCCTTCGAGAACATTCATTACACCGATTCCTGCGTTGTTGACAAGAACGTCGATCGGCCCCGCGGCATCCACGGCCTGACGAATGCTTTCGGAATCGGTAACGTCGAGGGCAAGCACGCGCAAACGTTCGGAACGAGGCAGAATGTCTTCGCGCGGCGCGCGCATCGTGGCGATGACCTGCCAGTCGCGCTCGAGGAAATACCGTGCGGTTTCGAGGCCGAATCCGGACGAACATCCGGTGATCAGTACAGTTTTCATGGGAGATTCCCGCAGGTGGTTTGCCGTACCGAGACGATAGTGCGTTGCCGCAGGACTTTCTATAATTGGAAGTCCAATTCTCGTTCGCAAGAGTCCATCAAATGACCGATCCGGTCGACCCGCTCGCCGAGGTGGTCACGCTGCTCCAGCCGGGCGCGCCGTTCTCGAAGATCGTCAGTGGCGCCGGTTCGTGGGCTGTTCGCCGTGCAGAAGCCGGACAGCCGTTCTACTGCGCCATCCTCGATGGTTCGTGCCGTCTCGCAGTCGACGGACACGCGCCGATCGACCTTCTGGCGGGCGACTTCGTGCTGGTCCCGTCCACCTATGGTTTCGCGATGTCGAGCATCGAACCGGCAACGTCGGAGTACTTCGATGACACACCCATCCCCCTATTCCGCGGCGAATTCAGACTCGGTGCCCAGGATGGGCCGCCCGACGTTCGGCTGCTGGTTGGCTATTGCACCTTTGGTTCGCCGGACGCCACCCTGCTGGTTTCTCTGCTCCCGCAACTCATGCACGTTCGCGGCGAGAGGCGGCTGGCCACCCTCGTACAACTGGTAGGAGACGAATCTCGCGAACGACGGCCCGCGCGTGACGTGATGCTGTCGCATCTGCTCAAGGCGCTGCTCATCGAAGCGCTCCGCTCCACAACGGGTACGACCGCCTCGCCCGGCCTGTTGCGCGGACTGGCCGACGAACGCCTATCGCTCGCATTGCGACGCATGCACGAAAGCCCGGCCCAGTCGTGGACCATCGCACAACTGGCCAGGGAAGCGGCCCTTTCCCGCTCGGCGTTCTTCACGCGCTTCAGCCATGCAGTGGGCGTCGCCCCGAAGGAATATCTGCTCGCCTGGCGTATGGCAATGGCCAGGGACCTGCTGCTGCGGAACGAAGGTGGCGTCGCCGAAATTGCCAAGCAGGTCGGCTACAGTTCAGCCAGCGCGTTCAGCGTCGCATTTACCCGCCATGTCGGACTGCCGCCAACACGGTATGCGCGGAAGCAGGTTCCGGGTGCCCGGAGCCCATCTGAGTAATCTGCCCGCCAGGATCGATCATGGCCCAACAGCTTTCGCCATTCGACATGACTCACGCGGACTTCACACCGTGTCGACAAGCACAATGTCCGTATCAGAAAGTGCCTCGATTTCGAGCGCATGTCCGCCTCGAATCGCTGCTCCATCCCGTTCTCCCAGTTGCAGACCGTTGAGAACGATATGACCGCCCGTCGTCACCACATACGCCTTCTGTTCGGGATCGTCCATGCTGTATGAAATCCGCTGGCCGGCACGCAGCGACGCCCCGAGTACACGGGCATCCGCACGGATCGTGCAAGGCTCCCACGTCCTCCGCGAAACCACTGGCAAGCGTGACAAGTCTGCCGACGCGCCCGGCTTTCGGAAACGAACGGGTTCCCCAACGGGGTGGGCCACCACGTTCGCGTAGCTGAAGCCAGATCTGGAAGACTCTGGCCCATTGATCCGGCATGGCGACTTCTTCGTGCGCGATACCTGTACCGGCACTCATGACCTGCACGTCTCCCGACGCAATCCGCCCGACGTTGCCAAGACTGTCACGATGCAAGATACGCCCCTGACGCACGTAGGTGATGATTTCGACCTCACGGTGCCGGTGTAACGGGAAACCCATTCCGGGCGCGATATCGTCATCATTCCAGACATATAGATTTCCAAGCGCCTTGTGGGCCGAATTGCTGTGCGCGCCGACATGAAAGTGGTGCAACGCTTTCAGCCAGCCAAAATCCGCTCCGCCGAGCTCGGATGCAGGTCGAAGCTCGATCATGCGTAAGCGCGAGTTTAAGCACACCGAATGGAGAATCGTTTGCAAATGACGATCGAGCATAGCGGCATCGCGGCGGTCGATGTCGACCGGCGATGTCTGCAATGGAATGTCGTGAGCGCGTGTGTGGCCCCGGGAGCCGGCACATGGTTGCGAGTTCAGCTCGAGTTCGCTTCGGCCTGTCGCTTAGCATAGACGAAGGGCAGCAGGTCGCTGATGTCGGCATCAGGCGCACGCTGTGGCAGTTCGGTGAACACGTGCAGCAGATATGCGTACGGCTCCACGCCGCAGGCGCGGCAAGTCAGCATCAGGCTATAGACCATTGCGCTCGCCTTCGCACCGGCAACAGATTGACTAAAGAGCCACGATTTTCTTCCAGTGCAGAATGGCCTTATGTCGCGCTCGCACACATTATTATCGATGGGCGCGTGGCCATTCATTGCGTAACGGCTCAGGTACGGCCATTGGTTGCGGCAGTAGCTGATCGCCTTGCCGAGCAGGCTCTCGGGCAACACCTTGGGCGCCAGTTCGTCGAGCCATTCCTTGAAGGCGTTGAGCAGCGGCACGCTGTGCTGCTGTCTCAGGCGGTACGTGTAGTCGACGCGTGTCTCGCCGTCTGGCAACTCTCCTTTGGCGAGCGCTTCGACCTGGTACAGTGCCTGGAAGTATTCGAGGGCTTTCGTGACGCGTGGGCTCGGTTTATTCTTCTGCGCCTTGAGGACATCGGTAAACATCCGTCTCGCGTGGGCCACGCATCCGAAGTGCGTCGCCGTCCTGATCGTTCGCCACGCGGCGTAGCCGTCGGTCATCAACATGCCTTCGTAACCGCCGAGGAACGCCTTCGGATATTCCTGGCCGCGCCCGGGTTGGTACTCGAACAGCACGACCGGCTCCGCGCTGTCTTGCGCGTTACGGTAGCACCACATGTAGCTTTTGCTCTGCGCGGACTTACCGGGCTCCTTGAGCACCTGGACCGTCGTCTCGTCGCCATGGATCAGCGACTGGCTCAGCAGGACCTTCCTGAGCGCATCGTACAGCCGGCTGTAGTGCAGCTCCGCGCAGCGGATGATCGAGTTCGCCAGCGTGCCGCGTCCGATCGGGATGTTCGAGCGCCCGAGCACGTCTTCCATTCGGTAAAGCGGCGTGCCGTCGACGTACTTGCCCGCCGTGACGGTAGCGATTATCGCCGGGCTCGCGTGACTACCCGGCAGCGGCTGTGCTGGCATCGGCGCGAGGATGATCGGGGTCCGTTCGGCGTGGTTCTCGCAATGCCGACAGGCATACTTGAAGCGAACGTTTTGCAGCACCGTCACCTTGACCTCGACGTGCAACTGTTCGCTGACGTCCTCGCCGATGCGATGCAAAGGCTTGCTGCAGCACGGGCAAGCCTTCTGATCCTCGGGCAGATCGTACTCGACACGTTCGCGCTTCAGGTTCGCCGGCAGCGGCTTGCGACCGAGTTTGCGAGACTCAGGCGGATCGACATCGGACAGCCCGGTCTCGGGCAGCCCGGGCAGGTCATCGTCCTCGTCAGTTGGCTCGGTTTCGGCGATCTGCTCGGCCTCGTCGAACACGCGATCCTTTCGTTTCTCGCTCTGTGGCGCGAAGCGCTGAGCCAGTGCGAGGCGATACGGTTCTGTCGCGATAAGGTCATCTTGATGAGCAGAGCCGAAATGACAAGGACTGCTCACCTAACCATA
>NZ_JAAVUQ010000080.1 GCF_018449515.1 Caballeronia sp. dw_19 | reverse complement strand
AGATGCGCGTCGACGGGGTTGGACCGCGATGCACACTATCGATCGCGCCCGCGCAACGGTGTGTGATTGCGCCAAGCGCTAGCCAGGATATCCGAGATCCCTGCGGCGACCATTTCCATTCCAGCAGTGCCGAGACTACGCGCCAAGACACGCTTTGCGCATGCAGCTTGGTCCGCGAGGTAAAGCAGTCATTCCCGCCACCGCGACCGCCGACATCTCCTCGCTGCAGTCCTGGCCCCTTCAGCTTTAGAAGCGGTGACGTAACGAAAGCTTGATGGCAACTTGCGTCGGCGTAGACGACTGCCCCAGCGTACTGATTGCCGCAACTGCCGCGTGACCGGTCGAATCGACACCCGATGCACGCTGCCACACGCCGACTAGATTCAGATCGGTGCGTTTTGAGAGCGAGTAGTTCGGACCGAAATCGATCTGCTCATACTTGGCGTCGGGTGCTTTCGTGTAGTCAAACGACGCAGCGATCAGCAGCGCGGGTGTGACGGAATAGCGGCCATTAATCTCGTAGCTGTTAAAGGCCGCGTTGGCCGTATTCGGCGTAGAAGCGGTGCGCCGGATGTCCTGGAAGCGGGTGTTCGTGTAGACGAGCCCGATGCTGCCCCGCCCAATCTTGTACGACATGCCCGCACCGAATATCTGCCACACGTTCGCTGAAGCGTAGCCGCTGAAAACCGGGCTGCGGCCCGGCGTCACGTAACCGGCATCGCCCGGGGAAAGTGCGCTGTCGAGCACCGACACCGAAGGATTGTTGATGTTGTCGTAAGCGAGTGCCACGGTCAGCGGACCGTTCGCGTACTTCAGTCCGAGCGTGTAGACACGGCTCGACGCGAAGTCGCCGGCGACGCCGCCGGGCGCGAACATGCCACTCGCCTGCAGGCCGTAAAACGTTGGCGACTGATACTTCACCGCGTTGTTGACGCGAAACGTCGAGTTCAGGTCGTCGAAGTCGCCCGGATGCGTGCCGAGCCACGCCCACATCGAAGTTGCGGCAATGTCGCCGATCAGTTCTGTCATCGGGTCGTATTGACGGCCGAGCGTCACCGCACCCCAGGTCGCGCTGCTGAGCCCGACGAAAGCCTGGCGGCCGAACTCGCGGCCGCCTTGCAGCAGCTTGCCGTTCGACGTGTCGAAGCCATTTTCGAGCGTGAAGATCGCTTTCAGCCCGCCGCCGAGGTCTTCGGTGCCTCGCAGGCCCCACCGGCTGCCGCTCGTCTGTCCATTGACCGCTTCGATGTTCGAATGTCCGGACTGGTTGTTCACGTACACTAGCCCGGCATCGACAAAGCCGTACAGCGTGACGGAACTCTGGGCGTGCGCGGCGCCTGCGAGAAGCGGCAGGGTCAAAAGGGCGATTCTGGTCTTTTTCATCATGTCTCCGACGTGACAAATCCGCGTTTTCTCGCGAGAGAGCGAGAAAACGGCAGACATAGTTGAGTTTTTTTAAAGTGGTTTTTCGACGGTGGTACTTCGGTAGGTCAGCCGGGAAAGCGAACGCTATCCCGGCTGAAAGTCCGAGCCTGCGTGGATGTCCGCGCAGGCTCGGAGCTGTTTCTGAACTAGTGCGTGGTGCCCATCTCAACGGCCGCTGGACGGTTACCGTAGATGCGCCCCATAACGAACACACCAATGCCGGCGACAAGTACAGGCCACGCCGAGAAGCGGAAGATTTCTGCAGGCGTCCAGTGCGCTGAATACAGCATGCCCGCGATAAGGGGCCCCGCGATGCCTCCGAGCCGGCCGATGCCAAGCGCCCATCCCACGCCTGTCGAGCGCAGATTGATCGGGTAGTAGACGGCTGCGAGCGCGATCACGCTCTTCTGTCCTCCGCTGATGCAGAAGCCGGCGCAAAAGACCATCACCATCAGCCATGCGACGCTGCCCGAGAACGCGTTCCCAACAAGCCACATGAATACGCAGCCCGCGAGGTACATCACGGTGAGCGTCACGTACGGGCCGACGCGGTCCATCGCGAGGCCGAGAGGAACGGCCGACAGTACGCCGGCGATCGTCGGTAGCGCCGTTACCCAGACGACTGTCGCAGCGGAATATTGCAGGCCCGTGAGCATCGTGGGCAGCCAGCTCTGCATGAAGTAGAACTCGGCAAGATTCAGGAAGAAGATCAGCCAGAGCAGCATCGTCCCGGCCGACGTGCGCCCTCTGACAAGCGCCGCGACGCTCGCACGTTTTTCGCCCTGATCCTCGAGCCGGAAGGTGCTGCCGACCGGCACTTCAAGACGTGGGAAAAGCCGCAGCAACACCGCGCGCATCCGTTCATTACCTTGCGGGCGCCGTTGAAGGAACGCTAGCGATTCTGGCAGCAACCAGGCGAGCGGCACCGTCAGCGCGAGCGGAGCGGCCGCGCCGACGAGCATCAGCGATTTCCACCCGTGCATGGGCATAAGCGCGCCTGCCGTGAGCCCGGCCACGACGAAGCCGAGCGAGAAACCGCAATACACCAGCAGCACAAAGGTGGCACGTAGCCGTTTCGGTGCGAATTCGCAAGTCAGCGCCACCGCGCTCGGCGCGGCGGCGCCCAGGCCGATACCGGTCAGAAAGCGCAGGCCGATCAGCTCGGTGACGTTGCTCGTGAATACGGTCAGCAGCGTGAACACCGCGAACAGCACGCTGCTCGCCAGCATCATGCGTTTGTGACCGAAGCGCGCTGACAATGGCGCGATGGCGAGATAGCCGATCATCAGCCCGACGAGCGCGGCGGAAAAAATCGAACCGAGAATCTCGCGCGACAGATGCCAGTCCTTGGCAAGTGCAGGCACGATGTAGCTGACGGCCTGCGTGTCGAAACCGTCGAGGAACATCAGCAGCGCGCACAGCAGCACCACGATGCACTGTCCTCGGCCGACCTTCTGGCGTTCGATGACCTCGACTACGTCGATGAGTGGGGATGCCACGGTGTTTGTCTCCTTTATTATCGTGGGAAAGTGTTACGCCTTCTCTAGGGGCGTATATCTGTGTGAACGAAGGCGTCGCTGAAGAAATCGTCGTCGGGCAGGCTCGCTTTCAGGAACGTCTCGTGCGCGGCACCCGTCATGACGGGGTTGCCGCAGGCGTAGACCTGGAAGCCTGCGAGCGAGCCGAAGTCTTCGAGCACCGTCTCGTGCACGAACCCGCTGCGGCCGCTCCAGCCCTCGTGCGGCTCGGAGAGTACCGGCACGAACGTCAATTTGCCGCTTGCGTGCCACTTCCGCGCCAGCTCGACGAGATACAGGTCTTCGAGGCAGCGCGCACCCCAGTACAGATACAGGGGACGCTCACGCTTGCGTTTGATGGCGTCCTCGACGATCGACTTGACCGGTGCGAAGCCCGTGCCGGTCGCAATCAAGATCGCGGGCTTCGTCGATTCGTCCTGTAGCGAGAACTCGCCAAACGGCAGCTCGACACGCAGCTTCTGTCCTTTCTCCAGCCGGCGCAGCAAGCCTTCAGAAAACTTGCCGCCCGGCACGTGGCGAACGTGCAGCTGGACGCTGTCGCTTTCGTGAGGCGGATTCGCCATCGAATAGTTGCGGCGGCTGCCGTCTTCGAGCTCGATCTGCAGATACTGGCCGGCGCGAAACTTCGCGCGCACGCCAGCCGGCATGCGCAGTTGCAGGACGCTCACGTCGGCGGCCGGCTGCGTCACGCGATACACGGACATGTCGAGCGTCTTGCGCACGACCGGTTCACGCTTTTCGATCTTGCGCGGCGCGATCGTCATGTCCGAGGACGGCCGCAGGCAGCACAGCAGCACGCGCTCGGCGGGGCCTCCTACAACGCCCTGCACGGACGAGCGACCCGCGCCGGCCACCACTGCGCCTTCACAGGTCGAACACACGCCCTTGCGGCACGAATACGGCACGGCGTAGCCTGAACGTTCGGCGGCGTCGAGCACGGTTTCACCCGCATCGCAGCGGAACGCGACGTCGCTTTGTGCGACGGAAATCTGGTAATCCAAAATGTGGCCTCGATGAGCGATGAAGACGTTTCAGCCGGCCTGCGCGAGGAGCACGGTTCCGGTTGTGATCAGGCGGATGGCGCCGAGTAGCGGTGCTGGATCGGCGCGCAGCCCGCCGGCGATGTCGAAGCCGCTGCCGTGTCCGACGCTCGAGAACATCACGCCCGCGCCGATCGACAACGCCGCCGAATGCCGGCCGGCGCGCAGCTTGACGGGAATGTGGCCCTGGTCGTGATACATCGCGACGAATACGTCTACATCGGAATTCGCGAGCAACAGGTCTGCGCCTTGCGGTCCGACCACCGTGATGCCTTGGTCGCGCAAATTCCTCGCGGCGGGTTCGGTGATGTCTATATCCTCCCGCCCGAAGAGCCCGCCCTCACCTGCATGCGGATTGATGCCCATCAGGCCGACAGTGGGATGCTCGATGCCCATCAATTGCAGCGCCTGCACGGCGGCCCGCGCAGCGCGTTCGACGTGGCGCTGGTCGAGCCGGGCGAGAGCAGATGCGATGCCCTCGTGCAAAGTCGCATGGACGATGCGCAGGCCACCGCCGATCAGCAGCAGATAGACGTCCTCGGCCGTCATGCCCATCTCCTGCGCGACGAAGCCCGGATAACCAGCGAAGCGCACGCCCGACGCATTGATTGCTGTCTCCGAATGCGGACACGCGATCACGGCATCGACATGGCCCGCACGCGCGGCGCGAAGCGCCGCGCTGACATAAGCGAGCGTGGCGGTGCCGGCCGCGGCCGCGACCTTGCCCGGCACGAACGCATCGGCGGGCAGCGCTGCACCATCGCTCATGTCGACGACATCAATCGTGCTGGCTTCGGGCTCCGGCAAAGCGTCCGGTTGCACTTCTCGCAGCGTGAACTCAGGGCAACAACGCTGCGCATACCAGCGAATCACAAAGGCGTCGCCGAACAGGACGAGACGTGGTTGCGAATGTATATCGTGCTTGTCGTGTCTGGCGCTCGCGATCTGCACGGACGCCTTCACGGCTATCTCAGGGCCGATTCCGTTGGGGTCACCAATCGCGAGGGCGACGGTCATGGCGCGGGTCATAATGGCAGCGCCAGCAGTGTGTCGATGCGGGAGCTGTCGCACACCACGATCCGTTCCCGCAGCTTCAGACCACCCTCTTCCACGACATACACATCGCAGTATCGGCCGGTGGCGAAGAGGCTCGTCGAGCCGTCGCGCATGATGCGCGCCACCATGAATGAGGTTTCGCTGCGCACCTCATTTGCGCTTTCGTCGATGACAGAAGGCTGCCCAAGCAGGTGCCGGTAGCCGTGGCGCTCATAGATGTTGGCGTCACGCAGCGAGGCGATTCGGTCAACCAGCATGCCGCGCGAAGCCGCGTAGATCATGCTACCGGGCAGGCCGCGCTTGTAGTTGTCGGCGGTCGTGATCTTGTAGACGCATGATTGCGTGAAGAAGTCCGGCCATTGCGCGAGATCGCCGTCGTCGATGCAGCGCACGTAGTCGGCCTGTGCACGCGCGATCAGTTGATGGATGTCGTGCGCCATGTTCAATATCCCATTGCGTTGCGGTAGGCCTTCCAGAACCCGCGGATCGACGCTTCCGTCACACGGCTCGCACTGCTTTCGGCGCTGTCGCCGCCCATCTCGATCACCGAGTTGCTGTCGCTCGCGCCGTCAATGCCGCGTTGCACGAAGCCGCCGACACAACCGTCCTCCATCGACACGTATCCAGCCGGTCCCACCAGGTTCGCCTGCCGCAGGCGCGTTTCGCGCAATTCAATGGTGTCATCTTCGAAACCAAGATAGGTCCAATTCAGTTCGGTTCGCTGAGTGCCGCGCGGCAGAATCTGACGAACCGCGATCGCGTTCTGGATCTGTTGCAGCACGAAGCCAGGGAACACGGAAAGAATCTGCAGCGTGACGCCATCGCCGAACTCATCCATGCCGGCCAGCACCGAGTTGTCCTCGAGCCGATGCTCGCTTTCGGAACGGATCTTCTGATCCGCGTAATCGCTGGCGGCTTTTGCTTGCGCTGCGGCTTCGACGGCATGGTCGACGGCCGAGTAGCTAACGTGATGGCCGCCGCTCGGGTCGACGATGATGCCGCCGCGCTGCGACAGCCGATTCAGTTGGAACGTCGTGAAGAACAGATGCAGGATGCTCGCGTGATACGAGTCCTTGACGTTCTCGAAGTAGAGCTTCCAGTTGTTCGGCAACATCTGCGTGAAGCGGCCAAGCACGACCGGCGTGCGGTTCTCGAGCACGCGCGCGATGCGCTCGACGATTTCGTCGCCGAGGTATTCATCGAGCGACGGCACGTCGTCGGAGAAACTGCCGAACACGAGGCCGTGCAGCGTCGCGACGCGCAGCTTGCGCAGGCCGTGGTCGCCCACGCAGAAGTCCGGCTTCATGCCGCCCTTGCCGTCGATGCCGTCCTTGAATGCGACGCCGAGCAGATCGCCTTGCAGGCTGTAGGTCCACGCGTGATACACGCAGCTGAAATCTTTCGCATTGCCTTGGTCTTCGAGACATACCATCGCGCCGCGATGCGCGCAGCGATTCTCGAACGCATAGAGTTCGCCGTCGCTATCGCGCGTGACCACCACCGGCGCATCGCCGACGAAGGTGCTGCGGAAGTCGCCCGGATTAGGCACTTCCGCTTCCAGACACAGGTAATTCCAGTTCGGGCCGCGGAAGATTGCGTCCTGCTCGTCGGCGTAGACGCCTTCATCCTGAAAGAGCTTATAGGGCACGCGCGTCAGGCCTTCGGACGGCCACGTAATGTTGGCGCGCCGGGCTGGCACGATGGGGATGATGTTCATTGCTCACTCCATGTATTACAGGGCCGTTTAACGTCGCCGGCCTTCGTCTGCGGCTCCGAGTTGACGGACTCGATTGAATGTGTTCGAATACCGTACATTGTTCGATATTTAAATCAAATATGACATCCATCAAAGAACCTGTCAATGTGCAGGGGGGCATTTCGTCGCCTGTGGAAGGCGTTGAATTGAGTGGCAAGGCCCGTGTGAAGGAAGGCATGGCGGGCTTGGCCAAGGGGCTCGCGATCATCGAGGCGTTCAATGCGTCGATCACACGCATGACCGTGTCGGATGCCGCTCATCACGCTGATCTGAGCCGCCCCGCCGCGCGCCGCTGCCTGCTGACGCTTGTCGAACTTGGTTATTTGGCACACGACGGCAAATTCTTCACGCCGCTGCCACGGATGCTCAGGCTTGGGAGTGCTTACCTCAGCACGTCGTCGTTAACGCAAATTGCCCAGCCGCTTCTTGCGAGTGCGCGCGACGAGTTGCAGGAATCGGTGTCGCTTGCTGTCATGGACGAGGGTTATTCGGTGTTCATTGCCCGCGCGGAAGCGATCAGGATCGTGTCGACCGGAGTCAAGCTCGGGGGAAGACTGCCTGCATATTGCTCGGCGACCGGGCGCGTGCTGCTGTCGGGTTTGTCGGAAGACGAGATTCGCCGGCACCTCGACCGTGTCCCGATGAAACACCTGACCACTCGCACGCTCGGGAATGTGGACGCCGTCACGCAGGCAGTGAAGCGTGCGGCGCAAGACGGCTATGCAATCAGCAATGAGGAACTGGAAATCGGCATGTGCGCGATGGCAGTGCCGGTGAAAAATCGCAGCGGCGAGATCGAAGCCGCACTGAGCGTCAGCGTGTTTTCCGGACGCGTAAGCGTGACAACATTGGAGCAAACCTATCTTCCGGTATTGCTTGCGGTGGCTGCGCGGCTGCAACGTTCGCTCTGATTTTTTCGGCCGATTGCCCGCTCTTCACAAGCCATGATTGCATCGTTTTTGTATATCGTGCAGTGAGATGCTTTATGGCATTTCTGCGCTTGTCGAGAGCGTGGTCAAATGGCTCGCGCGATGGCGCGATGTTAACCAGGAGTCTCCCTCGTGACAAAGATTCGACCTGGAAGGACGGGACAAGCCCGTAGTGAATGTCTTCACAGATTGCACCCAATAAACCGACTGGTGAACCACATTTCATCCATCGCCGCGTCGTGCTCGTCGTAGCTCATGGTTTTCCTTGCGCCGGTAGCTCCGGCTCTTCCGCTATCTAATGCGCGAGCATCGCGCCGAGATTGAGTTCATCCGCAACTTTCTTCAAACGCTTGTCACGCGTCCAGATGGTGATGCCGGGTTGCAGGCGCGCGGACGCCAACAGTGACGTGTCGACATATCCAATTCCACGATTGAACAGACCTTCGCGCTCGATCAGATAAAACGTCTCCTCCGGTGTCGCAAGTGGCGACCGTGGCAAATCGAGCAAAGCGCCAAGCACAACGTCACGGTCACGCAGACTACCGAGTGAAATCTCACCGATCACGTATGGATGAGCCAGCACACGTTCCTCGGCAAGGAGAGTAGTCAGCATAGGATCAGACGCGTTGATGTGGTCAATCCAGACTGACGTGTCGACAAGAATCATTCGACGTCCTGCCGGCGTCGTGGTGCCCCTTTGATGCCCGGCTCGCTACCGCCAAGATTCGCGAGTCGTTTCGCGGCTTCTCGCTGGATCAATGCCTTCAGCGCTTCGCGCACGAGGGCTGTTTTTTCCTCAACACCCGTGTAGGCTTGAGCCTTGGCGATCAAGTCGTCATCAAGCGCAATAGTCGTACGCATGGGATTCTCCGCAAATATGAGCACCAATTATAGCATCATTTGATGCCCAAAGCGGCCCATTTCGCGTCTCGTAATGAGCGCGTTTTGCCCCAGCGGTCCGATGGAGCTGGGTGCGAAAACGGCTAAACCGCTCGCGAAGGCATGCCAGATATCCCCGCGGCATGCCTCGATTGCCACGACTTCGATGTACCTGCATGGCGACGAAATCCAGCGCGCGAAGCAAATGAATCAGGCCTTCGCGGCCCGAAAATAACGTCTAACCCGCCTGGACCGCCGAATTTTGCAGCAACGCCGATGCAATGCTTCGGTGAAGTGGTCCATCGTGCTTGCGAGATGGCCGAAGGCGTACGCGTAATGAGCGCGATCCGGGCTTTGCGTAAAGCAGAATCCTGGCAGGTCCGGCGCGACGACGTGATATCGATCCGCGAGCATAGGGATCAACTTTGACGTCTGGCTTTTCTCCCCCCTCAGTTGGGCGTTGAAGTCATTTCCCCGCAACTTCTCCAAGTGGCTTGACAAAGCTTCATTGCAATGTTGTTCAATGTCGACAGCATGCCTGCCCGATGATCTGGAGATCATCGGGCAATTTAGAAAGCGTCAGCAGGTCAAGTGGCCGGCTGAGCATTCGCTTTACCACTCGCCAGACCTAATATGTACGCGAGTTCCAGTGCTGTACCTTTCATACTGGAATTCAAACGTTTCGACCACCATTTGGCTGCTTCAAATAATATCGCCGTGGCTCAGTGGTCAAATCGAACAGCAGCACATACCTCTTCTGTTAGCCGCTGGCTTACGGCTCGTGTTGATCGACGGGGCGATACCACGGGCAAATGCCACGTTCCAGCAAGGCAATAGCGTAAAAAAGTGCGACGCCCATAATCGACAGGAGAGTCATGGCACTAAATACCAAGTCCGTGTTCATTGTGCTTGAGGCAGTCAAAATCACAAAACCGAGCCCCGTGTCGGAACCCACGAACTCTCCGACAACTGCACCGATCACAGCAAGCGTCATGGAGACCTTCATGCCGCCAAAAAGATACGGCATAGCAAACGGCAACCTGATCTTAATGAACGTCCGAAGCATTGGCGCGCCGTAAGACCGGCTCAACTGCAACATCTCTTCCGAGACAGAACTAAGCCCCGCGGTTTTGTCGCAATAGGGCGTTCAGGTAACCTTGCTCG
>NZ_JAAVUQ010000008.1 GCF_018449515.1 Caballeronia sp. dw_19 | reverse complement strand
AATAGTGATAAAGAGAATATCCGACTCACGCAGACCACTAACATGGAAAGCAGCAACCCGGCATAGACCCCGACCACTAACCCCAGAACCGACCAACCCAGCACTGCCCCCGACCACGAACCCCAACGCCCAACCCCAAGTGCGAACGACCCCCCTAGGCCGCTTTCAACATCCCGTGCGGGTCAATCACGAACTTCCGCGGCGCACCACCATCAAATTGCCGATACCCATCCGGCGCCTGATCAAGCGTCACCACCGACACATTAACAATATCCGCAATCGGCAAGCGATCCCACAAAATAGCCTGCATCAGGTTCTGGTTGTACTTCATGACCGGCGTCTGCCCAGTGAAAAACGAATGCGATTTCGCCCAGCCCAACCCGAAGCGAATGCTCAGCGCACCCTTCCTCGCGGCTGCATCGGCGGCGCCTGGATCGTCGGTGACATAGAGTCCCGGAATGCCGATCGCACCCGCTACCCGCGTGATCTCCATCAGCGAATTCAGCACCGTGGCAGGCGCTTCCTGATGGCTTCCACTGCTGCCGTGACCATGCGCCTCGAAGCCGACGCAATCGACCGCGCAATCCACTTCCGGCGTTCCGAGAATGGCCGCGATCTGCTCGCCAAGCGTTGCATCCTTCGATAAATCCACGGTCTCAAAGCCAACCTTGCGCGCATGCGCGAGACGCTCTTCGTTCATGTCGCCGACTATCGTACAAGCTGCGCCCAGCAAACGAGCGGATGCCGCCGCGGCCATTCCGACCGGACCCGCGCCCGCGATATACACCGTCGAACCCGGCTTGACACCCGCCATCACGGCACCGTGATAGCCCGTGGGCAGGATGTCGGAAAGGCACGTGAGATCGCGGATCTTCGACATCGCCTGGTCGCGGTCGGGAAACTTCAGGAGATTGAAATCGGCGTACGGGACCAACACGTATTCAGCCTGACCGCCGATCCAGCCGCCCATGTCCACGTACCCATAGGCACCGCCCGCACGCGACGGATTGACGTTCAGGCACACGCCCGTGTTCTGCGCCTTGCAAGTCGGACAGCGGCCGCACGCTACGTTGAACGGCACCGAAACCAGATCGCCAATCTTGAGCGTCTCCACGTCGCGTCCAATCTCAATCACCTCGCCGGTAATCTCATGCCCGAGCACAAGGCCGACCTGAGCCGTCGTGCGGCCCCGCACCATATGCTGGTCCGACCCGCAAATATTCGTGGTGACCACCTTGAGAATCACGCCATGACCGATCTGCCGGCCGCTCGGATCGACCATCTTCGGATAGTCGATGGATTGCACTTCAACCTTGCCCTGCCCCAGATACACGACGCCGCGATTACTGCTCATTGCCTGTCTCCTTGTCTCGTGGACGATCTGCACGGCAAAACACAGCCATGCACCGCCTAACGAGCGTAGTCCTGTGCCGCACCACCGACGCACATCGAACACGACACGGGTTTGACAGAATCCGACATGGTGGTTTTATATTGATTGACCAATCAATATAAAATACATAGGATTCAATCCTGGTTTTCTTAACGCTTCTTTAGACAAAACCCATGCCCAAGCTAGGAATGCGCGAAATCCGCCGGGCGCAGTTGATCGACGCCACGCTGCTGACCATCGATCATGCTGGACTCGCCGGCACGACGCTGGCGTCGGTCGCGCAGCGCGCAAGCATTTCCACGGGTATCGTCAGTCATTATTTCGGCGACAAGGACAGCCTCCTCGAAGCCACCATGCGCCATGTGCTGCGCGACTTGTGGAACGCGACATCGCGCAGGCGCCGGGCCGCGAAAGACGAACCGCGAGCACGCTTGCGTGCGGTGGTGGCGGCGAACTTCGACGCCGCGCAAGTCAGCAATCCGGTGATGAAGACGTGGCTCGCGTTCTGGTCGGAAAGCATGCACAAACCGCAATTGCGGCGGCTGCAGAACGTCAACACCCGTCGTCTATATTCGAATTTGTGCGCCGATTTTTCGAAGGCACTGCCGCGCGCCGCCGCCCGTCGCGCGGCAAGTGGACTGGCTGCATTGATCGACGGCTTGTGGTTGCGCGGCGCACTCTCAGGTGAACCGTTCGACACGAAAGCGGCCATGCGCCTGGCCAACGATTACATCGACCTCGTGCTCGACACACGCGGCCGGACCCTCACTTAAAGGACTACGCCATGCCCGTATTCGAACTGCAGCGCCTGTACATCGGCGGTGTTTACGTCGATGCCACCAGCGGCAAAACCTTTGACGCGCTCGACCCCGCCACGGGCGAAATGCTCGCGAGCGTTCAACAGGCAAGCGCAGCGGATATCGATCGCGCCGTGCGCTCGGCGCGCGAAGGCCAGCGCGAATGGGCCGCCATGACCGCAATGCAACGCTCGCGCATCCTGCGTCGCGCGGTGGATATTCTGCGTGAACGCAACGACGAACTCGCCGCGCTCGAAACCCGCGATACGGGCAAGCCGATTGCCGAAACACGCGCCGTGGACATTGTCACCGGCGCCGATGTAATCGAGTACTACGCCGGGCTTGCAACGGCCATAGAAGGTCAGCAAATCCCGCTGCGCGCGAGTTCGTTCGTCTATACGCGACGCGAACCGCTCGGCGTATGCGCGGGCATTGGCGCATGGAATTATCCGATCCAGATCGCCTGCTGGAAGTCCGCCCCCGCGCTCGCCGCCGGCAACGCGATGATCTTCAAGCCCAGCGAAATCACGCCGCTCAGCACGTTGAAACTCGCTGAAATCTATTCCGAAGCCGGCGTTCCCGCAGGCGTGTTCAACGTCGTGCAGGGCGACGGCCGCGTGGGCGCGTTGCTTGCCGCGCATCCGGACATCGCGAAGATCTCGTTTACGGGTGGTGTGGAGACGGGCAAGAAAGTCATGTCGATGGCCGGCGGTTCATCGCTGAAAGAAGTCACGATGGAACTGGGCGGCAAGTCCCCGCTCGTCATTTTCGACGACGCCAATCTCGAACGCGCCGCCGACATTGCGATGAGCGCCAACTTCTTCAGTTCCGGCCAGGTCTGCACGAACGGCACGCGCGTATTCGTGCAACGACCGGTGTACGAACGCTTCGAAGCGCTTCTACTGGAGCGCGTCAAGCGCATTCGAGTAGGCTCACCAACGGACGCCAACACCAACTTCGGCCCGCTCGTCAGCGCCGCGCAATTACATAAAGTCCTGGGGTTCATCGAAAGCGGCAAGCAAGAGGGTGCGCGATTAATCGCGGGTGGATCGCGGATCGTGCATGACGCGTTCGCTCAAGGGCAATACGTCGAGCCGACCATCTTCACCGATTGCCGCGACGACATGCGCATTGTGCGCGAAGAGATTTTTGGCCCGGTCATGAGCATCCTCACATTTGATGAGGAAAGCGAAGTGATTGAACGTGCCAACGCGACCGAATACGGCCTCGCCGCGGGCGTGGTCACGGAGAATCTGTCGCGTGCGCATCGCGTGATTCATGCGCTGCAAGCCGGCATCTGCTGGATCAATACGTGGGGCGAATCGCCTGCTGAAATGCCCGTGGGTGGATACAAGCAGTCGGGCGTAGGCCGCGAAAACGGCATCACCACTCTCGAGCAGTACACAAGCATCAAGTCCGTGCAAGTCGAACTCGGTCCCTACCAACCCGTATTCTAAGGAGCGACGCGATGAGCGCGAACGAGTTCGACTACATCGTCGTGGGCGCGGGTTCGGCGGGCAACGTGCTCGCCTCGCGTCTCACCGAAGACCCCGACGTGACCGTGCTGCTGCTTGAAGCAGGCGGTCCGGACTACCGCTTCGACTTCCGCACGCAAATGCCGGCCGCGCTGGCGTTTCCGTTGCAAGGAAGGCGCTATAACTGGGCCTACGAAACCGATCCCGAACCGTACATGAACAATCGGCGTATGGAATGCGGCCGCGGTAAAGGACTGGGCGGGTCGTCGCTGATCAACGGCATGTGCTACATCCGCGGCAATGCGCTCGACTACGACGGCTGGGCCGAGAGAAAAGGCCTTGAAAACTGGACCTATTCCGATTGCCTGCCGTATTTTCGCAAGGCCGAAACGCGCGATGCCGGACCGAACCCGTATCACGGCGGTGACGGCCCGGTGCACGTGACGACCTCGAAGCCCGGCAACAATCCGTTGTTCGCCGCGATGGTCGAAGCAGGTGTGCAGGCCGGTTATCCCCGCACCGATGACCTCAACGGATACAGCCAGGAAGGTTTCGGCCCGATGGACCGGACCGTGACGCCTAAGGGTCGCCGCTCAAGCACCGCGCGCGGATATCTCGACCGCGCGAAAGGCCGGCCGAATCTCACGATCGCGACGCACGCCGTCACGGATCGCGTCTTGTTCGCCGGGAAAAAAGCGATTGGCGTGGCGTATTTACATAGCGGCGAACGTGTCACCGCTCATGTACGTCGCGAGGTACTGGTGTGCAGCGGCGCGATTGCATCGCCGCAATTATTGCAGCGTTCGGGTGTCGGCCGATCGACGTGGCTGCGGGAACTTGACGTGCCTTTAGTGCATGACCTGCCCGGCGTCGGTGAGAATCTCCAGGATCATCTGGAGATGTACATGCAGTACGAATGCCTTGAACCCGTGTCGCTTTATCCTGCGCTTCAGTGGTGGAACCAGCCGCAGATCGGGGTTGAATGGATGTTGAATGGTACGGGCATTGGTGCGAGCAATCAGTTCGAAGCGGGCGGCTTTATACGTACGCGCGACGACGACCTGTGGCCCAACATTCAATATCACTTCCTGCCCGTCGCAATCAACTACAACGGCTCGAACCCAATCAAGATGCATGGCTTCCAGGCTCATGTGGGTTCCATGCGATCGCCCAGCCGCGGCCGCGTCAAGCTGAAGTCTCGCGATCCGAATGCGCACCCGAGCATCCTTTTCAACTACATGTCGGACCCGCTTGACTGGCGTGAATTCCGCGACGCGATCCGCATTACGCGCGAGATCATGCATCAGCCGGCACTCGCGAAATATCGTGGACGGGAGTTGCATCCGGGCGCTGATCTCACCACGGACGATCAACTCGACGCGTTCGTGAGGCAACGTGCGGAGACGGCTTACCATCCGTCGTGCTCGTGCAAGATGGGTTACGACGAGTTGGCTGTTGTCGATAACGAAGGCCGCGTACACGGGCTCGAATCGCTGCGCGTGGTCGATGCGTCGATCATGCCGCTGATCGTGACCGGCAACTTGAATGCGCCAACAATCATGCTGGCCGAAAAGATCGCAGACAAGATCCGGGGACATGCGCCGCTAGAGCGTGTTGATACGCCGTATTTTGTCGCGCATGGTGCGAAGGCGCGTAAGGGAAAGACCGTCGCGGCGGTGTAAATCGTTATGTTTTTTTGGGCATCTCGGCTTGGCAGCCGCGATGCCCTTTTAGCTCCAGTCAACTACCGCAGTGGAAACCGGGTCATATCTCAAGCCGCGCACGCGCAGCCATCGCTATGCGCGCAATCGTCTCGGTGCTCAAGCGCTCCGCTACCTTGTGAACATACTCATGATGGCGCGGCTCGAGCGGCGCGCCAAGATACTGTGCGTGCAGATAGCGGATCAACGCAATTCGCCGATGCCCAAGCGCCAGGCTGCGATCGAGCAACGCGAGTGCCGCATCAGGATCATGCTGCTCGCACGCAAGCTGCGAAAGTCCGGCGGTTTGAACACGCGTCGACGTCATGGCCGTTTCAGCGCGTGACCGTCATATGCGCCGTTTGCGCCGTATGCAACCCAACCGACGCACGCCATGCGTCGAAATCCGCACGATGCCAGTCGATCTCAACGCCCACGCGTCGCGTGCCTTCGCGAATCTTCGGCTTATACAGCAGCAGCGTCAGCGCATCGAGCGCGGGCCACCGGGTGAACGACAGCGCCGCGATCTCCACCGCCAGGGTTTCGAGCAAGCGCGTATGCGGCTTGCTCTCCAGATAACCCGACACATCCGCACACCATGCCTCGTAATCGATCAGCTCGTGCGCGTTCTCCTCGGCCGGTACGCCTCGATAATGCAGGCTCGCGTCGATAGCAACGGGTTGCGGCGCCAGATACTCCTGAGCATGCAAACCAATGCGCGTGGGCACCACGAGCTCATCGACAACAATGCGCCAGCCCCGTCCGCCCGCGCTTAATGTTTCGAATGGTTCGTACGGTTTCACGACATCAGCGGCTCGGCCGCATCGAGCATCATCTTCACGAAGTAGTCCGCAAAGCTGCGGCGGATCACGAGGTCAAAGCTGTCGTCACCGGTCGGCAGCACCGTCACGGAGGCCTTGAAGTAATGGCTCTGCGCACACTGGCCGACACCGAACAAACGCGGATGCAGATCGAGCGGACAACCGCGTGCGAGTACATCACGCGTACGCGTGCCGCTGATGTCGAGCACGGTATAACCGCTGCCGATATCAACGGCGGCTGCGAACAAGCCCTTGAACGCCTCGCGCAATCTGGCTTCCATCGGCGCAGCCTGCGTCGCGGAATGCGCGGCGGCCGAGCGTACGAGCCACTCGTCGGGACCGAGCCAGATCAGGTCGTAGCCATTGCCCGTCGCCGTCGTATTTGGCTTCTCGGGCGGCTTGCAACCAATTACGCTCTCAACTGCCGCAACAAACGCGGCATCACGCAGGTCACCCCGCACATTGACCAGTTCCAGGAACGGCCGCTCGACCAGACGAAACGCCTTCGATGCACTCGCCTGATGTTTTTTCAGCAGGCCATCCACGCCTACCAGCGGCGATTCCTGCCACACGCCCTGCCCGATTGCACGATCCACGATCGTCTGGTTGCTTCTGTTTTCATTCCACATGTTGACGTGCTCCTTCGCTGTCGTAGAACACCGAGCTGGTGATTTTTGCCGGCATCTGCTTACCGTTGGCGAGCGGGATCATTACTGATTCGCCGATCTTGTCGAGACCGCCCTTGATGACGGCCATCGCAATCGAGCGCTTTAAAATAGGGCTGAAATAGCTGGATGTGACGTGACCGAGCATGGGTGCGGTGTCGCCGGTGAACGGACCCGGCACGATCTGCGAGCCTTCCGGAATCACGAATGACGCATCTTCAGCAAGCAAGCCGACGAGTTGCTTGCGCCCGGCCTTCGCCGTATCCGAGCGCGTCAGCGAACGCTTGCCGAGGAAGTCCTTCGACTTCGCGACCAGTCCGCCCATGCCGAGGTCGTACGGGGTCATCGAGCCGTCGGTATCCTGTCCGACGATGATGTAACCCTTCTCGGCGCGCAACACATGCATGGTTTCCGTGCCATATGGCGTGATGTCGAACTCGGCGCCGGCGGCCATGAGCGCTTCCCACACCGCGCGCCCGACGTTCGCCGGCACGTTGACTTCGTAAGCAAGTTCGCCGGAGAAGCTGATTCGCATCACGCGCGACGCAGCGCCCGCCACGGTCCCTTCACGATAGCTCATGAACGGAAACGCGGCGTTCGCAAAGTCGATATCGCGGCAGACCTTCTGCAACACCTTCCGGCTGTTCGGGCCGACGACAGCGAACGTCGCCCAGTGATCCGTCACCGACGCCAGGCGCACCCGCATGTCGGGCCACTCGGTTTGCAGCCAGCGTTCGAGCCACGTCAGCACGCGTGCGGCGCCACCGGTCGTGGTCGTCATCATGTAGTGCTGGTCAGCGAGGCGTACGGTCACGCCGTCGTCAAAGATCATGCCGTTTTCGTCGAGCATCAGGCCGTATCGGCACTTGCCCACTTCCAGCTTGCTCCACGGGTTCGTGTAGACCCAGTTGAGCAGCTTCGCGGCATCGGGACCTTGAATGTCGATCTTGCCAAGCGTCGACGCATCCAGAATGCCAACGCTGGTGCGCGTCGCCAGCGACTCGCGCGCAACCGCCGCATGCATGTCTTCACCGTTCCTCGGGTAGTACCAAGGCCGCTTCCAGTTGCCAACGTCTTCGAACGCCGCGCCATTTTCCACGTGCCATTCGTGCACGGCGGTCTTGCGGACGGGATCGAGGAACTCGCCCAGCTCGCGGCCGGCGAACGTGCCGAACGTAACCGGCGTGTAGTTCGGACGGAAGGTCGTGGTGCCAGTTTCGGGGATGGTCTTGTTCAGCGCCTGAGCCAGGATCGCCATGCCGTTGATGTTGCCGAGCTTGCCCTGATCCGTGCCGAAGCCCATCGCCGTGTAACGCTTCACGTGCTCAACGGACTCGAACCCTTCTCGCGCGGCGAGGAAGATATCGGCGGCGGATACGTCGTTTTGGTAATCAATAAATTGCTTAGGACCCCGTGTCGCCAGCTCACGGCCACCGACCAGCCACAACGGCATGAGCGGCGCCTCGCTGACCTCGGCCACTTGCACGGGTGTCGGGCGGGCAACGATAAAACCTGCGGCACGCGCGGCGTCCACGCCAGCATCGACCGCGAAACGGATCGCACGGGCGAGCGTAAATTCGCCGGCGCACGCGCCTACGCTGCTCTCGGCCTGCATCGCTTTGCCGGGTACGAAGCAAGTCTTTTCGTCGTGCCAGTGCGCCTTGCCGCCGGATTGCGCGAACAAGTGCAGGATCGGGCTCCAGCCGCCGGACACAGCGAGCAGGTCGCAAGACAAGTCGGCTTGCTTCACGCCGACCGTGCCGTTCGAATAGGCGTTGACTTCGACCGACGCCACGCGCAATTTGCCATGCGCCACCGTGACGGCCGATCCATTCAGTATCTTCACGCCATAGCGTTTGGCCTGGCCTTGCAACGCGCCCTTGTCGTCGGCGAGACGCGGGTCTACTACCGTCACCTGCGCGCCTGCCGCCTTCAGATCGAGCGCGCATTGATAGCCGCTGTCGTTGTTCGTGAAGACCACCGCATTGCGTCCCGGCAGCACGGCATAGCGATGCAAGTACGACGACACCGCCGACGCCAGCATCACGCCCGGAAGATCGTTGTTGCCAAATACAATCGGCCGTTCCTGCGCGCCCGTGGCGAGAATGACCCGCTTCGCGCGCACTTTCCACAGCAGTTCCCGCGTGCCTTTGCGCATCGATACCGGCAAATGCTCGGTCAAGCGCTGCGTGATCGTGACGAGGTTGTGATCCTGATAACCGAATGCCGTGCTGCGGCACAGGATCTTCACGTCCGGCATCTTGCGCAGTTCGGCTTCTATTTTTTGCGCCCACTTCAGGCCCGGCGCGCCATCGATTTCCGTGCGATACGACAGCAACGAACCGCCGAGTTCCGGTTGGTCATCGACGAGAATCACGCGTGCACCCGACAAACCCGCCGCATGCGCCGCCGCAAGACCTGAAGGCCCCGCGCCGACCACGAGCACGTCGCAATGCGCGAAACACTTGTCGTAGCGATCCGCGTCCACGTGTTCGGGCGCTTTGCCGAGACCCGCTGCGTCGCGGATCACTTCTTCGTATTTCGGCCAGAACTTGCGCGGCCACATGAAGGTCTTGTAGTAGAAGCCAGCCGGAATAAACCGGGCGATCTTCTGGTTCACCGCCATGCGATCGTTCTCGATGCTCGGCTTGGCATTCACGCTCGTGGCGACCAGCCCCTGATACAACTCGATCTCGGTGGCACGCGCATTGGGCACCGTATAAGCGCCGGTTTCAAGCTGAACCACGGCATTCGGTTCTGCCACGTCGGCCGTCACAATGCCGCGCGGCCGGTGATATTTCCAGCTGCGCGCAACGAAATGCACGCCGTTCGCAAGCAGCGCGGAGGCGAGCGTATCACCCTGATGGCCCTGGTATGTCTTGCCGTTGAAGGTAAACGTGAGCGCGATCGCGCGGTTGATGCGCCCGCCCGTGGCGAGTCGGTCTTTCTGGCTCATTTCGGTTGTCCTTCTTCTTTCTGTTCCACTTTCTGGTCCATCACGGCGAGCGGCCGGGCGAACGTGTCATAACCCTGAAATGCGTAGCTCACGGTGTCGCGTTGCGCCATGAACCAGCGCCGGCAACCTTGCGTGTGCATCCATTGCTCACGATGCACGCCACGCGGATTCTTGCGCATGAACAGGTAGTCGCCCCATTCCTTGTCGGTGAGTTTTTCGGTATCGAGCGGGCGGGCGATATCGGCTTCGCCGCCGCACGAGAATTCGCTTTCAGCTCGTGGACCGCACCAGGGGCATTCAATCAGCAACATGTCTTTTCTCCAAGGGCGGGTTAGTGGGCGACGGCTGCAGCGCCGTGTTCGTCGATCAGATGACCGGTGTAGAAACGGTCGATGGAGAACGGCGCGTTCAACGCGTGAGGCTCGTCGTGCGCGATGGTATGGGCGTATGCCCAGCCCGAACCCGGCGTCGCCTTGAAGCCACCCGTACCCCAGCCGCAGTTGAAGTACAGCCCCTTCACATCGGTCTTGCTGATGATCGGGCACGCATCCGGCGACACGTCCACAATCCCGCCCCACTGCCGATTCATGCGTACACGCGAGAACACCGGGAACATCTCGACGATCGCCTCCAACGTCCCTTCGATAATGTGAAAACTGCCACGCTGACCAAAGCCCGTGTACTGGTCGACACCCGCCCCGATCACCAGATCACCCTTATCGGACTGGCTGATATACGCGTGCACCGCGTTCGACATCACCACCGTGTTGACCACGGGCTTAATGGGTTCAGACACAAGTGCTTGCAACGGATGGCTTTCCAGGGGAAGGCGGATGCCGGCCATATCGGCGAGTGTGGAGGTGTTGCCTGCTGCGACGACCGCCACCTTCTTGGCTTTGATAAAACCCTTCGTGGTATCCACGCCGATCACCTGGCTGCCGTTGCGGCGAATCCCCGTGACCTGGCAGTTCTGCACGATATCCACGCCTGCCTGATCCGCGCCGCGTGCAAACCCCCATGCAACCGCATCATGACGAGCCACGCCGCCGCGCCGCTGGATGGACGCACCGAGCACCGGATAGCGGCTATTCAGGTTGATGGTCGGCTCGATCTGCTTGATCTGTTCAGGCGTGAGGAATTCGGCATCAACGCCATTCAAGCGGTTCGCGTTCACGCGACGTTCAGTATCCCGAACGTCTTGCAGCGTATGCGCGAGGTTCATCACGCCGCGCTGGCTGAACATCACGTTGTAGTTCAGGTCTTGCGAAAGCCCTTCCCACAACTGCATCGCTTTTTCGTACAGCGCCGCCGATTCATCCCACAGATAGTTCGAACGCACGATGGTTGTGTTGCGCGCCGTATTACCGCCGCCGATCCAGCCCTTCTCGAGCACGGCGATGTTGCGCACGCCATGTTCCTTGGCAAGATAGTAGGCCGTCGCGAGACCATGCCCGCCGCCGCCGACGATCACCACGTCGTATTCCTGCTTGGGCTCCGGGCTTTTCCACTGGCGTTCCCAGTTCTCGTGATACGACATGCCGTTGCGCAACAGGCTGAATATCGAATAGCGGCTCATGGTGTTTCCTTAAACTTGTTAGTCTTGCAAAACCTTCAAATCAGCACTCGATGACGTTCACGGCCAACCCGCCGCGCGACGTCTCCTTGTATTTCGTCTTCATGTCCGCGCCGGTTTCGCGCATTGTCTTGATCACGTTGTCGAGCGACACATAGTGCGTACCGTCACCCTTCATGGCCATGCGCGCCGCGTTGAGCGCCTTGATCGCGCCCATCGCGTTGCGTTCAATGCAGGGTATCTGCACGAGCCCGCCAACGGGGTCGCAGGTCATGCCGAGGTTGTGTTCCATACCGATTTCGGCCGCGTTTTCTACTTGCGTCGGCGTACCGCCCATGACGGCGGCAAGCGCTGCTGCGGCCATTGAACACGCCACGCCGACTTCACCCTGGCAGCCCACTTCGGCGCCGGAGATAGACGCCGTTTCCTTGTAGATGATCCCGATAGCCGCCGCCGTCAGCAAGAACGTGACAATGCCCTCGTCGGTCGAGTTGTGCATGAACTTCACGTAGTAATGCAGCACCGCAGGGATCACGCCGGCCGCGCCGTTCGTGGGTGCCGTCACCACGCGGCCACCCGCCGCGTTCTCCTCGTTCACGGCCATCGCGTAGAGGTTGACCCAGTCGAGCATGGAGAGTGGATCGCGCAACGACTCCTCCGAATGCTTGCGCAACTGCGCGGAAAGGTCGGCAGCGCGGCGTTTCACGTGCATCGGGCCGGGCAATTCGCCTCGCACCTTGCAGCCGCGCTCCACGCACGCCGCCATCACGCGCCAGATCGCGAGCAGGCCGTCACGCACTTCACGCTCTGAGCGCGATGCGCATTCGTTGCGCAGCGTAATTTCAGCAATCGACAACCCCGTCTCACGGCACACGCGCATCAGGTCGTCGCCGGTGCGGAATGGGTGGGGCACCTCGCCACCGGTTTGCACGCCGTTCACGCGCGTGCCCTCGCTGTTGATCACGAAACCGCCGCCGACCGAGTAGTACTCTTTTTCGACGACGAGCTGGCCGTTTTCATCGAAGGCCTGGAAGCGCATGCCGTTCGGATGCACGACGTTCGATCCAGGCGCGCCCGGCATCAACTTGCGAAAGAACCCTATGTGCTCACGCTCGTCGAATTTAACCGTGTGCTTGCCGAGCAGGTTCAAGCTCTTGCACTCGCGGATCTCCCGCAGACGCGGTTCGATCGCATCCGGATCGATCGAGTCGGGGAGATTGCCTTCGAGTCCAAGCAGCACGGCTTTATCGGTACCGTGGCCCTTGCCGGTTGCGCCCAACGAGCCGAACAGATCTACCCGCACGCGGCGCACGAACGCGAGCAGGTTCGCGTCCTCGATATGCGAAGCAAAGCGGCACGCTGCGATCATCGGGCCGACCGTATGCGAACTTGACGGACCGATGCCGATCTTGAACAGATCGAAAACGCTGACGTTCATGAGGTGCCTTGTCGGTGGACTGCATGGGATTTCGCTAGGTAACCATTGCACCGCACGCCAATTTCCGCTGATAGAACAAAAACGGCATGCACGTGGGATGGCGGCGTCAGTAACGCAATGCGGGTGGATGCCGAGGCGCTTTAGCGATGATCAGCGGCGAAAACTGGCAGGTGGCGGCCCGGGTAACCCGGCGCCATGGTGGTGGCACGTCACATGCTGAACAGGCTGTAGAGCAAGCTAGTGAGCGTCCGCTTGCCCGCAGTCGACACCCTATGGACGTCTCCTCGCCCGTCTTACAGAAAGGAAACCAGGCATGAAGCAATTCTCAATGGCACTCTCAAGGACATGCGCGATCGGCGCCGTACTTTGCATCTCCAGCACGGCTTTCGCCCAAACCAATCCGCCGAGTTCAAGCACAGGCTTACAGGCTGGTGACAACGCTCAGACCACTAACCAGTCGGCGGGAACGACGGCAAATCCTGGCATGTCGCACCAGAAGAAGATGAAGCACGCCAAGACTTCATCGACGGGAACCAAAACCGGCATGGGTACCGCAACGCCGAGTGGACCGGGAGCCCCGGTAACAGCTAGCGGTTCAGGCAGCTAAGCGCAGCATGGCGCTGTTTCGATCTTGGTACGTGGGGTAATGCAACAAATCGGGCAGGAGCGGAGGCGGAAAAATCGGCGCAAGATTTACGTGTCGGCGGTTATGCAACACTTTCATTGCAGGTCTTATTTACCCTTTCCGGGTTGAAGAATCGCTGCGATACACTGTGCCGGCATTTTTGAATGCGCTTGAATCAACCGTCATCAAATTCTCGCCCATCAGGTTCGCCCCATGAACAATATTCTGAAGAAAGTCCTCGCGGTCCTTATTGTTGCGGCTGTTGCTGCACCGGCTGTGTCGTATGCAAAGCCGCATCATCACCACAAATACACGAAGGCCAAGCACGTCAAGCACGCTGCTCATTAATCAGGTCGCCAAGCCAGTATCCAGCTCGTACTAAACCCGCTTTAATGCTTTCGGAAATAGCCGGGTACGCAGCCGGCTATCGGAAACGGCTTGCCCTGACCAAGGGGGCAAGTCGTTTTCCTTTCCGGATTATGTGGAAGGGGTATCAAAAATCCCGAGCGCCTCGATGCCCGCGTGAATTCCGGTATTTCAAACCAGTTAATGACGGTGATATGCTGATTGATTACCGGGCCGCCATGTCGCCCGTCACCTATGGCCCGAATGACGGCTGCACATCAATGGCAAGCGCATGAATCCCGCTGACCTTCTTCCCCCTCAATCGCCCGACACGGCGTCCAAACAGCGCATCCGTTTTGGCATTGTGTTGCTGCCGAATTTCACGTTGACGGCATTTTCCGGCTTCGTCGATTTATTGCGCCTGTCGGCTGATGAAGGCGATTTCAGCAAGCCGGTTCGGTGCTCATGGAGTGTGATTGGGGAAACGCTTGCGCCGGTGCGGGCGAGTTGCGGCATCCAGATCACGCCTTGGGAAACCTTCGAGAAGGCTGAGTCTTTCGACTATGTGGTGGTCGTGGGTGGCCTGCTGCATTCCGGCGCGGGCGCGAGCGATGCCACGCTGCAATTCATCCGTCGCGCCGCGACCACGGACGCCACGCTTGTCGGCATTTGCACGGGTGTGTTTTCCCTGATGCGGGCCGGCGTGCTGGAGGGTTATCGGATCTGTGTGAGCTGGTTTCACTACTGGGATTTCGTCGAGCGTTTTCCGGGTGTGAATGAGGAGATGCTGGTCGCAGATCGTTTGTTTGTGACGGATCACCGGCGCATTACGTGTTCGGGCGGACGGGCATCGATTGATGTCGCCGCGGCCATTTTGCTGCGCCATTTCGAGGCTGCCACGATACAAAAGGCGTTGCGCATTTTGCTGGTGGACGACATGCAGAAGGGCAATGCGCCGCAGCCGCATCCGCCGGGGCTTGCGCCTGCCACGCATCCGAAAGTGAAGCGCGCGATCTTGCTGATGGAGCAGCATGTGGGGCGTTCGTTGACGCTCGATGAGCTTGCGCACAAGCTGGATTTATCGACGCGGCAGTTGGAGCGTTTGTTCAAGGCGGAGACCGGCAAGGCGCCGCAGGCTTATGCGAAGCAGGTTCGGTTGCGCACGGCTGCGTGGTTGCTGACGAGTTCGGACAAGACGGTTGCGGACATTGCATCGAGTTGCGGTTTTTCTGATGCGTCGCATTTGGGGCGGGAGTTCAGGAAGCAGTTCGGGCTTGCGCCGATGATGTATCGGGAGCAGCGTGGCACGGCAGCGGCGGACGATGCAGCGAGCGTTGCGACGCTCGACCTTGCCGCGGATTTTGATGAGACTTTTCCGGGGCGGGCGCGGGCTATTTAGGGGGGCGTTCGCACTGTTCGGGGGTTGGGCGGGGGGGCATGGTTTGGGGGTTGGCGGTCGGGGTGGTCGGTTCTCGGGGGTTAGTGGTCGGTTCTCGGGGGTTAGTGGTCGGGGTCAGTGCCAGGGTGTTAGGTTCCGGGGTTAGCGGTCGGAGTCAATGCCGGGTTGCTGCTTTCGGCCTTAGCGGTCTGCGAGAGTTGGATTTTCTCTTTATCACTGTTAGCCACTGTGCGTGGCGGCACGTCATTTCTTTGTCCAAAGCGACAAAGAAACGAAGCAAAGAAAGCGCTTTCAACCACGCTACCCTAAGTGTCCACAGCGTGCTGTTTGTATTCATAGGTGCCCCAAAAGCACGGTGCTCGCCAGAGCGACGGATGTGTGAACCCCTCCTTCTCCGAACACGGATACCCACACGCTTCGCCACCAGTGATTGAACCTGCCCAAGGACCACCCCGCGCTATCCGCGTGAACCACCCTCCAAATTTGTATGCATAACGAACCATGTAGCCAACCCGCCAAGAAACGATGCTGCAGAATGCGTAAGGCCGTAACCGACGAAAATAGCTGTACAGAACGCGCAGCCAATTCACAAAAACTGAAGCAGTAAACACAAACACGCATCAAGCTGTGGCCAA
The DNA here is from genome assembly GCF_018449515.1 of Caballeronia sp. dw_19. GTDB lineage: Bacteria > Pseudomonadota > Gammaproteobacteria > Burkholderiales > Burkholderiaceae > Caballeronia. Next base: position 275,744 of record NZ_JAAVUQ010000008.1, on the reverse strand, counting down.
TGAATACGGTCACACAGACCAGGTAGCTAACCCGTCAAAACCGGAGCCGTAAATACCCGTAGGGCCGTTCGGATTCCTTAGCAAATGTGCTTGCCCGAGGGCGTACGGGGCGAAGCGTGTTCGTGTCAGGATTCGCGAGAAGGAGGGGTTCAAACACCGGTGGCTCTGGCGAGCACCGTGCTTTTGGGGCACCTATGAATAGAAACCGCACGCTGTGGACACTTAGGGTAGCTTGTTTAAAAGCGCTTTCTTTGCTTCGTTTCTTTGTCGCTTTGGACAAAGAAATGACGTGCCGCCACGCACAGTGGCTAATAGTGATAAAGAGAAAATCCGACTCTCGCAGACCGCTAACGCTGAAAGCAGCAACCCAGCATTGACCCCTGACCACTAACACCGAAACCACCACCCCGGCACTGACCCCAACCGCTAACCACCAAACCACCAAACCCACCCACTCGCACCAGCAAACCCCCTCGGTCCACCGGCGCGAGCAACCCTCACTGTGCTACGTAAGCCCTCACAACCGGCAACCCGTCCTTGCCGTCAAACGTCTTCACCCCCGCCAGCCACTTATCCAGCACAGCCGGATTCGCCTTCAGCCACTGCTTGGCCGCGACATTCGGATCAGTCTTGTTCATGATCGGCGTCATCACATGATTCTCAATGTCCGTCGAGAACCGCAAATTATCAACCAGCTTCGCCACATTCGGGCATCGCGCAGCATAATCCGGCGGCGTCACCGTCAACACCTTGGCCTCACCATAGTTCGGCCCGAACACGTCATCCCCACCACTCAGATAATCAATCTTCATCGTCACGTTCATCGGATGCGGTTCCCAACCCAGAAACACAATCCACTTCTTCTCGCGAATCGCACGGCCCACTTCCACCAGCATGCCCGCCTCGCTCGACTCCACCATCTTGAACTTGCCAAGCCCATACTGATTCGAATCGATCATCTTCTTGATCAACGCATTGCCGTCATTACCCGGCTCAATACCGTAGATCTTGCCGTCAAGCTTGTCGTAGTTCTTGGCAATATCGGCGAATGACTTCAGGCCGCCGTTATACGCATAGTCCGGAACCGCCAACGTGTACTTCGCGCCCGTCAGGTTAGGCGCCGCCAATACCTTCACCTGCCCCGCTTTCTGGAACGGCTCGACAATGGGGTCCATCGTCGGCGACCAGTAACCCAGGAATACGTCGATCTGCTTGTTCTTGATACCGGCAAAAGTAATAGGCACCGACGCGATGGTCTTCGTCGGTTTATATCCAAGGCCCTGCAGCACGGTGGTCGCCAGACCCGTGGTCGCGGCAATATCGGTCCAGCCTACATCGGCGAAACGGACGTTCTGACACGTGGCCGGATCAGACGCAAACGCGCCGCCGGACATCGTGATATTCAGCAAGACAACCAGCGCGCACGACGACGCGATTCCGTGAAGTTTCATGTTTCTCCCTATTTTGGAAACCACCAGACACGACGATGCCGCGCCCCAATGAGCGCACCACGTCTGAAAATGGATCATCAAGCCGATTGCCTGCGCTCAATACTCGGCGCGTGGCCAAACTGCGCGCGGTACGCCTTGCTGAAATGACACGGCGAATGAAAGCCGCACACGGCCGTCACACGCGAGATCGATGCATCGGTATTACGTAACAACTCGCGCGCTCGCCGCAGCCGCAACGTGAGGTAATAATGCGTCGGCGAAACACTCAGGAACATCTTGAACATGCGCTGCAAATGACGCTGCGAAAGCTTCACCAGCCGCGCAAGCTCCTCAAGCGACAAAGGCTCTTCAATGTTCGCCTCCATCAGCCGCACCACTTCAATCAACTCAGCACGCGAAAATCCGACGCGGGCATCGACGGGAATATGCTGGTAATCCGTCGTGCCGCGAATGCGCTCCACAATGAACTGCTCGGACACCTGCGCCGCGTGCGCCTGACCAAGCCGCTGGCCAACCAGGTTCAGCATGAGGTCAAGCGGCGCGGTCCCGCCCGTGCAGGTCACGCGATCACGATCGATCACAAAGAGTTCATCGGCGAATCGCACATCGGGGAAACGCTTGTGCAACGGCGACATGTCCTCCCAATGCACCGTGCATCGATACCCATCCAGCAAGTTCGCCGCGAGCAACGCATACGGACCCGTGCACACGCCGCCAAGCGGCACGCCTTGCGCCGCGACGTGCTGCAGCAACGCGATCACCTTGTCATCCACGTAATCGCGCACATGCCAGCCCGCGCACACGATCAACACATCCGGCATGCCCGCTTCAGCCAGCGTTTTAGTCGGCTTCACGGTAATGCCGTTGCTCGCACGCGCCGGTTCACCGTCCGGCGTGATCACCGACCACGTGTAGTGCTCCGCCCGGCCAACATAGTTCGCCATGCGTAACACTTCGATCGCGCTGGTGAACGCGATCATCGAAAAATTAGGCAACGTCAGGAACCCGAAGTGCGCCAGCTTCGATAACGGTGAATTCTCAGCAGGATGAATCCGGTTCGGCACCATCGCGTCGCGTTTCATCGGGTTTTTATCCTTGGGGCCCTGGCCTCTACTTCGCTGCCTGATCTAATCGCTCATCTGATGCTTGATTCTGCTGCTCAACCTCGCTGCGTAGCCGGCGCACGGCGCACGCGCATCACGCTGCGAATGCCCGACAACAACGGCGCCCGCGCCATACCCGGCGACCGGCCAAAACTTTCCGTGATGCGGTCAAGAATGATCGCGAGCAACACCACCGACAAGCCGCTCTCAAACCCAAGCCCAATGTCCAGCCGCTGAATACTCGCCAGCACGTCGTTGCCAAGACCGCCTGCGCCGACCATCGACGCAATGATGACCATCGACAGCGCCATCATGATGGTCTGGTTGACGCCGGTCATGATGGACGGCAGCGCGTTCGGAAACTGCACCTTGTACAGCAGTTGCCACGGCGTGCAGCCGAACGCCTGACCCGCCTCCACGATCTCGCGGTTGACATGCTTGATACCGAGCGACGTCAGACGCACGGCGGGCGGCATGGCAAAGATAACCGTCGACAAGATCCCCGGCACGCGGCCAAGACCGAACAGCATGGCTGCCGGAATCAGGTACACGAACGCGGGCATGGTCTGCATCAGGTCGAGCACCGGACGCACGATCGTCTCGATGGTCTTGCTCTTCGCCGTCCAGATCCCAAGCGGAATGCCAAGCAACAAACTGATCAGCGTGGCGGACAGCGTGAGGCCGAGCGTGATCACCATCTCGTCCCAGAAGCCCGTCGCATAGATCAGCAGCAACGACAGCAGCGTGAATAGCGCAAACCGCCAGCCGACGCGCCACAAGCCGATGCCGACGAAGATCGCCATCATCAGCCACATCGGAATGGCCTGCAGGCCGTGTTCGACCAGCGCCGCAAAGCTCTCGATGACTTTGCCGATCGCGTCGAAGGTGTTTGCATCGTGGTCGAGCAGGTATTTGACACCGTGATCGACCCACGTGCCGAGCGGGATAATTTCAGACATGGGAACCTCGATGCCGAGTCAGGGCCTTGAGAACATTCGTCTTGTTGACCGAACCACAATACGATCCGTCCGCTTCCACTACCGGCAGCGGTGCACGGCTGGCGACCACCCGGCTGACGACAATATCAAGCGGCGTGGTGCGCTGGATGCATTCGATAAGATTGATTTCCGGCGACGCCTGGCCGATCGCATCGCGGCACACGAAACCGCGGATCTTGCGCTCGTGGTCCATCACGAACGCGTAGTCGGCGCTGCCGTTGAGCGCCTGCGAAACGCTCGATGCATCGATCTGCGAACCGTGCTTCATCAACGGCACCACGTCCGTCTGCATCAGGTCGCCGGCGGTCAGGTAACGGCTGGTGTCGATTCCTTCGAAGAACGCGCGCACGTAGTCGTCGGCGGGGTTCGAGATGATTTCCTGCGGCGTGCCGATCTGCACGACCTTGCCGCCTTCCATGATCGCGATCCGCGTACCAATGCGCAGCGCTTCCTCCAGATCGTGCGACACGAACATGATCGTGCGCTGCTGTTCGCGTTGCAGATCGAGCAGCACGTTCTGCATTTCCTTGCGTTTGAGCGGATCGAGCGCGGAGAACGCCTCGTCCATGATCATCAGCGACGGGTTCACGGCCAGCGCCCGCGCGAGCCCCACGCGCTGCTGCATCCCGCCCGACAACTGCGCCGGCAGCTTCTGCGCGAACGGCGCCAGACCCACTTGCTCGAGCACGGCCATCGCGCGTTTCTCGCGTTCCTTGCGCCCGATGCCCGCCACTTCAAGCCCGAACGCCGCGTTCGACAGCACCGTGCGTTGCGGCATGAGCGCGAATGACTGGAACACCATGCTCATGTCTTTGCGGCGCAGCGACGTCAGTTCGGAACGCGGGACGGAAGCCACGTCGCGGCCATCGATCAGCACCTTGCCGGCAGTCGGCTCGACCAGCCGGTTGATGAGGCGGATCAGTGTCGATTTGCCTGAACCCGACAAGCCCATCAGCACGAAAATCTCGCCTTCCTTCACTTCGAAGGACACGTTATGGACGCCGACAATCTGTCCGGTGCGGGCGAAAACTTCTTCCTTCGTTGCGCCGCCGGCAAGCATGTCGATCGCCTGCTTCGGGCTCGTGCCGAACACCTTGCACAGGTTTTCGACCACGACCTTGTGGGAATTCATCGAACGCTCTCCTGGTTGGCGGACGTGCGTCCGCGCTCTGCATACATAGTTGCCAGAAAAAAGTGCGGGTTGCCGACTATTTCCGACAGTCACATGTGGAAATACGACACCTTGTTTTTCTTTTTTTGGCAGATGGAAAGCCGGAGGCTTATGGGGCAAGGGTTTGCGAGCAGTGCCGAGCCGATTTTGGCGCTTTTTTTCATGTCGCGCCAGAGCAAGTGGACGGTCGTTTCGTTACGTTTTTTTGGAATTTCGCCGGTGTGTCGTCCGGGTTGGAGGCGTTTTTACCGTCGGGCCATCATATTCCAGGAACGTGGCTGCGTGGACGATGTCGGGTTTTGGCTGCTTTGCAGCGCTTGCGAACAGGACGCGGCGGAACCGGAGCGATCAAGAACCCCGAGCCGGCGCCGTTAACCATTCATCTTCCCTACATCTCGCTTGATCAGTTCATCTATGTCTCTATTCAACATCCGCCGGGCCAGTGTCGGCGCGAAGTTCGCCATCCTCGCCTGCGCCCTCGCGGCCACGGTCGTAGCCGGGTTTACCATTGCGGTCACGCATCTGGCGGGTCAGCAAATCGATGCACAAGCGCTCGAACGCATAAACGACGACGACCGCGCGATCGACACAATGATCCGTCTCTACGACAAAGCCGTCAGCGCCGAAGTCGAGCGCTACATGACGCTGTTCTCAAGCTTTCTGCCCCCGGATTTCACGCTCGATGAAACGCAGAAGGTGGATATCGGCGGCGTCGCGACACCCACGTTCAAGGCCGGCGACAAGCCGATGAACCTCGATTTCTCGATTCCCGATCAGTTCCTCGAACGCAGCGGCGCAATCGCGACGGTGTTCGCGCGCACCGGCGACGACTTCGTGCGCGTGACGACGTCGTTGAAAAAGCAGGACGGCGCACGCGCGATCGGTACGCTGCTCGACCGGAAAGGCCCGGCGTACGCGCCCATGCTGGGCGGGAAACGTTTTATCGGCATGGCGACGCTCTTCGGCAAGCAGTACATCACCGAGTACAAACCCGTCACCGATTCGTCGGGCCGCGTGATTGGCGCATTGTTTGTCGGCGTGGACGTCACACCGGAAATCGCAACGCTGCAGCAGAACATTCGCGACCTGACGATCGGCCAGAACGGCTATTTCTTCGTCGTCGATGCATCGAATGGGCCGAATCGCGGCAAGCTGCTCGTGCATCCGGGCGTGGGCGGTCCTACGAGCGTGGCGGGTACCGATGCTCCGCTCGCCGATGAACGCATCGCACCGTTCAAGCAGATGCTCGACGCGAAAGAAGGCCGTCTTTCCTTCGATGCCCCCGAGATCGCGGACGCCGCCGATCCCAAGGTGCACGGCGGGGCGAAGGAAATCGTGTTTCGCACGGTTCCGGAATGGCAATGGCTGATTGGCGGGATTGCGTACCGCGACGAGTTGCTCGCGGGCGTACACGCCACGCGCAACCGTTTCCTGCTGATCGGGCTAGTGGTAATCGCCGCGTTCGTGGCCGTGCTGCTGTTCGCGGTAGCCCGGCTAGTGGGGCGGCCGCTCGCGGAACTCACGCAGGCCTCCGAACGCATCGCGGCAGGCGATCTGAGCGTGCGGCTCGCGACCACGCGCGAGGACGATATCGGCCGGCTGATGATTGCCATCGACGGGATTGCGACCGGTCTTGCGCGCATCGTGACGCAGGTGCGCAGCGCGTCGTCGGATATGTCGGACGGCACGGGACGGATGGCGGCGGGCAGCAGCGACATCGCGCAGCGCATCGCGACGCAGGCCAGCAGTCTCGAAGAAACGGCGGCGAGCATGGAGCAGATCACGTCCACCGTGCAACAAAACGCCGCCAACACGGCGCAGGCGGATCAACTGGTGGCATCGGCATCCGATGCAGCGCGCGCTGGTGGTGAAGCGGTGGGCCGCGTCGTCGCCACGATGGGTGAAATCGACGCGTCCGCGCGCAAGATTTCAGACATCACGTCGGTGATCGAAGGTATCGCGTTCCAGACCAACATCCTGGCGTTGAACGCGGCCGTCGAAGCCGCGCGAGCCGGCGAGCACGGCAGGGGCTTTGCCGTGGTGGCGTCGGAGGTGCGCGGACTGGCTCAGCGCAGCGCCGCAGCGGTCAAGGAGATCGAGGCGCTGATCGCCGACTCGGTAGGCCGGGTCGCTCATGGTTACCGGATCGCCGAAGAAGCCCGCGGCACGATGAACGGGATCGTGGAGCGCGTCGCGCGGGTGAACGCGATCATTGGCGAGATCAGCGTGGCGTCGCGCGAACAATCGAGCGGTATCGAGCAAGTGAATTTTGCCGTGGCGCAGATCGGCGAAGCGACTCAACAGAATGCGGCGCTGGTCGGCGAGGCGGAGCAATCGACAGCCGGCTTGCTTGAGCAAGCCGAACAGTTGAGCCGCGCCGTGAGCGTGTTCAGGCTGTAATGGCGAGCGGGGCGCGGCGGATGATTCGAACACCGCCGCGCGGAATTCACGCCGCGCCTCGTAACGCCGCGACTCGGCGCATCACTAGCCCGGCCGGATCATCTCGAACATTTCGCCAATACCCGCGTAGTCCCCGCGATAACCCGCACGCATGATGGGCTGCGCGGCGGCCGTATCGAAGAGGCCGTCCTTCAGGAACTCGCGCCGGATATGCACGCCAACCACTTGCCCGAGGGCGAGCCAGTTGTTCATCGGCGTGCCGTCCAGGGATTTCAGCCGCACGATCTGCAACAACTTGCATTCGAGCGCAGCCGGCGACTCCGCCACGTGCGGCACGGCCACGTTCACGCCCGGTGCTTTCGTGAGTCCGGCCAGCTCGAATTCGTCGATTTCGTGGGGCACGGTTGCCGAGGTCTGGTTCATCTTCCCGGCAAGCGGTTTGCTCGCCAGATTCCACACGAATTCGCCGGTCGCTTCGATATTCGAGATACTGTCCTTGAACCCCTCGCTCGAGAATCCGATGATGTACGGGAACGTCGCGAACGCGCCGAAAAAACTGTAGGGCGCGAGGTTCACATGGCCGTGCGGATCGCAGCTCGAAATCCAGCCGATCACTCGCGGCGCGACGATCGCCTTGAATGGATCGTGGCGTAGCTGGTGACCCTCGTCGGGATTGTAGAAATGAACCGCGTTGTTATCGCTCATAGGTGCTTTCCGGTGTTCTTTGCAGTGTGGTGAATCAGGCGCTTGCGCCCTTCTTTCACGCGCGCACGGTGCGCGTCGTCCCATTCATAAAACCCTTGTCCGCTGCGCACGCCGACCCGCCCGTCCTGCACGTGGTCGCGCATCAGTTGCAACACGTCTTCGTCCTTTGCCAGCTCCGGCATAAGGTGCGTGCCAATATCCAGCAACGTGTCCAGCCCGCCGAGATCCGCGCTTTGCAGCGGTCCGACCATGCCATAACGCCGTCCGAGTGACGCCCTCATCACGGTGTCGACCACCTCTGGCGTCGCTGCGCCCGAACGCACAATGGCGAGCGCTTCACGCAGCACGGCGAATTGCAGCCGGTTACCGACAAAACCTGGAATAGCCTTCGTCAGCACAACCGGTTCCATGCCGATAGCCGTCATCAGTTCAGCCGTGCGGCGCGTGACGTCCGGATCGGTCTCGGTGCCCGGCACGACTTCAACCAGCGGAATGGTGTGCGGCGGATTCCAGAAATGCGCGATCACAAAACGCGCCTTGTTGTGTAGCACTTGCGCGAGCAGATCGGGCGGAAAGCCGCTCGTGTTGCTGGCGAAAATAGCGTCGTCGCGCAGTAGCGGTTCGAGCGCCCTGTAGATGCGGTTCTTCAGTTCGAGCACTTCCGGAATGGCTTCCACAATGAAACCTGCCGTGGCCACCCTTTCCAGTTGATCTGTAGTTTCAATACACGCAAGTACGTCCGGTTTATGGTCCACATTGAAGACGCCGGCGTCGATCAATTCGTCGAGGATTGCTTCTGCCTTTGCGTGCACCGACGCAAGCCGCGCGGCGTCTATGTCATGAACGATAGTCGGATAGCCGTGCAGCGCCGCTTGCGTCGCAATGCCGACGCCCATCAAGCCGCTGCCCACCACGCCGATAGTGATTTGATTCAAATTTTCCCCGCAATGCTTAAATTCCGCGCTTCGATTCGACAGCCGGTTCGACCCCAAAGGGATGCGTCCAGGCTGTCCGATGCGGCTCTCAAGGCCGCGCCAACAAGAATAGCGCAGCGTCTGGAATCGCGCGGGACTGCAAATGGCCTATGACTTGAAGCTGATCGGCCGGCCTAGCCCTCCAGACACGGGACGAAAGGCGAAAAAAAGCCGGCTTCCCTTACGGGAAGCCGGCGTTAGCGACGGGGTTCTGTTATCGGCTCGATCAGCCGTGATCGTGGCCGTGGTCGTCGTGGTGATACCCCGCCGGACCGTGATCGTGCGGGTGGTGGCGCATCCATTCGTCGCGCTGCCAGTAGCGGTGGCCGTCCCAATAGCGGTCGCCATGCCAGCCGAGGTTGATCACCACGGCGGCCTGCACCATGCGTGGCTGCGCATAACCTTGCGCGGGCACGGGTCCGTGGATCATCCCGTTATCGACCTGCGCGAACGCGGTCGTAGCGGTCAGGAGCGCGCCGCCGGTCAGCAGCGCAGCAAGGATTGAGCGTGAGGTGTTCATGACTATTTTCCCTTTTTCAGCTTGATTTCGTTTAAGGACGCGCGGCCAGCCGGAACGAAAAGCCGTTGGCGGATGTGCCGTCAGGTGCCGCGTCGTTGAAACCACTTTAGCCGGGCGTAAGGTTGCACGACGTGAGCGCTTGTAAGTGTTCGTATCAAAGAGCCTGGCGTGTCCAAATTGTCTCGAAATATTCTAAATCGATGATTTCATTGGCTTTTACATCGAAATGACAAGCCAGCCTGGCACTATTTCGGCCTGCGGCGTGTAAGCAATGAAAATATGAACCCGTGGATTGGCCGAATCGAGCGCCCGAGGGTAAAGCTGGGAATGGTCTGGGAAGCATGCGCCGAGCGGCGCCGGAGAGGAATGTCGCAGCTAAGCGACACGATAGCCATGGAGCCCGTAGGGACAGAATGTGGCGATCGGTGAAACCGTCAAGCTAGAAAAACTACATAATCCACAACAATGAAAGCAGGCGAATCGCACTACGAAAAAACTTTGTCAAGCATAAATCGACAACAGTTCAGTTTTTCCTGCGATCCGCGCTGCCTTCCTTGCAGCTCACAGACGAATACCCATGATCGTGCCGCGTGACTTGCGAATGCGCTCTGCTTCTTGTTGGCGCGCTTGGTACGAGTAGTCCGAATCCATCGGAAGATGCGGCGATTCGAACAACGATGCGAATTTTTGCAGCAATGCGAAGAGGTAGCTCATGTCAAACTCCTAGTAGGTGGTCAAGGGTTATCCCTTAGAAATCATTATAGGGTTTTCACTAGCTGATTTCTAGTGCAACGCAGCATTTCTCTTGTAGTTTTTCTACATCAGTGCGTTTCTGCCACAGTTGAAGGCCGTAGGTGCGTATGAAATCGGTAGAAATGACTGGATTTCCCCAGGCGTGCCGGGAACGGAACGCAGGCGAGAAATGACGCTCCCCAAAAACATCGGACATTTCGTATTTCTGGCTGGATTCACGTCATTTTTTTGAGATTTAATTTTTCTGGTCCGAAAATTAGTGCGCGTACAGCGCTCGCCACCCGATTACCGGCATCCACCCCTTGATAAGCCAGGCCATGCTCCGCCTTCGCAACTTTCACCGGCAGTCACGACAAGCGGCAAGCCGCCGCACGAAAGCGTTCTCCCGAATGCTTGATTCCATTGCGCGCCACCGGCCCGTCTGGATGGTTTCGTTCGCGTTGAGCCAGGCCGATTTGTCCGAAGGGCTGAGGGCCGCATTCGCGTCGACCGCCATGCTGCTCCTTGGCAACCTGTTGCACATGCCCGAGTTCTCGTGGGCTGCTATCGGCGCGTTCTGGACCTGTCTCGCCGATGCCGCCGGCTCGAACCGCATGCGATTCGCGTCCATGACCGGCTTCGCGGTGCTGTCGACCGTTTGTGGCGGACTGACCGCGTACGCGTCCGGCGTGGGTATCGCGGCCGCGGCCGGCGCCGTTCTGGTCTTTTCATTTCTCGGCGCGCTGGGGCGCGTGTGGAGCGCGGCGGCCGCCCAGGTCTCCATCCTTGCCGCGACTGCCTGCGTAGTCATGGTGGACCGGCCCATCCATGGGTCACGCGGCGAATTGCGCTTCCTCGCGCTCTACTTCGCAGGCTGCCTCTTCGCAACGGCGCTCAGCTTCACCGTGTGGCGAATTCACCCGTTCAGCGCGAGCCGCGCGGCCATGCGATCGGCTTATGCGAGCCTCGCGGACATCGCAAGTGACGGCGCACGGCTGCTCAAACGGGAAAGCGCGGGCTTCGGGGATTGGGCTTCGCACGCTTCACGTTTTCGGGGCAAGGCGCGTAGCAGCATCGAATTGGCGCGCAAGGCGCTCGCACGCGTGCCGTCATCGAAGGCAGACCGGCAGGACACGTACAACATGCTGCTGCTCGCGCTCGCCGACAGCGAACGGATCTTCGCGTACCTCATTGCCGTCACCGATGCCTGCGAGCGCGGCCATCATCGCTTGCCCAATCTGCCGCGCGCGGTGCGTGTGCTCGACGCATTCGCCGAAGTCCTCGCGCGGCTCGCACGAGCCATTGCCGACAAACCCTGGGAGCCGCCCACTGCACTGCGCGACCGGTTGCAGGCGCTCGCCCGCCAGCTTGAAGTCGCGTTGGGCGAGACCGTGTCACTGCGCTTCGATGTCGATTTCAGCGAGCTCGAATCCCCGGCTCAGCGGCGCGCAAGCGTGTGGCCGGCCGCGCTCACGACCCTGAAACGCAGCGTGGAGACGTTGAAGGCGAACGCATCGACGCAATCAATAGGCGCGCGCCACGCCGCTCGCGTCGGCGTGGCCGCAACGGCAGCCTTCCTGACCGTCAGGCTGCTCCATCTGCCCTTCGGTTATTGGGCAACGATGGCAACGCTCCTGATCCTGCAACCGTCCATTGCGACTAGCTGGCCGCGCAGCATCGAGCGTGCGGCAGGGAGCATTGTCGGCGGATTGCTGGCGGCCGCGATCGGCCTGGTCGTTCATTCACCGATCGCGATCTCGCTGGTGGTGTTCCCGCTGGTGTGCGCGACGATGGCCTTGCGTCCCGTCAGCTACAGCTTGTTCGTGCTGTTCATCACCCCGGCCTTTGTGCTGGTCGCCGACTTTGCGGCGCCGGGCGGTGCCGAGCTCGTCTACGCCGTCACGCGATTGGAGAACAACGTGTTCGGTTGCGTGATTGCATTGCTCGCGACATTCCTCCTATGGCCAAGCCGTGAGCCCAGCCGCTTCAGCGACCAGTTGGCGAAAGCAGTGTCCGCGAACCTTGGCTATCTCGGCGCATCGCTGGGACGTGGAGAAGACAGCGAGATCGAGCTGGAACGGCTACGGCGCGCAGCGGGATTGGCGAGCAATAACGCGGAAGAGGTGCTGGCTCGACTGAGGCTGGAAAAGCTCGATACGAGTCACGACGACCGGACCGGCTCGACCGCCCTCGCCTTGTTGCGGCGTGTGGCGGGCACTGCGACCCGGGCTCGTTTTGGCCGGGCCGGAACCGCGCCGAACCGGGACCTTGCAGCATGGGTTGAGCGTGTCGGCAAGGGCATCGAAGCGCGGATCGGGAGTGACGCGAACAGCACGGGTATCGATGCTCAGGAAGTCTTTCCCAAACACAGTCTCTCGCTGCTTGAAGCGGATGCCGTTAATCAGGTCGTGCTGCTGCGCCGGTTGTTGATGGAACACGCCGGGGAAGCATGAAGGGGGCGTTTGCACCGGGTGCTTCTCCGGAGCATCCCGGGCAAATGAACCAATCAGGTTGTCTGCGAGCAAGGCGCGCCGAAGCACCGGCACAAAAGTGCTATCGAAACACCGCAGTCCTACACGTGGAAAATCTGAGCCACGAGCGTAGCGCCAAGAAACGTCCCGGCATTCGCCACAAACGACACCAGCACGATCCGCCAGCCGAGCCTGCGAAACGCCGGAATATCCTTGGCGATGGACAATCCCGCGAACGTCAGCATGGGGGTTGTTATGCCCAGGAAATCGTTCTGCGCGCTATACGTCGATATCTGCGATGCCCAGGGACACAGCGGCGACGTCATGAACATGGCAACGATCGACACCCAGCAGACCGCCGGAATCTTGCGCCCGGTCACCGTATAAATGGCGTCGCCTACCATTGTCGCCAGTACCATGATCAGCATGCCCGGAAGCCCCATGAGCGGTGTGGTGCCGTGGGTGATCCAGTCACAACCCAGCGCGAACACGGCGGTGACGCCCCACGCGAGCAGCTTGCCGCGATAGCCCAGTTGCGGCGCAGCCGTTTCAACCTCGGTTTCGCCGCCGCCTGGCTTCGGACGGGACTTTTCAATCGCCTCCGATGCATCCGATGCCCGGCTCGTCCGGCCAATCAATGGTTCGAGCAGGCGATATCCCCATACGGCCATCGGCAACGAAATGAACAGCGTGAAATACGTGCCGATCGTCGTTGTTATGAGGTTGCTGGCCGCAGCGAATGTCAGCACCGTCTTCGCCATTTCGGGCGTTTGCTGCGCAGCGATGGCACCGGAAGCAGCAGCCATCATGCTGCCTGAGCCCACACCTGAACCCATCGCGAGCGCCAATGGATGAAAAATATTTAGGCTTGCTACGAACCCCGCCAGGATCGCGATAAAAACCGCGCCAAACACGGTGCCCGTCAAGTATTCAGCCAGCACGCCACGCCCTTCCGGAGAGTCCATGCCGTACTTCTCGCCGATGATCGCAAGGCTCGGCTCACGGCCGACGGAAAACGTCGCCCCGATCGCTTCCCGCTTGATACCGAGCAGCAATGCAAGCGGAAGTCCCAGCAGAATCGTGCCGACAAAATGTCCCAGCTCCTGAAACGCCAGCGCCCAGCCCGCGGCGGCGAGCTTCGGCAACGCGCCGCCGACCAGCAGGCCCAGCTTCGCGACGAAGAGCAACAGCGCAGGCTGCAAGATGGCTGCGGCCAGGAACTGGGTCTTCACGTCGAGCCGCGCTGCGCCGCTCCACCGTTCACTTGCCAATCCCAGCGCGGCGCCCAACAGCAGCGCCCAGATCATCGGCAGCAGGACGACTTTCCCCGGCCCAACCTTGAACGTAAACGAGCCGATAAACTCAGCAATGACCAGGATGATCGCCGCGTAAAGAAACAGCTTTGCACTCCTTAGCCCACCACTTCCCCGTTGCTGCGCGGCCAACGTACTTTCCATTGTTATCTCCGAATTGCCCTCTCGCGTTTCATCGGCGGCGAGAGGACACGTTGCTCTACAAATTGCCGAACGTCGTGGCCGGCTCTCTAGCGGTTTTCGCCCAGACGCTCTTGGTCTGCGTGTACTCGTACAACGCTTCAATCCCACTCAAACGTCCGCATCCGATCAAGCCATCATCGCCGAACGGGGACGCTACGTTAATGGTCTTGTAGACACTGACCCAGAACGTTCCCGCGTTGACCTGCCCCGCCACCCGATGAGGACGGCCCACGTCGTTCGTCCACACTGCACCGGCCAAACCGAACCCGGTGTCATTCGCGATGTTAAGGGCTTCTTGCCCGGTATCGAAGGGAATTGCAGCGACAACCGGACCGAAGATTTCAGTACGCGCGACGTCCATCTCGTTCGTGACGTTTGTCACGTTCGACGACACAGTGGGCGAAATAAAGTAACCGTCCGGTGCGCGTTCAGCCGACCCTGACGCACGCGTCGCCCCTGCCTGAACGCCGCTCACGATCATCTTCATGATGTGATTACACTGCGTGCGATTGTTGATCGGACCGGCTTCAGTCGCGTCATCAAGCGGCGCGCCGACCTTGATCTTTTGATTGGAGTTGAGCGCGCCGAAAAGGCCCCTTTTCATGCGCCTTGCTTGAGCGCGGCAGCAATGCCCACGCTCGTTTCGATATCAACGCGATTTGCTTTGAGCCCGCTTCGCGGCACGGCTATGCGGCGCGGAGTCCGGATTCTTGTTGGCAACGGATGCGCTCGCATCGCCCCGGTTCGGAACCTCGATGGTCGCTGAATCGGTATCGAAGAAAGACGCCAGCGTGGCCTGCTGAGTCAGCATCAATTGCTCGATGCGCTGTTGCTGCGCTGTGTTTTCACGGGTCAGGCGAAGCAGCGCGATGCTCTGCGCCACGCCCGTCGCGACAGTCACGAGCAATACGCAGATCACGATCATCAAGACCGTTTTTACGCGTCGCGACAACGCGGCCGCCGCGCCGCGCTGGTCCGCGATCACGGCATACAACGCGTCGATAGTGTCCGCGTACGCGGTCGCGCGAGCGGTATCGAGTTCCGACGCTTCGCGGGAAGGCGCTTGATGATCGCCTGTAACGCTCTTGCGCGTCCGACGATCATCATCGATTAATGCCGCCGCCAGGGATTGCGGCGGCTCCCGATGGGGAGTTGCCGCAGCTCGTGCGACGTCGCGAGGGGACGGGGACGTGGCCGGCTTTGTGGCAGCATTCGATACATTCGACGCGTCCGGCGAACGGTTCAGAACTTGCGTGACGGCATCGCTCGGTCCGCTTTTACCTTTCACCGTCCCGACTTCTGACACGGCAGCGGCTGGCGACGGTCCTGTCGTCGACACATTCCGGGCAGCGCCTCTGGCGCGTGCCGCGGACGCGCGTTTGTTCGAACCCTGCGCGTTCCCCTCACCCAACGCCGCCACGACCGGAACCCCCTGCGCGCCATCGCCTGACGGTTCGGGCTGGACCGGCCCGGCAACCACGTCATGAGGCGCGAGAACATCGTCGAACACTAACTCCAGCGTTGCCGCGTCGGCCGTCTGGCTGTCCGTTTGCGCCGCCGCATCATCGCTCGACACAGCGACTGTCGAAACAGCCGCCTCCTCGACCGATAACGCCCCGTTGCGCCACGCCCGCACAGCCCCCGACGATCCGTCCTCGCCCGGCACTGCCGCCATGAAAACCTCGGGTAACTCGAAGCCTGGCAACGACGATTGACGGATATCGGTATTCAACGCCTGGAGCGTGGCGCGCTCAGCGTCTTCGGCGAACAGATCGAGCGTGGGCGCGCCGTAGGGCGCCCGGCTGAGCAACGCAAGACGCTGCGCCGAGCGCGCGGCGCGGGCGAGCTTGGCATCGGCATCCGATTCAGCCGGACGGCCGGCAGACGCAGACCTGGAAGGGGACGCAGAAGCACCATCGGTACGACGCGAACCAGCGGCATCAGCGGAATCAGCAACTTGGAGAGCAGGATTTACGGCGGAATCTGGCATAAGTCGATGATTGACAGCGCGGCCGGACGCGACCGCGGGCGGCTAAAAACACGCCCGATGAAGCGGTCCGGCTTGGCGCCTCGCAACAGAAAAAGCGGCTGCATGGGTTTTCGAGGCCGCATTGTCGCACGCCTGCACGCCCGGGCTACGGACGCGCGCAACCTCAAGCCGAGCCCTCTTCCTTGAATTCCCGCACGGTGTCCAGCGCGCGCAGCCGCGCGCAGATCGCCTCGTATTCATTCGACGATACCCGCGAAAGCGAGATCTGCACTTCATCGAGCTCTGGGGAATCATCGCTTTGCTGCACGACAAACTGCTTCACGCGCACGCTGCCCACCCCCAGCGCCTCATGCAGCGCATGAAAATTCAGCGTCCCCCGATCGACGAGCAAGGTCAACTGGCGGCGCTGCTTCACGGAAATGAAACGCCGCTCCAGCGGCTTGATGCCGGCGAGGATGATCAGAATGATCACTGTCGCGGCGATGGATGCCGTATACATACCGCCGCCGACCGCAAGCCCGATCGCCGCCACGGACCAGAGGCTCGCCGCTGTGGTGAGGCCGCGAACGATCTCGCCGCGCAACAGGATCGAGCCCGCGCCGAGAAAGCCGATTCCCGACACGACCTGCGCCGCGATCCGCGACGGGTCGAGCACGACGTGGTCGCGGCCGAGGACATCGAAGAAACCGAATGCCGACACCATCATGATCAGCGTCGAGCCGACGCACACCAGCATGTGCGTGCGCAGCCCGGCGGCCCATGACAGCCGCTCGCGCTCGAAACCGATCACGCTGCCGAGCGCCGCTGCCAGAATCAGGCGGGAAATGAGTTCTACATTGCTTAACATGAGTGGATTTGCTCCTTATAGATGTTGTGTGATGGGATGATGGCGCGGGGCTCGCGTAAGAGTCGTCGGCCTGCGCGGCGCGGCGCGGATAAACCATCGTTGTGCCGAAACGCCGGCGTTTTGATTTATCCTTGGTGCCCCGCATCGAGTGGCGCACCGGACACGTTCCACGCACGCCGCCGCGCGCAACCAACATCGATAAAGCCGTATGCACGACCCAGATCCGACCGCCGCAACGCCCCCGACCACCACCACCCTTCGTGCGCACTATAAACGTGTTGTGCTGCCGATCTGGCGTGGACCCGGCTTCAACGCAGTCTTGCGGCTGGCGTTTGAGGCCGTGGCCGAGGATGGCCGCACGCCCTTGCCGCCACAGCGATATCGCGCCATGGCCTGCGCTCGCCAGCTATTCGTGTTCTCGCAAGCAGGCGATATCGGTCATGCCGACACGCTGTTCGCTTCGCTTCGGACCTATTTTCAGGACACGAAAAACGGCGGTTGGTTCTATAGCGTCGACGCAAACGGCGCGCCGCATGAGCGCCACAAGGACCTGTACACGCATGCGTTTGTGATTTTTGCGTGCGCGGAATATGCGAAACGGGCTGGCGCGGCGGCCGCGGAGGAAGCGCTGGCGGTGCTTGAAGAAACGTCGGTGTTGATTGAACGGCGGATGGAAATTAGCGGCGGTGGCGGCGGCTTGTTCAGTTCGGCGATGACGGAAGATTTTTCCACCGTGCTCGGGCCGCCGCTGCAAAACCCGCTGATGCATCTGACCGAAGCGTGGCTCGCCGCCCGTGAAACGACTGCGGACCCCATCTTCGATCGCCGGCTGGAAAAGCTCGCAGCCGCGTTCGCACAGGCTTTCGTACATCACGAAACGGGCTGCATCGCTGAATTGACGATCGGCAGCGCCAATAACTGGCTGGAACCCGGGCACCAGTTCGAGTGGCTGTTTCTCGCTAAAGCCAGCGGGCACCCGGCTTTCGATGCAGCGGGCCTGAACCGGGCGCTAGTCCGGGGATTCGATTTCGCGCAGCAGTTCGGCGTTGATCCGGTGACTGGCGGCGTAGCGGCATCGCTGAACGAACAGGGCGGCGTGATCGATTCGACGCAGCGCATCTGGGCTCAGACCGAATATCTGCGGGCCCTCGCAACGCATGCTGACGAGTCCGTGCGCGCGCAATTGCCAGCGCAGATCGCGCGTTTTGCCGGACGTTTTATTCGACCGCAAGGGTGGATCGAGAGCCAGTCGGCAGAAGGCGTGGTCGTGCGCCCGGAATTACCGTCGACAACGCCTTATCACCTTGCCACCGCCTACGCCGCGTTGCCCTGACACCCCAACGCCGGACGTTCAGCGATCTCGCATCAAACGCCTCGCCAACGCCGCGAGGCGTTTTCATTGCAGCTGGAAAAATCAGCGCGATGCCGAACGCTTTGCGCGCTTTCGTTTCAAATCATTGAGAAAAGCCGTGCAAACCCGGTAATTTGTCCGCGATTTTGAGATCGTCCTTGCGGAGTGACCCTACGCTACCTACAGTCTTGTGCAGGACCGCGACGAAGGCTCCTGCCCCGATGCGGATTGTGGGACTCACGCTGACTGGACCGAAACCAAGTGTAGGAGTGTCCGAATGGCCGAAATTGTCGATATCGCACGGGGCGCATTGAATGCGCAGCCGTTTAGCGCCTTGCTGGGTACGAAGCTCATGCAGGTCGACTCCTCGAGTCTCACGCTGTGTCTGACCATCCGCGACGAACTCCGGCAACAACACGGTTTCGTGCACGGCGGCGTAGTGAGTTATCTCGTCGATAACGCGTTGACCTTCGCCGGTGCATTGCGCCTGGGACCGAAAGTGGTCACGGGCGAATACAAGATCAATTATTTGCGGCCGGCGGTTTCCGGCACGTTGATGGCGCGTGCGCGCGTGGTCTACGCCGGCATGACGCAGGCGACCTGCCAATGCGACGTGTATGTCACCGATGGCGGCGCCGAAAGACTCGTGGCGGTCGCGCAGGGAACCATTCATCGGATCAGCGAAATGGCTGCGGAACTTGAGCCGGCGTTTAACGAGTGAATGAGCTGAGTGCGTGGGTTTGCGGGACTTTTCATGCCTTCGCCGATGCGGTGGTTTTACGGCGGCAGTATTGGGAACCGGCTTTATGCGCTTAAAGGTTAATGCGGCGAAAACATTCGCGCTTTTGGAGCGAAGCCGCCACGTTGATGCGTCGACGGCTCGAATGACGATTATGGACCATCCCTTCGGCTGGAACCGATGAACCATCGCTTTGATGGTTGCCGTAAAAAAGGTCGTTCCAACTGACGTTGGAACGACCTTTTTTTAGCTTGCCAGCGAGGCGTTAATTTGCTCGCCGGCTTACCTGGTTGCCTGGTTGCGCCGCAATAAGCGATTTGCGTCGAAGGGCTTACTTCGCGTCGACCGTGCGTTGCTGCTGCTCGCCCAAGCCCTGGATCCCGAGCCGCATCGTCTGCCCAGCCTTCAGGTAGACCGCCGACGGCTTCACGCCCATGCCCACGCCCGGCGGCGTGCCGGTGGAAATGACATCGCCCGGTTGCAGGCTCATCACCTTCGACAGATACGACACCAGCGCCGCCACGCCGAACACCATCGTCTTCGTGCTGCCGTTCTGATAGCGATGTCCGTCCACTTCGAGCCACATATCGAGTTGCTGCGGATCGGCGATTTCGTCTTTCGTGACCAGCCACGGACCGATCGGGCCGAAGGTATCGAAACCCTTGCCCTTGTCCCACTGCGTGCCGTGTTCAAGCTGCCATTCACGTTCGGAGACGTCGTTGATCACGCAATATCCGGCGACGTAATCCAGCGCGTCCGCCTCGCTGACGTACTTGGCTTCCTTGCCGATCACTACGCCGAGCTCGACTTCCCAATCCGTTTTCTTCGAGTTGCGCGGAATTTCGACGTCGTCGTTCGGACCGCAAATCGCGCTCGTCCACTTACCGAAAATCACCGGTTCAGTCGGCACGGGCAGGTTCGATTCGGCCGCGTGATCGGCGTAATTCAGTCCGATACAGACGAACTTGCCCACGGCTCCCACACACGGGCCAATGCGCGGTTCGCCCGGCACTTCAGGCAGCGAGGCCGGATCGAGCGCGCGCAACTTGACCAACGCGGCATCCGATAGCGCCGCGCCAGCGATATCGTCGACTACCTTCGACAAATCGCGAATCTTGCCATTCTGATCCAGCAAACCCGGTTTTTCCTGACCCTTCGGCCCATAGCGCAGCAGTTTCATCGTGAGTGATCCTTCAGTTTTCAGGTTTTGATTCGGTTTCGAGATGTTCAGTTTGAGCGATCGTTTTTAAAGGTCAGATCGCTCGAGCTTGCTTTCGATCGCTTTCGGTCAAATTTTCGGTTAGACGATTCGGGCCGGTCGTGAACGATGATTCATCGGATGCGGGTTACGACGCAGGTACAACGTAGATACGACGATGGCATCGCGTTTTCCTTCTGATCCCGCCTTTGCATTTCACCGGCTCATGCTTCGGGATGCAGCTTTCACGCCTCTTCAGCGCTATAGGGCCGCCCTCGCCAGCATTACGGGGTCACCGCAGCATGCCGCACAGTTGGATTGCCACCGTCGCCAATCTTTTTACCATTCTCTGCTTTCGTTGCAATTGCAGTTAAGCAATTCCGGGTATACCGCGCTCATTCTTCATGCGTTTATCGCGACTTTTACAGCCGGTAAAATTCGCGCGCGGTGTCCCCAAAGATTGCCTGCTGTGCGGACGTATCAAGGTGCGCCGTCAATTGCCGCGCTGCGTCAAACCACTGTGCATAGTTACCGTTCAGGTTCAGCACCGGCCAGTCGCTGCCCCACATCAGCCGCTCGGGTCCAAAATGCTCAAGAAGATGATCGACATAAGGCTTGAGCTTGGCCACTGACCAACCGGGCGCGGCTTCCGTCGCCAGACCCGAGAGTTTGCAAACCAGCCGTTGCGGCAGTGCGGCCAATTCGGCTATGCCGTCCGCCCAGCTTTGCCAGGCGGCGTGACCATCCTTGATTTGCGGCTTCGCACCATGATCGACGACGATTCGCAGCTCAGGAAAGCGCGCGGCGAACACCTTCAACGAAGGTACATGACGCGAAAATATCAATGCATCGAAGGCGAGATCGTTTTTGATCAGCGCGTGGATTGCCGGAGTCAGTGCAGGATTTTCGATCCAGCGGTCGTCGGGCAGATCTTGCAGCATCGGGCGCACACCCTTGAGTTTGGGTTCACGCGCCAGTTCGTCGATCAACTCCGAGCTATCCGCTGCATCAAGCGGAACCCAGCCGACAATGCCGGCGATAGACTCGTCGTCGCGGGCGAGATCGAGTAGATAGCGCGTTTCATCGACAGTCGGCGCAGCCTGGACCACCACTGTGCGCGCAATCCGGGCTGCTTCACGAAGAGGCTTCAGGTCAGCGGGACCGAAGACGCGGTACAAGCTCTGCAACTCGGGCGTCAACCAGCCATAGTCACCACGCGATGGGTCCCAGAAGTGCTGATGCGCGTCGATCCGTTCAGTGCTCATGGTCTTCCTGCGTTGGTGTGACCAGTGCTTGGCACGGGCGCGTCACGATGCAACAAACCCGCTGCTCGCAACGCGTCCCACAAAGCGTCCGGCAGCGGATCAGCGAACGAAGCCGCATTCAAATGCACTTCCGCTGGATTTCGTGCGCCCATCAAGACCGTGGCCACAACTTTATGCGCATAAGGAAACTGCAGGGCCGCGCTCGCCAAGGCAACGCCATGCGCACGGCAGATCCGTTCCAGCGCATCGACACGTTCGATAACCGCCTGCGGCGCATCGCCATAGTTGAACTTTTGGTTGCCGGCTTTTGGCGCTGTATCGGACGTCAATCCCCGGGCGAGAATGCCCGAATTGAACGCACCGCCCAACAGGATACTGACGCCGCGCTTCTCGCATTCCGGCAGCAAGTCATCGAGTACCGCCTGCTCCAACAAGGTGTAGCGTCCGGCCAGCAACGCGCAATCGATGTTGAATTCCGCCATTGCTTCCTGGATAGCGGCGCCTTCGTTCACACCGAGTCCAACCGCTTTTACGCCCCGCGTTTTGCGAAGCTCATCGAGCGCCCGGAAACCGCCTTCGTCCGTTAGTTGCCGCCAGTAGCGCGGGTTGTTTTCGCCGTGCGTGACGCGGCCGATATCGTGGATCAGCACAATGTCGATATCGACAATACCCATACGTTGCTGGCTGTCTTCGAACGATCGAAGAATGCCGTCGTAGGTGTAGTCGTAGATCGCCTGGAATGGCAGCGGGTCCGACCAGCCTTCGCTGCCGTCGTAACGCGTGGTGCGCGGAACAAAGCGGCGGCCAACCTTGGTCGACAACACGTAGTCTTCGCGCGGGTATTGGCGCAACGCGTCGCCTATCCGGTGTTCGGCTTTCGTGTGGCCGTAGTGCGGAGCGGTATCGAAGTAACGGATACCGCTTTGCCACGCGGCGTCCACGGTCGCTTGCGCGTCTGCCTCGGAAAGTTCGTGATACAGGCCGCCCAGCGGTGCACTGCCCAGCGACAACGCCGTGACTTCCAGCGAGGTTTTACCCACCTTGCGCTTTTTCACAACGGGATTTCCGGTGATTGGGTTCATTGCGTTGGACTTGTGAGTTGGGCTGATGAGTTCGACCTGTGAATCAGGCTCAAATCGACGTAATCGATACCGCATGCCGCGGCGTCGCGCTCGCCGGCAGACACGCCGGGCCAACTGGATCAAAGCTCTTGTAGGTCAGGATGAACTCCTGATGACCCAGCGATTCCGACTTGGACGCGGCACCGGCCGCCACCCTCACGGTGGCATCGAATACTTCGCGGCCAACTTCGTCCAGCGTGGCGCGACCTTCCAGAATCCGGCCCGCATCCACATCCATGTCGCCGGAAAGATTTCGGTAGGTCGCCGGATTCGCGCACACCTTGATAACGGGCGAAATAGCCGAACCAACCACCGAGCCGCGTCCGGTCGTGAACAGGATCACGTGCGCTCCGCAAGCAATCAGTTCGCCGATTTCCGCGTTGTCGCTGATATTTGGAAAGCCGAAACGCGGTTCGCCATCGGGAACGACATCGAGCAGGTACAAACCGCCGACGGGCGGAATGTCACCGGGCTTGACGATCCCCACAATGGGCGATGCACCGCTTTTCGCGTACGCGCCGAGTGACTTTTCTTCCTGCGTGGTAAGGCCACCATCCGCGTTGCCGACCGCGAACGAACCGTGTCCCATGATGGAGTAATAGCGCGCGGCCTTGTCCACGCACGCGACAATTTCGCGGCCCAGTTCCGGCCGCGCGGCCCGGCTTTCCATATGGAACTCGCAGCCGACCAGTTCGCCGGTTTCCTCGAAAATACACGCGGCGCCGGCGTCGATCAGCGCATCGAAGGCACGGCCCACAGCGGGATTCGCCGTAATGCCGCTGGTGCCGTCCGAGCCGCCGCAAATCGTGCCGACGATCAGTTCGTCGAGCGCCATCGGCACTTTCGGTTGCTGCGCGAGCGTTGCACGCACGTCGCGAATCCAGTCGATGCCATTCTGGATCGTGCTGCGCGTCCCGCCTTTTTCCTGGATCGTCAGAACCTCTGCCGGGCGGCCGCTCGCGCGCACGGCGTCGGCCAGATAGTGCTTGTTCATGCTCTCGCAGCCGAGCGAGACGAACAGGACCGCGCCCACATTCGGGTGCGTGGTCAGCCGCTCCATCATCTTTTCGGCATAGCCATTCGGGTAGCAGCCCGGAAAACCAATCAGGTGCACGGGCGGTTCGCGATCGGCAGCGGGATCGTCGAAGGCGTCGAACGCCGGACGAAATTGCGTGACGATTTCCCTCGCCACGTGATGCGCACATTCGACGAGATACGCGACCGCGATTACATTGCGGATGCCCTTGCGCCCATCGGCGCGCAGGAATCCTTGAAGCGGCGCAGTGGTGGTGGCTGTCATCGGCTTAGCGGTCCCGGTGATCCACGAACGCATGGCCGGCGTCGTGGGTATAGGTCGGGAGATAGTCGCTCTCGAGATTGTGCGTGTGCAGATGTTCTCCGGGCTGAACGTCCGACGTCACATGGCCGATGATCGCGCCATATCGAAGCACTTTTTCGTCGGTCCGCAACGCGCGGCGTGCGACTTTGTGCCCAAGGTCGATGGTCTTCGCCAGCGTGACGGACTTCCCCTCGATCTCCACACGTTCCCCCGCTTGCAGACGCGCGCCGGCAATCAGGCAATTGTCCTGCGGGCTTTGAAGAATGAGCCGGGCGTCAGTGGGCTTGTGAGGAGCTTGCTGCACAGAAACTTCCTTGAGAACGGAGGAGATCCGGACGAAATTCGGGCGACATTCAGGCGGTCGTATGAGCATTGCCGCGGGTTTGCATCAGTATAATCATTCATCAGTGAACGTATTATTCATATGCGGACAAGTCGAAGTCAAGCTAAGTGCGCCGCTGAGCGGCCCGTGTTTTCCCTTAGCATCTTGTTTTTGAGCGACCTAACTGAAGGCCATCATGCAGGCAGACGATCCCACCGACGCCGAGCGCTACCGGGCGCCCGCGCTGGATAAAGGTCTCGATATCCTTGAACTGCTCGCCGAGCAAAAGGATGGATTCACGCGTGCCGAGATCACGAAATCGCTCGGGCGCAACGCAAGCGAGATGTATCGGATGCTCGAGCGGCTGGTCGCGCGGCAGTACGTGGTGCGCTCGCCCGCGGGCGACCGCTATTCCCTGAGCCTGAAACTGTATGCGCTCGCGCACCGGCATCCGCCGATGAACCGTCTGATCGCGGAAGCCCTTCCGGTCATGCAGCGTTTTGCCGATCGCGCGGAGCAGTCGTGTCATCTCGCCGCCTATGACCGGGGGAATCTGCTTGTGATCGCGCAGGTCGACGGGCCGGGAACGTGGGGGATTTCGGTGCGGCTCGGCGCGCGGGTCGGGTTGATCGATACCGGTTCGGGCCGCGTGATCCTTGCGTTCCAAAGCGCGGAACAACGCGCGCACATGCTGGCCGAGCACACGCGTGTAAAAGGTGAGTCCGCGCTCGATCCGCTCGCGCTGGACAATGCCTGCACACAGATTCGCGCGGACGGTTTTCTCCATAAGGAGAGTCAGCAGACCTTCGGTGTGATGGATGTGAGTTTTCCGCTGCTCGGGCCGTCCGGCCAAGCGATCGCGACGCTGACGTGCCCGTATCTCAGGCGTATCGACGAATACGTGGCGCCGTCCATAAACGAGGTCAGTGCGCTGCTGGGTGAAGCGGCGGCGGCGCTGTCCATGTTTCGCGAACCGGGTGCTGAGTTCGGCGATTCGCGGGATTCGAGCGCGGCTTAGGAGTGGCAGATGAGTGGCAGATGAGTGGCAGATGGTGAGCAACTTCGGCGGGCAACTTCGTTGGGACGATCCGGCGGGAAGAGCCGGCTCGCTTCGTTGAGACGATCCGGTTGGCGGATTCGCCAACTTCCAGATCCGCGCGACGCGTTAGAATGGCGACCCTCTCAAAAAGCGGATCGTCGCTTCACGCGACGTTTCGCGTCTTTTTCTACGCAAGGCAATGGCGAAACTCCTCTCCGATCCCGAATTTCAGCGCTTCTCCGAACTTCAGCAAAAACAGTCCAGCTTCACGATCACGAGCGAGGAAGCGGACGAGCTGCGCGATATTGTCGCTCGCGCGCAGCAAAAACGCGACGACCGCGCGGCCGCAATGCAGTCGATCGAAACGTTTATCAAGCAGTTTGACATTAGCGCGGACGAACTCTTTACGGCCGACCAGATCGCCGATGCAGCCCGCAATTTCGGCCTGATTCCCGCAGCGAAGAAAGAACGCGTGATGCCGCCGCAGTTGTCGTTCAATGGCAAGCCGTATCAATGGACCACTCGCGCCCTGCCGGACGACATTCGCGTTCCGCTGTTCGAAGCGTTCACGTCGGGCGCGTCGGTGAAAGCGTTTATTGCTACGCCTAAGGACGCTACGCGTTGCGCGGCGACGATCGCGCGTCTGGAGCGTGAAACCGGTAGCACTTATGCCGATGCATGGCTAGACGAGCTGGCTGTATCGCGCGCACAGGTCGACGAAGCGCTCGCAAAGCTGCCTGCCTGATTCGAAGAGCAACGGTCGCGGGCAAGCATGCTGCAGCACGCATTCTGGTCGCTCACTACGGCGGCCGGATGCCGGCGATCTTCACCTGCACGATCTTCATAGCCTTCATGACGGCAGCGCGTCGGCTTTTGCGTCTGCTTCGGCGAGCCGCATCCTGAAACCGGTTACGCCCGGATCCTCCGTGGCCGTTATCTCGAATCCTAAACGGCGCGCGAGTCCGATCATGCCGGTGTTCTCGCGCAACGCCTCGCCGACCAGCCAGCGTGTCCCGCGTGCCCGGCAATACGCGATGATCCGAGTCAACAGCAACGTTCCCAGCCGCTTGCCCTTCTGGTCCGAGCGCACCGCGACCGCGAACTCAGCCGTCTCGTTGTCCGGATCGGCAACGGCGCGCACCACCCCCAGCGTCTCGATACTGTCGTGTTCACCCGTGACGGCGATAAACGCCATCTCTCGGTCATAGTCGATCTGCGTCATCCGAGCGAGTTGCGAGTGATCGAAACTGCGCACGGAGCTGAAAAACCGCAGACGCAGATCGTCCGGTGTCATCGCGGCGACGAAAGCACTATGGGCGGCTTCGTCGTCGGGACGGATAGGCCGCACGGTGATACGCAAGCCGTTCCAGTCGAGAGCCTCCTCCAGTTGCCGCGGATACGGCTGAATGGCGAGCGGCGTGCGGTGCGCAGCCAGCGTCAGATGCGGTTCATAGACCACGACCGCCTGGCGGGTCACGCGCACCGTCAACCGTAACGCGACAATCTGCTCGATCTCGCAAACAGCCTGCGACAGCCCCGTCAACGCCATCAGCAAGTTCTCCGCCGGGAGTTCGCGCGCTCTGGGTGAATGCATCACGAGGTCACGCGCCAGCACCGGGTTGAGCGGCGGAAAGGCGAATTCGTGCAACGCGTCCGGTAGCCCGAGTGCGCCAACAGCCTTGAATTCGAACACCGGTCCGAACACGCGATGGTTCAGCAAGCGGACATCGATTTCGATAGTGTCTTCGCTCCCTGGCCCCGCTGATCCCGCCTTCACCACCAGGCCAAACTGCGCCAGCACCCGCGACGCCCGCTCGCCGTCCAGTTCCGCGACGCCCGCAGTCAATGCGGCCATGACCTGAGCCTGCGCGCTGTCCAGCGCAACTAGCGTCTGAGGGCGCGGCCCGTCGGGCGTCTGCATCAACAACTCGCGACCCTGCCGATAATCTACGAGCCGCGCGAAACCCCGCGCAAGGCGTTGAGGCGTGGTATGGACGGGAATGCCGTGGGCATGCAACGCGTCGCGCGTGGCCTGGTCGACGCAGCCGAAAAAGCAGGTCAGCAAACCGCGATACGCGTGGCTTTGCTGCTCGATCAACACGCGCGCGACTTCCGCAACAGGCGCGGTGTGTGTTGGCGCGTGGACCACGAACGCCGTCCCGGTCTCGCGATGCGGCGCCAGCGCTTCGAGCGCCGCACCGAAGTCTGCGGCGGTTGCAGTGTCTCCGAGTTGCAATGGGTTCTCCAGACGCGCACGCGGCAGCACGGCGGCGACTGACACGCGCGCGGCCTCGGGCCAGAGCGCGAGCGCATCGCCGGCCGCGGCGAACGCGTCGGCGGCGAGCGCGGCCACGCCACGATCGCTGGTGATGACGGTCGCCCGGTCGCTTGCGGCCACGCGACCCACGCCGAGGGTCTCTATTTCATCGAGCAGATCGTCGAGCGAGTCCACCCTTACCAGGCCGGCGCGCCGGAAAGCGGCGCTGTAAAGCGCGTCGAAAGGATCGTCGTGACCTGTGCGCAAAACCAGCACGGGTTTGTTGCGCGCCGCCGCCCGCGCAGCCGACATGAATTTGCGCGCCATTCGCACCGATTCGATGGCCATCAGGATCGCGCGCGTCCGTGAGTCGCTTGCGAGGAAGTCGAGGATATCGCCCACGTCGACGTCAGCCTCGTCGCCCAGCGCGACCACCCGCGAAAAACCCAGGCCACGTGCGTTCGCCCAGCCCATCACACCGTTGGTCAACGCGTTCGACGCCGATACCCACGCTACCCCGCCCGCCGCAATGGCGCATGACGGCGCCCCCAGCACAGCGCCCACAGCTGGGGTCATCACGCCGACACTCGCCGGACCGACCACACGCAGCAAAAATGGCCGCGCAGCCGCCAGCGTACGGTGTGTCCAGTCGCGGCCCTTCGGCTCCCCCGCCTGCCCGATTATGACCACCGCCCGCGTGCCACGCTCTCCCAGTTGGCTGACGATCTCGGGCCATGTGGGTGGTGGCGTGCACAGCACCGCCACGGTCGGTATCTCCGGCAAGTCGTCGATATGCGCAAACACCGCGGCCCCGTTCAACTGACGATGCTTCGGATTCACCGGCCAGACCGGGCCCGCGAAGTTGGCGGCGCTCAGCCGCGACCACACCATTTCGCCAATACTGCCCGCACGCAGCGACGCCCCGATCACGGCAATCGACTTCGGGTTAAACAGTGCGTCGAGATTACGTACGGTCATGCGGCCTCCATATCCGGGATGTATCCAGCATAGGCGATTCGCGCGCCCCCAACTACTAGCCGGTCGGCCTATGTCCCGCCTTTTCCAACAACCGTCCTCACATTTCCTGATGCCCGATATGAGAATTCATTTTGTTTCGGCGTCAACCGAACGGACTATTGTTTCGTACCGGGAACCAAGGTAATTTAATCAAACGCGGGACAGGAGCGATTCTGGTTCGCAGAGGAGGCACGTGGAGGTACGTACGTCTACTCGGCCACAAAGAAAACCGAGAAGGTTGGGCGGTCAGGAATCACTATGCGACATCTTCCATCGTTGATTGCGTTGCGTTTCTTCGAAGAAACGGCGCGTCATTTGAGTTTCAATCGCGCGGCGCGAGCGTTGTGTGTCACACAAGGAGCCGTAAGCCGTCAGATCAGGCTACTGGAAGAGTCACTGGGCGTGAAGCTTTTCGAGCGCGACCATAAAGGGATCCGCTTGACGCAGGCAGGCGTGTTGCTGATGCCGTCGGTGACAGAGGCATTTGACGTGATCGAGCGCGGAACGCGTCACCTGACGGGAAGCGTCGAGCGCAAGCGTTTGATTGTGTCATTGCCGCCCACGTTCGCCACGCAGTGGTTTTCGTCGCGGCTAGGGGCACTGGCGGACCAGTTGCCGGACGTCGATCTGTCTATTCGTACGCAGGAAAGCGACGAATGTCATTGCAGCGTGCGCTTCGGGCGCGACGCTGCGGCGCATGGGTGGTCGGAACTGCTGATCGTAGAGCGGCACGCGCTAGTGGGATCGGCGTCGTTCAGCGGGACACCGGTCGAGATATTGCTGGATCGATTGCCCGCGCTTCACGTGCTTCATGAGGATGTGCGTCTGAACCTCTGGCCGGACTGGCTGGCGAAAGCGGGACTGCCACCGCGTTATGCCGAGAACGGTATTGAATTTTCGAATCTGCAGCAGGCAATCCATGCGGCGCGACGCGGGGTAGGCTTGGCCGTTGTGGATCTGAACATGATTGCCGATGAGTTGACCGAGGGTGCTTTGGTGAGGATGTCGGACGTCGAGATCAGCGGACCATTCGGATACTGGCTGGACGTACCGGAAGCTCACCGCGACGCCAGCACCGTGACCGGCTTCGCCGATTGGTTGTGCCACGAAACTGCCCAGCCCGTTTGAACGGCAGTCTCAACTTAAGATAGAAGTACGATAAGGACCTTAACCGGAAGCATCGTTCAACTGGATGCCAGCCGGTATGAAATGGCGAAGCTTGCTTTTGCATTCGCCGATCCGCGGCGGGCACTGCCTCATGCAAATAAGCAGGACAGCCATACGCATTCAGCAGCCTCGGGGAATGATTCCGGTCATTATATTTCGCTCAGTTGTTCAAACGTCAGCCGGACCAATCTTTACCGTGCAACACTCGCCGGCATCGCAGCGTTGGCCGCCCCCGCCACCATTTCACTTCCCAACACGCAATGCGACTGCAGCGACAAATACCCGGGGTTATACGCCTTCGCATCTTTCTTCGGCAGCGTATAAGCAATCCGGCATTGTTCGACCGGGCCATTTCCCCACTTCACCGTCAGCGCTCCCTGATCCTCAAGACCACGTGCAAATATTCTGCTGTCCTGACCGACCACACCCACGCTCTTGCCTTGTTCGTCTTCCACACTCGCTCCAAAGGGTAACGCTCCACCACCCAGTTTCGGCGCCTGAATCAATGCCGCCCGACCACTCACCGTCTCGTACTTCATCATCACTATAGAGCCTGCACGCGGCGCCACTTGCGCCGATGTCGATTTAAATTCGACATCGGTGGACGTGCCCTTCGGGTCAATATCCACTTCGTTCATGGTGTAAGGCGACAAGTACGGAACCACCGCATAACCGCGTGAATCCACCTTCGTTCCCGGTGAACTCGTCACCATCGCACCGGCTGCAGCAGGCGCCTCTACAATCCCGATCGTGTCGCCCACCGTCTGCGATAAAGTCACCCCGCCCGGATGCGCCACCACCGAACCCTGCACGCCGGCCGACACCTGACGCGTGCCGCCACCCGCGCTCGCCGATGCATTCAACGTCGCATAAGGCGCACGATACGTCGCGCTCAAACCCGCGTTGCCGTTGTTGGCCGAACTGCCGCCCGCGTTATACGTGCCATATCCGTTGTACGAGAACTGGTTCGTTTCACCCAGCGAACCACTCACGTTCGCCTGCATGTTCGTGGCGCCATCGGAGGTATGTGAGGCGTTCGTGGTCAGCATCGGCGCATGCGCCTTGTGGCCTAGCGGAATGGTCGTGCTCAACATGAATTCGTTCGACATCTGGCCATCCATTGACCGCGTGCGCCCCGCCGTCAGGCTGTACGTTCCGTACTTGAACGCGTTGGTGTAGCCGGCCTGGAACAGCGTGTCGTTACCACCGTGGTTCCAGTAGTTCTGCGACGAGCCCGTCACGAACATCGTGCCGTGGTCGCCCAGCTTTTGGTTGATCGACACCTGCATGCGGTTACGCTGCCGATAAACCGAGTTGATATCGCCACCGTGATCTGCAATGTCCCGTACCGACGCGGCATCGTTCAGGTTCATGTAACCCGCCGTCGAGAAGCGGTACGCGGCCACCGATACGTTCGTATCTGTGGCCGCAATGAACTTGCTGTAGCCCACGCGCAAGCTCGTGCCGTGCATCGACTGCGCGTTCGGGATGCTGGTGAAGGCGCCCGTCACGTCCATCGAGAATGCGCCGATACCCGTGTTCAACGCACCGCCCACGTTCACTGCACCGTACCCGCTCGATGCGACCGCGCCGCCGTAAACGGTGACCGTGTTGGTCAGGCCGCGCTGGATGGTGAACTGGGCGAAGACGGGTTTCGTATCGAGCGAATCATTGCGCAACTGGCCGGCGGTCGCGCTGAAACGCGTGACGCCGGGGCGCAGCAATTGCGCCACCGACGCAAACGGCACCGTGAATTCCTTGCTGCGGCCATCGGCTTCCGTCACGGTCACCACCAGATCGCCGCCGTAGCCGGTCGAGTAGAGATCGTTGATTTCAAACGGGCCCGGCGCAACGTTCGTTTCCTCCAGCACCTGGCCGTTTTGGCGAATCGTCACGCGGGCGTTCGTTTCAGCGGTACCACGTACGACCGGCGCGTAACCGCGCATCGATTCAGGCAGCATGCGGTCGTCGGTGGCCAGTTGCACGCCGCGAAACGACACGCTGTCGAAGATCTCGCCGGTCGTGCTCGTATCGCCCACGGTCAGTTGTGACCCGAGTTTCGTCACGTCGCGCTGTGCGTAGGTCGCGATGTTGTCGAATTGCGTCTTTTGACCAGTTCCGGTCGATATCGACGATTGGTGGCGGATATGCCACGCGCCAATGTTCAGGCCGGCGCTCAGGCCGAGGTAGCTCTGGCTCGAACCGACGCCCGAGCTCGCCGTGTGATACGTGTTCGCGTTGTAGCTGATGAAACCACCGTTGACGCCCTGGTCCCACTGTTCGGGCGGCACATAACCGCGTGCCGAGTTCTTCATGAACGCTTGCGGCACGCTCAGTTCGAGCGTCTGCTGCGTGAAGTCGAAATCGACCGTCGCGCCCGGTACGATCGCGCCAATTTCAGCGCAGGTGTCGGCGTTGGCAGTAGTTGTTGCCGCAGTCGTTGCCGCGCCACGTCCCGCGGCCGCATCGGCCTTCGCCAGATCCACGCCCGCGCGCTGCAACAACGCGCGGTTGAAACAAGGCGTTGAGCCCGGCTTGCCGTCGGTTGAAACAAAGCGAATGTCTTCACGCGCCAAACGCGCGCCATTCACGATCAGGTCGACCGAATACGTTCCCGGGGTCACCGCGTTGCCGCGCGTGAAACGGCTGGTGTCGATGGCCGTGCCCGCGTCTCCGCGCAGATACATGTTGTCGAAACTGACTTCATCGATGGCGCCGGTCTGGGTTTGCGGCGTTGTCGCGGCCTCCGCCACGGCTTGAGAAATTGCACCGCACGCCATCATCGAGAAAGCGATCGCGGCAAGCGGCTTCAGGCGCAGCCGGAATGCGACCGGGTACTGAGCATTGAATGCGGTTTGAGCAGCGAGTTTCATGATTCAGCCTGCGATGGTTAGGTCAATTCAGACGCGACTTGACCCACCGGGCTGTTCGGACAGTCCGCTCGGTAAAACGCGTGTTGAGTGTTGAGGGAAGGCGTCGGCTCGATATGGCCCGCGACACCTTCAATTCGCCCCGGTGCGGGGCGAAGCCTTACGGCGAGTCTTGCGGGGCCTTACGGGGTCATAGGTGCTTCGAACGGCAGGGCGCCGCCGAAATCGCTGATACCCTGATACTTGACGTGCGCGTTGGCGGGAACCGTCTTCAGGTTCTTGATCGGGAACTGCGCGGTGCCGCGCGGCTCGACCATCCCGCCAATGTCGTTCGTATAGGTCTGGCCTGCACCCACCACGTCGATCTTGCTGAACGACACGTAGTACGCCGTCGGGTTCGTCGCCTTCACGTCGTAGCCCTTGCTGTCGGCTGACGGTACAAGCTTCCAGGTCACCTTTCCGGCCGCTTCGTCGGCCGTGCCGGGCAAGCCCTTCGGACGCGCAAACACCTTGATGCGGGTGCGGAACGCAAACTGCAGCGTGTTGGACTCGGTGCTCTTCGCGGTCTTGGGCGGCACGTCGAGCACGTTCAGCCAGAATACCGACTCGCGGTCCTGCGGCAGCGCATCACCCGTGTACATCATGCGCAGCGTCTGCGATTTGTTGGCATCCATGCGAAAGATCGGCGGCGTCAGCACGAACGGCGCGCTCGCTTCACTCGGCTTGGCGTCCGCATTGCCCTTGTCCATCCACACCTGCACCAGCGACGGTTCAGCGCGATTGTTGGTCAGCTTGACCGTCACCTCACGATTTTCAAGGGGATACACCACCCGCGTGCCGCTCACGGTCACGCTCGCGCCCGCACTGCTGGCCAAGAGGGCTGCGACCAGACCCAAACCACATGCAATTCGACTAATGGACTTCATGATTGATGTTTCTCCGTGAAAAACGTATCTCGAAATTTCGGTAAAAAAACAGGCATCTGCACCCCGCAGATGCCTGCTGATACGGCTTATTGGTAGTCGACCGTGTACTGGACCGAGGTATTGACCGGGCCGGCTGTGGCCTTGCCGGTGGCGTAGTACTCAGCGAAGTACTGCAGGTTCGCGGCACCCGACACGATCGCCGCGCCGTTGCCTGCCAGGTCGTTGTTTGCGCCTGTGACCACGTTGATGGGCAGACGCGATGCGTTGAGCAAACGAACCTGAACGTTCTGCGCACCGGCCGGTGCCTGGTTCGTCAGATAACCGGTGCTCTGGTCGATCGTCGGGCCGTTTTCGAAACGGGCGACTGCCTTCGTTTCGGTCGAGCAGCCGCTCAGCGCAAAGGTCAGATCGGTCGCGCCTGTCGTACCGGCCGTTGCGCCTGGGGCACCCAGCGTGCTGTCCGTCACCGTCGGCAACGTGACGTTCTTGTCAGCGGCGCCAGCCGCTTTTGCATCGATCGAGCAAGTCGTATCGGTCACGGCGCCCGTGAAAGTGATCGTGCCGTCAGCAGCGCTTGCACCGGTTGAAGCGAGCGCCAGGGTGGCCAAGGTTGCAGCAGCAGCGAGGGTAGAGATGAAGGATTTCATGAACGTTTCCAATAGAGAAATGAATGTGGGTTTGTAGACACTTACAGCGCTTAGGACTACTTCGTCCCACGATGCTGAGCGCGCAGTGCGAGCCACCTGTTTTTTCATCGTCTGGATTCGTGTGGGAGGCGATGAACCGGTTCGTCTGCGAGTGAATGAATATTAAGACCGGGCACCTCAGATGACCCTCGGAACTCTCCGAAAGAATTAGGACAAAACTGAGAATTCCTAAAAACGAAATGGAGAGTGTGTGAGGGAGGCGATGCGCGTTTCTGAAAGCAAAAAGGCGTCCGCAATGCGGACGCCTTTTTGAGGTGAGACTTTTCGGGAGGCTGTGCTTAGCCGGTGGCGTGGCTCGTTATGACGAACTGCTCGCGGCACGCAAGGTAAGGTTGCGTGTCTCGGGTGCCCATGCAATGGATACGATCATGCCGATCAACAGCACGCCGGCCAGGACCATCATCGTGTAGTGAAACCCGATTTCCGCGATACCCACCGGCAACAGGAACGTGCCGATCGCTGAACCAAGCCGACTGCATGCAATAGCCAGCCCGACACCCGACGCGCGTACTTCCGTCGGAAAGCATTCCGGCGGGAAGACGCCAACGAGATTGCTGAACGCCGACATGGTCAGGGTGAAGACAGCGAACGCAACAATCATGGCGAGCGTGGCGGACGACGGCAGCAAACTCATGGCCACGAGCATCGCGCAGGTCACGGCAAACGATCCGATCAGGAAGTGTCGACGCGGTAATTTGATCGTCAGCCAGATTCCCAGCACCGCGCCGATCACGAGCACGGCATTGAGCAACAGGTCCGCACCGAAACCGTTGCTCAGCCCGATCACCTTCAGAATACCCGGCAGGAACGTGTAGATGGCGAAGTACGGAATGACCAGACAGACGAAGAAACCGCAATTAAACAGCGTCCGGCGGATCAGGTCTGGCTGAAACAGCCGCCCGTAGCCTTGTTTCGTATGGATGCCGGCAATTGCATCCTCCGCGTCGAGTATCACGTCTGGACCGAAATGCTTGCGCACGATGTCGTGCGCCTCCTTCGCCCGTCCCTGGCCCAGCAGCCAACGCGGCGACTCCGGCGTACCGATACGCAACAGCAGCACGATGAACGCAGGAAGACTCGCGGAGGCAAGAAGCCAGCGCCACGCGTCCGGTGATGCGTCTCCATAGGACATGCCGAGCACATTCGCCACGACATAACCGATTGTCCACACCACACTGAACGAGCCGAGTAATGCACCACGATGCTTGCGTGGCGAAAACTCAGCGAGAATGGCATGACCGACCGTGAAGTCACCCCCCATTCCAAAGCCGATCAACACCCGCAACGCGAAGAGCTCCATAGGTGAGGTAGCGAAGAATTGCAGGAACGCCGCTACTGTGATGATGACAAAACTACTGAGAAAAATGCGCTGGCGACCGAGTCGATCCGACAGCCGGCCAAATACCAGGCTGCCAAGGAAAATCCCGATCAAAGCGGAACTGCCAATTGCTCCCATCCAGAATGAATCGAGTGGCATCTGCCGGTTCATCGATGCCAGCGCGTATCCCACCGTGCCGAGCGCATAACCCTCGGTGAAGTGCGCACCAAACGTCAGGCCCGCAATTTTCATGTGAAACCGGTTTAACGGAATGTCGTCGAGTAACACCGGTTTCGGCGTCTGCGGCGCTTGCGTACGGACAGGCGTTGTGCCCGCATGAGGCGGCGGACTGATCGGGAATGCACTGCTTGACGTGTCCTGATGACTCACTGCGTCTCCTTACCTATATGTTCTTCAATTGCGCTGATGCCGGCTATGCGCGGGCGGCGACGCTGCCTGGTGCATAGCCGGCACCTTTCGGCGTTCAGCGGTCAATGCCCATCAGGCCGCTGATCATCATGTACTTCATTTCCATGTATTCATCGAGGCCATACTTCGATCCCTCACGGCCAAGGCCTGACTGCTTGACGCCTCCAAACGGCGCCACCTCCGTCGATATGATTCCTTCGTTGATACCCACCATGCCCGTCTCGAGTGCGTCGGCCACCCGCCACGCGCGGCCCAGGTCGCGCGTGTAGAAATACGCGGCAAGTCCGAACGGAGTGTCGTTGGCAAGCGTGATCGCTTCCGCCTCCGTCTCGAAGCGGAAACAAGCCGCCACCGGTCCAAACGTTTCTTCCTGAGCGATCAACATGGTGCGGTTCGCGTGAGCGAGCACCGTCGGT
Source organism: Caballeronia sp. dw_19 (assembly GCF_018449515.1). GTDB lineage: Bacteria > Pseudomonadota > Gammaproteobacteria > Burkholderiales > Burkholderiaceae > Caballeronia. The sequence goes on along the minus strand of NZ_JAAVUQ010000008.1, from coordinate 239,405 downwards.
TCGTAGAACGTCCCACCCAGCGCATGTGGGCGTCCGCCGGTCAGTACTGTCGCGCCCTTGCTCAACGCGTCCTGGACATGATCGCCGACCTTCCTGAATGCGGCCTCGTTGATAAGCGGCCCCTGATCGACTTCCTGCTCGAGCGCGTCCCCTACCCGAAGCTTGCGTACTGCCTCGGTCAGGCGTTGAGTGAATGCGGCGTACACGCCCGCCTGCACGAAAAACCGGTTCACGCAAACGCAGGTCTGGCCCGTGTTGCGGAACTTCGATGCCATCGCGCCTTGTACTGCAGCGTCGAGATCGGCGTCGTCGAACACAATGAACGGCGCATTACCCCCGAGTTCCAGAGAGAGTTTCTTTAACGTGTCGGCGGATTGCGCGGCGAGCAGCTTGCCTACACGCGTCGATCCGGTGAATGACAACTTGCGGACCGCGGGCGATGCGGTCAACGTCGCGCCAATCGCAACAGCGTCTCCGGATACGACGTTGAACACGCCTGCCGGGATGCCGGCTTGCGCCGCGAGCACAGCGAGTGCCAACGCGCTCAACGGCGTTTCCTCGGACGGCTTCAGCACCATCGTGCAACCAGCCGCCAACGCGGGGCCTGCCTTGCGCGTGATCATGGCAAGCGGGAAGTTCCAGGGCGTGATGGCGGCGACCACGCCGACCGGCTCACGCGTCACGATAATCTTCGAGCCGGGTTTCGAACTCGGGATCACATCTCCGTAGCTGCGTTTCGCTTCTTCGGCAAACCATTCGAGGAAGCTTGCGGCGTAGGCCACTTCGCCTTTTGCTTCCGCGAGCGGCTTGCCTTGCTCACGCGTCAGCAGTTCGGCGAGCGCATCGCGATGCTCCAGCATCAGTTCACCCCAGCGCCTGATGCGCGTCCCACGCTCTTTCGCGGTGAGTGAGCGCCAAACGGGAAACGCGATCTCCGCAGCGCGGATGGCTTGGTGCGTTTGCGCTACGCCGGCCTTCGCGATATGTGCGATCACTTCTCCCGTAGCTGGATTGCGGACGGCGTAAGTCTCCGCGCTTTTGTGCCAGGCGCCATCGATGTAATGCTCTTTGCGAAGCAGATTCATGCGGCGTCCTTCATCGGTTGAACGAATTCACCTTGTGGCGCGCGAGATTCGCGTGCGGTACGACGCCCGGCCGTGTAGTCATTGATGACATCGCATGGCGTGTAGTTGCGCTCGAGTTCGTACAGTTCGTCCGCGTCCAGGTGGGTGCCGAGCGCACTGAGCGCGCTATCGAACTGGGCAGGTGAATCCGCACCGACCAGCATGCTGGCGACGCCATCGCGCTGGAGCACCCACGCCTGCGCGATCTGCGCCGCGCTCACGCCACGCCGTTTCGCCACGCGCGCCACCGACGCCGCAATCTCCCGTGACGCCGCGTCGCCGTACATTTGCGACGTGAAGAAGTCGGTCTGGTTGCGCGTGGACGCGGGGTCGCACGTCAGGAGACCGCGCGCCAGCGGGCTGAAGACGGACACGCCCAATCCCTGGTCGGCGCAATACGGCATCATTTCTCGCTCTTCCTCGCGGTATGCAAGATTCAACTGCAACTGCATGTTGATAGGCTTGTGCCAGCCATGCCGCTCGCAGATCTGGACAATCTTCGCCAGTTGCCACGTGTACATGGTCGATACCCCGATATAACGCGCCTTGCCCGAACGGACGATGTCGTTCAGCGCGCCCATGGTTTCCTCCACGGGCGTGGCGGTATCGAAGTAATGCAGCATGTAGATGTCGACATAGTCCATGCCCAGCCTCCGCAACGATGCGTCGATACCGTCGAGCACGTGTTTGCGCGAATGACCACCGGCGTTCTGATACAAACCCATGTCATAGCCGACCTTGGTCGTCACCACGATTTCCTCGCGCCGCGCAAGACGTCCGAGAATGCGGCCGACGACCTCCTCTCCAACGCCGGCCGAATAGAAATCCGCCAGGTCGATGAAGTTCACCCCGGCCTCCAGCGCGTGGCGGACGATGGGTTCACTCTTTTGTTCGTCGAAAATCCAGGGCTTCCATTGCGGGGTGCCCATATTCATGGTGCCGAGACACAGGCGCGATACTTTCAGGCCTGACTGGCCAAGACGGACAAATTCCATTCTTCGAGTCTCCATGACGCGTGGCGACGGTTGCCGACGCACGGCACCGGCACGCTGATTTTCAGAGGGCTGCCTGCATTAGAAGGCTGCCTGCATTAGAGGGCTGCCTGCGGCAAGCGGGGTGTGTAGAACGGATTCGATACTTCACGCGCGGCCGCGAACACGTCTTCCTTCGACGGCAAGCCGAGCATGGCGGCCTTGAGAGCGTTTTTCGTCGCACGGTAGTTGTTGCGAAAAACGGCGTCGAGATCGTCGGTAGACGGGTTCACCCAGTTCGCCGTTACCACCACCCAATCGTTTTCCGCTTCAGGCGGCAATGTGCCGTCTTCGAGCGATTCAGCGACGGCCTTCGCAATGCCTGCCTGCGACGCCCCCCAGGTTGCGTTGCCGTGAAATTCACCGGCAATGGGGGCCTTGTTGACATACAGCGTGAGCGGTTTGGTCGGCACCCCAGGTTGCGCAATGACGACAAACGGCGCGTGGCCGGCCGAAGGCGTAGCAAGTGCGGTGGCGAACGCTTGGCCCGCGGGGCCGTTGCGCGGCCCGACGAGCACGTTGATGTGAGCGAGATTGACGCCCGGGCCATCAAAGCCCTCGCCAATATGGAGGGTGCGGCCGGTTTGGGGTGTTGGCATGGTGGCTTCCGTTCATGGAGTGGATCGATGAACAGATTGTGCGAGCGCACGTCGATGAGGAGGAATCGACGATTCGTGCGGATGGGTATGAGCGCCGCTCAGATCAGGGAATGCCCTGACTCGGGAACACGACGATCAGGACGAAGGCGACGTCATCGGCTGACGGCCTTCAGGCCTGCTTGCGTTTATCGTTCGGCGGGCGGGATCGCGCTGTAGCGATCGAAGAATGCGCGATGCGCTTGTTCATTCACGCCGGACGGGTGCACGTCGGTTGAGGCCGGCCGGTGCTCGAGCATGGCTTTCGGCCGAATCGGGCGGAGCTGGAAACCGCCGCCGCAATTGGGGCACACGTTGCTGAGCCGGGACAACACGCAGGCTTCGCAGAACGTGCATTCGAAGCTGCAGATCATCGCGTCGCGCGCGTCCGGCGGCAGCGCTTTTCCACAGCATTCACAAGAGGGACGCAAGGCAAGCATGATCGATATCTCCTTTTTTGCAGTTTAGGGTCGGAGTGCCCGCTTGCCTTGCCAATCTGCCCACGATTTACGTCAGCACGCCCCACATGACCAGCGTCAACGCGAGGCCGACTACCGAAACGATGGTTTGCAACACCGACCAGACGTAGACGGTCTGCTTCAACTGCAAGCCGAAATACTCGCGGATCATCCAGAAACCGGCGTCGTTGACATGGCAGAAAAACACCGAACCCGCGCCGATCGCCAACGCCAGCAGCGAGTTGTGAGTCGCGCTCAAGCCCGCCACGACCGGGGCGATGATCCCCGCGGTGGTCGTGGTCGCGACGGTCGCCGAGCCGGTCGCCTGCCGCAAGGCCACCGCGATCAGCCAGGCCAGCAGGATCAGCGGCATGTGCGAGCCGATGGCGATCTTGCCGATCGTCGTGCTGATGCCGGCGACAACCAGCGTTTGCTTAAGACCGCCCCCCGCACCGATGGTCAGCAGCAAAGCGCAGATCGGCGGCAGGCTTTTGCGCAGGATGCCGCCCACCCGGTCGCGCGGCATGCCGCGTGACCAGCCCAGCGCAACGATCGCGAAAAGAACGGTGAGTCCCAGGGCGATAAGCGGCTCACCGAGAAAATTGAGGGCATCGAAGAGAAAAGTTTCGGGCTGGATCGCCAGTTTCGCCACCGTTCGGCCAAGCATCAGGACGACAGGCAGAAGAATGGTCAGCAACGAGATGCCGAAGCTCGGCGCGTCGAGCGCTCCGTTTGCATCGACTTTCGATGAGAACAGCTTGCCCATTTCCTCCGGCTCCTCCACGTGCATGCGGCGCGACAGCCATATGCCATAGACCGGCCCGGCGAGAATCACGGCGGGAATGGCGATGATGAAACCCAGCCCCATCGTGATGCCAAGGTCCGCGTGCAGCGCGCTGACCGCAATCAGCGGGCCCGGGTGTGGCGGCAGCAGCGCGTGCAGCGTCGTCATGCCGGCCAGCGCGGGGATCGCGATACGCAGGATAGGTTGCTTCGAGCGGCGCGCCATGACGAAGATGATCGGCACCATCATGACGAGACCCACCTCGAAGAACAGCGGCAAGCCGATGATGATGGCCACCAGCGCCATCAGCCATGGCAACGTGCGCGGCGTGGAGTGATCGAGGATGGTGGAGACCAGCCGGTCCGCCGCGCCCGATTCCGCCATCAGCGCACCGAGCATGGCCCCGAGCGCGATGATGATGCCGACATCCCCCAGGATTCCGCCCGCCCCTTTGCTGAACGCGCTCGCGACGGCTTCCAGCGGCAAGTTCGCCGTGAAACCCGCGACAAAAGTGCCGACGAGAATTGAGAGAAACGGCGCAAGTTTCAGCGCGCTGATAAGAACGATGATTGACGCCAGACCGAGCGCGCATGCGATGAGAAGACGCGTGTCGTGGGTGGACCACGCGGCGAGAGTCGAGGTCAAATGCACTGAAATGCCCTTGGCTAAGTGGAGGGGGTGACTGGTTTGTCCGTTGCCCGCTTGTCCGCGACGGCCGGTATTGATAAATCAGGTCGCAGGCATCGCACGGTCGCCGGATTTTACGAGTGAATGCTTACAAAATACTTGGGGGTCTTTCGGGTCGTAGGGGTTTGGAGGTGATTTCTAGGGGGTGAGGACGGCGTTTGATTGGAGGTAGTCGATTTGGTCTCGTTCTCTCGTTCTTTAGCGTTTTTAGCGAATACGGGGACGGACGCGAATGCGTGCTTTACAACTTCAGCTCGTTGAATGGGTTAAGGGGTGCGCCTTACTCCTTACTCTTTGTTCGATTCGTTCCTCCGTTCTTTGCGTCTTGAAGTCCGTGGTCGATTAATAGCTTCATCGAAATGAGCTTTCCAAATTAGCGCGGTAGCTGCCGCATATGGCGTTTATCGCGTCTAATAATTCTAACTATTATAATTTCAATCTAAACCGGCGATTGTGGCGAGGATTATGACTGCGGTCGCCTGCACGGGGAAATACGCTTTTAACAAGCGGAGGTGCAGGTATAGCGAATTTCCATGGCGGCGGGGTCGGAAGTAGCGGCGAACAAGCGCCTGTAGATAAGGTTCCGGCCTGTGGATCATTCCAGACATTTCGAATTTGACCCAGCCGTTCAGAATCGGGATGCCCCCAAAGCCTCCAATTTGCACTCCGCCAATGTTCCGTTCCCACAACCGCCAATAGGGCATCTGCGCGGATCGGATGCGAATCGGGGCTGACTGATCAAGTTTTGTCCCGACTTCCGAGCCGGGCGCCTTCCGTCCCTTGGACAGCTACCTCAGAATTAGCCGCACGTGGACTTTATGCGCATAAAGCTCCGCCTCCTTGACGAATTTTCTGGCCCCACCACGACTCGCCGTCGCTTTCTGCCAGGCGAGGTACTCATCGCGGCCGCAACGATTCCGGCACAAGCGAACGTCGATCGTCGTTGAGCGGGCCGACAGACTACGTACTGACGTCGCCGTGTGAGAGGCCATTGATCGAGTCCAATCGGCCTTCTGTAGCGAGCCCGCACTCTCACCCAAATGGCTCGAAGAGGCTGGTGGGGTTGCCGAAACATCCAAAGAACGGACCGAGGCCCAGCAGCCAAATCCAAGGTTTCCGACTCAATCCGACTCGAAACATGGCCGGAATTGTTGTCGTTGCCGCCCGAAAAGCTCATCCCGGCCAACGCGTGGCTTGAATCGGCAACAGTCGGATCGACGATTCTCGGCACGGTGATCGGCGGTGCGCTGGAATCGCATCAACTTCATTAGCGCACGGGCCAAATATCAAAAGCCCCTCAACCGCTTCGCAGGACGGGTCCATAGATTTCAATGCTGGACAACAGCATCGGCGCATAGCCAAGCAACTCCAGCGCGGGGACTTTATGCGCATAAACCCCACAGAAAATCGGCCAAACGGCCAACCCGATGAGTTAGCGCTAGAAAAATTGAGTTTTCAATGTAAAATTCGAAAAGCTAAATTTGGGAGCAAAACGTGGCAGCTGAAATCATTGCGATCACGCAGCAGAAGGGCGGAGTAGGAAAAAGCACGATAGCAATGCATCTAGGCGCGGCGTTTCACGAGAAAGGAAAGCGGGTGCTCGTCGTCGATGCGGACGGGCAAAATACCCTGGTCCACTGGGCCAGTGCTGCGGCCGACGAGGCCAGCGGCATCCCGTTTCCTATCGTGAACCTGTCCGAAGCAGGGGCCCAGATTCATCGAGAGATCAAGAAATTCGTCAACGACTACGACATCATCGTCGTTGATTGCCCGCCCTCAATTACGGAAAAAGTATCGGGCGTCGTCCTTCTCGCTGCGACGGTTGCCATTGTCCCGACATCGTCGTCACCTGCTGACTATTGGTCCAGCGTGGGCCTCGTCAAACTCATTCAGCAAGCACAGGTCATGAATGAAGATCTGCGCGCAGTGTTTCTCCTCAACAAAACCGAGGAGAAACGTATGCTGACGCGCGAGCTGAAGCGTGCGCTGGAAGAATTGGGGTTCCCTCTGCTGAAGACCCAGATTCCGACCCGCGAGTGCTACAAGCAGGCGATGGCGCTAGGCCAGACCGTACTTCAGATGAGCGACCGCGGCGCGCGACTGGCCGCCATTGAAATACGTGCGTGCGCTGACGAAGTTCTCGCCATGCTTCCCTGACTTTATGCGCATAAAGGATCCCGAATGAAACCTACCCAGTTCGCAAAAGGCTTCAAAGCCCGGCCGGATACGACCAGCAGCGAAAAGCGCACGGCCCTTGATCGCATCAATGCTATCGACGAAATCGTCAATCAAGAGGCGGGGAATGACAAGCAGGTCACCGGCCGCTCCAGCGCTTACACCGAAGATGAATTCCACGACGACCCAGCGGCGCAGGAGTCGGAAAACTTCCAGGTGTGGCGCCGGAAAAACAGGTACATACGCGGCCAGGTCATTGAGTTGCCGCTAAAGGCCATCAAGCCGAGCCCGTTCAACCCCAGGCATTTTTATCTGAAGGCGTCCATCGCGGAATTGGCCGTCAATCTGGCGAAGCAGGGCCAGCAGCAAGCCATTCACGTGATTCCCGATCACGAAAACCCGGGCACTTTCTTTGTTAGCGACGGTGGCCGCCGAGTACGGGCGCTGAAGGAAGCCAATAAAGAAACCGTGAAGGCGATTGTCATCGACCTTCCTATTGGCATCGAAAGCTACAAGCTGGGTTATGACCTAAACGTACAACGGGACTCGCAAACCGTCTTCGATAACGCCATCGTCTGGAAGCGTTTCCTCGATGAAAAGCACTTCCAGAGCCAGCGAGAACTCGCCGACCACCTGGGCCTCGACGAATCGACGATCGCCGTCGCTTTAGCTATCGCGAAGCTACCCGAGAACGTGATGCATGAGATGGTCGCCCGGCCGGATCGATTTGGTTCGAATATGGCTTATCAGGTCTCACGCTTTCATACGGCGCGCGGCGCAGATGCCACGCTGCGGTTGATCAACAAAATTGCATCGGATGATCTGAGCACCCGACAAGTCGCTGACATTGTGAAAGGCCGTGCAAGCGCACAAGAAACGCCCAAACCCGCAGGGCGTCAACGCTATGCGCAGCGGTTGGAAATCAAGCTGGACGGGCTTGCCGTGGGTGATCTCAAGACGTATGGAGACGACAGGCTCGAGTTGCGCTTACGTGGTTTGTCGAAAGACAAACGCGACGAAATTCTTCAACAGATAGAGAAGATGCTGCAAGCGGATACGGCAAAACGATGAAGCAACCTGGATAACGGCACACGAGAAAGCGAATAGGGGCATCAAGGGGGCACAAGCGCGACTTCTTCAGCTACCGGCCCTTGCTACCAACCCCTCTATCGGGGTTCTTACGCGGCACGACCCTGATTCAACGTGAATGCCAACAGATCGCCGTCGGTCGGTTCCCCCCAAGTCTTACGCGCAAGCCAGTCGAAAAACGAGGTTTCGCCCATTTTTGAATCGAGACCCCGCTTGCGCCAATCGTCACGCATGTGTGTGCCGAGCTCCGGCAACACATCTTCCTCAAAGGTCTGACGGGCCAGCTCCCGTTCAGACTCACCTTGTTCCTCGTATAACGAGCGTGCTTCCTTCCGGCGAAACACGGAATATTCGCTCAACAAACGCGCCTTCAGGTCGTCCGCTGGCGCTCCGTTGGTTTTCGCTGGGGCCGCTACTGCCGGCAATGCTTCGACCTGGGGCGCATATCCCTTCTTCAAAGCATCCTTGAAAAGCGCCGCCGCACTTCGTACCGGGGGCAGCGACGTGCTTCGCATTCTCTGCTCGGTCATTTGCAACGCCGAACGAATTCGGTTTTCCTCGCTGTCCGCGTAAAGCGTTTGCGCATCTTTCAGCGGAATCCCGATTTTCACCATGCGATCGACCAACGTACTGTCGAACACGTTCGGATGTTCATCGAGTGCAAGCATAGGCTGCTTGCGCTCGGTCACGCGAAACTGAATTTCAGCTACCCGCCGGCCTTCCCTGTGCTCGATCAACTCGACAAAGATATTGGTAACGGCATTGACTTCCGCGATCGCGGGCCGAAGATAGTCACGCTTGAAATATTTGTACTCGCGCTTGGCTTCGTCGCCCGCTTCGGTGTCGGGCGTTCCTGAGAGGATCGGCCGCCACCATTCCCAAGTCTCGCGCATGGTGAGATGGCTCGGATTCGTCAGATAGCGGACGCAGATTTCATACAGCGCAAGGCCCGCACTGCTGCGGAGCTGACTTTGAAACTGCAGACTCAGGCGCGCGTATTGCACCGGGTCGAGCAGCTTTTTCTTGATCTTTGGGGCGAAGGAAAACTCGACCCACACCCGGCGCGTAGCGGGGTCTTCGAGAATTTCGGCGTCTGCGATCAACGTCGATATGCCCCACTTACGCCCAGGCTTCAGACTCGACGTGCCTGTGCTCCACTCAACCTGCACCGACACCATGCGGCGCAAATGCTCTTTCACCAGCGCGGTATCGTTGGAATCGAACGCCGCATTCGCGACAATGTCCGATAAAAGCGCGCGATAAGTGTCCCCGGATTCGTCCGCCTGCTGAGCGACCGCCAGCAGCACGTTGAATAACTTGCGAGTCAAAAGCGTGATCTTGCCGCTTTTTGGCTGGATAGCGATGGCTTCGACGGCTTTTCGCAGCTCCGCCGAACTCGGACTCACTATGTCGGTCTTCTTCGCGCGTTTGGTTGCCATGCTGGAGTCAGGAGAATTTTGGGAAAGCATACTCATGACGGTGAAGCTCGTCTACAGGTGCGCACTCACCCTGTAGTGGTGAAGCGGATGTCACGCGCAAAACTCACTGAGGTGCGCTCCTGAAAACTCTCACCTTCACCGTCACGCCTCATCTCATTTATGCCCCGTGCCATGCGGGTAAACGGATTGAGCGCTTGCGGATTCAAATCGAACCGCTTCAAGCCTGATCCCGTATCTTCTCACCTGAAATTTTTTTACGCGCCCCTGTGGTTTTTACGAAATTTTCCCGGAAGGCGAAAATTCGTGAAAGCGCGGAGAAATTGCTGTAATCGTCGAGTTATCAAGGCTTTAACCCTCGATAGCACGCCAGATCCTCCGCAATTACTCCCGCAAAAGCTCACCTTTAACCTGCCGGGGAGCCCTATTCAGCCAAGTTGCAGCCTCAAAACAGGCTCCCAAACCTCGGATCCAGGCTCCCGCATAACCTCACCTTTAGACTTTCCCACGGTCGACGGCATCGATACTTGCTCCTCACTGGCCCCCGCAAACACTCACCTTTAGAGTCACAAACGGACGATTTTCTGGATTTCAGCACCGTCGGGGCTCTCTTGGCACCTAAATTCGGCCAAATGTAGTCCTGTAAAAGCTCACCTTTGCCATTTTTTCACGCGAAGGAGATAACTGCGAACAGCAGATTACCACTCCCGAAAATACTCACCTTTGCTGCAATGTGCGCGCACTCGGCTCACATAAAATTCTTTTAAATCATATACTTAATATAATATTGGTCGATAAGGTGTCTTCCGAGGAGGATCTTCATGCCTTAAGATCGCGATCATATTGTCCCGAAAAGCCTCACCTTTGGAGTTCGACAGAGCTGTCAGTACGATTCTCGACGAACCAAAAACTGCTCCCGAAAACTCTCACCTCCGGTCCGGTTTTGCAGAAATATCCCTTAAAACCAGTGGGATCGGCAAAGTAGGCAGGTCGAAATACCGCCGCGCAGTTCTCCCGTATTTCCTCACCGTTGCGGTTTGCGTGCCTCGCAAAGTGGGACTTCTGAGCAGCTCGCACCCGCATAGTCTCACCCTGGACTTGGTTTGACCCCTGTAAAACCTCACCTACAGGTAATAATTACCTTTTTTCTATTGGAATTTTCGTATTTTCTGTATCCTGCAAACGCTCACTGCAGAAATTGGCGGGTCGACGTGTGCTGTGCCGCCGCATATGGACGATAGCCGCGGCAGCCCCTGTATTTCCTCACCTTCCCAAAACACCCGCCTCCCGAACTCGCTCACGCTTGCTCCCGTGACTCCTCACGCTGGCCCCCGAACCTATACACCGATAGCCCCCGTGTTATCTCACCTACTATCCCGCAGACCCTCACCGACCCGCCCGGAAAGCCTTATCTGGTAAGGCTTTGCCGTGGCGTTAACGTTTTTAACTAGGGTTCAAAGGTGTTTACTTCTAATACTCTCAAGCAAGCGAGAGATCCAAGGAAGAGAATCGTGAAACAAAAACTCCGTGGAACATCTGCAGAAATGGTCAAGTCGGAAAAAGATGCTAGTAATCAATAGCTTGACGGATTAACCTCGACATGTTTCACGGATGCCACTGCGATCGATACGTGATATAGGCTATTTAGATAAAAAGAGAGTAGCTCCAAGCGTTAGCCCACGTGCTCAATCTAAATATGTAGCATTTGATACGTAAAGTATTATTATACGAACGAATTTGACTTGGAGCTTCGTATGAACGATGCAGAACGCCTTGCACTGCGGGCTGAACTCGCGACGATGCGGACCAACGGTGCCCGTCGACAAGATCTATCGCAGCATGCCTGCAAGCGGCTTTTCTTCGATTTCGGCATTCGCCCATCAACGGCCACGGTCAGAGATCTCACGCAAACCGGTAGCGCGAGCGATATCCCGAAGGATATCGACGCATTCTGGGCTCGGATCCGATCCGCGTCGCGCGTTCGGATCGAAAGTGGAGCGATTCCAGAAGGACTGCAGGAACGAGCCGGTGAATTGCTCGGGCAGCTTTTCCTGGAAGCGCAGGAATTTGCAATTCGATCGCTGGAAGATGAGCGCCATGCCGCAAAAGATGACGTCGATGCTGCGTTAAGCCGGCTTCGCGACGCAGAAGTACGTTGCGCGACGGTCGATGAGGCGCTTCACCGCAGCGAGGCACGCGCCGATACTGCGTTGGCACGCAATTCCGCGCTGGAGATCGAATTAGCATCCCTTCGTGGCCGCGAACTGGAGGCACAAAGCAGTTTGCAGGCGTCGATTCATCGGTTGGAACGGGAACACGCCGCGTTGACTCAGCGGCTCGAAACAGAGCAAACGGCTAACGCCGCGCTGCGCGATCGTGTGGATGCGTTGAACGGTGAACTGCGACACAACACCGAGCATTATGCGCAACAGATCAAGGATGCGATCAGCGAGGCCGAGCGGCGAGTGAAGCCGATGCTCGTGGAACTTGATTCTCTGCGTGGCATGGCGGCAACCTACCAGGCGGGAGTGCGTCAGGCAAGTCAGAAGGAATTCGATTTTATTCAACAACTTAGCATCGCCAAGGCACGCACGGATCGGCTAGAGCTGCGAATTCGCGAGCAATCGGACGAGATCGACGCGCTGGTCATCGAACGTGACGCGTTGCTCGGACAAAGCGGAATGAGTAAAAACGTCGCCCGGCTAATCTGCACGATGGTTGAGGAAGGACGGCTATCCGCACAGGAAATGGGGACGTTGGGAACGGACATCGATGGTTTTGTCGCAGTGCCGGCCTGCTGCCCCACGTGTGTCACCGGCGAGCCTGAACTTGCCCAGCACGATGATAAGTTTGAGTTGTCCTGTCCGGATTGCGATCGGTCGTCGGGCGCCGCGTCGTCACGGTTGCTCGCGGTAGCCCGATTTCACTCGCCGGAGATTGCCGAGGCCGGAGAACAAACCGAGAGGTGAGATTTTTCGGGAGCGGAACGCTACTCGAATTCGTGGCTTTCCTTGCCGCCGCTTTCTTGCGCCTCCGCCAAATCCCGCTCCCGTATTTCCTCACCGGTCCAGTTTTGCCATGCTCGATGCAGCCGGTGCGCCGAGATTTGTTGCTGGAAACCTAACCATTGCCCGACTCGCTCGGGCGCTGTGCCACTTTCGAACAAGTCGGCTGCGAAGGTATTGCGCAAGGTTTGCGGACTGGCGCGTGCCGTTCGTGAATCGGCAATGCCGGCGGCGTCGATCACGGCATCGATCGCGCGCAGCATGGTGGCCTTGTGCATCGGGCGTCCCGATGGCGCGGACGGGAACAGCAGGTTGCCGAGTAATCGCACTGTCTTGCGCTCGCTGATCCAATGGTCGAGTAACGCGATCGCAAACGGTGCGAGCCGGGTTTCTCGATTTAAAGGGGAGTTCGTAGCCTCGACAGCAAGCCATGGCTGATTCCATGAATAGCTACTAACGGTCAGCGCTGCTGCTTCACCCGTTTTTACCCCGCCGCCCAGGAATGCGCCTACCAGCGCACGATCGCGGCGCTCTCGCCAGCGCTGCCCCGCCGGCAGATCGCCGATTGGAGAAAAAAGATACCTGATCAGGGCCGCTCGTTCACCGTGGGCGAGAAATCCCGTTGGCTCGTTTTCGCGCGCATCTCGCCATGGAGCCTCGCCGTCCTGGGCGATAAAGCGAGCTGGGTTCGTCGATGCCATTTCGATTTTTCGGACATGGTCGAGTACCCGCTCGATAAGGCGCAGATAGCGAACGCGCTGTGGCTTTCGAATCTTTAGCTGGGTGACGAACTGTTCGATGGCAAGTCGATCAACCGTGCGGAGATCGATTCGTTTAACGCTCAGCCATTCGAGGAAGAGCCCCCATTGCGCCCGGTAGACATCCGCGGAAGACGCTTTGAACGCTTGATGCGCCATCCAGGAGTCGAACGCGCTACGCGGATCGGCGTACCAATTGGTCCGCTCATGATCGAAAATTTCGGGAGTTTCCGCAGGAGCGGCCATTGGCTTGATAATCCGTTAGTTGTAAAACGCATACGCTACAGGTTACGCGAATGCTGCCGACGATGTTGAGGTTCAGCTTTCATCCATGTGTCGGCTGCAAGTTCAAAGCCGTATTGCCAGGCGCTCGCGGCGATGGGGATTTCATGACGGTGCGTGTTGACCCGCGCCAGTAACACAAGGAACTCTGGCGGCGGGCATTCTGGTTTGCTCGCGGCATGACATGCGACGCAACGTTTTTGGATCTGGCTACAAACTCGAATTGCGGTTGAAACAGTAACGGCCGCCGCTGGTTTCCCGGCGGCTATGCTTCCAATTCGCGCACCCTCGAGTTCATATCTCAATGGACCACGGCTTTTGCCAGTTCAGGGTGTCCAGCACGGGCGGCGCAGTCGTAGGCATCGACGGCAAATACAAACACCGGCGGTAAAGCATTCGATGCCCCGAGATCGACGAGATCATCCGTTTCGGGAAAAGCCATGTCGTCCGGGCGCGCAAAGAGCGCGCGGAGTGCGGACTCATGTCGGCCTGCAAAACCGAGATCGGCGAGCGCTTCCGCTTCAATGGCGAGCAGTAACCGCCAAGTCAAAGGAACACCTTGCACAATGTAGCGCTCCGCTATATCGCGCGTAATCCGCTCAAGGTCGCGCACTGTACGTGCGAATTCGGGGGTGTCCATACGATCTTCGTCGAAGTCCATTGTGTTCTCCTCCATTCATGCCATTGCGCCAAGATGTGTACTGTACAAACATACAGTGTTTATCGCAATGTTCCTCTAGCGTCGCGCTGAGTGCTCCGCGCGTATGTGCGATTCCGCCTACGTGGGAATCAGACGTGTGCGGCTGTTCTGCGGCGTTCGAAATCGCCATTCTGATTACACGTTCAGGGCGCTTTCCCTGACATGACGCCGCGAATCTCAGGAGATCGGGATTTCGCGCTTCGATACGAAAGGAGATCAAGATGAACAAGGATCAGAAAGACGGTGTGGTGAATCAGGCCAAGGGCAAAGTCAACGAGGCGGTCGGCAAGGTAACTGGCAACAAGAGCCAGGAAGCAAAGGGCGACATGCAACAGGCAGCCGGTAAGGTGCAAAAAGGCGTCGGCGATGCACGCGAAGACGTAAAGGACGCGTTCAAAAAACCTTGATGGATCACTTCAGGCAGTGGCGGGTAGCTGGTCGCTCGACGCACTAGCAACTGCCGCCTTTAAAAGTGATTGGCCGTTCTAAAGCGATTTGGAACGGCTTCTTTTTGTTTACTTCGTCACGATGACCGTTGCGCACGCCAGGACTGACCGTTATCGACAGGCGGCTTGCTGAATTCTCCATCAGCTTGGGGACCATCCGGCCAAGCTTGGATGGCTTACCTAGCTTCTTGTACTAATCGGGTTGGAAAGCTGAACTTTGCGTAAGCGCCGGTTTTTGAAGCTAAGCGCTTTTGCCTGCTGGGTCCCCTCCTTGATGCGCAGCCGGAAAACTTTATGCGCATCAAGTTCCGGCCGCCGTTGGCACCTGCCGCGCCGAATCCATGTGACTCGGTATCGCGCTAATTGGAAACGACTAATCTCCCGTCCCATCAGCCAACACCCTGTGGGCCATCTAGCGTCGCAAACTACAAACCGACAAAAGAATAGGGTCCAGCTATCAAGTCATTAACAAGCCGGAAGATTTCAGTTAAATATCAAACCCACACGCGATCTGAATTCCCGAAATCTCGTTCCCCAATTTCACACAAATGCCCACGACGTTCATGTAAAGTTTCGCTCGAACTTCATATAAAAAGGCGTGGTCGGCGAGACCGCGGCGGCAGAACGCACAGGTTTGAGCCGAATGAAAACGTCAGCAACCGTCTCAAAAAAGATTCGTGTCCCCCTACTGCTGGCGGCCCTGATGGCATTAGGTGCGACATCGAACGTCTCGGCAGCCGAAGTTTGCAATGACGGCTTATGGGCCGACGCGATGATCGGTTCATATCACGTTCATCCCAAAAAACACTTTGATCAATTCAACCCCGGCATTGGTGTTGAATGCTGGATTGCCCCACAGTGGGCGCTGGCGGGCGGGTACTTCAGAAACTCGCTGACGGCGCCTTCGTTTTATGGCGGCGGCGTTTGGGCGCCGGAATTCGCACATTGGGGATACATCCGACTGGCCGCAATGGGCGGCTTGATATCGGGATACGACTACGGCAAATGGGGTATCGGCCACGATCACAAACTCGGTCCGGTCCTCGCGCCGCTCATCATGGCGGAGTACGGTCGTATTGGCGCGAACATCATCCTGATTCCGCCGATCCCCTCTAGCGATTTGCCCTTCACGCTGGGGTTTCAGCTACGAGTCAGGTTTTGGTGACAACTCCCCGGGGCGTTGAAACGCTAGTCGTGCTTCATTCGAGATTGCACGGAAAAGGCGAATCGTAGACGGGTCGCGTAGTTTGTTCTCAAGCGGCTCAAGGTATTCCATCGACTCTGCCAATCTCGGCGTGTCGACGCTCGCCCCTTCGCCGCATATATCGTGATTTCTCATCTAATCTGGACTCCGGATTAAAAATCTACTCCACAAAAGGCACCGAGACTCATTGGCTGACCTGGCTTCAGATGTTTCCCGAACAGCTCCCGTATCAGCTCACCTTAAGAAAGCCGCAAGCCCCTACATTGCCGAGCTCGGGCCTGAGTCCAGCGGACATCGCGGGGGAGCCATACCGTGGCGACCGCCACACAAGCCCGTAAATAATTTGCCTTATGGTCTCGACCGCGTGCGCTGATGACCGTTGTCTTACGCGGAGCAAAGGTGGTTTTGTCTGCTCGCAAGTAGTCGATCACACTACTTACTGACGCGTCGCTCTGGAAGACAAAACCCGACACCCGACTCCAAGCCCGCCAACGCACTAAACCCCACGCTTTGAGCGCGTCTTGCGCACGACCCTATCGTCTACTATGATGGACAATATGACATCATCAATAGACGACACTGGACCTCGCATCGCTCGCCGTATTCGGCTTGAGCGAAATGCGCGCGCATGGTCATTGGCGGATCTGGCCGAATTCTCCGGGGTCGCCAAGGCGACCATCAGCAAGATTGAACGCGAGGAAATAAGCCCCACCGCGGTCACGCTGGTGCGACTGGCCGGGGCCTTCGACTTGACGCTCGCGGGCCTTTTGGTGAGGGCAGAAGGCAATGGAGACCGCTTGTCGCGGGCCGTCGATCAACCGCTCTGGCGCGATCCCAAGACAGGCTATCTCCGCAAGCAGGTGTTCAACAATCCGGACCACCCGGTGGAGATCGTTCAGGTTGATCTGCCGGCGGGACGACAGGTGGTGTTACCGCCATCGTCTTATGCTCATATCCGTCAGGTGGTCTGGGTGTTAGTGGGCGATCTCGTGATCCAGGAAGGCGGGGAGCGGTACGCTCTGAGCGCCGGCGATTGCCTGGGATTCGGTCCGCCTTCAGAGGTCACCCTGGCTAACGAGACTGCCTCGACCTGTACCTACCTCGTTGTTCTCGCCCGGACTTAGCCGTCATGTCAAACATTGAAATCAGTGAACTAAGCGCCTCGCCGACGATCCGCGCGATGCTCAATGGGCTCTTGATCGAGGCTGTTGCAAACGGCGGTTCGGTCAGCTTCATGCATCCGCTGCAGCCCGAAGCAGCAGAAGCGTTCTGGTCCAATGCGCTGGCCGCCGCAACTCGCGGCGAACGAATGGTTCTGGGTGCATGGGACGGTGAGAGACTGGTCGGAACCGTCACCCTGTTGCTCGACTGTCCGCCCAACCAGCCGCACCGTGCGGAAATTGCCAAACTGATGACCTGTCTCAGCCATCGGGGGCGAGGGGTGGCGGCGTCGTTGATGCAGGCGGCCGAGAATCTGGCCGTGAAACAGGGACGCACGTTGCTGGTCCTGGATACCGCGACCGATGGCGGAGCGTCGACGCTCTACGAGCGTCTCGGGTTCACTCTTACGGGAGAGATTCCAGACTATGCGCTCAAGCCGCATGGAGGGCTGACCGGGACCAAGATCTATTGGAAGCGAATTGGCCCGCGCATCCCGACCAAGGATTGATCAGCTCGGCGAGGCTTGATTGTCGATCAACCGGCCTGCCGATTTTGACTTTCTGTTTTAACCGTTGAACCGAATTTTCTGACCCCCTCCGTTTTAACGCCCGATGCGTCCGCGCGCTGGAGCCAGTTTCAATTCGGATTACAGACTATATCGTAGCGACGTTCAACCGCCTCCGCGGTTTGATCGTCGCTGCCGTCTTTTGAACTTTCTGAAGACTGCATCGGTGACCTGAAGGCTAGCCCTCAAAGCACTTACGGCTTTATATTTGCCTGCTCTATCCGGTTATGCACTTCGCGCGTCAATGCCTCGATACGTTCGCTCATTTGCTTCGTGATCTCGGTCAATTTGGTATTTTGCTCAAGCAAGGCAACGAGCTGATCGGTCTGTCGAGCCGCTTGCAACTGGCGTTCCTCATTCGCTGAGGCGAGGTCTTCACGATGCCGCGCATCGGCGTCGGAATTGACCTTGTCGCGATCTGCTTGTCGCGTTTGCGCAAGCAGAATTAACGGCGCGGCGTAAGCGGCCTGGAGACTAAAGGCAAGGTTTAGAAGAATGAAAGGATAAACGTCGAACTTTGTCAGGCCCGCGACATTGATGCCAATCCAGGCTGCAACAATAATCGTCTGCCCGACGAGGAAAGTCGGTGTTCCGAAGAAACGCGCAAAACGCTCGGCTTTTAGCGCGAACCAGTCGTCACCGAACACTGACGAAAGGTGTACGTATGGCAGATGAAAACGTAAGTGGTGATGTTTGTCCTTGCGCTGTTCGTCGCGCGGAATGGGGCTATTCATGTTTTGCTCTCTCGCTTGGCGATTAACGGAAATGTGTCGATGTTATACACAGTCCGCGCAAGCGTTGCAGTCATGAAAAAGACTTGCCCATAGCAGATCGCAGCCTAACGCGGCTTATCCAAACAATGCGGGAAGCAGGTGGCGTTGTCTTATCGACGCTTGGGTGAGGTTATTCGGGAGCGTTGCACACGGGGCGGATAAGGGCGGCGAAAGACACGAGCACCGTTGCCATGAAGTGGCGAAGCCAGCAAGCGGTAGTGCTGGCTTCCCCTCGGACCTGAGCCAGGAAAACCGTACGTTGATAAGTAGAGCGTACGGATGGACTACTCAGGCTAAGCGATCAATGTTCACTTCAGCGCAGAACCTTGCCGATCTCAAAGTGGAAATCAGCAATACCATCGACACCGCCAGCGACCTTATCGCCGGGCTTCAACGCCCCGACGCCCGCAGGCGTGCCGGTGAAAATCAGATCACCGGGCTTGATGACAACCGCTCTGGAAACCTGGCTGATGATGTCCGCAACCCGCCAGATCAAGTCGCCGAGATCACCCGTTTGCCGTGTCTCGCCATTGACCGACAACCAGATGCGGCCACTTTCCGGATGACCGATTTCCGTCGCAGGACGGATAGCCGTGACCGGCGCGGATTCGTCGAAGGCCTTGGCCCAGTCCCACGGCCGGCTCATCTTCTTTGCGACCGCTTGCAGGTCGCGCCGCGTGAGGTCCACGCCAACGGAGTAGCCGAATATGTACGACAGTGCATCCTTCGGCTCGATTTCTCGTCCCTCTTTTCCGATGGCAATCACCATCTCTATCTCGTGATGCAGGTCCTCGGTGAGCATCGGGTATGCGAGTGTTCCCGTTGCGGGCACGACAGCGTCGGCGGGTTTCGTAAAGAAGAATGGCGGCTCGCGGTCAGGGTTGGCTCCCATCTCGCGCGCATGATCGGCGTAATTGCGCCCTACGCAAAAGACGCGGCGTACCGCGAAGGAGGCGTTCGAGCCGGCGACGGGCACAACGACAGTTTGAGGGGCGGGGAAGACGTATTCGGTCATATCGGCGAACTCGAAGGTGGAGGTTGTTTGGCGCAGACCACTGCGACACCCCCAACAATATGCCTCGGCTAACCTTCCGTGCAGGACGAATCCGCCCTACGTCCTGGATTAAATTGCTCTATTCCAAGCCGCGCTAGTGAAAGGCTGCGCAAGAGCCTATAGCTCGAATTGCGACGCGCGGTATTCTGTCGGCGATGCCCCCACCGCCTGCCGAAAACGTCGGGTGAAATAAGCCTCGTCGCGAAAGCCGACCACGAATGCGATGTCCTTCACACGGCGGGTATCGTCTGCAAGCAATGTTTTCGCCCGATTGATTCTTTGATCCGTTACCCATTGCACAAACGTCCTGCCAGTCTCCTTTTTCATCAGACGGGCTACATAGCCGGGAGTCAACGCCGCGGCGTGTGCGGCCGACCCCAGCGAAAGCGTGTCGTCTTCCAGGTGCTCCAGGACATGGCGCATCACTTTGCTGATGGAGTCGCGGCGGCTGACTGCGCGTTCGCCGAGCGCCGCCAGTTGCATAAGCGGCTCCGCATATCTTGCACAAACCAGTCCGATCAATTGCAGGAGGTAACCACGAAGCCGGCTCGTCGCACCAAACCCGCGCGCACTATCTATCTCCATCATGAGGATAACGATGCGTTCGACTTCAGCCAGATCGGAGCCCGTCAGCTTGAAATCTGTTTCATCTTGGAAGCGAAAGGGTGCCAGCTCCGGAAACCGGATGATGGGAATACTGCCCAGGTCGATCCGGCCATCGACTGCATCGACATCCAGGCCAAGGAAGTCCAGCGCGAAATTGATCACGATGAACCGCGAGTGTTCAGGGTGCGGAATCATGTGCACCCGGTGAGGCGCGATGAACGCGATTGAACCGGTTGGGAACGGACGCGTTACGTCGCCGATCTGCTGCTTCGTGTCGCCGCCCAGATTGATCTGGATCTGGAAGTAGTCGTGCTTGTGCGGTTCCGTGATCGCCGAGCGCAAGGTCTGGTCGCGAATGTAGAAGTCGAGGCGATCGCTGCGCTCGGGCATCGCATAGGTCCGGGACGTACGTTTGGCGAGTGCGCTCATTGGCACCAACTCCTGTGCAGGTTCTGCAGAAAGGCTGACGCTCTCAACGGTTCATTGCTCGAGAGACGACGGAATGCCGCAATCGTGGGTAAGGAATGCGTGTTGGCCATCGTAAGGAAAATAGCGTTGGTTTGTCTTAGCCGGTCTGATCGGCGTCGGCTTAAGGCGCACCGACGATCCGCGTCCGATACCAGTCCGATTCCCAAGAAACAAGCGTCAAGCATACCGCTTCGCCCGACGAGCTGCCTTTAGCCCGCAGATAACGTGATCCGAAAGGACGCGCAAGTGCAAAGGCCCCATGGACAGTAGGGTAGAAAATACGAATGCCCGGCAAGCGGTAACATCATCGTGACGTTTGAAGATTGGGCGTCGATTCGTCCGGCGTGATCGAGCGCGACGAAATTGCGAATGTTACCCGGACACCACCTGCTGGGCATATGAATGGCCCACGTCACTGACACATAAGCGTTCTATGACCTCTGTTCTTCTACTCGAAAATATCCACGACACCGCTGTCGCGCGTTTCAGCGAAGCGAAACTGGAGGTCGAGCGCCGCGCGGGCGCGCTCGCCGGCATGGATTTAACGAGTGCGCTTCAGGCGCATAACCTGGTCGGGATTCGTTCGGCAACGCATCTTAGGCGTGAGGAAATCGATGCCGCGCGTCATCTGCTCGCAATAGGTTGTTTCTGCATTGGAACGTCCCAGGTCGATCTGAACGCGGCCGCGAACGCAGGAATTCCTGTTTTCAACGCGCCGTTTTCGAACACACGCTCGGTCGCTGAACTGGTGATCGCCGAAGCTATCCTGTTGCTGCGCCGCGTGCCCGAGAAGAGCGTGCTGGCGCATGCCGGAACGTGGGCCAAGGGCGCAAGCGGATCGTTCGAGACGCGCGGGAAGACCATTGCGATAGTAGGGTATGGAAACATCGGCTCGCAGGTCGGCGTGCTTGCCGAAGCCATGGGAATGCGCGTGGTGTATTACGACGTGCAGGCGCGGCTCTCGCTGGGTTCCGCCCGCGCGGCACAATCGCTCGCCGACGCGGTCGCCCATGCCGACGTGGTGACGCTCCACGTGCCCGCAACGGCTCAGACGAGCCGCATGATCGACGAGACAACGCTCGTGTGCTTCAAACCCGGCGCGATCCTGATCAATGCATCGCGCGGTTCGGTGGTTGATATCGATGCACTCGCGCAAGCGCTGCAGGCGAAGCGGCTGGGTGGTGCTGCTATCGACGTATTCCCGGAAGAGCCCAAGACCAATGCGGATATCTTCAAGAGCGTGCTTCAGCATTTGCCGAACGTGATCCTGACACCCCATGTGGGCGGCAGCACGGAGGAAGCGCAGGAGAACATCGGGACCGAAGTCGCGACGAAACTCATTTCGTTTTTAACGACCGGCGACACCGTGGGATCGGTCAATTTTCCGCACGTCAATCCGGGGCCGCTGGACGCGCCGGCGCGTCTGCTCAACGTCCACGGCAATGCGCCCGGTGCGCTGGCGACGCTCAACACGCGGCTTGCGGGGGAGGGGGCCAATATCGTCGCTCAGCATCTGCAGACGCAGGGCGAGACCGGCTACGTGGTAACGGACCTGGATAGAACGCCATCCAGCGAGTTGATACAGATGCTGGCGCGCGAACCTGGCTTTATCCGAACGCGCTTGCTGGTCAAATAATCCGGCGTCATGCAAGGGACCTGCGTTCTGCCGGGCAGCAGGCGCCGGTCCCGTCCAAGTGCATGATCAATGCCAAGGTCGGCCGCGTGAAGATGAGAATGACCACGCTTCGTGTCGATAAGCGTCGGGGTGTTTAGCTTATTGCACAGGGTCGCCCGACACGATGTGACTTAAAATCAGATTCCCGTATCACGCCCACTCGTACCAAGCGCACCAAAAAGTTAGGCTTACTAATAATCCGTGCATGTGCCGGGCAGCCACGACCTGATACGATTTGCCATCGGCCAACGCGTCAAGAGATTGCGTAATTGGGCGCGGATGTTTCAAAAAATAAAAAGGCGAACATCTTGCCCGGGTGCGCAACGAAGGACGAACCGCTCGCAGAGACGAGCGGTCCGGAATACCCTCACCAATAACCGTCAGATCGCCTTACCCGTTGCGGGCCTGCCATCGGTGGATGTTGCGCGGTCCTCGGCGCCGTGACGCAATCGCAGGCTGCATAGTGCTGCAATGAAAAGCGCTACCGCGAGGATCACCAGGCCGTTCATGGGGTTGCCGGTCGACTGCTCGATCAGTCCCATGACCGTCGGTCCCACGAAGCCGCCCAGCAGGCCGCATGAGTTGACCAGTGCGAGCCCGCCGGCCAGTGCCGGGCCGTTGAAGCGCGACGACGGAAACGTGAAGATGATCGACTGCACCACAAAAAACATGAACGCGGATACGCACACGCCGAGCAGTCCGATGACCGGCGTCGAATACGCGGCGATCACGAGGCCAGCCGCCATCACGATCAGCCCGCCGGTCAGGATCTGCCGGCTGCGGGAAGACGTGCTGGCGAAGCGTGGAACGGTGGCGGCGCCGATAGCCGCGGCGATCCATGGCAAGGCCGTCAGCACGCCGATAGCGAAGGGCGAAAAATGCCCCGACGCGCCAATGATGCCTGGCAAAAAGAAGATCGTCGTGTAGATGGTGAGCTGGTGGCAGAAGTACACGAAGATCGCGAGCCACACTTGTTTGTCGCCGATCACGCTGCGCAGCGAGTGGCTACCGCGGCCACCGCTTGCCTGGCTTTCGCGTTCAGCCGCGAGGCGGCGTTCGAGCCCTTCAACCTGTTCCTTCGATAACCATCGTGCCGACGCAGGTCCATCCGGCAATACCTTCCACACGACGAATGCCAGCAATACCGCAGGCAGCCCTTCGACAACGAATAACCACTGCCAGCCGTGCCATCCGAGCAGGCCGTCGAGCTCGAGCAACGCACCGCCAAGCGGTCCGCCGACAATGTTGGCCAGACACACGCCGAGCAGGAAATAGCCCGTGGCGCGCGCCCGTTCCTCGCGATTGAACCAGTAGGTGAGGTACAGCATCACGCCGGGAAACAAACCGGCTTCGGCGGCGCCGAGCAGCAAGCGCAGCACGTAGAACGATGTCTCCCCGCGCACGAACGCCATTGCGATGGAGAGCAGGCCCCAGGTGATCATGATCCGCGTGATCCACATGCGCGCACCGACCCGATGCATGATCAGATTACTCGGGATTTCGAGGAGCGCATACGACAGGAAAAACAATCCTGCACCGAGCCCGTAGGCAGCAGCGGACAGGCCCAGATCCACGCTCATCGAATGCTTGGCGAGCGCAATATTCGTACGATCGAGAAAGCTGATCACATAGACGATAACAAGCAGCGGCATCAGCTTGCGGATCATCAACTGCGTGACGGCCGCGTGCGCGAGCGGCGTGGCGGACGGCGATTTTGCTAGAGGTCTTGACATGGAAAACTCCGATCAGGATCGACGGAACGCCAGGCGTCCAGTGAACAAGCGTTGAGCGCCTGGGGTGCATGGGGCGTGCACACCTGGACATCGGCGAAGCGGCCGCTTGTTGCCAATGTCGCCGCTTCCAGTGCTGCTGATGTTCTTTCCTTCGATCCGCATCGTCTTTGTCTCCTGCTGATTTTTTTGTTGTGAAAGTGAACAGGCCGGTGAAACCCAGCTCAGAAATTCACGTTGTCGGCGCCCTTGAGTCCGAGCATGGCGCGCGCTTCCTGCGGTGTAGCGACCTCGAGCGACAGCCCTTCAATCACCTGCCGGATCTTGCGCACTTGCGCCGCACTCGATTCAGCCAGCTGGCCGGGCCCGATCCACAGCGAATCCTCAAGGCCCACGCGAACATTCGCGCCTTGCGCCACGCCTAACGTCGCAAGCGGAATCTGGTTGCGGCCGGCGCCGAGAATCGACCAGACGTAATCCTTGCCGAACAGCCGGTCGGCGGTGCGGCGCATATGCATCAGGTCTTCCGGATGGGCCCCGATACCGCCGAGCAAGCCAAATACGCTCTGGATAAAGAACGGCGGTTTGGCGAGCTGGCGTTCGACGAAATGGGCCAGGTTGTACAGATGCGAAATGTCGTAGCACTCGAACTCGAAGCGGGTGCCGTTCGCGCCGCACGAAGTCAGGATGAACTCGATGTCCTTGAACGTATTCTTGAAGACCAGGTCGCGGCTGTTGGCGAGATGTTCGCGTTCCCAATCGTGCTTGAGGTCCTTGAAGCGGTCGAGCATCGGATACAGGCCGAAGTTCATCGAGCCCATGTTCAGCGACGCTATTTCCGGCTTGAAATGATGGGCGGGGCGAAGCCGTTCCGCCACGGTCATATGCGGACTGCCGCCGCTTGTCAGGTTGATGACTGCGTCGGTGTTGGCCTTGATGCGCGGCAGGAACTCCGAGAACACGGCCGGGTCTTGCGTCGGCCGGCCGTCCTTCGGATCGCGAGCGTGCAGATGCAGGATTGCGGCACCGGCTTCCGCGGCGGCGAGCGCGGCATCGCCAATTTCCTGCGGCGTGACCGGCAGGTAGGGCGACATCGACGGTGTATGGATGGCGCCTGTCGGCGCGCAGGTAATGATGACTTTGCGGGTTGAGGCCAAGGTGAATTCCTTCAAGAATGGGAGAGCGAGAAAGCGTGTCAGAGCACTTCGACGTTGCCGCACACGGAGATTGACTGGCCGGAGATGCCGCTGCCGCCCGGCGAACAAAGGAACAGCGCGGTTGCCGCGATTTCTTCTTGCGTCGTCATGCGTCGCAACGAGATTTTTTCCAGATACTTCGCTTCCATCTCGGGGTAGGACAAGCCGAGCTGCTCGGCGCGAGCGGCAATCACGCGCTCCATGCGCGGCCCGCGCACAATGCCCGGCTGGATTGCGTTGACGCGAATGCCGTGCGGTCCCAGTTCGATTGCGAGGCTTTTGGTGAGGCCGACGAGCGCCCACTTGGTGGCGGAATAGGGCGTACGGAATGCATAACCGAGTCTTCCCGCCACGGAAGACATCGCGATGATCGCGCCGCCGTGCGTGGACTTCTTGAGCAGCGGCACCGCGAGGCGCGCGAAGTAAAACTGCGCGTTGAGGTTGATCGCGACGGTCTGCTCCCACTGCTCCACATCCATCTCATCGATACCGCCAGTCGGGCCTGCAATCCCCGCGTTATTGAGCAGCACATCGAGGCCGCCGAGCTTGCTTTCCACGTCGGCGAATACGCGGGCGACCGCGGTTTTATCGGAGACGTCGGCGAGCGTGGTGGAGATGGCTTCATTGGCCCGGTCCGAACGCAACGCGTCGAGCGCCTGCTGGCTTGCATCGCAGACGTGCACGCGGGCACCCGCTTCGGCGAACGCCCGGGCGATGACAAGGCCGATGCCTGAACCGCCGCCGGTCACCAATACACGCAAGCCCGAACGCGGTTGAAGCATGTTTAAAACGCTCATTGTTTTTCCTCTTCAGTCATGGTTCGGGCAACGTCAGGTCGCCTGTCGTTGTTCCACTTAATTAGTGATCCTGATAGTCGAGTGAGCCGCGCAGCGCTCTCGGGCAGCCCACATTCACGGCGAGGACGCGCCTACACGCCGTATCGTCGATAAAGCTAGTTGTGATGTGTGATCACACTTGCGGGCAAGTTTGGTCGTTGTCGGGAAGAATGTCAACGCGCAGTGACATAGGGAAAACGCTGAAGGAAGCAGGAAGGGAAGTCCCTGCGAGTCGCATGGTTGCGTGGTCCGATGGGCTGAATCGATCGGTTATATTCGTTACGGCGCCTAAGGCAGCCTTTTAATGTGGTCTCCAGGCAGCCGCTCAGAAACACAGGAAAATGCGATCGCTTATTCAACTCTGCGTCTGGTGTTTGTTGGCATCGATAGCAAGCCAGCCGGCGCTTGCCGATGACCTGCGCACTAACCGCGGAAACGATCCGTTTTTCCAGATTTCCAAAGCAATTCCTGAATGTCCAGTTCCTCTGGGACCGTTGGAGACAGAGCAGGAATGGGTAAGCGAAGCGCATTACCGGATCGAGCGCGGTAATAGCTGCTGGGTGGAGGGTCGGTGTCGTTTGTCGAATTCGTATCGCTACGATGCCGAGATAGCCGAAGCGGTTCAACGTCGGCTCAGCACGATCAATATCGCTACGCACTGGCGCGAACAATCATCGTTATGGTTGATGTTGCAGCGCAGGTTTATCTACGTGCAAGGTTGTGTATCGCCCGCTTTCGACCGGGACAAATTCCTCTCCGAGCTGGCGAAAACGGCGGATGTCGACAAGGTTATCGACAACATGACCACTGATCCCAGGACGAAACCTTTACCGTATCCCCCCTTGGCGCCGTAAAGTCGAAGATCAGGAAAGGAGGTGAGATGAAGGTCAAGCGAATAGTCGCCAACATTGGCACGCAGGACGTTACCCAAGCCCGCCGTTTCTATCAGGACGTGCTGGGTCTGGATTTGCTGATGGATCACGGCTGGATTCAGACTTTTGGTTCCGAGAGAGTCATGAGCGTTCAGGTCAGCGTGGCCTCGGAGGGCGGATCCGGCACGCCGGTGCCGGACCTGTCGATTGAGGTGGATGACGTGGACGCCGCTTTCGATCGCATGAAAGACGCGGGTTTCCCCATTGAATACGGACCTGTCGATGAACCCTGGGGCGTCCGACGTTTCTATGTCCGCGATCCGTTCGGCAAGCTCGTCAATGTTCTTGCGCATACCTGAACTGACCACCTTGGCGAGCGACCGCGGCCTTCAACATCGAACCGCAAACCTGGAAACCTAGTACCCCTGCGGCACATTCGACTTGTTCCCTGCCAGCGGTGAGCCATAACCACCGCTTTGCGCGTTATTGGGCAAGCCGTTGCTCAACTGCGCGCGCGGATCGGTCGGATTCAGGTTCATCTCACCCGCTTGCCGATTGCCGTGCGTCGGATATTCGCTGCCCAGCGGCGCGTTCGGCATCAATCTCGTGCTGTTAGCCGGTGCGTGCAAGTCGTCATTCGGACTCAAACCCGTGCTCGTGGTTTGCGCATAGACCGCTTGAGTGGCAAACGATGTAACGAGCACGGCTGCGCAAACCGATAAAACGCGTTTCAACCTAACGATGATGGTCATGACTGAACTCCCTGAGTAAGTGGGTTTTCGTGTCCTTGTCGTCTTGTCGCGTCAATCAGGCACGCGTTTTTATCGTGTCGCTTTCTTAAGCTTAGCCGCGCGTTTGGGCCGGTCATCAATAATTTTTGTCCGGGTTTTGTTCTTCAGTTTTTTCCATTGCTTGCATTCGTCCCTGGTTCGCAAGCAACCCGTGCATAGCCCGGTTTTGCCATCGAATTTGCAGATATTGATGCAGGGCGACTCCACAGCCATTACAAATCCAGTGCGCGTACGCTTTATTTCAACGCCATAAATCTCGCACGATGCATGCCCGTGGGCCTAAAACATAATCTGGATGGGGACAATAGGCGCGCCCCGTGCTGTGCTTAAAAGGCAACCGGAGATCCGGCGATACCGGGTGCTAAGATTTGGAACACTTCGCTCGTTGCACTGTGCCCGACATACCGGCTTTTGCTTGACGACCATGCAGAAACCCCTTTTGTTTTCCACGCTAAGCCAGCTTGAATTCGAGCGGGCCGTGCTCGGGCGCGTCGTTGCAGGCATGCCGTTGCGCGAGGTGCTCGAGCATGTGGTGCATCGAGTGGAAAACCGCTCTGAACAGCCGTTGCGCGCCTCCGTGCTGCTCGTTGATGCCACAGGGAAGCGCCTGGTTCACGGCGCTGCGCCGAGTTTGCCCGATGATTACAACCGCATCGTGGATGGCCTCGAATTCGGGCCGCTGATGGGGTCGTGCGGGGCGGCGGCGTTCCGCGGTGAGCCGGTGATTGTGGAAGATATCCAGACTGATCCGGTCTGGGCAGCGTTTCGCGATATTGCCCGGCAGTACGACCTGCGCGCCTGCTGGTCCATGCCCATACACGCGGCCGACGGCCGGCTGCTCGGTACCTTCGCCAACTATTACTCGGTTCCGAAAACGCCATCGCCGGAGGAACTGGACGACATCGCGCAAGTGGCGAGCGTGACAGCGCTCGCCATCGAGCGCCATGCGAGCGATCGGGCATTGCGCGAAAGCGAAGAGCGTCTGCGTATTGCGCAGCAGGCGGGCGGGATCGGCACCTTCGAGATATTTCCGCATGACGGGCGGTTGGCGGTGTCCGAAGAACTGTGCTGGCAATGGGGTTTGACGCCCCGTCATGAATACCGTCTCGACGACCTGCTGGAATTCGTGCATCCCGATGACCGCGAGCGCGTACGCGCCGGCCATCTCGACATGCCTGCCGGTGCGCTCGATTATCTGGAGTACCGGATTCGCCGCCCCGACAACGGCGAGGAGCGCTGGATGGCTCGCCGTGGCGAAGCGATTGAAGACAGTGCGGGCGGTTTGCGTTATCTCGGCGTGACTTACGACATCACCGGGCATAAGCGCTTTGAAGAACGCCTGCGTGTCAGCGAGACGCAATTGCGGCGCCTGAACGATTCACTGGCCGCCGAAGTCGACGCCCGCACCCGCGAGCGCAACAGCATCTGGCGCAATTCGCGCGACCTGTTCATTGTCGCGAGCAGCGCGGGCGTGCTGCGCGCCGTCAATCCAGCCTGGACCGATATTCTCGGCTTCCGCGAGGACGAGCTGATCGGCAAGTCGTTCGCGGAAATCGTTCATCCCGACGACGTGGAGGCCACCGAAGCCGCGCTGCTTTCGGCGGCCCGGTCGGGGCTGGTGCGGTTTGAGAATCGCAACCGTCACAAGGACGGCTCGTATCGATGGGTATCGTGGGTTGCCGCGCCCGAAGGCGACGCGCTTTATGGCAACGGCCGCGACGTCACCAGCGAAAAGGAGACTCAGCGAGCGCTTCAGCAAACCGAGGAAGCGCTGCGCCAGGCGCAGAAAATGGAGGCGCTCGGGCAACTGACGGGCGGGATTGCGCACGATTTCAACAATCTCCTGCAAGGCATCACGGGGCCGCTCGAACTGATCCGCCGATACACCCAGCTCGGCCGGACAAACGACATCGACCGGTTCATTTCAATGGCGACCGGTGCGGCAAACCGGGCGGCATCGCTCACGCACCGGCTGCTGGCGTTTTCGCGGCGTCAGCCGCTCGACCCGAAGCCGGTGAACGCGGACGAGCTGCTGCATTCCATCGACGATCTGCTCAAGCGCACGATGGGCGAAGCGATCGATACGCGCGTGGTGCCGAACCCGCATCTCTGGCTCACGCGCTGCGACGTGAACCAGCTTGAAAACGCGCTGCTGAATTTCGCGATCAACGCGCGCGACGCCATGCCGGAAGGCGGCCGCCTGACGCTTGAAACCGGTAACGCGGAACTCGGCCACGACTTCGCCGCGCGCCATCCGGATGTGGCCCCGGGGTCCTACGTGGTGGTATCGGTGTCGGATACGGGCGCGGGCATGCCGGCCGACGTCAAGGCGCGCGCCTTCGACCCGTTCTACACGACCAAACCGCTGGGCCAGGGCACGGGGCTGGGTTTATCGATGGCTTACGGTTTTGCGAAGCAGTCGGGCGGGATTGCGACAATCGACAGCGCGCCCGACGCCGGCACCACGATCCGGCTGTATCTGCCGCGTTTTTCGGGCGATCCGGGCACGCAGGAAATTGCCGGCGAACTCAACGAGGCGCATCGTGCGGCCGGGCGGCACGCGATCCTGGTGGTGGAAGACGACGAGTCCGTGCGTGAGCTCGTGTGCGAGATCCTGCGTGATCTGGATTACCAGGTGCTCGAAGCGTTCGATGGCCCATCGGGATTGACCATCCTCAATTCGCCTGCGCGTATCGACTTGCTGGTGACCGACGTCGGACTTCCCGGGCTGAACGGCCGGCAACTGGCGGACGCCGCGCGGGCGACGCGGCCCAGGCTGAGAGTGCTTTTCATGACGGGTTACGCTGAAGCGGCGACCCGCACGAATGGTTTCCTCGATACCGGCATGGAAATGATTACCAAGCCGTTCACGCTCGAATCCATGGCGAGCCGGATTCGCAGGATGGTCACGCTGGGCTTGACGGACGACTAACCCGGACGACCAGCCGTTACGGGGTGGCCCGTGCTCCTGTAAAGACTCACCTTTTTTGTTCCCGCAAAGGCTCACCTTTCGGCGCAAATGGCATGTCCCTTGCTCAGACATGTCGATGTTCCTTCGATACCCGAGCAGCCGGACACCGGCTCATAGCACTCCAGACACGGAAAACGCGCGCCCGCACCGCGATCCTGCCCGGACCAGCGAGTGCGTTGCTGCCTTTGATCCGCACTGACCTTAACGTCCTGTATGTCCTTACCCCGTCACTAACGAGAACGATGTCATGAATCCAGATCCCGTGCCCCGTCGGCCGTCAACCACGGTCTTGCCGCCCGAAGGACCGGGTTTGCGGGCGCTGACATCGTTAATTACCGGTGTGGTCGTGATTTGCGTGTTGTATTTCGGCCGCGCGGTGCTGATTCCGATCATCCTCGCCGTTTTGTTGAGCTTTCTCGTCGCGCCGTTTGTCGACTTGTTGCGGCGGCTGAAGTTCGGACAGGTGCCGTCGGTGATCGTGGCGGTGCTGGTGGCGTTGTCGGTGCTGACCGCTGTTGGCGCGCTGATCGGCGCTCAGGTGGCGCAACTGGCCGGCGACCTGCCGCAGTATCAGGTCGCGGTGGAGCGCAAGATCGACGCCGTGCAGCAGAGGACCATCGGCCGGGCCGATGCATTTCTGGGAAAAGCGGCGACGGCGCTCAAGCGCCTTTCGCCGAATCGCCAGGACGAGATTCGCAAGAACGAAGAGAATCCCGCGGCCTCGCCTATCGATTCCCCGATGCCGGTCGAAGTGCACGAACCGTCGCCATCGCCCGTGGAGCTGGCGCAGCGATTTTTATCGCCGGTGATCAGTCCGCTGGAAACCACCGGCATCGTGCTGGTGGTCGCCATCTTCATCTTGTTGCAGCGAGAAGACCTGCGCGACCGGCTGATCCGGCTGTTCGGCTCGCGCGACCTGCATCGCGCGACCACCGCCATGGACGAAGCCGCCCGCCGGCTGTCCCGCTATTTCCTCGCGCAGCTCGGCATCAACATGGGCGTGGGCATTGTCATCTCGGTCGGGCTCGCGATCATCGGCGTACCCGGCGCGTTGCTGTTCGGCGTGCTCACCGGCTTGCTGCGTTTCGTGCCGTACGTGGGTACCTGGATCGCGGCGTTGCTGGCCGTGGTGTTCGCGGCCGCCGTCGGACCCGGCTGGTCGATGATGATCTGGACCATCGTCCTGTTCGGCGTGACCGACGTGGTCGCGGGGCAGGTGGTCGAACCGCTGCTGTATGGACATAGCACGGGCCTTTCGCCGTTCGCGGTGATCGTTGCGGCGATTTTCTGGAGCTGGATCTGGGGACCGATCGGGCTGGTTTTATCGACGCCGCTGACCTTGTGCCTGGTGATTCTGGGGCGGCACGTGGACCGGCTGGAATTCCTCGATGTGCTGTTCGGCGACCGTCCAGCGCTGACGCCGGCGGAGAATTTCTATCAGCGGCTGCTCGCCAACGATCCCGATGAAGCGCTCGTGCAAGCCGAGTCGCTGCTGAAGGAGCGCTCACTCAGCGCGTATTACGACGAAGTCGCGCTGGAGGGTTTGCGGATTGCGCACAACGACGTGTTGCGCGGAGTCGTGACCGCGGACCAGTTGCGGCGCATCAACGAATCGGCGATGGACATTGTCGAAGGGCTCGAGGAGGTGGAGGACGTGGTGATGGCGGTCAGGCAGGAGCAGGACCCGCCGGCCAGTCTGGAGATGTCCGATAACGAAGCCGGCATCCTGCACGAAACGCCGCCATCTCACTTCGATGCCGCCCGCGAAGGCCATACGGCGTCCGTGCTGTGCATTGCGGGGCGCGGCGTGCTTGACGATCTGGCGGCGACTATCGCGGTTCAACTGTTCCGCAAGCATGGCCTGGGCGCGGATCTGGCGCCCTACGAGCGGTTTTCGCGCACGCGCTTCGACGAGGTCGACTTGACGGGCGTATCGCTGATCTGCGTGATTTCGTTCGATGCAGCCGAATCGCCGCCGTATTTGCGCAATTTGCTGCGGCGGCTGCATCAGCGGGCGGCTGCAGCGGATCTGATCGTGGGATTGGTCCTGCCTGAGAGCGCGCTGGAAGGCGAGGCGGTGATTCGCAAGACCTCGGCGGCTACGTCGTTCAAGGAGTTGGTCGAGGCATGTGTGGCCGCGGCACGGCAGCAGTCCACCGACGGCGTTTCGTGGGAGGGGCTGAATCCGCCGGACGCGGTTGTGTCGGGAGAGGTTGAGAGCGCCAAGGGGAAGGCGCCCATCGTTCCGGTATTGCGGGGGGCTTGAGAGTTTCGCTCGCGCCGTGGGTGGTGGTTGCCGGCCCGTCATCCCGCGCGCGAACGAATCAAACCCTTTTAGCGGTTTCCGTCGAACAGGTCGTTCAACATCGTGTCGAACGCGGCTTGCGCTTCCTCTAGTTCCTGGAGCGCGGCGTCGAAGGTCTGCAATGCCATCTGCGACGGCCGGCCATCGCCTCCCGGCGGAAAGTGCCCTTGCAACGCCGTGAACGCGGTCTGCACCTGCCGCGTGGCATTGACGATGCGCTCCATCGCCCGCGCTTCTTCTGTTCGATTGTGTTCGGCCGTCATCAGAGTCTCCGTTCTACGAACCCCGATAGTACCAACGGTTGCCACGGCAGGCACGCGCTCCGCTCATCGCATGCTTCACTGCGACGTCCACCCGCCATCAATCTGCAGCGCCGCGCCGCGCATTTCATTGGCGCCTTCCGAGCACAGGAACACGGCCAGCTCGCCGATCTGTTCCGGCGTGACAAACTGTTCCGACGGCTGTTTCTCTCCCAGCAACTTCGAGCGCGCCGCGTCCGGCGAAATGTTGTCGCGCGTCGCGATATCGTCGATCTGCTTTTGCACCAGCGGCGTCAGCACGAATCCCGGGCAGATCGCATTCACCGTCACGCCCGTGCGCGCGTTTTCGAGCGCAGCCACTTTCGTCAGGCCGACAATGCCGTGCTTGGCCGCCACGTAAGCCGATTTCCCCACCGATCCCACCAGCCCATGTGCCGACGCAATGTTGATGACGCGGCCCCAGCCGTTGTCGCGCATCCGGGGCAGCGCCACGCGCATGGTATGAAATGCCGAGCTCAGGTTGATCGCGATAATCGCGTCCCACTTGTCGACGGGGAAGGTATCGATAGTCGCCACGTGCTGGATGCCCGCGTTGTTCACGAGCACATCAACGGCGCCGAATTGCTCGATGGCGAAGGCGATCATTGCTTCAATCTCGGCGGACTTCGACATGTCCGCGCCGTGATGCACGGCCTTCACGCCGTGCTGTTCAATTTGCGCGATGGCGCTTTGAATGACGGAGGCGTCACCGAAGCCGTTCAACACGAGATTCGCGCCGGCTTGCGCCAGCGCGTTAGCGATTCCAAGGCCGATGCCGCTCGTCGATCCGGTGACGAGCGCGGTTTTGCCGGCGAGCGGTGTTGCTGCGGATGAGGTCATGGGGGAAGTCCTGTGAGGGAGGAACGGGGAGGCGAAAGCGGCTGCCGCAAAGTTTGCCAGATGCGGGTAAGGGACGTTGGTTTGCATTGACGGCTTTCAACGTGCGCCGCCGATGCAAATACCAAAAGCCTTAAACCAGTCCAGTCGTGTAATACACCGCGATCACGAAAAACACGGCCAGCGTCTTGATGATCGTCACAGCGAAGATGTCGCGATACGACTCGCGGTGCGTCAGTCCGGTCACGGCCAGCAGCGTGATCACCGCGCCGTTATGCGGCAGCGTGTCCATGCCGCCACTCGCCATGGCGACCACGCGATGCAGCACGTCCAGCGGGATATGCGCGGCTTCCGCGCCTTTGATGAATGTATCGGACATGGCCGCCAGCGCGATGCTCATGCCGCCCGATGCCGAGCCTGTGATGCCCGCCAGCGAACTCACCGAGACAGCCGCGTTCACGAGCGGATTCGGGATGCTCTTGAGCGCATCGCTGACCACGATAAACCCCGGCAACGCCGCGATCACACCGCCGAAACCATACTCGGACGCGGTGTTCATCGCGGCGAGCAACGCACCGCCGACCGCCGCTTTCGTTCCTACCGCAAAGCGTTCGCGCACGCGACCGAAAGCGGTCAACACAACCAGCAAAATGCCCAGCAGCAACGCGCCTTCCACGGCCCAGATCGCGACGACCGATTTGATCGGCGTGACAACCGGTGCGTGAACACCCGGCAGCACGTCGGCAGCGACGGAATAACTCGCGCCGTACCAGACCGGGATCAGCTTCGTCAGCACGAAGTTCGCGACGCCCACCAGCACCAGCGGCGCAACGGCGAGCAGCGGATTCGGCAAATGCGCGCTTTCCACGCGCTCCGGCTCGTTCACGAGCGACGTGCCGTAGCCTTCGCCCGTTGCCATGACTGAACGGCGGCGCCATTCCAGGAACGTCAGCCCGACCACGACGATAAACAGTGAGCCAATGGTGCCGAGCCACGGCGCGGCCCAACCGGTGGTCTTGAAGAAGGTTGTGGGAATGATGTTCTGGATCTGCGGCGTGCCCGGCAGCGAATCCATGGTGAACGAGAACGCACCGAGCGCGATGGCGCCGGGCATCAGCCGCTTCGGGATATTGCTCTGCCGGTACATTTCGGCCGCGAACGGATAGACCGCGAACACGACCACGAACAGCGACACGCCGCCATAGGTGAGCAACGCGCACACCGCGACAATCACCGCATTGACGCGCGTCTTGCCGATGTATCGAATAGCGGCGGCCACGATCGATTCGGAGAATCCCGACAACTCGACCACTTTGCCGAACACGGCGCCGAGCAGGAACACGGGGAAATACAGCTTCACGAAGCCGACCATCTTTTCCATGAAGATGCCGGAGAACACCGGCGCGACGGCGGCGGGTTCGGTCAGAAGGACTGCTGCGAGCGCGGCAAGGGGCGCCACCAGGATCACACTGTATCCGCGATACGCGGCCAGCATGAGAAACGCCAGGGCGGCGAGGACGATGATGAACGACATTAAGTCTCCGTTAGTTGTTGTGGTGTTGTAAATCAGGTGCGCCCTCTATGCAGCATTCATGCCAAAGACCGGGAAGCGTTACCCAGCAAGGGAATACGGGTCCAATGCGCTCCATGCGTCCTGAATAATGTCTACCTATCGAGACAAAATCGAGACAACGCGCTGACGCAAAACTCGCCCGAACGGCCGGTCACATAATGTTTGACAGCCATCTTGCTGGATTTCCACATTTCGAGATATCCTGTCTCCATATCGAGAAAACCCCGCGAGACACTGGATGCACAACGACTGGACGCATGTCCCCGTCGATTACAGCGACGTTTTGCGTCGCGCGATGGATTCGCTTTTCAAGACCTTCGAGAATTTCAGCGAAGGCACGTTTATCGTCGATAAAGAATCGCGGGTTGTCTGGATCAACAAACGCTACGCGGCGCGCTTCGGGTTTTCGGACCCGCAAGAGGCGATCGGCCGCGATTGCGAAGCAGTGATTCCGAACAGCCTGATGCGCGAAGTCGTGACAACGGGCAAGCCGATCCTGCTCGATCTGCTGGAAACGGATCGCGAGCCGCTGGTTGTCACGCGCCTGCCGCTGAAGGACGATTTCGGCCAGACGGTCGGCGCAATCGGGTTTGCGCTCTTCGACGAAATGAAGGCCCTCACGCCGCTCTTTTCGCATTACTCGCGCGTGCAGCAGGAACTGATCGCGACACGGCAATCGCTCGCGCAGGCGCGGCGCGCCAAATACACATTCGCGAGTTTCGTGGGGACGAGCGCCGCGAGCCTCGATGTCAAGCGCCAGGCGCGACGCGCGGCGCAAGTCGATTCGCCCGTGCTGCTGTCCGGCGAAACGGGCACGGGCAAGGAATTGCTGGCGCACGCGATTCACGGCGCATCCACGCGCGCGGCGCGGCCGCTCGTGACCGTGAACGTCGCGGCGATTCCGGACACCTTGCTGGAAGTGGAGTTTTTCGGCGCGGCGGCGGGCGCGTACACGGGCGCGGATCGCAAAGGCCGTGTGGGCAAGTTCGAACTGGCCGATGGCGGCACGCTCTTCCTCGATGAAATCGGCGATATGCCGCTCGTGCTGCAGGGCAAGTTGCTGCGCGTGTTGCAAGAGAAGGAGTTTGAACCGCTGGGATCGAACCGGATCGTGCGCACGGATGTCCGGATCATTGCGGCGACGTCGGCGGATTTGCCGGCGCTGGTCGCCAGCGGCCGGTTTCGCGCGGACTTGTTTTATCGGCTGAACGTGCTGTCCATTCACGCGCCGCCGTTGCGCGAGCGGGCGGGGGATATCGAGGCGCTGGTGTACGCCATGCTCGAAGAGCTTTCCGCCGATGCCCGCCCGCGTCACGCCGGCCAGTTCGTGCTCCACGACGACGCACTGCGCGTGCTCGCCGCGTATTCGTGGCCCGGCAACGTGCGCGAATTGCGCAACGTGCTGGAGCGCGCGGTGATGTTGTCGGACAGTGAACATATCGATGCCCGCGCGCTCGGCGCCTTCATGGGTACAGAGGCGTCGCCGGAATCCGCAGGCATGCCCGAAGAAACCGATACGACGTCCTACGCCGAAGCCA
This sequence comes from Caballeronia sp. dw_19, assembly GCF_018449515.1. GTDB lineage: Bacteria > Pseudomonadota > Gammaproteobacteria > Burkholderiales > Burkholderiaceae > Caballeronia. The sequence goes on along the minus strand of NZ_JAAVUQ010000008.1, from coordinate 202,341 downwards.
TGACGGGCTTCGAAAAGCGTTTCCTCGCGGAAGCCCTGCGTGCAAGCGGCGGCCGCGTGGCCGAGGCGGCGCAGCGGATTGGCATTGGCCGGGCGACGATGTACAAGAAGATCGTTGCACTAGGCATAGACGTTTGAACCACGAGCAAAAAACATGAGCAAAGACACGAACAAGATGGTGTTATCCCGCGAGCACGAGGCGCTGGCCATCGACCAGTTGCAGCGGCTGGCGCAAGAACGCTTCGACGCGCGGCTTGGTCAGTTCGAGGCGAAGGAATGGCTTGATGAGTTATCGAAGATCATTGGCGCGCATTTCTACAACCAGGCACTCGCCGATGTAAAAGCGAAGATCGATGCCCGCGTCGAGATGATCGACAGCGACATCTGGGGGCTTCAGAAGTAGCGCGAACGTATCCGGAAAGATGCCCGGAGAGCGCAGGATCCGCGCTCCAGGGAGGCAAGCAGAAAGCTCCGCGTGGCATACTCGCGGAATCAATAAAAACAGCGTTAAAAGGGGTTCCGGATGAAGATTTCCAGCGTACGAGCATCGCGTTTTCTGGCGCTGTTGCCGCTTGCGGCTGCGGTGTCGGTGTTGTCTGCGTGCAGCAGCGCGCCGCCGCTTTTTTCATCCGATGGCCGCCCGACCAGCATGATCCAGTGCCCGACTAACGGCGGCTGGAGTAATTGCCAGGAAAATGCCCGTGCGTTGTGCGCAGGCAGTTACGACGTCCTCGATCAAAGCAGCGACAACGGCCAGAACAGCCTGTTGATCGCGTGCAGGGCGAAATAAGGCCCGCCCTTGTTTCATCCAGGCCAAGGCTCTAGTTCCGCGCCGGGTGCGCGGGCAGATTGAGCAGCAGGCGAATCAGATCGACCTGACGATTGGTCGCCGTCTTCTGATAGATCGCCTGCAATTGCTTGCGCACGGTGTCGTGCTGCACGCCGATTTTCCCGGCTATCTCCTTGGGCGTGCGCCCTTCCGCGATATGACAGGCCACGCGGCACTCCGCCGGCGTCAGGTCGAACGCGCTCGCGAGCAGATCGGGATCGACAATAGGCGGTGAATCCGGGTGATAGAACGTGATCAGCGCGGCATGCCCGCGGCTCATTGCGACCGGGTGATAAAACACGTATAGCGCGTCTTGACCCGCAGGCTCCCTGTGGGGCTCTTCCGTCAGCCGACGCATTCGATACACCGGCGCCATGTCTGCCGCCGCGCCGCATTCATCCAGAATCCGCCGTTGCGCCGCGCCTTGCAATTCAAGCAATCCGTCGACAACCTGAATCAACCGGGTCCTTCCCAGCATCTGGGTGGCTGCGTCGTTAAAGCGGAGCACCTTCCCGTTCAGTGCGACGAGCATGGCAGGTTGACGCCATTCATCGAGAAAGGGAACACGGGCGAAAAGCTCGGGCGTCGCGAAATAATGTGCGTCCTGAAGTTGTGCAGCGCGCGAAAGATGCGGCATCAGGCGATCGAGCCAGCGTGGCTCCGACTGAGTTAGCGCCTCCCCCTCCGATACAAACTCGCAGACCAGCGTGATCAGCAATTCGCTGGTATCGAGAATATGCCGGTTTGAAATATGTCCCGACGCGCTTATGTTCGCGGAATCAGCACGCTTCTGATCCGATCTGAAGCGCGCAAACGATTCAATTGAATTCTTCGCCACTTCCGCCGGCCGATATCCGGAGGTGTTGTAATAATCCGTATTCTCCGGATATCCCACATTTTCGGAATGCAAATTAGCAGGTTGCTTATTGCTGACGGTTATCCAGACTGCGCGGGCGCCAATCAAGCCGGCAATCGCAGTACATACAGCGTGCCACGCGCGAGGACGCGCAAGCGTTTCGTATATAGCATTGACAGCCTGATCGTATTGGTCGCTTTCAAAAAGCATCCATTTCCTCCTGTCATGCGGATAATTTGCCGATCCGGAACGCCGGCTTATTGCGTTTTTACTGTTCCGCATTTGCGGAATATACAGCACCCCGCATGTTTCGATACTCTGCAGGAAGTCCTTCCACGGCCTGTGCTGCCTCCTTCTGGCGGCCCGGGCCGCGCATTGTTCGAACTCATGGCATCCAGTTTATGACACCGGAAAACGGTTATCTGTTCCGTGTGTTGCTTCGAATTCGTTTCATAAAAAGTAAAAATAACATCTACCTTGGAGTAGTGAATGAATCACCGGCAAATAGAAACGGATATTCTCCATCTGGAGCAGGTAATCGGAAGAATTTCCGCTGATGACCGTATCCCATTGTCTTACTGGCGTAACCGGGTTGATTTGGTCGCATCCTGTGCGCTTGTGCCCGCTCAGCAATCCCGCATGCAGCGAGTCAACGACAGGCTCGAACAGCTCGAAGCCAGTATCGGATTGAACTGCTCGCTGGTTTAAAGCTGGTGTAAGATTTCGATGGTCTGATTTTTCCCGTTTTGTGTCATGGAGTTACAACCCGAGGTAACTCTTCCCCTGGAGTCCCATTTCAGGCGTGCTTAAATGATGTGCTGAGAAATGCGTACCAAGAGGGATATTGAATGTCAGACGCGGGATTCAGCACCACGCGCCTTCAGCGCACTCGTACCGCGATGCAGCAGTTCGTCGAGACCGGTGACGTTGCCGGCTGTGTCACCCTGGTCTGGCGGCATGGCGAAATAGCCCGGGTCGACACACTGGGCCACAGCGACAGCGACACCCTCACGCCCATGACACGCGACACGCTGTTTCGTATTGCTTCCATGACGAAACCCGTGACGAGCGTCGCTGCCTTGATGCTGGTGGAGGAAGGCCGCATCGCGCTCGATGACCCGGTGTCACGCTGGTTGCCCGAACTGGCCAACCTCAAGGTACTCACCGACCCCTCCGCGCCGCTCGACCGTACAGAACCCGCCCGTGTACCCATCACGTTGCTGGATCTGCTCACGCACCGCGCCGGGTTCGCCTATCACTTCACCGCGTTCGGCGCGTTAGCCGGCGCTTACGGCAATATCTTCAACGACGTCGATGCATCGGTTGATCCTGGCGCATGGCTGAACCGCGTGGCCGAGCTGCCCCTGATGTTCCAACCCGGCACGCGCTGGCACTACGGCATTTCCACCGATGTCCTCGGCGCGCTGATTCAGCGCATCAGCGGGTTGTCGCTTGAAGCGTTCTTCCGTACGCGCATCTTCGAGCCGCTGGCAATGGCAGACACGGGCTTCGTGGTGCCGCCCGAAAAACTCGCGCGCTTGTCGGTGGCCTATGCCATTGATCCCGCTACGCGACAACGCGTGGTGGAAGATCATCCGGCATCGAGCCGCTTTGCCAAACCCGGGCGTTTTCAAAACGGCGGCGGCGGTCTTGTTTCCACTGCCGACGACTATCTGCGTTTCGCGCGCCTGCTGCTCGGCCGCGGCCGTCTGCAAGGCGATGCCGATGAACGCGCGCGCGGTCCGCGCCTGCTGTCGCATCGGTCGGTCGACCTCATGCGCACGAATTTTCTGTCGCGTGATCAGCGCCGTATTCCGGCGTTCGGCCAGATCGCGTGGGCGGGCCAAGGGTTTGGATTGGGCCTGGCTATCGTGGACGATCCTGCGCAACAACGCACACTCGGTTATCGTTCCGTGGGTTCGTTCGGCTGGCCCGGTGCGTTTGGCACGAGCTGGTTCGCCGATCCGGTGGAAAACATGATCGGCATCCTGCTGATTCAGCGACGCAGCCTGGAACCCTTTCCGATGGCAGCCGTGTTCGAGCGCCATCTGTATGACGCCATCGACGACTAAGCGGTGACGAGTAAGAACCGATGACTGGCGTTATCACGCCATCTCCAATTCGGGCACATGCCGAACCCAGAGAGCAGCTTATGGCCACCTACAAGCAACTGACCGCCCAACTCGAAAAACTGCATAAGGAAGTTGCGATTGCGCAGCAGAAGGAAATCGCGGTTGTGATCGAGGATATCAAGCGCAAGATCGTTGACTACGATCTGACCGCCGAAGAGCTGGGCTTTTCCGCGAGGCGCGGCAAGCCGGCCAGAAAGGCGCCGCTGCCGCCGAAGTATCGCAATCCGAAGACCGGCGAGACATGGAGCGGGCGCGGGCGCCCACCCGCCTGGCTGGCAGGGCGCAACAAGGAACGCTTCCTGATTGATGCTTGAACACCTCCCGCTTGAACACCTCCCGCGTGAGCTTCGAAAAGGTTCACGCGTGATGGGTTCAAATGCGGGGTTCAATGCAGCGTCTCCCGCAACAAGGTCACGTCGTAGCCGAGCGAGCGTGCGCGATTGACCAATGCCGTGCGTTGCTCAGCCGATGGCTTCGCTTCACGCGTCAGGATCCACAGGTACTTGCCGCTCGGTTCGCCGACGATGGACCATGTGTAGTCATCGGCGTGATCGAGCACCCAGTAATCGCCCACGTAGAACGGTCCGAAGAACGACACTTTGAGCTTCGCGTTGTTCGTTTCCGGCACGATCTTCGCCTTCCCTTCGGACGACCTGAATGCTCCATTCACTCCGCCGTCCCGACATGAATTGATGATGGAAACCAGCCCGTCGTCGCGTTTTGCATAGTTCGCCGTGACCGCTTCGCAGCCGCGTTCGAAGCGGTTCTCATAGCGTGCAAATTCGTACCATTGGCCCAGGTAACGATCGAGATCGACCGGCTTCGCAGGCTCGGGCACCTGCGCGTTGCCGCTCTTTTTGCCGCCGGCCTTGGTGCTTGTGGCCAGCAGCCCCAGTCCGCCGATCACCAGCAAAGCCGTCATACCGATGGTGACGGATCGTTTGAATTTCATGATGGTCCTCGTTGTGTTGAAGCGGCATTTAAGCGGTAAGCGTCGCTGTATGAGCAAGCTTCGTTCCGTTGCTTCGGGTCCCGCATAGCCTCACCTATAGCGTGATGAAGTCATCGGAAAGCATTGGCAGCAAGCACTTAAAGCTCACCTTCACCCGTATCAACTGTTTTAACAACAGGCCGCAACTCGTTGATAGAGAACACTTTAACGTGGCGCATGCAGTCCGCTGCAAGACTCGCTCGAAGCACTTCATGTGCTTTCTCAACATCGAAGGATCACTCTCCCGTATAACCTCACCTATCGCGTCACTCACTTCACGCTCGGGCAAGCGGAGTGTCGAGTCCACGTCGCGTATCACCCATACGAAACGCAATGAAGATCTCAAGCCGATGTAGAAGCGAAGCCGTGAAAGCCTTATAGATAAAGGCTTACAGCGGTATACCTCAAGCACTTGCTGAGGCATGGTTAGCTCTTCGATCTAGTTAGCGATACTTGAAAAAAGCCTTAAGCGTGAGTTTTTGCCGGGTCATGCAACTCACCTCGCGCGGCTCCCGAAATCGCTCACCTTTATAAAGTCCGCTCTGCGGCAAGCGGATTCAGCCGCTATGCTCTTGGCCTCGTTCACTTGGCTCCGCTGCTCATGTCGTCGCTGGTCTCATCGCTTTTCACCCCGCTTCTGAGAATCATTCTTCCTGTGTTCGCGTTGATCTTCGCGGGTTACGCGTGTCGCAAGACTAATCGGCTAGGGCCGAATGCGTCGTCGGAACTGAATCGATTCGTGGTCTATCTGGCATTGCCCGCGTTGCTCTTCGACATCATGGCGACCACGCCGTGGCATGCGCTCGATCAGCCTGCGTTCATAGCAGTGTTTGGTCTGGGAGCGGGCGGGATATTCCTGCTGACGGTGCTGGTTCGATTAAAGCAATCACGTCATCTCGCCGATGCCAGCCTCGACGGTCTCAACGCTGCGTATCCGAATGCGGGTTTCATCGGCTTGCCGTTATGCGCGCTTGCCTTCGGTCACGCGAGCCTTGCGCCCGCGGTGATTGCCACGATCATGACGGTGTGCGTGCTGTTCGCCGTGGCTATTGTGTTGATCGAACTGGGGCTGCAGACGGAGAAGAAGTTTGTCGCCACGCTTGGCAAGGTGGTCAGGTCGCTGGTCACCAATCCGTTGTTGTTCGCGCCGTTCGCGGGGTGGCTATGCAGCGGAGCGGGGCTCACTATCTCGGGTGGTGCGGACACGTTTCTCAAGTTGCTGGGCGCGGCGGCAAGTCCGTGCGCGCTCGTTGCGCTTGGGCTGTTCCTCGGCGAGAAGTCAGAAGGCGGCGCGGCGAAAACCACCACGATGCTGGTCTTGGCCAAGCTCACTGCGCAACCGCTGCTGACGGGGTGGCTGGCGTTTCATGTGTTCGCGTTGCCGGTGTTGTGGGCGAAGACCGCCGTCATACTCAGCGCGTTACCCACGGGGACGGGGCCGTTCATGCTGGCGGAGTTTTATCGGCGGGAAGCGGCAGTGACGTCCAGCGCCATTCTGTTTTCCACGGTCATCTCGCTCGTCACGGTCACGGTGTGCCTTGCCGTGTTGACCTGATAGCGGACATCGCAAGACCCGGTTCGGTCGCGTTATGTTCAATATTTTGAACATAACGTCTATCTAGGGCGTTTGTGTTCTTTACGTTGAACATTAAACCGTGCGCCGATGACACATAACGCGGCACCAGCAATCGAATTCGCCGCGTTGCTGTGTCTTCCCCCGTTGCGCTTATTGCGCGCTCACGCGCATCCCGTTCGCTTGCGTCACGGTCGTGTCCGCACCCGATGTGACGCGTTCGAACCGCGCGGCTTGATAGGGCAACAACTGGGGATAACTTTCCGTGTGGATCGCGTCGAGCTCACCGCTCTGTTGTGCGGCGATCAGTTCGGCCCTCACCTCGGCCCGCGTTCTCGGCGCGTAGGCGTTTTGCTGCGCGGTGTCGATGGATTGAGCAAAGACGGGTGCCGACGAGACCATTACGGCGATAAACAAACTTCCGATAAGCGCGCGTTTCATGACGAATCCTTGACTGTTTGGAGACGGCGCGTTTCACGCCATCGATGTGAAGCAGTCTATTCAAATCACTATCGATGACCAATGTCGATTGAGAAAACATATTGTTGTTCATCGCGCATGAATGTGAAGTTCTATGTCGGCGCGCGCAGATGACCGCTCGCTCATCCCGGCCCGCAGCACTCCAATCATTGCGTTCTCCTGCAATGTGGTCTTCGGTCAATAACTTTTGACCACCGCTGGCAATAACAGCGTTCCTGCCGGCTTTCGCCACGCTCCTAGCCTTATTCCGCCAACGATCTGGCGGTTTAGTGCGAATTATTAAACATCTGCAAAGTTGTCCACAGATTCTGTGGACAACTTTGTGGAAATCATCTCGAAAATGGCTTGAAACGGGCCTGTCGCCCGGTATCGATCGAAATGCCCAGCTCGAAGCAGAACGTGACAAGAAACATGTACCGCCAGATGTCGGCCCGGGCGTCAATCCAACCCATTTCGGATAGCCTTGGCCCCGGTCGAACGCCTATGATGGATCGGCGGGTACGCGTCACATTCGTGGATGCAATTCATCCCTCCGCTTCATTCAGTCACCGGGACAAGCCATGACCTACAAGATTGCGGTTGTTGTTGGCAGCATTCGCCGAGAGTCATTTAACAAGCAGCTCGCGCACGCTGTAACGTCGCTTGCGCCCGCGGATTTTTCGTTCGAGTTCCTGGACATCGCGAGCTTGCCGCTCTATAGCCAGGACTACGACAGCGATTTCCCCGAAGTCGCGCGAACCTTTAAGGAAAAGATACTGGCGGCGAATGGCTTGCTGTTCGTGACGCCGGAATACAACCGTTCGATTCCCGGCGTGCTGAAGAATGCGCTGGACTGGGGATCGCGGCCGTGGGGCCACAGCGCGTGGGGCAACAAGCCGGGCGCGGTGCTCGGCACGTCGCCGGGTGCGACCGGTACGGCGCTCGCGCAGGCGCATCTGCGAAATGTGCTCGCTTACCTCGATGTAACGCTGATGGGTCACCCGGAGATGTTCGTCAAGCACGATGCGAACCGTATCGATGCCAGCGGCACGATCGTGAACGAGGACACGCGCAAGTTCCTGCAGAATTTCGTCGATAAATACGTCGCGTGGGTTCAGCGCCTTGCGACGGTTTAGACTGCAAAACGCCAACGGCCCGCTTTAGCGGGCCGTTGGCGTTTTAACGCGCTGCAACGCGCTGAATCGATGAGCAGCGCGAGTTACAGATGATGTTGATGCCCGGTCACACGCTCCCAGCCATGACGCACCGCGAGCTTGAAGCGCTCCCATGTGTCATGGCCGCCTGAACTGCGGCCTTCCCAGTCGTGGCGCAGTTCGGTTTCCATCGTGTCGTCCCAGTTGCGGCGGTGATAACGCTCGTCGCTGGCCGCTGTGACGCCGTATCGATACGCTTCCTCGTACTCTTCGTAACTCGTACCCGTCGCCGCGTACTTCGATTCGTAGTCCGTGCGAAACTCATCCTCGTACTCCATGTACTCGTCCGGCATCGTGCTCATCTCGCCCCGACGCGTCCCGAGCAAGGAGTCCCCGGTCTGGCTGAGCGACCCCGGAACCGGCGAGCCCGGCATGCTCGTGCTGGTGGCGCGTGCGGCACCCACTCGATCTGACGCTTCGGTTTCATCCAGCGGATCAAGCGGATCGACAGCGCGCCAGCCTTGGGCGGGAGTCGTTCCGGTCAACGGGTCCTCCGCGCCGGCCGCGCGCAATGTCGTTTCCTTCGTGTCTTGCCAGACCGTGCCGCTGGTCATCGGATCGCCACCTGTTGCGCGGTACGACGAATCGCTGCCGCCGGCAAATACATCGCGGCTGACCGGGCTGATCGGGTCGAGCGGCTGCACAGCCGGATCGTCACGATCCGCATGCGGATAAGCGCGTGCCCGGTTGGCATCGGCGCGAACGGGGTCAAGTGGATCTGCCGGCGGATTCACCGGCGCGTGTCCCGGTACGGCGCTGCCTGAGCCCAGGCCGAGTTCGTCGAGCAGCGAATGATCGCGGCTCCCGGCTTCATCGGTTACTGGCCGTGTCGTCCCTGCCGTGCGTGAATGATTCAGCGTGCCCCAACTGGCCGCGCGTTCGTCTATATCGATTGCGCCTTGCTCAGCGAGCGTCTGCCGCGCGGTGTTGGCGAGCGTCTCGGTTGCGGTATCGACGGCCACCAGCACCGCCCCGCGCCGCACGGCTTCGGAGTAATGCGCCACTTCGGGCGGTTGATCGCGGCCCCCGAACAGCATCGAAAAGAAGCGTTCGATATTCGCCAGCACACCGCCGGTTTCGGGGGGCTGCCCGGCGCCGGGCGCGAGAGCCGGGTCATCGGGCGAGGAAGGTTCGGGCGCGGCCTGGAGTTCGATGTCGGAACGCGCAAAACCCGACGCGACTAGTGCGCTGCGCGCCACTTCGGCCTGGTCGTAGGTATCGAAGATACCAATAACGGTGTGTCGCATGGCTGCCTCCTGAGTGGCCTGATTGGGTTGCGGCGCTTCAGACGGATTCGCCGCAATTCCCCGTCAGGCTCGCAACTCGCGTGCCGGGTCGCGTGCGTGCGCGCTGCGACGCCATGCAAAGCCCCGGACGACTCCGCCCGATGCCCGCCCGCGAGCGGATGTTTTTACAAACCGTGTGGAAAAGGCAGCTCGACTCAGTGCGGGGCTTCGCCGTGCTCGCGATTGTCGGCGCGTGCGCTCAAGTCTTCGCGAATGGCTTGCAGAAGCGAATCGAGCAGGGCGATATCGAACGGTTTGGACAACACGCGCGCATCGACCTGACGCGCCCGGTCCAGTTCTTCGGCATAACCCGTCACCAGGATCACCGGCACGCGCGGCGTCCAGCTTTGCAGGATCTCGGCCAGGTCGATGCCGTTCAGTTTGCCCGGCATGTGGATATCGGAGAGCACGACGTCGAATGGCAGCGCACCGTCATGCGTGACGTCGCGACGGGCCGCCTCCAGCATGGCGATCGCGCCGTCCGCGTTGAAGACATGCGTGACGTCGTGATTCATCATCGACAACAACGCTTCGGTGCCGGCAGCAACTTCTTCGTTATCTTCCACCAGCAGTACGCGCAACCCGTGCGATTCGCTGGCCGCGGCCGTGTCGTGTTGCGCGTCGAGCGCTTCGGGTGCGGTTGCGCTCGCGCGCGGCAGATAGAGCCGCACCGACGTGCCTGCGCCGACTGCGCTGTCGATAGTGGCCACGCCGCCCGCCCGCTCGCAGAACGCGAACACTTGCGGCAGGCCCAGCCCGGTGCCCATGCCTTTGGACTTGGTGGTGAACAAGGGTTCGAACGCACGGCCGAGGATCTCCGGACCCATGCCCGCGCCCGTGTCCTCCAGCGTCAACTGCACGAATTCGCCGATGATCGGAAACCCGTCCTCGTGTCGAAAATGCACGTTGTCCGCGCGGACCGAGAAGGTGCCGCCGTTCGGCATGGCGTCGCGGGCGTTCACGGCCACGTTGATCAGTGCAAGCTCCAGTTCGGCTGCATCGACGCGAACGGGCCACACATCGCTATTCGTTTCGAGATTCAGCGCGACCTTCGCGCCCAGCGATGCTTTCAGTAGTTCGCGGCAGGCCGGCAGCCACTTGCCGATCGCGATGGTCTCGTTGCGCAGCGGCTGCTTGCGGGCGACGCCGAGCAACTGACGCGTCAGCGACTGGCCGCTTTTAAGCGCACGTTCCATGGCCGACAACTCGCGATCCAGTCCGGTAGCGCCGCGTCGCCGGACAATCTGGACGTTCGTTGAGAGGATCATCAGCAGGTTGTTGAAGTCATGCGCGACGCTGCCGACCAGATTGCCCAGCGCTTCCATCTTGCGCGCCTGCCGGTAAGCCGATTCGATAGAACGACGCATGGACGCTTCCGCTTGCCAGCGCTCCCAGGCATCTTCTTCATTCGCGAGGCGGCGCAGCGACAACCAGATCACGCCCCACAACACCACGCACGGCGCGAACAAGGACAGCATCAATACGGTGACATGCCGATACCACGCGGCCCAGATGGTGGCGAGGGGATATCCGCTGGACACATACACCGGATAACTCCCCACCTTGCGGTACGCCACGATCTTCATTTGATTGTCGAGCCCTGAGCGCATTCGCACGACGCCGTTCCGCTCTCCCGACGCATACGCTTCGCGCAATGGCGAACTGGCGGCCAGTTCCATGCGCTCGGGCGGCCGCGCGGGATACCAGGCGAGCACGGCGCCGTCTGCGCGCGTGAGGCCGAGCGACACCGTGGAGTGTTCGCCCAGCAGCTCGCGATAGAACGCGCCAAAGTAGCTGGGACGAAGCGCGACGGTCACAATGCCGGCGAAGCGGCCATCCGGGGTCTTGCGCAGCACGGCCGTGTTGAACACGGTTTCCCCCGCCACGTTGCCGAACATCACGCGGGAGACGTTTTCAAACATCTTGTTGTCGCGGATGCCGACGAAGTCGTCGCGGGTTGCAATCGATACATCCGGCGAGGGGAAAACGCGGCTCGTGGCAATCAGGCGTCCATCCGGGCCGATAATGCTCACCGCCGCCACTTGCGGATAACCGCCGCCCATGGCCGCCAGTTTGTTGTGAACGGCGAGTTCTTCGCGGCGCAGGGTGTCGTCGTCCACGCCGTCGATCAGGTCGATCACGCGGGCGTTGAGCGTCTCGTTCATGTCGAAGACTTTCAGCGCATGTTCTTCGGCCACATGCGCGTTGCGGTCGACCACCTCGGCGGCATCGGCTTCGCGTCCTTTCAGATCACTCCACGACATGGCCGCAACATACAGGCAGGGCAAAACGATAGCCGCGATCAGCAGGACCCGCAGGGTCATGCGCTGGGCGGCGAAGTTACGCTCGGGTACCACGGGAAACGGCGGCTCGTCCTGCCAATGGTCAGCGCCCGATTCCTCGCGTTGCGGCGTCATGGTGATTCGTCGTCCCGATGTGAATGGCTGAGCGCGGCATCTTTATGCACCGATGAAGGCAGCGAATGCGGCACGCGGAATTGCGCGCATTTTAGCCGTTCGTTTGGTTGTCGCCCGCGCTCGGGAGAGAGAATGCGTGCATAAATCGTGCCTTTGCGCCGCTGAATCGATGTGCTGCCAACTACCCGGCATCGACGTTTAAAGCGCGGGGATTGGGAAGAGGTAATGCTCGGACGGGCGGAGACGCGAGGCGGTAAAAAGCGGCGCACCGGGTAAAGTTGGCGAGCAATATTGGCTTCAGGGGCGGTGCCGGGACGTGCTCTCTAAACCTTGCCCGCGATGCGCGATCGATTGGTGAGATCGTCAATCAAAACCGGATGGTTTTCTTCAAGCAGCGCCATCGCGAAAGCCACGCCAGCCAAGCGATGCGGCGGCAAATCCGTAAAACCGACATGTGATACCCTGCTGAATAAGAATGATTGCGATTTGCAATGGAACGTGTTGGCGCGGGATCTGGCCGCTATGTCCATCGCGGAATCAGACACGCCAGCCGCGGCGTAATAGCGCTCACCCAGCGTTCACCCAGCGTTCACGGCAAGAAGAAAGAACACATGGACCAGATACTCGTCGTCGATGACGATCCGAACATCCGGCAACTCCTGCTCGATTACCTCGGCAGCATGGGTTACGGCGCGCAAGCTGCAAAAAGCGGCGCGCAGATGAAGCAGATCATCAACTCGTCGCGCATTGACCTGGTCGTGCTCGACCTCATGCTGGACGGCGAGGACGGCCTCGATCTCACGCGGGAATTGCGTCGCAGCAGCACGGTTCCGATCGTCATGCTGAGTGCGCGCGGTGGTCTGCTCGACCGCGTGCTCGGCCTTGAAATGGGCGCCGACGATTATTTGCCAAAGCCCTTCGACCCGCGTGAACTGGTCGCGAAGATCAAGGTGGTTTTGCGGCGCAGCCGGGCGATGCCCAATGCGCGCCCGGCGGATTCCATCGCCGGTATCACGTTTGCCGGCTGGCGGCTCGACACGCGCACGAAGCAGATGCTGTCGCCGGAGGGCGTGGTGATCACGCTCGGTGGTTCCGATTACCGGACATTGCGCACGCTGCTGGATCACCCCAACCGGCCGCTTTCGCGCGATTATCTGCTTGACGAAGTTTTCGGCAAGAACCATACGCCGCTGGATCGTTCTATCGATGTCTGTATCAGCCGCCTGCGTCAGCACTTGAAGGATACGGCGCGCGGCGCCGCGCTGATCCGCACGGTGCGCAACGAGGGATATATGCTGACGGCCGATGTTTCGTACGAAGGTTGAGGCCGGCGGAGGGCGCGTGGAAAGCGTGTTGAAAGTACGCGGCAGGAGACCTCAGGGCAACGCTTCACAAACTTGATATACTTTTCGCCGCTTCCGGCATGGCTTGCACGCCGCCTGAAGCCGGTGTCCAAGCCATGCCGGGCTTGCATTCAGCTTCAAAGCATGTTCCATGAAGCCGGATGCCCGGCGCCCGATTTAACACTTGCTGCCCTTGGGGGCGCCACAGCGGAGTCCGTCTTGGCCGTTTCCAATCTTATCGCCGACGATCCTGCTCCCGACGTTGCCAAGGTAACGTCGGGTAGTTCGTTCTATCTCGCCATGCGCATCCTGCCGGCTGCGCAGCGCGACGCCATGTATCAGGTCTACGCGTTCTGTCGCGCGGTTGACGATATTGCCGACGGCACATTGCCGCGCGGCGAACGCGCCGCCGCGCTCGAACAATGGCGCGCGGATATACACGATTGCTACGCCGGCAAGCCGCGCAGGTCGCTGGCCGCGTTGACGCACCATATCCAGGGCTTTCATCTCTCGCGCGATGACTTCATTGCCGTGATCGACGGCATGGCGATGGACGCCGCCGAAGACATCGTCGCGCCCGACGAAGCCACGCTCGACCTGTATTGCGACCGCGTGGCGAGCGCGGTCGGGCGGTTATCGGTGAGGATATTCGGGATGCACGAAGATGCCGGACGGCGTCTCGCGCACCACCTCGGCCGCGCGCTGCAGCTCACGAACATTCTTCGTGACATTGATGAAGACGCCGGCATTGGGCGTGTTTATCTGCCGCGAGAACTGCTGTCCCGCGAAGGCATTTCCACGACCGACATCGCGTCCATCGTCAACGATGCCCGCTTGCCGCGCGTCTGCCTGACGCTTGCCGATCGCGCCCGTTCCCACTACGCGCAATCCGACGCGATCATGGCGACCGCGCCGCGTGTTCAGGTGCGGGCGCCGCGCATCATGTCGGGTGCGTACCGGTGCGTGCTTGAAGCGAATTTGAAGCGCGGCTTCGATCTCCCGCGCAACCACGTCCGCACGCCGCGTTCGCGGTTGCTGTGGATCGTCGCGCGACATATTTTCTGATGTCGCGTCTCGTTCATGTGATTGGCGCCGGGTTGTCGGGACTCGCCGCCGCGGTCCAGTTGCAGCGCCGTGGCGCGCGTGTGGTCCTGCACGAAGCCGCGCCGCACGCTGGCGGCCGATGCCGTTCTTACTTCGATATCAAGCTCAACGCCACGATCGATAACGGCAACCATCTGGTGCTGTCGGGCAACCACGCCACGCTGAGTTATGCCAAGGCGATTGGCGCGGCCGATGAACTCGTCGGCCCGACCCAGCCCGAGTTTCCGTTCATGGATTTGCGCAGCGGCGCGCGCTGGACCGTGAAGCTATCGCCGGGCCGCGTGCCGGGCTGGATCTTCGATTCCGCCGCGCGTGTTCCGGGCACCATGCCCGCGGATTATTTGTCGCTGGCGCCGCTGCTGTTCGCCAAACCCGGACGCACGATGCAGCAAACCATGCGCACGAACGGGCGCTTGTGGGACGCGCTGATCAACCCGCTGTTCCTGGCCGTGCTGAATGTGGATCCGCGTGAAGGCAGCGCGGTGCTCGCCGGCAACGTGCTGAAGGAATCGCTGCTGCTTGGCGGTCAGGCGTGCCGTCCGCTGGTCGCACGCAACGGCTTGGGCCATGCGTTCGTCGATCCCGCGTTGCGTCTGCTGCAATATGGCGGCGCGGAGATCAAGCTCGGGTCGCGGGTCCGTGAGATCGGCTTCGCCGGCACGGATTCGAAGACGCGCGTGACGTCGCTTGATTTCGACGATGGCCGCGTGGACATCGGTGTTCACGACGGCGTGGTGCTTGCCGTACCGCCCAACGTCGCGCAACAACTTGTGCCGGGGCTTACCGCGCCGAACGAATTCCGCGCGATCGTCAATGCGCATTTCGCTATTGATCCGCCGCTCGCCTTCGAGCCGATGACCGGTTTGTTGAACGGCACCGCCGAATGGCTGTTCGCGTTCGATGGACGTCTTTCCGTGACCATCAGCGGCGCGGATCGACTTCTGGATACCCCGCGCGAGGCGCTGGCCCAGACCATCTGGCAAGAAGTGGCGAAGGCGGCGCGCTTGCCCGTTGAGCGCATGCCGACATGGCAAATTGTCACGGAAAAGCGTGCGACCTTTGCAGCCGTGCCGAGCCAGGAAAACCTCCGGCCGGGCACGCGGACGCGCTGGTCCAACCTGATGCTGGCCGGCGACTGGACGGCCAACGGGCTGCCTGCCACCATTGAAGGCTCGATCCGCTCCGGCCAGAAGGCCGCGGACCTGCTTATGAATCCCTCGATTGATTTCTCGGTGCAACGCTGATGAACGAAACTGTCCAGCCGCCCGGTATCCAGCCGGTGACGGCGGCGGCGCTGGAAGCGTCGGTGGCGCGCGCTGCCGATGCCATTCTTGCCGACCAACATCCCGACGGCTACTGGCTCTACGAACTCGAAGCCGACGCCACTATTCCCGCCGAGTACGTGCTGCTCGTGCATTACCTTGGCGAAACGCCGAAGCCCGAACTCGAAGCGAAGATCGCGCGGTACTTGCGCAGGATCCAGCGCGCCGATGGCGGCTGGCCGCTTTTCACCGATGGCGCGATGGACGTCAGCGCCACCGTGAAGGCGTATTTCGCGCTGAAGATGATCGGCGATTCGCCTGAAGCCGAACACATGCAGCGCGCGCGCCGCGCGATTATCGCGGCCGGCGGCGCGGAAAAAGCGAACGTGTTCACGCGGATTCTGCTGGCGCTGTTCGGCGTGGTGTCGTGGCGCGCGGTGCCCATGATGCCCGTGGAAATCACGCTCTTGCCCGAGTGGTTCCCGTTCCATTTGTCGAAAGTGTCGTACTGGGCGCGGACCGTGATCGTGCCGCTGCTCGTGCTCAACGCGAAGCGGCCGCGCGCGCGCAATCCGAAGGGCGTGCGCATCGATGAACTGTTCTTCGATGCCCCCGTGAACGCCGGCATGGCCGCGCGTGCGCCGCATCAGCATCAGGGCTGGTTCGTGCTGTTCCGCTGCGTGGATGTCGTGCTGCGCGCCGCTGATCCGCTGTTCCCGCGCCACACGCGGCAACGCGCGGTCGAAGCGGCGGTGCGTTTCGTCGATGAACGGTTGAATGGCGAAGATGGCCTCGGCGCGATTTTCCCGGCGATGGCCAACTCCGTGATGATGTACGACGTGCTCGGTTATCCGGAAGATCATCCGAACCGGGCGATTGCGCGCAAGTCGATTGAGAAGCTTTTGATCATCGATGAAGCGCCGGACGGCGAGGCTTATTGCCAACCGTGTTTATCGCCGATATGGGACACGTCGCTCGTCGCGCACGCGTTGCTCGAAGCCGATACGCCCAAGGCGCGCGCTGCCGTTTCGCGTGGTCTGGACTGGTTGGTGCCGCTGCAGATTCTCGATGTACGTGGCGACTGGATTTCACGTCGGCCGAATATCCGGCCTGGAGGGTGGGCCTTCCAGTTCGCGAATCCGCATTATCCGGATGTGGACGATACGGCTGTGGTTGCGATGGCAATGGAACGCGCCGATCGTGAAAACGGTACCGCGTTGTATGGCGAAGCGATTGCGCGCGGGCGGGAATGGGTCGTCGGCATGCAGAGCAGCGACGGCGGGTGGGGCGCGTTCGAGCCTGAGAACACGCAGTATTACCTCAACAACATTCCTTTCTCCGATCACGGCGCGTTGCTCGATCCGCCTACTGTTGATGTGTCCGGGCGTTGTCTTTCGATGCTCGCGCAGTTGGGTGAATTGCCCGCGACGAGTGAGCCGGCGAAGCGCTCGCTCGACTACATTTTGCGCGGTCAGGAACGCGATGGAAGTTGGTATGGTCGATGGGGGCTGAACTATATCTATGGGACGTGGACGGCGCTGTGTGCGCTGAATGCGGCTGGATTGCCTCTTACCGATAGCCACATTCAACGCGCCGCAGATTGGCTTGTCAGCATCCAGAACGCCGATGGTGGCTGGGGTGAAGGCGGGGAGAGTTACAAGCTCGACTATCGCGGATATGAAGCGGCGCCGAGCACGGCTTCGCAGACATCGTGGGCGTTACTTGGGTTGATGGCGGCGGGGTTTGTCGATCATCCGGCGGTGGCGAAGGGCGTGCAGTATCTGCATGTCACGCAGCGTGAACATGGCTTGTGGGATGAAACGCGATTTACCGCGACCGGATTCCCAAGAGTGTTTTATCTGCGATACCACGGGTATAGAAAGTTTTTCCCGCTTTGGGCGCTGGCACGGTACAGGAACATGATGCGCGACGGTACGTCGCGCGTGACGGCGGGCATGTGAGTTCGCGACCGAGCTTTGCTTCTGGCTCTGGGTCTAATTCTGGCTCCGGCTCCTCTGGCTCCGAAGATGCCCGTCTGCCCGTGATTGCGGTGACGGGGATGGCGTTTGAAGCGCGTATCGCGCGTGGGCCTGGAGTGGAGTCGGTGTTTGCGGCGCGGTCGGATTTGCTTGAGCGCGCGATCAGCGAAGCGTTGGCGCGGGGATGTTCCGGGATTATTAGTTTCGGGACGGCGGGAGGGCTTTCGCCGGAGCTGGAGCCGGGGACGGTGATTATCGCGAGTTCTGTGTCGGGGCCGTTCGGTGTGCTTGATACCGATCCGGAATGGTCTGCCAGGCTCTTTGCGGCTTTTGCCGGGACGCCGCTGGAGGCGAAGGCGGTTCGAGGGACGATGGCCGGTGTGGCTGCGCCTTTGACCGGCGAGCAGCAGAAGGGCTCGCTTTATCGGGCTACTGGGGCGCTTGCGGTGGATATGGAATCGCATATTGCCGGGGCGATTGCTACGGCGCGGGGATTGCCGTTTGCGGTTTGTCGGGCGATCGTTGATCCGGCGTGGCGGAGTTTGCCGAGCGCTGCGACGGCTGGGTTGCGGGATGATGGGACTACGACGATTCTGCCGATATTGAGGGAGTTGTTGAAGGAGCCCTCGCAGCTTGGTGCGCTTTTGAGGGTCGCGGGGGATGCGCGGGCGGCAAGGACTTCGTTGGTTCAGGCGCGGCATGCTATGGGCGCGGCGGGGGCTTTGGGGGGGTAGTGTTTTTTGTTTTTGCCTTGGCCGTTGCGCGGCTGAGTTGGGAATTGCGGTCGGTGGGTTGGCGTGTGACCGCGTTTCGATCTTGGTTCAATCTTGTTTCAATCATCCATGCAGCGATAAGCCCTTGATGGCTTTATCGACTGCCTTCTTCGGGCCTCTTACGGCCAGTCCGACCAGATCGGGCGTGTCTGCCGGCTCCTTTAGAAACACTTCCCGATTGGCTTCATCGTGGCCAGTTGAAAACATCGCGCGGACGTAGACGGCGCGGGTTAGTTCTCGTTCGATTGCTTGGCGGAAGGCGCGGAGGAGGCCGGGGGTGTCGGCTTGGTAGACCATGATGGGCTGGCCGAGGAGGCGAGCGTGGGTTCTGCCGGCTGAGTCGATGTAAGGCTCGCCCATTGCGTCAGGCGCTGCGCCCGCGATGCCGGTCGCGAGGAACGCGGTTACGTTGAGTTTCTGCCAGATGGCGAGATCGTCGAGGATGATGATGGCTACTTTGGTATCGAATTCCATGGGGGTGGAGGCTTTGAGAGGTGGTCACTTTAGGATGGTAGTTAAAGTGATCGTCGGATGGCGCGGAGACGCAGAAGAAACGAATACGCTTCGATGAAGTGAAGACTTGAAGGCGCAAGCAAGTGGTTCGGCCGAATGGCGTTCAGCCGCAAATGGTCGTCACCGTCTTCACTTCGCCCATTTTCGGCCTAAATCGCTGCTTCCTAATTGCCACTAGCATGCCGTTTTGATCTGACCGGGCATTCTGTGTTGGCGGCCGCGGATGCGGCAACGCCGCGGAAGTCACTGAATTTTGCACTGACCCGAAGTAATAGAATGCGGATCGGACAACGACACTAACTCTGATAGCATCGGCGCACCAGATCGGTCAGCAAAGACATGAAGGTAAAAATGAAGAAGCTCAACCAAGACAAATTCTGTCGGTCGCCACCCCCGAATTCAAGTAGTGCGTTTTTTCAAGCTTTCGAGCTTGCAGGACTCAGTTCGTCGCAATGCTTGCGCGGTTAATAAGCAAAGGAAAAAATGGCCCTACCAAACACTTTACACACGCGCGTCGCTCACCGGAGGAGATGTGATTGAACTTGCCTATACAGAGAAAAGACTCGCGCGATGCATTACCTATAGCGATCTGATCAATGATAAAAGACTGCTCGACCGCAAGAATCGGCTAGCAGCCGCGAACAGAACACTACAAGGGATCAACGCCGGAACACTTTTTCACGCGGACCTTGATCAGATCACGATTAGAGGAAAATCAGCCTACAAATGCCGCAACATCGAACAGATGTTGGCCACACGCTTGGTCTCGCAAAACATCCGTGCGAACTATCGAATTAGACAGCAAAATAGAAATGTAATAATAAAAAACCTGATCTCCATGTTAAAAGAGAGCGGGCCGTATAATATCTTTCGCTTCGATATCGAATCTTTTTTCGAAAACATAGATCGAAAAGAACTCAAGAAACGCCTAATGAATGACGGTCAATGCTCGCGTCAGACGATTTTGCTTATTTTTCAGTTATTCGATAGACTCGATAAGCAGAGTATCGTTGGATTACCCCGGGGCCTTGGTATTAGCGCGACGCTTTCCGAGTATGTACTTCACGAATTCGACAATGCAATAAAACGAGAGAACGACGTTTTCTTTTACGCTCGATTCGTTGACGATATAGTATTGATTACGTCCCCCGATTTGAACAAGTCAGCTGCTATAAATTTACTTGATAAAAATATTTTTCCTGGACTAAATATCCATAAAAAGGGGAAAAAAATATCACAGCATTTTGTACCTCGCGCAACTGATAACAATCAAGAAAATTTAAAAATACATCCTTTCGAATATCTTGGATATCAGTTCTCGATATTTGAAAATAATCACCTGCACGATACTATTCTCGGAATTCCGAAGCGCAGGATTGAGGTCGATATTTGTCAAGAAAAAATCGATAAACTCACCGGTCGAGTTATCAATTCATTCACTAGTTACATAAGCACATCGACACATTCCGCCGCGTTTGCATTGCTCGAAAACCGCATAAAAGCTTTGACGGGGAATTACATAATAAATGATCCATCTACAAATATAAGTATCAAAACTGGAATTTATTACAATTATCACGAAAAAAATATTACCCGAGATTGCCCGCTCAAAAAACTAGACGCACTTCTGCGGGGATTGCTCTTCTCGAAAAATCACGCACTTTCGATGAAAATCCAGAGCAAAATTGACTTCACAAAGCGACGCAAGTTGGTCGGCTATACTTTCTCTAGCGGGTTTTACAAACGTCGACTGCATTACTTTACGAATAAAGACCTCAAAACACTGAAAGAGGCATGGAAAAAATGACAAAAGCACTCCGCCGGGTAGAAAAAGAAGACTACGCGCGAATTCTCTTGACTGAAACTTCTTCGTATGATGTGCCAGTCATATTTTCCAACATTGGCTTTTACTGGCATTGGAAAAAATACGAGGAAGGTACAAGCTTCTTTCCTAAGGTCATGGCGTTTCTTTTTCAGAGCGACGACATCACGAACTATACGATCCCTCTGCCATATAAAATGCGGAAAGATAGCGAGTCGTATCGGTCTCTTGCCCTGATACACCCAAGTACGCAAATCAAGTTCATCGAACTCTATAAAGGTTTCGATCAACAAATGATCCTTGCATGTAAAGAAAGCCCGTTTAGCATTAGGTGCCCCGAAACAATTGCCAGTAAATATTACTCTAAAAATGAAGAAGAGAACCGATATAAATTTCGGTCCGAAACGATTACTACCCGGCAGGCCGAGACGAAAAGTAAGTACTTAACATCCTATTTTTCCTATCGTGGCTATACACGACTTCACCATTTTTTTGACTCAACAGAATTTCTGAGTCTCGAGCGAAAATATTCATCGTTCTGGTCGATCGATATAGCACGTTGTTTTGATAGCGTGTACACCCATTCGATAACATGGGCTCTAAAAACAAAAACCCATTCCAAAGCTATTGCCAGCACCAAAAATACGTTCGGCTCGATCTTTGATACTCTGATGCAACGGTCCAATTACAATGAGACTGCAGGAATTATAATTGGACCGGAAATTAGTCGAATCTTTTCAGAAATAATATTTCAGAGAATCGATCGAAATATCTGCCGAGAGTTAGAAAAAAAGGGATTTTTTAACAACATCGACTACACCATTCGTCGCTACGTTGACGACATATTTATATTTTCCACCTCTGACGAAATGTCGCAAATCGTTTCAAAGGTGGTCGAAGATTGCCTTAAATTCTACAAACTTAGTCTTAACGCCGGTAAAACGATAAAAGCCGTCAGACCATTCATTACGGAGAAAAGTCGATCATTGCAATTGGCTAAGAAAAGCCTTCGTAGTCTATTCGATAAACTTATCGGCGAGAAAGGTTCGGCTGCACCGGATTTAGCTCTCCCACCAAAGAGGATATATAACCGCCGTCGGGTTATTGTCGCATTTCTAAACGAAATAAAATCTGCCTGCATCGGATCACCTTCTGCCTATGAGGTAGTCTCTGGCTACTTAATATCGGTGCTTGCGAATCTATTGATTTCATTTACTGAGCGGAATGCCAAGTATAAATTTCCAGAGGACGCGTCAAAGAATAGCCACGTGGATTTTTTTCTGGTGCTTATTGAGCTTGTTTTCCATTTTTACACAATCAGCCCAAGTCAAAACGGCTCTGTGAAAATATGCATTATCACTGATCTCGCATGCGCTTATTTTGATGAAAAAATGCCCGAAAGTGCAAACGAGGTGCGGAGCTTAATTTACACACTATCTAACTCGTTTTTTGAAAGTAGTGGATTCAAGAAAATATCAAAAGATAGTGCTGATTTTGCTTTGCTCGAAGCACTTAATATTCTTGTTGCATTAAAACTTCTCGGACGTCAATATTTAGTTTCGCGAACAGTGCTTGAAAAGATCGTGAACATTACGGATGACCGAAGGATGTCTTATTTTGAGATAACGTCTCTGCTATTTTATATTGGCGATGACCTAGAAAATTCATATCGAGATATTAAAAAGAAAATATTAAAAGACGTGGACGCGATACTTGTAGAGTTATCAGATATTCGCACCAATTCTGAGAAAGTATATTTATTGCTCGACATACTAGCCTGTCCCTTCGTTGAAGATTCAAAACGAAGAGAATTGACGAGACGTTTGATTTCAACGGTCACAAATTCAGCGCCCAGCGACCACGAAGTTTTAGATCAGCAGAAGAAATTCGCACAATATCGTTGGTTCACGTCGTGGAACCGGGCTGAGTTGCTTTCTTCATTAGAGAAAAAGGCGTTGCTAAAAAGCTATTGAACGGCTATCGTACACGAGTGGGATGCACCGGTTAGCTTTACGGGCCAGGCGTAATTGGTTCCGGCTACTCTGAACAGAAGCGAGTCACTGTACATCGTAGGTTCGCAAATCGGCTAGAGATCACCGCTTTACGGGTGGCGTGAATACGCACACACTATACTGATTGGGCATCCCACACTTCCCTATAGCGTAACTGTTCAACCTCTTTCGGTCGCTGTTATTCCACACCGAGGACGTGTGAGTTCTATTAGTTGCGCTTAGAAACTTGCCCAGAGCACGCTTCGAATTTCCTGGACTAAAGTGCTCTGATAGGCCACACGCAGTGATGGCCCCGCCAAAGCCGAAAGCACCGGACTAGCTGCGGCGCAATGCTAGGCGGTGCATAAATTTGCGACTCGATTTCCAGACCGGCCGCACTCACATCCGTCACGGGCAGCGCACTAGAACCATTAACCGCCTTGATTGCGGCTATCCGCGCTGTCTGCGAGCGCACACGTATGATTTAGATCTTTTCTTAACGAAAGCACGGTGGCTCACCATCTGAACTCGATGTCCTATGGTTCTGCTGAACGCGCAGGCGTATCGATATTTATTTTATTATCGGACAAAAAAACACATACACCTCAAGTGGCGTCGATTTAGCAACTGAAGAACCGCGTGGCAAAGGCGTTAAAGTGAAAGCGCCATGCTCACTGGGCTTCCGATCGCAGAACGTCCGGTTCGTAGTCTGAAGCAGTCACGCAAGCGTCCATTGGCAAATAGCCGCAATGGCCGGACACTTGTCATTCGACTAAACATCTGCACTATTGTCCTTCAGCACAAAATTCGCCAAGTGCGATCTGTCACCCGAGACTCGCCCAAAAACTCACATGCAATCACGCATCCCCAAACGGATTCCCTTTCTTAGTCGCTGGCGTCTGCGTCTTGGTCGCCAGATGGTTCTGCAACCAGAACATCGCTTTGTTCAATCCGAGCGCGTGCCAATCCTGGCCCATTTCGCAGATGAACACTCGGTCATCGGCCGCTGTCGCACGCGAGAACGAACCCGCCAGTTCCTTGGCGTTGCGATCCGTGTTCAGCACCAGGAACGCGCCCATTTGATGCAGATGCAAGAACTCATAGTCGTCACCTGACACTTGCGCCGCGATGTCTTTGATCTGCGCGTGCTGCTGCGTCGGAGTACCGATAAAGATGCTGACCAGATACGTCACTTTCTTGTTGGTGTTCATGAGCTTCCGCCGTGCTGTAATTTATAGGGTGAGAACTTGATTGTCACACAACGTAGACAGGTACCCCTTTCGCGATTCGGATCTCCATCGAATGTGAGCGTGCGGGAGCACATCCTCGACGAGGCCCGTACTGAACAAAGTGAACGATCAAAAACTTGCCAAATGTTCTTATCGCGTGTCCCAATCTGCACTATCCGACGATGCAGACAAATGCGCCAAATTCAGAATATTCTGAAAAGACCGGGTCAACGAGATAACCGCGTCGTCGGAAAAAACATGTAAATCCAACACGACAACAATAATTAGCTTACCTTGACACTTTGTATCAATTTTCATAAACGTAACCATTACACTCGCCGGCCATTAGGATTGCCACGCGTGTAATGAAATGAATAAGAACTGTTTCCGTGTTGTTTTCAGCCGTGTTCAAGGCGCATTAGTTGCGGTCGCGGAGACGGTATCTGGAAGGTGTTCAAGCAGCGGAAATTCTGGCGATGCGCCATCCCGCCCGCTGCCCCTCGTGTGGCAACTCAGAGTGGCAGCATTCGGCGCCCTCTGCATCTTCGGCTTGACGCCCGTATGGGTCGCCGCGCAGATCGTTCCGAATTCGAATGCCGGAGCGCAAAAACCAACTGTCGCGACCACGCCCTCAGGCATTCCACTCGTCCAGATCTCGCGCCCATCGGCTGCGGGTGTATCGAACAACCAGTACGATCAATTCTCCGTCGGCCGCGCCGGGGCAGTATTAAACAATTCACCGACCTCCGTCCAGAGCCAACTCGCCGGCTGGATTCCCGGCAACGCAAACCTCACATCACCGGCCAAGATCATCCTGAACCAGGTGACCGGCAATCTCCCGTCCATGCTCGCGGGGCAGATCGAAGTCGCAGGACGCAAGGCCGAAGTCGTGATTGCAAACTCCGCAGGCATCACATGCTCGGGGTGCGGCTTCATCAATACCAGCCGGGGCATTCTCACCACCGGCACGCCAGTCATTGGACCGAGCGGGAGTCTCGATGCGTTCCGCGTCACGAGCGGCACCGTCTCGCTCACGGGCGCCGGTTTGAACGCATCGAATCTGGATCAGGTCGATGTCATCGCGCGTGCCGTGTCGGTGAACGCCGGCGTGTACGCGAACTCATTGAACGTGATCACCGGCGCCAATCAGGTCGATCATTCGACGCTGGCAGCAACCCCCATCGCAGGCACCGGGACGGCGCCTTCGGTCAGCGTCGATGTGAGCCAACTGGGTGGCATGTACGCTCAGCATATCTGGCTGGTCGGGACCGAGCGTGGCGTCGGTGTCAATGATGCGGGCACCATCGCCGCGCAGTCGGGTGACCTGACGCTCTCAAGCCAAGGCAAGCTCGTCGTCACGGGCAACACGAACGCGTCGGGCAATTTGAATCTATCGGCGGCTGGCGGCGTAGAGAACAGCGGCTCGATCTACGGACTTCAGTCGGCGACCGTCAACTCACCCGGCGATGTGTCGAACAGCGGCACGATCGCGGGACAGGCCCAGGTCGTGGTCAACGGCAGGAACGTTTCATCCACGGGCAGCCTGGCTGCCGGGGTGGATACATCGGGCAACGTGGGCCAGTCCGGCGACCTGATCGTCGTCGCGAGCAATGCGCTTGCTGCGAACGGCCGGAACTTCGCGGGCGGCAACGCGACGCTGCAGGGCGCATCGCTTGATCTCTCGGGGTCGACGACCACGGCGAACGGCAACCTGTCGCTGCTCGCAGAAAACGGTGACGTCAACCTGATGGGCGCCAACACGAACGCTGGTCAGAAAATCGACATCAATGCGCCTTCAGGCACGGTCCGCAACGACGCGCAAAGGGCAAACGAACTCGCGCAAATCAATGCGGCCCAGATCAACATCAACGCGGCGGGTCTTACTAACAGAGGCGGCCTGATCAACCAGACCGGTACCGCCGACACGTCAATTCAGATCACGGGCGAATTCGACAACTCGGGTGGCACCTTGACCACCAACGCGGCTGACCTCGCGCTGCAGGCTGGCTCTATAGCAAACGTTGGCGGCAAGGTGCAACTCGCGGGGTCCGGCAAGCTGACCGTGACGACCGGTGCTTTGAATAATCAGGGCGGTGTGGTCGCATCGAATGGCGCGCTGTTGGTGAAGGCATCGGGAATCAGCAATCAAGATGGCGCACTCTCTGCTGTGAACGCCGTGACCGTTGCATCCACAGGTGCGGTTTCAAACGTCGGCGGAAGCGTCGATGCGGGTGGCGCGCTCAACGTATCCGCTGCATCGCTGGATAACACGCAGGGCCGCATCGCAGCGCTGGGCGCCGATGGCTTGACGGTGAGCGTCAGCGGGCAGTTGATCAACGCGCCGGCCGCCGACGGATCGAATGGCCTGATCGGCAGCAATGGAGCGACCGCTATTTCCGCAGGGTCGTTGACGAATAACGGAACGCTCAACGCGGCAACCACCCTGGGTATCAACGTCGCCAATACGTTCGATAACTCGAAGGGCATCGCGTCCGGACAGACGGTTCAGGTTCAGGCACATGATCTCGTCAATCAAGCCGGGGTCATCAGTCAAAGCGGAACGGATAACACCACGGTTTCAGTCGCAGGCTCGTTGAACAACTCGGGAGGGACGCTCGAAACTAATGGGCGTGATCTGAAGATATCATCAGGGTTACTGACTAACGGCACTCAAGGGTTGATCACGCACAGCGGAACCGGAACACTCGATATCCGAACCGGCGCATTGTCAAACGCCGGGGCTATCACGACCAATGGCGACGCCGTAGCGAACGCGACGATGCTTTCAAATAGCGGCACCGTGAGCGCTCAGCGCACACTCGGCGTGACGGCGGTATCGATAAATAACAATGGTGGTTCGCTCGCATCTGTCGACGACTTGACGTTGCAGAGCAAAACTCAGCTCACCAACGCACTCGGCACGATACGCTCGGGGACTTCCTCTACGCCGGCCACGGTAGCGATCACTGCCGGCAACCTGGATAACAGTCAGGGCGTAATCAATGCAGGTTCCGCGAGCATTCACGCAGTCAACCTGACGAACCTTGGCGGCAAGATCACGCAGTCAGCGACAAACGGCACGGCCATGCTTGATGTGTCGAACACGCTCGATAACAGTTCCGGGTCGATACAGGTTGCAGCGGTCGATCTCGCGCTGACACCGCAGACGCTGACCAATGTTAACGGGACTATTGCGCACGCTGGTAACGGCACGCTTGGCGTGCAGACCGGCGCGCTGGACAACGATGGCGGTGTGCTCGGCACGAACGGCGCATCGACGATCAGCGCGTCATCGGTGTCCAACCGTGGAGGTCAGATCTCGGCCGTTGGCACGCAATCGATAACGGGGAAGACGGGCGTTGATAACAGCGCCTTAGCGGATGTGGGCGGCTACATCGGTGGCGCAAGCGTCGCCGTGTCGACGCAGCAGGGTAGCGTGACGAACACTGGCGGGATGATTGAAGCAGCGACGGGTCCGGCAACGCTCAACGCACAGACACTCGATAACAACAGCGGCACCGTCCACGCACTGGGCGAGGGCTCCGTCACGGTGACCACGAGCGGTGCGGTCTCGAATCGCAGTGGCATGATTGGCGGTAACGGCAACGTATCGGTTAGCGCTGCTCAGATCGACAGTACAGGAGGCACGATAACGGCCCGTGGTCAGGTAAATGTTGCATCGCAGTCTTCGCTGACTAACGATCGCGGCGCAATCATCAGTCAGGGCGGGCTCTCCATTTCGACACCCGGTGCGATGTCGAACATCGGCGGGGAGATTGATGCGAGTGGTCCGCTCGGCGTGTCCGCCGGATCGCTGGATAACTCCCGGGGACGCATTGTTTCGCTCGGCACGGACGCGATGACGCTCAACGTTGCTGGGCAGTTGAGCAATGCCCCCGCAGCCGATGGTTCGCGCGGGGTGATCGGCAGCAACGGCGCTGCATCGATCACGGCCGGGTCATTCACGAATAGCGGAACGCTAAGCGCCGCAACCGATCTGGGCATCGCAGTGGTCAACACGTTCGATAACTCGGGTGGTACAGCATCGGGTAAGTCAGTTCAGGTTCAGGCGCGCAATCTCATCAATAACGCCGGAGTCGTGAGTCAAAGCGGGACGGGTAACACCACCGTTTCGGTTGCGGGCTCGCTGGACAACTCGGCGGGAACGCTTCAAAGCAACGGCCAGGATTTTACGATCTCGTCCGGCTCGCTGACTAACGGCGCTCAAGGGACCATCGCCCACGCGGGCACCGGCACGCTCGATATTAAAACCGGCGCTTTGTCCAACGCAGGATCAATCTCTGGCAACGGCGCTGCATCGCTAAGCGCAACCACTATTACCAACAGCGGGACGATAAGCGCTCAGCGCACGCTTGACGTTACTGGTACGGCAGTGAATAACAACGGCGGGACGCTCGCGTCAGTGGATGCGCTGACGGTGCAGGCCGGCACGCAATTGACGAACGCGGGCGGCACCATTCAGTCGGGAACGTCCACGGCTGCCGGTGCCGTGACGATCACCGCTGACGAGCTCAATAACACCGATGGCTGGGTCAACGCTGCATCGGCGAGCCTTCATGCGAACAACCTGACCAACGCCGGTGGCAAGATCGCGCAGACAGGATCGGGCGGCACGGCCACGCTTGATGTCGCGAACACGCTCGATAACACTGCGGGTTCGATACAAATCGCGGCGACAGATTTGTCGATGACACCGCAGACGCTGATCAACGTGAACGGATCGATCACGCACTCGGGGTCGGGCAGTCTCAACGTAGCAACCGGTGCGTTCGATAACGACAGCGGTGTGCTCGGCACCAACGGCACGTCGACAGTCAACGCGAGTTCTGTATCGAACCGTGGCGGCCAGATATCGGCGCTTGGCACGCAGTCGTTGACGGGGCAGACCGGTGTCGATAACAGCGCGCTTGGTGGCGTGGGCGGATACATCGGCGGATCGTCGGTTGCGCTGTCTGCGGGTCAGGGCGCAGTCACTAACACAGGCGGGACGATCGAGGCGGCAACGGGCGCTGCAACGGTAAGCGCGCAATCGATCGATAACGACAGCGGCACGGTCCACGGACTTGGCAGTGGCGCTGTCACGGTGGTTGCAGCGGAGGCGTTGTCTAACCGTGCCGGCACGATTGGTGGTGCTGCGGACGTATCGGTGAACGCGGCTGCAATCGACAACACGTCCGGCACGATTGCCGCCCTTGGCAACGTCGCCATCGCTTCACAATCGTCATTGGTTAATGACGGCGGCACGATTGCGACCCAAGGCGATCTTGCCATCTCGGCAGCGGGTGCGGTATCGAATGTAGCTGGCAAGATCGAAAGCCTTGGGCCAACCAGTGCGCTGACGCTCGCAGGCAGTTCGATCGATAACACGAACGGTATCCTAACCAATACGGGAACGGCCCAGACGAGCGTGAACGCGACGGGCGCGATCACAAACGCGGGCTCGGCGGCCATGATCGGTGGAAACGGTGATGTCGCCATCTCGGGTGCAAATTTCAGTAACACCCAAGGCGCTCAGGCGGCGGCGGGCGGGGCGTTGACGTTGACCATGCCGGGCAATGTTGTCAACGACGGTGGCCAACTTGTTTCTGGCGGCACGTTGACGCTCAACGAGCCGAGCGCTGTGTTTTCTAACGTTGGCGGAACGGTAAGCGGCGGTAACGTTGCGCTGACGACGGCTAGCCTGAACAACACGAACGGGCAAATTGCGAATCCACTGGGTGGCACCGGAACCGTTACGATTTCCACGGGAGCGCTGCAGAATGACGGCGGCTCGGTGGGAAGCGGTGGTGACCTGGCGATAACAGCCAACACGCTTACCGGCGATGGCAAGATCATCGGCGGCCATGACGCAACTGTTTCGCTGCAAGGCGACTACACGTACAACGCCGGCAACCTGATCACGGCGAACCACGACCTCACGTTGTCCACAACCGGCACGCTCACGAACGAGCAGACATTGTCCGCAGCGGGCGGCGTGACCGTGAACGCGGCGAATATCGTGAACACGGCTGGCGCAGACATTGTGTCGGGCACGGCAGGCGATTCCGCGACGGGCCAAACGACGTTGATCGCAGGCAATGGCGCGGGTGATATCAACAACGCCGGGCGTATTGAAGGCAATACCGTCACCACGATCAGCAACACGCTCGAGAACACGGCGACGATTATCGGCGGGACCATCACCGCGAACGCGAACACGCTGACCAACGACGGCGCTTCCGCAGTTATCGCGGGCACTGACCAGGTCAACCTGTGGGTGCCGGGCACCGTCAACAATCAGAACGGTGCCACCATCTATAGTCTCGGCGACGTCAACATGGCCGCGAACAGCGGCACCGATGCGAACGGCACCCTGATCAATCAGACCGGGACCATCAATAACTTGTCATCGACGATTGAAGCCGGCGCCAATCTGAATGCGGCTGCGAACCAGATCAATAACGTCCGCCAGAATATCCAGACAACGACCACGACAAGCACCCAAACATATGTGATGAACGAGCTGCCGTGGTGGCACCCGGGGCAGCCCGGTAACACCGCCCCGTTCCAGGATGCGAACACGATTATTCAAACTGCGTATTACGTGAATCCGTCGGATATCGTGTCTTCAACGCCCGTTGTGACACCCGATGGTTATATCGTGCAGCGTGTGGTCGTCAACTTGCCCGCGAACGCATCGGTATTTCAGTGGCAGCAGAGTGGTCTGACTTACGGTCAACCCAACGGCGGCGGCAACATCCAATACGGGCAGCAGTCGCGAGTGGACTTGTCCGCGGGACAGGTTGTCTTATACGTCTACAGTCAGACCACCGGCCAGTCGAACCCGGACCAGACCGGCGCAAGCACTGCGTTTCCAGATCACGGCCTTGATACGGTCTCCAACCAGATCGGTACCATTTCCTATTCGAATCAATACGGAGACTGCACGACCTCCTGCGTGAGGCTTGAAACGTATCCGGGTTACACGGAACCGACTACGCAGATCATCAAGGCGACCGAGCAGCGCCGCGCGGGCAGCGGTCCGGGTTCGTATCCAACGGAAGTCGAGCGGCAAGCGACACAGACCGTCGCGGAGACCACGTTGTCTGCCGCGAGCGGTGCACCTGCGCTAATGACCGCCGGGTCGGCGATGAACCTGGTTATTGGCAGCCAGTTCAATAACGACAACGGCACGGTGGCTGCGGGCGGCGACCTGAACGTCAACCAGCAGCAGGTCGCCAATGGCACGAACGGCAGCAGCAACGCAGCGATCAACAACACTAGTACGCAACTGAGCACGACGTATTCATTTTCGAATCGCTCGGGCTATAGCAGCCCATGGGCGTCCGATCCGACCGCGCCGGTTCAGTGGGTCACATGGACCAATCCGTCCATTACCCAAAACACCGGCATTGCCGGCGGCACGATCACGAGCAATCAGACCGTGTCGATCAACGGTGGCGACATCACGAACAACAGCGTGTCGGCGGCGGGTGGTGTTGCTGGCGCCAGCGCGCAGGCACTGGGCCTGGGTAATGTGACGCTCGCAGGCGCGGTGGGCACAGGCGACACAATCACTACGGCGGGTGCATCGGGTTCGGTGGGCATGGCCGGTGCTGCTGGCGCGGGCGGTTCGATTGGAGGAACGGGCACGGCCGGTGCAGCAGGCAGCGCGGCCAATGGTGCCCAGGGTGCGGTGATGACCAACACCGGCACGATCAACGCAACGGGTGGCGCGAGCGCTGCCGCGGCGGTGTCGGGTGCGGTACGAAACGTCGATGGTGCGCGTGCCGCCCTGTTGAGTCCGGTACTGCCAACGAGTGGGTTGTATAAAGTCAGCGATACGCCGGGCCAGAGCTATTTGGTGCAGACCGACCCACGTTTCACGAGCTATGGCACATTCATTTCCAGTGACTACATGCTCAGTCTGCTCGGTATCAATCCCGAACAGACGCAAAAGCGCCTGGGCGATGGTTTCTATGAGACGCAACTGGTTCAGAATCAGGTAACGAGTTTGACAGGGCGCAAATATCTGCCTGGCGACACCAGTGCCGAGCAGCAATATCAGCAACTGATGTTGAGCGGTGTGGCGGTCCAAAAGCAGTTCAGCCTGCAACCCGGCGTTGCGCTCACGGACGCGCAGATGGCTGCGTTGACTGAGGACATCGTATGGCTCGTCAACCAGACGGTGACCATGCCCGATGGCACCCGGCAAACCGTTCTCGTGCCACAGGTCTATCTCGCCAGGACGGATGACGCCACGCTCCCGCCGACCGGCGCGTTGATCGCAGGCAATTCGGTTGGCATCAGTGGCGCCAATATCACGAACAACGGTGGCGCGATCAGCAGCACGCAGAACACGGTATTGGTGGCGAACAACGATATCCAGAACATCGGCGGTTTGATCTCGGGCGGTAACGTCGGGATGCAGGCGGGGCATGACATCGTCAATCGGTCCGTGACGGACACGGAATGGTCGGCCTCGGCGAGCGGCGTGTCGTCTCACACGTCGATTGGACAGGTGGCGCAGATTCAGTCGGGCGGGACGACGTTGATGAGCGCCGGCAATGACATCACGGTTCAAGGTGCGCAGATCACGGCAGGTGCGGGGATCGGGATGTCGGCGGGACATGCGGTGAACATTGCGGCGGTGGACACGGGCTCGGACATTGCCACGCAGGCGGGCAAAAACACTGAGCACACTGTCTCGACGCAGGCGGCGGGAAGCACGATATCGGCGGGTGGAAATCTTGGCGTTGTCAGCGGCGGCGATATCAATGTAGCCGGCAGTCAGTTGAACGCCGGGGGGAGCATGGTGGTCGCGGGAGCTGGGAACGTGAGCATTGTGAGCGCGACCAACACGACCACGAACGATGGGCACTCGGAATCT
Organism: Caballeronia sp. dw_19; assembly: GCF_018449515.1. Taxonomy (GTDB): domain Bacteria; phylum Pseudomonadota; class Gammaproteobacteria; order Burkholderiales; family Burkholderiaceae; genus Caballeronia. The sequence goes on along the minus strand of NZ_JAAVUQ010000008.1, from coordinate 169,679 downwards.
CGCCGCTCCTGGGAGACGGTGCATTCGAGCGTCGAGACGAATGCGGCCAGCTCGCTGTCGGCGGGCGGCAATGTCACGGTACTGGCCGGTGCGCAGTCGGATGCGAACGGTAATCTGGTCTTGCCGAGTGCTGGAAGTGCACCGGCGAAAGACCTGACCCTTCAGGGTTCGTCGATTGTTGCGGGCACGAATGGCGCGGGAAACAGTCAGGTGGTGATGGGGGCGACGGGCGATGTGAACGTGGTCGAAGCGCACGACAAGACCAGTTTCAGCGACACATCGCACTCGTCATCGAAGAGCTTGTTATCGCGGTCAACAACGGATACGCAGAGAATGTTTACCGGCGACAACGCGACGGGCTCACTCGTGTCGGGCGACTCGGTGGCGATTGGCGCAGGTCACGATATCAATGTTCGTGGAAGCGCGGTGGTCGGTACCGACGCTGTGGGGCTGAGTGCCGGGCACGATGTGAACATCACCACGTCGCAAAGCACGGACACGCAAAGCAGTGGGTACCAATCGAGCAAGTCAGGCTTGATGGGTAGCGGTGGCTTGGGCGTGACGATTGGCAGCCGGTCGTTGGCGCAGACGGATCAATCATCAAGCGTGACGAACCACGGCAGCACGATCGGCGCATCGGCAGGCGATGTATCGATTAACGCCGGTCATGATGTGACGCTCACGGGCAGCCAGGTGGTGGCAGGTCAGGACGTGGCGATCAAAGGTCAGAACGTCACGGTGAATGCTGCGTATGACACGTATCAGGATGCACAGACGCAAAGGTCGAAGCAGTCAGGGCTGACGGTGGGTATCGGCGGCGGAGTGTTGGATACGGCTCAAACCATGGTCGCCGATGTGAAGTCTGGGACGCAATCGGGCGATTCGCGACTGGCTGCGGTGCAGGGGTTGGCGGCGGCGGAAGCGGCGTATCAGAATCGTGGCCAGATTGCAGGCACGGCGGACGCGTTGGCGAGCGGCGGCAATGTTGCGAACGCATCGGGTGTTCAGTTGCAGTTGAGCATTGGATCGAGCCAGAACAGCCAGGCGTCGAGCACGTCGATCTCGCAGGCGCGCGGGTCATCGATTGTTGGCAACGGTAACGTGAGTATTACGGCGACCGGAGAAAACGGCGCGGCGGGAACGGGCAATATCACGATGACCGGCGCGAACGTGATGGGCAGGGACGTCGATATGTGGGCGAACAACGATGTGACGCTGAAAAGTGCGCAGAGTACGGAGCAGGATTCGAGCACGAATGGTTCGACCGGGTGGAATGCGGGTGTCGGGATTGGGGTGAGTTCCAAGGGCGGTGCGGGGATCAGCGTGTTTGCCAGCGGTTATGCGGCGAGCGGGCATGGCAACGGCGAGAGCGTGACGCAGGAGAACACGACGGTGGCGGCAGGTAATGCGCTCACGATCCACTCGGGGCGGGATACGACGCTTGATGGTGCGCAGGCCTCGGGCAATGCGGTGAGTGTGGATGTAGGTCGCGACCTGACGATGACGAGCGAGAAAGACACGTCGAACTACGCTGAGCGACAAAGCAGCGCGGGCGGTGGCTTGAGCTATACGTTTGGCGCGGGCGGGCTCTCGGGCAGTGCGTTCGCGAGCCGCACGAAGATTGACAGCAACTTCGATGCGGTGGGTCAGCAGACGGGTATTGTTGCGGGTGAGGGCGGGTTTGATGTGAATGTGGCTGGGCATACGCAGTTGAATGGGGCGCAGATTGCGAGCTCGGCGAGCGCGGACAAGAACAGCTTGACCACAGGGACCTTCGGCTTCAGCAACATTGCCAACACGTTTGAGTCGTCGGGATCGACGACGGGCGTGACGCTTAACACGGGGACGGTGGGCGGTCCGCAAGCGGCGCAAACGAGCGATAACGCCAACGGCACGACGTACGCTGCGATCAGTCCCGGCACGATCACGGTGAAGTCGGATGAAGCCAGCGGCACGGATAGCACGGCTGGGCTCTCGCGTGACACGACGAATGCGAATCAGACGGTTCAGAACACGTTCAATCTGCGGGAGACGCAAAACGATCTGGCGTTTGCGCAGGCGTTTGGGAAGACTGCGACGTACGCGATGGCTGAAGCGGCTGGAGAACTGGCGAAGAGCAATCCAGAGGTGTTCGGAGAAGGCAAACCCGGACGTGATGCGATGCACGCGGCGGTCGCCGCGATTGGGGCTGCAATCTCGGGCGGCAATATTGCTGGAGCAGTTGGCGGCTCGCTGACGGGCGATGCGTTGACGGCGCTTGTCAAACCGATCATCGATCAGGCAGTCAGTGGATTGCCGCCGGGGTCGCAGGAAGCGGCGCGTAATGCGCTGAACGTTGTTGTGGCGACAGCGGGTGGAGCGGCCGCGGGGTCGTTGGCGGGTGGGCAAGGGGCGCTTGCTGGGGCTGGCTCAGCGTCCAATAACGAGATCTACAACCGGCAGTTGCATCCTGATGAATATGCGATGGCGAAGAAGGATGCGCCGATCGTTGCCAAGGCACTTGGGATCAGTGTGCAAGAAGCCGAAGGCCGGATTGTGGCGGAGATATTGAGTAATTCGGATCAGCAGACGGCGGCTGGGTCTGGCGGCAAGCACGATTACGAAGTGCGCAGCATCATTGGTTGCCAGAATCTGAATTGCGACGGCTACAAAACCGATTCGAACTACGCTAATCACGACTACAACAGCCAGTACATCGCGAGCAATCAGTCGGCGTATAACGCGGGGCAGAGCCAGATTGGGACGGGCCAGACATATAACGATCTGGTGAAGTCCAACATAAAGAACGATCCTGTTGGCGCGACGCTGGCTGGAGTTGGAATAATTGGTCTAGGCGTAGCCACTGGGGGCGGCTTAGCTACCGCAGTGACGATGGCAACAGGCTCGACCATCAGTCTTGCGGCCAACGGCGGCGTACAAGTGGCTGGTGGTCAACCCTTCGACTGGACGAGCTTCGTCTTTGCGGGTGTGACCGGTGCCGCGTCGTCGGGGATGGGCTTTGTTCCGGCGGTGCTGGTCAACGTGGGTGGGGCATTGGCTGGCTCTGCTGTCACCGGTCAAAACCCGAACGCCTCAATGGCTGGTGCGGCGGCTGGAACCGCTGTCGGCTATCCGCTCGGCGCTGGAGCAGAGGCCGGCCTTAATAGCGTGTTGAACCCTTGGTACAGGCAACAATGGAAAGACATAGGCATGGGAATCTCAGTATCTGTACCGAAGAACCCTATACCTTCTTGGACGGGAGGCGCTGTAGGCGGAGTGGCGCAAGAAAAGGCTGGTGGGGCTGCGCAAAATAAGGTCGAAGGCAAAAAATGAAGTCTAAGACTAGCTTTGAACTATTTCGGTGGCTGCACCTCGTGGTGCTGTGGCTAATCGTGATGGCGCTCGGGGTCACGATCATTGAAGTTGCTATTGGTCCGGTGTTGCAATGGCTACTGAATGACGCGGCTTACCAATTGCCGTCGTGGGATCGTGTGAGGCGAATGGCGCTGTTTGTGGCGTTCATTGGTTTCTTTGCTGGCACCGTGTCTTGGTTTTATGACAAAAAAACATCTGGTCGCTAGATCCATCGCAAGCAATCAGTCGGCGTATAACGCCGGGCAGAGTCAGATTGGCAGCGGCCAGACGTATAACGAGCTAGTGACGAACAACGTGAAGAACAATCCCGTAAGCACAGCAATTGCGGGCGCGGGGATGGTCACCCTAGGTGCAGTGACCGGCGGAGGACTCGCTACACTAGGAATGATGGGCGCGGGTTCGGCGATCGGGATGGGTGCTAATGGTGGTGTCCAGATATACAACGGGCAGCCGTTCGACTGGGCAAGTTTCGGTATGGCTGGGTTGACTGGCGGCGTTTCGACAGGAATGGGATTTGTTCCTGCGCTTCTTATCAATGCAGGTGGAGCGCTGGCTGGTTCAGCGATCGGTGGTCAGAATCCGAATGCTTTGATGGCTGGCGCCGCAGTGGGTACCGCAATTGGCTATCCAATTGGCACAAAAATCGAAGGGAGTCTAAACAACGTATTGAATCCGTGGTATCGCCAGGAATGGAAAGAGATTGGCATGGGAATGTCAGTGCCTGTGCCGAAAAATCCTGTCCCGTCATGGTCTGGTGCAACCGGTGCGGGAGTGATTCAGGAGCTCGGCGGTGGTGCTGCGCAGAACAAGGTTAATGGCACAAAATGAATCCAAGGACCGGAGTTGAATTGAAGCGCTGGGCGTACTTTGTGATTGTGTTTCTACTGAGCACAAGTTGCATCGGGCTGATTGGAGAGTTTCTGGCGGGTCCAGCACTTCAATGGTTATTTCATGACGTCCCCTGTAGATTACCAACGTTGCATCGTATGGGTCGGGCAGCGCTGTTCGTGCTATTTATGGGCTTCTTTGCCGGTACGGTAACTTGGCTTTACGCCAAAAAAAGTCCGGGTCGCTAAATTCCTTAAACAACGAACCCGGCCGTAGCAGGGTTCGTTGTTTGTGTAGCTTGGATCATGCTGGCGTGATGATCAACTTGCCGTCTTCGACGTGAACGCAAACGCGGCTATCGGGTTTGAATCCAGCTTGCTCAAGCCCGCGGCCCATGAGCCGAATACGCGGGATAGGCCGTTGCTTGGGCGGTGTCCGATGCAGCGGGTAGTCGGTCTAACGAGCGGCGCTCTCGCAGGCCATAAAGCGTTCGGTAACGGTCGAGCTTGATTTAAGATTGGCGTGAGCCATGGTCAACTCCTGTAGTGATCCAGCGACACATCGCATTCGTCATCGAAGAGCTTGTTATCGCGGTCAACAACGGATACGCAGAGAATGTTTACCGGTGACAACGCGACGGGCTCGCTCGTGTCGGGCGACTCGGTGGCGATTGGCGCAGGTCACGATATCAACGTTCGTGGAAGCGCGGTGGTTGGTACTGACGTCGTGGCGCTGCAAGCAGGTCACGATGTGAACATCACCACGTCGCAAAGCACGGACACGCAAGGCAGTGCTGCGTTGCTGAAAATCAAGTCATTCGACAACGGCTACAAGAAAGCCCGAGAGAGCTACAAAGTGAAAGACGACGATCAAGACAAGCAGCAGTAACAATCAATCCGACCTTAGCCCAGTTCGTTAATGGTGGAGTGATCAGCAGCGAGCAGAACACAGTTCTGGTTGCGAAGAACGACATCCCGATAGAGCATCGTATGACCTCAGCCGGCCGGCGGAATAGTGGACCTATGCATCAGGTAGGTGCTGTAGGACCGGCCAACAAGTCGCTATCGCGCACGGCACGCTCGAAGAAAGTTCCCCGGGCGGCGTGTATCTCAGCGGGCAGCATAAACATATTGAGATGGGCGAAGTGCACCTTCTGTCAAACTCGCACATTGCGAACAAAAGACGCACCGAAAGAATTTGGACGTAAATTTTCTACTTAGCTAACGCCGCTGCCTTTTTTCCCAAAGCGCATACGAATGAATTAGGAATACATATTTTTACATTTCGCCTCCACAAAAACATCTTGATCGCAGTCACCGTGGCATTACTCTCCGCATGCGAATCAGCTCCACCAAACGCACCCCCAAAGCCATCCCCCATCGCAGAGATGTCGCCTAACTTGCCAGGCGTCGCTTGGGTCGGTGGTTATTGGCATTGGGACGGTTCGCAATGGGTATGGATCGCTGGTCACATCGCGCCAAAACTATAAACATAAAGACCCAATCAATAACAATGTCGCGACACGTATATCGCCCGATCACGATGGCTCTCCTGGCGATGCCTCTGATTGCGCTTGCCCAAACGCAACCCGATCCAAACGCAGCCGCAGCGGCACGTACTTCCGCACTTCAAGATCAACTGCAGCAAGAACGCGAGCGAGCGCAGGAGCGGGACCGCCAGTGGCAGACGCCGGACGTCCGGCTTCCTGTAAGCAGCGAGCCGATCCCCGCTGTCTTGCCATCGGAAGCGCCGTGTTTCAAACTCGACACCATAACGCTCGACGTTCCTGCGACCCTTCCTGATCGCATCCAATCCTTCAACGATCCCGCCTCGCTACACGACGCGTTTTCCTTCGCACGCCAGTGGCTAAATCGGTACGCGGGCCAGTGCGTCGGGCAACATGGCATCGAACTCCTGCGCAAGGGCGTGCTCGCGCAGATCCTTGCACGCGGTTTTGTAACGACTCGCGTGCTGCTGTCGGATCAGGACTTGTCGAAGGGCGCTTTGCGCTTCGAACTGCTGCCGGGAACCATCCACGATATCCGCTTTGCCGATCCCACAATCCGCGGTACGTGGCGTTCGGCCTTCCCAAGCCGTCCCGGTGATTTGCTGAACCTCCGTGACATCGAACAGGGGCTGGAGCAGATGAAGCGTGTCGCGAGCCAGGAAGCGGACATGAAGATCGAGCCGGCGGCCGAAGCAGGTACGAGTGACATCGTTATCGCGGTACAGCGCTCAAAACCGTGGAAGCTCGTGTTGGGAATAGATAACTCCGGAACCCGCGAGACCGGAAAGTTTCAGGGGACCGCCACGTTCGGCCTGGACAATCCGCTTGGTCTTAACGACCTTCTCAGTATCGGCGTATCGAACGACCTCTATTTCACCGACAAGAAGTACGGCACACATGGACTGAACGCGTATTACTCGGTGCCTCGGGGAAACTGGAATTTTTCGCTCTCGGGCAACAAAAGCAGCTACTTTCAGCATATAGCGGGCGCGAATCAGACGTTCATATCCCAAGGCGATACGAAGTCATTCAACTTCCGTATCGACCGGTTGTTGTATCGCGATCAAACCAGCAAGACAGGCGTCGAAATGCAACTTTCGCGTCGCTATGGACGCAGCTTCATCGAAGATACGGAGATTGACGCGCAACATCGCGACAACACGTTTTTCGAGGTTGGCCTGACGCGTCGTCAGCATGCAGGTAGCGCCACGCTCGACGCAACACTTGCTTATAAGCAAGGCGTGCCCTGGTTCGGCGCGCAAGGTGATCTCCATGATCCGTACACCGGGCAGACGCTCCCGCAGACGTATCTCTACAAAATGGCGACGCTCGATGCGTCGTTGTCCGTACCGTTCAAACTCGGCGACGTTCCGTTTCGATATGCGAGCACCTTCCGTGGGCAGTTCACGAATCAACGTTTGTTTTATATCGACGATATCTCCATCGGCAGCTTCTATAGCGTGCGCGGATTCGACGGTGAATATCTCCTGAGCGCGGAGAAGGGCTTCTACTGGCGCAACGATCTTGAATTGCCGGTGGGCAATAGCGGTCAGGTCGTGTATGTGGGCCTTGACTACGGCCATGTGTACGGGCCCAGCGTCGCCGCGCTGCTTGGCAAGCAACTCGCTGGTGCGGTGCTCGGCATTCGCGGTGGCAAGGCCGGCGTTGCCGGTGCCGTCAGCTACGACTTCTTCGTGGGCACGCCGGTATACAAGCCATCGAATTATCCGACGGCCCGCGCGACCGCTGGCATCCAGGTCATCTACCAATACTGAACAACCATGACATCACGAAAAAGTTCGTCAGGCTATTTCGCTCTGCCCCTCTCCAGGTTATTTGCCGCGATATCGCTAAGCGCACTCGGGGCATGCGGAGGCGGTGGAGACACCGGCAATAATGGCAACGTCAACAATACGGCCGAGACGGGCGCCAGCGGCGCCACAGGCGGGTCTATACCAAGTTCTGCATCGGCATTTATCTCATCGATATTTCTGCAGCCAGGCGGGACCGGTTATGTCAGCTTCGTCAGCAGCAAGAGCACGTCCTCTCAATACACGGGCGTCGCAAGCGAGCAACTGTCGATATCGACCGCAAGCAGCACTGTGTTTAACGAGCAAACCAGCGCAGTCATCGGGCAATACAGCGCGACGCTTGCACGCCAGACAATCGTCACGGCGGCCGGCGATTTCAGCACGTTGGGACTTGGCAACGACATCCAGATGTTCGACCAGGATTCGACCGGTTTCACGTTCGGTCTTGGCGGCTCCGCCGATGTCTTTCGGGCAACGCTGACGCCATCGGACGTCTCCGGCCAATCGATTTCGGCCGTGGCCAATGATACGGATGGCGGCGTCGCGCATGTGCTTGCCACAGACACGGCGGCAATGCCAGGCGGATCGATTCGCTATTCAACGCAAATCACCGCGAGCGCGCCGATGCTCGTCGTGCAAAGTGGGGCGGTCGCCAATTCACAAACTCTTGCGCAACTGCAACAGCAGTTTGGCGGAACGGTCGCTACGTTAGGAGACGTCTCTTATCTGACAGGCATGAGCGGGAACGCACCAGCATCTGGCTATGCACAACTAAACGCTGGGGTGTATGCCGCAACCTATGCCGTAGCCGGACAGAGCGTGCCGATTACGCTGCTGGCGGGTACCGATATTGCGTATAACCAGATCGCGTCGAGTTTCATTGTCCAGGAACTGAAGTCTTACGCGACCGGGCTGTGACGGGCACATGATTTTTAACCGAGTTGGCCGCTATAAAGAATGGCAATTTTGATTAAACGTGTGATTTCAGTTCTCGGAGTCGCGGCGTTACTTGCCGTCATCGGCTCCGTCGTCTATTGGGACTATTCGTACCGGATTTGCATCGAGGCTGCATCTTCCCGAACTCTCAACGCTGATAGGTCTTTTCCGCGTAGTAGCGGCGCGCGCGGAACTTAAAATCAAGAAGCCACTTGCCTGCCGCCCTCACCGTAACAAACCCAAAACCAAAAAAACTGGCGAGCCACCCACGCTCGCCAGTCTATCCATCCCTACCGGGTCCTCAAACTACACCGCTCCTATTTACTATGCCCCGCGTCCAACGGTTTATGCGGCTCCGCTCCTGACCCGGGGAAGAACGTATCCCAAACCGCTCTAACTCCTTCCGCTGCGGTCGCTTCAGCATCAATACTCTCCGCACCCTCAACCTTACCCGGATCGCCAGAAAGGCCGCGCCAGTGAGTAAATACGAGCATCGGTTTTTCGGTCCATCCGTCCGTACCATACTTCGCGAATGCTGTTTCGCCGCTCGCGAGTTGCACCTCGTACCATCCGTCGCGCACCGGTGTGTAATCGCTCAACGGAAACCATGCAGTCGGATCGAGTTTCACAAGCTCCCCCATAGATCATCAGGACATTGCTGTCGGTGTAAGGATTGCGCGCATATCACGTGCCTGATATCGAGATCAAAGCGCCCCAAAACGTCGTCACATACGCCAAGATAAAACGGCATTCCAGAATCTCCCTGCGCGAAGCGCGCTGCATGTCTTCGAAGCGACCGGGAACCGCAACACCCGCAAACGCCCGGTTCCGCGCCAAGACAAATCCAAGCTCGACGACGACGCCCAGACCCTTCGCCAGCTCCAACCGCAAGAAACAGCCGACCGCCACCATAAGCATCGACCGCACGACAACAGTGCCTCCATGCGTTGCCCCACGTATCTCATCAAATTGACATACTCTGTCTGTACAAGCGTCCTTTCACCTGCTGCATGCACCAAATAAATGAATAAAATGAAGTAGTCGCCACATAACATCGGGGTAATTCCACGTATAAACCCGTAATAGGGAAAATCCAGTTGATTCTTATTTTCTGCTTATTGATAATGCCTAAACACAATGTCGTGCCAGACCAACTGGTGCGCTGAGAGAGTAGTAAGTCGTCAACTTGGGGGATTCAGTCATGCAATACGCTGAGATCGCTTACGAGAATGTCGTCTTGATTCCGCTGGCCGCGTACGACGATGGCTTGTACGCAGCTATGCTTATCGTCAGGGAGGTTGATGGCATGCAGCGCGCGACTGGCGTGCTGGGCCATTTCCCGTGCCCTGTCGATGCCCGTAAGTTTGCCCTTGCGTATGGCATGGCGGAAATAGACGAACGTCGGCATGCGCCACAACAGCGAGTAATGCAGCAGTCTTTCGATCGGGCCGCATAAATCCGGCTGTCCAAACCGAAGGTCAACGCCAAGCCGCTTTGAAACAAACCGTGCAGGTATCGATAAAACACGCCCGTCGAAAAGCGGGCGCGTTAAATATCGGCATTGCTCATTTGCGATACAAACCATCACGTTAAATCAATTAATTAAACGCTGCCTTTTTCTGCCCAATTTGCCCGGTCGACAGTCGCGTCGAATAAAACAATCCCCGGCGATGAAAGATTGGTGAACGTCACTCATGAAAACGATTACGCATCGGGCGGTGGCAAGTGGCTCGTAGTCTCGCGTCGTTGTCCCAAGACACGCGCAAGTTCGACTTATCGATATTGAGCAGCGCTTGTCTGGCCCACCGTCGCGCGTAACTCTTCCCCCAGGAACTCCACAAACGTCCGCAACTTCGCGGACAACTGATGCCGCTCTAAATAAATTGCGTGGATATCCGCATTCGGCAGCGCCCAGTCGTTTAGCAGAACGACAAGTTTCCCGTCACGCACCAGCGCCTCCGTCTCCCATTGCGAGCGCACGGCAATGCCGCGTCCGTCCAGCGCCCATTGCAGCACCGCGGTGCCGTCATTGCTGCTGAGCGGGCCATCGACCTTGACGGTCTCCACCTTTTTGCCGCGCGTGAAATGCCACGTCCCATAAGCGGATTCGTTCTCGCGCAGCACGAGGCACGCGTGCCTCGTCAGGTCGTGGGGCGTCGCGGGCAGCCCGTATTTCGCCACATATCCCGGCGATGCACACACAATCCGCCGGTTCCTGAGCAGCAAACGCGCGTTGATGCGGGCGTCCGGGACATCGCCGAAACGGATGCCCAGGTCGAACCCTTCCTCCTGCAAATTCACCGGCCGGTCCGACAAATGAAGCTGAATCTTGATCGCCGGATAGCGCTCGATGAATTTCGACACCGCCGGCGAAATCCGGCTGCGCCCAAATCCAAACGATGCATTCACGCGCAGCAAACCCGTCGGCTCCGCCTGGCTTTTCGTGACGAGCTGTTCCAGTTCGGCGAGTTCATCGAGGATGCGCGAGCCGTTCGCCAGATACAACTCGCCTTCGGGCGTGAGGCTGACGCGCCGCGTGGTGCGGTTTAAAAGCCGCACGCCGAGCCGTCGCTCGAGTTGCGCGAGACGCTTGCTGATGGAAGGCGGCGTCACGCCGAGATCACGCGCAGCCGCCGCCAGATTGCGATGCCGTGCGACGAGCATGAACAGGTTGAGGTCCGAAAAACCGTCCATCGATTAGTTCCTGGAAGTTAAGTCTGGATTGCCCGAATAGATACTATATCGGCCAATGCATCAATTAAACTTCATAAAACTGCGGGAGACAGCGATGTTCGATGACTTCAAGGACGTATCGGCAACGATCGATGGCGTCAGGATCAAGGCGATACAAGGCGGCAATGGGCAGGCGCTGCTGCTGTTGCATGGCCATCCCCAAACCCACGCTATCTGGCACAAGGTCGTGCCCGAGCTGACGAAACACTTCACCGTCGTGGCGACGGATCTGCGCGGTTATGGCGATAGCGGCAAACCAGAAGGCCTCCCCGATCACAGCAATTATTCGAAGCGCCGTATGGCGCAGGATCAGGTCGACCTGATGCGCTCGCTGGGTTACGAGTCGTTCGCGATGCTCGCTCATGATCGCGGCGGCCGGGTGGCGGTGCGGATGGCGCTGGATCATCCAGCGGTCGTCAAGAAACTGATCACGCTCGACGTAGCGCCGACGCTCGCGATGTACGAGAAAACCTCGTTCGAATTCGCTCGCGCTTATTGGCACTGGTTTTTCCTGGTGCGTCCCGCGCCGTTCCCCGAGACACTGATCCGCGCGGACGCCGACCTGTATCTGAAGCAGACTATCGGCGCGCGCAGTGCGGGGTTGAAGCCGTTCACGCCCGAGGCGTACGCGGAATATCTGCGTTGCCTGCAACAGCCGGGAACCCCTCATGGCATCTGCGAGGACTATCGCGCGAGCGTTACCATCGATCTGGAACATGATCGCGAGTCGCTGGCGAAGGGCCATAAGATAACCTGCGATTTTCTCGCGCTATGGGGCGCGGAAGGCGTGATCGAAAAGTGCTTCGATCCTATCGCCGAGTGGCGTCATTTCTCCGATAACGTCAGCGGCCACTCGCTGCCATGCGGTCACTACATTCCGGAGGAAGCGCCCGAGTTGCTGCTCGAGTGTGCGCTGCCGTTCCTTCGGAGTTGAGCATCACATCGGGCACTTGTTTGTCAGCGGCCCGCATTTGCGGATCTCTTTCACGCCGATGGCAATCAGCAAGTGCTGGTGAATGACAAGCAAGGAGACTCCGCGAACGGTACTTCGCGACCAATACGCGCCGCCGCCTTGCCCAATAGAAACATTTCTCCAATCAGGCGATGGCGGCAACGCCAGGCGCAACGCTCGATTTAAGGAATTTGCGATACGGCGAGCACGCCGTATCGCAAACCGGGTTACTTGCCGGCCGGTGCCGGGGCTGCCGGATCGGAGTAGTTCGGCAAGCCCTGTGAGCTGCTGCTCCCACCCATGCCCGGCTTCGCCGGCGCAACCGTCGCGCTTGCGGCACCCGCCGGCGCTGCGGTGGCGCCACTTTCATCGCCGTAATCCGGCAGTGCCGCGTTCGCCGCGCCCGTCAGCAGATATTGGCGGCGCTGCGTATAGGCATCGCGGACGAATGCATATTTATCCAGCGCGGCTTGCGACAGGATATCGGTTGCACCCAGCAGGTCCGCCCGCGCGCTCACAAACTGCGCGACGAACAACGACACACTCGCTTCCGTACTCAAATAAGTCCCCGGATTGAGCGGATAGCTCGCGATCCAGTTCGTTGAATCGCGTACCGAACTCGGCCCGAGCAGCGGCAAGACCAGATACGGTCCCGACGGCACGCCGTAATGGCCCAGTGTCAGCCCGAAGTCCTGGTTGTGCTTTGGCAGCCCGGCAGGCGTCGCCCAGTCGATCAGGCCGCCAATCCCGAACGTGGAGTTGATCACCAGGCGCATCAGGTCTTCGGTCGCGTCGGTGATCTTCAACTGCAGCAGGTTGTTCGCGAAGTTGCCAATGTCGCCAATATTCGAAAAGAAGCTGCTGACCGCCGTGCGGATCGGGGCCGGCGTGACCTTCACATAGCCGGTCGCAATCGGGCGGGCGACGTATTTGTCGGCGGCGTCGTTGAACTTGAAAATCTCGCGGTTCATCGGCTCCAGCGGATCGCCCGGCTTGGCAGTGGGGCCGGTGGCGCAACCGGACAGGGCGAAAGCAGCGGCGAGCAACACGCCGCCGGAGCGCGCTCGCAAAGTGCGGGCGGCATCGGGCGTTTTTGCCATCCTCATGGGTCGGTTTCCTTAGGGTCGTGCGTGAGTAGTTAGTGCGTTATGGGACGGTTCAAAGAGGGACGGTCTAAACGGCGTCGGCCGCTTTTGGCTGCACCCGGGGTTTTCCCATTAGAACCGGCTGAAATACCACGGCGCCGATTAACGTCGTAAAAAGCGCCAGGACCAGGAGCCTGCCCATGCTCGATGTGCCTGGATGATGCGAAAACCACAAGCTGCCGAACGCCGTCGCCGTGGTCGCGGCGCTGAACAACACGGCGTGCGTGAGGCTGGAGTGCAGCAGGCCGGTTTGTCCGGAGCGCCACGCCATCACGAAATAGATCTTGAACGCCACGCCAATGCCCAGCATCAACGGCAACGCAATGATGTTCGCGAAGTTCAACGGCATGTCGAACACCACGCATAACTCCAGCGTGACGACGGCGGAAACGAGCAACGGTATCAAAGTTCTCAAAACATCGCCGATACGGCGCAAAGTCAGCCACAGCAGGATCGTGATGGCGATCAGCGACAACGCCGCCGCCTGCTCGAACGCCTTGATGATCGTATTGGCCGAATGCAGCACCGAGATCGGGCCGCCGATCGCGTTCGGCTCGACTTTCTGCACGGCATTCGCGAAGCGGGCGAGCGATTTGTCGTCGTCGCGGCTCTTGCCGTCCAGCGCTTTGGGCGACGCTTCCACGAGGGCGTGGCCGTCGGCGGCGAGCCAGCCTTCGGTCATCGACTTAGGCAGCGACGCCAGCGTGATCGGCGACGGTTGCAGCAGCGCACGCATCTGGCCCAGCGCAATGCGCAGCGGGTCGGACATGGCGTGCTCGGCGCGCTCGCGGGTGGCGGCATCGGCTGCGGCGAGCTTTTTCAGCGCTGCCGCGAGGTGACGCGCTTCGTTTTCGCCGGGGCCGGGATGTTCATCGGCGGCGAGGGCAAGCGAGTTTGATAGCCGCTTGAGCGTAGCGACGCGCACGGCATCGTTCGCAGGCGTGGCAACCCGCTGGTCCAGCGAAGGCAAAAGCTGCGTGGCCGCAGCGGCAATCAAATCGAGCTTTTGCGGCTGATCAGCGGGAATGAGCGTCGACAAGGTCGTCGCGCGCTCCACTTCCGGCAGCTTCTCGAGCTTCGCCGCGATCTTGTCCGCTTCCTCAAGCGAGGGCGCGAGCACCTTCACGTCGTTCACGGCCGCTTCGGGCGCGTCTTTCAGCGAGAGCAGCGTCGCCATGGACTCCGTTTTCGGGTCCTTCAGGTTCAGCGGATTGAAGTCGAAACGCAGATGCAGCAGCAACGGTAGCGCGCAGATCACGACTGCCAGCGTACCGATCAGCACCGGCGTGCGATTGCGCGCGAGAAAATCGTCCACCGGCGCGAGCTTCGGAAAGCCCGGCGAGCCTGCTTCGCCAACCGGCGCGAACACCTTGATCAGCGCCGGAAACAAGGTCATGTTGGTGAAATACGCGACCAGCATGCCGACGCCCGCAATCTGCCCGAGTTCGGACACGCCCCGATACGCGGTTGGCAAAAACGAGAAGAAACTCGCGGCTGTCGCGGCGGCGGCGAGCGTCAGCGGCACGCCAACGTGGCGCGCGGTATTCACCAGCGCAACGTCCAGCCGGTCGTCCTTGAAGCGTTCCTCGCGATACCGCACGCCGAACTGAATGCCGAAATCCACCCCGAGCCCGACGAACAGCACCATGAAGGCGATCGAAATCAGGTTCAGCGCGTGAACCATGAGCAGGCCGAGCGCGGCCGTGATCGTCAGTCCGACGAACAGCGTGACGAACACCGAGATGATCATCTTTCCCGAGCGCAGCGCGAGCCAGAGGATCACCAGCACGACGATGAACGTCAGGATGCCATTGAGCACGGCGCCGTCTTTCAGCGACGCGAATTCTTCATCGGAGAGTGGCTGTTCGCCGGTCAGCCGCACGACCGCCCCATATTTCTCCGATAACTTCAGCTCATTTGCTGTCGCGCGAATCGCATTCGATCCGCTCGCGCCGGGTTCCAGCGCGTTGTAGTCCACCACCGGCTGTACGGTGACGAATGCACGCGCGGGTTGCGTGGCCGAGGTATCGACCAGATTGCGCCAAGAGAACACGGCGGGTTGATCGGCGAGGACTTTATCGAGCACGTCTGCGCTCTGGCCCAGCAGCTTCGACATTTGCCCGAGCGTCACTTGACCAAGTTGCAACGGCAGGTTGAGGCTGGTGTTGAGCGTGCCGGCAAGGCCGGTGAGCGTGGGGTCGTGGGCCAGCGCGTTGATCAGCGGCCGCGCTTTCACGAGTTGCTGGGTGGTGTCGGCGACTTTATCGGTGGAGAGGTAGAGCAGGCCGTTGTGCTCGAAGAAGTCGCCGCCCGAGGGTTGCGACACCGCCGTGAAGTGAACCGTGTTCTTGGCCAGCGCGGCGGCCAGCTCATTGGCGGCGGCGTCGGCGAATTCAGGCGCTTGGGCTTCGATCACCACGAGCACCGTCGATCCCCGTTGCGGAAAGGCTTCGTCAATCGCGTGGCTGCGCGCGGCCCAGTCGGGCTCTGTCTCGATCAACTGGCTGATGTCGGTGCTGATCTTGAAGTGATGTACCACGTAATAGCCGCTCAGCACGGCGATCAGCAGCGACAAAACGATGATCCAGCCGGGTCGGCGAATCGATAATGTGACGAGACGGGCAATGAGAGGCGTGAGCATGAAGACGGATGCCTCGGAGGGCTTGTTCTGATGTTTGGCTGTCTGGACAGGGGGCCGTGAGGCGCCGCGTGAGTATACCGGGCGTGAGGAGATGCTTGCAGAAGGCGCGTTCGCGCTACGGTTTGCGGGCTGGCGTGGCCGGCGGACAAAAATTTTTCGATCGCTTTAGCCGATTGCGAGCCGGGTCCGGATAGGCACCGAGGTCAGCGCACGCTTAATGACAAATTGTACTAACATTGTGCGGCCGCTCAGTTCGTTTTCGGACTAACATTGTCATTACGGTGAAGCGATGAAAACAACGATTCGCAGGATGGGTAATTCGCAAGGCGTGTTGATTCCGAAACCCATCCTGGCCCAACTTGGGCTGGAGGACGAAGTGGAGATGGAAGTGGAAAACGACGCAATTGTTTTAAGAAAGCCGCAAAAGAAGCCCCGCCAAGGGTGGTCTGACGCAAGCAAGGCAATAGCCCAAGCCGGCGACGACGAGCTTGTGCTGGGCGAGTTTCCGAACGCCGATGATTCGGAGCTTGCGTGGTAGTGCGCGGAGAGGTCTGGCTCATTAAACTGGATGAGCTGGACCCTACCGCCGGCAGCGAGATTCAGAAAACCCGGCCTTGCGTGGTGATATCGCCGCCTGAGTTGCATGACCATTTGCGCACGGTGATCGTCGCGCCCATGACGACCAAAAGCCGGCCCGCGCCTTACCGTGTATCCGTGGTATTCAGCCAGAAGAAAGGACTGGTCCTGCTCGATCAGATTCGCACGATCGACAAAACCCGTCTGGTGAAGAAGCTCGGCGCTGTACCGGCCAATACGCTCTCGGTCGCATTGCGGACCTTGCAGGAAGTCTTCGCCGTCTAACCAACGCCAACGCCAACGCCAACGCCAACGCCAACGCCAACGCCAACGCCAACGCCAACGCCAACGCCAACGCCAACGCCAACGCCAACGCCTACGTCTCGCTCCAAAGCCTCAGCAGGTTGTGATAACAGCCCACGAGCGTTCGCCTCGCGGCGTCGTCGGCGTTCTGTGCGTTCAGCCGTTGAATGGCGTTGTCCATATCGAATAGCAGGCTGCGGCGGGTATC
Source organism: Caballeronia sp. dw_19 (assembly GCF_018449515.1). GTDB lineage: Bacteria > Pseudomonadota > Gammaproteobacteria > Burkholderiales > Burkholderiaceae > Caballeronia. Next base: position 152,685 of record NZ_JAAVUQ010000008.1, on the reverse strand, counting down.
GTCGCGAACGAGGCTCTGCGCCCAGAAGAAACTCGATACCCGCATTCCCCGCGTTACCGGCCGTACCTCATGCAAGCTGGTCGCCGGATAAACAATCGCATGCCCCGCCGGCAGCTTCACTTCCTGCACACCGTAGGTATCCTCGATTACCAGTTCGCCGCCGTCGTAGTCCTCCGGCGGTGTGAGGAACAGCGTGATCGATACATCGGTTCGCACTCGCGTGCCATGTCCCGGCACGAGCCGGATTGCCCCATCCACATGACTGCCGAAATGCATCCCGCCTTCGTACCGGTTGAAGAGCGGCGGATACAGCTTGTTGGGCAGCACGCCGCTGATGAACAGCGGATGCCGTTCCAGCGAGCGGACGATGACATCGCCGAGTTCGAACGCAATCGGCGCTTCCTGCGCGATCTGCTGGTTGCGCTTCACCGGCGCGCCCTGATAGCCGGCCGTCGCGCGGCCGTCCACCCACGCATCCGACGCTTCAAGCCGCTGACGCATGGCGGCAGCGTCTTCGGGGCTGAGGACGTTGGGTATCGAAAGGATCATGTTTTTTTGGGGGCCAGCGGCCGCGCGATTTGCATCGCGCGGCTCACGTGTCCTGCAGTCGATCAATAGAACCGGTAGTTTAGCGTCGCGAGGAATGTCCGGCCGTAACCCGGCACCGCGCGACCGCCATCCGATGGAATCAGCGCGTCGTAGTAGTGCTTGTTGGTCAGGTTCTGGACGTTGAACTGGATGTCGTAATGTTTCTGGTGGAACGCGGCCATTGCGTCCCAGCGCGTGTACGCAGGCACCTGCACCAAGTCGTTGCTGGCGGCATATCGCGACGAGGTGTACACCGGGCCGCCGCCGAAGGTCCAGTGCGGCGTGAGGTCATACGTCGTCCACAACGTGATCATGTTGCGCGGCGTGTTCGCCAGGGTCTTGCCGTTGGTGTTGTCCAGCGCCTTCACCACCTGGCCGTTCATGTACGTATAGCCGCCAAAGACTTGCCACTTGTTGGTGATGTGGCCAGCCAGCCCGAGTTGATAACCGCGCACGCGCACGTCGCCGTCGAGCGTGTAGCTGCCGTCGGCCTGGAGCGTGCGGGCATTGGTTTTATCGATATTGAACAGCGACTGCGTCACCGACAACCCGCCGTTCAGCAAGTCCCACTTCGTGCCGACTTCATACGAACGGTTCGATTCCGGCGGCGTGTTCTGCTGGTTGTTGGTCAGCGTCAGCGCTTCCAGCGACGGATTGAACGACGTGCCGTATGAAACGTAGTACGACTGCCAGTCTGTCGGCTGGAAAATGATCCCGCCGCGCACGCTGGTGAAGTAATTGGTCTGCGTGGCGTAAGACGGCGCGTTGAGGGTGTTCTTGATCGACGCTTCGTAACGATCCCAGCGCAAGCCGCCCACCACCTTCCAGTACTGGCCGACAGAGACCGTATCGTTGGCATAAATGCCCACGCCGTTCGCACTCGATTCCGCCAGGTTGGTCGCCACTTCCTGCGTGTTGGCCGGTCGCGTGGTGTATTGTGGATTGAGCAGCGGCACGATCGCGATGGTATTCGACGGCAGGCCCGGCGCGGTCGCGGTGAACGACTGGTTGCTGTAGGTCTCGTGGCTGAGGTCAATGCCTGCAATCACCTCATGCTTGAGGAATCCGGTGTTGAACTTGTAATCGATATCGGTCGTGTTGTAGACCGAGTGATCGTTGATGTTGCGGTCCTTGCCCTGCAACTTCACGTACAACGACGACAACGGCAACGACGTGTAATTCCCGTTGGCGAGTGCCGTCGATGTCCCGAGCGGTCCGGTCAGGACCGCCGCGGCGTTGGTCGCGGTCGCTTCGGTGCCGTAGTGGCTGAACTGGGTCTGGTTGCGCAGCGTGAGGTTGTCGTCGAAACGATGCTGGATGCGCGCCGAGAACGTCTGCACGTCCTGGATCGTCCGATCGCCTTCGAAACCGTAGAACTGGCTCTTGCTGACCGGGACCGGCGCACCGTTCACCGGCGGAATGCCGTAGTCCGGCTGGTCGCGGTTGTGCTGGATCAACGCTGACAAAGTGACTTCCGTCGGCGTTCCAATGCCGAAGCGCACCGTCGGCGCGAAGCCGTAGTCCTTGCTCTTCATCACGTCGCGGGTCGAGCCGAGATCCTGACCGAACGCGTTGAGCCGCACGGCGGATGTATCGGACAGCGGCTGGTTGATGTCGACGGTGGTGCGGTAGCGGTCGCTCGTGCCGGCCATCACGGACACCGATGCGTGCGCTTTCAGCTCTGCCTGCTTGCTCACCTGGTTGATCACGCCGCCCGTGGAGCCGCGCCCGAAATAGAGTGATGACGGACCATACAGCACATCGATGGATTCAAGGTCGAACGTGTCCCGATAGTACTGGCCGCGGTCGCGGAAGCCATCGAGATAAATATCCGTGCGCGCCGAGAAACCGCGCAAATTGATGTTGTTGCCGATCTGCCCGCCTTCCGCCGCGCCAATGGTGACACCGGGGACGTTGCGAAGGGCATCGGAGAAAGACGTGGCTGCCTGGGACTGCAGCACGGCTTTCGGGACCACCACGGCCGCTTGGGGGATATCGCGCAACGCGGTGGGGACCTTGGCGCCTACGCTCGATTTTTCAGGCTGGAAATCGGGTGTGATGGCCTGACCGGAGACATGCACGGCCGGCAGCGCGGCGTTTTCGACGAGGGGTGCGACTTGTGCGGCTTGTTCCGCCTGGGCGGTTTGATCGGTCTTGCTGACCGGCGCGGCCTGCGCATGAGCATAGAGCGGAATGGCAGCAGGAGCCGCCAGCGCGGTCATGATCGCCGCGGCAAGCGGTGTCTTCCTCAACATGTGTTTCCCCGAGTATTGGATGGTCGAAAAGCCGGCGCTGTTGCGTCATGCCGGTCAATTACTTCCGCGATGCCCGCGGCGGCGTGAGCGGTTGGCAAAGGGCGCGGCCGAAGGAGCAGTCCATCATTGCGACAGATGCGCGCCGTTTCCCTTAGTAGTTCCGAAATACGAATCAATATCATTACACAGTTAAGAATTGTTTTCAATACGATATCGGGAACTATGCGGATAGCTGACGGACAAAGGCCCCGCGATTTCTGCGGGGCGGTTTTATCGAGGGAAATAAAACGCACCGTGGAGGGCGGAGCGTTATGGGGCGGGGATAAGAGGGGTTATGCCGGAGTATGGAAGGCCACGGATGTTGTCGCGCAGGTCGCGGTCAACCGTAATCATCGGATGAAAGCTACGAAAACAGAGCTTTCATTCAGGCGAGCGTGAGGTGTCCTCAAACACCCTGAGCGCCGCCGCCATGTCGCGCTGCAATTGCCCCAGAGCCGCGACTTTGGGATCGGGCGGCTGCAAACCCTGCCAAAGGAGCAGGGACAACCGTTTCGACGTTTCTTCAATATCCACCGTTTTCTTGCTGATCGCGTCCCACAGCACGTGTTCCATCGGTCCATAGATGCTGGAGCGCAGCAGGCTCAAGGGCAGGTCGTCGCGGATATCGCCGGCTGCCACGCCGTCCGACAGCACTTGCATCAGCGGCGCGGTATAGCGCCGCTGGAGTTGCACGATTTCATCGCCGAATGTGTCGTCTTTCGCGCGCCCTTCGGACAGGATCAGTGCGCACAGCCCCGGCCCGTCGATCATCAGCCGATACAAATGCGTGCGGATCAGGAAAAACAGCTTTGCGCGCGTGCCCGTGATGTGCGGCAGCGTGGTTTCGATCTCCGCGATGATCTCGTCGTACCAGTCGCAGATCACCCGCACGCACAGGTCGCGCTTGCCGGAGAAATACGTGAACACCGTTGCCTCCGATACCCCCAGCCGACGCGCCATATCGATCGTCGTCGCCGATGCATATCCGCGCTCCGAGAACACTTGCCGCGCCACGAGCAGGATGTCCTTGATGCGTTGTTCAGACTTGATGCTCGACGGTGCGCGACGTACGGGGAGAGTTTTGGGCTGGATCATATAGGCGCTGAAAGTCGATCGTCAGAAGTAATATTTTGAGTGTAGCTCAATCGGATTAATAGTGGAATTTCAGCAATTTTATGAGGGATATCAAGGTTTAACCGGCTTGACGTTGTCACGTAGTTGAGTTTTACTCAAACTCATTGAAACGCACGCGTCCAGCCAAGTTGAGAGTCATGGAATCCAATCCGAACGATCCCCGCGGTCAGCATCAATACCGCTCCGTCTTCCGTCCCGGCTTGTTCGCCGGCAAGGTTGTCATGGTAACGGGCGCCGGCAGCGGTCTGGGCCGATGCACAGCGCACGAACTCGTGTCGCTGGGGGCTTCGGTGATCCTGATCGGACGAACCCTGGCGAAGCTGGAAACCGTGCGCGACGAGTTGGCCGAGGACTACCCTGAAAGCGTCGAACGCGTGCGCTGCTACGCCTGCGACATCCGCGACGAAGCGAGCGTCAAACAAGTCGTCGCTACCGCACTCGCCGATTTCAACCGGCTCGACAGCCTCTTCAATTGCGCGGGCGGCCAGTTCCCCGCGCCGCTCGACAAGATTTCCCTGAATGGCTGGGACGCTGTCGTGCGCAATAACCTGCACGGCACTTTCCTGATGTCGCGCGAATGTTTTACGCAATGGATGCGCGATCACGGCGGCGCGATCGTCAACATGCTCGCGGACATCTGGGGCGGCATGCCCGGCATGGGCCATTCGGGCGCCGCGCGCGCCGGCGTCTGGAACTTCACGGAAACGGCCGCGTGCGAATGGGGTTACGCCGGCGTGCGGGTGAATGCCGTGGCGCCGGGATGGATTGCATCGGCGGGCATGGATAGTTACGACGAACGCTATCGTGCGTTGTTGCGCGAACTCAAGCACAAGGTGCCGTTGCAGCGTTTTGGGACCGAATCGGAACTCGCGGCGGCGGCGGTATTTTTGCTTTCTGAGGCGTCAGCGTTCATCAATGGGACGGTGATTCGCGTCGATGGCGGCGTGCCGAACGCACGGCATTCGTGGCCCTTGGCGGCCGCTGGGCGTACGCTGGAATTCAACGGGTTTTCGCGTTATCGGCCGCCTGCGGGGTTGCAGGAATTGGCCGCCGAAGACAGATCCGACGATCAAGCCGCCGTCGAATGAGCCTTAACCAGAAACCAGGGAGAAGCGATGCTTCCCGCAGCCGATTCATATGAAACCCTCGCCGCGGCATTCACGTGGAAGGTGCCCGCGCAGTACAACATCGGCGTGGACGCCTGCGATAAATGGGCTGACGGTTCCGGCCGCCTCGCGCTCATCTACGAGACCCGCGAAGGTTCGGAAACGCGTTTCACTTTCGATAACCTCAAGGCGCTCTCCAACCAGTTCGCCAACGCGCTTGCCCGCGCGGGATTGAAGCGCGGCGACCGCGTGGGAATATTCTTGCCGCAGTCGCCGGAGACGGCCATCGCGCATCTGGCCATCTACAAGGCGGGTTATATCGCGGTGCCGCTGTTTCAGCTATTCGGCGTCGATGCCATCCAGTACCGGCTCGCCGATAGCGGCGCAGCGGCGCTGATCACCGACCACGCGGGTTTCGACAAGCTGGCGCAGGTTCGCGAGACGCTACCAGACCTGAAAAATGCCTATTGCGTCGATACCACCACCCACGCAAATGCCCATTCCTTCTGGGATTCGCTACGCGCGGAAACGGACGTCTTCATCCCCGTTGATACCTCCTGCGACGACCCCGCCGCAATCATCTATACGTCCGGCACGACGGGAAAGCCCAAGGGCGCGTTGCTTGCCCATCGGGCGTTGCTGGGTCATTTACCGGGCGTCGAGATGTCGCAAGGTCTTTTCCCGGCGCACGCCCGGCTGATGTGGACGCCCGCCGACTGGGCGTGGATTGGAGGCCTGTTCGATGTCTTGCTGCCCGCCTGGCATCACGGCGTGGCGGTGCTTGCGCGGCGCTTCGAAAAATTCGATGGCCCGGCCGCTTTCGACCTGATGGCGCGTCACGGCGTCACGCACACCTTTCTGCCGCCGACCGCGCTCAAGATGATGCGCTCGGTGGCCCGTCCCGAGCAGTGGCGGTTGTCGTTGCGCGCGGTGGCGAGCGGCGGCGAATCGCTGGGCGAGGAGCTGATCGCCTGGGGCCGGGCGGCGCTTGGCGTGACCATCAACGAGTTCTACGGGCAGACCGAGTGCAACGTGGTGGTGTCGTCGTGTTCTGCGTTGTTCGAGCCTCGCCCGGGGGCGATCGGGCGCGGCGTGCCGGGACATCGCGTGGCCATCGTCGACGATGAAGGCACAGAACTTCCGCCCGGCACACCGGGCAATATTGCGATTGCACCGCCCGACCCGGTCATGTTCCTGCGCTACTGGAACAACGAGCCGGCCACGCGCGATAAATTCCGCGGCCAGTTCCTGCTGACCGGCGACCTCGGTTCATGCGACGCCGATGGTTTTATCCGCTTCGTCGGCCGCAACGACGACGTGATTACCAGCGCGGGTTATCGGATCGGTCCCGCGCCTATTGAGGATTGTTTGCTGCGCCATCCCGCCGTCAGCATGGCGGCGGTTGTGGGTGCGCCGGACGCGGCGCGCACGGAGATCGTGATGGCGTTCATCGTACTGAATGCAGGGTTCGTCCCGGATGAAACGCTTGTGCGCGAACTTCAGCAGCACGTCAGGACGCGGCTGGCCGCGCATGAATATCCGCGCGAGGTCAGGTTTGTCGGCGCGTTGCCGATGACGCCGACCGGCAAAGTGATGCGCAAGGAATTACGGGCGGCGTTGCCGGGTCTGAACACTTCGGCCAAGCCATGAGGACCTGCGAATGACCTCGGAGATGGCCCCGCCCAAGCGCAAGCCGCAAGGCATTCTCGACGCGACCGATCGCAAGCTGCTGGCGTTGCTCGCCGAAGATGCCACGCGGACCTACGCCGAGCTTGGCCGCCTGCTGCATTTGTCCGCGCCCGCCGTTCACGAACGCGCGAAGCGCTTGAAGCAAGATGGCGTTGTCAAGGCGACCGTGGCGACGCTGGACGGCGCAAGCATTGGCCGGCCGCTGCTGGCGTTCGTTCACGTCGATACCTCCAGTTGGGCCGTCACGCGTCAGTTACTGCAACTGGCCGAGTTTCCGGACGTCGAAGAGATCCATACGGTGACCGGCGAAAGCGCGATGCTGCTGAAAGTGCGAACCCGTGACACGCAAACACTCGAACATCTGCTTGAGCGCATTCATTCGATAGAAGGGTTCACCGGCACGCGCAGTTACATCGCGTTGACGACATATCTGGAGCGCGGGCCGAGTCCGCAGGTTTGACGGCGGCGTCAAGACCGACTCGCCGTAACCCCAACCTCAACACATTTCGTGGCGGCTTCGCCGCACACGATGACCCTATGCCGATCCGCCGCCCGGAAGCGCGCTAACTAAGCCGCTGCGGTCGCCTCCATGTTTACCAACTCGCGGCGGCTGGAACAGATTCTCAAGAGCCGCGAGGCGCAGAAGAGCCGGCGATCCGCGGTTTTTCGTTTCCCCTGGCTCTCGCGCCAGCCGCAGACGGACAATCCTTCGAACGTGCTGAACTGTCACGGCAGGCGCGGGTCGATATACTTACTGCGTTTTTCAGCTAAGCCGGCGCGTCGGGCTGAACGCCGCCCTCCATTACTCGATATCGGTCGTATGAAACGCTATTTGCCTGTCCGTGTTGCCCTATTCGCCCTGGCTTTGTCGGCGGCGCTGTTTTCCAGCGCTTCGTTTGCGCAGACGAGCCCTGATGCTGTCGTTAAAAGCGCTGTGGAAGGCACTGTCGACGCGATGAAGGCTGATCCTGCCGCGCGTGGCGGCGACATGGCCAAGATCACGCAATTGGTGCAGACGCGTTTCGTGCCGGCAACCGATTTCCAGCGCACCACGCGGATTGCCGTAGGTAAGGCATGGAGCACGGCGACGCCCGACCAGCAGAAGGCGCTCTACGAGCAATTCCAGACGCTGCTGGTGCGCACCTACACCTCGTCGCTGTCGCAATTACGCGATGAAGACGTCAAGTTCAAATTCGACGCCCCGACGCTCGATGCCGGCGGGAAAGACGCTGTCGTCCAGTCGCACGTGTACTCGAGCGGCGGCGATAACCCGGTGCGTTATCGCCTGGAAAAGACGCCGGACGGCTGGAAGATCTACGACATCGACATGATGGGCGCGTGGCTGATCCAGGTGTACCAGACGCAATTCGCGGGTCAGTTGTCGAAGGGTGGCGTCGACGGGTTGATCAAGTTCCTGACCGCGCATAACGCGCGGACGGCGGAGTGAGGAAGGGGTAGAGCCTGGATTCGCAAATGAAGCGTGGGTGAGCGAGTCTGAGGCACTACGGAGCAGCGGGGCCAACAGGCGCAACTGGCGAAAAGCCGGGAGCGCCTTTTTTTGCGCCGCTGTTTTTAACGCTAATGGCTCTTACAAAGTCTCGCCTCATCCGCCAAGATGAGCATCGACCTTATGCCCCGAGCACAAAATGCCAAATCGACGAGTATCGAAATCCGAATTCAAAGCGAAAGCATCTGATTCTTCAGGTTGGTGGAGTCATCGGGGGAGAGCTTGATCGTGACTGACCTTGGGCAGCCAACCTTGGAGTTGCGGCCGTATCAAACGGATGCGCGGGACCCGCTCGATCTTCTACGCGGCTCGCTATTGCGTTACGACAATCCGATGGACCCAGCGGGGGAAGATGACTGGGCGGCGGCATGGTGATCGTGTCTGGATACGCACGTTAACTTGCTTGGCAAACTCCGGCACCCAGGCACCGCCGAAACTTTATGCGCAGCAAGTTTCGCGCTCGCGGTCTTAACCCCGCCTCAGCATTCCGACACGAGCACCATCGCCTTCGATGAAACGCTCTTCGCTGACTTCAGCGCTTTCTCTCTCACCGCGGTCATGTTTTCGGTCTCGCTGGAGTACCTGAACGAAGCGGGCAGCAGCCGATAGTCCGCTGCCACTTGCGCCGCTTTTGTCTCGCTGAAGCCGGTCTTGCGCAGCATCTTCGCCAAGAGAGAGTAGTCGTCCAGATCGGCTTTGCCGAGATTGATCATTACGCTGAAGTCAGCCATTGCTTCCTGCTTGTTTGCTTTGAAAACCCGCGATGCTACACGGGTGCGCCACACATGCATCTTGAAATACAAAACGGGTGGATAACGCCGCTCATCGCGACCTTATCCACCCGTTCCTTTTGCCGCAGCCATAAGCTCGAGCCTTACACCACAGCCCGAGTTCACGTATTCAAACTCAAGCCGCGATCGTCGTCTGCTTGCCGCCCTTGTTGCCCTTCGCGCGGCCAATTTCTTCCAGCTTGATCTCGACGTGCTTCGAGAAGACGAATTCCGCCGGGCGTTGCTTGTCGACCGGCAGGTCTTTCGCATAAGCACCTTCGGTACGCGGACCACGCAAGGCGACAAGCGCGGCCTTCAGCGGATGCGCAACCGTGTCCATCACGGCGGTGGCTTCGAAGCCGCAATGCACCATGCAGTCAGCACATTTCTCGTACTTGCCCGTGCCGTATTTATCCCACTCGGTGGTTTCCATCAATTCCTTGAAGGTCTTCACATACCCTTCACCGAGCAGATAACACGGACGCTGCCAGCCGAACACGGTACGCGCCGGGTTGCCCCAGGGCGTGCATTCGTAGGTCTGGTTGCCGGCCAGGAAGTCGAGGAACATGCTCGACTGGCTGAACGACCAGCGCTTGCCGTTATCGCCGCGCTTGAAGATGTCGCGGAACAACGACTTCGTCTTTTCGCGGTTCAGGAAGTGCTGCTGATCCGGCGCGCGTTCATACGCATAACCCGGCGACACCGTGATGCCGTCCACGCCCATGGGCCCAAGCGTGTCGAAGAAATTCGCTACACGTTCCGGGTCGGCGTCGTTGAACAGCGTGCAGTTGATGTTCACGCGGAAACCACGGCGCTTCGCTTCCTTGATCGCTGCAACGGCCTTCTCGTACACGCCGTCTTGCGAGACCGAATGGTCATGTGCCTGCTTGTCGCCGTCGAGGTGAACCGACCAGACGAAATACGGATTCGGCTCGTAGTCGTCCATTTTCTTTTCCATCAGCAGCGCGTTCGTGCAGAGATAAACGAACTTCTTGCGCGCGATGATGCCCTTCACGATCTGGGGCATTTCCTTGTGCAGCAGCGGTTCGCCGCCGGCGATGGAGACCACCGGTGCACCGCATTCGTCGACAGCCGCGAGGCAGTCCGCCATCGAGATGCGCTGGTTCAGGATGGGGTCCGGATAATCGATCTTGCCGCAGCCGTTACACGCCAGGTTGCAGCGGAACAGCGGCTCGAGCATCAGCGCGAGCGGATAGCGCTTGTTGCGCATGAAATGCTGGCGCGCGATGTAAGCGCCAACCCGGACTTTTTGCAGCATCGGAATAGACAATTGCGTGTGCTCCTTAATCTTCGCGAAGGGCGCCGGCGGATGCCGTTGCCACAGCCAGCGGCTTCGTCAGCTTCGCGGGGAGTTTGAATTCAACTTTCTCTTCGCGGCCGGACATCGTCGTGACTTCGACGGGACCCAGCGCGCGCAGTGCATTAATAACGTGCTTGACCATTTCTTCCGGCGCAGACGCACCGGCCGTAATCCCGACAGTCTGCGCGTTCGCAAACCAGTCAGGTTTCAATTCCGAGCCGTCCGCCACGAGGTAGCTCGGCACGCCGGTTTCGGCGCCGATCTCGCACAGCCGATTCGAGTTGGAACTGTTGGTTGCCCCAACCACGAGCAAAACGTCCACTTGCTTGCTCAGCTCGCGCACCGCTGCCTGCCGGTTTTGCGTGGCGTAGCAGATGTCGCGCGTATCCGGGCCGACGATGTCCGTGAAACGGCGATGCAGCGCGTCGATGATGTCGCGCGTATCGTCCACCGACAACGTGGTCTGCGTGACATACGCGACGGGGGCATCGACAGGCAGCGCGAGCGTCGCCACTTCAGCTTCGCTTTGCACGAGCACCACCGTGCCGGGAATCTGGCCGATGGTCCCTTCCACCTCCGGGTGCCCCGCATGGCCGATCAGGATCAGCGTGCGGCCCTGCGCGACATATTGCCGGCCCTGTACATGGACCTTCGTCACCAGCGGGCACGTGGCGTCGAGCACGTCCAGACCACGCGCTTCCGCGTCGGCTTCCACCGTTTGCGCTACGCCATGCGCGCTGAAAATAGCAACGGCGCCGTGCGGCACTTCGTCGAGTTCTTCGACGAAACGCGCGCCCTTGCTACGCAGGTTGTCGACGACGTGCCGGTTGTGAACGATCTCATGGCGCACGTAGACGGGCGCGCCATGTCGTTCAAGAGCGCGATCGACAATCTCGATCGCGCGGACCACGCCCGCACAAAAGCCGCGGGGTTGAGCAAGGATAATACGCATATTCGGGCGAACTCCGACTGGCGCGGGTTTCGAATGGAACCGGCTATAAGCTTCGATCAAATCCGGTTGATTTGTTGTAAGCAAAATTAAAGCTTCTCGGAAAAAGCTTTGGGAAACAACTGGCTGCAAATGCGCCATTCGTTTCAACTTTAAGGCCGAACTTGACCGCGTATTCTAACTCGTTCAGTTTTTGGATGCTTGTAAGAGGGTGTTTCCGTTTCTACCGGCAGGGTTGAATTACTGTGCGGACGCGGAAGCCGGTAAACTAGCGCTTCGCCGCGTTTCCCGCGAAGCGGCCTTGAGGTCGCCATGGCGCTGCCGTGAACCGGATCTTGACGTGGCCTTTGAGGCGGCCTTGAGGCGGCTTTCAAGCGGCTATACCGCGCGCTGGGGAGTTGGCGGGGCGGGCGCTGCGAGGCACGATGAAAACCCCGCACAAGCGGCTCGCCGGGCAGAACGCCGGGGGTCCGCGGCAGTCGAAGCATTGATCCTGGCAGCAGGATTAAACCGAAAGCCGAAGCGAAAGCAAAGCCCGACCCGCATTGGGGCGGATGCCACATAAGTTGCATGAGCGGGTGGCATGAGCGAACCGGATTCGCTTGGGGTCCGCGCCGGGTCTGTTCTCCAACGGGTTTTCGGGCAGCGCACGATAAGAATTTATACCGTGTCGAGTCGTTGCGCTTATCCAACATTTTCGCCGGTTTTTTCGCCGGTTTATGAGCGGAATGTTGTTACGCGTCAGCGATCCGCCACGCACGACCTGCGTGCGTCGATGTCCATTTTGGCATCCGCGCGCCGTGTCGAATACCTGGACCGTCTTATGGAAGTCGATCACTACGAAAATTTTCCGGTAGCCAGCATATTGCTGCCAAAACGGCTGCGCGCGCCGGTCGGCGTGATTTATCACGTCGCGCGCACGGCGGACGACATTGCTGACGAAGGCGTCTTCGACCCGGCCGAGCGCCACGCCCGTCTCGCCGATTTCCGCGCCGGGCTGGACGCCGTCGCCGCCGGCCATCCGGCGCCGGTTCATCCCATGCTGTTCGAGAAACTTGCCGGCACCGTCGCGCAATACGGGCTGCCGCTCGGGCCCTTTTACGATCTCGTCTCGGCGTTCGATCAGGATATCGACACCACGCGTTACGCCGACTGGCCTGCGCTGATGGACTATTGCCGGCGCTCGGCGAATCCGGTCGGGCGGCTGATGCTGCATCTCTTCGACGCCAGCACGCCCGAGAATCTCGCCGATTCCGACGCGATCTGCACCGCATTGCAGCTCATCAACTTCTGGCAGGACGTGGGTATCGACTGGAAGAAGAGCCGAATCTACATGCCGCTGTCCGATCTGGAGCGTTTCGGCGTAACCGAACGGCATATCGACGAGCAAATCTGCGACGACGCCTGGCGCGCGCTGATGCGTCATGAAGTCGACCACGCGCGTGCAATGATCGTTGGCGGCGCGGCGCTTGCCGTGCGTATGCCCGGCCGGTTCGGGCTGGAACTGTGCAGCGTCGTGCACGGCGGTTTGCGAGTCCTCGAAAAAATCGAACAGGCCGGCTACGACGTATTCCGCAAGCGCCCGGTGCTGAAAGGGCCGGACTGGGCGGTAATCGCCGTGCGCTCGCTTGCGATGCGGCTGCGTGGCCGGGTGGGTGTGCAATTGCGCTCGGTCGAAAGCTGACCTGATCCGGTTTGGCGCCCCTCCTGATGTTGAATCTGCTTACTCATTGACCTGCTTCATCGACCTGCCCTGAATTGACGATGCTCCTGATTGCCTGGTTGTCCCTCCTCATCTGGCTTGTCCTGCTGTTTGGCCGCGGCGGTTTCTGGCGCGCGCAAGCCCTCGAACCGCTCAGCGAAAGCACGGTTCACGCTGTCGGCCAGGCGGAGATTGCGCGTCGCGGCGCGTGGCCGGCGGTGGTCGCGGTCGTGCCGGCGCGCAATGAAGCCGATGTGATCGGCCGCGCGGTGACATCGCTGCTCGCACAGGATTACGCGGGTTCGTTCCATCTGATTGTCGTCGACGACCACAGCACCGACGGCACCGCCGACGCCGCTCAGGCCGCCGCGCGCGACGGCGGTTTCGAAGACCGCCTGACCGTGCTGACGGCCGCACCCTTGCCGTCCGGCTGGTCGGGCAAGGTGTGGGCGCAGTCGCAAGGTATTGCGGCTATCGACGGGCTGGGTTTTCCGGCCGATTACCTGCTGCTCACCGACGCCGACATCCGCCATCCGGCGGACGCCGCCTCGCAACTCGTCGCGCGCGCGATTCTGGAAGATCGCGATCTGGTCTCGCTGATGGTGCGGCTGCGCTGCGACTCAACGTGGGAAAAAGCGCTGATTCCCGCGTTCGTATTCTTCTTCGCGAAGCTGTATCCGTTCGCGTGGGTGAACAACGTGAGCAACCGCACGGCGGCGGCCGCGGGCGGTTGCATGATGCTGCGGCGCGCGGCGCTGGTGGAGGCGGGCGGGATCGAATCGATTCGCGGCGAATTGATCGACGATTGCAGCCTTGCTTCGCGCATCAAGTTTCGCAACGGCGTGAACGCGGCGCGGCCGATCCGTCTGGATCTTGCCGATGACAGCGAATCGCTGCGGCCCTACGACAACTGGCGTGAAGTCTGGAACATGATTGCGCGCACGGCGTTCACGCAGTTGCGTTATTCGGCGCTGTTGCTGGTCGGGACGGTGCTCGCGATGTGCGTGATCTATCTCGCGCCGCCGGTGCTCGCGTTGACGCTTGGCGCGAAGGGATGGCCGGCGTGGCTCGCGTGGCTCGCCATGTGCTGCGCGTATTCGCCGATGCTGCGCTACTACCGCCGCTCCATACTTTGGGCGCCGCTATTGCCGGTGATCGCGCTGTTTTATGTCAGCGCGACGGTTGGCTCGGCAATACGGTTCTGGCGCGGGAAGGGCGGGCAGTGGAAGGCGCGGGTCCAGGCGCCTTGAGGAGATGAAGATAAGTCGTATGGGCAGGTCCACCCATACGGTTCGACTCACCGCTTGGTCAGCATCGCGTACATCTCGATCACCATGTTGGGCGAGAAAGAGAACGGCACCCAGCCGTGTCCGGTATGGCGCAACACCAGCAACTGATCGCCGTTTGCATAGCGTTGCGTAGCCATCACCGGGTTTTTCGTCGCGACAAAGCGCCAGCCGGGCGGCAGGCCACCTGGCTGTTCGACGTCCATCGAAGCGCGCGCGTTCGATAATTCCTCGATCAACTCCGATACCCCTTCGGGGCTCAATGCCACCGACTTCCCGCCGATTGTCATCTCGATCACGTTCTTTTCAGGGCGCGAGACGTTCAGCGTGGGTTTTTCTTCAGCCACGAGCGGTTTTCCTTCAACTACGGGTGCCGCCGCCGTTGCCGGTTCAACAGCCGCGTCAGCTAGAGAGTCAGCAACAGAATCAGGGGAAGATTCGGGAGAAGCTGGAATGGAAGCGGCGGCCAGAATCAGCTCATCGAGGCTTGATTCCAGCGCGCCGAGCTGGTCGGTTAAGTTCATGCGTTGTTTGCCTTGCTAGCCTTGCGTCGAACCTGCGATTTTAACTGCTGCGTACCGGGCAACGACGCCACACGTTGTAACAAAATGCGTGTATGACGCTAAAAATGCCATCAAAACAACAGGCAATGCGCGCCACGCGTCATTGCTTCATTTTTTCAGATAGCCGTTCGCGCGAAACCAGTCCAGCGCGTGGCTCAGGCCTTCGCCATACGGCCGTGCTTGATACCCCAGTTCCCGCTCCGCTTTCGCCGACGTGAAGTACATCTTGTTCTTCGACATCCTCAAGCCATCGACGGTGACAAACGGCTCCTTGCCGCTGAACTTCGCGTAAAGCTCCGCGCCGAATGCAAGCGGATACAGCGGGCCGCGCGGCAGCTTGATGGTCGGCGGCTTGCGCCCGGCGAGGCCGGCAATGTCCGCCAGCATCTGCTGCAGCGACAGGTTTTCGCCGCCGAGAATATAGCGTTCGCCGATCACCCCGCGCGCAAGCGCCAGCAAATGGCCGTTCGCCACGTCGTCCACGTGCACGAGGTTCAGGCCGGTATCGACGAACGCGGGGATCTTGCCCGTCGCCGCTTCCACGATGATCCGCCCGGTCGGCGTCGGCTTGACGTCGCGCGGACCGATCGGCGTGGACGGATTCACGATCACCGCCGGCAGGCCGTCATGGGCGACCATGCGCTCGACCGCGCGTTCCGCCAGCACCTTGCTGCGCTTGTACGCGCCAATGGTCTGATGAGCCTCGGCAGGCTTCGTTTCATCGACAATATCTCCCGCCGGGCTCACCTTCAGCGTCGCCACGCTGCTCGTATACACGATCCGCTCGACCCCCTCGGCCAGCGCCGCGCGCATGGTGGCCTCGGTGCCCTCCAGGTTCGCGCGCTCGATCTCGCCCGGATCGCGTGCCCAGATGCGGTAGTCGGCGGCAACGTGCAGCAGGTAACGCACGCCCTTCATCGCGGCTCGCATGGAGGCTTCGTCGCGCATGTCGCCGATCACGACTTCGGCGTCGAGTCCTTCAAGATTCTGCCGGGAACTGGTCTTGCGTATGACTACGCGCACGTCAAAACCGCGTTCCCGCGCGATGCGCGCGACCGCCGATCCGACGAATCCGGATGCGCCGGTGACCAGCACGCGCCCACGGGCGAACCCACTTAACGGGTCAGTCATTTTTGCCTCTTGTTGGTCTTGCAAAGGTAACAGTTGCGCGTCTTCCGAAGCGTGTCGATCAGCCGCCAACCCATATGTGACAAGGGCTTGCGGCTCGTGCTATGGTCCGGTGCTACTTAAGTCCGCCGGACCTCAAATTTAAAGAAAATCTTTAGCCAATGTTCATAGACAGTCGAAATCGATCCGTATGGCTGTACTTCGCGATCGCGATGTTGCTGCTGATCGTCTTTGCGGTCGACTGGCTGACGCCGTTGCGCGTCGCCATCTGGGTGTTCTACATCCTGCCGGTCGCGCTCTGCATGTGGGTCGACCGCCCCAACGTACCGTTTATCACCGCCGGCGTCGCCTCCGTGTTGATGTTCACGGGTTATATCCTTTCGAACGCGGACGCGCTCACCGGCCCGATCGTGTTGCAGCTCAACCGCGTGATCGGCGTGATCGTGATGTTCGTGCTTGCCGGCGTGGGGCATCTCTATATCAAAACGCGGCTGAACCTGCAACGCAGCGCGTGGCTCAAGCAGGGCGAAGTCCAGATCGGCTTGCAGATGCGCGGCGATCTCGCCCCCGCAGCGGTCGGCCACGGCATTCTCCACTCGCTCGTGCCTTATGTGGGCGCGCATGTCGCCGTGCTGTACACCCGTGAAGGCGATGCGCTGGAGCGCATCGCTGCGTGGGCGCTGCCTGACGAAAACGCCGTGCCGCAGCGGATTGCGCGAGGCCAGGGGCTGCTCGGGCAAGTGCTCGACGAGAAACGGGCAATCGAGATCCGGGGCGCGCGATCGGATTTCCTGACGGTCGGCTCGGCGCTGGCATCGGCGCCTGCGACCCACTGCGTGATCGCGCCCATGATGGCCGATGGCGACGTGATCGGCGTGCTGGAAGTGGGTTTTATCGGCGATGAAAACGCGGTCGACGATACCCGCGAGCTGCTCGAAAATGCCGCTGAGGCCATGGGCATGGCGCTGCGCTCGGCGCAGTATCGCTCGCGGATGGTCGAGCTGCTGGAGCAAACGCAGCGCCAGAGCGAGGAATTGCAGGTTCAGCAGGAAGAGCTGCGGGTTTCGAATGAAGAGCTTGAGGAGCGCGGCCGGGTCTTGATGGAAACGCAGGCGCGGCTGGAAACGCAACAGGCCGAACTCGAGCAGACCAACGTGCATCTCGAGGAATACACGCAGCACCTTGAGCGGCAGAAAACGGAACTGGTGCGCGCGCAAAAGGAACTGGAATCGAATGCGCTGGCGCTGGAACGAGCGAGCCAGTACAAGTCCGAATTCCTCGCGAACATGTCGCACGAATTGCGCACGCCGCTGAACAGTTCGCTGATCCTCGCGAAGCTTTTGCAGGACAACAAGCACGGCAATCTCTCCGACGAACAGGTGCGTTACGCCGCGACCATTCATTCGTCGAACAGCGATCTGCTGTCGCTCATCAACGACATCCTGGATCTGTCGAAGGTGGAAGCGGGGCAGATGGACGTGCAGTTCGCGCCGGTTGCCATCGACGGGATGTTGCAGTCGTTGCGGCAATCCTTCGCGCCGATCGCCGACTCGAAGCGCCTGACGTTCGTGACGGAGCGCGCGGAAGGCGTGCCGGAGTATTTCGTCACCGATAACCAGCGGCTTCAGCAAGTCCTGCGCAACTTGTTGTCGAACGCGTTCAAGTTCACCGAGCACGGTCAGGTGACGGTCTCCGTGCACAAGGCGAGCAACGACGACCACGCGTTGCGCTTCGATGTGCGCGATTCCGGCATCGGCATTCCGCGTGACAAGCAGGACCTTATTTTTCAGGCGTTTCAGCAAGCCGATGGCACGACCAGCCGCAAGTACGGCGGCAGCGGGCTGGGTTTGTCGATATCGCGGGAATTCTCGCGGTTGCTGGGCGGTTCAGTGAGCGTATCGAGCGAGCCGGGCAAGGGCAGCGTGTTTTCGGTCACGCTGCCGCTGGCCGTTCAAGAAGGCACGGTCACCGCGAAACTTGATGTGATCGGGCATATGAGCGAGCCGGAGGCTGGCTTGGAAGCGGATACGTCCGTGGCGGCGAGTGTCGCTCCTGTACAGAGCCACGCGCCGGCGCACCTCGCGGCAATGGCGTCGGCTTCGTCCTCTCTTGAGCCGTCGTCCTGGCGCGCGCCGAATGCGAGCTACCCGGCGCCGCAACCCATAGCCGATGACCGCGCCAATCGCAAGCGCCCGGATCGCGTGATCCTCGCGATTGAAGACGACTTGCGTTTCGCGCACATCCTGCACGACCTCGCGCATGAACTCGAATTCGACTTCGTGCACGCGACCACCGCGTCGCAAGGCGTGGAACTGGCCCGCGACCTCCAGCCGAACGGTATCCTGCTCGATGTCGGTTTGCCCGACCAGTCGGGCCTGACCGTGCTCGAATGGCTCAAGCACGATCCGCTTACGCGTCACATTCCGATTCACATCGTCTCGTCGACGGATCATGCCGATGTCGCGCTGCATCTCGGCGCGATCGGCTATACGCTCAAACCGAGCGCACGCGACACGCTGGCGGGCGCGATCCGCAAGCTCGAAGCGCGTTCGGCGCAAGGCACCCGGCGCGTACTGGTGGTCGAGGACGACCCCGCATTACGCGAGAGCATCCACGCGTTGCTGAAAAGCGCGACGGTCGAGATCGTGGAAGCCGGGACGATTGCAGAGGCGCTGGAGCAGATGAACCGCGCGACCTTCGACTGCATCGTGATGGACCTGGCCTTGCCGGATGGTTCAGGTTATGACTTGCTGGAACGGGTATCCACGTCGCACGAGCATGCGTCGCCGCCGGTGATCGTGTACACGGGGCGCGTGTTGTCGCCGGACGAGGAGCAGCGTCTGCGCCGTTATTCCAGGTCGATCATCATCAAGGGCGCAAAGTCGCCGGAACGGCTGGTGGACGAAGTGACGTTGTTCCTGCACAGCGTGGAGAGCGCGTTGCCGCCCGAGCAGCAGCGCATGTTGCGTGCGGCGCGCCAGCGCGACGACGTATTCGAGGGCCGCACGATCCTGCTGGCCGAAGACGATGTTCGTAATATCTTCGCGTTGTCGCATGTAATCGAGCCGCTGGGGGCGAAGCTGGAAATCGCGCGTAATGGCCGCGAGGCGCTGGATTCGCTTGCCCGCCATCCGGACATTGACCTCGTGCTGATGGACATCATGATGCCGGAAATGGACGGGCTCACCGCCATGACCGAGATTCGCAAGAACGCCGACCATGCACGGCTGCCGATCATCGCGCTGACCGCGAAAGCGATGGCGAGCGATCGCCAGAAGTGTCTGGAAGCCGGCGCGGACGACTATATTTCGAAGCCGATCGACGTCGACAAGCTGGTGTCGTTATGTCGTGTCTGGCTGCGCCAACGATAGCCGCGTTTCCGTCATGCCACATCGAACCCTCAAGCACACGGAAGAAGCGATCTTCGACATCGAGTTGAAGCTGTTGCTCGAAGCCGTTTACCTGAAGTATCAGCACGACTTTCGCCATTATTCGGTGAGTTCGCTGCGGCGCCGCCTGACGCAGGCGCTGCGCGATCTGGGCTTTACAACGCTGTCGCAGTTGCAGGAGCGGATTCTCCGCGACGCCACGCTGTTCTCGCGCCTGTTCCAGTACCTGACGGTGCAGGTCAGCGAGATGTTTCGCGACCCAACGTATTTTCGCGCCATCCGTGAACAGGTCGTGCCGATCTTGCAGACCTATCCGTCGATCAAGGTGTGGGTGGCGGGATGCAGCAGCGGCGAGGAACTGTGGTCGCTCGCGATTCTGTTCGCTGAGGAGAACATTGCGGACCGTACGGTTTTGTACGCCACCGATATCAACGCCGACGCCTTGCGCCAGGCCGAAAGCGGTATTTACCCGCTGGATCGGCTGGCCAGTTTCAGCCAGAATTACCTGGCGGCGGGGGGCAAACGCTCCCTCTCCGATTACTACCACGCGGCCTACGGCGCGGCGAAATTTTCGCAGACGCTCAAGTCGCGCGTGGTGTTCGCCGATCACAGCCTCGCGACCGACAGCGTGTTTCTCGAAGCGCATCTCGTGTCGTGCCGTAACGTACTGATCTATTTCGACCGCGCGTTGCAGGACCGCGCGCTGGGTCTGTTCAGCGATTCGCTGGTGCGGCGCGGGTTTCTCGGACTGGGCAGCAAAGAGAGCCTGCGGTTTTCAAAACACGCGGGCAGTTTCGCCGATTTCGATGCGCGCGAGCGGTTGTATCAAAAGGTCTAGCGATGACACCGTCGACCGATTACCTGGATGCAATCGAAGCTGTCGTGATTGGGGCATCGGCGGGGGGCGTCGAGGCGTTGAACCACCTTCTGCCCGCGCTGCCGGCCAATTTTCGCCCTGCCGTGCTGGTGGTCATGCATGTCAGGAGTGCCCCGCCCAGCCTGCTGCCCGCGTTGTTTTCCGCGCGTTGCCAGTTGCCGGTCGTCGAGCCCGACGACAAGGACGAGATCGCCGGCGGCACGATCTATGTTGCGCCGCCGGGGTATCACATGCTGGTCGAGCCCGACTGCACGATCTCCCTTTCCGTCGATCCGCCCGTGCGGTTTTCGCGGCCGTCGGTCGATGTGCTGTTTGAATCGGCGGCACTATGTTTCGCCGATACGCTGCTCGGCGTCGTGCTTTCCGGCGCCAACGACGACGGCGCGCGCGGGCTGGTCGCGATCTCGCGGGCGGGCGGGCGCTGCTGGGTGCAAGACCCGCATACCGCCGTGGCCGACGCGATGCCGCGCGGCGCCATCGCGCGCGGCGGCGTGCACGACATTCTCACGCTCGACGTCATGGCCGATCGCCTGGCGCGCATGGTCGCGGGCACGCGCCGCGAACCCGGTTGACTTGGAGCTGACACGCTAATGGAACTCCGCTAATGGAACACATCAGGCAATCTGTCAGGCAGCCGCTCAGGCCGCCCATTTACGTCCTGATCGTGGACGATGTGCAGAACAACATCACTGCGCTGGAAGCGTCGCTGGCGCGGCCGGACATCTCGGTGCTCGCGGCCGGTTCGGGGCCGGCGGCGCTCGAACTGTTGCTCAAGCACGAAGTCGCGCTCGCCATTCTCGATGTCAACATGCCCGGCATGGACGGCTTCGAACTCGCCGAACTGATGCGCGGCAGCCCGCGCACCGCGCATGTGCCGATCATCTTCCTGACCGCGACCGCGCAGGACACCGGGCGCACGTTTCGCGGTTATGAGGCGGGCGCGGTGGACTTCCTGTACAAGCCGTACGACTCGCGGATCCTGAATTCGAAGGTGGATGTGTTCATCCAGATCGAGAAGCAGAAGCAGCAGCTCGCCACGCAACTCGCGACCGTCCAGCAACTCCTCGACGCCAACGAAATGCTCATGGCCGTGCTCGGCCACGACCTGCGCACGCCGTTGTCGGCGGTGATTGCATCGGCGGAATATCTTGCTCGGTTCGTGCCGGACGAGAACGTCGCGAACATTGGCACGCGCATCAAGAGCAGCGGCATGCGGATGGTGCGCATGGTCGACCAGTTGCTCAATCTCGCGCGGCTGCGCGGCGGGCGCGTGACGCTGCAGCCGCGGTCAGTGGAGTTGATGACGCTGGCGAAAAATATTGTTGAAGAATACGAAGCGCGGGTGGGTAAGGGCCGCATCTTCATTTTCCGCGATGGCGATACGCTGTTGCAGGGCGATGGCGATCTGTTGTCGCAGGTGTTTTCGAATTTGATCGGCAACGCGCTGACGCACGGGCGTGACGGCTCGGCCATTCAGGTACGTCTGAACGGCGACGCTGCCGACGACGTTCTGATCAGCGTGCAAAACGCAGGCGAGATTCCCGTCGATGTATTGCCGACCATTTTCGCGCCGTATCGGTCGGGGCGGCCGCAGCAGGAAACCGGCGGGCTTGGACTTGGGCTCTATATCACGCGCGAGATTACCCAGATGCATGGCGGGCGAGTGGACGTACGCTCCGACGCGGAGAGCGGCACGGTATTCGAAGTGACGTTGCCGCGCGAAGCGGTGGCGCGGCGGGTGGGCGGAGACACGGCCGAGGGTGCACAGCCGTTCCGGCTGGGATGAGGCTGCGGGTGCGTCGGCCCTTGCTTCGCCCCATGCACTGATTTCGCGCTGTGCGGACGCCGCTATTCCCATGCGCACTGCCGGTTTTTCTGGTCTTGTCTAAAATGCGGCCTGATGGCGTTTGCCGGGGTGTGCCTTCGGCACAAATCTGGCGGCGTGGCGAATCAGCACTAATCGGGAGAAGCAAAGATGCCGAGTCCAGACCTGGATACTCGAATAGAGACGTATTACGTGCACGTGAAGGGCTTGGTGCAAGGCGTGGGATTCCGCCACGCAACGGTGCGCCGGGCGCATGCGCTGGGTGTTCGCGGCTGGGTGGCCAACCTGGAGGACGGGTCGGTTGAAGCGATGATCCAGGGACCGGCGAATCAGGTCGACCTGATGCTCGAATGGCTGCGCAGGGGGCCGCCGCACGCGCGGGTCACGGATCTGGCCAGCGAGGAGCGGTATATCGAGAAGCGGTTTGAACGGTTTGAGCAGCACTGAAAGGGTGGTTTGAGCATGCCGGCGACTTTCGCCGTGTGCCGGTTAATCAGCTAGTTACTCAACTAGCTACTCCGCCGGTTATCCAATCGGAATCCACCAGGCGATTGGCCGTCCATTGTGACAAACTTCAGCGGCGCCATGACGTGGGCTCACGTTCCTGAATGCCTTCTTCAAGCGCCGCAACGAACGATGCGCGTTCAAATCCACGGGCGCAACGCGCCGATGACCACCATGTCGCTTGTACGCTTCGAGCGCGGGGATCTGGTTGAGCGCCGTGAAACGTGGGTGGGCCTCCCCCGCCATATAGACATTGTGCAGGTCCGGTGACAGCCACTTTAATAAGTCGAGGACGCGGTCATATCCCGTTTGCAGACGAGATAAGGCCTCGCCGGGTGTTGATGGCGCCGAATGCTCCACACGGATAACCACGCCTGTTCGGGGGCGCCCCTCGGTCATCAGCGGACCGGCTTTCCACACCGGTTCCAGATGGGCAATGCGGTTTCGCAAGTCTTTACAAAAATCGATCCGTGCAAACAATGCGTCTCGATGTTTTTGCCGGCTCCAAAACGCGTTGGAGCTGTGTCGATGTCCTGGCGCAACATCGACCAGGATGGCGGACCAGTCCAGCAGTTGATTGCCGTTGTCGTGGGTAACGTCGAGAATATGCGGCCAGAAACCGAAGGTGAGTTTCGATACGACGTCATCAGGGGAAGGTGCCGGGATGCGTGGAACCAGTTGGAATGCTCCTCCCACCCGGCGGCGCCCGTGCGTAATTTTGCGGACCGAATCCGCTGATTTCTGGTTTAAGCGAAGATGTGTGTACCAGTCGCGCGAGAGCGTTGTGCCCACGCCATAGCGACTGCTCAAGGCCGCGTGAAATTGATTGCGCAGCGCGATCTCGGTAAACCCAAGTACTTTCGAGAGCGCAGACGAGATCGCCTCGTTCCAGCAGTAGAGGCCCTAGGCCGCGCGGTCGTCGGCAGCGGCAAAAAAAGTGCGGTAGTTACTTAATCTTGCGTGAGATAACGCCTTCACCGCGCTCGCAACGTGGATTTGCTTCAAACTGTTCATTGCGGTATGATCTTTCTCGTAAGCGCTGGGAATAAGTCTTGTTTTGCTCTCGGTTTTCCGACAGCCCTCAGGACCCTATGACGCCAAAGAGACAGAAGGCCGCCCCGTGCGGCCTTCTGCCTTTTTCGAGCTTGTATTTCGCTATTCCTGTTTTCGTCGTCGCCGGGACTGCATCGTTCATGGTCGTTCTACGAAGGCTAACTCGTATCGGCGATGCCGGGAAGGTGAATCGATCAGAGTAGCATATTGGTCAGTAATGCTGAGCGATGGGCGTAGAATTTCAAGCGACTCGCGCTTCTACATTCGTCGTGACCCTCGTGACCCTCGTGACATCAAGCAGACTTATCCAAAGCGGGCGTTATCGAATCAAAACAACAACGCGAAATCCCCGGGCTTCGAACAAGCCCGGGGCGATGCCTTCAACCCCCGCTCCACGTCCATCGCGAGTAACCAACCGCGTTACCGCGCTACCAGCAAACTCTCGGCAAATCCCCATTCGTCGTCCAGCCACTGCCTCGTGCATTCGAATCCCGCATCTGCCGCCAATGGCCCCGCCTCCCCGGCGAGATATTTGTGGCTGCTCTCTGTCCAGATCGTCTCGCCCTGGCGGAATTCAACGCTCAATCCCGCTGCGCGAATGGTGGCCCTCACCGGGCGCTTTGCCCGCAAATGCATCTCCACGCTGCGGGCATCGGGATTGAAGCGTGCAAGATGTTCGAACGCGTCCAGCGGAATGTCCGCGTCCAGTTCGCGATTGACCCGCGCAAGCAGATTCAGGTTAAATGCAGCCGTTACGCCAATAGGATCGTCGTAAGCCGCAATCAGCACATCCAGCGGCTTGAGCAAATCCATTCCGAGCAACAACGAATCGCCCGGCTTGAGCATGGCGCGAATCGACTTCAAAAACCGCGTGGCTGCCAGCCGCGCAAAATTTCCGATCGTGCTGCCAAGAAACAGCACGAGCAATACTTCGCCCTCTTTCCGGTTGGCACTGACCTCCGCCAGCCCGGCCAAATAATCGCGCTCATAGCCCACGATCGAAATTCGTTCGATGTCGCCCAGCTCCCGCCGGCACAATTGCAACGCGGTAGGCGAAATTTCGATCGGACAGTATTCGGTCGGCCGCTTCTTGCACAGCGCCTCCAGGATTCGCCGCGTCTTCCGGCCGCTGCCGCTGCCCAGTTCGGCAACGGTCACGTTTCGCGGCAACGCGGCGACGATATCAGCGGCATGCGCGTTCAATACACGCTCTTCAGCACGCGTCACGCCGTATTCCGGCAACGCGGTGATGACTTCGAACAAGGCGGAGCCCACCTCGTCGTACAAATACATCGATGGCAATTCTTTTTGCGGCGCGTGCGTGAGGCCTTCATGAACGGCTGCGGCAAACGGTGAGGAAAAGCGCGGCGACTGAACGGCCTGCGTCGTAGCTTGAGGCATGAGGCGTCTCCATGTTGCCGCGGTGCAGCGCGCGCGGCGGGTTATTCATGATGAGAATTACGCGTCGAAAAACACCTGACGAGAAAGGGGCGATCGGCGTTCCGGCCCTGACGGCCGCGACAGGCGCCGCGCGATCGGGGAGCGAAGCATTTAGGTGAGCAAGAAGCGCGCACGGCGCCTCCGTCTCCTGATTCAAGGACCCGCATCGTACCGCGGTGACGTGGCTAAACGATCCGAAACACGCCCTTTCATGCACCGCCCGGCAAAAGCCGCCAGGACATTTACATTTACGAAAAGAGGTCGAGGTCAGGCCAACAAATTTCCCGACGTAACCGACTGTACCGGTGTCTCCAATATCACGCTGAAGCGATCCCGAAATTGGGCAATCACGCAATAACTACCTGCCCCCGTCAGTTTTTACACGCGCCGTGTAAACGCCATCGGGCGATCCCCGCACGAAGCGGTCGCTGCGAAAGCCTCAGCCACGCGCGCGGCACCGCTTTCTCCACTGGCGCAATGCTTGCTTTCCATTCCCGATCACGTTGCAGCGCATCGACTTGAAAAATGCCTCGCGCTGTCCTCGCCGTTCTCTCTTCAGTGCCCGATTCATGACCGACTCAGCTAGTCCCGATCCCGCGATCGCACGTCTCGACGACACGGGTGCGTACAGCATTCCGCCGCCGGTCCAGCAGCCCGAGCCTGAGGCACCTGCCGACAAGCCGTTCGGTTTTCACGGCGCGATACCGGCCGCTCCCGAGCCCGCTACTGATCACCCGTCCGATAACAACGTTGCCTTTTCGGTCGATTCCGGCGGGTTTTTCCTGAGCGTGCTGAACGGCAGCACGGACTGCATCAAGATCCTGCGGCTCGACGGTACGCTCGAATTCATGAACGCCAACGGCATCTGCCTGATGGAAATCGATGACTTCGCGCCCCTCAAGGGCGAGTCGTGGGCGTCGCTGTGGCCGCAGGAATCGCGGCATCTGGTGGTAGAAGCGCTCGATAACGCCGCCCAAGGCCGTCATTCGCGCTTCGAAGCGCTCCGGCCGACCGCGAAAGGCACGCTGAAATACTGGGATGTGTCGGTGTCGCCGGTGAACGGGCCTGACGGCGTGGAATGGTTCGTATCGATTTCCCGCGATATCACCGAGCGCGTGCTCGGCCTGCGTTCGCTCGATGCCGCGCTGCAGGAGCAAAAGCGCTTGAGCGAGGCGCTGGAACGGCATCGCGAGACGCTGGAGGAGCGCATTGATGAGGTGTCGAAGGCATTTCGGGCGCTCGAAGCAGAACAGCGCGAAACGGCGGCTGCGCTGGCGCAGTCGCAGAAAATGGACGCTATCGGCAAGCTGACCGGCGGCGTGGCCCACGATTTCAACAACGTGCTGCAGGTAATCGGCGGAAACCTGCAGCTCGCCGTGCAGGAATCGAATGGCAACGAAACCCTGACGCGGCGCCTCGCGAGCGCGCATGAAGCGGTGGAGCGCGGCGCGAAGCTCGCGTCGCAATTGCTGGCGTTCGCGCGCCGGCAACCGCTTGAACCGGTGCCGCTGGATATCTCGCGGCTGCTGCGCAGTTCCGACGACATGCTGCGCCGCGTGCTCGGCGAAACTATCGAACTGGAAACGGTGGTGTCGGGCGGCTTGTGGAACACGCTTGCTGATCCGAATCATTTGCAGAACGTGATCGTGAATCTGGCGATCAACGCGCGTGACGCGATGGACGGCGCGGGCCGCCTGACCGTCGAGGCGGGCAACGCGATGCTCGACGACGAGTACACCCGTCATCACGACGACCTGACGAGCGGCCAGTACGTGATGGTCGCCGTCTCCGACACCGGTTGCGGCATGACGCCGGAGATCCTCGCGCGCGCCTTCGAGCCCTTCTATACGACCAAGGCCGAAGGCCGAGGCACCGGCCTGGGCTTGAGCATGGTGTATGGCTTCATGAAGCAGACCGGTGGCCATATCAAGCTCTATAGCGAGCCGGGGCACGGTACGACGGTCAAGCTTTATCTGCCGCGCTCGATGGAAGACGAGGCTGTGCGCGTGGAAGCCGCGAATGATCCGGTGACGGGCGGCAGGGAAACGATCCTGGTGGTGGAGGACGACCCGAACGTGCGCGCGACCGCCGTGGACATGCTGACCCAGCTGGGTTACCGGGTGCTCAAAGCCGTGGATGCACAGAGCGCGCTGAGTGTGCTCGAAAGCGGCGTGCACGTCGATTTGCTGTTCAGCGACGTCGTGATGCCGGGGCCGATGCGCAGCGTCGAACTGGCTCGACGCGCGAAGGAAATGCTGCCGGCGCTGGAAGTGCTGTTCACATCGGGCTACACCGAAAACGCGATCGTGCACGGTGGCCGGCTCGATCCGGGGGTGGCGTTGATCAGCAAGCCGTATCGACGGGATGCACTGGCCCGCAAGGTGCGCTGGATGTTCCGCACGCGGGTTTACGACACGCCCGATACGCCGGACGGGCCGGAGGTGCCTCACGCGCCCGGCGCGCCTGAGCCGCTTGAGCCTCAGCCACTACGGGTCCTGATTGTGGAGGACGACGCCAACACCCGCGAAGCGACGCGCGAGCTGCTGGAATTGCTCGACGCGAAAGTGCTGGCGGTGGACAGTGCGCAGGCCGCGCTCGACCTGATCGCGCAGCAATTATTCGATGTCCTGCTCACCGATGTCCGCATGCCCGGCATGTCGGGCCTCGACCTGGCACGCGCGATGAAGCGTTTGCAGCCGCGCGTGCATGTGGTGCTGGCATCGGGTTATGGGACGGGCATTGCAGCTGAGCTTGGCGACGAGCTGAGCGGCGCGACCCTGCTGCCGAAGCCATTCAACTTCGATGAACTCGAACAGGCGGTGTTCAGGAAGCCATGACGGCGTCGGGCACGCCGCCGGTGTGTAAAGCCGCGGCGCAGCCCACGCGGGCGGGTTCGGCCATCGGAATGACGATCCTCACGCTGAGGCCACCGTCGGCCGCGTTGCCGATATCGCAGCGGCCGCCAAGTTCGTGCGCGAGGCGTCCGACGATGGCGAGTCCCAGTCCGCAATGACCATCGCCCGCGCGCGCCGGGTCCAGGCGCACAAACGGCTTGCGGGCATCGTCCAGACGCTCGGGCGGGATCCCCTCGCCGTAATCGCGCACCGTGATGAACCACTCGCCGTTGCGCTTGCCCGTGCTGATGTCGACGGGCGGGGCGCCGTGTTCCAGCGCGTTATCCACCAGATTGGTCACCAGCCGGTCCAGCAAGGTGCGCGGCAAGTGAAATGCATCGCCGGCGCCCAGGTCGAGGCGGAACAGGGGCGTGTCTCCTGCTTCGTCCTGCGCAAACTGCTCCGCGAGAAAACCGTCCACGTTGATAGCCGGTCCGCTCGTCGGCGCGTT
This sequence comes from Caballeronia sp. dw_19, assembly GCF_018449515.1. GTDB lineage: Bacteria > Pseudomonadota > Gammaproteobacteria > Burkholderiales > Burkholderiaceae > Caballeronia. Next base: position 124,215 of record NZ_JAAVUQ010000008.1, on the reverse strand, counting down.
GGCCGCGAATTCCAGGAACTGCTGCACGATGCGCGTCAGGGAGTCGATGTCGCGAATGAAATGCGAGCGCTCGGCGTCGTCCTGCACCAGGACGCTCGCCCGCAGCTTTAGCCGGGTGAGCGGCGCTTTCAGATCATGCGCGATGCCGGCGAGCATGACGGCTTTCTCGTCGTCGGCGTCGTTGATCCGCCGCATCATCTGGTTGAACGCGCGGATCAGGTCGCGCAGCTCACGCGGTCCACGTTCGTCCACCGGGACCGGCCGCTCGCCCGCGCCAAACTGACGCGCGCCCTGCGCCACGCGCGACAACGGCCGCTGCAATTGCCACGCCGCGACCAGCGACAGGATGACCGCCGCCAGCAACATACCCACCGATTCAATCAGGATAGGCGGCGCGGGCGGCAGGTCGACCGGCGTCACGATCCAGTTCGGACTGTTCGGATAACGCACCCAGAGACGCTGCGCGTGCCGGGGGCCATCGACGGCGAGGCGCGTGCCCGGCGGCAGCACGTTCCTCAACTCACGCAACAAATGCACGACCGGACCGTTGTCGGGCTCGCGCAGCGTGATGCCTTCGGGCAGGTTCGATGACAACACCAACTGCACGCTCAAGGCGGGCGCGAGCCGCACGCCTTGACGCGCGTCGTCGTTGGCTGCGGCGAGTACAAGCATCAATCCACGTGCGTAACCTTCCGCGTCGTGATGCGGCCGCTGCACGGTGAGCACCGCGAACCAGCAGGCCTGCACGGCAAACAGCACGACCAGCGAAATAAGCGCCATGCGACCGAACAGCGTGTTGAACGGATTGCCGCGACCCGATCCGTTGCGATTCCAGGCGCGAGCCGACCCGGCGCGGGCGAGTTTGCTGCCGCGTGAATCGTGACCCCGCGCCGTGCCGAAGAGTCTCATACCGTAGACGCGTGATCGGGCGTGGCGGGCGCCGGCTGCGTGTTGCGCGCACCGTCGGGATCGGGAATGAACACGTAACCCTGGCCGCGCACCGTCTGCACATGGCGCGGGCTGGCCGGATCTTCCTCGATAATTCTGCGCAACCGCCAGATTGGCACGTCGAGGCTGCGGTCGCTGAAGGTGCTGTCGTCGCGATGTACAAGATCGTGGATCAGCACGCGGGACAAGACTTTGTACGGATGCCGTACGAGCACCTTGAGCAACGCGAATTCGCTGTCGCGCAGCGGCACGCGCTCGTTGCCGCTCACCAGCGCACGCGTGACGAAGTCGAGCTCGAAGCGGCCGAAGCGTTCGCTCGCGCAGGCTTCCGGCCGTCCTGTTGATGCGGGCGCGCGCCGCCGCAACACGGTGTCTATACGGGCGAGCAGTTCGCGCGGGTCGAAGGGTTTCGGCAGGTAATCGTCCGCGCCGAGTTCCAGCCCTTCCACCTTGTCCGTCACGCTGTCGCGCGCGGTGACGAAGATCACGGGGATGTCGTCACCGGCGGCGCGCACCTGGCGCAGCGCAGCGAGGCCGTCCATGCCCGGCATCATGATGTCGAGCACCACGATGGACGGGCGTACATATTCCAGCTCCCGGCGCAGGCCGGCGCCATCGTGAAGGACGGAAACGTCCAGCCCGCGCGCTTTCAGGAAGCGGCTGAGCAGGTCGCATACCGCCGGGTCGTCATCGACGATCAATACAGATGTAGTCATAGTGAAATTTTAGCTGGCATCGTAAAAATACGGTTTTTCATCCACTCAAAGATGGTTACCGATTCTTACTCGAAACTCCCGCAAAATGACCTGACGGGGCGGCTTGAAAAGCCCGTATGCATTGACCCGGGCGGCTCGGCGCTTTGATCCTACGTATCGAGCCCTCGTTTTCCGTGCAATTCGATGAAAGAAGCGGAAAGGAATCAGCGTCGCGAAAAGGCGTGTTGGCGTCTTAGAATGAATCGCATGACCCATCATGTTCTTCTCGTCGACGACGACCCCGTAGTGCGCGACCTCGTTCGCGAATACCTGCAAGGCAACGGCCTTGCAGTGTCGGTGCTGCACGACGGTACGGGGCTTAAACGACGTCTTGACGTCGAGCGGCCATCCATTGTCGTGCTCGACGTGATGATGCCGGAGCTGGATGGCATCAGTGCGTTGCGCGAATTGCGGGCGGCGGGCGACGACATTCCCGTGATCTTCCTCACGGCGCGCTCGGATGTGATCGACCGCGTGATCGGTCTCGAACTGGGTGCGGACGATTACCTCGCCAAACCCTTCGATCCACGCGAACTGCTCGCCCGCATCCGCACGGTCCTGAGACGTCGCGACGCGGCGTCGCCCGGTGCGCCGGAGGACCGGCCGCCTTATCGCTTCGGTCCCTATGAAGTCGATTTTGCCGCGCGTGAACTGCGTCACAACGGCGAACGTGTGCCATTGCGTTCCGGTGAATTCGCCACGCTGAAGATCTTCGTGAAAAACGAGATGGTCGTGCTCACGCGTGCGCAATTGAACGAGAAACTGCGCGGTCAGGCGGGAACGTACCGGGACCGCAGCCTCGACGTATCCATATGGCGGCTGAGACGCTTGCTGGAGGCCGATCCATCCGATCCGCGCTATGTCCAGACGGTCTGGGGACAGGGCTACATCTTCGTGCCGCACGGCGAGACTGGCGCGGTGGAGCGTGCTATCCGGCGGGCATCGACCGAGGCGTGAAGGACGCACGGGGTCTGGTGCGTGAATAGCGACTCGTGAATATGTATCCGCTGAAATGATCCGTTACCAACTGCATCAGTTATTTCTTCTGTACCCGCATAAGATCAGTTCCATAGTCCCGACCGCGGGATCTGGAGAACTCAAATGAAACGCGTAGCAGCAGTGTTGGTGTTGGCCGGAAGTCTTGCCATGTCAGGTCAGGCGTCCGCACACGGGGGTGGCGGAGACGGTGGTGCGGTCGTCGGCGCGCTGCTGGGCGGCGCGGTGATTGGCGCGGTGGTGGGGGCCGCTGTGGCTCAGCCGACGTACGCACAACCTGTCTATGCACAGCCGGTATATCAGCCGGTCTATGCGCAACCCGTCTATGCACAGCCGGCCTACGCGCAACCTGGCCCGCCGCCGGGATACTGCTTCGATAATTACCGCCGTGCGTATGTACCGTGCGGACCGCCGCCGCAGCAGGGTTATTACCAGCAACAAGGCTGGTAAAACCGAATCACTTCGAGATGACAAAACCGGGCCGCCAAGCCCGGTTTTTTATTTTGCCGAGTCCCCGCGCGAATCGACGTGTGGGGCAAAAGCTGGTCAAGAAACCAATCCAAGGTCACAAATACTGCTGGCCCACGATCCCCGGAATGCCCGCCAGGCAAGCGTTACCGCCCGTGGAACAGCCGCTTGCGCGGCATGCCCCTTGCACTGGAATGAGAGCGAGCGTTGCGACGTCAGTCCTGCGCAACGCACTCAACGGTATTTCAAGGAGGCTGCAATGAAACACGTAACGAAGAAGATTTTGGTGTCTGCGCTGGTACTGGGCCTGTCGGGTGGTGCGGGCAGTGTTTATGCGCAGGCGGGTGGGGGAGGTGGCGCAGGTGGTGGTGCAGGCGGTGGCGGTGCGGGCGGTGGTTCATCAGGTGGCGGGTCGGCCGGTGGTGCAGGCGTGGGCGGCGGCGGAGGAGGGGTGGGCGGAGCCAATGCCGGCGGCGCCAACGGCGCGGGAATGAGTGGTGCGCCGGGAGGCACCGCAGTGGGCGGCGGGATGGGAACCGGGACAGGCTCCACGCCTAACATGGGGAATAGTTCGAGCACAAATAACAACTCGACCGCTGCATCACCAAATGGTAGTGGGACAATGTCAAAGCCGCAGTAACAGGGTTGGGTGTTTCGCCTGGGTCCTTGGGGAATCGGGCTGACGGATTCTGCCGGTCGCTGAGCGCCGGCAGATCCGCCCCGAGCGCGTTGCTGGCCAACCCTGGCGCGAGCGAACCAACCTTGGAGCCCTGACGCTTTGCACTCTTCGGATTCCGCCGCACTCGACTTGCCATTGCCGTTACGCAATTTCGCCGCGACCCGGCGAATCCTGCTGGTCGTGCTGGCGGCATCGATCCTCTTTCCGATCGTGTTCCTGCTTGGCTACGGTTATTACGATTACCAGCGCCGCATGATCGAATCCAATGACATTGCCGATCGCGTGGCCCGTGTCGCCGATGAACAAGCCGTCAAGGTGCTCGACCTCAACCGCGAAATCTCGACGCGTATTGTCGAAATGCTCGCCGATAGCGACGACGCCCAGATCCACGCAAATCAGAAAGCCATCCACGACCGCCTGAGCGCGATCGGCGAATCGTTCGCCCAAGTAGCGGGCATCACCATTTTCGGCGTGACGGGTGAGATGCTCGCCAGCAACCGCTATTTTCCGGTGCCGGCCGTGTCGATTGCCGATCGCGAGGACTTTACCTCTGCTCGCTCCATCCGCCCGGACCCGTATTTTTCCCTGCCGCTCCTCGGCAGCGTCCAGCAAGCCGACGTATTCACGACCAGCGTCGGGCGCAGCCTGAACGACGGCCGTTTTGCCGGCGTCGTGTCGATCGCGCTCAAACGCGATTATTTCGCGGGCTTCTATCGCGATCTGTCGAATGGTGAGTCCGGCATGAGCGTCGGCCTGTTTCGCCGCGACGGCGGCATTCTCGTGCGCGAGCCGCCCAACCGCGCCGGCATTACCCACGCTCACGACACGGCTTTCACCAGCGCCATGCGCAACAACGAACTGTTCGGGCGCTTGCGGATACGCTCAAGTATTGACGGCGTGGAGCGCGTGGTGGCGTTTCGTCGTGTGGGGGACTACCCGCTTTACGTGACAAGCGCCATTCCGGCCTCCGCAATCCTCGCGCAATGGCGGCAGTACTACACGTTGATCGCGGTGATCACGGCGGCGCCGTGCATCGCGGTCTGGCTGCTTGTGCTGTTTTCGCTGCGCCAGTTGCGAGCCCAGCAGGTCGCATGGGAGCGCTGGCAGGCGGAAGTCGCCATGCGGCTTTCGGCCGAGGCATCCAGCCGGCAATTGCGGCGCATGGGTGCGCTCGGCAATCTGGTGGCCAACGTGGCGCACGACTTCAATAATCTGCTGATGGTGGTGGCGGCGAATATGGAGCTTGCACGGCGCAAGAATTTCAATGGGCTTGAAAGGGAAGTCCTGGCAGTGGAGCGCGCGACCGCCGGTGCCGAAGCGCTCGCACGACGCTTGCTCAGCGTCGCACGCAAGCAACCGCTCAAGCAGGCGCCGATCGACCTCGCTGTCTGGCTGCCCGCGGCGGCCGGGCTGATCGAAACGGCGGCGGGGGAGAAGGTCCAGGTGAAAGTGCACGTGCCGCCGGACATGTGGCAGGTTCGCGCGGACGCTACCGAACTCGAGTTCGCGATCATCAACATTGTTGTGAATGCCCGCGATGCGATGCCCCACGGCGGCCGTTTTGTCATCCGCAGCCAGAATGTTCGCGTGACCGCCGACAACGTTTTGCCCGACGGCGAATATGCGCTGCTCGCCTTCACCGACAGCGGCGAGGGCATGCCCGAAACGACCGCACGGCGTGCATTCGAGCCGCTTTTCACGACCAAGCTCAGCGGCTCAGGCACGGGCCTGGGGTTGGCGCAAGTGCTGGCGGCATGCGAGCAGGCGGGTGGTACCGCGCGCCTTGACAGCGTGCCGGGACGCGGCACGACCGTGCGGATTTATCTGCCCCGATACCACGCTCCGTCCGCCGCGCCGGTGACTGCGCCGGACGACGCGACGTACCCGTCGGATTCGCCAGGTACGCTGGATTCGCCGGACAAGGCTGCGCCCGCGCGGCTGCATCCGGGTTCGATCCTGCTGGTGGAAGACAACGAGGAAGTTGCGGCGGGCGTGGCGGCGGTGCTCGCCACCTTTGGCTGCGATGTGCGCCACGAACTCACCGCCGACAAAGCCTTCGACCTGCTCAGCGAAGGCAGCCGCTTCGACCTGGTGTTGTCGGATATACAAATGCCTGGCCGGTTAAACGGCATCGACCTGGCTGAGAAAGTGCGCGGTACCTGGCCCTTGCAACGGATTGTATTGATGACCGGTTATGCCGACGAATTCGAACGCGCACGCCACACCGGGGTGACCATTCTTGCGAAGCCGTTTAATATCGACGAACTGCGGGAACTGGTGCTGCGCTAACTCATCGACGCGGTATTCGGCGTGAAAAAATTGCTGAGTAGTCCGAGATATCCCGCGTCGGACAGGGACGGCGGCAATGGGATTATTGTTTCCTTCATTGATGCCCATGGGAGGTGAGGGCGGCCTTGTGCAAGATCAGCAAGGATCGCTTCGCGCCGGGCAATGAGAGAGAGGTGAGCGGTGGTGGTTACGTTACTGCAGAGCGCTGAAGTGGAGAGTCAGTCGCCGGTCGTTCCGGTGTTGCTGCTGGCATCGGTACCGGCATCGGCATCGGAGCCGAATTGAGGAGCGAACGCCTTGGCTCGCAGGCTGATCTTTTCCGCGTAGGCTTTCGAACCGCCGTAGCTCTTCAGGGCTGCGCCCACATCGCCGCGAGCGGACTGGACATAACCGTGAAGAATCGCCGATCCCGCTTCAATATTCGCGGTTGCTTCCGTCAAGTCGATGTTGCGCACGAGTTGCCTGTGAGCGGCCGGCACGACCTGCATCAGCCCGGTTGCGCCATTGGCGCCTCGGGCTTTTTCCTTGAAGCGGGATTCAACGGAGATGATGGCGAGGAGGAGGGCGGGAGGGAGCGAGTATTTCGATGCGGCTGACATGACCGCGGCTGAAATCTGCTCCGCTTTTGCGCGCGCCACGCCGAACTTCTGGGAGATCAGGCGGGAGACCTGATGAGTGGCTTCGGCGGTGGCGTCGCTGGCTGCTGCGTCTTGCGGGGCGGCTTCCGGGGCACGTTCCTGAGCCACCGCGCCCTGCACCGGTCCTAGCATCGCGCCGAACGTCAGCGCAGCAAGCCAAAGGAGTCTGCTCATGGGGAAGTGGCCTTGGAAAGGAAGGTCGCATTATACCGACGAGAAAAATCCTTGCAAATCATGTGTTTGCTATTGCGGGAGCGGGTCTGGACGCTTTCGGCGATTGGTATTGCCCGGCGGTTCGATCGGGAGGCTTGCCATGCTTGGCCGGCCGCATTGTATTGGCCTGGACTTTGGTGACCGCTTTGCGGACCGGCAAAATTATCTGGGTTGGTCCGCGGTGTGGACCGGTGCGGAGCCTTGATCCGTCTCAACGGGCATGACAGAACCGGCCGGGAGTGTCCCTTCATCTCGCCGGGGAAAGCTTACAAATTCATTTCGGACATGGTAGCCTCCGTCCGTCTTTGGGGAGTAGCCGGCTTCCACTTGCTGGAAGCGCTCATGTCAACACGCTTGGTTCGATCGAACCGTGGCATGAGCAGCCGTTAGTTTTTGGGTTGGCAAGACCATCGATGTGTCGGCGAGACCGGTCGGGCTCGCCGCTGCATCGCATGTTCTCGCCCGACCCGAATGCCATAACGACATCCTGACATCTCCATGAATATTGCTTCTACTCTCCTGCTCGCCTTCGCCATGTCGACGGACGCCTTCGCCGCTGCGGTCGGCAAGGGCGCCACACTGCATCGTCCGCGGATTCGCGAGGCGCTTCGTACCGGCCTGATCTTCGGCGTGATTGAAGCCATCACGCCGCTGGTCGGCTGGGCGCTCGGCAAGACCGCCGCTCCGTATGTCGCCTCATGGGATCACTGGATCGCGTTCAGCCTGCTGCTCGTGCTCGGCGTCCGTATGATCACCTCGGGCCTGCGCGCGCCCACGCCGGACGTCGAGAAGCCCAACAGTCACGGTTTCTGGCTGCTGGCGCTCACCGGGTTCGCCACGAGTATCGACGCGATGGCGGTGGGAGCGGGACTCGCTTTTATCGATGTGAATATCTTGTCGACCGCCGCGACTATCGGATTGGCGACGCTGATCATGGTGACCCTGGGCGTGATGGTCGGACGTTTTCTGGGCAAGGCCGTGGGACAGCGCGCGGAGATTGCGGGCGGGCTCATTCTTGTTGTTATCGGGTCGGTGATCCTGGCCGAGCATCTTGGCTATATGAGTTGAAGTAGCGGATTGTGGTTGGCTGCGGCAAGGTGCTCCATGTGCGTGGAGATTCTTGCCGCGACCGCGTTCAATGCCTCGCATGGAGGGGACGTCCGGCGGTCTGTGCCGGCAGTCGCGCAGCGAGTGCCGATGCCAGGACGCGCGTCGAAACCAGGGGATTGTTTATGGTAGAGCTTTCTATCAATTAATAAGGGTTGCGAAATAGTTAAGACGAACCAAGCATTTCGATTTTCATCCGACGGGACCCTTGCTGTGTCCGTCACTCAAAGATCTGTCGGGCTTCGTCATGGCAGCATCCTTTCCATCAGTCGATCGCGGTCCATCAACTGATGTTTGAGCGCACCGGCCACATGCAGAACGATCAGTGCGATCAACACCCAGGCACTGACCATATGCACCGTGAAAAAAATCTTTCGCAAGCCAGGGTCGTCCCAGGCCCACATTGGCAGCGGGACGCCCCAGAAGCGCGTGCTGAACTTGTTGAATGATGATCCGAGATAACCCGTCAGCGGCATGACGATCATCGCCACGTATAAAAGACCTTGCGTCATGCTCGCGGCGACGCGTTGCCATGCTGGCATCGGGGGAAGCGGAGGCCGGCCTGCAACCAGGCGAACCACGATGCGAATCAGCACAAGCAGGAAGACGGTCATCCCAAGCGACTTGTGGAAGTTGGTCAGGCTCGACTTGAAAGCGAGGCCTTTCGGCAGCCCGGCCATGTAGAGACCAATACCGAGCATGACGATGATCGCCAACCCGATTACCCAGTGCAGAGCGATCTGCGCGGATGAATAACGCGGCAAACCGGCGCTTGCATCGAGCGGCGCGGCGGACGAATTCGCGATGTTCATGGTCGCCTCCTTCGGTTGATTGCGGCGTGGGCCGTGTCTCGCCTTTTCCTTACGCGTGTCCTTATTGCGTGCTCCACGGTTACTCCACCATACGCCGATTGGTTTCATCCGACGAGCGGCAGTTCTACGCGTGTACCCACTAAGAGATCGCCGGCAGCGAGCTGGGTTCAACTCAGTGAAAAGCAGCACAGTCGACGTTCTCTTTAAGTCGGGAGCAACGCCGACGTCAGCCAGTAATTCGTTTCATTATGCTTACGCATACATTGCCCGCGTATTGCTTTTGGTGCGAAAAATGAAGCCTTAAGGATGTAATAACCACGCATCGACAACGCGTTAAAACTATTTCTGCTCTGCTTAACGAATGGGGTTGACTTGATATTTAGCGCGCGCCTAGAATCCGGGCATCGTAACAAACGGGGCTAATGCCTTGGACAGTTGTAGTAGTCGACCTTCGAAGTTTTTCTCTGCCTGACCGGCAGGACGTTCGCGCTTGATTCCCTAGCCGCCGTCTTGCCAGCAGGCAGACGGTGCGCGCCGCAGTAAATAATCCGTTCACCTTGAAACAAGCGTATTGACGCCAGGATTGCTCGCGTCCATACGAATCGCGTTGCGAGCTAACACTCGTGACTGGTTCCGCTCGCGCCTTTGGAATAGAAAGTGCGCCGTGCGGATGATGACGTGCGTGCATACGCAACAAAGGAGCCGCCATGCCGGACAGTGACAGTTATCCCATACGCCGCAGCACTTTCACTTTTGCCAGGGAAGGCGAGTAGATCCTTTTCGTCACACGCATTGCGTGTCCGAATTCCGTCCTGCTGGCTTTCCAACCACTGAAAAGCCAATAGTCGGAGAAGCATCATGAACTTCGGTTTGCTCGTCTCACACCGTCCGCACGTCCAGGAATCACGCCTTCACTACAACGCCATGCTGTCGCTGGAATCTACCAACCGGCATCGCTGCGCTAGCGCATGGCGCGCATTTCGCAAATTCATCTTTCACGCCTGATTAATAACGTTCCCGTGTACACCGCGCGGGGTCTCCCGGGCTTCATCAAGGGATGACTCGCGTCGTTCGTACACGGGATAAGCACGGCACATCCCTATCGGCCACCCACGCTTTCTGGAAAATAATAATGTCCACTCCATCCCAAGTTCTACCACCACGCAGCGCTGTGCTCGATGATGCGCACGTTGGCGACATCAAGGGTGCACTCGGCACGATCGCCCAACACGACACAGGCGCACGCACCAGTTGGTGGGCACGCATCCGCACGCTCATGGCCATTCTCGGCCCCGGCCTGATCGTGATGGTGGGCGACAATGACGCCGGCGCTTTCGGCACCTATACACAAGCGGGTCAAAACTACGGAACAACCTTGCTATGGACGTTGCTGCTGCTGGTTCCGGTTCTATTCGTTAACCAGGAAATGGTGCTGCGTCTGGGAGCCGTTACCGGAGTCGGTCACGCCCGCCTGATCTTCGAACGCTTTGGAAAATTCTGGGGCGCCTTTAGCGTCATCGACCTGTTTATTCTCAACGCGCTCACTATTGTGACCGAATTTATCGGCATTACGTTTGTCCTGGATTTCTTCGGCATTTCCAAAATACTGGGTGTGTGCATTGCCGCAGCGCTGACCATGGCGGCCGTTAGTACCGGAAGCTTCAGACGTTTCGAGCGCTTTGCGATTGTTCTATGTCTGTTGAGCTTGCTGCTTGTTCCCGTGCTCGTGTCGATCCATCCGCCCGTGTCGCAGATGGCAAGCAACTTCTTTGTACCGACCTGGCCGGCACAGTCCAAACTGAGCGACGTAATGTTGCTCGTGATCGGTATTGTTGGCACCACCGTTGCACCGTGGCAATTGTTTTTCCAGCAAAGCTATATAGTCGACAAGCGTATTACGCCGCGTTTCATGAAGTATGAGAAAGCCGACCTGTGGATTGGTATTGTCTTCGTGATGATCGGCGGCGTGGCAATGATGTCCTTTTGCGCGGCGCTGTACGCCGGCAAGTCCGAGTTCGGTAACTTCACCGACGCCGGCGCGGTGATTGCGGACTTGAGCAAATACGCGGGACGCACGAGCGCCACGCTGTTCGCCGTGGCCTTGCTCGACGCATGCATCATTGGCGCTGCTGCGGTGTCGCTGTCGACTGCCTATGCCATTGGCGACGTATTCAAGATTCGTCACTCGCTGCATCGTGGTGTGTCGGACGCAAAGGGTTTCTATCTGGTTTATTTCGGCATTGTGGCGGCGGCTGCCGCACTCGTGCTCATTCCCGGCAGCCCGCTTGGACTGCTGACGGAAGCCGTGCAAACACTCGCGGGCGTTTTGTTGCCTGGCGCAACGGTTTTCCTGCTGTTATTGTGCAACGACCAGGCGGTGCTGGGACCGTGGGCCAACTCGAAGAAGCTCAACGTTTTCACGGGCGCTGTTATTTGGGTCCTGGTGATGTTGTCGATTATCCTGACGGCATCCGTTGTGTATCCGGACATCGGCGGCGAGACTATTCTTGAATTGCTGGGTGGTGGAACTGCATTGGCCGTGGTGGGATATCTGGCCATGGTGGTCTTTCGCAAACGTGGCCACGAAGTATCGGATGGCACACAAGGGCGCACGGAGCAGCGCTATCTGAAGGAAACGCGGGATACGTGGCGCATGCCGCCTCTGAATGAGCTGCCGCCGCCGAACCTCACGCTGACAAAGCGGATCTGGATGGGTGTGCTTCGCGGTTACCTGATCGTGGCGGTTGGGCTGGTGGTGGTAAAGGTCGTGCAGATGATCTGGTTGCACTAGGAGCAATGCGCGGGCGCGGCTCCGTTCGTTATGACGGTGCCATGTCCGCTCTATTGAAGCGCGCAATCAATGCAATAGCCGACGAAGGATTGGTGATGGACCAAAATCAGCTTGGCCGCACAATCAGCCTGGCGCGCCGCTTGATAGGGCTGCTTGTTCTTCTGCTAGTCGCCATTCTCAACCCCACTACGCGGTCGTTTACTTCCAACCTGATTCAGGTATCGGCGCAGTCGCCTATCAGCGTTGAAAAACACTGGGTCGTCACCGGCTATTGCCGGGTGTATGGAAAGTACTGCCTCGGCAAATTCATGGGCAGTATGTAGGGCGTCCGGGAAGGCCGCGGGCAAAATCTGCGCGTTTGCATCCTGAAAGCTTCTCGGCACGGCGCTTACCCAGGACCGAGCAACCGGTCGTTAATCGCTTGCTGTTCGCGGCTGCGCGTGAGAATCCAGCGATGGAAAACGCGGCAGTGCGGCTGGTCGAAGCTGCTGGCCTGCCAGGTCAAAAAATAGGGCGAAGGCAGTGCAACGCCGACCGGAAACGGCAACACGAGGCGCCCTGCGCTCAGGTCATCGACGATCATTGATGTCTGCGCCAGCACGAAACCATGACCTTCAATAGCGGCCTGTATCGCGAGTCCTGACAACGAAAACACAAGGCGATTGCTGCGCACATCCTCGGGGCAATCAATGCCTTTGGCCGCAAACCACTCGCGCCAGGACGGCGGCGAGGAGAACTTGGGAAACCAGTCTATCGACAGCAACGGGTAAGCCAAGATGTCGTCCAGTTTGACGAGCGGTTGCCCGGTGTTGAGCAACCGAGGGCTGCATACGGGTACGACACTGTCACGAAACAACTCCACCGTCGTGCCTGCATGATCGATGCGCTCGCCGTAGGTAACGCGGAAGTCGATCTCGGGACCATCGGGCGACGGCTCCGAATGCGTGCCGTCCAGATACACATCCAGTTCCGGATGCTCGCTTTGCCACTCGTAGATGCGCGGCGCGAGCCACTTTGTCAGCAGCGAGGGCAGCGCGCTCACGCTCAAGCTGCGCCTGTTCCTGACTCGCTCGATCTCGGCGCCCGCTACACGCAGGCTTTCGAACGCCGCTGCGCAGGTCTCGTGGTAACGCACGCCGGCTGCGGTCAGACGCAGCCGTTTGCCTTCTCTCGCCAGCAGCCGCATGCCCAAGGAATCTTCCAGGATCTTGATCTGCTGGCTGACCGCACCCGGCGAGACGCCGAGGCGGCGCGCCGTCTCGACTACGCCTCCGCAACGGCCCAGGGTGTCGAATACCTGTAACGCTCGCAGTGGCGGAAGTGTGTCCATGATTAGCGGGTGGGGCCCAGGTCGTTTTAGAAATTCTAAACGATGTCAAAGTTCAAGCCCTCTGTTCTTTTCAATTTTGGGTTTCTAAGCTTAAGTCCCAAGGGATGAGAACGGATAGAACGGCCTCAACGGTTGTCTTCCGAATGGAACGGAGGGGGGCAATGTTCTTAAGAAATGCATGGTACGTGGCGGCATGGAGCAGCGAGATTGGCGACGGCCTGCATCCGTTGATCCTGCTTGGCGAGCCGGTGGTTTTATATCGCAAACCCGGAGGCGCGCTGGTTGGACTTGAAGACGCTTGCCCGCACCGGAAGCTGCCTTTGTCGATGGGACGCCTGCAGGACGGACAGATTGAATGCGGTTACCACGGCCTCACATTCGATTGCTCGGGAGCCTGCGTACGAGCACCGGGCATGGCGAGGATTCCATCGGCCGCGCGGGTTCGAAGCTACCCTGTCGAAGAGCGTTACGGTTTGGTCTGGATCTGGATGGGCTCGCCGGAGCAGGCGAACGCAGACACTATTTTCGCAGTCGAGGAATGGGACGATCCTGCCTGGTGCATGAACCAGGGCGATGCAATGACGGTCGCGTGCAACTATCTGTATGTGACGGATAACCTGCTTGATCCATCACATGTTGCATGGGTTCATCCGTCCTCGTTCGGCAACGCGGCATGCGAATCCGAGCCGCTGAAAACCACGGTGACTAATGAAGGCGTAATCGTGTCACGCTGGATGCGAGACGTGGACGTGGCGCCCTTCTATGCGCGCTTCGTGAAATTCTCGGGACGCTGCGATCGCAAGCAGCATTACGAAGTGCGGTTTCCATCGCATGCGATCATCAAAGCGGTGTTCACGCCGGCAGGCACGGGTACCGACGAAGGTCCGCTGCACGAGCACGTCTTCCTGATGAACTCATACAACTTCATGACGCCGATCGACGAATCGAACACGCGCTATTTCTGGTTCCAGATGCGCAACTTCGATCAACGCGATGAAAACGTGTCGCGTCAGTTCAACGAGGACGTCCGTCACGCATTCGAAGAGGACCGCGTGATCCTGACGGCCGTCCACGCGGGCATGGCGAACAGGCAAACGCCTAATTTCGACCTACCGCTTGACGCCGGGCCGTTGCGCTTTCGACGCAGCCTGCAACGGCTGATCGACGCGGAGATGCAGGCTCGGGAACCTGCCACGCTCGACTGCGTCCGATAGCCATGCAGGACGCTACAGAACCGCGAGCGTTCAAGCGGATGCGCGTAGTTGACGTACAGCGGGAAAGCAGCGTCATCAAGTCGTTCGTGCTTGAAGCGGCGGACGGTGCATTGCTGCCGGTTTTCCTACCGGGACAATTTGTTCAGGTGCGTCTCACCGGGCCGGACGGGCAGCGCTTGTTGCGGCATTACAGCCTGTCCGGCGATCCTGCCGAACGCACACGCTGGCGTATTTCGGTCAAGCATCAATTGGCGCCGGCGGATCGGGGCGAGCTGCCTGACGGGCTGGTATCGAGTCATCTGCATGGGGGTATCGAGGCGGGCGCTATGCTTGATGTCGCGGGTCCAGCCGGTGCGTTCGCACTCGATGAGCTTGGCGATCGCCCAGTCGTGTTGTTAAGCGGTGGTGTTGGCGTGACGCCGATGCTTAGCATGTTGCATCGCCTGTGTGCGACATCGAGGCGTCGTGTCTATTTTATCCACGCATGCGAAAACGGCGCCGTGCATGCGTTTCGGGATGAAGTGGCGCGCTTGCAGGCGAGCAGGGAGGGTGTCCTGACGCATATCTGTTATCGCATGCCTGAACCATTGGACGTCGCCGGGCGGCGCTTTGACAGCCACGGCCTGATCACGCGCGAGACCATGCAACGCCTGCTGCCGCTCGACGACTACGACGTGTATCTATGCGGCCCAACGCCCTTCATGCAGACGAACTGGTGTTTGCTGCGTAGCCTTGGTGTCGATCAAGCCCGTATCCGGCATGAATTCTTCGGGCCCGCTTCGATGCTTGAGCTGGGCGAGATCAACGTGCCGTGTTCGCCCAAGCCTTCGGACACATCCGAAGCGTCCGTGCCCACGGTTTGTTTTGCGCCCTCCGGCAAGACGGTTACATGGGACGCGTCATGCCATTCATTGCTGGATTTTGCCGAAGCTGAGGGCTTTAAACCGCCGTTCAGTTGCCGCGCAGGATTGTGCGGATGTTGTGCCAGCCAGTTGATCGATGGCACGGTCGAATACTTCGAGCAACCGCTCGATGAACCGCGCGACGGCGAAGTGCTGCTGTGTTGTGCAAGGCCGTCGACCGCTGTCACTCTACGCATTGGTTGAGCGGTTTGATTAGTAAAGCAAACTACTTTTTCCGGCAACGATTATAAATTCTGGAACGAGAACATGAACCGGCATTTTATTGAAGCCCCAGGCTTTACCGCTCAGCGTGAACGTTTTATCGAAGCCGCGCGGGCTGCCGAGGCCGAGCTTACGGAGTTCGAGCATCCGATGCGCGGCCCTCGCCGTGAAATGCTCGCCACCGACGTAGCGGTGATCGGCGATCCGCTTGCGCCCAAGCGGTTCATCGTCGTCTCTGGCACACATGGCATTGAAGGGTATTACGGCTCCGAATCGCAGATCGCATTCCTTCATTCATTGCAAAAACGCGCGCTGCCAGCCGACGTCTGCGTGGTCATGGTGCACCTGATCAATCCCTGGGGAACGGCCTGGTTACGTCGGGTGAATGAGGACAACGTCGACCTCAACCGGAACTACGTCGCGTTTAACGCGCCGCTGCCGGACAACGCGCGCTATGAGGCTTTTCACACTCTCTATTTGTGCCGCGACCTTGACGGTCCCGCTCGCCGCCGTGCGGACGAACGGCTGGCCGATGAGATTGAAAGACTAGGTCTCGCCACGGTAATGAGCATTATCGAGGCGGGGCAGTACGCTCATGCCGACGGCATCTTCTTCGGTGGTCAGCATGCCACCTGGAGCAACCGTACGTTGCGCGCCATCGCGAAGCGTTTTATGGAAGGCGCGCGTACAGCAATGTGTTTCGACCTGCATACCGGAGCAGGCGCGTTCGGTCATGCCATGTTGATGGCGGTGGCGCAGGAAAGCTACCCCGCACTCGCCAGGTCACAGTTGGTTTTCGGCCCATGGCTTTACACGGTCATCACCGGACCCGCTGCGACGACCGATTCAGGAATCGCGGCGACTGCGACCGGTTATACGTCACAGGCGCTGCTGGATTCACTGCCCGGCACCGACCTGATGCAATTGGTTATCGAATGCGGGACCTATGACGGCGTCCAGGGACATCGCACGTTAAGAGACGATCACTGGCTGCATCTGTACGGCGATCCTGAAGACGAAACGGGACGCCGGATCAAGGCTGCGTTGGCGGAACATTTCTACCCCGCGGATCGGGACTGGCGCGAACTCACCCAGCTACGCACGCGACAGATTTTTGAGCGTGGGCTCCTGGCATTGCAGACAGCCTAGCCAAGCACGGCACGCATTGAATCCACGCATGGCTACATCGCGCGACCCGCTTTAGCAGCGGTCTTATCAACCTTGGCGGCAACGCATTCAACGATGCGGCTATTCCATCGAACTGGAGCATCCATGAAAAAGGCACTTGCTGGTATGGCGTTGTTACTGGACCACGTGATCGACGCGATGATGAAGGACGGAACCTATCAAAAAATCGAGCACCGCTATTTCGATTTCGATATTTCGGGGAGTTGAAATGGTTGATCGAGCGAGAGGAAGCGTTCGCGTGGTCCGAACCCATTGCGTGGAAGTCGCATGAAAGTTCTTGTCCCTCGACACCCGCCTCCCCCATTGCGCCCGGCCCGTACAGGAAACGTCGGCCGATCAGCGTGCCCTTTGCGCCGAGCGCCACCGCTTTCAGCATGTCCTGTCCGCTGCGGATGCCGCCATCCACCGAGGACGAGTATACGGTTTAAAGCACGTTCTAAAGCGCCTGAATTTAAGCTGAAGTTGCCTCGTTTCGATGTGAATCCCTCAGCACAGACAAGGTATTCACGATTTCGCCGAACAGCGGCCGGTCGGCGGCTTGCTCGTCCAGGCAATTGTTTTTCAGGCTTGCGAGCACCGCCATGCTGCTTTGCGCGGACGCCTGCGCATCGCATCGATCGATCAATTCTTCGAGCAGGCAACCGAACGCTCTTACTTCAAGGCGCTGGAGTGCGTCGGCCAGCGCTTGATCGTCGGTTGCATAGAACGATGCCGCGCCAAAGTCTCCCATCAGCGCCTGACCCTGTCCGCCATGCAGGATGTTGTGGGCGTACAGGTCGCCATGCATGATGCCCTGCTGATGCAAATGCCATGCCGCCGATGCGATCCCATGTGCAACGCTTAGCGCTGAAGCCAGGTCGAAGCGGGTATCGATGTCATAGATATCGCGCGTGCAGGACGCCAGGCTCGGCGGCCCCGCGAGGTTCCTGAGCTGCGGGTCGATCAGCGTCATCACGAGGCCATGGACGCCAGTGGGATGGCCCTTTATCTTGCCGAGTACCGGGATCAGATTGGGATGCGTACCCGCAGCAATGCAAGCAGCCATCTCGCAGTGCGGCAGACCATCGCTGGTGACAGCGCCCTTGAATAGCTTGACTGCGACGGGCACGTTTTCGCTGCCAGTCGCCGGATATTCCGGCCGATGTTCTGCACGATGAATGACGCCCGATGCGCCTTCGCCCAACCGATGCTGCAGATCCAGCGCCTGCCACGGGATATCGGCAACGGGCGTATCCGTTATTGCCTGGGCTTCCCGTTGTTCGTTGAATGGATTCCCTGCGTATGCCAGCCACGATAGCCGGGGCAAGGACGCGATCCAGACCGGCAGTTCGGCAAGCCGATTAGCTGCCAGCCGGATCAATTCGAGGCGAGAGCATGCGGCTAACTCTACTGGCAGCGTGCGCAACTGATTGCCGGCCAACATCAGCTTTTGTAGCTGAGCGCAGTTTCCAATCTCGGGTGGCAGCGCCTCAACTTCATTGTCGGTCAGGATCAGCCAGCGAAGTTGAGGCGGTAATGACGCGCCGGATACCTTGCGTATGCGGTTTGCCTTGAACCCGACCATGCTCAATTGCGTGCACTGCCCGAGCACTTCCGGCAGCTCGATGAACCGGTTGTTCGAGCAGAAGATCGTGTGCAGATTCGTCAGGCGCGCCAAATCGTCGGGCAGCGACGAAAGCGCGTTGCCGGACAGGTCGAGGATTTCCAGCGTGTCGGACAGATCGAATATCTCGCGTGGAAATTCGGTCAGGCCGCAGGCTAGCGCCAGCCGTTGTGTACCGGCTAGTTGTCCGGCGCGAAGTTGTTCTAGTGTGCTTGTCACAGTGGCGGGAGTATCCAGGATGGGCGGCAGGTTGGCATTGCCCGTGCAGGATGGATTTTACTGAGTATTTTCGACACGCATGATAGGCCGGTCGAAACCCCGGATGCCTGCCATAGCAGGCAAACGGTTTTTGCTCACGGTTCGAGTGCATTCGTGAACCGTGGTCTTGTGGACCGCTTGCGGCTCGCGTGTTCGCTAAATCTGCGCGGACCCGCCGTCGACGAACAGTTCGCTTCCGGTGACAAAGCTGCTGTCGTCGGAAGCCAGGAACAGTGCCGCGCTCGCGGTCTCCGCGGGTTCACCGAGGCGGCCAAGCGGCGTCGTAGTCTGCACGAACTTGATCATCTCCTTGCTCGCCGCTTCCGAGGTGGCGAGGCCATGCCATCCCGGTGTGGAGGTGGCGCCCGGCACCAGCACATTGACGCGGATCTTGCGCGGCGCGAGATCGAGGATCCAGCTTCGCGCGAAGTTGCGGATCGCTGCCTTGCTCGCACTGTAGACGCTGAATGACGGGGCGCCAGTGACCTCGGTAGTTGATCCGGTGAGTATGACCGACCCGCCGTCCTTGAGCAATGGAAGTGCCTTCTGCACCGTGAAAAGCGTGCCCTTTACGTTGGTCGCGAAGGTTTTATCGAAGTGCTCCTCCGTGATCTCGCCAAGCGCTGAAAATTCTCCACCGCCGGCGTTGGCGAACAGGACGTCGATCGTTCCTGCTTCCTCTTTTACGATGGCAAACAGGCGGTCGAGGTCGGCGAGGATGGACACGTCGCCCTGAATGCCGCGCGCATTTTCTCCAACCTCGGCAACGGCCGCATCGAGTTCCTTCTGGCGCCGGCCGCTCATGAAAACCCGCGCCCCTTCCTGTGCAAAGCGCTTTGCCGTCGCGAGGCCAATTCCGCTGTTTGCACCCGTTATCACGGCCACTTTTCCACTGAGCTTACCCATCTGAAATCTCCTGATCGAGTTTGAAGATTCATTATGGTCGGGTGCATTCTGTTAGGCTAGTACCTACCTAAAGGTATGTATGGAGATTCTTTTTATGGAAAACCGGGCATATAGCTGCGGACTCGAGATCGCACTCTCGGTTGTCGGCGGGAAGTGGAAGCCGATCGTGCTGTTTCATCTGAACAGTGGGCCGCGTCGGTTCGGCGAATTGAAGCGTCTTGTCGCCGGTATCAGTGAGAAGGTCTTGATCCAGCAAGTTCGCGAGTTGGCCGAGGATGGCATTATCGTGCGGCGTGATTATCGGGAAGTGCCACCCAGGGTCGATTATGAAATGACCGAGTTCGGCAAGACGCTGGCGAAAGCGCTCATGCCACTCTGTGCCTGGGGCGATGAAAACAGGGAACGGATAGACGGTTTGCTGCTCGACAAGACAAAGACTGAATAGATCATGTTTGGTCTACTGATGAATGGATTGCAATCGAGAGTCTGAGTTAGCCATCCCCGGACACCAGGTCTTTTGCGTTGATCGACGAACAGACCGGTCGCGTAACGCGTGCAGCTCGCGCCCCAACAATGTCCTGCTGGATAAAACTCAAGGTGGTTACGCATCAGTTGCGCGAGCAGCTCAAAGGGCGGCAAGGTCGCTCGCACGCTGCAACTTCCGCCGGTATGAAACGGGTAAGCTAGCGTCATTCCAAACACAGGAAACAGACCATGCAGGTCAGCCCGCCTTCTTTCATGGAAGAACGCTTCGAGGCGCAACGCCAGGCGTTCGCGGCGGAATCGAATCCGCCGCTGCGCGTTCGCATGGACCGGCTGAACCGGCTGCTTGCGTTGACGGAGGATCATGAGAGTGAATTTGTGTGCGCGATCGATGACGACTTCGGCGGGCGGTCCGCTCATGAAACGCGGATCGCCGAGTTGTTTGTCGTGCGCGCCGGAATCCGTCACGCACGCAAACACCTGAAGCACTGGATAAGTCCGCAACGAGTCGCGACCAGTTTGCACTTTCGGCCTGGCTATAACCGCCTGTTGCGGCAACCGCTTGGTGTGGTCGGTATCGTATCGCCGTGGAACTATCCTATTCAATTATCGTTGGGGCCGGCGTTGGCGGCCATCGCCGCTGGCAACCGGGTGCTCCTCAAACCCTCCGAACTCACTCCCCGATTCTCCGAATTGCTGGACCGGCTGGTTAGCGCTTCGTTTGCGCCCGATGAGCTGAGTGTGGTGAACGGCGGCGTGGACGTAGGTCAGGCTTTTGCCAGTCTGCCGTTCGATCACCTGTTCTTTACCGGATCGACCCAGGTCGGCCGGCAGGTCGCCCTGGCCGCTGCGGCAAACCTTACGCCGGTGACGCTGGAACTCGGCGGGAAATCACCTGCAATAATCGATGCCTCCTGCGACATTGCTGCCGCCGTGGCGAGCATTGCCTATGGCAAGTTCCTGAACGCTGGACAGACCTGCATTGCACCGGACTATGTTCTCGTGCCGGCGGGTCTGGCCGACAGCGTCGCCGATCAGCTCAAGGCGGCAATTACGCGTCTTTATCCCACGCTGATCTCGAACCCGGACTATACGGCGATCATCAGCGCGAGGCATCGCGAGCGGCTGCTTGCGATACTCGAGGAAGCGCGTGATGGCGGTTCGCGCATTGTCGAAGTCAATCCAGCCGGCGAACGTTTCGACGAAGGTACACGAAAACTTCCACCGACGCTGGTGGTCGGTGCGGCCGCAAGCTCGCGTCTGATGCGAGAGGAAATCTTTGGCCCGCTGCTACCCATTGTCGAATACGACGGGCTTGACCAGGCCATTGCCATGGTGAACCAGGGCAACCGGCCGCTCGCGCTTTATTGGTTCGGCCGGAGCGTCGTCAATCGCGACCGGGTGCTGCACGAGACCGCGTCAGGCGGCGTCACAATCAATGATTGTCTTTGGCATCTGGCGCAGGAAGCGCAGCCGTTCGGCGGAGTCGGCCCGAGCGGCATGGGCGCTTACCACGGCGAATGGGGTTTCCGTACATTCAGCAAAGAGAAACCCGTTTTCTACCAGGCGCGCCTGAATGGCACCCGCCTTTTCCATCCCCCTTACGGCAAGACCTTCGACCTGATGCTGCGGCTGATCAAGCGTATGACGTGAACAAAACGGCCGCGGCGTGGCGCGCGCCGACTCACGTCAACAACTGGGCTTTCGAAACGTTGCCGCAGGCGGGCCTTGACGGTCGCAAGGGCTATCAGCCGCGCGGCAAGGCATTGGCGGGGTCATCCGCCGTCAACACCATGGTCTATGTGCGCGGATATCGTTCGGACTACGATCATTGGGAATCGCTTGGCAATGAAGGACGGTCGTACAAGGCGCCCATCCTCAGTCCATGAACGCGATTGATCGCGACGCTGTCCGTGGACCAGCATGAATGTTGCAAGATTAACCACGCATCAGTGCCCGGCGAGGTGAACCGGTGTAGCCCCTTCGATGACCTGCATGCTGCGTCCGAACACCACGCGCGAGAAGAAGTGCGCCAGAACGGATTCGGCCAGCTCCCCCGTTACGGCCTGCGGATTGATCGAATAGAAGAACCGCACGCCATTGCATAACGCCATCAACCCAAGCGCAAGCGTTTCAGCGGGCAACGGTGTACCCGCGCGCACTGAAAACTCGCGGATATGTAAAGTTAACTGGTCGAGCTTTTCACGCAGGAAAGCGTTGAAGATAACGCGGAAGTGAGCGTCGCGCGACGCCAGCAGTTGCGCTTCGACCCATAGCAGGAAGTTCTTGTTGTCACGATATAAATGGCTGTAAAAAAGCAATGCGCGGTCTTCCAGATCCTCACGCGTGACTTGTCCTTGCATAAGGTCGTGCAAGCCCGCTTGCATGGCAAGGTGATCGCGTTTGAGAAGTTCGATTAGCACTTCCTGCTTGCTGCGAAAATTCGAATAGAACGCGCCACGCGTATAACCTGCGGCCAATACGATCTCTTCAACGCTTCCCGCGATGAATCCTTGCTTTGTGAAAATGATCTGAGAAGCGTCGAGCAGACGTTGGCGCGTTTGTTCGCGGGCTTGCTCGCGGGTGAGTCGTTCGCGGTTCATGTGTTCATCGCGACTATTGGGCGAGTTGGGAAGCAGGTGTTGTCAGCGGTCCGTCTGCAATCGTCTGGAGCCACTCCATTGGCACTAAAGAACCGGCCCTGCGGGGGGCGCGCCCGTGACGCGGTTGCGATCCGGGTCGCAACACCTCGGGGATAAACACAGGCAGCACTCACAGACGCATCCTCAATCTCCCGTCCCATGCGCAACGCCTCGGTGTATTTGTAGACCGCCGTAGACCGCGAATTTCTGGCATTCATTGTATCCGCCCTGCGTTGGGATCGCGATAACGCCGAACAGGCGCGACGTGTTCATCAGATTGCATTTGAGCGCAAGCTTCGAGCTTTAGGGCGAACGCGCGGTCCCGCATGCGCCGCTAAAGCGAATCGAAAGTGCATGCGCCCGCGCAGCCCTGTAGAATCTTTTTGACCAACAATTAGCCAGGGTTGCAATGAAACTGACTGACGACAAAGCTCAAGCGCGCTCAAATTCCAGCAGCAATCACTCATTTCGAATCCTTCTCGCATGAACGACTTTGCCCGTTTGCCCGGTCACCGCTTTCTGCATTCGCCGGGACCTAGCCGCGTTCCGGATGAAGTCCTGCACGCAATGAGCCGTCAGCCGATGGACCTGGCCGACCCTCGTCTGGATCGCTGTATTGCCGCGTGTGAAGCCGGCCTGAAGCGCGTGCTGCAGACGGAGCAGTCGGACGTCTTCCTCTATGCCGCGAACGGGCACGGTGCGTGGGAAGCGGTCATCGCCAACCTGATTGCGCCGGGTCAGGCGGTGCTGGTGGCTGGCACGGGCCACTTCTCGGAATCGTGGGCGGTGCAGGCCGAGGCAATGGGCGGTCGCGTGATTCGGACACCCTGGGTAGAGGGACGTCCAATCGATCCAGCGGATATCGAAGCCGTGCTGCGGGACGATGTGAAACGCGAGATCGTCGCGGTCTTCATCGTTCACACGGACACTGCAAGCGGCATCACCAACGATCTGCCGGCCATGCGGGCGGCGATCGATCGGGCCGATCACGCCGCGCTGCTCGTGGTCGACGTGGTTGCGTCGCTTGCAGCCGCGCCGTTCGCCATGGATGCAACGCGCATCAACGTAGTTCTTGGCGCGAGTCAGAAGGCGTTGATGGTGCCGCCCGGACTCGCGTTTGTCGCGGTCGACGCAACGGCAATGGAGGTCTCGCGCCGCAACTCCACGCCGCGTTTCTACTGGGACTGGGAGCGGCGGAGAAGTCCGCTGTCGTACCGCAAGTTTTGCGGCACCCCGCCGCAAAGCCTGATCGCAGGGCTGGAGGCGTCGCTTGGGCTGATCTTCCGGGAAGGCTTGACCGAGGTGCTGGAACGCCATCGGCGAATCGCGGAAGCGGTGCATGCCGCGGTGGAATGCTGGAGCGAGACGGGTGCGTTACGGTTTTTCTGCGAGGTGCCGGCTGCGCGTTCGGTGTCCGTGACGACCATCGAGGTGAACGCGGGTATCGATCCGGAAGCAATCCGTAGCGTCGCACGCGAGCGCTTCGAAGTTGCCATCGCCGGTGGTCTCGGGCCGCTTGCGGGCCGCGCATTCCGTATCGGGCATCTCGGCGACATTAACCCCGCGATGATCCTTGGATGTCTCGGCGGCGTTGAAGCCGCCATGACCGTGCAGGGTGTTCCGTTCGGCCGCGGTGGCGTGGAGCGTGCGATCGCACGTCTGGCCTCGGACTAAAGACTCGGACAGGCAGTCTGCAGGTCCTCTTCGGGTTAGCCGGAATACGCGGAATACGGTTAGTGACCCGAAGAAGATCATTGCCCGGGAGCGCACCCGAAAAAAATCCGTCCAAGTGTGTTCTTCCGAACCGCCAGGGGCACGCCGCGTTGCTATAAAACGAGGGCGAACTCGGGGAGAACACCATGACGGAAGAACAAGCGCGCGGCATTCTTGCCGCGAAAACGGCTGCTCGCGAATACGTGCTTCGACGGCTTGTCGAAGACAAGACGTGGGAGCGTCGGACCAGCCCTGCCACGACTGCGACAATTGTCCGCGATAGTTTCGACGGCCTTGCCAGACTAACCAATGCTCAATTGGCCAAGGCTGCCCATGACGCGGGAATTTCAGATAGTGACCAGCAGGTCATGAGCATGACGACCGTGCTCACACAGTTGGCGCCCACGGTATAAGCGCCAGCCAGGGTATGAATACGCGAGCTCAACCCTTGTTGATTCAGCGAGCGTGTTTGACGGCTCCTTAATCAGTCCATGATCCATCCGCCGCGCAAAACCGGCCCTTCATCAAACCAGCTGCGATTCCGTCATCCGCCGCATTGCTTGCGGCGACTGCCCGAACGCACGCAGAAATGCACGCCGCATTCGTTCACGGTCACCGAAACCAGTCTCGCGTGCGACTACATCGACTGAATGCCGTCCCGCTTCCATCATCAGGCGAGCGGCCTCCACCCGCAGATTTTCTATGGCCCGGGCGGGCGACTGTCCGGTCTCGTCGGTGAAAACCCTGCTGAACTGGCGCGGACTGAGGTGGGCAACTTCCGCCAGCTCTTCAATCGACAGCTTCGCGGTCAGGTTGGATTTTGCATAGGCCAGCGCGGTCTGCACCCGATCCGATTTCGCGTCGAGTTCGAGCAGCGCGGAATACTGCGACTGGCCGCCGGCGCGCCGATGATAAACCACCAGTTTTTTCGCCACGAGCCGCGCCGTTTCCGTACCCAGGTCTTTCTCGACGAGCGCCAGCGCAAGATCAATCCCGGCACTCGCACCGGCGGACGTCCAGATCGGGCCGTCGACGATAAAGATCCGGTCCTCCTCCATCTTGACCTGCGGATACGCGCGCTGAAGCGCCCGCGCGTAGTACCAGTGCGTGGTCGCGCGGCGGCCGTCCAGCAAGCCCGCCTCGGCCAGTACAAACGCGCCTGTGCAGGTCGCCGCAATGCGTTGCGATGTCTTCAGGGCGTCGCGAAGAAATGCCGCCACGCCGGCCGAATGAGGCGTGCCTATGTTGTCGCCGGTGACGATCAGGGTGTGGAACTCGCTGCCCTTGAAGCTCGCGGTCTCGATGCCGAAGCCTAGCGAGGAGCGCACGGAACCGCCGTGTTCCGACAACAACTGCACCTCGTACGCGGTTTGTCCGACGGTTGCGTTGGCAAATTCGAACACGGTCGAGACCGCCAGCCCCAGCACCTGAAAGTCCGGATAAACAATGATTCCGATCGTTTTCACATGGCCTCCTGCGCGCCGGGAACGGGATTCCGGCCGATGTCCTAAAAAGTTGTATCTATGTCATTGAGGACATGATCTCATACTTCTACTATTCCGTTCACACACCGGCGCTTCCGCCGGAACACTTGAAAAACTGGAGAACGGAAATGAGCAATGTAGCGAACAAAGGCACGGCATTGGTGACGGGCGCTTCGACCGGCATTGGCGCGATCTACGCGAAACGGCTTGCCGAACGCGGTTACGACGTCATCCTGGTGGCGCGCAATCGCGACCGCCTTAACGCGCTGGCAACGACGCTCACAACGTCCACCGGACGGAATTTCGAGGTTGTCGTCGCGGATTTGGGGACACCTGAAGGCGTGCGGAAGGTTGAAGACGTCCTGCGTAATGACTCCAGCATCACGATGCTCGTGAACAATGCCGGCGTGGGCGCGACCGCGCCGCTCGTGGACTCGGACATCGACAAAATGGACGCGATGATCACGCTCAACGTGGTCGCGCTCACGCATTTGACGAAGGCTGTCGTGCCGGGTTTTGTCGCGCGTGGCGGCGGAACGATCGTGAACATTTCATCGATTGTCGCTGTGTCGCCGGAGACGCTGAACGGTGTGTACGGCGGCAGCAAGGCGTACGTGCTCGCGTTGACACAGTCGTTGCACCATGAACTTGGCGCGAAGGGCGTGCGGGTCCAGGCCGTGTTGCCGGGCGCAACCAGCACGGAGTTCTGGGACATTGCGGGCACGCCGGTGAGCTATCTGCCGGAGGGTATCGTGATGACGTCGGAAGACATGGTGGACGCAGCGCTTGCTGGCCTCGATCAGGGCGAGCTGGTCACAATTCCTTCGCTGCCGGAAGCGGCCGACTGGAACACGTTCGAGGCGGCTCGCCAGGCGTTGGTGCCTAACCTTTCGCGTCGGCTGCCGGCGGCGCGCTATGGCGTAACGAGCGGCGCGCAGCACTAAGCGATCGTGTAGTAAGCAACCCGATGCCGACGCGTTCCCTTCAAGCGCAGACGATCGTTCTTGAAGGGAGAACGAAATGGTGCGTCTGCGCATTGGGCTGTTTCGAAGAATCCCTAAGCATGTTTGTAAGCTTCGACTCGGCCAAGCTGAATACGGCGATCGCGATTCACCAAGACCTTTAAGCCGCGGACCAGACGCTATTGCGCTACGTCCCTAAGGCTATCTAAACGCTCTTTAGCGCCCTCATCCTCCGAATAGCGTGCAGCAATGCGCTCATTTCCCGCCGTCACGCAGATGGCGACTGTCGTAACCTCAGTGATGTGGTGGGCGCGTCCCCTTTCCCGCAGACGTTCGAACCATGGCGCATCAATTCCATGCCGGGTGAAAAAAGGGGATCGCACCCCGGCAGCATCCACTGAACCCAAGCCTCGACGGCCGACCCATGACAACTGTCCCAACAAGCGCACCTCACACTGCGGACTGGCATCAGTCGGCTGCTTCGCTATGCCTGGCCGGACACTATGCGCAAGCGTTGTCGATGGTTAAGCCGATGCTTGACCCGCATCGGGCGTTGACGGGAAGCGCGCTGGCGGATGCCTTGAATATAGCGGCGGTCTCTTCGCTAGGCCTGAGCCAACTGGCCGACGCGCAAGCGTATTGGCGGCAGGCTATCGAGGCCAAGCCTGATTTCGTCGATGCTTATAACAACCTCGGCATGCTGCTCAAGGGACTTGGCTCTCTGACGGAGGCGGTGGTTGTCTATCGGCAACTGCTGGACATTCGCCCGGACCTTGCAGAGGCCAGCAACAACCTCGGCGCGGTGCTCTACGATCTCGGACGCCTGCATGACGCCGAGGCGGCTTACCGGCATGCGCTTGCGATCCGTGCAGATTACCCGCAGGCTCACTACAACCTGGGCATCGTGCTCTATGACCTGCGCCGTTGGCACGAAGCGGAGAGTGCCTATAGGCAGGCATTGGTTCTATCGCCCGATGCAGGGGCTTACAACAACCTGGGCAACGTGCTCAAGGAACTCGCCCGCTTGCCAGAAGCCGAGGCGGCGTACCGGCAGGCGCTGATCCTCAGGCCTCAATACGCCGAAGCGCTCAGTAACCTGGCGAACGTGCTCAAGGAAATGGGCCGCTTGCCCGAGGCCGAACTGGCTTGCCGGATGGCACTGACTATCCGCTCCGATTACGCCGAAGCTCACCTTAACCTGGGCGCCTTGATGGGTGCCCTAAACCGTCTTCCGGAAGCCGAGGCGTCTTACCGGCAGGCACTCGCAGTCCGGCCCGACTATGCTGAAGCTCACTACAACCTGGGCATTGTGTTGCAGACGCTCGACCGGCTGCCCGAGGCCGAGGCGGCGTACCGGCAAGCGCTGCTGATCCGCCCGGATATTGTTGAAGCTCATAACAACCTGGGCAACGTGCTGTGGGCACTGCGTCGTTCGCCTGACGCCGTTGCGGCTTACCGGCGAGCGCTTGCTCTTCGCCCTGATCTCGCTGAAGCGCACCACAACCTTGGCAACGTGCTGAAGGAACTCGGCAATCTGACCGACGCCGAGGCAGCTTTCCGGCGCGCGCTCGCGATCCGCGCGGACTATCACGATGCGAAAGTCAGTCTTGCAACGCTGCTGCTCAGCATGGGCGAATTCGAAGAGGGATGGCAGCTTTACGATTCCCGTTACGATCAGCCGGGATTCATTCATCACCAGACGCAGTCCTTGCTGCAGTGTCCGCGATGGCGAGGCGAAGCGCTTGCGGGCAAGTCGTTGCTGGTCTGGCAGGAAGATGGTCTTGGCGACATGGTCCAGTTCGGCCGCTACTTCGCGTTGCTCAAGGCACAGGGCGCGGTACATATCGCGTTTGCCTGCGCGCCGGCGCTGCATCGGTTATTCGCGGCTTTGGAGGGCGTCGACGCGGTCCTCGACCACGAAACCGCGCTAAGCCGGGCCTCTGGGTACGACTATTGGACGAGCCCGATGAGCGTGCCGCTGCATCTGCGCACGACCACGGACACCATTCCCGATCCCATCCGCCTGACGCTTGACGCGTTGCTCGTTGAGCACTGGCGCACGCGGCTGGCGACGCTTCCACCCGGCCGCAAGATCGGTCTGGTCTGGAAAGGCAATCCCAAACATCACAACGATGCGAACCGTTCGCTGCCGTCGCTTGCAACGCTTGCGCCTCTCTGGAGCGTGCCCGGGGTCAGCTTCGTAAGCCTGCAAAAAGGGCAGGGAGAAGAAGAGGGACAGTCGCCGCCTGCGGGTCTTCCGCTGTTGCACCTCGGGACAGACCTGACCGATTTCGCCGATACCGCCGCGATCATCGGAGAGCTCGATCTGGTGATCTGCGTGGACACCTCCGCGGCGCATATTGCTGCGTCGCTGGGCAAGCCGTGCTGGGTGTTGCTGCCGCGAGAAGACATCGACTGGCGCTGGATGCGCGAGCGTGAAGATTCGCCGTGGTATCCGCAGACGTTGCGGCTGTTCCGGCAAGCCGCCGATGAGAGTTGGTCCACGGCTGTCGAGCGGGTGCGGCTGGCGTGTCTCGCGGCATTCTCAAGCCCGGGTCATTTGCCGCCAGGATGAAGCGAACACTTCCCGGCGTTCGCTTTGCTTCGCTATAAGCCCTGCTTCCGAAATAGCTTTGTAAAGAAAACCGCTTGCAGCGGCAGGGATTTTAAAATGCTTCAGAGTGGATGTCGATTTTCGGCAACCTCGTTCGTCGTTAGAGAAACCAGCCTTTCTCAACCCGAGGTGATCCAATGACATTAAAGCTCTACGCCCATCCGTTCTCGTCTTACTGCCAGAAGGTCCTGGTTGCGCTGTACGAGAATGGCACGCCGTTCGAATGGCGAGCGTTGTCGCATGAGAACCCGCAGGTGATGGAGGAGCTCACGGCGCTCTGGCCAATGAATCGCTTTCCCGTGCTCGTGGATGGTGGCCGCACCGTGGTCGAGGCGAGCATTATCATTGAGCATCTGGGGCTGTATCATCCGGGCCCCGTGCCGCTGCTGCCTGAAGATGCCCGCAGCGCAATGGAAGTTCGCGGCATGGATCGTTTCTTCGACAACTACATCTCGACTCCGCAGCAGAAGATCGTGGGCGACAGCTTGCGGCCGCAAACGGAACGGGATCCACGAGGCGTGGCCGACGCGCGCGCAATGCTCGACACCGCTTATGGCTGGCTCAATGGACTCATGGCCGCGCGCGAATGGGCCGCTGGCGATCACTTCAGCCTGGCCGATTGCGGCGCCGCGCCGTTCCTGTTTTATGCAGACTGGACACATCGGATTGACGCGTCGTTTCCTCACGTGATTGCGTACCGGCAACGACTGCTGGCGCGTCCGTCATTCGCGCGCGCGGTTGACGAGGCGCGGCCGTATCGGCCGTTGTTTCCGCTGGGAGCGCCTGCCGATCGCGATTGAATCCGGCGGTCTGCATGAAGCCGGTGAGCCGAGCCGCCGCCCACACCCCCGGGCAAACCCGATGTATCGCATCCGTTGCCTCGCACCCCTTTAGTTTTTCCTGCAATCGGACGATATACCGAGGGACGTCACGCGGAATTCGCGAACCCGGCATGTCGAGACGCAGCCGGGGAATTCCACGCAAATTAAAACACCGGAGGCAAGGGATGACGGGTTTCGGATTCGGACAACGCGGGCGCACGCTGACGGCGGTCGGCAAGATCGCCGAGCATGCGGGCAAGCTGGGTATCGAGATTTGCGATGTATCGGGGCACGTCGAGGAAGTGGCGGCCCGCGCTACGCGTCAGGCGGATTTGTGCCACGGCTTGCAGCGTTCGGCAATGTCGACCATGGAGGGCAACCAGCGGATTGCCGCGGCGGCGCGTCAGATGCGTATCGTGGCAGATCAGGCCGCATCCGGCGTCAGCCAGTCCCAGGAGACGGTCAGGGTGTCGCTGGCAGACATCCATAGCCTGGTGGACAGCGTCTCGGTGATGGCGGCGGAGATCGAGACCTTGCGAGAGTCATTGAGCGACGTCAGCAAGATCTCCGAAGAAATTTCGATCATCGCGCGTCAGACTAATCTATTGGCCTTGAACGCCGCGATAGAAGCGGCCCGTGCGGGCGAGTCCGGTAAAAGCTTTGCCGTGGTCGCGGCTGAAGTGAAGGCATTGTCAGCCAAGACCGCGCGGGCCACGTCGGAGATCGGGACAACACTCACCAGATTGTCGGGTCAGGCCGACCTGTTGATGGCCGAAGGGTCCGCCAGCGCGGTACGTGCACAGCGAGTCAAGGAGGGCACGCATGCGATCGGCGACGTTGTATTGGCAACGGGGAAAGCGATCACTGAGTTGAGTGTTGAAGCGGAGCAAATCGCTTTGCAGACCGAAGCGATCGACCAGCAATGCAGCGGGCTTGCGTCTCAAGTCTCCGAGATGGTCGGAGGCGTCGAGCAGTCAAGCGGCAGCTTCACGAAGGCGCGCGATCAGTTGAGCAAGCTGTTGGGCGTGTCCGAAACCTTGATCGAGTTGACGGCGGAAGCGGGGATAGAGACACCCGATACGCGGTTTATAGACGCGGTCATGACTGCCGCGCAGAAGATTGGCCGGGCATTCGAGCAGGCCATTTCGCGCGGTGAGATCTCGGCTGCGGACCTTTTCGATCATGCCTATAACCCGATTGCCGGTACCAATCCTGAGCAATTCACGACCCGCTATATCCAGCTTGCCGATCGCATCCTGCCGGAAATCCAGGAGCCCTTGCTGGCGCTGGATGAACGCGTGGTGTTCTGTGCAGCCGTCGATACCAAGGGTTACTTGCCCACGCACAACAAGAAGTTTTCGCAATCTCAAGGCTCCGATCCCGCCTGGAACGCCGCTCATTCGCGTAACCGGCGCATCTTCAATGACCGTACCGGCCTGGCTTCAGGGTCGCATACCAAGCCGTTCTTGTTGCAGACATATCGACGCGATATGGGCGCCGGGGAATATGCGCTGATGAAAGACGTGTCCGCGCCGATCATGGTCGGAGGCCGTCATTGGGGCGGATTGCGACTTGCTTATAGCGTCTGATTGGCGATTGGTTGATCAGCGCGCGTTGACGATCCATGGGTGACGTTTCGACCAGATTCGTTTGCCGCTCGGCGGCGCAACGCTTTACTGCGCGGCCTCTTGCTAGAGTCTCCCAGGCCCGACAGGACTCGCAAGAGCCATGCCTTAATGCTTAGTCATACGAATAAAGTGCGGCATCCAGATACGCAAGCTGGCCATCCTGCTCTGCAGGCACAAGCGCTTGGAGACCTGTGCGCGCGTATTCGGTGCAACGGTCTGTCCATACGGCGGAACCCATTGGCCGGCGGCCCTTCGCCTTCAAGGCCTAAGGCCGTGCGGCAACTTCATCCAGATGCAGCAGCAAGTCCGCCGGATCTTCGTACACGCGCAGCGCGCCGGCGCGTTCCAGTTCATCCATTCCGTATCCGCCGGACAGCAGTCCCACGCCGAGCGAGCGGCAGCGCCGCGCGGCGAGCATGTCCCAGATGCTGTCGCCCACCACGACGGTATGCTCGATCGACACGCCCAGACGCGACGCCGCTGCAATGAAGAGGTCGGGGTCAGGTTTGGCGTACTTCACGTCGTCGCGCGTGACGACCACGGACTTCGCGGGATCGACACCGAGCGCTTCCAGATTCACGGCCGCCGTTTCCATGCGGCCGCTGGTCGCAATGGCCCAGCGCGTGCCCGCTTCGGTGAGCGCGGCGAGCAACTCGCGTGCGCCGGGCAACGGGCAAACCTGTGCACGCAGGCGCTGATAAACGTCCGCATGCGTGCGGCGCAAACGCTCCACGCGCTCGGGACTGATCTCCCCGTGCGTTTCACGCAGCAACTGGTTCGTGAAGAGGCCCCCGCTCATGCCGATCTTGCGATGGATACGCCATACCGACAGCTCGATACCTTCTGCATCGAGCGCTTCCTTCCATGCAAGTACGTGCTGGTAGACGCTGTCGACCAGCGTTCCGTCGAGGTCGAACAGGAATGACGTTTCGATTCGCATGAGGGGATCCTTTGACGGTAAGTTCAGGCGGCGTGATGAGTTTTATGACAGCGTACGCCTGAATCTTGTCATTGATGCGCTCGTGATGTTCCGCACGCTGCAGGTTCCCGTTTGGTTCTCGTTCACAGTTTGGGGATCAGCCGGCAAACCTTACGGCGAGCTTTATCGCGGATGGGGCGAGGGAGCCGTGCCTTTAACTAACAGGGAACTGTCAGCGCCAGACAGGCTTATCATTCTTGAGGTAGTGCTTCGGGGCCTCACACGGTTTTGCGTCGCAAACCGTTTTCCTCTGTCGCTTGAAGTAAAGCGACCGGCCCCGGCAGCACGCGGGCTCAATCTCAGGAGATCAAGGTGCAAAGAAAGATTCCGGCAACCTATATGCGTGGAGGCACAAGCAAAGGTGTCTTTTTCCGTGCGGATTCACTCCCGTCCGATAGGGCGCTGCGCGACCGCATCCTGCTGCGCGTGATCGGCAGTCCCGATCCGTATGGCCAGCAGATCGACGGCATGGGCGCCGCTACGTCGAGCACCAGCAAGGTGGTACTCGTGGGTCCGTCCGCGAGGGACGACTGCGACGTCGACTATTGGTTCGGGCAGGTGGCGATCGACAAGTCGATCGTCGACTGGTCCGGCAACTGCGGGAACCTGACGTCGGCGGTGGGTCCGTTCGCGATCGCGCAGGGTCTGGTCGATGCGCCGCGCGACGGCACCGCTACCGTGCGTATCTGGCAGGCAAATATCAACGCAAAAATCATCGCGCATGTACCGATGCAAGATGGCGCAGTGCTTGAAGAAGGCGACTTCGAACTCGATGGCGTGACCTTCCCCGCGGCCGAAATCAGGATCGAGTTCCTGGACCCCGGCGGCGAGGGCGAAGACGACAGCGGTGATGCCGGCGGCGGCATGTTCCCCACGGGAAATCCGATCGACACGCTCGACGTACCGGGTGTCGGCGTCATCGAACTCACGATGATCAACGCCGGCAATCCCGCTATTTTCATCGACGCCGCGACACTCGGGCTGAAGGGCAACGAACTGCAGCGGGACATCAACGGCAACGCGGATTTGCTACGGAAGGCCGAGGCAATTCGCGCGCATGCGGCTGTTCGAATGGGACTGTCCCGGACTGCGGACGAAGCATCGACCCTTCGGCCCCACACGCCGAAACTCGCGTTCGTGGCGACCCCTTCCGCCTATGTGGCATCCAGCGGCAAGCCGGTCGACCCGGCGACGCTCGATATCAACGCACGCATTTTCTCCATGGGCAAGTTACACCACGCCATGACCGGTACCGGAGCGGTCGCGGTCGCGGTTGCAGGCGTGATTCCCGGCACGGTCGTGCATCGGCTTCTGGCGAACAAGACGGCTGGCCGGATCCGCTTCGGCCATCCGTCAGGCGTAATGGCGGTGGGTGCGGAAGCCGAGCAGCGCGACGGCACGTGGGTCGTCACCAAGGCGATCATGAGCCGGACGGCGCGCCGGCTCATGGAAGGGCACATCTTCGTACCTTCGTCTCTTGATCCTGATAGGCACTGAGGCGCTGACGCTTTGTGAATTTACCTCACGTCGCGGTGAAAATTTCTCGCTTTGCGCGCTGGTTCGGGGCGGTTAGGCTTGTGACTAGTGGCAGACATGCGCGCTATCTTTAGCCGTGGCTCATGCACTTCGCCGCGTGGGTAGGGAGGAGACGATCTTGGACGCTAAATCGATAAACCTGAGCGCAGTGGCGGCGCAGACTAAAGCGGGATATTTCAATCAGGTCTTGGCTGAGGTGAACGATCACGCGGTTCACCTTAGCGTGATGGATGCGCCATTTTTCTGGCATTTTCATCCTGACTCGGACGAAGTGTTCATCGTTCTCGAGGGGGTCTTGCTTGTTGAACTGGAAACCGCGCGATATGAACTGAAGCCGGGCGAGATGTTGACTGTACCGGCCGGCGTCAGGCATCGGACGAGCCCTTTGACTCCGCGATCGGTGAATCTCACTGTCGAAAAAATGAACGCGGAAAGCGTACGCGTTTCCTGAGCGCTCGCGTGAAACGATGCGATTGGCACAGGCAGTGGACCGGAAGATCGATGGGCGCAAGCACCCTCAGGCCCGCGAGACGATGCCGACGCATTCGGCATTACATCGTTTAAATAAAGACCTGCGCCATCGCAAATAAAAATTCCGTAAAGCCCTGAACGGCCTGCATATATATGCCGTAAAACGCGAATATTTACGGGATTTTTTCTTGTTATCAACCGACGAGCAATCCTACACTTCTGGCAACTGATGAGGCCGGAGGTGTCATGTCGAAGCAACGCACAGCAACGAAGAATCACACGCGTATCAGCTACGTTCATCGTGGCGTAGGCAGCGTAGTACTGAGGCGCTTTGATCCAGCATGTGATTCGTTCGATGAGTTGACCCTGATGCTGCACCGCTCGTTTGCGCGGCTTGGCGGCATGGGGCTTAATTGCACATGCGTTGACCAGTCCGCGCTTGTTACCCGCGCGCGTGCCATGCGCGGCGACTGTTATGTCGCGGTATGCAACGGACGGCTGGTTGGAACCATGACGCTTTACGCACAGGATTGCGAGTCGTTATGCGGGTTTTATCGGCGGGATGATATTGCGAGCGTTCGCCAGTTCGGCGTCGATCCTGCCTATCAGAGCAGGGGGATCGGGAAGTCGTTATTGGCCTATGCGGATCACTGGGCCGCTATTCGCGGTTACGCTGAGCTTGCGCTGGATACACCGCAACCCGCTGCACATTTGATTGCGTTTTACCGGGGCCAGGGCTTCCGGATAGAAAACTTCGTCAGGTTCGCGGGCAAGCTGTACGACAGCGCGATTCTGAGCAAACCGCCAGTCGCTTTCCGCCACCTTGCCACGTGGTCGCGCCGTCTTGAACTGCCGCAAGCGAGGGTTGCTCACGCGGCATGACAGACAGGCCGCACTCATGCTTCGAGTGCGGCCTGTATCAAACCTTGCGTTGAAACCTGCGTTGAAACCTGCGTTGAAACCTAAAAATCAGACCTTTACGACCGAGGCCTGATAGATCTCATCGACAGACGTTGCCAGCGTTGCGTCGAACTCGCTGTCGCTCATTGACTTCTTGAGCTCGTTGATCAACGCCCGGGAGAAGCTGGCGATCATGCCGTGATTCTTCGCGAGGCGCGTGCACGCGTCGGTCCGCGCGTAGCCGCCCGAGAGCGCCACCACGCGTACGACGGCCGGGTGCTCGATCAGCGGGCGATAGAGATCCGTCACGTCCGGGATGGTCAGCTTGATCATGACCTGGCTGCCATCGGGCAACGCCGCGAGGCCCTTGAGCAGCTCAGCCAGGAGGATGGTTTCCGCTGCCGCCTTGTCCGGGCTGTTGATCGACACCTCGGGTTCCAGGATTGGCACGAGACCGTGCGCCTGGATTTGCGCGGCGACTTCAAACTGCTGCTTGGCGATTGCCGCGATCCCTTCCTGCGACGCATGGTCGATAACCGAGCGCATCTTCGTGCCGAACACGCCCAGCTTGACCGCCCGCTCGAGCAGCGGGTCCAGCCCGGGGATCGGTTTCATCAGACGCACGCCGTTCGCTTCTGCTTCGAGCCCCTTGTCCACTTTCAGGAAAGGAACGACGCCACGGTCTTCCCACAGGAAGGCCGGAACGGACTTTCCTTCTGCCTGTCCGTCCATGGTGGCTTCGAAGAGAATGGCGCCGATGACCTTGTCACCGGTGAAGGCGGGTGCGGTCATGATGCGTACCCGCATCTCGTGCATCAGCTTGAACATCTCAGCGTCGCCGCTGTAGTCGCTCTCTGGAATTCCATACGCCCGCAGGGCGCCGGGGGTGGATCCGCCACTCTGGTCGAGGGCCGCGATAAACCCCGGTTTGTTACTCATTTGCGCCAGCATCTTGTCATTAGCCACGTACGTTTCTCCCTCTTAACTATCAAACACCGGACCAAGGATCTCTGGTCTGGACCATTGCTTTCGATGTAATAAGTGTACTGGATCGGTGGGTCAGCTTCGAAAACAAACAAACGACGATCGACCGTTTTACCCGGCCGCGCCGGGCAGGCGACTGCCGGATACGGCCGCCGAAACGGCGACGCGTCAGTTTACCCGTCTTCGATTCCCGCATAAGCGGTTGAATTTTCAGAAGTTCGTTCGCTTATGGTTGCGGCCCTCAAAGCCGCAAGTTTATTTCCATTTGCTGTTTTATCGCGATTTGTAAAAGCGAACTAACGGACGTCACAATTCAGTGCGACCGGTTGCATCGCTTAGACGCGCCGTACGCGAAACGCACGCAGGCGCGCGCCGATTTTACTTCGCCGGCTTTGGCCGCACTCCCTCAGATGGCGCGCTCATCCGGCCCTGCTCGCTCACCGGACTGCGCTGAAAGGCGGATCGCGAGACCCTACTTGAGCCGCAAGAACGGTGCCTCGATCAAAAAGCGACTGAACGTTGCCGCCGTGAAAGCTTCGAGTATGCCGAGCAGGAACGCGTGGGTGATCGGCAGGTTCACGTTCGAAAAAGCGGCTGCCATAGGTACAAGCCGCGGCGGAAGGCGGATCCTTGTTACCGCCGCGGATCGCTTGTCGCGTCGGGCACTGACTGACTCGAGCCGCCTGGACATACGTGTGGAAATCTTTTTAAAGATTTGGAAAGAACTCGCCGGACGCGCGTGTTGCTCGCCGTTTCACCCGTGGCGGAAGTGCGCAACCATGACTGCGTGAATACACGATGTCCAGCCCGGGCAACACGCGGCTGCCATGTCGCATCGCGCTTCCTGATGCTTGCCTCCAGCGGGCAGTCCACGGGCGGTTCTCATGCAGGCTCAAAAACAAACCTGACGTACGGAGCATTTTAATGTCGACGATTTCCAGCGCTTCGAGCGTACCCACCTCGGCCAACGCCATCTCGACTGCCGCCGACACGACGGCTGCCGCCAACGCGGCCAGGGCATCGGCCGCGCAGTCCGTCATCAGCGGTTCGACGGGCAACGCGTCACTGGATGTGTCGTCGCTGGTCACGAGCCTCGTCAACGCGAAGGTGGCCGGCCAGACCGGCTCGCTGATCGCACGGCAACGAAACGACAACACCAAACTCTCGGCGATCGGTGCTTTGCAGGCCGGGTTGTCGGCGTTGCAGGCGGGCATTGCGCCGCTATCGAACGGTACTGCTCTTGGGCAATTCACCGTGACCGCGGATGGCACGGGGCTAACGGCGAGCGGCAGCAGCGGCGCGGCGACGGGCAGCTATTCCATCGCGGTGACGCAAATTGCCAGCGCGCAGACGCTCTCGTCGGCCGCGTTCGGCGCAACAACCGCACTGGGCACCGGCACGATGAACGTCTCGGTCGGAGACAAGTCGATGAGCGTCGACATCACGTCGGCGAACAACACCGTGAGCGGCATTGCGAGCGCGATCAACTTGTCGTCGAGCAATCCCGGCGTCACGGCAACTGTCGTGAGCGGCACGGACGGCGCGCACTTGATCTTGCGTTCGTCGGCCACGGGTGCATCGAACACGATTGACGTTTCAGTGGGCACTGTGACCGACGATGCCGGGCTGTCCAGTCTCGGCGTAACATCCACGGCCGGTCCCAGCGCCGCGGACCCGTCGACCATTGCGTCGGTGTCGGCCGCCAGTCCGTGGACGCAGACCGAATCCGCCAAAGATGCCATGTTCGCCATCGACGGCACGGCTGGCACGAGTTCAGGCAACACGGTAACCACCGCGATCCAGGGTGTCACGCTGAACCTGACTGCGGCGGCCATTGGCGTGCCTGCCGGCACGCCGCAGACGCTGACCGTGGCACAGGACACCACGTCGGCATCGACCGCTATCAACAACTTCGTCGACCTCTATAACACCCTGGTCACGACCTATGGCCAGGTTGCCGGTTTCGACAGTTCGAAAGCCAAGGGCGCGCAAGGCGGCCCGTTGCTCGGCAACTCGATGTTCAACACGATCAAGAGCACGCTCGCAAGTATTATCAGCGGTGGCGTCAAGAACGGCAGCTCCAGCATCTCGCTCGGCGCGATCGGCATTGCTCTGAACAAGGACGGGACGCTTACCGCCGACAGTACGAAGATGGCCAGCGAACTGACGAGCAATCCGGAGGGAATGGCGGCCCTGTTCAATTCGACGACCGGCGTGGCCGCGAAGATGACAAAGAGCCTTAATGGATTCCTGGGAGAGGGCGGGCTGATTGCGAATAACCAGGACCCGCTCAACGCGGACCTCAAGGGCATCGGCACGCAGCAGGACACCTTGGCGAGCTACGCGGCCCAGTTGACTCAGCAGTACCAGGCGCAGTTCACCGCGCTCAACACGGTCATGGCGACGATGAACAAGAATTCGCAGTACCTGACGCAACTGTTCGGTGGCACCGACAGTGCTGGCACGCTGGCGAAAGGCAAGGGCGGTTAATTGGGGAGGGGCGACGATATCAGGCGATGTTAGCGGCGGTTCCCACGCCGCCAGGTGCTCCTCGTAAGTGTCCGCCGTATCAAAGGGCGCGACGCCCTCTGCGAGCATCGATACGGTTCCACCGCGGGGGGCCATCGGCTTGCCTTCTCGGTCCGTCTTCTGGCGCGTCGATGCCATCCGCGCGTTGCTGCAAAACCCTTGATGCAAAGTCCCATGTAAGTTACCTGCCCGCGCCCGTCCTTTTATTGAGATGGACGCGCGGGAAAGTGCGTTAGCGTCAACCCGTCGCAACAACAAAATAACTGAGATGACGGACGATTATTTCCACTATCGGGGCACGCGGTACAAGCTGGAATCAGCGTGTTTTTACAGACACAACGCAGAAGTCCTTGCCGAATCAAAGGCCGCTCAAGAGATGTTCGATGGGGTGAACTCTTTTCGTCTGGCTGAGAATGAACAGTTCATCAAACACGCGAAGCGTTATCTAAGAACTTCGAACAGAACGCAGAGCGCATCGTCAACCGTGTTTGAAGTGAGCATCGGGATACGACGGGGCGATATTCTGGTGGTAGAAAATCCCGTTGGAGGCCGCGCGGGGTCGTATTCAGGAGGGTCAGTGCCACCAGCCGAGCCGGTGTATCGACCGCGTGCGATGACGCCAAGGCAGGCGTTCGGGTCAGGCGCGCTTGCTCGTTCGGGCTTGGCGGCGCAATCGGGGGGATACGGCGGGGAGCTTGGCGGCGTGGCGTCAGGTGCGGCACCTTACGCACAAAGCGGCGTTAGCGCGGTTTCGAGCGGTGGCGGGCGCTTAGATGCGCTCGTAGGCGGTATTCAAGCGCTCGCGACGCTGGCGAGCATGGGCGTGATACGGCCCAGCGAGACAGGAAGCGGAATTGACATAGGGGAGGTAACAGGCATCGGCGGCGGGTCAACCCCGCTAGGCGATGCCGCGCCGTTTGAGTTCGTCAAGAGCGCAACGGGCGATGATGTATTGTCTATGGCGGCGCGCGGCTTTGGCGAGTCAGTCGAGGCGGATTGCTTCTACCAGTACGAAAGGGATATGGACATATGTAATGCGCTCGCAGGCATGATGGGCAGCGGAATGCGCGGCCTGGCACTGTGCAAGCAAAATGCTTTTCAAGACTATCAAACGTGCAGGGGATTTTAGTATGACCACATTGGCAGCAACCTCGCTCGTCGTGTCCTATTCGCCGGATGACGAAGCGATCAAAATTCAGAATATGGAGAGCGCCCCGATCGAGGCGCTGGATATAAAAAAGCTTACGTTCCCGATTTTTCTGGATGAATTTAACCATCGTCTCGATGACGAATTCGCACGACGGCTAGGCGCTAGTCTTATCGCCGCGCTGGTTGTATCGCATCCCGAACTAAAACAGTATGTTTTCGTCACACCAGCGCCCGATGGCGGCATAGCAGGATCGGCTAATCCGTCGCCTGATTAGCGTTGCCGTTTGCCGGCTGTCTTTTTGGGATGGCGGCAGCGTAAAGTGCGTTAGCGTAGCCCCGTTGCAACCAAAGGAGACGCAACCGCATGACAACGGAACTAACCTGCTATAACGGCCATCGGTACGTGCTACGCAAGGGGCGAAGCTTCACCGACGACGTCGAAAAAATCAAAGCGGGCCGTGCTATGTTGATGTACGCCGATATGTACGTTTGGGAATCGAACGCGTTGCTTGTGGCGCGCGTCGAATCGTTCTTGCAGGGAGGCTTCTCGTGGTATTCGAAATCGCCGAAAGGCGGACGGGAAACCCTTCAAACGTTGCTCTCTTACGTGCGTGATGGCGCGGTGATTGTCTTGGAGGAAGAGGGCGCGACCACCAGCGTTTTCGAGAACGGCGGCTTTACGCTTGACTCGCCAGCGCGAGAGACGAGGCGAGACACGCCGTCGCGCGACTACGAGGCGTGGTCAGCGCAATATCACGCCGAGCGGCGAGCGGAAACTCTGGCAATAGAGAAGCGCGAACGCGCAGCGATTTTGAGCGAGTCCGGTTATCCAAAGCATATCGAAACGATAGCCGAGGCTGGTGCGCGAAACATAGCCGCCCGCGCTGCGTCGGCCTTGCTTGCGTCAGTTGCGTCCTTCACATCTTCAGCGGATCAAGCGTTCGACCTTGGCGAAGTAACAGACGCTAGCATCGGGTCAACGCCGTTAGGCGACGCCTCGCCGTTTGAGCTTGGCGCTATGCCCAGCTTTGGCGATAGTTTCGACATTGCGAAAACGCCGAACGAAGGCGAGCCGGGAACGTGGTACACGAACCCCGGAAGCGGACAAATGCGCTTGTATGGTGATACGGGCGCGCCTGTAGTTGATCTAGACTTCGATCACATACACCTGGGAATGCAACCCCACGCCCACAATTGGACGGAAGACGGTCGAGCGAAAGGGCTTGACGTTGTACCTTTCAGCCCTTGGAGCCGCTAAAAATGCTTGATAACTTTGATAGATTTCACTCGTTCCACGATTGGATTTTCGCGGGAATTTGCGCAGATAAGCGAAGCGGCACGGTTCATCTTGATTTGCTCTCAGACGATTTTAGGGAGCACAAAACGATCATTTTCATGGATGCAACGCGATGCCTTGTCACGGACTACGGAATGGAAAATATCGTCTACTCGATAGATTTGCTATCCGATTTTACTTCGCCAAAGTTCATAGCCGCCCGTCAGATTCTGGATCGATCTACGCCATTTGGCCGGGGCTTGCCACCGAAAAAAATCGCGGTGCTAACGGCAAGCTTTGGCGGGGAGGCCTGGGTCGAATACGACGGATATAGGGTCTTGTCTAAAAATAACGTTGGCCCTTCGCCTGAATAGCGTCGTCCTTCGCGCGTCGGCATTTTCCCGGTTGGTCGATACCTCAAACGCCGTTCCCACAACCCGGCATTGACCTAGAACCGCTACCCGTGGAACTTGGCAACCTGCCGTCAACCCCGGTTCGCTAACCCCCAACCACCGGCCCAGAACCATCCACCGGCGCGAGCGAAATCAACCGATCGGTGATCAGGATTTCTGTGAGTGATCGGTCGAAACGGGCTTCCTTGAGAGTGCTGTTGCACATAGCATCGCGTGATGCGTGCAGTCTCACCCCGGCGATGCTGCAACTACAAACCGAGCCGACGCTCAAAGCCAGCCCCATTTTTCAAACACCAGGAGAGGACGATGCCGGACAATTTCGTGGAGTGCGGCGCAGCGTCTGAAGCGAACCTCATCGCGGCTCAGCAAGCCGATGGCCTGACGCGCGCCGACCCTTCCGTGGCCGGCGTGGATGCCGATGCCATCGTCGCCTTCCTGAACGACGTCGAAGCAGCCGGCCTCGACCTGCACGCCTTCATGCTTCACCGCAACGGCCACGTGGTTGCCGAGGGCTGGCGCTGGCCGTATCGGCCTGACCGGCCGCGAAACCTGCACTCCGTCGTCAAGAGTTTCACCGCCTGTGCGATCGGGCTGGCGCTTGACCAGGGGCTTTTCAAGCTCGACGACAAGGTGGTCTCGTTTTTCCCCGAGGTCATCGCGGAACCGGTCCAGCACTGGCTGACGGAGATGACCATAGAAGACCTCCTGACGATGCGCGTAGGTCACGCGGGCGAAACATCCGGGGCAGAGTGGCGATCGCTGACTACAAGCTGGATCGCGGAGTTCTTCAAGATCCCGATCGTGCAAGAACCGGGAACGGCGTTCCTGTACACGAGCGCTGCCAGCTACATGTTGTCGGCCATACTGAGTCGCGTGACGGGCGTGACGCTGCATGAGTATCTCAAGCCGCGAATCTTCGAGCCGATGGGCATTGAAGGGGAATCCTGGGATATCGGCCCGGACGGCGTCAATCCGGGTGGCAACGGCCTCATCGCGCGAACCGCGGATCTGTTGAAACTCGGCGTGCTGCATGCGCAAAACGGTGTATGGGAGGGCCGGCGGCTGCTTCCCGAAAGCTGGGTCGCTGCCGCAACCAAGGCGCACGGCGAGCCCGTGAAATACGGCTATCACTGGTGGACCCGGCCCGATGGCACATATAGCGCAATTGGCAAGTTCGTCCAGATGACGACGGTGTTCCCGTTGCACGGCGCAACGCTTGCCGTTACCGGCGCAATCAAGGGCAGCGCGAAGTTATTCGCGCATATCGACCGGTATTTTCCGGCGGCCTTTTGTGATCAGATTCGCGATCACATCGAAGACGGCGCCTCTGCCGATGCGCGGCTCAAAGCGAGACTTGCCGACTGGCAAAGTCCGGACGCCCCGGCAACGTGGAAAGAGCCTTTTCAACGGGCCGGTGCTGTCACGGATGGAGTACGCGCACCCGGACAGACGGACCGCTTCCTGATGCAGCCCAACCACCAGGGCGTGAGCGAATTGCAATTCGAATTCACCGGCGAGACATGCGTATTTCGTCTTATCGACGCGCAAGGCGAACATGTCATTGCCGCCGGGTTAGGCCGGTGGCTCGAGGGCCGCACCGACATGCCCGGCAGCGATCTTCACCACGGTTACCAGTTCCATAACAGTCCGGTCGTCGCCGGTGCATGCTGGCTGGATAACACGCGCCTTCAAATGACCTGGATCTTCCCCGAGACCGCTTTTCGCGATACGGTGATCTGCGAATTCTCGGGCAAGACAATCACCTTCAAGCGCGAAGTGAACATCAACGGTGGTGCGTTGCGGCATGAGGATTTGACCGGCTCACTTGCGAGTTAGGCCGATACCAACAAGGAAAGTAAGCCCATGGCACGC
This sequence comes from Caballeronia sp. dw_19, assembly GCF_018449515.1. Lineage (GTDB taxonomy): Bacteria > Pseudomonadota > Gammaproteobacteria > Burkholderiales > Burkholderiaceae > Caballeronia. The sequence goes on along the minus strand of NZ_JAAVUQ010000008.1, from coordinate 80,440 downwards.
GTCACGAACCGGCGCCATGCAGCAGGCGTGAATAGGACACCAGCATGCTGGCGAGCTCCTGCGCGACCATGGTCAGCGGCGAAGACCGCCGGCTGATAAGACAGACATCGCGTGGATCGAACACTTCACGAATCGGGATGTTGACGATCGAATTCGAGAACAGCTTCAACTCGACCAGCACGCGCGGCTCGATGGTCAGGTAGTCGGATTCGCAAACAATATGCAGCGTCTCCAGCAGCGATTCCGCGGTAACAACGATCCTGGGCTCCCCCAGTCCCTCTGCTCGAAAGAGGCTGGTCAGGCGGTTCTCCGCCCCACCGACAATTCCCGCCGGCCGGATGCTGACCCAGTCGCAATCCTTCAGATCGCGAACGGAGGTGGCATGCGCCTGGGGGTGACCCTTGCGTGCGATCACGCCCGGCACCGACCGGTAGAGGCGTTCTATGTCGAGATCGACATCGCTGACTTGCGGCGCGAGCGGACACAGCGCGAAGTCGAGCCGGCCGTCGCGGATCTTCTCTATCAGCATCTTCGAATAGCCGCTGGACACATGCACGCGTACGCGCGGAAAGCGGGCAATAAAACGCTTGAGTACCGGCAGCAGGGATTCTGCCAGCGGCTCGGACGTGACACCGAGCGCGATCTGTCCTTCGGGTTCTCCCGACGACTGCTGCATGTCCTGCATCGCGCGTTCGCAATCACGAATGATCGCGTTCGCGCGAATGAGGAAGGTCTCGCCCAGGCTGGTCACGCTGATACCCTGATGCGAACGGTTTAGCAGCGTCACGCCAAGCTCTGCTTCAAGGCTCTGGATAGCTTGCGTGAGGGTGCTTTGTCCGATGTCGAGCGCTCTTGCGGCAGCACGGAAGCTGCCTTGCTCCACGACCGCGCAAAACACCCGGAGCTGGATCAACGTCATGAAAAACCCTCTGAAATAAGTGCAGCGCTCGCCCGGTCCTATGCCATGCAGGCCGGAGCGATGCGTTCGGCTTGTGCCAAGCATAGCCTTCCAGAAAGCCAACGTGTACCGCTGAATTCCGATGCACCGATGCCCCGATACCTCAGGCAGCCTGAAAGAGACCGTGTACGCGTTCGTCGCTTTGAGAAGCAGAGCTGGACGATGCCACGAGCGAGTAGAGGTCCTTGCAGTTCGACGGCTGCGCGATCAGGTCGATCCGCGTGCCAATTCCCTCGGTACGCACGAGATCGTTCAGGTAACGCAGCGCCGAAAAGTCTTCCAGCGCGAACCCGACTGAATCGAATACGGTCACCTGTGCATCTGATTCGCGGCCTTGCACTTGCCCGGCGAGCACGCGCCAGAACTCGATCACGGGCGAGTCGGCGGGCAGCTGCTGGATGTCGCCTTCTATGCGTGTCTGCGGTTCGAACTCCACCATCACGCGCGCGCCGTTCAGCACGTCTGCATGCAACTCGGTCTTGCCGGGACAATCACCGCCCACGGCGTTGATATGCATCCCCGCTTCAATCATGTCGGGTGTGAGAATGGTCGCGTTGGTTTTATCGGCGGTCACGGTGGTGACAATATCGGCGCCTTGTACGGCCTCGCGTATCGATGCTGCGCGCGTGAGCGTCAGCCCCTTGATGCCGGAGAGGTTGCGAATGAGTTTCTCGGTAGCGGCAGGGTCCGTGTCGAACACATGAATATGCTCGATGCCCAGCATATTCTTGAACGCCAGCGCCTGGAACTCGCTTTGCGCGCCATTGCCGATCAATGCCATCGACTTCGATCCCGGCCGCGCAAGGACACTTGCGGCGAGCGCGGAGGTGGCCGCCGTGCGCAGCGCCGTCATGATGGTGAACTCGCTGAGGAGCAGGGGGAAACCGGTGGCAACGTCGGCGAGTACGCCGAACGCCATCACGGTCAGCATGTTGGCGCGGGTATTGTTGGGATGCCCGTTCACGTACTTGAAGCCGTAGAGCGCGTGATCGGCAACGGGCATCAGTTCAATGACACCCTCGGGCGAATGCGCTGCAGTGCGAGGTGACTTGTCGAACTCGGGCCAGCGCAGGTAGTCGGCGCGGATGTAGTCGGCGAGGGTGTGGATGAAGGTTTCCGGGCCGATGGTGCGAAGCAGTTGCCTGATGTCGTTGACGTCGATATATCGAGTCATGGTGCGTTCCTGAACGATGAAATGAATTTGAGGGGCTACATGGGTGTGTTGAAGTGCGTTGCGTTTTACCGGGTTCGGAAGTCAGGCGCCGAGCAGCTTGCCGGTGCGTTGAGGCGTGGCACCCGTGACGCGGCCAAGCGGATCGCCGTGCTTCACGAAACGCACGTCGCGGCGCATGTAGAACACGCCGCGGGTTTTGCTGTGGACGGTGGTGGTCTCGCCGGTGTTTGCGTCGATCACGTCGAAGAGCGGCTGGCCCACCTCGATTACGTCGCCAAGCTGAGCGCGATGCACGAGGATGCCGCTTACGGGCGCGAGAAACTGTTCGCTGCCGGCAAGAGGGGTTGCTGGGCCGGCAAGCTCGGGCAAGGGCGGCGCAATGCCGTCTATGAAGCCCTGATGCGTGAGGTAGTCGATGATCGCCTGCGCGTCCTGCCGCGCCATCTCATACGAGACATCACGCTGCCCGCGATGCTCGAGCGTGACGGATACCGTGCCGGTCGGAATCGGATAGCAGGCACCGAATTGCTGCTTCAGTTGCCACCATGTCAGGCTCTGCGCTTCATCGAAGGAGTTGGCGCCGGAGTCGTACGCCAGCAGCGAAGCCACCGCACCGAGATACCGCGCAAGCGGTTCGGCCTCGTTCCAGATCGCCTGGCCGGTGTAGATATGCATGGCGGCTTCGCGCGAGCAATGCAGGTCCAGCACCACGTCCGCATCGTGTGCCAACAGCATGAGCTGGCGTTGCAAGCCGTCGAACAATGTGGCCGGTTGCTGCGCGGTCAGCGCTGCTTTCCAGGCTTGACGAATGATGACGAGATTTTCGTTCACATCTTGCGTGAGCCTGCCTTCGAGCGTCGCCGCAATCTTGCCGGCGAGCATCGGGAAGTCGCGGTTGTAGTTGCGGCCGCTCGCGAACTCGAAACGGCCGACGGGCGCGCCGAACAACCACTGGCTCAGTCCAAGCGGATTGGCGTTGCAGACCAGCACGATTTCGCCCCGAAGCTTGCCGTCGTCTTCTAGGCGGCGCAACTGTTCGAGCAGCGTGAGTGCAACCATCACGCCCGGCGTTTCATCGGCATGCAGGCCGGCCTGGATGTATACCTTCTTATTACCAATCGTCCCGAACTGCTGACTTGTCAGATGGTACGCGGCGCCAGCAGTCGCGTGGGGCAAGGCATGGGAAGTGCTGTTCATGGGAAGAAAAAGGGCTCGTAGTGGCGGCAAGGTCATCTTACGGGGAGTTCACGCGGCGCAGAAGGCGGTCTGACCGATCGGGATCAGGCTGGCAGATCGCCCGCCGCACGAACCAGATTGCGGGTTTGTTTCGCCATCGCGATCAGGCGCTCGTCCCCCGCAGAAGGCGCGAGTAAGACAAGAGCATGCTCACAAGCTCATGCGCAACCGTGGTCAATGGCGATGCGCGGCGGCTGATGAGGCAGACGTCACGCGGATCGAACGCTTCGCGAATCGGGATGGTGACGAGCGACGGTGAAAACAGCTTGAACTCCGAGAGTACCGCTGGCTCGATGGTCAGGCAGTCGGTTTCGGAAACAATGTGCAGCGTTTCCAGCAACGACTCCGCCGTGAAGACGATTCGTGGAACCCCGAGCGCTTCCGCCTTGAAGAGACTGATCAGACGGTTTTCCGCACCACCGGCAATACCCGCAGGCCGGATACTGACCCAGTCGCATTCCACCAGCTCACGCACCGTGGTGACATGCGCTTGCGGATGACCCTTGCGCGCAATCACGCCCGCGTCCGACCGGTACATGCGCTCGATGCTGAGATCGACATCGCTTACATGGGGTGCAAGCGGACACAGCGCGAAGTCGAGCGCGCCATCGCGGATTTTTTCGATCAGCATCTTCGCGTAGCCGCTGGACACATGCACCCGCACGCGCGGAAACCGTTCGATGAAACGCTTGAGTACCGGCAGCAGGAATTCCGCAAGCGGCTCGGAGGTCACGCCGAGTGCGATGTGTCCCTGCGGTTCTTCCGTCAAAGGCCTCATGTCCTGCGTGGCACGCTCGCAGTCGCGGATGATCGCATTGGCACGGACCAGGAAGTTTTCACCCAGAGCGGTCAGGCTGATGCCTTGATGCGACCGGTTCAGCAGAATGACGCCCAGCTCCGCTTCGAGGCTTTGGATCGCCTGCGTTAGTGTGCTTTGCGCAATGTCGAGCGCTCTTGCTGCCGCACGAAAACTGCCTTGTTCGACGACCGAACAAAATGCCCGAAGCTGGATCAGCGTCATGACGAATGCACTGCTTCAAGCGCGATGCGGTGATCCACAAAAGTTGGTGTGGACCTGAGCGCAGGCGCTGCGACGTCGACCAGCACAGGCATGTCGCGTCCCGCGAGCTCGGCGTTGAAATACTTGCGGGACGGATCGATGTCGTCAGGCACGGTTCGCGTGATGACCTTGAAGCCATCATCGCGATTGCCTCGCAGCTCGGGCACGGCTTGCAGGAGTCTGCGGGTGTAGGGGTGCACCGGGTTATCGAAGACGGCATCGCGCGTTCCCTCTTCAACAATATGGCCCCGGAACATCACCAGCACGCGGTCGGCAATCTGCTCGACCACGCCGAGATCATGCGATATCAGCAGACACGCAAACCGGTAGCGCTGCTGCAGGGAAACGAGCATGTCGAGGATCTGCTTCTGCACGGTGACATCGAGCGCGGACACCGGCTCGTCCGCGATGATCACGGCAGGTCTGCTCGCCAACGCGCGTGCAATCGCCACACGCTGGCGCTGGCCGCCGGAGAGCTGATGGACGAGGCGATTGGCGAACTCGCCCAGGCCCACGTCATCCAGCGCGTCCGCGACCCGCTGGGCGCGTTGCGCGCGGCTCAGGGTCTTGTCGAGGCGTAGCGCCTCGCTAATGAGCGCGTCGACCCGCATGCGTGGATCGAGCGAGGAGTAGGGATCCTGGAACACCATCTGGACCGAGCGGCGCGCGGCCTGCATGGCCTCATGCCCCGCGTCGAGAAACTGCCGGCCGTTGAGCAGAATCTGCCCTTGCGCGGTGGGCGCAAGCCCGAGGATCGCCTTGGCGATACTGGTTTTCCCGCTGCCCGATTCACCGACGATCGCCACGGTCTCACCCGCCTGCACGCTGAACGATGTCGGATGCACGGCCCGCGCGAGAATCTTCCTGAACCACAAGCCCGGCACCCGGTAATCGATCGCCACGTCCTTCACTTCGATGACCGGCGGAGCGGACGAGCTTGGTGGGCTCAACGCGTCCTCGGTATCGGCTCGCCTTGGCAGCGCTTCGAGCAGCTTCAGCGTGTATTCATGCGAGGGGCGTGCCAGTACCGTCGCCACCGCGCCGGTTTCCATGACGGCCCCGCGTTGCATCACGAGCACTTGTTCCGTATAAGCCGTTACCAACGCAAGATTGTGGCTGATGAAGATCAGCGCGGTGCCTTCCTCGCGCGTGAGTTCGATCATCAGGTCGAGCACTTCTTTCTGCACCACGCAATCGAGGGCTGTCGTCGGCTCGTCCGCGATGAGAAGCTTGGGGCGCAGCAACATGACCGCGGCGAGCAGGATGCGTTGCCGCATGCCGCCGGAAAACTCGTGGGGATATCGTTTCATGCAGCCGACCGGATCTCGCACGCGAACCCGTTCGAGCATGGCGATAGCCTGCAAACGGGCCGCGTCGCGCGCGATGGAACGCCGCCGCATGAGCGCCTCCGTCAACTGGTCGCCAATGCGGATGGCCGGATTGAGCGAGACCATGGGTTCCTGAAACACCATGCCAATGCCCGTGCCGCGCGTAGCCAGCCATTGCGCCGGCGTATTGCCGAGGACGTCACGATCCTCGAAGCTGATGGTCCCCGAGACGATCTCCGCACGTTCGGGCAGCAAGCCGAGCAACGCGCGGCCGACCATGGTCTTGCCGCTGCCGGACTCGCCCACAAGTGCAAGCGACTCGCCTGCGTTCAACGTGAAGCTCACGTCGTGCGTGACCTGTTTGATCGCGCCTGTCTTGTCGGGGAAACCGATGGTCAGGTTGCTCACCGTCAGCAGTGGGTGTTCAACAGGAGCCGTCATCACATTCCCCCCTTCATGCGCGGGTCGAGCAGATCGCGCACGCCATCGCCGAACAGATTGATGCCGAACAAGGCAAGCGAGATAGCCGCGCCCGGAAATAGCACGACCCAGATCGCCTGATCGATAGCCGTGCGCCCGTCGGCAAGCATGCCGCCCCAGGTCGGCTCGGGCGCGGGCACGCCGAGTCCGAGAAAACTGAGCGCGCTTTCGGCAAGCAGCGCCGAGCCGAACAGTGAAGTGGAAAACACCAGCAACGGCGCCACGCAATGCGGCAGGACATGGCGAAGAAGGGTCCATGCGCCGCTATTGCCCATGGTTCGCGACGCGACCACGAAGTCGCGCTGGCGCAAAGACAGCGCCGCGCCGCGCGCAATGCGGCTGACTGACGGCGTATAAGCCAGGCCGAGCGCGACCACCACGCCCCATTTCGACGGCCCGACGACCGTCATGATGCCCAGTGCGAGCAGTAAGCCAGGGAACGCCATCAGTGCATCGATCAACATGGCCGCCAGCCGGTCGAACCATCCGCCCGCGTAACCGCAGACGGCGCCTATCGATGTTCCGGCGAGCAGCGCGAACAGCACGGAGCAGACGCTGACAGTAGTGCTGACGCCAGCGCCCGACATGATCCGGGACAGGATGTCACGGCCGAATTCGTCGGTGCCGAACCAGTGATGCAGCGACGGCGGCGCGTAACGCGCATGAATATTCACGTCGAGGGGACCGTAGGGCGTATAGACGAGATTGACCACCGCGATGAGCAGCAGAAGGCCGACAAGTACGGCTCCGATCACGAGGTTGGCGCGCCGGGCGCGCTTGGGAGAGGAGGGCATGGGCGAGTCAGAGCTTGAGGCGTGGATCGAAGATCGGGTACAGCAGGTCGACCACAAGATTGGTCAGCACATACAGCAGCGCGATCACAAGCAGGCATCCCTGCACGACGGGATAATCGCGCGAATAAATGCTTTCCACGAGCAGGCGGCCCATGCCCGGCAGCGTGAATACCGTCTCGATCACGGCGCCTCCCGCGAGCAGGTGGCCGAGCACAAGACCGATCACGGTGAGGGTGGGACCGAACGCGTTAGGTAGCGTATGGCGCAACAGCACGCGCCGTTCCGACAAACCTTTGGCGCGTGCGTGAGCGATATATTCCAGCCGCAGGACCTCGATGCTGCTTGCCCGCATCATGCGTGTCACGACCGCGATTTCTCCCAGCGTGACCGCTATGACCGGCAGCACGAGGTATTTGAACGATCCCCAGCCTGCTTGCGAAAACGATTGGTAGCCGAAGGTAGGCAGCAGGTGCAGCTTCACGCCGAACAACCAGATGAGCATGATGCCGGCCCAGAAACTCGGTATGGATACCAGCATGATGCTGCCCATGACCACCGCGAGATCGCCACGGCGGTTTTGCATCCAGGCAGCGAACAAGCCGGCGGGAATCGCGATCAGACACGCGAGGAAAGTAGCCGCAAGCACGATCTCGGCGGTCACCGGAAAGGTTTCGCGGATCAGTTCCAGCACAGGCTGATGCCGAACGATCGACATACCGAAGTCGCCCGAGAGCAGATGCGAAACCCAGATCGCGAATTGCGCGGGGATGGACTGATCGAGACCAAACGAATGGCGCATTTGCTGCAGCAGCACAGGGTCGTTGAGGTCGCCGAGCATGAGCGAAGCCGGGTCGCCGGGAATGGCGCGAATCATGCCGAATACGAGCAGGGTCACGATGAAGACTGTCGGGACCGCCATCGATAGTCGCTTGATGATGTAGCTGAGCATCGGCTTGCCTAGTTCTTCGTCACGTTGGAAAAACGCTTCAGGCGCAGGGGCCAGGTCGTGACCCCCTGCAGCCGGTCGCTCACAAGTGTCAGATCGGGAGAGTCGTACAGCACGATCATGGGCACGTCGTCCATCATCATCTGGTGCAACTGTTCGAAGATCCGCTTTCGGGCGGCGGGGTCGGTCACGCCGTCGATACTGCGCAGCAGCGCGCGCGCCTTGGGGTTCTCCCATTGCACCATGGGATTCCTGGACTTGTCGCCAAGTACATCGCCATACATCAGCGCAGGCTCGATGCGCGTCGAGTAACCAAAGGACATCAACTGGAAATGCCCCGAGCGGAAGTCGTTCACCTGGGTGCCCCATTCGACTACCAGCAACTTCACGTTGATCCCCGCCTGCGAGAGCAGTGATTGCATATACACCGCGGCCGAGTACATGTGCGGATAACGGCGATTGGTTTCGAGCGTCAGCGTCTGGCCCGCATAACCGGCTGCCGCGAGCAGACGCTTGACCTCGGGCAGGTCCTGTTTATATCCTACTGCGTCGCCGGAGGTATAGAACGCTTCGGCATCCGGGGTCAGCGATGAGTTGTAGCGCGCCAGGCCGCCGCTGACCGCGTTCACCACGCCCGGCAGATCGACAGCAAGCGCGATTGCGCGCCGGATGCGGACATCGGCAAGCAAGGGGTCGTGTGTTTGCATCAGCAACGCAGCGGGATCGGCTCCCGGTCCTACGATCACATGCCAGTGAGGATCGGCGGGCGGCAGGTTGTTCTCCGATATGTTCATCTCGTCGATCTGTCCGGACATGAGCGCGGAGACTTGCGCCGCCTCGTCCGGAATGGCCACGAAGCGCACGTTCGCCCGCGCATGACTCGCGCCTGCCAGTCCGCTTGGCAACTCAGTGCGTGACTGGTATTGCGCGAACGGTTTCAGCAGGACGTACTGCCCTTGTTTCCACTCGCTGAATACGAACGGACCGGTTCCCACCGGCTTCAGCCACGCGCCGTTCTTGTCGAGGCTTGCAGGACTCAGGATGGCGAGCGGGCAGCGCGGTTCCGTCATGTGAGTGAGAAAGAGTGCGGACGGCCGGTCCAGTTCGAACACCACGGTATGCGGATCGGGTGTGGTCACGGCCAGCACCTTCGGACCCCGGTGTCCGTCATAGTTGCCGCGGCAGACGTAGCCGGACTGCGGCTTCATGAAGTACTCGTAGCTCCATTTGACATCGGCGGAGGTGAACGGCGTGCCGTTGTGGAACAGCACGCCGTGACGCAAGTGAAACGTGTATTGTTTTCCGTCCGGCGAAATGTCCCAACTGTCAGCAAGCACGGGCGCCACCGACAAGTCGCCCTTGAGCGCCACCAGCGACTCAACCACGTTAGCGAGGATCTCGTCCGTAAATGTATTGCGTAACACGTTGCCCGGCATGGACGTCGTGGTGTCGGTGTTGATGGCAAAACGGATTTCAGGAAACGTCGGGGCAGCGGCGCTTGGCTGTGCCCATCCGCTGGCGGGCAGGGCCGCCAGGACTGCCAGCGCCCCCGTCATTGCTGCGCGCTTCATGGACGAAGCCCAACGATTTCCCACGCGGCGCGCTACAAGCTGGCGAGGGGTGGGAGACGCGGGAATTGCCATCAAAAAGTCCTTCGGGAAGGGGATTGCACAACGCTACAACCATGCGATGAATGGATAGGAAGCGATCGTAGAAGCTCATATTCGCGTTGGGAAGAGCAGTCCTGCCGATCGGCGGCCGATATTCGGATCGCCCGGGAAAACAGCACTAGACACGCGTTTATTGATGTGTCTTGACGTTGGGCGAGAGTGATCGTGCAGCAAGGGAAAACAGGGTATCGGGCATGCAGATCATGATCGTCAGAAGTGTTCTTTCTTTCGAAATTTTTTCGACATAGGATTGCGGCATTGTTGCCCCTATCAGATGCCGTGCTCAGCCGGGAAGGGGATTGAATAATAAGTTAGGAAGCCAGATTAAATAATTGACCAATTTTTTAATCGTCAACTGCAACCATGATATTCCGTGAAAGGAAAACTTATCGCGTTGGGCGCGTTCGGCTGTGGCTTTGTTGAGAGGTGCATGCGCGTGATTGAATCGCCATATCTTCGCGTGCTTGGCCGCGTTGATGCGTGGACAGCCACACGCACATGATCAGGACGCGGGTGCCACCGATGCACCGTTGATCTTGTGCCGCTGCAACGAGTCCGCAACGAAGCCCGAGACTTTCATCTCTTCCACGAAACGCCGGAGATAGTCAGCCGCGGCATTACCACGGCTCTTCGGCAACCCCATTGCTTGCTGGATCACCATGAAGCGTTGATCGAGCAATCGAAGGCCCGGCGTTCTGGCGGCATCGCTTTCGAGTTGTTGTTTTACGCCTGCTGCGACCTCCAGCTCCTGTTCGAGAAACGTCTGTACCACGGTGGGCGACGAAGGCGCACGAACGATCTGTGCGTGCTTCAGTTCCCGCGATAGAAACAGATCATAAGCGCTGCCTTTACCGACCGCGACGCGCGTATTGGCGCTATCGACCTCGCTGTTGTGCTGTATTGCAGAGTCGCTGCGGACCATATAAAAACCTTCGATCAGCACATACGGCGCAGTGAACGCAATGCTTGCTCCTCGCGCCGGATCGATTGCAAAGAACCCGATATCCGCGCGTTCGTCGCTGACTGCTTCAACCGATTTTCCGGCGGTATCGAAGACCACGAGATCCACGGACAGACCCAGCCGCTTGCCGAGTTCCCTCGCCAGGTCGATAGAAACACCGGCCGGCTCGCCGGTGACGGCATCCTTGTTGGCGAGAATCGGATTGCCCAGGTTGATGGACGCGCGCAGCGTGCCGGTGGGAGCGAAAGCGGACAGCACGGATGAGTCGGTTGTCATGGAGTCTTGAGCAATGGAAGGTTGGCGTAAACCGAACCTAGGGTTTGAGAATGTCGCCGATGCGCGAAAGTGCGTCGAGCGTGTGTTGAAGATGTTCGCGCAGCGCCTCGGAGGCTTCTTCGTTACGTTCCTTCTCAAGCAGCGCCAGGATATGCAGATGCTGCTTGCAATGTTTCTTGTACCGCCCGCGGTGCTGCATCGATCTATATGAAAGCAGTCGGCGTACGCGGTTCACGCGCTTGATCGTGTCGATAAAAAACGCGTTGCCGGACGCCTCGACCAGCGATTCGTGAAAGCGGACGCCGCGATCGTGCAACTGATCCGCTGTGTCCGTCTCGATACCGCCGTCGAGCAGATGCCGTTCCGCCGCGCGGCAGCGCTCAAGCACTTTGGGCTCCAGCCGGTAACCGGGCTCAAGAAGCGCCGCCGGTTCGAGCGCCAGACGCAAGCGGTACGATTTCATCAAGCTGTCGGGCGTCGTCAGCATGGTCGAGAATTGCCATCCATATCCCGGTTTGCGCTCGGCCCAGCCTTCCTGCGCGATGCGTCCCAGAACGGCCGTGAGCTGCGTCGCCGTGAGGCCGTAACGGGTCTTCAGCATTTGCTCCGACACCTCGTCGGGCAACGCACTTTTCAGGCGGTCATCGGCTATGCGGAAATACGCGTTCGTGACCGCGTCCGGGTCACTCAAACCGGTCGCGCCGGCGGTTTCCGTCACCCATTCAATCGCAAGGTCTGCCACGAAAAATCCGCGATTGCGCTCGCGGCTCAGCACGCCCTTTTCATGCAGCAGCGAGAGGGCTTCGTTGACCGGCGAGCGGGACAGCCGAAGAAGGTCCGCTATCTTCTGCGCGGGCAGATGACTGCCCATTTCCATCTCTTCTGTCCTGATCCACTCGACGATTTGGGCGGCTATCGATCTATCGTTCATGCTTCTCTTTTTCGCTTTGAGCCGCCAGGGTCTTCTGCAAGATAAGCGGAATGACGCCGCCACAGCGCAGTAATGTGACTTCCAGTTGCGTTTCGACTGCAGCCGTGACGGCGAATGATTCGACGCTTGCATCCGCCCTCACGATCTTTACATCGACCCTGCAACGCGGCGCGAGGGTATCGGGCGGCGCGTTCACTTCCACCTTGTCACCGGGCTGGATGTTCAGCGTGGCGGGGTTGATACCTGCTGGCCATCGAAGCGGCAAGATGCCCATGCCGATCAGGTTCGACCGGTGAATCCGTTCAAAGCTTGCCGCCAGCACGGCGCGAATTCCAAGCAGGCGCTGGCCTTTTGCCGCCCAGTCGCGGGAAGAACCCGTGCCGTATCGTTCGCCTGCGATGAGCACGACAGCATCGCCTTGCGCTCGATACCGCGCGGCGACTTCGTGAATCGGCTTGATGTCGCCGCTCGGAACGTGCAGCGTATGGGCGACCGGCGCGCCGGGTTGCAGGAGGTTGACCAGCGACTTGTTATAGAACGCCGCGCGGATCATGACTTCCCAGTTGCCGCGACGCGATGCAAAGACGTTCAGGTCGTCGCGGTCATCGCCACGGGCAACGAGGAAGTCCGCAACGAAGCTGTCCTTCGGGATGGCGCTGGCGGGCGAGATATGGTCGGTCGTAATGTCGTCGCCGAGGACGAGCAATGGGTAGGCGCTGTACGTTCCCAACTGCGTGCCTTCGGTCACGGCTGCGAACGGCGGACGCCTTAGCGCGTTCGATCGCGGGTCCCACGGGAACTGCGCGGTGGTAGGAGCATCAATGCCATGCCACGCGGGATTCGCGCTGGCGATCGCGAACGCGCGCGGATAATCGGCCGGTTCCGCCGCCTGTTCAAGCAGCGTCGCGACCTCTTCTCGCGTAGGCCATAGATCGCTCAGGAAGACTGGTGTGCCGTCCGGTGTGGTCTGCAGAGGGTCGCGGCTGAGATCAGCTTGCGCGTCGCCCGACAGCGCAAATGCAACGACCAGCGGCGGCGACATGACGAAGCCGAGATCCAGGTCGGGATGAATGCGGCCAGGGAAATTCCGGTTCCCGGACAACATGGCGACCGGATAAATTGCCTTGGCTGCCAGCGCGGCTTTCACGGGTTCGGTGAGCTGGCCCGAGTTGCCGATGCACGTGGTGCAGCCATAACCTACGATATCGAAACCCAGTGCCGACAGATCGTCAATCAGCCCGGCGCGCTCCAGATACAACGCCGCTGCGGGCGAGCCGGGCCCAAGCGAAGCCTTGATCCACCCCGGCACTGTCAGGCCCAGCTTGCGCGCTTTGCGGGCCAGGAGCCCGGCAGCGATGAGCAAGGCCGGGTCCGACGTGTTCGTGCAACTTGTGATGGCAGCGATTGCGACAGGGTGCTTCGGCATGCCGGGCACATTGGCCTCAGGCACGAACGCTAACGTTTCGAGTGCCGCCGATGTGGCAGAGAAATCGAGCAGATCCTGGGGGCGCCGCGGACCGGCGACATGCATGCCGATCGCGTTCAGGTCGATCTCGATGGTGCGCGTGAAAACCGGCTGCGCAGAAGGATCGAACCACAGACCTGCCCGCTTGGCGAACACTTCGACGAGCGCAATCGCAGCGGCGTTGCGGTTGGTCGCGCGCAAGTAATCCAGCGTGGTGTTGTCGACGGGGAAAAAGCCCGTGGAAGCGCCATATTCTGGCGCCATGTTCGCCACGACAGCGCGTTCACCAGCAGTCAGCGTGGCGACGCCCGGACCGAAAAACTCGACGAATTCGCCGGCAACACCAATCTCTCGCAGCCGTTGCGTCACCGTCAGCGCCAGGTCGGTAGCAAGCGCCCCAGGCTTGAGCGCACCCGTCAGGCGCACACCCACCACGTCCGGAATGCGCTGCATGACCGGCATGCCGAACATCACGGTCTGCGCTTCGAGGCCGCCCACGCCCCAACCAAGCACGCCAATGCCGTTAATCATGGGCGTGTGGCTGTCCGTACCGATCAGCGTGTCTGGGACAGCCCAAGACTCACCGTCGCGTTCCTGGACCGATACGACGGTCGCCAGTTGCTCCAGGTTGATGGTGTGCATGATCCCGGTGCCGGGTGGATGGATGCGTACTCCGCTCAATGCCCGCGATGCCCAGCGCAGGAAGCGGTAGCGCTCCGCGTTGCGGCGAAGTTCCTGTTGCAGATTCATTGGCGCGGCGTCAGGCCGGGCGAAATACTCGACTGCCAGGGAGTGATCGACCGAGGCGTCGACCGGAAGAACGGGGTTGAGCGCGCCCGGGTCTGCCCCGGCTTCGGCCAGCGCGTCGCGCATGGCGGCGATATCGACCAGCGCCGGCGTACTGGTCGTGTCGTGCATCAGCACGCGATCAGGCTGGAAAGCGATCTCAACCTCGCTCGTGCCACTTTCCAGCCAGTTAACGATGCCCTCGACCGCAAGCCGACGCTCATCGCCACTCATATTTCGAATCACGTTCTCGAGCAGCAGGCGCAGCACGACGGGTAGGCGGTAGAGCGTTTCCCCGAATATGCCCGGCAGGTCGACAAAACGAAGAGACGCGTTACCGGTCGTCAACCGCGCATCAGAGATAAAACTGCGGGTGTTTTCCATGCGCCCTATTTTGCATTTTTATATTTAGAAATGCAATATCAGGAATGAGGCCGTGGAATGAAACCACATTCGTGGCGAGAGCCGCTTACAACGCGGTATCGGCTTGCCACTGTGCAGTCATTCCCGCTATGTCGGCGAGCCAGAGCCTGAACAACTTGACCTTGTCGAGGTTGCGTTCGTTCGTTCGGTACGACAGGAAATGCGTCTCGCGCAGGAAGGGTTTGAAGTGTCCTTCGCCGAACTCGATCAGTTCCCCGCGCGCGAATTCCCGTTCGGCGAGACGCGTGGTTTCCAGCGCGATACCCATGCCGTCGACCGCGGCCGATATGGCCAGTGCTCCGCGATCAAACGAAGGGCGAGGCTTGTTCGGGAACGCCAGTCCGTTCAGCGTGAACCAGTCTCGCCAGGTCACTCTGCTGAGTTGCGAATCGATCAGCGTGAAGTCGACAATCTGTTGCTCGAGAGAAACCCCTTCGCGCAACATGGCGGGTGAGCACATTGGCACGATCCGCTCCGCGCCTAGCGGGTACACGTGCAGACCGGGACGCTCGACCGCCATGCCGTAAGAGATGGCGATATCGACTTCATGCACGCGCGTAAGGTCGATCGGCTCCGCGCCCGATGACAGCCGGATCGTGATGTCGGGATGTGCCTGCATGAATTTAGGCAGGCGCGGACCGAGCCATTTCACCGCAAGACTCGGTGCGCAATGAACGGCCAATACCTGTGCCTGCGGCGATAAAGCGACTTCGCTGCACGCGGCCTCGATTACATCGAATACGCGCCCGAGGCTGTCGAAAAGCCTTCTGCCTTCGGCCGTGGTTTCAACGCGCCGGTTGCGTCGATGAAATAAAGGCAAGCCGAAATACGTCTCCAGTTCCTTGACCTGATGACTGATCGCGGACTGCGACAGATGCAATTCCTCCGCTGCCAGCGTGAAGCTTTCGAGTCGTGCAGCCGCTTCGAAAGCGCGCAGCAGCACGAAATTCGGTATCCGTCGCATGCGCGTGCCGTCTCCGTTGGAATGTTTTTCGTCAATGCATGAATCCTGTTCATCTTTCTATGAACAGTCATCGTTTGTCAATGAGGGTCACGCGGACGACCATTAAGCCCTGAAAACAATCCCACTTGTTCTACAGGAGATAAACAAATGGCAGCTGTCATGGAAGCGCGTCCCGACGCGCCGGAAAAGCTGGTGAAGGAGGGCAAGGTATCGATCTATCAGCCGGAGCAGGAAGAGCTGATCTTCCCGGAGTTGCCCACGTTCGCGAACGCGGCGGCGCAACGGCAGCACTTGAAGGAACGCCTGGTCGGAGCATGCAGGGCGTTCGCGCAACAGGGCTTCGATTACGGCTTTGCCGGTCACCTGACCGTGCGCGATCCCGAAGACCCCGGCTTGTATTGGACGAATCCGATGGCCATTCACTTCTCGCAAGTGAAAGTGTCGAACCTGATTTGCGCGGATCACGAAGGGCGTGTGGTCGAAGGCAATCATGCGATCAATCGGGCGGGTTTCGTGTTGCACGCAGCCGTTCACGAAATGCATCAGGACATTGTGGCGATGTGCCATGCGCACACGGTATATGGCACCGCGTTCGCGGCGCTCGGCAAAAAGCTCGAGCCGATTACGCAGGATGCCGCTGCATTTTTCGAAGACCACGTGGTGATCGGCGACGAAGCCGGTCAGGTCGCGGTCGAAGTGAAGGCGGGTCACAAAGTCGCGAACGCATTCAAGGGCGTGAAAGCGGCCATTCACCAGAATCACGGGTTGCTGACGGCGAGCCGTCACAGCATAGAGTCCGCCGCGTTCTGGTTTATTGCGCTGGAACGGTGCTGCCAGCAGCAATTGTTGATCGATGCAACCGGCGTTGCGCCGAGGCTCGTCACGCCGGAACGCGCCCGCTATAGCCGCGAGCATGTGGGTAGCGAATACATCGGCTGGCTGCATTTCCAGACGATCTGGAATGACCTCATCGCCAAGCAGCCCGACATGTTCGACTGATTGATCGCGCCATGCTTTAAACGTAGTTCATGCAGCCCGTATCGCTTTAGGCAGGGACGACACAGCCACCGTCAAGAGAGGGCTGGCGTCCCGTTTTATCCGTCCCCAGGAGACAAGACATGAATCCAGCTAGTCCGGCCGCATTCAGCAAACGCGACGAAGCGTCCACGTTTTCCAGGATTACGTGGCGACTATTACCGTTCCTGTTCCTATGTTATTTGTGCGCTTATCTGGACCGCATCAACGTGGCGTTTGCCAAGCTGCAAATGCTCAAGGACCTCAATTTCAGCGATGCCGTCTATGGCGCAGGCGCGGGCGTGTTCTTCGTCGGCTACCTGTTGTTCGAAGTGCCCAGCAACTTGCTGTTGTTGAAAGTGGGCGCCCGGCGCTGGATCGCGCGGATCATGATCACGTGGGGCATCATCTCTGCCGGCATGATGTTCGTCACCACGCCAACGAGTTTCTACATCGTGCGCTTCCTGCTCGGCGTGGCGGAAGCGGGTTTCATTCCAGCAATCCTGTTCTATCTCACGTACTGGTTCCCCTCGTCACGACGCAGCAAGGTGACGGCGTTGTTCATGACCGGTATCCCCATGTCGGGAGTAGTCGGCGGTCCGCTGTCCGGCTGGATCATGAACCACATGGGCGGCGCGCATGGGCTTGCCGGATGGCAATGGCTGTTCGTGCTCGAAGGCATTCCGACGGCGATTCTCGGGCTGATCGCGCTGGTCTATCTCGACGACAAAGTCAGCGATGCCAAGTGGCTCTCCGTACCACAGCGAGCCTTCCTTGAAAGCGCATTGATTGAGGAACGTTCGGCGCACGTGCTGCATTCCGTGAAGGATGGTCTGCTGCATCCGAAGGTCTTGCTGCTCAGCCTGATCTATTTCTTCTTCACGATGGGCCTCTACGGCGTGAGCTTCTGGCTACCTACGCTGATCAAGGCGAGTGGCGTGGCCGATCCGCTGGACATCGGCCTGCTGAGTGCCATTCCCTATGCCGCGGCGGCCGTCACCATGCTGCTCGTCAGCCACAGTTCGGATGCTCGCGGCGAGCGCCGCTGGCACCTTGCGTTGCCGGGTATTGTGGGAGCGTTGGGGCTGTATTTCAGCGTCTCTTATGCGCATTCCACGCCGATTGCAATGATTGCACTGACCGTCGGCACGATGGGTGTGATGACCACGATCTCGCAGTTCTGGGTCCTGCCGCCAGCCATTCTGGGCGGTGCGGCCGCAGCGGCCGGGCTGGCTGTTGCCAACTCGGTAGGCAGCATCTCGGGTGTGGTCAGCCCCTATGTGATCGGGTTGATCCAGACCGCGACGGGATCAACAGGAAACGGCGTGTTGGGGCTCGCGGTGAGCTTGATCATTGGCAGCGCGCTCGTGTTCACAGTGCCCGCCAAACTCGTGAACAGCCGCAAGCGCGAAGCGTTGAAGAACATGGAACACGTGATCGAAAGTGGCGCGCAGACACGGGCTTAAAACGGGTTGTTCAACGCAAGTGCGCCGCGTCCTCGAGTTCTTCGCCCAACACTTCACCCAGCCGTCGTACCAGGTTCTCACGAGCGCGGCTGGTGTGGAGGTCGGTGAGTTCCGAGGCACGGTGTGCGTCGCCTGCGGCGATGGCCTCGGCAATCGCCGCGTGTTCATCCCAGATGGATTTGCGTTGAGCCGACGATTGCAGCACGGCGCCCATCACACGTCGCAGATGAACCCAATGAAGATGCGCGGTTTCCGCAATCAACGGATTGCCCGATGCGAGGTAGATGGCGGAATGAAAAGCCCAGTCTGTGTCGATCATGGCTTTCACGTCGTCGCCCTTCGACGCGCGGCGGCCTTGCGTGATCAACGCTTTATCGAGTCTCGCGCCGCGTTGCGCCGCAAGACCCGCGGCGAGGGAATCGAGCGCGCCGCGGATTTCATAGAGATGGGCGATCCAGGTGGGATCGAGCGGGGTGACAAGAAGTCCGCGCCCCGGCGCGTCCTGCACGAGCCCGTCTTTCTTGAGCAGGCGCAGCGCCTGCAAGACGGGCGACCGGGACACGGCAAGCTGCTCGGCAATTTCTTCCTGCGTGATGCGGGTTCCCGGTGCGAGCGATCCTTCGCTGATGGCGTCGAGCAGCACTTTATAGACTTCATCGACATAGTCGGTACGTGCCTGAAGCTTCAGAAGTTTGGCGACCATGATGGCTCTCGATAAGTTTGGATACTGAGTTCAACAGGTTACAGGCTGGTGCCGGACAGCGTCAAACGGATTGACTGGATAGCGGAAACCAAGGGCACCAAGCGTTTACCTGTAGAGACAGGCCGGCATTGCGAATTGTATCTTTGTATACAGAGTTCGGAGTTCAGAATTTAAAGCATGAAGAGAACGAAGACAAGCGAGACGGACCACAACCCGGCTCGGCACGATGGATAAACCCAGCAGAGGATCCCCATGAACATCAAGTCAGACAAAGCAGAAGGTCAGAAAAGTGCAGGTGGCGGCGTGGTACAG
Organism: Caballeronia sp. dw_19; assembly: GCF_018449515.1. Taxonomy (GTDB): domain Bacteria; phylum Pseudomonadota; class Gammaproteobacteria; order Burkholderiales; family Burkholderiaceae; genus Caballeronia. The sequence continues at coordinate 61,493 of NZ_JAAVUQ010000008.1, read as the reverse complement.
AAGAAGCTGGTGCCGTTTGGCGGCTATTACACCAGCAAGGTTCCGGGCCACGATCCGGAGTTGACCGAGACAGGCCCCGGCACACCGATGGGTGAATACATGCGGGCGTTCTGGCATCCCGTCTGCATGTCGATCGAACTCACCGATACCCCGCGCTTCCTGAAGATCCTGTGCGAAGAGCTGGTCGCGTTTCGCGATGGCAGCGGTCGCGTGGGCGTGCTGCATGCGCATTGCGTGCATCGCGGGGCATCGCTGGAATATGGAGCGATCCAGGAGCACGGTATCAAGTGCTGCTATCACGGCATGGTCTTCGACGTGGACGGCACCTGTCTTCACGTACCGTTTCCGAATGGTGAAGAAAAGGAAGCCGAGAAATATGCGTGCTCGATCCAGCAGGGCGCGTACAAGGCTGTCGAGCGCAACGGCCTGGTGTTTGCGTACATGGGGCCGCCCGACAAGGAGCCGCCGTTCCCGGAATGGGAAGGTGACTTCACCGTCGCGCCCGGCGATGAACTCGTGGCCTACAGCAACTTCCAGCATTGCAACTGGCTGCAGGTTCAGGACAACGCCGCGGACAACTACCATCCGACTGCTCTCCACGCAGGCAAGAATGTGGTGAACGGCAAGTACCAGGGCACGACGTTCGACGAAGTCGGCGCGAAGTCCATGGAAGTCGCGCCCGACATGCATTTCGTGCCGGTGCAGCAAGGCCGCAGTCTTGCCTGCGCGGGGGCACGCCGGGTCGATAAAGACAGGCTGTTCGTGCGCGTCCAGCATCAGGTCCTGCCTAATCTCAGCCTGCATGCCTATACGTCGGAAGATGGTTCGAAGAAGAAGCTGTTCAGCCGCTTCCACATCATTCGCTGGACCGTTCCTGTCGACGATGAAAACAGCAAGATGATCGGCTGGCGCGTGATGGGGCCGGGCATTGATACGCGCGGTATCTGCGATAAATCGCTGGTCGGCTACGAGTCGATCGACTTCCTTGAAGGGCAAGTTGCCATGCGTCGTCCTGAGCGCTTCGGCAAATACAAGCTGGAGGACTTGCCGCCCATTCCGCCGAACCATCGCGAGCGCGAGAACTACAAGGACGCTCAGTACGCGCCCGGCGATTACGAGGCCATCATCAGCCAGCGGCCGATCGCCGTGCATGCGCTGGAGAATCCGACGAAGTTCGACGCCGGCTTGTTCCTGTTCCGCAAGATGCTGCGTGATGCGGTACGGGGTACGAACCCGGCCGCGTCGGCGGATAACTTTGCTGAATGGTTCCGTGCCAACGCGGGCGCGCCGAATAGTTATTGCTCGGGCAATGTGTTCGATATCCCCGAAGGCGAGACCGTCGAACAGGAGGTGGCGAATCGCCGCACTGTGACGAAGCGTATCGTCGCGATCCTGACGGACAGCGAGACGCTGAAGGGCGAAGAGCGGGCCGCGTTTGTGCGTGAAAAGTTCGATGCGCTCGAGGCGTCGGTCAAGGGTTGAAAGGATCTTCCTGGAAGGGGCCGGGCAACGCGAGTTCCCCGGCCCTTATAAAGACCTGCGGGCCAGGTCGTGCAAGGAAATGGTAATGGCAAGTTCAGATAAACCGGCGGACGCTCGCATCCTTGAGTTGATGGTGCGCCAGATCCGCTTCGAAGGCAGGGGCATCAACTCATATGAGTTCGTTGATCCATCAGGCGAAGCGTTACCCGCGTTCACTGCGGGCGCGCACATCGATATCCACTTGAACGACGGCTTCGTCCGTCAATACTCGTTGAGCAATTCACCCAACGAGCGTCATCGCTATGTGATCGCGGTACTGCGTGACGAATCGGGCCGGGGCGGCTCGAAAGCGTTGCACGACAGATTGCGCGTGCAAGACAAGGTGCGCATCAGTTATCCGCGCAATAACTTCGAACTCGCCGCCGATGCCAGCAAGGTCATTCTGCTGGCCGGCGGTATTGGCGTGACGCCATTGAAATCGATGGCGCATCGGCTGGAAGAAGTGGGCATCGACTATGAAATGCACTACTGCGCGAAGGATGAAAGCTGTACGGCATTCGCGGCCGAACTTGCACCCATGCATGCAAGCGGCAAGCTGCAATTTCATTTCGATAACGGTGATCCTTCAAAGGGACTGGATTTAAAGCGCTTGTTGAACGAGACCGCGCCCGGCGTGCACGTCTATTACTGCGGTCCCGGTGGCTTTATGAAAGCGTGCGCTGCGGCGACCGGGCACTGGACGCCCGGAACGGTTCACTTCGAACATTTCAAGGCGCCCGAACGGGCCGTGAGCGAAACCGTTGCGGCGGCTGTGGGCGAGTTCATTGTGAAGATTGCCAGCACGGGCCAGCAGATACCGGTGTCAGGCGACCAGAGCATTGCCGATGCGTTGGAAGAGGCGGGCGTAGCGATTGAAACTTCGTGCCGGGCCGGATTGTGCGGCACATGCAAGGTGCGATATTTATCGGGCGAGGTCGAGCACAACGACTGCATTCTCGGCGACGACGAGAAGCAGGAATATCTGACTACATGCGTATCGAGGGCGTCAAGCCGCGAACTCGTGCTGGATCTTTAGGCCGGGATGCAAGCACAGCGGCACCAGCCCGAACGCTAACCCCAGAACACGGGAACTCGAATCCCATCTCGCGGTGCGGGCGAAAATAACATTATAAATTGCTTATGCACGCCCGCCTTCCTTACGGCGACAGAACCGAAACGCCTATTGCCGGCTTTCCATCGCGACCGGTGTGTTCTCCGCGGGCGCCGACCGGAGTGGCCTTATTATTACCAACATCGCAAGACCGGCAAGCGCTGCGGCATGATTGTGAGGTTTCACGGCAGGAATTAATATTGCATGACAATAACGTCGTGTGCATACTACGCGTCAGCGAAGGTTCGGCGAATCCAGGCGAGCAGGGAGTTGCCAACAGCCGGAGGCTGAACGCAAGAGCGCAAGCCTGTTCGCCGGTTGTCCGTGCCTGACAGTCCGCTTATATAGGCGGATGGCGCCAGTATCTTGGCCGGCATCAAGCTCTGGCGCTCCCGATTTGGCGGCGCGTATGAGTCGCCGTGAAAAGCGGACGAGGGCGGTGGCACAGCTTTCGCCCGTTGGCGCGACCGGGCTCCGGCAACGCCGCCGCGCTTCACCAAGGTGCACCGGCCGATCGCCGGATCACTTCATACCGAACCTTCCCTGCGGGCCGAACGCAGATGAAAACATTGTCACTCGCAAGAGACTGGTCGACGCAGTTGTTCGTCTTCAATGCGCGAGACGAAAACCGTCAGGAGGTGTAGCGATGAAACGCCATCCTTTGCCGAACACGCCTCAGGGCCTTCGCGATATTCGCTCGCTGAAGGTCGTGGCTATCCATCCGCTCGACCAGGACGGCGAGGAGTTGCTGGCGCAGCTACGCCGTATCGGCTGCCGCGTGTGCCGTTTCTGGCCCGCACCGGCGGTGCTTCCTGCGGAGACCAATATTGTCTTCATAGCGGTGCGCCCAGAGGCGCTGGCGTGCAAGCCGGCGTGGCTCGAGGGCCCGGATGCGCCACCCGTGATCCCGGTCGTCAGCTACGAGAATCCGATTTTCATCGACGTGGTCATGCAATTGAATGCTTATTGCACGGTGCCTTCGCCGGTGCGCTCGTTTGGCGTACTGACTGCGATCGCCGTCTCGCTTCATCAGCATAAAAACCGCCTGGCGCTCGAGCGCTATGCGCAACGCGTCGCGGAAAAATTCGCCGACCAGCGTCAAATCCAGCGCGCCAAATCGATCCTGATGAGCTCACGCAAGCTGACTGAACCGGACGCGTACGAGCTGTTGCGTTCGCGCGCGATGGAGCAGCGGCAGTCACTCGAAGCGACCGCGGAAATCATCATCAAGGCGCATGAGAGTTTGCATTTCTGATGTGTATCGACTTTCCTTCTTTGTGCAGAATGAAGCGTAGTGCGCACGACTAATGTGCGCATAAACCCCAGCTTGGTGATCCCGCTTCACCCGTTTCCAGCAATGACACCGGCCAGCACTGCCGATTGCCGATGGCACGGCTCTTGCAAAACAAAAAGCGCGTGAGTGTACGGTCGGTCCGCCGATAGTCCCCTCGCGCCGAGCGCACCGGTGGTGGTTTCACCCGTGCGTTCACATCCATTCCGTCACCCGAGACAAAGGCGTCTCGGGTGACATCGGCCAAAAAGCCCGACAGCCAGGTTAGCCCTGGCTGTCGGGCTTTTTTTTCCGCGTCCGCAGGCGATCAAAGCGCAATACAGAGGCGTACGCAAGCTTTGGCGCTTTGACTTCCGGTCCACCGGACACACTGAAATCGAGGCAACGCAGAAACATGAAAGATCTTCCTCTCTCTTCGACACGCGGAGACGCAACGAACGCAGTGGCAACGCCTGCCGGCTGGCGCGGCGCGCTCTTGCTGGACAAGTATTCGGTCCTGATCCTGGCGCTGCTGTTGCTGATTGCAATCCCGGCGCTGACGGGCGCGTTCCGTCTGGGCCTCTTCGCGAAATATCTGAGCTTCGCATTCTGTGCCGTCGGACTCGTCCTGACCTGGGGTTATGGCGGCATTCTCAGTCTTGGCCAGGGTATCTTCTTCGGGCTCGGCAGCTACATGATGGCGATGTACATGAAGCTCGAGGCGAGTTCGAACGATCCGGCGGCCGCCGTGTTCGGGGGCAGCGGTCCACCCGTGCCCGATTTCATGACGTGGAACAGCATCGACAAGCTGCCATGGTGGTGGGCCCCGTTCGAGCACGGATGGTTCGCACTCCCGGCGATCCTGATCATCCCGACGGTCATCGCATTCGTGCTGGGTTATGCCAATTTCAGGAAGCGCGTGGGTGGCGTGTATTTCTCGATCGTCACGCTGGCGCTGGCGTCGATCATGTCGATCGTGATCATCGGCCAGCAAGGGTATACGGGCGGCGTCAACGGCATCACTAATCTGCCGACCTTCATGGGGTACAGCGTCCAGAGCAACACGGCGACGCTGATCATGTACTACGTCACCTGTGTGCTGCTGCTGTGCGCGGTGCTGGCGGGCCGCTTCATTCTCAGGAGCCGGCTGGGCAAGGTGTTGATCGCCATCCGCGACAGGGAAGACCGTATCCGCTTCTCGGGCTACGATCCCGCGCTCTTCAAGGGCTTTATCTTTGCGGTTGCCGCGCTGTTCTCCGCGGTCGGCGGCGCGATGTTCACGCTGCAGGTCGGCTTTGCCTCGCCGTCCGTCTGCGGGATCGTGCCGTCCATCGAGATGGTGATCTATGCGGCGGTCGGCGGCCGGCTGTCGCTCGTCGGCGCGGTGTACGGTACCGTCATCGTGGGTGCGGCGAAGAGCTTCCTGTCTGAAAATTTCGTGGGGTTCTGGGTGTATTTCATCGGTGCGCTGTTTATCTTCGTGCCGATGTTCCTGCCGAAGGGACTGGCCGGGATCATCGACTGGTTACGCGACCGCGAGCAGATCCGTCAGGATAAGAATCACGGAGGCGCGCAATGAGGCCGATGATCCTGGCAGTGGAAGACCTCACCGTCTCCTTCGATGGCTTCAAGGCCGTGGATGGCCTCAATTTCTACGTGGAAGAGAACGAACTGCACGTGGTGATCGGACCAAACGGCGCTGGCAAGACCACGTTGCTGGACATGATCTGCGGCAAGACGAAGCCAACCAGCGGCAGAATCGACTTCAAAGGGCTGTACCTCGAAAAGATGCTGGAGTACCAGATCACGCGCGCGGGGGTGGGCCGGAAATTCCAGAACCCCATGGTCTATGAGGACCTCACCGTCGCGGAGAATCTCGAGATCTCTTATCCGAAGAAACGCGATGTCATCGGCTGTCTGTTCTTTAACCGGACCGAAGAGGTCCGCGACGAAATCGATCGCATCGCGGCAATGATTTTTCTCGATGATCAACTCGATCGCAAGGCCGCCTTGCTGTCGCACGGGCAGAAGCAGTGGCTGGAGATCGGCATGCTGCTCATGCAGGACCCCGAACTATTGCTGCTGGACGAACCCGTTGCGGGCATGAGCGCGAAGGAACGCGAACTCACGGGCGTGCTCCTGCGCAAGATTGCCGAGGGCCGCTCGGTGGTCGTGATCGAACACGACATGGAATTCGTGAAATCGGTCGCCCATAAGGTCACGGTGCTGCACCAGGGCAAGAAGCTCGCGGAGGGCAGGATGGAAGAGGTTCAGAACGACCCGCGGGTCATTGAAGTTTACTTGGGACACTGACCATGCTTTCTGTCGATAACCTCAATGTCTTTTATGGCGAGAGCCATGTGCTGCACGACCTGAGCTTCGATCTTGCGGCGGGCGAGACCGTCGCGGTCATGGGACGCAACGGCATGGGCAAGACGACCCTGCTCAAGGCGCTGATCGGCATGATCCCTTCCCGCAGCGGCCATATCACGCTCAACGAGCGCGACCTCGTGAAGGCGAAGAGCTATGACCGCGTGGGCGCGGGCTTCGGCTACGTGCCGCAGGGCCGCATGATCTTTCCGTACCTGAGCGTGGAAGAAAACATCCTCTCGGGCATGGATCGCTTCAAGCGGCCCGTGATTCCCGAGTACATCTTCGAATCGTTTCCCGTCTTGCACGAGATGCGTCACCGCCGGGGCGGCAACCTGTCGGGCGGACAACAGCAGCAACTGGCGATTGCGCGCGCGCTGGTCTCGGAACCGAAGGTGCTGATCCTCGATGAACCGACCGAAGGCATCCAGCCGTCGATCATCAAGGACATCGCGCGGGCGCTGAACCGCCTGAAAAAGGAGCGTGACTTTGCGTTGATCGTCTCCGAGCAGGTACTGACTTTCACGCTTGAGATCGCGGACCGTTTCCTGATCATCGAGAAGGGACGCTTCGTGCACAGCGACCGGCGCGAGAACGTCGATGCGGACCGCATCATGCGCTACCTGACTATCTGATTGACCCTTTGCTTTCCCAGGCGCCCCGACAGGCGCCCACTATCCACGAGGAGATGGCCATGATGCATGGTGATATTTCAAGCAGTCTCGATACGGTCGGCGTTGCGGTCGTGAACTACAAGATGCCGCGCCTGCATACGAAAGCGGAGGTGCTCGCGAACGCCCGGAACATCGCGGAGATGCTCAAGGGCATGAAGTCCGGTCTCCCCGGCATGGACCTCGTGATCTTTCCGGAGTACAGCACGCACGGGATCATGTACGACCAGCAGGAGATGTACGACACGGCCGCCGCCGTGCCCGGCGAAGAGACGGCGATCTTCGCGGAGGCGTGCCGGAGCGCCAAGGTGTGGGGCGTGTTCTCGCTGACCGGCGAGCGCCATGAGGAGCACCCGAACAAGGCGCCCTACAACACCTTGATCCTGATGAACGACCAGGGCGAGATCGTGCAGAAGTATCGCAAGATCATGCCGTGGGTGCCGATCGAGGGCTGGTATCCGGGCAATTGCACGTATGTATCGGAAGGACCGAAGGGCATGAAGATGAGTCTCATCATCTGCGATGACGGCAACTACCCGGAGATCTGGCGCGACTGCGCAATGAAGGGCGCCGAACTCATCATCCGTTGTCAGGGCTACATGTACCCGGCCAAGGAACAGCAGATCATCATGGCGAAGTCCATGGCGTGGGCGAACAACGTGTATGTGGCGGTGGCGAATGCAGCCGGTTTCGACGGCGTGTATTCGTACTTTGGCCATTCATCGATTGTCGGCTTCGACGGGCGCACGCTCGGCGAATGCGGCACCGAGGAAATGGGCATCCAGTACGCGGCGCTCTCGAAGAGCCTGATCCGCGATGCGCGCAAGAACATGCAGTCGGAGAACCACCTGTACAAGCTCCTGCATCGCGGTTATACGGGCAAGATCAATTCGCGCGAGGATGCCAATGGCGTGGCCGAGTGTCCGTTCGATTTCTATTCGAAGTGGATCACGGACCCCGAGGCGACCCGCAAGATGGTTGAGGACCTGACGCGCAGCACGCCCGGCACCGAGGAGTGCCCGATCCCGGGTATTCCGAACCCGTCAGACCTCACGCACCGGTAACGCGCCATGAGGACTTACACGTCCATCGTTGGCAGCGCGTCCGACCCGCGCGTGGCTGATCTGCTGCATACGCTCGCGCATCGCGGCGGCGTGGATACGGTCACGCTCGCCGCCGACGATATCCGCCGCCACCGTTTGCGGGTGCGCACGCAAGGCGGCGACGAATGCGGCATCGCGCTCGATCGCCAGACGCATCTTTTCGACGGTGCGGTGCTGCATCTCGATGCCGACCGGGCGCTCGTCGTGCGGACCGAGAATACGCGATGGCTGCGCCTGCGCGCGCGGGACGACGCCGCTGCGCTCGAGCTCGGTTACTTCGCGGGCAACATGCACTGGGCGGTGCGTTTCGACGGCGACGTGCTGGAGGTGGCGCTCAAGGGACCGGCCGATGATTATCGTTCGCGGCTGGCCCCGCTGCTCGACGCGGGACGGATCGTGGAGCTGATCCATGAGCATGAGCATGAGCATGAGCAGCATCCTCATCACCATCACGATCACGCGCACGCCCATGAGTGACTTCACGAGTCTGCTCGCGAGCTTCCAGCATTCGGACAGCTTCTTTCCGAGCGGTTCGATGGCCTTCTCATGGGGTCTCGAAGCGTTGCTGCAGGACGGACTGGTCAGAGACGCGTCATCGTTGCAGGTGTTTGTCGAGGGACAGGCGCTCGCACGCTGGGCGAGTCTCGACCAGGGCATAGTCTGCGCCGCGTGGCAGGCCGATTCCTTCGATGCCTGGCTCGACGTCGATGCGCTTGCCGAGACCGTGACCTTGCCCGAACCGATGCGAAAAGGGGCGCACCGCCTCGGACGCACGCTCGCCGATGTCCACGCCCGGCTCGACTCGCCCGTTGCCGCCGAATTGCGCGCCGCGATCATTGCGGGGCGCACGCCGGGGCATCTTTCGGCCGTGCAGGGACGACTGTGGCGCAGCTTCGGCATCGGCCAGGATGAAGCGCGCGCCATGTCGGCGCACGCAGCCTGCACGGGCGCGGTGAGTTCGGCGGTGCGGCTCGGCATCGTCGGGCATCTCGATGCGCAGCGGATCCTGACGCGCCTGCGTGAGCCGCTGGCGAGCGTGCTGGAAGCACCGGCGCCCGCCATGGACGACCTCTGGTCGAGCACCTTCGCCGCCGACATTGCCGTCATGCGGCGCCATCGCCACGAAGCACGGCTCTTTGCCAACTGAACCGAGAGGAATGCGCGGATGTTGCTGACACCGACCGAATACGAACGCCTCACGCTCTTTACCGCTGCGCAACTGGCGCGCCGTCATCGTGACAAGGGCCTCAAGCTCAATCATCCGGAAGCGGTCGCGATCATCGCGGACGAGATACTGGAAGGCGCGCGCGAAGGCCGCAGCGTGGCGGACCTGATTGCCTACGGCTCGACGCTGCTGAACGAAGACGATGTCCTGCCGGGTGTCGCCGACCTGCTGCCGATGCTGCAGGTCGAAGGATCGTTCCCCGACGGCACGAAGCTCGTCACGGTGCACCAGCCCATTCGCGCAGGCACCCAGCCGCCGGCCGCCGACACCCTCGTGCCGGGCGAACTGCTGGCCGCCGATGGCGATATCGAACTGAATGCCGGCCGCGAGAAGGCCGTGCTGACCGCGATGAACACCGGCGACCGGCCGATCCAGGTCGGCAGTCATTTCCATTTCTTCGAAGTGAATCGTGCGCTGCGCTTCGATCGCGCGGCCGCGTTCGGCATGCGGCTCGACATTCCCGCGGGCACCGCGGTGCGCTTCGAACCGGGCGACAACAAGGAAGTCACGCTGGTTGCCTTCGGCGGCTCGCGCGAAATATTCGGCCTCAATGGCCTGACCGACGGCGCCGTGGGCGAAGCGGGCTTGCGTGAAGCCGCGATCGGCCGCGCGGCTGCGCGCGGCTTCAAGGGAGCGTGAATGGTCACGATGACACGCAAGGCCTACGCCGAGATGTTCGGTCCGACAACGGGCGACGCCGTGCGTCTCGGCGATACCTCGCTCCTCGCCGAGATCGAGCACGACTTCGCAGTGCCCGGCGATGAATGCCTGCACGGCGGCGGCAAGACCCTGCGCGATGGCATGGGCCTGAAGGCGGGGCATGACAGCGCAGACGGCGCGCTCGACATGCTGATCTGCAACGCGACGATCATCGATCCGGTGCTCGGGGTGATCAAGGGCGATATCGGCATCAAGGAAGGGCGCATTGTCGCTATCGGCAAGGCCGGCAATCCGCAGGTCATGGATGGCGTGCACCCGAAGCTCGTGTGCGGCGTGGCGACAACTGTCAAGGATGCCGAAGGATTGATCGCGACACCGGGCGGCATAGATGTGCATGTGCATTTCGATTCGGCCCAGCTATGCGAGCACGCGCTGGCATCGGGACTGACCACGCTGATCGGCGGATCGCTGGGGCCTATCACCGTGGGCATCGACTGCGGCGGGGCGTGGAACGTCGGGCGCATGATGCAGGCTTCCGAGCAGTGGCCGATCAACTTCGGCTTCCTGGGACGCGGAAATTCGAGCAAGCCGGGCTCGCTCGTCGACCAGCTGCGCGGCGGTTGCCTGGGGCTCAAGATTCACGAGGACTGGGGGGCGATGCCGGCTGTCATCGACACCTGTCTCACCGTGGCCGATGAATACGACTTCCAGGTCCAGCTGCACTCGGACACGCTCAACGAATCGGGCTTTCTCGAAGACACCATCGCGGCCATGAAGGACCGCACCATCCACATGTATCACACGGAAGGCGCGGGGGGCGGCCACGCGCCGGACATCATCGCGGTGGCGGGACGCATGAACTGCCTGCCGTCGTCCACCAATCCGACCAACCCGTACACCATCAATACATTCGATGAACATCTCGACATGATCATGGTGTGCCATCACCTGAACCCGGCGGTGCCCGAGGACGTCGCGTTCGCCGAGTCGCGGGTGCGCGCGCAGACCATCTCCGCTGAGGACGTGCTGCACGACCTGGGCGCGATCTCGATGCTCGGCTCGGACAGCCAGGGCATGGGCCGCATCAATGAAGTGATCTGCCGGACCTGGCAGCTTGCATCGAAGATGAAGGACCAGCGCGGACGTCTGTCCAGCGAGCGCACGGCGCGGGGCGACAACGAGCGCATCAAGCGATATATCGCGAAGTACACGATCAACGCGGCGCGCACGTTCGGCATCGCCGATACGGTCGGCTCGCTCGAAGACGGCAAGCTCGCTGACATCGTGCTGTGGCGTCCGGCGTTCTTCGGCATCAAGCCGGAGGTCGTGATCAAGGGCGGGTTTATCGCGTGGGGCGCGATGGGCGATTCGGCGGCCTCGCTGATGACCTGCGAACCGCTCGCCATGCGTCCGCAATGGGGTGCCTTCGGCCGGGCGCCGTCTTCGCTGGCGGTCAATTTCGTCAGTCCGCTCGCGCTTGATGCGGGCGCTGCCGGCAAGCTCGGGCTTGCGCGCCAACTGGTCGGCGCCCATGGCACGCGGAAGCTCACGAAGCGCGACATGCTGCACAACGACGCCTGCCCGAATCTCACGGTCAATCCGCAGACGTTCGACGTGATGATCGACGGGCAGATCATTCGATGCGACCCGGCGCACGAAGTGCCGCTGTCACGGCGCTACATGTTGCGCTGAAGGACCAGGGAGACATTTGATGCCAGGTGAAATGGAAGTTTTCGGAATTGAGCAAACCACGCTGCCTGCGGGACGGGCGGCGAGGGTGGGTATCGGCGGCCCGGTGGGCTCCGGCAAGACGCGCTTGCTCGAACAATTGATCCCGCGTTTCGCGGCGCGCGGTATCGACCTTGCCGTGATCACTAATGATCTCGTGACGCGCGAGGACGCCGAGCGTGTGCGTCGCAGCGGCCTGATCGATCCGGCGCGCGTGCTCGCGGTCGAGACCGGTGCGTGTCCGCATACCGCGATCCGCGAGGATCCGACGCTTAACCTGCAGGCCGCCGATGAACTCGACGCGCAGTTTGCCGGCCTGCAACTCGTGCTGATCGAATCGGGCGGCGACAACCTCGCGTCGTCGTTCTCGCTCGACCTGGTGGACTACTGGATCTTCGTGATCGATGTCGCCGCCGGCGACGATATCCCCCGCAAGCGCGGTCTCGGCGTCGTGTCGTGCGACCTGCTCGTGATCAACAAGTTCGACCTCGCGCCGTACGTGGGCGTCGACCTTGAGCGCATGGTGAAGGAGGCGCTTGAGGTGCGGGGCCAGCGCGCGGTATCGCTCACGAACTGCGCGACCGGCGTGGGCGTGGATGCGGTCGTCGATGCGATCGTGGCGAACGTGCTCTTCGATGCGACTTGAAGCGCCGCCGGCCGCGCTCGGCCACGCTCGCCCGCAACTCGACCTGTGCTTTTCGCGGGCGCCGTCGGGGACGACGTATCTGTCGCGGCAGCGCGCGGGGTACCCCTTTCACGTGGGACGGCTGCTTACGGACGAGGGCGGCGCGCGCGTGATCGTGCAGTCGTCCTCAGGCGGCCTGTTCGAGGACGACGACGTTCACCAGCATCTCGTGGCTGCCCCCGGTGCACATGCCCGGGTGGAAACGGCGGCGGCGACCATCGTTCATAGCATGACGCGGGGTCAGGCGATTTCGCGCGTTGGTATCGACGTGCACGACGGCGCGCGTCTCGACTGGTTGCCGCATCCGTCGATCCTCTTTCCGGGGGCGAGACTGACCAGTCATATCGATGTGAACCTGCATCCGGGTGCGCGCATCCTGGTAGCCGACTGCTACACATCGCACGATCCGGGTGGGGGCACGCGTGCGTTCGGTTCGCTCGATGCCGCAGTGTCCGTGCGCAACGGCGCGGGTCGCCTGCTTGCACGCGACCGGTTTTTTCTCGATGGCGCGTCCGACCGTCCCCTTGGCGGCGTGCGTCAGGTCTTTGCCGCGCACGGCGGCCTGATGGTGCTGACCTTCGACAAAGCCGAGGCCGCCGCCGTCGCCGATGCGCTGGAACGCGCCACGCAAGACGCGTTCTACGCGGGCGCGGGCCTGCTGCCCAATCATTGCGGCGCGTTCGCGCGCATCCTCGCGACCGACAGCCAGTCGTTGCGCGCAACGCTGGCGCGCGCGATCGATGCGGCGCGCCACGTGTTGCCGTCCTGACCGCATGTCCGCCCGCATTCAACTCAAGGAGCGTCCATGACCCGACCTCACCTGGCGTCCACTACCGAACCGCTCGACGCATGGCGGCTTTCGCGGGAGCCGTGGTATTGCCCCGTGCATCGGGAAACCGAGTGGTTCACGGCGGCTTATCACGCCCGGCTGCCGATCATGCTGAAAGGGCCGACCGGCTGCGGCAAGACGCGGCTCGTGGAATACATGGCGTGGCAACTCGGGCGTCCGCTCGTCACGATTGCGTGCCACGAGGACATGACCGCGGGCGATCTGGTAGGACGCTATCTGCTCGACGGCAACGGGACATACTGGCAGGACGGTCCGCTCACGCAAGCCGTGCGGCACGGTGCGATCTGTTATCTGGATGAAGTCGTCGAAGCGCGTACGGACACGACCGTGGTCATCCATCCGCTGACCGATTCGCGTCGCATCCTGCCCATCGATAAATGCGGCGAAGTGATTGCGGCGCATCCCGACTTTGCCCTCGTGATTTCGTTTAATCCGCACTACCAGCATGTATCGAAGGACTTGAAGCCCTCCACGCGGCAACGCTTTGTCGCCATCGACATGCACTGGCCGGAAGCGGACGTGGAGGCCGGAATCGTGGCGCACGAAACGGGCGTGAGCGTGGACGTCGCCCGGCAACTCGTGACGCTCGCCAGCCGCACGCGCGCGCTCGATGACGCTTCGCTGCCCGAAGGCGCCTCCACGCGCATGCTGATCTACGCCGCGACGCTGATCGCGGGCGGGATGGACGCGGCGTCGGCATGCCGTATCGGCGTGATCCAGCCGCTGACCGACGACCCGGACCTGAGCGCCGCGCTGATCGCGGTGGCCGCCGGCATAGTCGGCTAGGTGACGGCGATGGCACTCGCCGAACCAGGCTCTGTGAATGCCGCGACGCGCGTGCTGGGCTTCTACCTCAAGGCGGCCTGGAACGTCGCGGCGCAGGTTCAGCCATTGATGGCCGCGCGGGAAGATGGCGAGCTGCGCGCGGATCGCCCGGTGCTGACCGATGCGGTCCTGTTTCTGCCCGACGCCCATCTTGCGTGCGATGGCGGGGTCGACGAACGGCGCTTCTATCTTGCCAGTGCCGCCCACGCGGCCGCTCACCTGACGTGGTCCACCGTGCGTTACGAGCGCGGCAAGCTCCGGCCGCTCCAGGTGGCGCTGGTCGGTGCGATCGAGGACGCGCGGGTCGAGCGGCTGGCTATGCAGCGCTATCCCGGGCTGCGCAACTGGTGGCTGCCGTTTCACCAGACCGGCCCGGGCAGCGTGAAGACGGCGACGGCGCTGATGGCACGTCTGTCGCGCGCCTTGCTCGATCCACTCTATGCCGACGATGACGGCTGGGTGAACAAAGGCCGCATGTTGTTCGACGGTGCGTTCCGCGACACAAATGGTTTGGACCCCTTGATATCGCGCGAACTCGGCAATCTGCTTGGCAACGATCTGGGCCAGATGCGCGTGCAGTTCAATGCGAAGACCTATGCGCAGGAAGCGCCGTATCGCGACGACAACAGCCTCGTCTGGCACGCGGAGCCGACGCCGATTGCGCCTGCCCCCGACGATGCACCGGCTGAGCGCAACGCATCGATGCAGGCATCGCGGGACCTGCGCAACCTGCAGGCCGACGATGCCACGCCGCCCCAAAAGGTCGCCGATAGCCCCGGTGAAGTTCACGCGTCGGGGCCGGATGGGCGCGACGACGAGACGCCGTTCACTGTCGTGTCGGTCGCGCGGTATCGCGAATGGGACTACGTGATCCGGCGCTATCGGGCGAACTGGTGCCGCGTCGAGATGCGGCGCGCCGAGCCACCCGATGCGACGATCGTCGCGCCGCAGCCGGATGACGCCGCCGGGCGCCGCGTGCGCGCGATGTTGCGGGCGGCACGGCATCGCGTGGTGGCGGGGAGGACGCGTGCGCACGAAGGAGACGTGCTCGATCTCGATGCCTGCATCGCAGGCCGCGTCGATGCGCGACGCGGCGCAGCCGACGACTTCAAGGCGTTTGTCACCCGGCGAATGCGCCCGGAGAGCGGGCCGCTGGCGGTGCTGCTCGACCTGTCCGCATCGTCGGGAACAGCGGGGCGCATGCAGGGCGCACTGGCATCGAGTTGCGTGCTCGGACGTGCGCTCGCCGCGAGCGAGCGCCGCTTTGCGCTGTACGGCTTCCATTCCGATGGCCGTGAGCGCGTGCTGATTCACCTCTTCAAGGATTTCGACGATGCCTGGAATCCCGCCATCGAACAGCGATTGATGCGCGCGACACCCGGCCTCTCGACGCGTTTTGGCGCAGCGCTCCGGCATATGGGCGAGCAACTCCGGCCGCAGATGACGACAGGGTTACCGGCCTCGGTGTGTGTTGTGTCGGATGGCGTGCCCTATGACATCGACAGCTTCGACCCCCGCTATCTGCGCGATGACATGCGCCGCGCGATCGGCGAACTGGCAGAGCAGGGGATTCGCTGCGCGTGCCTGTCGCCTGATGTTGCGTCGCTCGATGTGGCGGCCGCCATGTTCGGCCGCAATCGCCTGGCGTTGCTGACCGGAGCCGCCGGACTCGCGAACGCACTCAGACGCGTGACATGATCAGGCGTCGACCGTACGCTTCCTGTACATGAACACGAAGCGCGCGGGGGTATCGCCGATAGTCGGCCACGCGCGTTCCAACCGGTACCGCGACGTCATGAATTCGATAACCGCACGGGCCGCTGCCGGCGACAACGCCGGCTTCCACATCCAGATATCGTCAGTGCGATCGAGCGCGAGTTCCCCGAACAGCGCGCTGTCCGGATCGCTGGCCGCGCCGATCACCCAGTCTTCCATGCGGGCGCCGAATTCCTTGATATAGCTGAAGCACTCGAACTTGATCTGCTGCACGCTGTAGTTCATTGCTGTCTCCTGCGGCTAGCCTGGCAACGGCATCAGGCGTGCGGGCGACGCGCCGCTTGCCGTGCGCGAGCGCCATTGATCGAAAAGCGTGGCGCCCGCGCGCTTCTCTTCAACCGACATATCGGTCAGCACATTTTCCAGTGCATTGAGTGCGGTGCCGACACCGTGCTGCGCGGCAAGCGACAGCCACGCGAACGCCTGCACCCGGTCGCGTTCCACACCGCGTCCGGTCGCGTAACTAAAACCCAATCGCGCCTGCGAAGGGTAATGCCCTTGCTCCGCCGCCCGCCGGTACCAACTCGCCGCAGCGGCATCGTCCTGGGCCACGCCGCGCCCCTTTGTGTAGAGGCCCGCGAGATTCGCCTGCGCGAAGGGGTCACCGTTCTCGGCCGCAATCGTGATCCAGCGCACGCCCTCGACCTCGTTCTGCAAGGCCTCGTGTGCCGACAACATCATCGCGCCGAGATTGGTTTGCGCCTGCGTATGGCCCTGGATCGCGGCCCTTTTGTACCACTCGATCGCCCGCGGCAGATCGGCCGGGACGCCTTCGCCGTTCGCGTACAACGCGGCGAGCCACGCTTGCGCGTGTTGATCGCCGGCGTGAGCGAGGGCCTCGAACAACACGAAGGCTTCGTTGAAGCGGCCCTTCGTGTAGTGCGTCACGGCATCGGCCAGACTGGCTTCCTTGACAGGGTTCATAGGTCGTCTCCATTAAAGGTAAGGTCCATGCGATGAGCGATGCGCGCGTCCAGCAGGGTCTCGAACCAGCGGCGCGAATCGGATTCATCGGCTTGGGAATAGGGCGGGATGCAGGCGTGCAGCAGCCGGTCGCGCCACAGAGGCAGCGAATCGGCGCCATATACGCTGAGGCGGCACACCGTACGCTGCAACGCGATGGGTTGAAGCACGACAACACACGTACTCCCCGCATGTGTGAGGACGATCAGGTTCGGGAAGAACCACGATGCATTGACCGTACTGTCGACGCGATGAAAGGACGCGCATCGATCCGTGTCGCCCGGCGCGATCTTTCCTGCTGCGATACGTTGGCCGACATGCTTCCAGTTGCCCTCGATTTCCAGCCACGCGTGACCCTGCCGGGACGGCGCATGATTGGAAAAGCTCGGGGCGGAGGTCGCCTGGAATGCGCTGCCGGCCGGGTCCAGATGAACGAACAGCAAGGCCCCCGCCACGGCAGTCCGTACCCCGAGGAGACGCTCGGGCCGCAGACCGAGATACTGGTGCATCTGCGCACTGGGCTGGCTGGCAGCGTCCGCCAGCAAGGGCGGACGATCGCGGCTGTGCCCGCATGACGTGAACGAACACGACGTCTTCGCGCCCTGCCTGCACTGCAAGGGTATGACGCGGCAGCCGCCGTGCTGCGCAAGATTAAAGCGTCCCGCGAGGCGGCCGCTGGCGAGGCGCTGAACATGCACGGCGTGATCGCCGGCGGTGAAGGGCAACAAGTCGCCCACGCCGGCAATATCCTCGTCGACGCCGACGCAAAGCCATTCGCGGGTCCAGATCGTTTCATCCTCGATCCTGGCGAACGCCAGCGAATGGTAGGCATCGGCGTGCATTCGTGGGGCAACGATTGCACTCATGGCGGGTCTCCCGGAAGATCAGCTCGTTGTGACGACGGCCGGCGATTCATAATCCGCGCGTCCCCGATGCTTGATCGCGCTGTCCGGTGCGACGGGCAGCGGACCATCGGCGCTGAAGCGGTCGAGTACGTTTTGGGTGAGCCGCGAAATGTTGTTGTCGCAGTTGTTCCAGGGCAGCGACCCGCAATACGCGATCGAGCTGAACGCAAAGCAGCCGCCGCCGTTCGGGGTCTCATGGAAGGTGATGTCGGCGCGCACACGCGGATGCACCGTGCCGTCGAGACCTTGCTGGTTGAAGCCGAAGTCTTCCATGACGAGCAGGTACGCTTCAGTGTGCCGTCCGGCCGAAGTCGCAACCGTCAGGATATGCGGCGGCGAGCCGAGCATGGTATCGACAATATCCAGTTCCAGTCCCGCCGCGCCGCCGCCGACCAGACCGAAGTTGCCGAGCTTTTCGTCATACTCGATACCTTCGAACGCCCAGCCGACGCGATCGTCCAGACTCTCGGGCGTGCGCGAAAAATAGCTGGAGATATCGAACCCTTCCGATGACATGCCGGTGCCCGCGACCGAATGGAGATAGCGTCCCCGATAGCGCCACATCCCGCCGAGCTCGCCCGTGCCCTGATGGTAGTACTCGCCCGGATCCGCGCGCCATGTGCGTATGCCCGACTCGCAGCGGCGCATTTCCGTGACGACGCCACGACCGACGTCCTCGTAGGCGGGGTGATACGAATGGACCCAGTACCAGCCGTCCGCGCCCATGTACATGATCCGGCCGCCGCGCTGCGTGTAGTCGTGCAACGCGTCGAGTTGCGCGCCGGAATTGTGCTCGGGGTGGGAACCCGTGATGATGACGTTGTAGTCCTCGAGCCGCGCGAGTCCGTCGTAGGTCAGGTCTTCGTCGGTGAAGACGTCGTACTCGTAACCGAGCGTCTCGAGCCAGTACACCAGATGCAGGTCGGCCGGATATTGCCAGGGCGCCTGGGCGAGGAAGTGGTCGTACTTGGGCCGGATGCTCAGGATCGGACGCAACCGCGTGGAGAGGCAGATGCCGCTGCCGTCGGTGTGGGTATCGTAGATCGATCCGCCATATTCGCGATGCTCGGAGAGGAACATGTTCTGCTGTTGCATGATCGGCACGCGGTACACGAACAGCTCCGCCCCGCCCGCGTTGCAGGCCACGTGTTCATTCGCGTACGCCATGTAGCTGATGGTCGGCACCATCACCGCGATCTTCGACTTCTTCGCGCCGAGCTTCGGCACGATCCAGAAGGGGATGTAATCCTCGTCGCCTTCGGACGTGGTCAGTTTCGCCGCGTAGAAGCGGCTTTTGATGTCCTCCGGCACGGTCCATTCGAAGCTGACATCCCAGCGTGCGTTGTCGAGATCGTCGTCGTGAAAGTGGATCGCGCCATACTCCTTTTGCGCATGCTTCCAGTCGAAGTTGCGACCGGCCCAGTTGTAGCCGGTGAGCGCGCGGGTCGGACAATTCACGAGGGATGCATTGAACTTGTAGGGACCCTGATCGCGGCAAACGATTGTGTCGATGCCATCCGAGAAATCCCACGCAGCGACAATGCATTCCGAAAGCGGTCCGGTCGGGCCGGAATTGCGGCGCTCGGTGAGACCCGGCTGAACGCCTGCCTTCATGGTCTCGATCTCGGCACGCGTGAGCGCGCGATTGCACAGGCGCGGGCTGTCGATCTTGCCGTTGTAATGGCCGCCGATCAACACGCCTTGCGGTAGCGACGAGCGGCCGATAGGGCCGCTTTCCAGGCCTTTGACATAGCCCGCAATGACGAGCGGGTAGTCGGCATGCGCAATGGCATCGGCGAATTGTGCTTCGACCGGCGCAATCACCGGATCAAGCGCATAGACGATCTGCGGTTCGTGATACAGCATGACCGCACCGGTCTTTGCGTCGAATGTGGCGGCGAGAAAGTGCCAGGCGTGATCGCGCAGGCGCGCACCGGTCGTGAAGGTCCTGCCGTTGATGCGCAACTCCGCGCAGCCTTGCTCGTTGATGAACAGGCCGTAGCCCGCATCGTCGGACCATTTGGTGATGAGCCCCTGCGCGCCATGCTTCCAGTAGCGCGCGTCGGTGCAAGGTGTTGTCGGCCAGATCCAGCATTGCAGCGTAAAGCTCTCGACCCGCAGTTGCGGCGCGTCTTCCACATAGGCGTAAGAGCCGCCGTAGACCGCTTGCGCACGGCCATCGTAGGTGGCTTCGCAGTCCGCCATGACGGCTTTTTCAACAAAGCCCGGGCCTCGCGGGTTGGTGTCGCCGTTGATCATTTGCACGATCGACGCGCGATACTGCGCCGGGCCGTCACAGTTGACATAGAACTTGATCGTGTCGCCCGGATGCACGCTGAATTTGTCCGCGTAGCCGGTGAGTCGCATCGCACACATGGTAATGGCTCCTGCCTTCATGCCGCTCATTGAGCGGTGGTCGTAGGGATACAGCATTGAAAGGGACGTTGCTATGCGCGCGAATCAGGTCACCGGCCAGTTGTCGTCGCGGCGCTTGTAGCCCTGCGTATAGTGTTCCGGCATGCCGTCGGTCTCGGGCATCTCGTCCAGGCGCATCAGGAAGATCGCGTGCTGGATGTCCTGTTCGCTCGCGTATACATCGTCTGTGGCGAACACGGGCGGGACGCCGCGAATGCCTGACAGGCGGCCGATGCGCCATTCGGCATCGACCTTCGTGCAGATGATCACCAGTTTGTTTTTCGGCGATGCCCCGCGCATGCGCAGCAGCACGCGCCTGAGATCGGCGTGTTCGTGCGTGCCGCCGGTGACGACGGTGGTGTCGCCGGGCGTGCCGCACTTGAGGACCGAAAAGCCCGCCACGCCATGCATGGACTCGGTGCATTCCTTGTGAAGCGCGATCAGCCGATCGCGTTCCGGCGTTCCTTTCTTCGGAATCGGTATCATGGGTTCATCCTCTTCAAGAAATTTGGAAGGATTACGAATTATTAATGTCGGAGCGCCAATGCAAGCCGATCGGTCCGGCATCCGCTTTACCAGACCGAACCGACGTGTGGCACGCGTCAAAACGCAAAAAGCCCGATCGCCAGGAACACTGGCAAATCGGGCTTTTTGGCCGTTACCGTCCGAGACGTCTTTGTCTCGTTCGGTATCAAGAAGGTGTGCTTTGTTGCTTCCGTTCCGCTTCGATCAACAGAAACGAATACGTGGTGCGTCGATCTTAATGCAACAAGCATGCCCACATTTTTGGGTCATGGCGATTTTACTACCGACGCTTGTGCTGACTGATGCTGCGTGTAGTGCGAGCCCTTGTGCATCAAATTCGCGCCTGGATCATATGTGCAATCGAGGTGCGTCTTCGGATTGCTTTGGTGCGCATCGCACTGCATGCGTGAAGTCTTAAGTCCTGACAGCGGCCGCTCTCACGATTTCGTCGGCTACCGATTCTATGTGCAAGTGATTCACGCGCGCCTGCGTTTGAAGGAGAAGGTAAGCGTCTTTATCGGAGATCTGTTGGGTCTCCATGAGAATCGACTTCGCGAGTTCGATCGTCCGTTGCTTGGCGGATTTTTCTTCCACCCGCCTGATGGTTTTCTCAAGTGTTTTTTGCGTCTTGTGCTGCGCGAGCGTCACCGCAATCGCGGTCAGTATGCCAAACGAACGCACCGGCGACGGAATCACGCTGAACGCATTCAGTTGCATGACCGCCTGAATCACCACGGGGTTCTCATAGGTGACCACTGGAATGATGGGCGGCGCGCCTTCCTGGCCGAGCCACTCGAAATGGCATGCCGCAGTCTGTGGATTCACCGCCATGATCACCAGGTCGACATCGTGGAGCTCCGCGTCCAGGTTGGGCCAGCACACCTGGACCTTGCAGCCGATCCGCTTCAGGTGCCCGAGCAGTTCATCCCGGTCCTGGTCGGGCGGGTGCACGACCGCTATGCGCAGCGAACGTATGTCCTGCAAGGACTGCAGCGTGGGCTGGCTGCGCGTCATCAGCGGCTCCCGGCGACCGTGGGGGCGAAGCTTTCGAATTGACCGCCCTCGGCCGGCTTGTGCGCGATCACGAAGGGATCGGCGCGCACGCGAGCGGGCATCGCGGCGACGATGTCGAATTGCCCTGACGCGTTGCATCGGCCAATACGCGTATGCAGATAAGCGTGGTGATTTTCCTCGTCCATGCGGATGCGTCCTTGCGGCGCATCGAACTCCATGCCCGGTAAAACGCGCAACAGGGACACCGGGTTGTCGCTGCCGGATGACCCCATGCTGCGCATGGCGTTAGCGAGCACGTGCATCTGGAAGTAAGCCGCCTCCCAGCACATGTTGGTGACGGCGTCGCCGCCCATGAAGCGACGGTAATTGTCGATGCAGGCGCGGTTGGTAGGGGTATCAACCGACTGGAAGTAGGAGGCCGAGGTGAAATGGCCTTCGCCGAGATGCGCGCCCATGGCGGCGATTTCCGCTTCCGAGGTCGTCACGCTGGCAATGGGAATGGCGTTCGGGTCGAGGCCGCTTTTTGCGAAGCTGCGGTACAGGCGCTCGACGCCTACGCCGACCACCGTCGAGAAAACGAAGTCCGGCGAAAGCGCGGCAATGCGGTCCGTGATGGCCCGGTAACTGTCTTCGCTCGCGTCGAGCGGTACGTAGATTTCATCGACCGTTTCGCCGCCGCGCTCGAACACGAAGTCTTTCATGATGCGATTCGTCTCGTACGGGTAAATGTAATCCGAGCCGATCATGAACACGCGCGAACCGAAGTTCTCCAGCATGTAGTCCGCGAGCGGCACGCAGGTCTGGTTGGGCAGCGTGCCCGTGCAAAAGACATTGCGGCTGTATTCGAAGCCTTCGTAAAGCGTGGGGTAGAAGAGCAGCGCATTGTGCCGCTCGACCACTGGAATCACGGCCTTGCGGCCACTGGACATGTAGCAGCCCATGAAGAGCCGCACGCCGTCCTCCACGATCAGTTGTTCCAGCATGGAAGCATAGTTCGCGGCAATGGAGCCCGGATCGCGCAGATATAGCTGGATCTGCCGTCCGTTGATACCGCCGGCCCGGTTGATCTCGTCGGCCGCGAAGAGGGTGGCGCTCTGCTGCGTGGATTCGATAAGACCGGTTACCCCCGTGGTCGAATACACCACACCGATTTTCACGGGTTCATACATGGGCGAAGACATAGTGAGCTTCCTGTTGCGCCGACGCGCCTTTTCGTTATTGCCTCGATTCGCCCAAACTTGTGCGCAGGGACCGTGATGCGCACAGTTGAAGTGCGCGTCTGCCACAAATTGGCGTGCCGGATGCAGGCACGGCCAGACGAAAATGGAGACTTCATGAGCTTGCCGCGTCGTCGTTCATTCAATGTATAAGGCGGTGCCAAGCGGCTGGCCGAATCGAATCCGGATGCGGCCATTTTGGCACGAACCTTGCTGACTAACGTTCGTGATCTGGAGCAGCACGCCAGTCCTGAAGTCCGATCATAGTGAATTCCGCCGCATGTGACAAAGGTGTCATTTGCGGCAATGGCCAAAAAGCCCGACAACTAAGTCATCCTTAGTTGCGGGCTTTTTTTCGTTTACCTTTTCTCGATGAAGGCACCATGAAGAATTCTCGCCGCGACTTTTTGAAGACCGCCGCCGCCGCGACTGCCGCCAGTGCGATCCCGGGAGCGCTCATGCTGGGCGCACGCGCGGCAAACGCCGCGGACCCGATCAAGGTGGGCATCCTGCATTCGCTGACCGGCACGATCGCGATCGCTGAAGCCCATGTGGTGGATGCCGAAAAACTCGCTATCGACGAGATCAACGCCGCCGGCGGTGTCATGGGCCGGCCGATTTCGGCGATTGTCGAAGACGGCGCCAGCGACTGGCCGACCTTCGCGGAAAAGGCGCAGAAGCTCGTGGAGAGCGACAAGGTGGCGGCCGTGTTCGGCTGCTATACCTCGGCCTCGCGCAAGGCGGTGCTGCCGGTGTTCGAGCGCTATAACGGCCTGCTCTATTACCCGACGTATTACGAAGGGCTGGAGATGTCGAAGAACATCATGTACACCGGGCAGGAAGCCACGCAGCAAACCATTCCCGCGGTCAACTGGCTGGCGAAGAACAAGGGCAAGAAGTTCTACCTGATCGGCTCGGACTACATCTGGCCGCGTACGACCAACCGCATTGCCAAGTCGGCAATTGCCAAGGCCGGCGGCACGGTGGTCGGAGAAGACTATTTCCCGCTGGGCGCAACCGAGTTCTCGTCGGTCATCAGCAAGATCAAGGCGGCCAAGCCGGACGTGATTCTCTCGACGATTGTCGGTGGTTCGAACGTTGCTTTCTACAAGCAGCTCAACTCGGTAGGCATCACGGGCAAGAACCAGGCAATCATGGCGCTCGCCGTGACCGAGGAAGAGGCGATCGGTATCGGCACGGACAATCTGGTGGGAGTCTATTCGTGCATGGGCTATTTCCAGAGCGAGAAGAACCCCCAGAACGAAAAATTCGTGAAGGCCTTCAAGGCGAAATATGGACAGGACCGGGTGCTGGGCGACACGCTGGAAGCGGCCTATACGGCGGTCTATTTGTGGAAGCTGGGCGTTGAGAAAGCGCAGAGCACCGACGTCGCCAAGGTGGTGGCCGCGTCATCGGGACTGGGCTGGAGCGCGCCCGAAGGGGACGTGCATTTTCATGTCAGCAACCATCACTTGTGGAAGCATTCCCTCATCGGGATGTTCAAACCCGATGGCCAGGTCGACATCATTTACGAATCGCCGCTGATCGAACCGAACCCTTTCCCGAAGCTCGGTTAAGTCGCTTGATGAAGAACATCGGGAGCCTTGTTTCCTTGCGCTCCCGATGTTCGCTTACAGGGTCGCCCCATGTCTCTTGACACCTTTCTCGTCCAGGTATTTAACGGCTTGTCGCTATTCACGGTCCTTGCGTTGATGGCGGTCGGCCTTGCCATCGTCTTCGGATTGATGGGCGTGATCAACATGGCGCATGGCGAACTCATGGCGCTGGGCGCGTATATGACCTATCTGACCGCGGTGATATTCGAGCGCTGGCTTCCCTCTCTGATGGGCGCCTATTTCCTGGTGGGGATCGTGATTGCCTTCACCGTGACCGCGGCTGTGGGTTTCGTGCTCGAACGGGTCATGATCCGCCGTCTCTATCATCGTCCCCTCGACACCATGCTGGCAACCTGGGGGCTCTCGCTGGTGCTCCAGCAGGTGTATCGGCAGATATTCGGGCCGATCGACGTCAGCGTCCCGACGGTGAGCTGGCTGCAGGGCGCCTGGAACGTGACGCCCAACATTGCGCTGCCGCTCAGCCGCATCTTCATTTTGTTCCTGACGTTCGCGGTGGCGCTCGTGGTGTACCTCTTCCTTTTCCGTAGCCGATGGGGGCTGCGGATTCGCTCGGTGATGCAAAATCGCGCGATGGCGGGCGCGGCCGGCATCGATACCGAACGGGTCGACGCCGTGACGTTCGCCGTGGGCTGCGGGCTCGCCGGGATCGCGGGCAGTGCGCTGACCATGCTGGCGTCGACGGGTCCCGCGACAGGGCAGCAGTACATCGTGGACACGTTCATCGTGGTCGTGTTCGGCGGGATCGAAAGCTTGCTGGGAACCTTCCTTTCAGCATTCGCGATCGGCCAGCTTCAGTCGATGTTCGAACTCCTCCTGAGCGGTT
This sequence comes from Caballeronia sp. dw_19, assembly GCF_018449515.1. GTDB lineage: Bacteria > Pseudomonadota > Gammaproteobacteria > Burkholderiales > Burkholderiaceae > Caballeronia. The sequence goes on along the minus strand of NZ_JAAVUQ010000008.1, from coordinate 36,199 downwards.
CGATGGCCAAGGCGAGCATCCTGCTCCTCGTGATTGTCGCGCTGTATTTCAGGCCGCAAGGGCTGTTCGCGCTGAAGTTGCGGCGATGACGGAGCCACCTCGATTGCCTTCGAGATTTGCCTTCGAGGTAAACAACGCAAGGCGCTTCGCGTGAAGCGCTCAAGCGTCAAGGTGCTGCCGCCAGCACCTTTTATTTTGCCTGATCATGCCCGATTTGCCCGATGTGTTGGTTATTTTGATAAATATCTTGCTTATTTTTGGTTGCCTACACTGGAACCGGGCAAATCAAACACAATCGCATGCGGAGCAAATCGATGACTATGGAATCCGGATCTCGTCGTAAAGCGTTGAAGTTTGGAGCGGCGGCCGCAGCGGGCGTCCTGGTGGGACCGTACGTTACGCGCAACGCATCGGCGGCGGAGCCGATCAAGCTGGGCAGCCTGCTCGACGGAACCGGAGCACTTGGCCTCGAAGGCCGGCGCATGATCCAGGCAACCGAATTCGCGGTCGGCCAGATCAACGATAAAGGCGGCCTGCTCGGACGGCCGGTCAAGCTGATTGCGTACGACACGCAAAGCAGCATCCAGCTCTACACGCAATACGCGCAGCAACTGGTACTGCAGGATAAGGTCGATGTAATCCAGGGCGGCATCACGTCGGCATCGCGTGAAGCCATCCGGCCGATCTTCGACCGCAGCAAGACGCTCTATTTCTACAATACGCAATACGAAGGCGGCGTCTGCGACCGCAACGTGTTCTGCACCGGCACGACGCCCGCGCAGACGGTGGATCACATTGTCGAATATGCGATGAAGAACTGGGGCAAGAAGGTGTACATCGTCGCGGCCGACTACAACTATGGCCACATCACCGCGAGCTGGATGACCAAGTTCGTGAAGGCGGCGGGCGGCACGGTGGTGAATACCGATTTCTTCCCGCTGGACGTCACCAACTTTTCCTCCACCATCAGCCGCATCCAGGAAGCGAAGCCCGACATGGTGCTCTCGGCGCTGGTCGGTGCAAACCACGTGGGGTTTTACCGGCAATGGGCGGCCGCGGGAATGAAGTCGAAGATCCCGGTGGGCGCGACCGTGTTTGGTCTCGGCGATGAACTCACGACCATGGACGCCGCGACCACCGACGGCATCATCACCTGCTTCGGCTTCTACAACAACCTCAACACGCCCAACGCGAATGCGTTCATCAAGGGCATGCAGGCAAAGTACGGACCGAGCCTCACGGACCTCGGCGAACTCGACACCGCTACCTACGAAGGCATCATGCTATGGGCGGAGGCGGTGAAGAAGGCGGGTTCCGTTGAACAGGCGAAGGTGGTGACGGCGCTCGAGACTGGCATCACGATCGAAGGGCCGTCGGGCACCGTCAAGATGGACCCGGCGACGCACCATACCATTCGCAACGCCTATCTCGCGCGTCCGAAAGACAAGGCTTGGGAGATCCTGCAGACCTTCCCGAACCAGTTCCCCTCCGACACGGGCGGCGCATGCGATCTCATCAAGTCACCGCGCACGAACAAGCAGTTCACGCCGGCCTGAGGAGGCGCGACTCATGGATATGACCGGGCTACTCGCCTTCAATGTGCTGACCGGCGTGGCCACGCTTGTGCTGATCACGATCGGCCTCGGCGTCATCTACGGCATGATGCGCATCATCAATCTCGCGCACGGCGAGTTCATGATGCTCGGGGCTTACACGGCCGTGACCGCCAGCACGGCGGGCATCAACATCTGGGTATCGATGCTGATCCTGCCGCCCATTGTTGTCGGCCTCGTCGGTCTGGTCCTGGAACGGACCATCATCCGTTTCCTCTACGGCCGCATGATGGACACGATGCTCGCCACCTGGGGCATCAGTCTCGGTCTCATCGGCCTCATCACGTCGATCTTCGGCAACGTGGTGAAGTCGGTGCAGATGCCCGTGGGTAGTTTTTCGATCGGGCAGTACCACGTGAGCGCGTATAGCCTGGTTATCATCGGCGTTGGCGTGGTCGTGCTGGTGGCGCTCCTGGTGCTGCTGCGCCGCACGCGCTTCGGCCTGATCCTGCGCGCGACGATGCAGAATCCGGCCATGTCGGCGTCGCTCGGCGTGCGGCCGTCGGCGGTCTACATGGCCACGTTCTCACTTGGCGCGGCGCTTGCCGGTCTTGCGGGCGGCGTGCTGTCGCCCATCTCGGGCGTGTCGCCGGGCATGGGCGGCGCGTACATTGCGAAGGCGTTCATTACCGTGCTGGGCGGCGGCCCTGCGATCATCGCGGGGACGGGTCTCGCGGCCGGGCTGTTCGGCGCCATCAATGAAATCGTCTCGTTCCTGTCTACGCCGGTCATCGGCGATATCGCACTGCTGGCTTCAGCGGTCTTGCTGATCCGCATCTTGCCGCAGGGCATTACGGGACGTTTCCTCAGGCGCAGCTCATGAAATCGCTTCGTTCAAGCACCTTTTCAGGCGGCACGCTGGTGGTCGTCGTTTGCCTCGTGGTCATGTTCGCGCTGCCCCGCACAATCAGCGCGTTCGGCGTGATGCAGGCAACGCTGTTCGCGGGCATGGCGATCTACGGCCTGAGCCAGGGTTTCGTGTGGGGTTACGCGGGCATCCTGTCGTTCGGGCAGGCCGCGTTTCTCGGCATTGGCGCCTACACGTACGCCATTGCGGCGATCAATCTCGGCGACACCACTTTGGCCGCCGCGTTGTCGATCATCGCGCCCATGTTGTTCGCGGCGTTGCTTGGCTACTTCATGTTCTACGGCCGTATCTCCGATGCCTACATTGGCGTGATCACGCTGACTGTGTCCGTGATCCTGTTCGAGTTGATGAACTCGACCTCGGGCAGCCAGTATCACATCGGCGATGCGGTGCTGGGCGGCTTCAACGGCATCCCCGCCATTCCGGTGTTCGCGCCGCCCGGCAAACCGGACGAGCCGCTGGACCAGATCGGCGTCTGGTATATCGCAATGGGCGCGCTGATCGTGGTGTACGCGCTGCTGAAATGGATCCTTGCGTCACGCTTCGGACGCGTTGTGGTGGCTATCCGCGAGAACGAAACGCGTGCGATGCTGATCGGCTATGACCCGCGCATGTACAAGCTGCTGTCGTTCGTCGTTGGCGCAGGCATTGCCGGAGCGGCGGGCTGCATCTTCGCGAACTGGGGCGGCTTCATCAGCCCGACCGTGTTCGCGCTCACCATGTCGGCGCAGGTGATCATCTCGGTGCTGATCGGCGGACTGGGGACACTGATCGGGCCTATTCTCGGTGCGGTCGCGATCCAGTATCTGATCAACATTGCGGGCACGCAGCATGTCATCGATCCAAGCCTGGGCCTGGGCATCGTGCTGGTGGCGTTCGTGCTGCTCGTGCCGCAAGGCGTCGTGCCGGTCGCACGCGCGCTGTTGCTGCGCGTGACTTCGCCATCCAGGGGGAACGCGGCCTCGTCGTCTACCTCATCGTCCGCCGCCAAACCGGAGTCACGCTGATGAATGCGCTTCCTCCGCTTCTCCAGGCACAAGGCGTCACCATGCGCTTTGGCGGTGTGACCGCCGTTCGCGCCGTCGACTTCACCTTGCGGGAAGTCGAACTGCGATGCCTCATCGGCCCGAATGGCGCGGGTAAAAGCACCTTCTTCAAGATGCTGACCGGGCAGTTGAAGCCGACCGAGGGCAGCATCCATTTTCGCAGCCACGATATCACCGGCAGCAACCCGCATCAGATCGCTCGCCTGGGCGTGGGCATCAAGACGCAGGTGCCTAATGTGTTCAACGGACTCAGCGTGCGCGAGAACGTGTTCATTGGTGCGGGCCGGCGCAAGTCGCTGGCTCACGCCCGGCGTATCGTCGATGAAACCCTGACGCGGCTCAAGCTGGACGGCATCGCCGAGCGGATCGTCGGCCAACTCGCGCACGGGCAACGCCAGTGGGTGGAAATTGCAACGGTGCTTGCTCAGGAACCCGAACTGATTTTGCTCGACGAACCTGCTGCCGGAATGAACCATGAAGAGGTGCATCGCACGGCGGAACTGATCCAGGAAATCAACAAGACGCAGGCGCTGGTGGTCGTGGAGCATGACATGCAGTTCATTCGCATGATCGCGCGTACCGTGACCGTATTCTCGCAGGGCGCGGTGCTGGTGGAAGGGTCGGTGGATACCGTGTTGTCGGACCAGCGCGTGAAAGATGTATATCTCGGGAGGCGTGCGGCATGATCGATGAAAACGCAGGCGCAGTGCTGTTCGAGGCGACCGGGTTGTGTTCCGGTTATGGGCGCATCCCGATTCTCAACGAGGTTAATTTTTCAGTGAAGCAGGGCGAGCGCGTGGGCATTCTCGGCCATAACGGCATGGGCAAGACCACGCTGCTGCGCACGTTGACCGGGCACTTGCCGACCACGTCCGGGCAGGTGCGTTTCAACGGCGTTGACATCACGCATGACAGCGCAACGGCGCGCGCCAAAGCGGGAATTGGCTACGTGCCGCAGGGGCGTGAGATCTTCCCGACCCTGAGCGTGATGGAAAACCTGCGCGTAGGCTGCCTGCTGTCAAAGCGTGGCGAGAGCGAGACCATCGCGGAAATCCTTGAGCTGTTTCCACGGCTGAAGGCGTATCTCGACCGGGCGGGCGGTGCGCTCTCGGGCGGCGAGCAGCAATTGCTGGCGCTCGCGCGATGCCTGTGCGGCGGCCCGCGCATCGTGTTGCTCGATGAACCGACAGAAGGGATTCAACCTTCGATCATCGATGAAATCATCGACACGCTGAAGAGCGTCGCGGAGCAGCGCAGCCTGACCATCTTGCTGGTCGAGCAGAACCTCAACTTCATTGCGTCGCTGTCGCAGCGCATCCTGATTCTGCAGAAGGGCACGGTCACGCGCGAGATTCCGCCCGAGATCGTCACCGACCCGGCCATGCTCGACGAGTTTGCCGGCATTGCCTGATCCATTTCACTCATTCATCGCTCGTTTGAAACCGGAACTTTTCCATGACCCACACGACCCCCGATGTCATCGAACTCACCGTTGCGCAAATCCAGTCCGGCTTCGCGAACGGCGCCCTGACCTCCGAGTCGCTGACCGCGGCGTTCCTCGAACGCATTGCGCAAATCAATCCGCGCTATAACGCGATCATCTTCCTGAATCCCCAGGCACTTGACGACGCACGCGCCATCGACGCACGCCGCGCGGCCGGCGAAGCGCTCGGCCCGCTCGCGGGCGTGCCGGTCGTGGTGAAGGACACCATGGACATGGCCGGTTTCCCCACGACCGGCGGCTGGACGCTTCTTTACAGCCCGACGGGCGGCGTCGACCTGATGCCGGCCACGGACTCGCCGGTCGTGGCTCGCATGCGCGCGGCCGGCTGCGTGATTCTCGGCAAGACGAACGTGCCGGTGCTGAGCGCCACGGGTTCGCACGCGAACGATAGCTGGGCCGGCCCGACGCTCAACTCGGTGGACACATCGTTCATGCCGGGCGGCAGCAGCGCGGGCACGGCGACGGCGGTCGGCACGAGCATGGCCGTTCTTGGCCTTGCCGAAGAAACCGGGGGATCGATCCAGAATCCTGCATCGGCGCAGGCGCTGGTCGGCATCAAGCCAACCTTCGCGCTCGTGCCTAATGCGGGTGTGATGCCGCTTGCCGGCAGCACGCGCGACGTAGTCGGTCCTATCGCGCGTTGCGTGCGGGACGCGGCGCTCACACTCGACGTGCTCGCGGGTTTCTGCGAGGAAGACCTGAAGACCGTGGCGGGCGTGGGAATGAAGCCGCGCGGCGGTTACGCGGCCGACTTGCGCGATGACGCGCTCAAGGGCAAGCGGCTCGGGCTTTACGGACCAGGATGGCGCGCGCGGGCGTTATCGGAGGAAACCATCGCGCTGTATGAGCGCGCGCAGAAAGAGCTCGAAGCACGCGGCGCGATTCTCGTCGATGACCCGTTTGCCGGCAGCGGTTTCGCGGCGCTCGGCAAGCCGGCGCCAGGCTCCGATCACTTCGATGCACGCGGCATGGAAAGCCTCCCATACGACATGCAGAAGTACCTTGAACGCCTCGGCCCGGGTAACACGATCAGGACGTGGACAGATTTCGTCAATGCCACCCGCGCCGAAGATCCGTTCGGTCCGTCGGGCGTGCTGACCTACATGTCCACACTGCCCGACATGGAAGCGAACTTGCGAAATGCCGCGGCGCCGCCGGTGATCAATGCGTTCTATGCACTGCGCGAAACCTATCTTTCGATCTTCGAAGACGTCATGACGAAGCACGCGCTCGACGGCCTCGTGTTCCCGCAACTGCGCGATGCATTGCCGCCACGCGAAGGCACGGAAACGCTGCACGAAACGACCGTGTGCGAGATCAATATTGCCGGGCTGCCGGGGGTGACGCTGCCGGCTGGATACTACGAATCGGGCTCGCCGTTCAACCTGATCTTCGTCGGCCGCCGATGGAGCGAGCCGGCGCTGCTCGCGATGGCTTACGATTACGAAACCGCCGGGGCGCACCGGCGAACGCCCGTCCTGCAGCCGTGAGGACGGCCGCTATCGTGTCATGGTGCAATCGCGTCATGGTGCAATCGTGAACACGCAGGAACAGAACAAGTTATGTCCGAGCATCGATATCAGGAGATCCTGACCCGGCTTCGGGACAACGGGCGCGTCTCGGTGACGCCGCTTGCGAAGCTGCTGAGCGTGTCGGAGGAAACCATCCGCCGCGACCTGAAGGAACTGGAGCAAAGCGGCATGCTGCGGCGTATCTATGGCGGCGCGGTGCCGCCACGGCTCGACGTGGAACGTCCCGTGACCGAGCGCGGCAAGGTCAATGTGCGCGGCAAGGCGCGCGTCGCGGAACTGGCGCAGACGCTGGTCGAGGACGGCATGTCGGTGTTCATCGATTCGGGCACGACCACCATTGCGTTCGCGCGCCGGCTGATCGGGCGCAACGTGACGGTGACGACCAATTCCATCGACATTGCGCTGCTGCTCGGCACCAGCGTGAGCCGCGTGAACCTGACGCCGGGCATGTTGCGCGGCAAGGACAACGCGCTTGTGGGTTACGAGACGCTCTCGTACGCGCGGCGCTTTTTCTACGATGCCGCGTTCATGGGGATCGCTGCATGCGACCTGAAGCACGGCTGGATGGACTACGAAGAACACGAATCGAACCTGCGCGGCGTGCTGAAGTCACAAGCGCGCTTGTCGGTGATCCTCGCCGACATCGACAAGTTCGGGCGCGAGGCTTACCTGAATACGTTTCCCATTACCGAAAAGGTGACGGTGGTCTGTGACCGCGCGCCATCTGCGCCATTCAAGGAAATTTTTGCAGAGCATGACATCGAACTCATCCATTCCTGAGACATCTGAAACGGGCAAGCTCACCCACCTGCTTGCCCATTTCGCCCAGTTTGGCGGTTTAACCACGGGCGGCGTGACTCGCCTGTGTGCAAGCGCGGCGGACGGAGAAGCGCGCGATGCGTTCGCGACGCTGCTGCGTGACGCAGGCGCCGAGGTTCTCACCGACGGCGTTGGAAATCAGTTTGGCATCTTCAGGCTGGCGCATCGCGCCGGCGCGCCGCTCGTGATGATGGGCTCGCATCTCGACAGCCAGCCCCGCGGCGGCCGCTTCGACGGCGTGCTCGGCGTGCTGGCGGCATTCGAGGCGGGACGCCGCCTGATGCTTGCGAAGCACGCCGGCGCATCGTTCGACTGCGATTTTTGCGCGGTCAACTGGACCAACGAGGAGGGCGCGCGATTCCGCCCGAGCTTGCTCGGCAGCGGGACGTTCGTCGGCAAGATAACCATGGACGATGCACTCGCGAGCCGCGACGATGACGGCGTGACGCTCGCCGACGCTCTCGCTGCGATAGGCTACCGTGGCAAGGATGCGCCGCCTCCCGCGCCTTCCTGCTACGTGGAGCTGCATGTGGAGCAGGGCGCGCTGCTGGAAGCGGACAACGTTCCTATCGGAATCGTCACGCGCAACTGGGGCGCGGCGAAGATGGATGTGTCGTTCAAGGGCGAGCAGGCGCATACGGGTCCTGCAAAAATGGACGCGCGCCGCGATGCACTGTTTGCAGCGGCGCAGGTGATCTGCGACGTGCGCGCGATCGCCCACAAGTGGCATGACCGCATTCATACCTCGGTGGGAAGGCTTGTTGTGCAGCCCAACTCTCCTAACGTGGTGCCCTCGCAAACGGAACTGTCCATAGAAATGCGCGCTATCGAGGACAGTATTCTCCAGGAAGCTGAAACCATCGCGATCCAGGCAATCGAGCGGGCCGCGCGGCTCGCTAATGTCACGTTCGAGATCGTCAATCGCACGAGCCGGCCGATTCGGGTGTTGCCTTCGGCGGTGGGCGAACTCGTGAAGGTTTGCGCGCGGGCAGCGGGCGTGCGCAGCCGGGAGATCGATACCGTGTCCGGTCACGACGCACTTAGCCTGCTCGACACATGTCCCACCGGACTCGTATTCGTGCCGAGCATCGGCGGCATTGCGCACAACGAAAACGAGGACACGCACACGGACGATCTCGATACAGGCATGACGGTGCTCATGGACGTGGCCACCCGTCTCTGCCAGTCGGGCGGCGACCCCGTGATCGCAGCGGCGAGAGGCTGATTCCCATGTCCATATCGCCAAGCGTGGACGTCGCGCTCCATTCAATCGATGCCTGGGCGAACCGCCGGATCAGCTATGAACACGCGCTTTCACCGGTCATGTCGCCGATGCATCGCGGCGTCTCGAGCGAGTGCTTGCGCGTGGGTATCGACGACGCGCCGCCGGCGTTCTTCGTCAAGATAGCGCATCCTGATCTGGCTGAAACGGTGGACACGGGGGCATCGTTTCGCGCCGCTGCCGCCGTGGCCGCAATCGGTCTCACGCCAAGCCCGCGTCATTCAAACGAAGCGTTCGGTATAACCGTGTTCGATCTGCTCGACGAAACCTGGCAGACCGCCCATCTCGACGACCTCGCCGTGCCGCCCACGTTTGAAAAACTGCTCGCGGCGAAGCGCGCGATCCATGCGCTCCCGCAATTCGAACGCGATTCGAACGTCTTCGATCGCATCGGCCGTCTCGCTGCTTCCATGACGTTGACGGCAGACCTTGCAGCACTGACAGCGACCGCGTCGCGCATGAGCGCCGCCATGGCCGCTTCCGGCATCGACATGTGTCCCTGTCACGCGGACGGCGTGACATCCAACGTGATGCTGCGTGAGGACGGCGCGTTGCAACTCGTCGATTTCGACGAAGCCGCCAACACCGATCCCGCATTCGACCTTGCCGTGACGTTAAACGAAATCCTGCCGGCGCTTTCTGCGTGGCCGGCAGCGCTGGAAATGGCGAACGGCCACGTCACGGACGCGGAGCTCGCGCGCAGCCGTTGCTACGCATTCGCCGACGACCTGCGCTGGGGACTGTGGGGATTGAAGATGAACGCAACGTCGCCACGCCGCCATATAGAGTTCCTGAAGTATGCGCAATGGCGTCTGCTGCGTTGCTCGATGGCGTCGTCGCGCATCGATGCCGACGGCTTGCTCAAGCTGATCTGAAAGGGCGATGACGATGCAGACAAAAATGCTGGGCAGTGGCTCAAGCGACGCCGAACGGGAAATTGAAGCCGTGTTGCGCGGCGTCCAACCCTGGAACGGCCGCACGTTGCGATATGCGCCCGTAGCGGGCGGTATCAGCAATAGCAACTGGCGTGTCTGGCTGGACGGCGAAGTGTCCAGTTATTTCGTCAAGGTGCCGGGCCGCGGAACAGAGCAGTTCATCGACCGGAAGGCGGCGTTCGCGGCGAGCAAGCAGGCTGAAAGCATTGGCATCGGGCCGCGCTTATATGACTATGCGGCAGAACTAGGCGTGGAGATCAACGACTTCGTGGAGGGGCGCACCACGTGCTCGAACCGCGATTTTCTCGATGCGCCGGTTCGCGCTTCGGTCATGAACGCATACCGCGCGCTGCATGCCTCGCCATTGTTGCCGTTGACCAAGACCATTTTCGATCTGATCGATGAACATGTTGAGCAGGTGCGCCAGGCGGGTGGCAAGCTGCCCGCCGATTTCCCGCGGCTCTATAGGGAATACACCCGTGCACGTGCCGCGCTGGAAGCATCGGGACTGGATATTGTCCCGTGTTTCAACGATCCCATGCCAGGCAATTTTCTCCGCGATGAGGCCGGGACAATCCTTCTGATCGACTACGAATACGCATCGAATAACGACCGATGCTACGACTTGGGCGCGTTGAGCGGCGAGATGTTTTTTACGCGTGAGGTCGAAGAAGAAATGGTCGAGTCCTACTTCGGCAGCGTGAGCCCGGCGAACCTGGCGCGTGTCACCGTGCACAAGGCGCTTGCGGATCTGAAATGGGCGACCTGGTCGATGCTTCAGAACGAAATATCGACGCTCGACTTCGACTACTTCAAATACGGCGCGTGGAAATTCATGCGTGCGCGCTCCGTGATCGATGAACCTGCGTGGAACGAGCTCTTGCGCAGTTGTTGAGTGAGCATGATGTAATCAGGATACCTTTCTTTTTTCATAAGTTCGCCCTGAGCCCCGTTCAACCAGCTCATGACGTTCTGCGCAATGAACATGTGTTCCGAGGAACTCGAATGAGTCTTCGCGCAATGTCAGCCAGTCAGCCAGTCAGCCAGTCGGTCAGACGCTTTTCGCCCCGCACGAGGCAATGTCCGCTCAAGGGCGATGCGTCTGATGCGTCAGATGCATCACGAGGACGGACCAGTATCCGCGGCCCAGCCGCCGTGGAAACCGAATGGCACGCGAACCGGTAGGCGGATAGTCGCGATTGGGTCGCCTGCGAAGTCCTGCGCGTCGAGAATGACCACGTCACTGAGGTTGCGGTTGCCATCGTAGACGTAGGACATGATCCAGCCGTCGTCCTCCTGAACGGCGCCGGGGCGTCGCACGAACACCGGCTCAAGCGTCATTCGGCCAGCGCCGTAGTCATGCACTTCAGATGTGCCGCGCAGCATGTCGTGCTTCCTGGCCGGACCAAACGAAACCTGATCGCCCCAGTGCGCCGTATAGGCATACCGATAGGCCTGCCCTTCAAAGCGACCATTGATGCGCGGAAATTCATTGCCGCGATCGTCAAGTACGGTTTCGCTCAACCGGCCGCTGCTGCGCTCGAGCGTCCAGCGGACGAGAACCGGCACGCCCTCGTTGGGACCGTGATGATCGCGCTCGAACATGCGCGGATGGCGGATGAGGTCGATGATCGTGCGATCGCCCTCGTCATAAGCATTGACGAAGTGGAAGACGAAGCAGCGAGGAGCCGAAAACCATTGAAGACGCGACACGTCGCCGTCCCGTGGCAGCAGACCGATTCTGGAATCGCGACTTTCATCCCATATCCACGGGAAAGCCGTTCGCGCGGTCTGCGGCTGGAAGGTCACGGGCAAGTCAGGCACAACGATAAATGATGCCGTGAACGCAACGTCGTGAATGAGCGGGATGTGGGGTAAGTCGATACGTGCCTTGGTGGTGGCGCGACCGTTTCGGTCGACTGAAACGTACCGGATCGGCTGTTCGGGTTCGTACGTCAAAGCGTGTTGTTCGCCGGTGATGGGGTCGAACTTGGGGTGCCCTGTGAAGCCGGTCTCCAGCGTCCCGTCGAAGTCAGAGCGCGCGACGCTCTCCAGTTCGTAATCGAGCTCGACCGGTAAGTTGCCAGCTTCGACGACCGCATACACCTTGTCCCCGACTCGCGTGAAATTTGTATTTACTGGCCCGTCACGGTGCTGCGGCGCGGGGCCTGGTATTGGCTCACGGCCCAAGGCCGCAGACGCATCTGCGTCCTTTACGAAGCGGCTCCGGAACCATTCAGCCTTGCCGTCGCGAAGCCGCAAGCCATGCACCATGCCCGATGCAGCAAACCAGTGATAGCGGGCCACATCTGGCACCGTCACCGGATTGGGGCCGATTCGCAGGAAGCGGCCGTTAAGTTCCTCGGGGATGCTCCCCGTTACCTTCAAGTTGAAAGCGGTCGTTTCGACCTCGACTGGCGCGAAATTGCCAGACAGATAGGTTTTTCCCGATGAGATGGGGTGGACGGGTTCGTGGGTCATTGGGGTCATTGGTGTCATTTGGGTCGCTACTCGTAATGTGATGAGGTATCATTTTGATGCCCTTCCCAGTCGGGAGTCAAGAAAAAGTTATGACCTATCACATTGGCCTCAAAACATGGTTATGAGTAAAGACACGACGACAAAGACGCCCGAGAAACGATCCCGGGGCCGCAAGACCTATCACCATGGCGATCTGCGACGGGCATTGCTCGACGCCGCGCGCGAGGAGATCACGGCGAACGGCGCCCAGAGTCTGACGCTCGCTTCACTTGCACGGCGTGCCGGCGTCGCTCAGTCGGCACCCTACCGCCACTTTGTGGACCGGGATGACCTGCTGTTTGCGGTGGCGGTGGAAGGATTCCATGAGTTTTCAGCGGCGCTGCGCCATGCGGCGGAATCTGGAGGAGACGATGGTTACGTCAGGCCTATGGCTGCGGCGTACCTGCGGTTCGGCGAGCAAAATGTGGAACTTTATCGATTGATGTTCGCCTCGCGCCTGGTTCCCGATGCCGCGCCGGATAGCCCGCTGAGCCAGGCGGCAGAGGAAAGCTATCAATTGCTGCTCGCGGGCGTCTCGGTCCGTGGCCGTAGCGGGCCATTGAGGTCTGCCACGGCGGTGTGGGCCCAGTTGCATGGACTGGTCATGCTGAAGGCGGACGGCTTCGTGCCGCAAGCACTTGAAACTTTGCTGGCGGAGCTTGCTCTTTAAGCTTTCCAGGGAGATTCCACAGTTCGTTTTCGAGCGGCCATTCAAGTCGCGCGGACCTGAACGGCTGAGAAGGGGCGGGCGCGGTGAAATCGATCCCGCGCCCGGCGCAATCCTAAGCGCGGTCTGGATCGTTGATTACCTTTCCGTAGTGCGCCGACTCGATGCGGTACTGCTCCTTGCCGGCATACATGCGTTCGTCCGCGACAGCATGTAACTGAATCTGGGTCAATCCGTCGCCGGGATAGACGGCGGCGCCGACGCTGGCGCTCGCATGGTACGGTCCCTCCGCGAGAAGGATCGGAGCATCGAGCGCTTTCCGCAGCGCATCGCCGACAGCCTCGGCATCAGGCAGGTTGCTGATACCGTCCAGGATCACGGTGAACTCGTCCCCGCCGGTTCGTGCAAGCGTGTCAACGCCGCGCAGGACTTTACGGAACCGATCGCTGACCCCTTTCAGCACATCGTCCCCGGCCTGATGGCCCAGCGTGTCGTTCACCAGCTTGAAGCGGTTCAGATCGATGACCAGAAAGCCGAATCCAGAACCGTCACGGGCGGCTCGTGCCACGGCCTGGTCGAAGCGGTCAGCATACAGGCGACGGTTCGGCAAACCGGTAAGCTCGTCATGGGCGGCAAGATGGGTAGCCAGGTCCACGCGCTCTTCCAGCAGCACGAGAATCATGCTGGCGGCAGCGAGAAATTTCGGCAGGTTCCAGACTTCCGCTTCGATGTGACTCGAAATCGTTGGGGCATGCAAGTTGAGCAGTGAGTAGACAGGGAAAACCAGGCCCCAAAGGACGAAGCTTAGTGCGATGAACACGACGCCCATGGTCAGCTTTGGCGTCTGGCGCAGGAAGAAATACGCCACCGCGAGATAGGTCCAGCACATCAACCACTGACTGGCCATGGCGATACCATACGCATGCAGCGCCCAGGCCTGGAGCGCGTACGCCAGTAGTACCAGCGCGACCGAGACGCGAGGATGCCAGCTGGTTTCCGCGTTGTCGGCAGCGGCGAGCCAGACGGTGCTGGCTGCTCCCAGCGCCGTCAGTAGATAGAACGGCCCCACTTGTTGGCCAGCCGGCTGCAATTCGGCATAGGCCGCGCACGCCACCGCAAAGGTCAGGTTCAATGCTCCCGAAAGGCCCACCCTCGGAATGAGCCGGGAGGAGTCGATCGTCGGCCCTTGATAATAGGCGGCGAGAACGAATACCTGCCCGGCCAAAGCGAGGGTCCCTCGGGCGAGCACGTCGAACGGGAAACTTTGCGGCAAAAGCATGAAAATGCCGGCGTGCAAAAGGACGAGAAGCCAACCGGCCAGCCAATATCGCAGCCGGACCTCCCGCTTTTGCCTGATCAGGACAAGAGAGATCCCCAGCAAGATGCTGTAAGAGACAAATTCCGGGAGCCCATAGAAATTGAAATTCACGCGATCCGTCTCCTGACAAGGGCGTTCCGTCGGGCTTGATGCTCCGTGCGAAGGTCGCGTCGAATGCATGGCGGCACCAGCAGTTAATCCAATTTATACGACAAATGAAATGAAATGTTGGAATTGACTTGGTCTTGAAAGTAAATCGCCTGCAGGTGGCAGGAAGATCTGGTAGGCAGTTTTGCGGGATGTCGCGCGCTCTCGGGGGCGATACCGGTTCTGCAATTGGACCGCCTTCGGATCGCGGCGAAATACAGATTTTAAACGGGCCGCTACCTCGGTCGAGGCCCATCCTTCAACTGTTAAACGGTAGCGGCGCGCGGCATATAGGCCAATGATCAGGAGGACCAAGGACAGCGTAACGCGAAGACTCTAATGAGCGTCCTCGGGGCGAACGCGATCCCTCCGTGATCCATTTCGACGATAGCTGGCAAAGGCGCCAACAGGCCACGACAAGAGCCGCTGACGAACTGGCGTCGAGCGTCGCAAATCAGTTTGATACCGGCCGCCCGACAAACAGCGAGAACGCGTAATAGATCGAACCCCACGACACGAGTTGCGCGGCTGCGAGCGCCCATGTCGCGATAACTTCGCGCGCGCCGTCAATCCGTTTCGCTGTCATCGGTATCGGCGTTGATGCTCACCGCCTCCTGATTCATCGCAGCGCTCGCCAGCGTCGTGGCCAGCGCCGGATGCGCATATCCGGCGTGCCGAGGTGTGGTGTGCTGACGTTGGGACGATCCTGTGTCATTCGTGGACCCTGCGTCCTTCGCTATTGATGACAGCTTCGCCGTCCTCCTTGGTGAAAGCACCTTTTTGCGCTGCGGGCAGGATGTCGAGAACGACTTCGGAGGGCCGGCACAGGCGTACGCCAAGCAGTGTGACGACCAGCGGCCGATTGATGAGGATCGGGTGTTCCAGCATCGCGTCGAGTAATTGCTCATCGCCTACTGACGGATCGCCCAGGCCAAGATCGGCATAAGGCGTGCCCTTTTCACGCAGCGCAGCGCGTACCGTGAGACCGGCGCGGGAGATCAGATCCTTCAGCGTGCTCTTGTTCGGCGGGGTTTTCAGGTACTCGATAATCTCCGGCTCGATGCCCGCGTTGCGGATCATCGCCAGCGTGTTGCGCGACGTGCCGCAATCCGGATTGTGATAGATCGTGACGCTCATACACGTTGTCCTTTGATGCTGTGTTTCGCTTCATACCAATGCTGTGATCGATTGACGACCCCGACGACGAGCAGCATCACCGGGACCTCGATCAGCACGCCGACCACGGTGGCCAGCGCCGCGCCGGAGTGAAAGCCGAACAAGCTGATTGCCGTCGCCACGGCCAGCTCGAAGAAATTGCTCGCACCGATCAGACTGGACGGTCCCGCAACGCAATGTGCGACACCGAGCCGGCGATTCAACAGGTAGGCGAGGCCGGAATTGAAAAACACCTGAATGAGGATCGGCACTGCGAGCATTGCAATCACGAATGGTTCCTCGATGATCGCCTGCCCCTGGAAGGCGAAGAGCAGCACCAATGTCGCGAGAAGCGCGCAGATCGAATAAGGGCCGAGGTGTGCGACGGTCTTCCGAAAATGCGCCTCGCCCTTCGCCATCAGCATTCGGCGCAGCAGTTGAGCGAGGATGACAGGGATGATGATGTAGAGGCCGACCGAAATAATCAGCGTATCCCACGGCACCGTAATGGCCGACAAGCCAAGCAACAACGCGACGAGCGGCGCGAAGGCCACGATCATGATGGAGTCGTTCAGCGCCACTTGCGATAACGTGAAGTACGGATCGCCCTTGCAGAGCTGCGACCAGACGAACACCATTGCTGTGCAAGGGGCCGCGGCCAGCAGGATCAAGCCGGCGATGTAGCTGTCAAGCTGATCGGCGGGAAGCCACGGCGCGAACACATGGCGGATGAAGATCCAGCCGAGCAACGCCATCGAGAACGGTTTGACGAACCAGTTCACAAATAGCGTGACGCCAATGCCACGCCACTGACTTTTGACCTGAGTCATCGCGGCAAAATCAATCTTGACCAGCATCGGAATGATCATCACCCAGATGAGCACGCCGACCGGAAGATTGACCTGTGCCACTTCCATGCGGCCGATCGCCTGAAAGAACTGGGGAAGCACCTGCCCGAGAAGAATGCCGCCCACGATGCAAAGGGCGACCCAGACCGTCAGGTAACGTTCGAAAAATCCGATCGCCGGATGTGCGGCGCTAACCGCCGTGTCAGTGCTGCTCATTGGATTCCTCTGCAGGTCTTTCACCCGCCGTCATCGGTTTGCCCGGCCAGACCGGGCAGGCTTCTCCCGCCGCTTGGTCGCAGACCATGGTCACAAAATCCATGTGTGGAGCGTCGAGTCGCGAACTCTTCATCGCGAACTCTTCATGGTGTGTCTCCGCAGCAGTTGGGCAGGTCACTCGCGGCACAGGTCGCGCCAGCGCAGCAGTTCTCCGTCAGGAAGCCGATCAGGCCTGTCATCGCGTCAAAATTCGCGGTGTAGATGATGAAGCGGCTTTCTTGCCGTGGTTTCACCAGGTCTGCCTGTGACAGATCCTTGAGGTGGAACGACAGGCTTGAAGGGGAAAGCCCGAGCTGCTGTGCGATTTCCCCGGCAGCCATGCCGTCCGGCCCCGCTACGACCAGCATGCGGAAGATAGCGAGACGCGATTCATGGGCGAGCGCGCTCAGGGCGCGTACAACGAGATTGGAGTTCATGCGTTGAACCTTAAAGCACTGGTTTCGATATTTCAACTATTATCGAAATGACGTGACAAAAGCAGTTTGAAAAAAGTGTTGACCTTCCCACCGAGGGAAGGTTGAGTATCCAGAAAGACCTGACGCAGTGGGCGAAGATGCGGTGCCTTGACTGAGACCATGAAATTCCTGATCAAACTGATGGCCTGCTTTCTGATTGCCTGGTTGCCGCTCGTCGGCTACTCGGCACAGACACCGATATGTTCCGGGAATTCGATAGCGGTTTCCTCCAGCCACGAGCACCTGTCTACAACGGCTGGTTCGGAGCGCCGCACAGATGGCATCAAAGCACCATGTGTCCAGATGCAGACAGCGTGTCAAACCGGCACATATAGTCCCTGCTGCGGCCCGTTGGGCATGCTTGCCTCACCACCCTATCAATTCATTGCAGCGATGGCTTTGGTGCCCTCCTACCGGCCTATGAGCCGCGTCCTCAATGCGCAGTTCGTCCCCGAACCGCCCCAACGCCCCCCACAAACCGCTTAACCCCGCCCCCTGTAAAACAGAGCCGTGACGACGCTGCCGTGCGTCAGGCCGTCTGTCGATCGGAGCGCGTGTAACGCTCGCCGGGCGTTCAGCCTAGTCGCGATCCGCGCCTGGTCCCGCGCGCTCCTGTCTCGAACACGCACCCCGAATTACCTCTCATTTCCGGAGTTCAAAATGAATATCAAACGACTGACAATGTCCATTCTGCTCATGTTTATCACTGGTTTCGCCGGTCTGGCCATGGCCAACGGCGGCGGACCTCGTGGTGGAGCGTATCCGACCGATTCTATTGCCGTCGACAACGCGGGCCCAATGATGCGATCCGGGGCCAGCGGCGGGATGAACATGGACGGTTGTCCAATGATGAGCAACGGTGACTGTCCGATGATGAGCAAGCAGCGCGCGAACGGCAAAAACTGAGCCGCGAGACCCGTCCAATGAGGCGGTATCGATCCGCAGCGGTTCGCTTTGGATGAGGTCGACTCATCACTTTATTAACTGAGCTTTGCTGACGCCTCGGGGTCGATCGGCCCCGAGGCTGGAGTCTTCCATGAAATGCAATATGAAATACCTGTTTAGAGTCGCCGGTGCGCTGGTAGCGGTTCTCGCGATCGCATACTGGGCACTGCCTCAGTATCGCGCCGAGATCCTGGCTTTGGCGCCTTTCGCCGCAGTGATGCTGTGTCCGTTGTCGATGCTGCTGATGATGTGGTTCATGCAGCGCCCCGTTGAGTCGGACAGCACTGCCGCGCCACAAGCGAGCAAGTTGCTGTCCTCAAGCGAAAGCAGGTCGAGCCGGCTATAAGCAACCAACGACGTAGAGACGCAGACGAAAACGGAGTCCGCTGAATCTTCGTCTGCGTCGTCATTGCAACGCCTGCGCGGAACACTGACTCGTCGAGTTAAACGGCCGCCAATCAGATCGAAATTGCTGAGCTATACTTGCTGCGATGAAAATTCTCCGGACACTTCTCGTCTTGCTGCTGTGTGCAATGCTGCCCCTGAGCGGGCTGGCAGCGAGCGGCACGACCGGACAGTGCCCGATGCAAGCCGACATGACCGGCGACACCGCTGCCATGTCGGCCGATATGCCGAATTGTGATTCGATGACACCAGCGTCCAGCGAGCACGGTAAGTCGAAAGCGTCTTTATGCAAGGTGACTGCCCAGTGTCAGATGGGCAGCCTCTATCACCCGGTCTCTTCTCCCACCGTTGTCCGACCCGTCGGGTCGTTTGTCCCCGTCAGTTTCCACTACGCAGAGTCGCTCTCCGTCCGCGAGCCGGATGGCCCCTGGCGTCCTCCGCGGTCTCTCTAACTCCATCATTCTGGTTCGCCGCTTTGACGCGGTGATGTCGTCCTTTCTCAGGACGTGAGTCCGTATGTCCGCTCGTGCGGTCATGCGTGGCTCGACCATTCGGGGTTAGACCATGCTTTCAATTATCGGCACGCCGGGATCCTGGCGCGCCTCGGCACACTCGCGTGCCGTTTTCTTCACGCTCAGTATCTTTGCAGGCAGCGCCGCGCACGCTCAGGACGCGGGCATGACGCTCAACGAGGCGCTCCAAATAGCGACCAGCAACTCTTCGTCGATCCAGGCTTCGCAAGCCTCGGTTCGGGGCACATCCGATGTGGTCGTCAAAGCCGGACAACTGCCTAATCCGACCTTGAACCTGAGTGTTCAGGACCTGCCGATCAATGGACGTAATGCCTTCACCATCGGACAAGATAATTTCACGATGCGTGGCGTCGGCATTCAGCAGGAATGGGTGTCCGCGGACAAGCGCCGGCTACAAACGGCGATGGCGAATCGGGCTGTGGACCGCGATAAATCGACTTACCTCGAGACCGTGGCCAATGTCCGTCAACAAACGGCGATGGCATGGCTCAACGCTATCTATGCGAAAAAGGCTGTCGCCTTGAACCAGGCCCTGGTGGACCATCTGGGCCAGGAACTTGCCGCAAAAAAAGCGTCATATCGTGGCGCAAAAGGGAGTGCGGTCGATGTCGCCCAAGCGAACCTGACCCTCGGCAATGCGCGTAACGAACTGATCAATGCGCAGCAAGACGAGAAGATCGCGTTGATCGTCTTGTCGCGCTGGACCGCCAGAGGCAACGTGCTGGAGGTCGGGGGAGATCCGCCCGAGCTTGAATCGCAAGTGTCCGGTTTAAGCGCGGAGCAACTCGATCAGGTTCAGCCTGCATTGATCGCAGCCCGCTCGGCTATCTCGCTGGCCGACGCCGATACCGACGTGACCCGAAGCAATAGAAGCCCGAACTGGACCTGGGGGTTGACCTACTTCAAGAGCGGCGGGAATTTTCCGGACTATGTGTCGGTAGGGGTTTCTATCCCTTTGCCGATCAACCGCAGGAATGTCGAGGATCGCGACGTCCAGCAGAAGTCCGAGATGGGTACGCAAGCGCGGCTCACTTATGAAGATACCGAGCGACAAGTCCTGGCCGATATCCAGAGTTTGACGGCGAAGCTCGCCAGCGGCCGGGAGCGCCTGGCCAATCTGAAGCAAACCGTTCTCCCCGCCGCTGGACAGAAAGTGGAACTCGCCAATGCCGCCTATCGGTCTGGTTCCGGCACGCTCTCCGATGCATTGGACGCGAGGCACATGCAGCTCGAAACGGACCTTCAGGTGTTGAACGTCGAACGGGACGTTTCGTTGATCTGGGCGCAGCTCGAATATCAGATTCTGCCGGCTGACGTGACCGCCAGCCAATGAAGAGAAAAAACATGAATCAGAAACTACTCGTACGTGCCGTTGCAGCGGTGTTCGTTGCCGCCGCGCTGCTCGGTGCCGGCTATGTGGCCGGCACCCACCGTCCCGGAACAGAAGCCCCCATGGCCGCCGCCACGCCGGCGCCAGGAAATGACATCGATCCGAAGACGGGCCGCAAAGTACTGTATTGGCACGACCCGATGGTACCGGCCCAGCACTTCGATAAGCCCGGAAAATCTCCCTTCATGAACATGGAGCTTCAGCCCGTCTTTGCGGACGAAGGCGGTTCAAGCGGCGTCAAGGTCGACTCCGGGCTTCAACAGAATCTCGGCATCCGATACGCAACGGTGCGCCGGCAGGACACGGCCGAAGGTTTCGACGCGGTCGGCACCACCCAGTTCGACGAGTCGATGGCGGACGTTGTCCAGTCGCGCGTGACGGGTTATATCGATCATCTGTATGCCAGCGCTCCGATGCAGCGGGTGGCCAAGGGCGCGCCAATCGCGTCGCTGTTCGTCCCGGACTGGCTGGCGCCGCAGGAAGAATATCTGGCGCTCAAGCGCGGCGGCATGGATGACGGCCTGCTTGCCGCGGCACGCGCGCGCATGCAGGCGCTATCGATTCCGGAAGGGCTCATCTCAAGCCTGGACCGGACCGGCAAAGCGCAGACGCACGTGACGCTATTCGCCCAGGACGCGGGTGTGTTGACTGAGCTCAATGTCCGCGATGGCGCGATGGTCTCGCCGGGGCAAACGCTCGCCAAGATCGCGGGTCTGTCGAAGCTATGGCTGATCGTGGAAATACCCGAGTCGCTCGCGTTGCAGGTACAGCCCGGCATGACGGTAGACGCGACTTTCGCCGGCGACCCGTCACAGCATTTCAGCGGCCACATCCGCGAAATCCTGCCGGGCATCAGTGCCGACAGCCGCACGTTGCAGGCGCGCCTCGAAATTGATAACGCCGGGTTGAAACTGACCCCGGGCATGTTGATGCGCGCGCGCGTCAGTGGGGCGAAACCGGTATCGCGCCTGCTCGTGCCGTCCGAAGCGGTCATCACGACCGGCAAGCGGTCGATTGTTATCGTCAGGAATGGCGACGGTCGGCTGCAGCCTGTGGAGATCACCGTGGGCAACGACAGCGGCAACAGCACTGAAGTCGCGAGCGGGCTCACTGAAGGTCAGCAGGTTGTCGCCTCCGGCCAGTTCCTGATCGACTCGGAAGCGAGTCTGACCTCCGTGCTGCCGAAGCTCGAAGGAAGCGCGGCTCCCGGCGCGTCGGCGTCGGCCGTGGCACCTGCGGCTGCCTCCGCTTCCGCGCCTGCTGTCGCGCAAACCTACGAAACGATTGGAAAGGTCGAGAAAGTCACTTCCAGTGACATTACGTTCTCGCATCAACCCGTGCCGGCGTTGGGATGGGGCGCGATGACCATGACCTTCGACAAGCCGTCTCCAACGGCCTTCCCGGACGTCTCGGTAGGCGAAGCCGTGCATTTCGTCTTCAAGCAGTCTGATGACGGATATCAATTGACGAAGGTCGAGCCGGTCGGGGGGATGAAATGATTGCACGCATCATTCGCTGGTCGATTTACAACCGTTTCCTCGTGTTGCTCGCAACCGTGCTCGTCACCGCATGGGGCTTTTACTCGCTGACCCAGACGCCGCTCGACGCCCTCCCGGATCTCTCGGACACGCAGGTCATCATCAAGGCCTCGTATCCCGGCAAGGCGCCGCAGGTCATCGAGGATCAGGTGACGTATCCACTTACGACGACGCTGCTGGGTGTGCCGGGGGCTACCACCATTCGCGCGTATTCCTCGTTCGGGGACGCGTTCGTCTATGTGCTTTTTGATGACAAGACGGACCAGTATTGGGCACGATCGCGCGTGCTCGAATACCTGAATCAGGTGCAGAGCCGTTTGCCACCGGGCGCGACCGTGTCGCTCGGACCGGATGCGACCGGTGTCGGCTGGGTCTACGAATATGCGCTCGTCGATCGAACCGGCCAGCATGACCTGGGGCAGCTTCGCGCGCTCAATGACTGGTTCCTCAAATTCGAGTTGAAATCGGTACCGGACGTTTCGGAGGTTGCCAGCATCGGCGGCATGGTGCAGCAATATCAGGTCGTCCTGGACCCGGACAAGTTGCGCGCCTTCGGCATCACACAGGCAACCGTTGGGGAGGCGATTGGCAAGGCGAACCAGGAATCGGGCGGGTCCGTCGTCGAACTGGGCGAGTCCGAGTACATGATCAGGACATCCGGGTATCTGCATTCGCTCGACGACTTCCGCAACATCGCGCTGCGCACGAATGACGCAGGGACGCCCGTGCTGCTTGGCGACGTCGCCCGCATCCAGATCGGGCCTGAAATGCGCCGCGGTATCGCTGAATTGAACGGTGAAGGCGAGGTGGCGGGCGGCGTGATCGTGATGCGTTCGGGCAAAAACGCGCTGACGACCATCGACGCAGTCAAGGCGAAGTTCGCAGACCTGAAGAAATCGCTGCCTCCGGGCGTCGAGGTCGTGACGACGTATGACCGCTCGCAGTTGATCAACAGTGCGGTCGACAACCTCAAGGACAAGCTTCTTGAGGAATTCATCATCGTCGGGCTGGTCTGCGCGGTGTTCCTGTTCCACTTGCGCAGTGCGTTCGTTGCCATCCTGTCGTTGCCGCTGGGCGTGCTGGCCGCATTCATCGTCATGCGCTATCAGGGCGTCAACGCGAACCTGATGTCGCTAGGCGGCATTGCGATTGCGATTGGTGCGATGATCGATGCGGCTATCGTGATGATCGAGAACGCTCACAAGCATCTGGAAGCGTACGATCATAAGCACCCCGATGTACCGATCACCAATTCCCAGCGATGGGAATTGATTGCAGAGTCCGCAGCCGAGGTCGGGCCAGCCCTGTTCTTCTCGCTGCTCATCATCACGCTGTCGTTCATCCCGGTGTTCTCGCTGGAAGGACAGGAAGGGAAGCTTTTCGCACCGCTGGCGTTCACCAAGACCTACACGATCGCCGCAGCGGCCGGGTTATCCGTGACGCTCGTGCCGGTGCTGATGGGCTTTCTGATCCGCGGCCGGATTCCGCATGAGAACGCCAATCCGATCAATCGTGTGCTGATCCGGCTGTACCGCCCATTGCTCGAAGCGACGCTACGGCGGCCATGGATTGCGATTGCGCTGGCGGTCGTCGCGCTCGGTGTCACGATGATTCCCGTGTCGCGGCTCGGTGGCGAATTCATGCCGCCGCTCGACGAAGGCGACCTGCTCTACATGCCGACCGCGTTACCCGGCATCTCGGCAGACAAGGCGGCCGAGTTGCTGCAGCAGACGGATCGGCTCATCAAGACGGTGCCCGAAGTGAAGACCGTGTTCGGCAAATCGGGCCGCGCCGACACCGCGACCGACCCCGCGCCGTTCGAGATGTTCGAGACCACCATCCAGTTCAAGCCGCGCAGCGAATGGCGCCCCGGCATGACGCCCCAGAAGCTCATCGATGAACTCGACGCGCGCGTCAAGGTTCCCGGTTTGTCGAACGTCTGGGTACCGCCGATCCGCAACCGCCTGGACATGCTGTCGACCGGCATCAAGACACCCGTGGGGGTGAAGATCTCCGGCCCGGACCTCGGGCAGATCGACAAGATCGCGACGCAGGTCGAGTCCACCGTCAAGAATGTCCCGGGCGTGACGTCGGCACTGGCGGAACGTCTGAACGGCGGGCATTACATCGACGTCGATATCGACCGGCTGGCGGCCGCCCGTTATGGCATGTCGATTACTGACGTTCAATCCATCGTGTCGTCCGCTGTCGGCGGGGATAACGTCGGTGAGGTCATCGATGGGCGCGAGCGCTTTCCGATCAATATCCGCTATCCACGGGAGATCCGGAACTCCGTTGACAATCTGCGGCAGTTACCGATCGTCACGGACCGGGGCGCGCAGATCACGTTGGGCGACGTGTCCACCCTGAAGATTTCCGATGGGCCGCCGATGATCCGGAGCGAAAATGCGCGGTTGACGGGTTACGTCTACGTCGACATTCGCGACACGGACCTGCAATCGGCCGTGAAGGCGATGCAGGTCGCGGTTGCGCAGAATGTCGTGCTGCCGCCCGGCTATTCGATCGCGTGGTCGGGGCAGTTCGAGTATCTGGAGCGAGCGGCGGCCAAGTTGCGGACGGTAATTCCGGTGACGCTCGTCGTTATTTTCGTGTTGCTCTTCCTGACGTTCAACTCGGCGGCCGATGCGTTGTTGCTGATGTCGACGGTGCCTTTTGCACTGGTCGGCGGCTTCTGGCTGATCTGGATACTGGGACATGCGGTGTCCGTTGCCACGGCGGTAGGTTTCATCGCGTTGTCGGGCGTGGCGGCGGAATTCGGTGTCGTGATGCTGCTCTATCTGAAGGGCGCGCTTAATCGTCGGCTAGAAGAAGGCGAGCCCTTTACCGAAGCAACGCTCATCGATGCCATCCGTGAAGGCGCCGTGCTGCGCGTGAGGCCCAAGGCGATGACGGTCGCCGTCGTACTGGCGGGCCTCATCCCCATCATGCTGGGCCATGGTTCCGGCTCCGAAGTCATGCAGCGCATCGCGGCGCCCATGGTTGGCGGCATGGTGACCGCACCGCTTTTGTCCATGCTCATCATTCCGGCGGCCTGGCTCCTGCTGCAACGCCGACGCGTCGCGCGCACGAATCGAAACACCGAAGAAACGCTTCAACCTCACGCAGTACCCACTGGCACGCTCGTGCCGCAAACTCACTCTGGAGAAAGCCAATGAAGAAGTTGATAACCCTGACCGCCGCCTTTTGTGCCCCCTTCACGCTGGCCACCGCAGCGCTGGCGGCCGACAACATGGCGGGCATGAAGATGGACAATGGCGCAATGAGTGCCATGGCGCCGGACAACTCAGCGCTCACCGATGCGGTCGTCAAGAAGGTTGATCCATCCACCGGCATGGTGACGCTTCAGCATGGAGCCTTGGAGAACATCAACATGTCGGCAATGACGATGGCTTACAAGGCGAAGGACGCGTCAATGATCAAACAGGCGAAGGAGGGTGAGAAGGTCAAAGTTCGCGTGGAGAATGTCGATGGGACGCTGACCATCGTGAAGCTGATGAAACAGTAACGCCCGTTACGCCGGTTGCACGGCAATGTGGCGGCGTCTTGTCTTGGCGCCCCGCATTGCCTTGCTGGCGCCGGACCGCGTTCAAACGTGCCCGGCCACACGGGCATTAGCCGCACGCGCTCGTAATAACGGATGGTTTCGATATTGACGCGCAGAGCGTGCTCGACGCACCAATAGAATAAGTCGCGCTCATACACGGATGATCCTAGTCGATTGGCAAATGACACGTCTTGCGGCCGTCAGTTTCAGGCCACGTCTGCATATAGAAGCTGCCTGCTGTGTTTTCAATCGATGCAACGCGTTCAAAGTCACTGGGACCATGATAAGACCGGCTCTGCCGAACGATAGTTGGCTCACGTTAAAGCAATAGTCACCCCCGCACGCACCGAAACCCGGCATACACGTACTGATAATGCGCTTGAAACCAGTTACGAAAACTCGGTCTCAGCATGCAGGCCGCCGTGCGTTGCGAGCCGCCTTTGAGCACGAAATGCTGGTCGTCATAGAAGTTCGCGGAGTAACCCAGGTAGAACGGAAATGGCTCGAACCCGGGTAACGGCCCGAAGGTCGTCGACGTCCACTCCCAGCCGTTGCCGAACTGTCCCACCACGCCCGCCGCGCTGTGATTCTCCGGGTGAGCCTGGACCGGTGACGGTTCCCATCGGCGGAAATCGAAATTGCCCTGTTGGGCATGTGGGGCCGCCTCGGCGGCGCGTTGCCATTGTGCTTCGGTCGGCAGCGACTTGCCCGCCCACTTCGCATAGGCGCTGGCTTCAGCGTGGCTCACATACACCGGCCAGTCCGCCGGCAGCGAGATCTCGGCGAACATGGTCCGCAGCTTCCAGCGTGAGCGCTTTGCGGCGTCTTCCGATTCCGCCGACGATTCATCACGCACCCAGAACGCCGGCTTTTCGATGCCTTCACGTTCTTTCCACGCCCAGTCGCTGTCGCGCCAATAATCGCGATGCGCGTAACCGCCGGCATCGATGAAATCCAGCCAGTCCGAATTCGTCACCATGTAGCGGTCCATCTCGAATGCCGGCACCTCCACGCTATGTTCGCCGAACTCGTTGTCCCAGCCGAACGTGCCGCTATCACGCTTAAGCCCCAGCGTAGCCATGCCTGCAGGCACATGGACCATTTCCCTTGGCAGGGTCTCGTCGAGCGGGTGTTTCGCAGTGTCTTCGGTGACCGCGGGTCCGGTTTTCTGATGCAGCGGCAACTGATGCAACATGTACGCGAGCGTTTCCGCGTGCATCAGCCTGTGCTCGATCGCGACCTCCAGCAGCGTCTCGGGCGCAGCGTCCGGAGCGTTGGAATTGTCATGGCTATCTTCGCGGTTTGTAATTTCGACGGAATCGAAACGCGCATCGATGTCATCGCGAATCCGCTGCACATAGGCGCGAATCGTGTCGAGCGACGGCCAGTCTTGAGGCTGGTCGCTTGGCAGACCCCCATCGACGGGATCAATGCCGAATGCAAACAACTGGTCGAACTCGGGATTCCGGCTGGGCAGGTCGAAGAGCCGCTGATCGAACAGATTGCGGTCGAACGCCTCCAGATGCCCGATGTAGAACACGATCCGATGCCGCTCGGAAATCGGGCGTTCATACAGGAATTCCGGTTTGACGATGCCGAACAACGCGTCAGTAGTCTGGCGCGCTTCGCGCAGGCGGGCGAGCAGCGGATGCAGCGGGGTAGGTTCGCGATTCATTTCGCTCTTGTCTCCGGGCATGGGCCGATGCAGAACGATAAATCGTAGCAGAGGACATGCCAAGCCTGCTTGGATCGTCAAGCGGGCCGGAGAAGCGGTCGGAAATCAGATCGCGCGCAGGCCGTCGAAGTCGAGGATCTGGATGAGCTTGCCGTTTGCATCGATCAGGCCCTTTGCCTGAAAACGCGACAACGTCCGGCTGACCGTTTCCAGCGTGATGCCGAGAAAACTGCCCATGTCGTCGCGCGTGAGGCGCAGGTTGAACTCGTTGCCCGCATAACCGCGGCGGGCCAGCCGGGCGGAGAGATCAAGCAGCAGGGCGGCTACCCGCTCGTCGGCGCGCAATGTGCCGAGGATCAGGGTTTGCGTCGCCTTCCGGACAACTTCGCGGCTCAGCAACTGCAGCAGCCGGCGCTGGAGGGAACTGGTCTCGCGGCAGGCGCGCTCAAAGTGCACGTAGGGGATCAGGCAGACCGAACTGTCTTCGAGGGCGATGGCGTGGCATGCGTGCCGGCCATTATCGAATCCTTCGAGGCCGAGCGCATCGCCGCCGAGATGAAGACCCATGACCTGTTCGCGGCCGTTGCCGTTCGGTGTTGATACAACCGTTTTGATCGAGCCGGAGCGGATGGCGTAGAGCGTGTCGAAGGTGTCTCCGACGCGAAACAGGGTTTCGCCCCGCTTGATCGTGCGAGCGTTGACGATGACCGTCTGGAGCCTGTTGACGTCGTCGGAAGAGAGGCCTTGCGGCAGGCAGTAGTGCTTCAAGGCGCAGGTCGAGCAATGCGCGGCGTGCCGCGAGGGGGCGCTGGGCAGAGGAACTGAGGTCTCGTGGACGGTTTGCATGGCTCGCTCGCTTTTGGTTCGTTTTGATCTGGAACAAGGAAATTGTCCCATCGATGCGATCCGCCCCCGGGTGGCAAAACGTCGCGTGAGAACGCGGTTGCTCGCATGCTTGCTTGCCCGCTCGCCCCGCTGCCTTTATTGCTTTGACTCAGGCGCTTCGGCCCCGGCGGCGGCTGGAATCAGCAGCACCGGCAACGTTGCCTGGCGCAGGCACCTTTCCGCGACACTGCCGAGTAGCAGCCGCTGGAAGCCCTTGCGGCCGTGCGTGCCCATCACGAGCAGTTCCGCGTTGAACGCGACTGCGGCGGCAAGCACCATCTCCGCGACATCATCCACCGACGAACCTTCTGCAATGACCACTGCGCCTTGCACGCCGCGCTGTTTCATCTCGGCGTTGGCTTCGCTGGCGAGTTTGGCGCCCTCGTCGACGAGCTCGTCGCGCAGGCTGGATGGGTCGTAGCCTGGCACGTCGTAATAGACCGATGCGTTCGCGACCACGTAATAGGGCTGCAGCACCGCGCCGTGCGTGGCGGCGAGTTCGAGCGCGGATTCGAATGCGCGGCGCGAGGTGTGGCTGCCGTCAATAGCCACGACGATTCGTTTGAACATACGGTTCTCCTTCAGCGGTTGAAATGCAAGCGACGGTTTTTTAATCGATGAAAACGGTCGCGTCTGATTGTTCGGCTTACAAATGTACGACAGTAATAATCCGATTAATGTTCTTCTTTGTCGACAACCCGTCAATCCTGACCAACCGGACGAAATAATGTCGTCATACAATCCGGAACGTGGTCTTTGTATCGATTCCTTCTATTTTTACTCTCCTAGTCCCAGCCCGTGTCCCAATCTGCTCCTCAGTCCGCCTCCCCGTCCCATCCCGACTCCCCCGCTCCACTGCCTTTCCGCAACGCTCTTCTCGCCATGCTCGGCATCGGTCTCGTCAACATGTTGGTTGCGCTTGACCAGACTGTGGTCAGTACCGCGCTGCCGTCGATTGTCGCGGAATTGCATGGTTTCGAGTATTACGCGTGGATTGCGAGCGCGTATTTGCTGGCATCGGTGGTGACGGTGCCGGTATTCGGCAGGCTTGGCGATTATTTCGGGCGAAAGTGGTTCGTGATTGCCGCGGTGATCACGTTCACGGCGGCTTCGGTGTTGTGCGGCGTGGCCAACGACATGCTGTTCCTGGTCATCGCGCGCGGTTTGCAGGGCGTGGGCGGCGGGATGATGGTCGGCACGGCGTTCGCGTCCATTCCCGATCTCTTCCCCGATCCGCGTTTGCGGGTGCGCTGGCAGGTGGTAATGGCGGCGTCATATGGAATCGGGACGGCGGCGGGGCCGTCGTTGGGCGGCTGGATGAGTGAGCATTGGGGATGGCGCTCGACTTTCCTGATCAACCTGCCGGTGGGGATTGCCGCGTTTTATTTCATATGGGCGCATTTGCCGAATTTCCATCGGCCGCGTGAGGGTGCGGTGAAGATCGACTGGCTGGGCGCGGTGCTGGTTGCCCTCGTGCTCGGCGGCTTGCAGGCATTCATTGAAGCCGTGCCGAAGAGCGGCCTGACCACGGGGAACGTGGTGTTGGCTGTGTGCGTGGCGGGCGCCGCCGTGGCGTTGCTGATCTGCGAGCGTCGCGCGACGCATCCGATCATTCCCCTCGACCTCTTCAAAGACCCGCAGCTTGTTACGTTATTCACGTTGTCGATGCTGTCGGGTTTCGTGATGTTTTCGCTGATCTTTTTTGCGCCGCTTTTGCTGCAGGGTGGTTTTGGTTTATCGCCGCAGGAGGCTGGATTACTGGCTACTCCAATTGCGATGTTTATTGCCATCGGCAGTTTTATCAACACGCGCATTGTGATTCATTTGCGTAAGCCTACATTCATCTTGTCGATTGGATTCACGTTGCTGCTATTCGCGTGCATTGCGCTGGCGTTTGCCGATGCTTCCACGCAGCATATCTGGATCGAGATTCCGATGGCGGGTATTGGTATCGGCCTGGGTTTCGTGCTGAATAACCTGAATGTTTTCGGGCAGGAGATTGCCGGGCGTGAGCGCTTTGGCATTACCACGGCGTTGCTGCAGTCCACTCGAATGGTCGGCGGGATGCTCGGAACGAGCGTGGTCGCGGTGATCGTGCAGCATCATTACCGGGACGTGATTACGCGCACGCTGCGAGTGCTCGGCGAACCGGCGAGTACCGCGTGGCTGCCAAGATTTGACGATCCGCGAATCCTGATTGATTCCGCGTTGCGGGGGAAGTTGCTGGCCGATCTGGTGCCGGCCGGGCTGGATGGGCCGGCGCTGATCGAGAGCGCCCGCGAGGTGCTCGTGCAGTCCATTCACATTGGTGTGGCGCTGACCGCGGTGGCGGCGTTATCGGCGGTGCTGATGGTGCGGAGGGTTTCGCACATTACCTTTCGGAAGGGGTAGGGGGTGGGTATTACTTGCCGAACATCATTGACAGGACGTTTGCAACCAGCCTGAAAATCGACGGACAGCACACGGGCTTTTGCCCAGGCATATCACTGACCCCAAGCGCGTTTTGGCCGTTTAGACATGTTGAAACCTCGCTATGCAACGTATATACTTGTATCAACGTTAATGGGAGGTTGGCATCATGGCGAAAACAGCAACGCTCACGATCCAGCAGTGGGGAAACAGTCTGGCTGTCCGTATCCCCGCCGCTATTGCACGCTCCGCGCATTTCGAGGTCGGTCAGGAGGTCGAGGTGACGACTGACGAGATCGGCGTGACGGTGAAGCCGGTGGGTCCTCGCAAGCTCACGCTCGCGGAGAAACTGGCGAAGTTCGATCCTGCAACGCACGGTGGTGAAGCGATGGCCACGGGCCGCATCGGTGTGGAGGCGTTTTGATGGCAGTCGCTTTGTGGGCGCCGGATCGACGCGACATTATCTGGATTGATTGCAACCCTCAGGTCGGTCGCGAGATGAAGGATATGCACCCCATGCTGGTTTTGTCACCGAAGCCATTCAACGAGCGCACCGGGATCGTCATCGGGCTTCCGATGACGACAGCGGCGTTCAACGACACGAATCCGTTTGCAATCAAATTCCAGGGGCCGAGAAACGTTACGAGCTACGTGCTTGGACACCAGCCCAAGTCTTTCGATTGGCGAGCGCGAGGAGCGAAGGCCCATCCGTGGAAGCGTGCATCCGATGAGGTGTTTGCCGCAGCGTGCGAGCAGTTGAACCAGATTATCGCGATTGGCGACTAGGAAAAGATAAAGCATAGCGACGTGGCCCAAGCTGCGGCTGACACGTCGCAATGAGTGGTTAAACTGATCGTTACTCGCTTTCCGAACGCGGATCGCGCGGGGCCGCCAAACGACCACCTTAATCCCCCGCGCGAGCGAAACTCAATGCGCGCCTGCCGCCGCTCCGCCTCCACCGCCTTTCGCCCGCTTTGTAATCCAGATAAGCGGAATAATCAGAATGAAAATAATGGAGGAAGCGAAAAAAATATCGTTCAGCCCCATCATCGCGGCTTGCGTATTCACCGTGAAATCGAACAACCCGCGCGCCTGAGCTTCGTTGATATTCAGCACCCCCTGCGACGCCTGTATTGACTGCAAGAATATCGGATTATTTGCATTGGCTTGCTCGGTCAGCCGCTCATGATGCAAGGCTATCCGATTCGTCCACTCATTGCCTGCAAGCGACGTCCCCACCGCCCCGCAAAACACCCGCGCAAAATTCGATAACCCCGCAGCAGCCGGAATCTTCGATGGCGGCAACCCCGACAAGATAATCGACGTCAACGGCACAAAAAACAGTGCCATGGGAATGCCCTGCAAAAGCGTTGGCAACACCAAGTGCCAGGTATCGACCTCAATCACATACTTCGAGCGCATGTAAAACACAATGGCGAACCCGATAAACGCCATGGTCGCGACAACACGCGCGTCACTCCGCGGTAAAAACCGTCCCATGACCGGCGTGAGAATCACCGCAAAGATCCCCAATGGCGCGGTGACCAGCCCGGCATCGACGGAACGGTAATTCAGATATTCCTGCAGCCATTGCGGCAACAAAACAAGGTTGCCGAAGAAGACCCCGTAAGCCACGGAAATAGCCACCGTTCCGCCGAAGAAATTCCGCCCGGCGAACAGCCGAAGATCGACGACGGGATTGGCATCGGTCAATTCCCACACCACAAAAAGCGCAAAGGCAATCAGTGCAATGATGCCCAGCCATACGATTACCGGTGATGAAAACCAGTCAAGGTCCCGTCCCTTGTCGAGCATGACCTGCAGCGACGCAACCCAGGCAATCAACAAAATAAGCCCGATCGTATCGATAGGCGCCTTACGCGTCGCCGATTCACGTTTTCGATAGATGAACCACGTGACGCTGGCGGCGAATAAGCCGACGGGAATGTTGATATAGAAGATCCACGACCAGCTATAACTGTCGGTAATCCAGCCACCTAAAGCCGGCCCGGCAATCGGCCCGACAACGGCGGTCATCGCCCAAAGGGAAAGCGCCATCGACGCTTTCTCCTTAGGATACGAACCCAGCAAGATCGCCTGCGACAGCGGAATCAGCGGCCCGGCAACGGCGCCTTGCAAAACCCGCGCGGCGAGCAGGATCGGCAATGTGGGTGCAAGCCCGCAAAGCCACGAAGAAATCACGAACAACAATATTGCGCCAACAAACAGCTTGATCTGCCCAATGCGCTGAGTCAGCCAGCCGGTCAGCGGAATCGACACGGCATTGGCCGCGGCGAACACCGTCACGACCCACGTGCCTTCATCGACGGACACGCCGAGATTGCCGGAAATAGTCGGGATAGCGACGTTCGCGATCGATGAGTCGAGCACGTTCATGAACGTGGCGAGCGCCACGGCAATGGTCGCGAGAACCAGTTGGCCGCCTTTCAATGGCGGCGGGGAGGGCGCAGGCGGCGCGGCAGGCGCAGTGCTCATGGGATATCCGGATAAAGCGGCCACCCGATGCAACACAGCGGCCGATTGTGCCAACAACGAAGGCCGCAGTGTGCCAGCGTTCAAAAAACCTCGCTGATCGCGCTGCGGCTTTCATCCAGCTATCAAGCTTTAAGCGGCCCTTCCATCAACTTCGGATATCCCTGTTTCAGACGAGTTTTATTTAGCTGACACGTCGATGTCGCCGAGATACTTCTTCGCGAACTGCGCAATCGTTCCGTCCGCCTTGAGCCTCGCGATAGCCGTGTTCAAGCGCTGTTTCAGCGCATCGTCGCTCTTGCGAATGCCGAATGCAATGCCGCTGCCCAGGATCTTGTCGTCGCTGACCGGGCCGCCGGCAAAGCCGTATCCCGCGCCGTCCGGTTTCGACAGGAAGCCGGTTTGTCCGGCAGCCGAGAGGACGAGCGTGCCGTCGAGACGGCCGGCCTTCAGATCCGTATAAGCCTGGTTCTGATCCTGGTACGGCACGACATTCACGCCCGCGTTCGCCCAATGCGCCTTGGCGAAATTTTCCTGGATCGAACCCTGCAACACGCCGATGTTCTTGCCCTTCAGCGACGCTGGCGTCGGCTCAAGCCCGCTACCCGTCTTCGCAATCAGTTGCGTGGGCACGCGATACACAACCGTCGTGAACTCGATGGCCTGGCGGCGTTGATCGGTTGCGTTCATCGCGGAATAGATTGCGTCGAATTTACGGCCTTGCAGGGCCGGGATCAAACCGTCGAACGAGGTTTCGACCCACACGCATTTCATTTTCGCCGCGGCGCACACCGCGTTGCCGACATCGATATCCAGCCCCTGCAATTCACCGGATGCCGCCTTCGATTCGAACGGCGGATATTGCGCCTCCACGCCGTAGCGCAGGGTGTTCGACTCGGCGGCGTACGCGGCGGCGCTACACAACGATGAGGCCAGCAACAGGGCGGCCGACAGAACGCGAGCGGTGTTTTTCATTGAAGCGTCTCTTTATTGGTAGAAGTTGAATTGGCATCAGGGGGCAACGTCAAACCGCGCATAAGCGGCGCGCCCCTTCGCGCAGCGTGTCGTCGTCCTTGGCGAAGCTGAGTCGGATGATGCGGTTGTCCGTGCCGTCGGTGTAGAACGCCGACAAGGGAATGGTCGCGACGCGGTTTTCGCGAATCAGGCGCAGCACGAAGTCGCTGTCCGATTCATCGGAGAACGCGCCGAAGCGCGCCAGCATGAAGAAGCTGCCGGCGCTCGGCAAGAGTTCGAAGCGTGAACCGCTCAGCGCTTCGGCGAGCAGATCGCGTTTCTTCTGATAGAACTCGCCGAGCCCGAGATAGCTCGATGCGTCGCCGAGTGCTTGCGCGAATGCGATCTGCATGGGGGTATCGGCGGCGAAGGTCATGAACTGATGGACCTTGCGGATTTCGTTGGTCAACTCGGCCGGGGCGAGCGTGAAACCGACGCGCCACCCCGTCACGTGATACGACTTGCCGAACGACGACACGATCACGCTGCGCTCGGCCAGCGCCGGGTAACGCGCCATGCTGTGATGCAGGGCGCTGTCGAACACAACGTGTTCATACACTTCATCCGACAACACGATGATCTTCGAATCGCGCGTCAGTGCCGTGAGGCGATTGATGTCTTCCGTGGTGAATGCGCTGCCGGACGGATTGTGCGGCGAGTTGATGATGATCATGCGCGTGCGCGGCGTGATGGCCGCGGCCACCTCATCCCAGTCGATATGAAAATCCACCGGCGAGAGCTTGATCGGGATGGGCGTTGCGCCCTGCAATTGCACGATGGGGCCGTAGCTATCGAATGACGGTTCGAAGTAGATCACTTCATCGCCGGGATGGACGAGTGCGCTGATCGAGGCGTACAACCCTTCGCTGGCGCTTGCCACCACGGTGATTTCGCTGCCCGGGTCGTAGGTGGCGCCGTAGAGCTGCTGTGTTTTCAGCGCGAGGGCTTCGCGCAGCGCCAGCACGCCGGCCATGGGCGCGTACTGGTTATGCCCGGCGCGCATGGCTCGGGCGGCGTCGTCCACCAGTTTCGGATCGCACGCGAAATTCGGTGCGCCTTGCGAGAGATTCAGCGCTTGATGTTCCTCGGCGAGCTGGCCGATCACGGTAAAAATGGTCGTGCCGACATTCGGCAGCTTCGACGCGGGGGTCCAGGCACTTTTCACGGCGGTTGTCTCCGGAGGACTGAATTCAAGTATCGATTGTCATTCGACCGCAGCAATAAAGTACGGACAATCGAAAGTTTGTCATACTAGCCATGAATCCAGCTCATGGCTTACGAGATCCGACAATGAAACCGCTGCCGTCTTTGGATGTGCTTAAAACCTTCGCGGTCGTGGCACAGCGACTGAACTTTACCCGTGCCGCCGATGTTCTCAACATCACGCAAGGCGCTGTTAGCCGGCAGATTTCCGGGCTGGAGGCGCATCTGGGTTATGCGCTGTTCGTGCGCCAGCCGCGAGGTCTTGCGCTGACGCCGAATGGCGCGATGCTGCTCGCGCCGTTGCAGCAGGCACTGGCGCAGATTACTGAGGCGCTGGAGCGTAGCGGGGCGCAGTCGGGCACGTTGCGGGTGAAATGTCCCACGTGCGCGATGCGCTGGATTTTGCCGCGTGTGATCCGGTTGCAGAATGAGCGTCCGGAGCTCGCGATCGAGGTGACGGCGGCCGTGTCACATGGGGTGGAGTTCAATGCCGAGCAGTTCGATGCCGCCATTGTGTTCGGGCGGCCGACGTTAAAGGGCGTGAGTTCGCATCATCTGTTCGATGAAGTGCTGACGCCGGTGTGCGCGCCGGGTTTGTGGAAAGCGGGGCGGGTCGGCGCAGCTACGCCGGATGATCTTGCCAATCAGACTTTGTTGCATCCGACGCGTGATCGACGGGACTGGCTCAGGTGGCTGCAAGCGTATGGGTACCAGGGGTTGCCGTCGGCGAAAGCGCAGCATTTCGATACGCTTGATCTTGCCATTTCGTCTGCCATGCAGGGCTTGGGCGTGACGATTGGGGATTTATCGCTGATCGAGGAGGACTTGCGGGCGCAGAGAATCATCACGCCGTTTTCGCTTTGTGTGCCTAGCGGGGCTTCGTATTATCTGATCTATCCGGAGCGGCCGGCGCCTTCGCCGGTATTGCGGGAGTTTGCTGAATGGCTTGAGGAGGAGGCTGCGGTGACGCGGGCGAATCTTTTGGCTTACATGAGCGCGTGATTTTCGTTCGCACTTGGGGTGGGGGGCGGTTTTGGGGGGTAGTGAGCGGGGGCGGTGCTGGGGTGGTCGGTTTTGGGTTAGCGGTCGGGGTCAATGCCGGGTTGCTGCTTTCGGCCTTAGTGGTCTGCGAGAGTCGGATATTCTCTTTATCACTATT
>NZ_JAAVUQ010000079.1 GCF_018449515.1 Caballeronia sp. dw_19 | reverse complement strand
AGCCCTCGTTTCCGCCCCCAGTTCGGCGAAACGGGGCTAGTGTTCATCGCTTCGCGTGGTCAGACATTTGTCGGGGTCGCGGAGACTTTCTATGCGGGGTACCTCAGCTAACATGGGGTTGCCACCAAGCCCGGATAGGCATCAAACGTTTGCAGCACCCACTGATAGATTTAGGAACGTTTTTTCCTTCGGGCGCAGATCTCCATCAAACTTATACACGATTGGTTGCCCATGGGTGACGGTAACCGCTGCAATTCCGTTACTGTCAATTCCGTCAAGATGCTTGATTAATGCGCGCAAGGAGTTGCCGTGTGCAACGACGATCACGCGTTGGTTTGCGCGGAGGGCTGGCGCCAGCGCATCCGTCCAGAATGGGACAATGCGTTCCCAGGTGTTTTGCAGACTTTCGGTCAAAGGAATCCGATCTGTCTCGGGCATACCGATCTGCTGTCTTCCACCAAACAGCTCACGTTGCCGATCGGAATTGAGAGGAGGAGGTGCCTCTAGAAAGCCCCGACGCCATCGCTTGAACTGATCCTCGCCGTATCGCAACCTGACGTCGGTTTTCTTCTGCCCGGTCAGTGCACCGTAATGCCGGTCGTTCAGCCGCCACGTGCGCACAATTGGCAGATCGGGCTGGTTCATCGCAAGCTGCACTTGCCAGAGCGAGGACGCGGCGCGCTCAAGAGCCGAGGTATATCCGACATCGAACGATAGCCCTGCTCGCAACAATGCTGCGCCCGCTGCACCGGCTTCGCGTTCACCAACTTCCGTCAAGGGCACGTCGACCCAACCAGTAAAACGGTCTTGCTGGTTCCAGACAGACTGACCATGGCGCAATAAAACGAGTACGCTCATCGATGGAAGAGAATGGTTGCCGTGTTCAAAGGTATATTCCGCTTGTGTTAGGTTGCGAGCCGCAGCCACGATGCTGGCAAGCCGACGTTCTTTGACTGCGTGAACGGTCTCGGGGCGTTCCGGCAGGCGCTGCAATCGTGGCGTTCGAGAAATCGCGAAACATTGGTACCCGGTCCGCTGACCGCCCCGGTCAAGTCTTACCATTGCGACGCAGTGCGTCAGCATGAACCGGTCGTTATTGTCGGGAAGTCAGAACCGATGCCGGATCCCCAGGCGTAAGAGCGCCTGCCGTCCGGTGCCGGAGCCGCTCAGTCCGCTACCCAGTTCTGCTGTCGTGGCCTGGCCCGTTGAATCATATCCGCTCGCAATCTGGTACACCCCAACTGCATAAAGATCCGTGCGCCTGGATAGGAAGTAATCGACGCCCAGCGAAAACTGGTTGTACCGCCCACCGCTGCCATTCACGCCGGTTTTGGTCGACGATGCTCCTCCGTTGTGCATGTAATCGTAGGCGACGCCAGCCAGCAGCGACGGCGTGAACTGGTACTTGAAGTTGACTTCGGCGTTATTGAATATCGCGTTGCCAGTGAATCCATTCGGATTGGGGCCAGCGCTGGCCGTGTTTCCCAGACCACGGAATTGGATGTTGGTGTATGTCAGTCCCACAGTGGCCGCACCAAACGCGTAGGCACCGCCGACGCCTGCCACTTGGTACGTATTGGCGGATGCATACCCGCCATAGACCGGATTGGTTGCGCCGACGTTGTTCGTGCCGATGCCGCCACTCGAGGCATTGTTGCCGAAGAATGAGATGTTCGGGTCGCGGACATTCAGATATGCAGCGCCGAGGGAGAGGGGCCCGTTCCGGTAACCCAGGCCGAATGAATATATCTGGTTCAGAGCTGCGGAGCCGGCCACTCCGCCAAAGCTATACAGCGCCTCGAACGTCACGCCGTCATAACTCAGACTTCTGAATTTCACTGAATTATTGGCCCGATACGAATCGTTGAAGTTATCGATGTCGCCGGGATGCGACCCTCGATTGCCGCTCCACTGTTCTCCCGACCCCAACGGCCCGAGGAAATCGACGACACTGTCATATTGGCGGCCGACCGTCAGGGCGCCCCACTGGTCCCCGGTCAGGCCGACGAATGCTTCCCGGCCGAATTCGTCATTCCCCTGATTCAGTTTGCCCGTACCCGGGTCGAAGCCGTTCTCGAGCAGAAAGACCGCCTTCAGCCCGCCGCCCAGGTCTTCCTGCCCCCGTAGACCCCAACGTGTGCCGTTAAGACCGGACGATCCGTTCATCTGATAGACCGGGCGCCCATGGCCTGGCGACGTTTTGACGTTGGATACCGCTTCGACCGCTTCATCAACGATACCGAACAGCGTCACGCTGCTTTGCGCGTGTGCGACGCTCGTCAGACCCAATGACGTCAATAGGATGAGCCTCTTTTTCATGATCCTGTCTCCATGTGTTATTTCGTATAACGAAATTAATTGTGTTGAACGATTTCTGTAAATTTCGGCGTTGATAGTTTGTAAACAGAGATGAGCATCCCTGGATGCGTCAGGCGATTAACCGCGTTTGAGGGCCTCACGGGGGGCATCCGATGCGCGAACGCTTGCTTCGGTTGCCGGGACGGCGGGTGGATCCGAATTGTCGGAGCACAGAATAGGTTTGCGGGTCATCGTCAGACTCACGATCGCGCCGACAACAAGGAGCACGCCGGCTATCACGAACGCTGCGTCGTAGCTGCCTGTGCCCGACACGACGTATCCGGTCACAATGGGCGCGACAATCCCGAACAAGTTGGCGCCCGTGACCAGAAAGGCGGCCGCTCGTCCAACATTGGCCGAATCCGGCAACGAATCGTTCAGTAATGCGATGTTAAGACCGACGCTGCTGCCTACACTTGTCAAGGCGAATGAAAACAATGCAAGGATGACCGCGATGTTTGACACCCATGGCGTGATAAGAATGCATGACGAACACAGCAACATGAGCGCAACCATGTTCCGTCGCCGTCCTGAGTTCACCGGGGCATTGCGCAACATCCGGTCGCTCAGCCAGCCGACAAGCATGGTTCCCGGTACCGCGACTGCGTAAGGCACGGCTGTGTAGAAGCCGGTCTTCAAAATCGTCAGGTCACGCGTTGCCTGTAGATAGCTTGGTAGCCAGCTAAGAAACAGGTACACCATGTAGGTGGCGCACCCGTGGACAATAAACAATCCCCACAGCGTGCGGGAGCGAAGCAGTATGAAAAGAGGTGCTCCGCCTCCGGTCGTCACTGATCCGCCTCGGTTGGCGATAATATGGTCTCGTTCCTGAGCGTCGATAAACGACGCCTGCTCGGGCAAACGATAGACGTTCCACCATACGACTGACCAGGTAAAACCAATACCCGCGCATACCCAGAAACCTCCGCGCCAGCCAAGCGCCTGAACGAGGTAACCGATCAGGATGGAACCGACGGCAGGCCCCAGATATCCTCCGCAATTGAAAACGGCAGTGGCAAAGCCACGCTCCTGGGCAGGTATCCATTCCCGTATCGTGCGGGCCCCTGCTGGATAGGTGGAAGACTCGCCGAAGCCCATTAGTAGACGGGACAGAAAGGCTGTGAAAAAGCCGCCGGAGACAGCAGTGAGCACTGTGGCAAGCGACCAGATAGCCATGCCTATAGCCGTTGATCGTTTTGTGCCAATTCGGTCAACGAAGACGCCCCATGGCAAGACGAAAACCAGATACGTGCAGAGGAACGCTGAAAACAGGTAACCGAGCTGTACGGTCGAAAGATGGAACTCCTGCGCGATCGGTCTGGCCGATACGGAAAGTACAACACGATCGATATAGTTGATTGAACAGCCGCTGAGCAGCAGCATGTAGATAATGGTCCGTCCTGGCTTCACTTGTCTTCCTCCCTGCGCCGACGGTACGACTTGTCTCGTCGGCAGTTCCTGGATTTGTTATGGACTGTCGTTACCCAACTCGAAGGCGACATTGAGCGCGATCGGCTACTTCACATAGCAGGGCGTTCGTGCCGTCTTCGCGGCAATATGCTATTGGTCTTGCCACACCGCACATACACCCTGACCGCTGCCACTTTCGTTCTCGCTGCCGCTCGTGCCCAACGTGCATCGGGTGAGATGCAACGGTGCCCGGGAGGATGGGAGTGGTGGGGCGCACGATGGGCAGTGCGTTCTGCCACGCATTCAGACCGCGTAGCGCTTCTCCAGCTCGTCGTAGAGAGGCTTGTTCACAAGACGCTGCCGTTCGAGAAATGGCGCTACCAATTCCGGATTTTCGTCGAGACGGCCTTCGCGTCTGAGCGCGCCGAGCGCCTTCTGCATGCCGAGGACGGCGCCTTGCAACGCGGCATTCGCGTAAAGGATCATCCCGTAGCCGAGCCCGCCGAGCTCCGCGGCATCGAGGGCAGGGGTGCGCCCGCCGATCACGATGTTGATCAACTGGGGCTTGTCGAGGAGCTTCGGAACCTGCCGGATCTCCTCGATGTTCTCAGTTGCCTCGACAAACAGAATATCCGCGCCAGCCTCGCCGAATCGGTGCGCTCGCTCGATTGCCTGCTCGAAACCCAGCACCGCGCGGGAATCGGTACGGGCAATGATGAGAAAATTGTCGTCGCGTCGTGCGTCGACTGCCGCCTTGATCTTTGACAACATTTCATCGAGCGGGGCGACCTCCTTGCCCGCGAAATGCCCGCATCGCTTGGGAAAAACCTGATCTTCGAGCTGGATCGCGTCGGCGCCTGCGTGCTCAAGCGTTCTGACCGTCTGCCAGACATTGACGGCATTGCCGAAGCCCGTGTCCGCATCGACGATCAGGGGAATATCGAGAACGTCGCGCATGCGGGCCGTGCAGTCGGCGACGTCGCGCAGACCGATGATGCCCAGATCGGGCGCGCCGTAGTGCATATTGGTCAGGCCCGCACCCGTCAGATAGACCGCTTCGAAGCCCTGATCCGCAACGACTCTTGCGCTCATGGCGTTGAAAGCACCTGCTACGACCAGCCCGTTGCGCAGCTCGACCCGATCGCGAAGCATCTTCCTCGTCGTCTTGTTCATTGAATTTCCATCTCATTTACGTCCTGCTGCTCTGAACACACCTTTGATCGTGCCGATGCCGGCATGGCATCGGCGCGTGTCTGGTCTCCAGAGTGCTTTTTATTCCGGCGTGGTCAATGCCATCAACATGGTCACTTCCGAGGACTCGATTGTCCCGACAGTCTCTGCAAGCCTGCTGGCTTTGGACCCGCCAATCACCGGGGTGGCGAGGCTGTCGAATTTGAACCGCAGCTCCTCATCGTTCATCGGATTGCCGATCGAGCCCTTGGGGTCGTCGACCTGTGCCGTGTAATGCGAGCCGTCCTTCATTTCCATCGTCATACGGCAAGACACACCACGCGGCAACGATGCGTCGACGCGGAACTCCATAACATCAGAGGCGTGCAGGAGACCGGGCTGCTTCAGTTTGTCGTCGCGGTACTGGTCGAACAGCGCCGCGCCTTCTTCGAGTGCGACAGCAACCGAATACGGCAGGCTTACCTGAGCTTCGTGATAAGTCGCGGGTGTCTTGTTCTGGTGGTAGTGAGCCCAATCCGGATGGCGTTCCATCACGATACGTTCGATGGCGAGCAGATCCGGCTTGTGCTGCTTACGAATGGCGAGCGCGCAGTCGATCGCGTTATGAATCGGCCGGGCGCAGGAGTAGGGCTTGAACTCGATCAGCAGTTCATAGGGTTCGCCCAGGCCTTCGACGAGCGCGGCGATATCGTGCTGGTCTGTGAACGCGCGCAAAAAGCCGCGCTCACCGTCGAAAATGGTCGCAGCGCCCGTGAAGCCGAGCGAGGCCATTGTCGCCGCGGTCACGCCATTGCGAGCGGCCGGTCCTGGGTTGAAGCGCTTTTGCATGGACGGGCCGTACATCTCCATCAGGCCCGATGCCTGCGCGCCGGCAAGTCCGAGCGCAGAAACGATCTGTTCCGGCTGGAGCTTCATCAGGCAGGCGGCGGCGATCGTCGCGCCGAACACGCCGGTGGCCGGCGTCGTATGAAAACCGCGGTTGCGCAGCGACGGGTTGGCCGCACGGCTGACGCGCTCCATCATCTCGCAGCCGGCGGCAAGCGCGCTCACCAGTTGCTCGCCGCTCGCGCCGACCGCTTCGCCGACAGCGAGCGCAGCCGAGAACACCGGCGGGCTGAAGTGAAAGAGAGCGAGCACGTCGATGTCGTCGAGCTCGATGCTATGGGAAGAGATCGCGTTGGCGAAGCTCGCCAGGACGGCGGGCACGGCCGGGCCGCCGCCGATCAGCGTCGACTGCGGCACGCCGCCCTGGGTGTTGGCGAACTCGCGGGCGATGCGGCCGGACGCACTTCGGCTGCCGGCGAGCGCGACGCCCAGATAGTCGAGCAGAAGACGCTTCACGGCACTGCGCGAGGCAGCGGGTACGGCTGCATAGGTGAGGTCGTGAAAGTACTGAGCGACGCGTTCGGCAGAGGTCTGTGTCATTGGATATGGAATGGGCGAAAGTAAAAGGAGTGGGATCCCGCGTGTGGGCTTCAGGGCCGAGCGGTACCGAGGATGCCGAGCAGTTCACGTACGTCGTCGAGCTTTTCAAGCTGCGCGACCAGTTCGACGAGGCGCTCGATATGGC
This sequence comes from Caballeronia sp. dw_19, assembly GCF_018449515.1. Lineage (GTDB taxonomy): Bacteria > Pseudomonadota > Gammaproteobacteria > Burkholderiales > Burkholderiaceae > Caballeronia. The sequence goes on along the minus strand of NZ_JAAVUQ010000079.1, from coordinate 3,804 downwards.
GTCGGGACAGCACGGAAGCCGTTACCTGCCGGAACTTGTATTCGATGTCTTCGCGCCCGAGCGGGTTTTCCGGACTACCGCGCCGGTGCAGTATTTCGTGATGCAGCGTGCGGCCGTCCCGGGTGCGCACGGTGATGCGAGCCGCGTGACGGTAAGCAGGACCCATTGCCTCAATATCGACATCTACGTGCGCGTTGGTGCGTGAGATGAAGTCGAGCAGCCGCGGATCATGCAAGCGGTCGGTGCGGTATTGATCCACGAAGGCGACACCGTCCACGGCGATGACGGCGAGACCATAGAACAGGTTCATCTGTGCAGCGGTGACGCCCTGGGCCTTGTATTCCCATGCGCAATGCACGTAGGTCATCTTGCTGAGCCCAACGTCGACTGATTCGATGTCGTCGGCGGTCAGCGCGTTTTCGCGCATCAGCCACGCGAGGCCGTCGAGGGCGGTATGAATGCTCGTCACGCTTGCGTGCGGCTTGTAGCCCACCTTTGCGGTTTCCCAGTCGCTGCCGAGCCCGTCGGTGAGGCGCGCTGCGTTCGGTTCGCCCGAATAGGTGCTCAGATAGCCGCCGTAACCCGCTTCGAGCACGTCGCTGATGCCGGTGAAGCCACGCTCGGCGAGCAGCGCCGAATAAACGCCGCTTTGCGCAGCACGGCCCGAATGAAGCCGCTTGACCATCGCTCCTTCCTGCGCGGCCATCAGGCCGCCGGCCTGCGAGCCAACGATGCCGAGTGCGTGCTGCGTCTTGCCGGCGTCGAGCCGTAGCGAGCGCGCGGCCGACGCTGCGGCCACGAATACGCCCGAGGTGCCCTGCGGATGAAAGCCCCGATAGAAGAGACTCATTGTCGCGGCGTTGCCTACACGAGTGCCGATCTCGTAGCCGGCAACGATCGACGCGATCAGCTCACGTCCGTCCATTGGGCGCCGCCCCTCGGAAAAGGCCAGAGCAACCGGCACCGCGATGGAGCCGGCGTGCACGATCGACTCCTTGTGGATGTCGTCGAGCTCGAATGCATGGCCACCCGTGCTGTTCACGAGCACGGCCTGCGAGATCGATGTGCGCACGTCGGTGCCGAAGACGGAAGCCACGGCCATGCCACCTTCGAAGCGCACCATGTCCAGCACGCGCTCGGTCCATGGCAGCGAATTCCCAAACAGTACGCAACCGAGGCTGTCGAGCACGCTGAGCTTGATGCGTTCGACGACGACGGCCGGCAGATCGTCGTATTCGATTTGGGAAGAGAAGGTGGCCAGGTCACGGCTGGCGTTGGGCAGCAGGGAAGCGTGTTCGGTACTCACGAAAGACCTTCTTGAAAATTCGATGTCAGTAGGGGATCGGCTCGACATCGAGCCGTACAGCAATGCCCTCAAGTTCAGGCGATGCCGGCGGATAGCGTTTCATGACGAGCGGATCGTGTCCCGGCACGATATGGCGTGGGGAGTCGGCCAGTCGTTGCAGCGTGTCGTAGCCTTCGAGCGTCTGGCCAACGTGAAACACGGTGGGAAACGAGCGGTCAGTTTCGAAGTGTTCGTAGTAGTGGCTCGCGTCGGAGGCAATGACGACCCAGCCGCGCCGGGTGAACACCCGAACGCATTGCAGTCCCGCTGTGTGTCCGCCAATGTGGTGCACGCTCAGGCCTGGCGCCAGTTCGGCGTCGCCTGCGTGGAAGCTGACGCGATCCTTGTAGACGAGCCGCACCATGCCTGCCACGTCATCCACTTCGTAACCGTGGTTGAAGCGCTTATGCCTCATGTAGCGCCCCGTTGCGTAGTCCATTTCCGCATCCTGAAGATGGAAGCGAGCGCGAGGAAACCGCGCGAAGGTGCCGACATGGTCGTAATGCAGGTGAGTGACGATGATGTCCTCGACCTGTGCTGCATCGACACCGAGTTGCGCCAGGCCCTCGGTGGGACAGCGCAGATAGTCGCGCCCCCGTTTTTCGGCGACTTCCGCGGTAAAGCCCAGATCGATCACGAAGGTGCGCGTCGGGCTTTTCGCGAGCCAGATGAAGTAGTCCATCGGCATTGGGCCATCGTGGGGATCACCACCGATGAAATTGCCGGCGCGTGTACCGGCACGGCTTGCATAGCGGATCGCGAAGAGTTCGTATTCGGTCATGCGGGTTTTGATCTCAATGATGCGTACGTGCAGCAGGGATAACTTGTCGGGCGCGTCCAGCCACACCGCGGCGAGAAGGCGCTCCGGCTCGAAAACACAAGCGTCTACACACCGCGGAACTCCCCCGGCGGTGATTGCGTAGAACACGTTGAGCTTCGGTCTTTGTTGACAGGACTGGAGGTTACGGCGAAAGACGCTCTGGAAAAAGAAGCTGCAGTTCCATTAAAGTGTGAATTCAATTCACGAGCGACCCACATGAACAATCTCAATGCGATACCCCTCTTCGTCTGCGTTGGAGAGAGCGCGAATCTGACGGCTGCGGGCGAACGGCTTGGTCTGTCGGCGTCGGCAGTAAGCAAGGCGGTGACACGGCTTGAAGAAGAACTGGGTCAGCGACTGCTCCACCGTACGACCAGAAAGATCACGCTCACAGAGGAAGGCCTCGCATTTCTTGACCGCTGCCGACAAATCCTCACGGATGTCGCCGACGCCGAGGCAGAGATGGCGCACACTCGGGCGACACCGCACGGACGACTGAGGGTGCAGATGCCGATCGGGTTCGGGCGTATCGTCGTCGCGCCAGCGCTCGGCGAATTTACAAGACGCTATCCGAAATTGATTCTCGACTTGGAACTGAGCGATCGCGTGGTCAACATCTCCGCCGAGGGCAAGGATGCAGCCGTGCATATCGGCGAACTACGCGATTCACGCGTGATTGCTCGCAAGCTGTGCGCACTGCGTTTTGTCACCTGCGCGTCGCCGGAATATCTGGAAAGGCATGGTGCGCCCCAGAGCCCCGAGGACTTAGACCGGCATCGATGCCTGGGCTACCTGATTCCTCAAGCGGGCCACTATCGAGACTGGAATTTCGAGCGTGACGGCAAACGGATAGCGATGCCTATTTCCGGATGCATGAATGTGAACAATGCCGAATCACTCCTTGATGCGACGATCTCCGGCGCGGGTATCGCGCACATGGCGACGTTCGTTGCAGCCGAAGCCGTGCGCGCTGGCAAGCTGAGAATGGTGCTCCGTGATTTCGTATCAGTCGGCCCGGCTGTCTCGGTCGTCTATCTGCCCAACAAGCATCTGTCGCCGCGTCTTCGCGCGCTCGTCGACTTCTTGAGTGCGCTGGTACCCGAGAAGCCGTCGTGGGACGACATTCTCTTATTGCCTGATGGAGGGGTGGAAGCGACTAACTGAGTGCAAAACCGGGCATAAGGGTACGCGCACCCACCAGTTCGGTTTCGTGATGCTGTCCGAGGCAGTCTGGAGAACTCCTGCGACCTCAGAACAAATACTGGTATGTGCGCCACGCAATTTGTTTCTCCTGGCGGTCTTCCGCTTAGGTGGTGGAGATATCGTGAATTTGCGTCTTTTCGACATTGACTACGGGCAGCAGAGCTTCAGCTTAGTGGCAAGGGCCGTCGCGAAGTCCGGCTTCCGTTGGCTTTGTTCGGAAGGGTGATGGCCCTGGTGAAAAAGGCTTTAGCTGCAGCCACGTCTCGCTTTGCTCTGAGCATGAAGTCCACCGTCTGGCCGGCCCGATCTACCGCCCGGTACAGATTAACCCATTTGCCACGAATCTTCAGATAGGTCTCGTCAACACGCCAGGACTGGCCCCTGGGTATGCCAAACCGATTCCGGCGCTTGGAGGAACTCTGGTTACTTTGGCATA
>NZ_JAAVUQ010000078.1 GCF_018449515.1 Caballeronia sp. dw_19 | reverse complement strand
GTGTCAAGCCGGGGGTCGCAAGAGCCTGAAGAATTCGGCCCCGCCAGTAGACTGCGGGGAGTAACGAATCGGTACCTTTCTCGTTCAGAACATGCTCCAGATGTGAGATTGCTACCTCGATACTAAGAAACGTGTATGGGCTTGTGTTCGTTACCTTTTTGTCAAGCGTCGTCACCACGTACTCCTCCAGTGTTCACGTTGTGTTTGAAACGTGCGAACCATCGCTTGGTCTCGATTCGATATCTCAGCAGGCGTATTCGGCCGCTCGCCATTGATGCTTTTCTTGAAACGGTCATACGACCACGTCCGGACTAGCCTTCACCGCCAAAGGACGCCGCGTTTGATTTCCAGTTGGGTGATTAGTTGCTGAAGCATCTTTTCCGCGTATGCTGGGAGCGATAAAATTCTGAACCCCAATATGAAAATTTTGCCGCCCTTAGGCATGGTCGCAAAGCGAGGGGAGACAAGCTGCAGATCCAAGACGACAGTCCCCTGATTCCATAGATGCAGCACGACATCTTTTAATGTCGCGCCGATTTCGAGGTTGGCAATGTTTTCGTCTCGCGTCCTCAATGCCACCCCACCAAGCGACAGGTCGTGCATTTCAAGGCGGAAGGGCTGTCCGTCGGGCAGCACACCGCTGCAAAAATACGGATCGAACATGGGAGTCTCAACCCGAAAGTAACCGCGCCGTTGCATGCGGAAAAGCACTTGCGGTAATTCGACTTCGAACGCGGCGTTGCCATCGTATGAGATTTTGCGTGGCATCCCTGTCGTGAATTCGATTTTCACGCCGTTTGGCGATGCACTAAAGAGCAGCTTGTGTGCTGCCAGCACGGGGCGATTCTCCCGTCCAATGGATCCATAATCGAAGATAAGCGTCTTCGATTTTGTATCGACATGGAGCAAACGCGTGACTATCTGCTGGTTGCCGGATTCAACGGTCAAGAAATCTTGTCGGATGGCAAGATCGCGTAGCGCTGTTCCAATTTGGAGAGGATTGCGTAAGCCAAAATCGGTATCGTTTTCGCGTTCCCTGTTGCCTATCTTGGCGGATAGCAGCAAAGAGTCATTTTCGGATCCTCCCGCACTGAGAGCAGAAAAGAAATAGCGTAGTTTGCGCAACACGATAGATATTCCGAACGCGTTTTAAGCGGGCATCATGCGGTAGCAGTCGGTCAAGCTTGTAGCTGATCGCCGAAGTTTCCGCATTTTTACTCTACGCGGGTGTTGGGGGGCGGCGGGTAAATTTATGCGACACGGTTCCGAGATCGAGGGAGCTGAGTCGCTCATGAAAACTTATCCAATCGATAGCAAGCAGCGGGATGGTCTTGTCGCCGCGAGCGCGATATGAAAAAAACCGCATCCAGCCATCAAGGAAGATGTCTTGTCCGGGTCGAAGCACGCAGGGTGGTCTCGCAACATGAGGCTGATTTATACCTGTGATCTGTTCAGCGAGGTCATCAAGCAGCGGGTTATTACGGATGGCGTGCGAAAGTCCACCGTTTGTCTGCGTTGCGAAGTATCGCTCAACGGCGTCCTCTACGTGACGGATGGAGAGTTCAACAAAAGACGCTCCAACATCATCAAGGATGGTCGATGCAATAGCTTGCTCAGCGGCCTCTACGGTCGTGCGTTTGAGAGCCAGCAGCTTGACGTATTGAGGGAGCTTTAGAAACGACGTTTCACCGCGTTGCAGGGCGTCTTGAAACATCGGATAGCACGCTAGCCATCGATCGGAAACGCAACCGACCGGGCTAGGTGTTTCGGTCAGCGTATCGACGTGGTCGGTCCGTTCCGGTTGCACAAGGTCTCTCAGGTTAATTGTTCTAAAAACTATAACGGTTTGGACACGAAACTGCAAGCCTGCTCAAATGCACGGGGTGAGCCACATCCGAATTATCGGCCGCGCTGAAGCGTACGTGAGGTCTTGACAATTTGCCGACGCGTTCGGCTAGCGTCCGAGGCAGGGCGTATGTGGCCCAGTGCAAACCTTTTTTCGGCCGCCCCGGTCCGAATACCGAGGTCGCCGGATGGTTGTGATGATTCAGCCACTACCCGGTCGAACGAACGACGGATTGCGCTTTGCTCCTCTCTGTGACCTTTCCTATTCTCACCTACCCGAACGACAATCCGGACACGATTTGAACCCGCCATCAGCTTGGAAGCGGTTTGCAGAATCGGTTCGATGTGACGACGACAATTGCATGCATTTTGCCTCGCGTAAGATGCCTGCGGTGGGCCTCAGAGCGCGACTTTCGCACTTTGAGATCAGCCTCTTGCCGCGTACGTGAGTTCGCTGATCACATCCGCCACTAAAGTTCGCAAAGAAAGCGCCGATAACCAGATTGAAGCTGATACAGACACCCTTGGTGGTACGCCCGTATTGTTATAATAAACATAACGATAATGGTTCGAATCGGGTCACGAGAACCGAACGAGGCGTGTCGCTGCCAGCGGTCATTCACACCAAAAAATCAATGAAATGGGATCAAGATGAAAACAATCGCGCTATCCATTATGTCCGCGGCCGCTTTCCTTTCCGCTTGCACTGTCCAGCCACTGGAACAGCCCGGGCAAGCTTTAACGACCGCGGCACCGGTTGAAGTCCGGGTAACGGCGGTAGGTTACGGCGCGATCAGTACATATCAGGGTTATTCGGCCGGGCAAAAACGTTTGCTGGCAATGCGTGCCTCGAAGCTTGATGCGTTTCGGTCCTTGGCAGAACAAGTTTATGGCATGCGAATCACGAGTAACTCGACCGTCTCGCAAATGGCTATGAAGGACGACGGTTTTGCAGCGCGAATCGACGCATACATCCGCGGCGCGCGCGTACTGAATGTCGTCGCGATGGAAGACGGCAATTACGAGACAACTGTGGAACTCGACTACGACTCGAGCGTGATCGCGGGCTTCCCGAAACGGGCCTACACAAACCCACCGCTCAATGATCGAGCCGTCGGAACAATGCGCGGATCGGCGGGCCCAGGGGAGGCTTACTACACATCTTCGTACTACTACGCCGAATGATCGGTAGGGCTCGGTGGTCGCTGGCGCTCATTGTGCCGACCTGGCTGTCGATGGTCGCGAACGCGTCGATGATTGAGGTCCAGGGTTCGAGCCGCATCGATGACCGGGGGGCCGAAGTAGCCCGAACGCTCGCGGTGGCTGACGCGCGCGACGCGGCCGCACTAGCCATCTCTTCTCGCCTTGAATCCACCGAGCTGAGGTCGCCGGGCGGCGCGCTGGTCAGGAGCGGCCGCATTCGTGGGCAAGATGATATCGGGGACATTCGTGTCACGAAGGAATGGCAAAGCGATGGAGTAGAGCACATCGTCGCGACCAGTGATAATTCGTTGAATGCACCGCATCGGCCGAATCGGCGGTATAAGCGCAAGGTTGCCACCACCCGGTTCGCGATCTTGAGTTCGACGCAGGCTGACGACATCGATGATCTCGTCGACGGCTTAGCAAGTCAGCTGGCGCGCGGTCTCGATGATGACGGCGGTTTCTTGGCAGAGTCAAGCCGTGCGTCGCCATTTTACCGAGACGGGCACATGTTGACGGAACCTGATCCCGCTTCAATCCGCGAAATCGCCTATCGCTCGAATAGCCAGTTCGTGCTCTCCGGACGGGTACTGAATGTGAGCATCGAGTCGGGTCTGTTCGGCATGCTCGAGGCACGGAAGCGCCAAGTGGACATCGAGCTTTTTGTCAGCGACGGGTTGACTGGAGGCAGTATCGCCCATCACCAATTTTCAGCGTTGGCGCGAGGTGATGTCGTTGTAGGGCTTGACAAGCCATTCGGCAGCGCAGCTTTTTATGACACCCCGCTGGGGAAGACGATCAGTGCAGCACTCGCTGCATTCAAAGCTGACGTCGCGCGCGATGTTACAGCCTTGCCATTTGCTGCGCACATTGTGCATGTCGACGATTGGCGCGTCACCATCGATGCCGGAGTGACCTCCTCGATCGCACCGGGCGACACGCTATTGGTTTATCACCGGATGCCGGGCTGGCTCGGCTCCTTATCCGGCGGTTACTCGACGCAGGAGGAGGAATTGGTGGGATCGGTGACCGTGGACCACGTGCAGCCATTGACAGCAACGGGCACGCTGATCGCGGGCACCGCGGCTGGCCCGGTAGCGGCCGGTGATTTCGTCCGATTTGCGGACGATCATTAGCGGCTGCGATAGCTCTATCGACTTGACTTCAGTGGACGCAACGCCTTCGAACAACACGAAGCGTTATAAATCACCGGAGGGGCTTCTTGCGAATTCGGTAACGCGAGCACATAACCGCGCTTTCGTTGCAGCGACGCTCGCGTGAGCTTAGTCCAAGATGTGATAGGGCTGTTCGCGCGACTCAAGCCATAGCCGCAGAGGCCAGTCACCACCGTATACCTCCTCGCCCGTCACCCAGCCGCACGGTACGCTGGCATCCAGTGCTCGCTCAAGCATCTGTCTGGCAAGCTGTGGTTTGGTCGCGAACTTTATCGTGTCGGGAATGCCCGCAGCCTTGCAACGCGATGGATCATCAATCCAGGATTGGGGTAAACAAAGCTCGCGGTCGATGAAGGCGCTACCCCCATGGCCCGCATAGCAGAGAAACACCCCGATCTGGCTATTCTCGATACGTCCGGCGGTTCCGCTGTACTGCGCGAGCTGGGTCATTTCAACATGCTAAGTGCAGACTGTTTCGTCTACTCAAACGACGCTAACTTCGCCAGCAGAAAAGAAATGTCACCATTTAGCCGCTTCTGCTCAATACGCTTGCCGATCAGCACGATTCGTTCTTCTATTCGTCGCACGATCCGGTTCAGCATGGGAGCGCGGAGTTCGGTAGGGTTGACAATGTCCATCATGACCGAGTTATGCTGCGTCTTTCGGTCATGATGGGATCTGTCCGAAAATGCAGCATAATTCGGACGAGTTTTCGCACCACTACCTGAATCCATCTATCCCCGGAACATTTACATCAATGGCTGGCGCATTGCTATTGCGGAGGCCCATGAGCCGTCGCCGAGTGATCGACCCCATGCGTATAGGTTTACCGGTTTACCGCGAACGGTCCGGGTCTATTCGGCAGAACGCTTCGAGGACGCTCTTCACGTGGGTGTCGGGAGCGGGATCCATTCCAACGATGCCTTCGATCGTATTGGTCAAGCTCATAACATTTCTCCAGTAAGGTCGGACGCTTTCATTTAAATCGGATCCGGGTGTGTACGGTTTTTGCAAACGACATACCGATAACGGGAGAACACCCAACTGATGCTGACCTTAGGGAGATGACGCGCACCTCCTCGTGGTATTAAAGGTCTTTACGTATATCTGCTCTTTCACCGATGCTTTCAACCCGCGCAATCTTGTCAGCGTGGAAGCTTGTTTTCAATTTCCTCATGCCATTCTGTCAGGAGAGCGTGGGTGATATGGGAAATGAGGTCAACCGCATGCCGGCCTATTTGACGACCTTGAGCGAGACACCCGTTGGGGGCCGGGTGTCTTGCGTTGATAAGCACTGCCATCGCCGCGCAGTCTTATGCCATTTTCATGCCGTGTTGTGCGCGCTGTCGCCTCCGGTGACATCGAGCGCCGTGCCGGTCACCATGCGCGCGTCGTCCGATGCAAGGTACACGTAGGCCGGTGCGACATCGTCCGGGTCAATCCACGGCACGCCGAGTGGCGTTTTCTGCGTGAGCGCTTCCATCACCTTCGGCTCAAGCGGCGGTTCGGGGACCTTGCCTCCTTTCGCTTCCTTCAGCGCCTGCGTATATCGGCTTTCGTTGCGCGTCAATTCGGTATCGATCAGGCCAGGGATGACCGCGTTTACAGTGATCCCGAACTCGCCGAATTCCAGAGCCGCTGATTTCATCAGCCCCAGCAGCGCCCATTTCGACGCCGAATAGCCCGCGCCATCGCGCATGCCGTGGCGCCCCTGCGTCGATGAAGTGATGATGATCCGGCCGTACTTGCGTGCTCCCATCGCGGGTGCCACCGCCCGAATGCAGTTCAGCGTGCCGGTGAGGTTGATGTCGAGCTGGTCCTGCCAGTCCGCGTCCTCCAGTTCCAGCAACGGCTTGAAGGACTGAATGCCCGCGATCGCCGCGAGGATCGCGATCGGTCCGAAGTCCTGCTCGGTTGCAGCAACAATTTTCAGCAGTCGCGGGTAATCGCGGATATCGGCGACTTCCGGCCGCCACGTGCCGCCCGCCTGCTCGACCAGACGCCCGGTTTCGACCAAATCTGCCTCGGTCGGGATGGTGTAGCGCTGGATTGCGCTTGCTCGGCGGGCGATGTCCAGACCCACGATGCTCGCTCCTTCCCGCGCGAACGCCACGGCAACCGATCGGCCGATGCCGCGCGCCGCGCCCGTGACCAGCGCGACCTTGCCCTGCAGCCGGCCTTCAGTTTTTGTCACTGACGATGATGTGGATGTGCTCATGCTTGCCCCTCGTAAATGTGGGATCGTGCGCTGGCTGCCGCCGCGGCCTCGGGCGCGTCCGGCGCCTTCGCCTTGGGTTTGCGCGTGATGGTGACGCGTTCCAGCTTGCGCGGAATCTGTTTGAAGAGTTCGGGCGAGGCACCGAAGACCGCTCCGAGCACATCGACGGGAATAGCGCTCAGCGAGGCCACGATGCCCACATCGTCAGCCGGTTCGCTCGCACTCGAATTGAAGATGATCAGGACGACAAGGTCCTCGGTGTCGCTGGCATTTTCGAAGTAGTGGAAGTGTCCTTGCGGCGCGAAGACGAGATCGCCTTTCACCACTTCGAACGTGTCGTGCGTGGCTTCCGGCCCGACAAAACTCCAGCGAGCCGAGCCCGAAACGACAAAATTCAGTTCCCATGCGCTCGGGTGCCAGTGCGGCTCCCGCACGCCGCAGGGTTCGAGCCGTGCCAGGCAGACAGCAGCTTGCTGTCCGGAAAGGATCTTCCAGTTGTCGCCGGTGGCGCCCTGAAGAGTGCCCCCCGTGAAGACGTCCGGCGCCCAGGCAGACAGGTGGAACATGTGCGGATGCTGGCCGCTCCAGCCGCCGGCTGGTTGGTCGGGAGCAGCCATGGTGCCGGCCGCCGGCGAAGCACTGGCGCCGAAGTCGCCAGGTGCCATCGCGCTTCCCGCCGCCTGGGATTCGGCCGATGCTGCTGGGGTGCTGCGCTCACCGGAGATGATGGGAGTGTGCCGGGACGAGGCCTCGATGTCGGGCTGTTGTGCGCCGTCGGCGGGGGTATTGGGGTTTGGCATGTTGGGTCCTCGGGCGGGAGATTCGTGGACTCATGGTTCAAGCAGCGCTTAAACCTTGGCCGAAACACAATTCATTCCCGGGCACCCGGCCGGCGACGTTTTCCGCAGCGGAGCCACGCGGGGACGCGTGCGTTGCAGTACCGGCGTTTTGAACGAGCTGCGTCTGGAGTCGCCGCAGCACGCATTTTGCTACTACTAGACCGGGACCCTGCAATTTCCTCCGGGAAGCCTAGACAAATGAAAATAGCGACCTTCAACATCAATGGGATCCGTTCACGGCTACCCGGATTGCTGGAGTGGCTGATGAGAGAAGCGCCCGATGTAGTTTGCCTGCAGGAACTCAAGGCACCGAATTCCGGATTTGCTATAAGAGAAATCAATGCAGCCGGGACGGTGCAATCTGGCACGGCCAGACATCGTGGAATGGCGTCGCGATCTTGCAGAAGGGCGGAGATCCGCAGCCGGGTCCTAAATTTCAGTACTAGCTCGCGTGGTTCGAGCGACTGATCAAGTATTCGGCGGCGTTGCTCGAGAGTGAGCATTCCGTGATCCTGGCAGGCGACTTCAACGTCGTTCCTACCGATGATGACTTCTATAATCCGCGTTCCTGGCTAAAGGATGCGCTGTTGCAGCCAGAAAGCCGTGAATGCTTCGAGCGTCTGTTGACCTAGGGTTGGACCGATGGGCTTCGTTTTATCTACGGCGATGAACGGGTTTATACATTCTGGGATTATTTTCGGCAGCATTGGCCGACCAACTCCGGTCTTCGCATCGATCATTTGTTATTAAGTCCCGATGTCGCCACGCGCTTAAAAACGGCTGACGTCAGCAAATGGGTGCGTGGAGAGCCGCATGCCAGCGATTATGCGCCAACGTGAGTCGAACTGGAGCCACTCAAGCGCACGCGTGGTGGGAGGAAGAGCGACTCCGCCTAGCCGCAGGGGTGCAGGCATTTATTGTGCGAGGTTGTGAACAAGTCCGACGGAAACTTCGACACCTGGTGACGAGTCACAACCCAAGGATTTCGAATCATGTCCGGTCCCGATGCTGGCTCCAGCTCCCCTCATCTTGATGACGGGGAACAAAAGCAGGCCGCACAACACGCCTCCCCACGTGCCTTGGTAATCCACGAAGTCGTCAGGGAAGAAGGCGAGGCTGCGATGGAGCGAACGGCCGGCGCGCTCATCATGTCTGCGCTGGCCGCCGGGCTATCGATGGGATTCTCCTTCTTAACGCAGGCAGTGATCGAAAGCTCTTTGCCCGATACTCCTTGGCGGTCCCTCGTCGCTTCTTTCGGCTACACGGTCGGATTTGTCATCGTCATTCTTGGCCGGCAGCAACTGTTCACGGAAAGCACCCTGAGCGCTGTACTTCCGGTCTTGACGCGGCGTGACATGACGACCGTTGCGAAGACTGGCCGACTTTGGGGGCTCGTGCTATTCGGAAACATTGCAGGCACGTTGATGTTCGCGGCCATGCTCCAAATCCCAGGCGTCTTCACCGATGATGTCGTCAAGGCCCTGGGCGTTTTGGGCAAACAACCTTTTTCCGGCACCTTCATGGTGACGGTCGTTCGCGTAGTGTTTGCCGGCTGGCTGATCGCGTTGATGGTCTGGCTGCTGCCGAGTGCCCGTTCGGCCCGGCTGGTGACGATTTTACTGATCACTTATGTGGTCGCGATGAGCAAGCTGTCGCATGTGATCGCCGGTTCAGTTGAAGCGAGCTACAGCGTGATGGCGGGCGCAGCAAGCGTGGAGGACTATCTGCTCAACTTTTTTGCGCCAACCTTACTCGGCAATATGATCGGTGGAATTTCACTGGTGGCGATCATAAACCATGGTTCCATCGTGGCGGAGATGACGAATGACGACGATCAGCGCTGATCTGAGGGGCGTGCAAGGGACATGACGCGGGCTGTTGCCCATTGTCCCCATCTTGCCGGGCGGAACGCCTCCTTGTCACGGACGACGGATACATGCGTGCCGATGCAGTCTTGACGGTTTTGTCGCAATAGGGCGTTCTGGTAACCTTGCTCAATCGAAACGGTGGCGTGGGTGAAGAATGAAGACGCTGGATCCGAGTGTGGCACGGGTGCTTAAGCGGTTTTACTATCCGCTGGAAGTCATGCTGACTTGCGTGCGTTGGTACGTCGCTTATCCGCTGAGCTTGCGTCATCTCGAAGAAATGATGTCCGAGCGCGGGATTGCGGTCGATCATTCCACGGTGCACCGCTGGGCCATCAAGCTTCTGCCCGTGCTTGAGAAGGCGTTTCGCCGCTGCAAGCGAGCGGTTGGCAAGAGCTGGAGGATGGATGAGAGTGTGTCACGAACACAAGCGAAAGCTTGTGGTGCTGTACTGAAGATGAGAGTAGGCCTCCCGAAGCCGGCTTGCAGGAGCAGGCTTCAAACCGCCCGGTGCCGCTGCGTTCAAAAGGCGTGGTGGTGAGCGACCGTGGAAAAGTCATTCATAAGGATGGCAGGTACGTGTTGAGAAGATGAGCGCAAGCAAACCGTTCGATGATGCGTCGTTAATTCGTTAAAGCGCTGTCAAAACTGGGGTCATTTCGTCGCTCCAGGATCAGTCGGGACGAGACCTGTTTACGGACCTGACGGCAGCCGGCGTAGAGGCGGCATGAGCTCAACACAGGCTTTGGTATGGAACGTGAGAACCTTGGTGCGGATGTGAAGGGAAATGACAAATGGCCAACACCATGAGGAAGAATACCGATGCCGTAACGAGGGGCGGAGCTGCCCGTAGTAGTGCTGAAGCCCTTGTAATGAGGGTGGTAGCGCCAAGGTAAGCTTGGTAGCGGGGGAAGTCGAAGCAGACGGAAACCGTTAGTTGGAGTTCAGGGGGTTCGAATCCCTCCCGGTAACGCCTAGCCAGCAGCCGGAACCGAGTCTTGCATGCGAATGGGGTAACCCATTACTTGAAGCGTAGACAGGGTGCACTAAGGCCGTGTGATTGAGCCTCGAGATCATTTAAGCGCTGGTGTCCTCATATTCCAATAAGTGGGGGCAGCACTGAGCTGGCCATCAAGGCGAGGCCAGCCAGACCGGCCGGGGTCTGAGAGCAGGGCAAAGGCGCAGGAAGGATTCCCCAGGAACTTGGGAGGTCCTGTGTGCGACCAATTCTGTGGAGCTGATGGTGCCGGGCTGAGAAGCGGGACCGGGCCTCCTGGGATGTCATCGCCAGAGGGGAGCGAACAGGATGACGAAGAATTGGAACCGGGAAGCGAATCAATAAGCGACCCGATATTCGGCACAGGAAGTCTTAGCGCCCTCGTAGTACTGATGACGCCGGGGAACGCTGTTCTGGCGGACCCGGTCGAGGAAAGGGGGGCGTCGTTGTATGGAATCGTTCATGTGAAACACGGAGGAATATTGAAGCCTGAAAGCGTGTCAACGAAACAGGAACGAATAGCCGAGCTGGCAAGGAATAATCCGGCGATGGCATTGACCACGTTGGCTCACCATATTGATTATGAGTGGGTGAAGTACGCGTACGATTGCACGCGCAAGGATGGCGCGGTAGGAGTCGATGGTCAGACCGGAGAAGATTATGCTGCCAATCTGGAGCTCAATCTGACAAGTCTGATCGACCGGCTCAAATCGGGCAGCTACCGTGCGCCGCCGGTTCGCCGTCATTACATTGACAAGGCTGATGGCAGCAAGCGTGGGCTGGGAATCCCTTCTTTTGAGGACAAAGTGGCGCAGCGCGCCATCGTCCTGCTGCTGGAGCCGATCTATGAGATTGACTTTAGCGACAGTTCCTACGGCTACCGCCGTGGACGCAGCGCGCACGATGCGCTGCAAGCGATCAGAAGCGGGATTACCAGGCAGGGTGGGAGATGGGTGTTAGATGTTGACGTTAGAAAATTTTTCGACAGCATTTCGCACGCCAAGCTTAGAGAGTTCTTAGCCAGAAGAGTCACGGATGGTGTAGTCAGAAAACTGATCGACAAGTGGTTGAAGGCAGGTGTATTGGAAAATGGACGGGTGTCTTTTTCGGAGATGGGCGCACCTCAAGGCGGAGTAGCGTCGCCATTGCTGTCCAACGTGTTCTTGCACTATGTGCTCGACGAATGGTTCAGCGATAAAGCGCAGCCACGGCTGAGGGGGCCGAGCACACTCGTCCGCTTCGCGGACGATTTTGTCATGCTGTTTGCATACAAGGATGACGCGCAGCGGGTGCTGGAGGTGCTTGGCAAACGGCTTGGGAAATACGGGTTGGAACTTCACCCGGACAAGACCACCGTGGTCGATTTCCGCTACAAACCGAAGTCTGTCGAGGATGAGGGCGAGAAGGTGCTGGCGACAAGTTTTAACTTTCTTGGATTCACGCATGTATGGGTGAAATCGAGAACAGGACGACCGACGGTGCGCCAGATGACGGCGAAGGATCGCATGGCTCGCGCCAGGAAAGCGATCAACCAACAGTGCCGCGCAATGCGGCATTGGTCGGTCCGGGACCAGCATCAAAAGCTCTGCAGGATGCTAAAGGGGCATTTTGCCTACTTTGGTATCAGCGGTAACAGCAAACGCATTGGTGGATTGAGATTTCATGCAATCGCCACTTGGCGCAAGTGGTTATCACGCAGGTCGTCCAAAAGCAACATTCCATGGACCGCATTCAAAGAGATACTCAAGAGGTTTCCCTTGCCGCAAGCTCGAATTGTGCATAGCTATATCAACACGTGAGCGAATCTGTGCAATGAAGAACCGGATGCCTTAATTGGGCTAGTCCGGGTCTGTGAGGGATGGGGGCGGTAACG
>NZ_JAAVUQ010000077.1 GCF_018449515.1 Caballeronia sp. dw_19 | reverse complement strand
TGTATTCATAGGTGCCCCAAAAGCACGGTGCTCGCCAGAGCCACGGATGTGTGAACCCCTCTTTCTCCGAACACCGATACCCACACGCTTCGCCACCAGTGATTGAACCTGCCCAAGGGGCACCCCGCGCTATCCGCGGACAACCTCCCTCCGAATTTGTACTCTCGTCGAACCACGCCGCCAACCCGCAACGTACTAAAACCCCGAAGGTGCTTATGGCAGTAACCAACGAAAATAATGGTATGGAGAACGTAGCCACTTCACTAAAACTCGAAGCGGTAATTCGCGTCAAGCTACTACAGATCGGGCTGCGATCCACGAATGCGACCGCGCAGACCAGGCAGCTAACCCACCAAAAAACGAAACCGAAAAGACGCGTGAGGCCGTGGTGGTTCCTTGGCAACTTGTGCTTGCCCGAGAGCGTACGGGGCGAAGCGTGTTCGTGTCAGGATTCGCGAGAAGGAGGGTTTCACACATCCTCCGCTCTGGCGAGCACCGTGCTTTTGCGGCACCTATGAATAGAAACTGCACGCTGTGGACACTTAGGGTAGCGCGGTTTAAAAGCGTTTTCTTTGCTTCGTTTCTTTGTCGCTTTGGACAAAGAAATGACGTGCCGCCACGCACAGTGGCTAATAGTGATAAAGAGAAAATCCGAGTCAGGCAGACCACCAACGCCGAAAGCAGCAGCCCAGCATTGACCCCGACCACTAACCCAAAAACCACCACCCCGGCATTGACTCCGACCGCTAGCCCCAGAACCGCCGACCCTGCCCCCTAACCCCAGAACCGCCCCCCGCCCCCTAACCCTACCCACGTTCAAACAAATCGAGTTGTTTCTCCAGTTCCACGCGCAACCGCCCCGACAACTCCGCCTCCGCTTGAACCAGCGGCGCAAGCATCGCAGGCGCGTGCACATCGATCAGGTCCATCACGGATTTCATCGGACCGGGATTGGTCTCGGCGAACGCCATGTTCATCAGCGGAATCAGCGAGCGATGCAATGTCAAGGCTTCCTGCGTCTTCCCCTCCGAAGCCAGTTGATAAATCTTTCGCCACGCAGTCGGCAGCAACGTCGCCGTGACGACAATCCCGCCTCGCGCACCGGCCGCCACATGCAATGGGAACAACGTATCCTCACCGCTCAGCACGGCGAACGATTCATCCACGCCCGCAACGGTGCGCAAGAAATGCCACATGTCCGTGTTGCACGCCTTCATGCCAATGATCCGCTCATGCCTCGACAACTCGTGCAGCACCTCGGGCGCAATCGCAATCCGCGTGCGGTACGGGATTTCATAGATGAGAATCGGCAGCGGCGATTCATCGGCGTAACGCATGAAGTAATCGCGAATCCCGCCCTGCGTCGGGTTCGTGTAGTAGGGTGTCAGCACGAGCAGACCATCGGCGCCGGCCCGAGCGAAGTCCTTTCCCGCTTGCATCGCATCGTGATAACCGGGATCGAGCACGCCCGCGACAACGGGGATCTTGCCCGCAGCCTGCTCCGCTGTGATCTCGGCCATGCGAATGCGCTCGGCGCGCGATAACGCGCCATATTCGCCAGTGCCGCCAAGCGGCACCACACCGTCCACGCCTTGTTTCAGCAGATAGCGCATGAGCGCGCGAGCGGCGTCGGCATTGATGGTGTCGTCGGGATTGACGGGAGTCGGAATAGCCGGCAAGACGCCACGCAGTTGGTGTGCTGAAAGCATGAGTTAGTCCTGGAAAACAAGGTTATTCAAGAAGCAAGGCTGCGGCGGCGCAACCGGTCCGCCACCCAGATCAAGGCTGCAATAAAGACGAACAGGCACGTGGAAACGGCCGCAATGACCGGTGAAATCTGCATCGTGATTTCGTCCCAGAACTGCTTGGGCAAGGTCGTGCTCAAGCCGCCCGACGAGAACAACGCAATGGTCAGTTCATCGAAGGAGGTAGCGAAAGCGAACAGGAACGACGACATCAACCCCGCACCGAGAATCGGGAACGTGACGAGGCGCAGCGTGGCCCACGGCCGTGCGCCCATGCTATGCGCGGCCAGATCAAGTCGCGTGTCGTAGTTGCGCAGCACGGCCATCATGGTGATCACCACGTAAGGCACAGCCACCACGGTATGTCCCAGCACGAGGCCGAACGACGACCCGATCAAGCCGATCTTCGCGAAGAAATAGAACACGCCTACTGCAATGATCATGCGGGGCACCACGATCGGCGCGAGGATGAAAGCAAGCATGGCCGCCTTGCCCTTCATGCCGCCACGCACCAGCAGGAACGCAGCGGGCGTGCCGATCAGCATCGAGAGAATGCCGGTGCCGATACCCACCAGCATGGAGCGCGTAATGGCCTGCATCCACAACGGCGAATCAGTGATCTGCCGATACCACTGCAACGAGAAACCGTGCGGCGGCCATGCGAGACCGGACGCGGAATCGAACGAGAGTGGAATCATCAGGAACGCAGGCGCGCTGAGGAAGACAAGTAGCAAGATCACCACCACGCGCAACGTCAGGCTTTCGCCTTTGGCGGCACGGCGTTTGCATCGTTTGGGAAATAGACCGATTCCCGCATCGGTCGCGTTGCCCAGCGCGGTCAGGATCACATCACCCAGCTTGCGGCTCCAGCCGCCGCCGTGCTTCGGACCACGCGCGGCCGAGCTGCCGCCAGCCATCGTGGAGAGGCCGACCATGCGGTCGTAGATCAGGAACACGAGCAGCACGACCGCCAGCAACAACACGGAGATTGCCCCCGCGAAACCCCAGTTCAACGCCTGCATCACCTGGTCGATGATCAGTTGCGTAATCATGGTCTGATGTCGTCCGCCGAGCAGCGTGGGCGTAATGAAGAAGCCGATAGCCGTGACGAACACCATCAACGCGCCCGCGGCAACGCCCGGCAGCGACAACGGAAAATACACCTTCCAGAACACCGTGCCCGGCCGAGCGCCGAGCGTGGCGGCAGCGCTCGGCAAGCGGCGGTCGATGTTCTCCATTACCGAGAGCATGGTCAGCACCGCGAGCGGCATCAGCGCGTGGACCATACCCACGATCACGGCGGAAAAGTTATAGAGCAGGCTCAACGGCCGGTCGATGATGCCAAGTCCAAGCAACATCTGATTGATCACGCCGTTGCGCCCGAGCAGCACGACCCATGCAAAGGTACGCACGAGAAAGCTGGTCCAGAAGGAGAGCAAGACCCAGAACAGCAGGCGGTTCTTGCGCTCCCGCGTCAGCGATGAAATCAGATACGCGATCGGATAACCGGTGAGCACGGAGAAGAAGGTCGTCCACAACGAGATCTTCAGCGTGATCAGCAATACATCCACATATACCGACGATGCAAAGAGCCGCTTGTATTCAACCAGCGTAAAGCCGCTGTCGTTATGTACGCTGAGCAGCAACAACTGGCCGACGGGGTACACGAGCATCACCAGCAGCAACACGATGATCGGTGCGCTCATTGCGCCGGGTCGCAACCACGCGCGCCATCGGGCAGGGCGTGGCGGCGGCGCGTCCGGATGCGTTTGCTCGGCGGTCAGGACGGAACGATTCATCTCTTACCCCGCAATGGCAACAGCGTCCGCAGTCAGCCACGAAAGCCCGAGCGTCTGCCCGATCTCGTACTGGCGGCCGAGCCGGTTGGTAGGGAAAGCCGCGACGAGCGGCGGGGCGTCGCTGATATGCGACTGCAGATAAAGCTTCGTCATGCTGCCGGTCACCATGATGTCGGTGAGCTTCGCCGACAATGTCCCGCCGTTGATCGACGCGGCCGGCGGCCCATCGTGGATCTGCAGGTTTTGCGGACGCAACATCAGCTTCACCGGCTTGCCGTCTCGAATCACGGAGTCGTACGCCATTGCGTTGACGTTCGCGCCACCCTGCACGCTGATCTGTACCTGATCGCCGCTGCGCCCCGTGACCACTGCATCGAGCAGGTTCGATTCGCCGAGGAAATCCGCGACAAACACGCTCTTCGGGCGGAAATACAGATCCGCGGGCGTGCCGAGTTGCGCAATCGATCCGGCGTTCATCAGGCAGATGCGGTCGGACATGGTCATCGCTTCTTCCTGATCGTGCGTGACGTAGACAATCGTCGTGCCCAGGTCGCGATGAATCCGCTTGATTTCCAGTTGCATCTGGTCGCGTAATTTCTTGTCCAGTGCGCCGAGCGGTTCGTCCATCAGGATGATCGACGGGCGGTAGACCATGCAGCGCGCGAGGGCAATGCGTTGCTGCTGACCGCCCGACAATTCACGCGGATAACGCCCCGCCACATGCGGCAGATGCACCATCTCAAGCGCTTGCATGACCTTCTCGCGCGTCGCTTTGGCGTCGGTCTTGCGCATCTGCAACGGGAACGAGATGTTCTCCGCTACCGTCATGTGCGGGAACAGCGCGTAGTTCTGAAACACCATGCCGATGTCCCGCTCATACGGCGCTCCGTACGTCACGTCGACACCATTGATCCGTACCTGGCCATCGTCCGGCTGTGCCAGTCCCGCGATCAGACTGAGCAGCGTCGTCTTGCCTGAGCCGCTGGGTCCGAGCAGGGTCAGGAATTCGCCCTGGGCGACATCGAGATCGATCGGCGCGAGCGCGACGAAGTCGCCATAGCGCTTGCACAGTCCCGTGATTTGAAGATTCGAGGCAGACATGGAATCGGCATCCGTGGCGGTGAAAACACAAAAGGAACGCGATGAAAACAGCGCTCAGGTCAGGATCCAGCTATTGAACCGTTCGAGCGCGACGCTTTGTTTTTCCTGCCAGAACTTTGCATCGATATGCAGGCCGTTCTTCATGTTCTCCGGGAACGTCGGGCAGTTCTTCGCAATCTCGGGCTTGATGTAGTTAAACGCTTCGGGCTGCGTAACACCGGCCGGGAAATATTCGACCAGCGCGGCCTGACGTTTTGGATCGGACGCGAACTTGATGAACTCGCGGCAGGCGCCGGCATTCGGTGTGCCTTTGAGGATCGACCAGTTGTCGCAGCCCCAGATGTTCTGGTTCCAGACGATCGCCACCGGCGCGCCGTTCGCAATAGCCGATTGCGCCCGCGATACCCACGTGCTGATCATGTCGACTTCACCGGAGCCCAGCATCTGTTCGACTTGCGCACCCGTGGTCCACCATACATCGACGTGCCTGGAAATTTTGTCGAGGCTCGCGATGCCCTTGTCGAAGTTGACCGGATAGACCTGCGAGGGCGACGCGCCGTCTGCCATCATCGCTTCTTCGAAGGTATCGAACGGATACTTGCGCAGGCCGCGACGGCCCGGGTAGTCCTTGACGTTCCACATATCGGCCCATGAATTGGGGGCTTTGCGGCCCTTGAAGGCATCGGTGCGATACGCGAGCACGGTCGTATAGATGTTGGTGCCAACGCCATACGGCGACATGTATTGCGGTGGAATCTTCGCAATCACCGGATCGGCTTCAAGCCCATGCTTCTCCAGGTATTCCTTGCCGCCGCCCGTCAACAGGAGGATAGCTGGCTGACTGATCTTGGCCATGTCCCACGTGTAGCTGCCGGTCTCGACCATGCTTTTGATCTGGGCGGTCGGTTCAGCGTTAGCCTGCACGCCGATCACTTCAATTCCTGTCTTTTCCGTGAAGGGCTTGTAGAAAACCGCGCCGTACGCCTTGGTGTAGATGCCGCCATCGTCGCGAATGACGATCCGCTTGCTTGCCGCGCGCGATGGCGTCCAGACGAACGGGAACGCCACCGCCGCGGCGCCGGCGACAGCCGTCTTGATGACCGTGCGGCGGCCGGGTTGCTGAAGCGGTTGGATCTCATCGCGTGCGGGCTGCTTTTTCATGTCGGCTCCAAGGGTGTGGATAGAAACAGAAACGCTGTGATGCGAACGTCCGGGCTTCTTCCCGGCCTGGATCGGTTAGTTCTAAGGTGACCAAAAACTCAGGGCAGCAAACGCCCCGGATTGAACAGGTTGTGCGGATCGAGCGCGTTCTTCACCGCGCGCATCAGGCCGAGTTCAGCCGCGGATTTGTAGTGCGCCATTTCCGGCAGCCCGGTTTGCCCGACGCCATGCTCCGCGCTGAACGTGCCGCGTAATTCATGCGCGACGTCGTTCACGCAGCGGCGCATGGCGTTGGCCATGGCGGAGCGATCCGCGAGTTGGCGCCAGGCGTCGAAGGTGAAGAAGGGGATGAAATGCGCGTTGCCGTCGCCAAGATGCGCGACCACGAGGATGTCCAGCCCGGGAACAATGGCATGCACCGCTTGCGTGGCACGCTCGATAAACAGGGGCACCGCGGACACCGGCACCGCACAGTCGGTCGTCAGGCCCACGCCCGCTTTCTTGTTGGCTTCCGACACGCTATGGCGAATTTCCCAGAGCGCGGCGCGTTGTGTCTGGTTGCTGGCGAGGACGGCGTCGTGGATCAGCCCTGCAACGGCTGCGTGTTCGAGCGTTTGCTGCATCAACGCGGCCATTTCCTCGCCGCCGTGGGTGTCTCCTAGTTCGACCAGCACGTGCCATTCATGCAATTCCGAGAGTGGATTGCGGCGGCCGGGAACCTGCTCGACCACGAGTTCAAGCTGGCGGCGGTTGATCATCTCGAAGGCGCTCAGACGCGATCCGCACGCGGCCTGGAACATCCCGAGGATGTGCAGCGCGGCGGCGGGATCAACGGGCGCGAACCACGCGAGCGCGTGTTGAACAGGCAGCGGGTGCAGCTTTAGCGTAGCCGCGGTGATGATCCCCAGCGTGCCTTCCGTGCCGATGAACAAGTGCTTCAGGTCGAGCCCCGTGTTGTCCTTGCGCAAGGCGCGCAGACCATTCCAGACGGTGCCATCGGCGAGTACGACCTCTAGACCCAGCACGTTGTCGCGCGTGTTGCCGTAACGCAGGACCGCAGTGCCGCCCGCATTCGTCGATAAATTCCCGCCGATCTGGCACGAGCCCTCGGCGCCCAGACTCACCGCGTACAGGCGTTGTTCGGCCGCGGCTGCGTCCTGGATGGTTTTCAGCACGCAGCCGGCTTCGACTTCCATCGAGCCGTTGGCGGCATCTATATGGCGAATGCGCCGCATGCGCGTCAGATTGACGATGACCGGCGGCAGGCCCACGTTTGCCGGCACCGCGCCCGCACACAGGCTGGTGTTGCCGCCCTGCGGCAGGACCGGGACGCCGTACGCCGCGCACAGGCGCACGACGGCCGACACCTGCGAGGTGTTCGACGGCTGGACGACTGCCGCGGCCGGTCCCTTGTAGCGGCCTCGCCAGTCTTCCGTGAAAGGCGCGAGGTCGGATTCGGCTGTCAGCACCGCATCGGCGCCGAGTTCCGCTTCCAGGGCTGCGATCAACGCCGTGACGTTCTTCATGTCGAGTTCCTCGATAGTGGCGGCTTCCCGGACCAGCAACGGGTCAGCGGAAACGCCGCGTCTGAAAAACAGCATAGGGAGAAAAAAATCGCATTGAAATGCGTTTAATCGTAATGCGATTAAAATAGGCGTTATCGCCGATCAGATAGCCGAGGGAACGGGTCGCAATGACGGGAGAAACGTGCCGCCCGAAAAAAAACGCCTCAGCGGCGGCAAAGTCGTCGAGAATCGACCCATCATTGAGCAAGGGCATTAATCAGGGTCGGAATAAGGCCGCGTTTTTTAGGCTCAATGAGCGGCTGCATGCGGCTTTTGCGGTCTTGATTCGGGCTAAATCGTCCGCAAATGAGTGCTTGTCCGAGCTAAATGTTGTAGTTTTGCTGCGCTCGGCTACTAGATACGCCTGATATTGGCGTTTACCGCACTAGCCGCAAGCAAGTTGCTATAAACTGTACGACCCGCGCGAATACTGCGCTCGTTAGCGCGTCCCGCCTCCAAACTGATTCAGTTTTGCTCGAATCAGCGCATCGAATTGGCTGAATAAGCTGAATAGCTGAACCCGAGGTGATGATCCCGTTGGTCGTCACGGTAGTGCTCGTGTCTAACCGCTTGTGCACTGGTTTGTCATTACAGAGCAAAGCTGTCGAGGAAATGTATGACAAGTTTTGATCCAACCGAATCTACCGCCGGCAACGGCGTTCCTGCAAAAAAATCGAAAGCCCGCCGTGGGTCTGCCGACAAGTTGTCGCGCCCAATGGACGAAAGCGTCTGCTCGCCCGAGCAGGCCGATGAGCGTCAACGCCAGATGCGGGCGTTGATTCAACTGGGAAAACAGCAAGGCTTCCTGACCCACGCAGAGATCAACGATCACCTGCCGGGTAACTTTGCTCAGACGTCGGCTATCGAAACCATTGTCAGCACGTTCCGCGACATGGGTGTGGCCGTCTACGAAGAAGCGCCGGACTCGGAAACATTGCTGCTGAACGATTCCGCCCCCACGGCGGTGTCCGACGAGCAATCGGACGAAGAAGCGGAAGTCACGCTGGCAACCGTCGACTCGGAATTCGGCCGGACGACCGATCCCGTGCGTATGTATATGCGCGAAATGGGCAGCACTGAACTGCTGACCCGTGCGGGCGAGATCGAAATCGCGAAGCGCATTGAAGATGGCCTTGGCGAGATGATCAAGGCGGCATTCACGTGCCCGTCGACGGTGATCACGCTGCTCACGACTGTGGACAAGATTGTCGCGGGCGAGTTGCGCATCGACGAACTGGTCGATGGCTTCAAGGACACCACGCTGGACGAAGACGCGGTGCCGGCGGATGCCGATACCGAGGCTGAACTCGATGAAGCTGAACTGGCGTCGGAAGGCGACGACGAAGACGGCGAGACCGAAGACGAGCAGGCAACGCGTGCGAACGCAACGCGCCTCAAGCATTTGCTGCGCGACTGCTTGCCCATTTTCTCGAACGTGCGGGACCATTTCGACGTGTTCCATGCGGCTTATATCGCCGACGATTCACGCACCGGCGACTGGCCGAGCGTGCAGGAACATATCCAGCGCGAGCTGGCCACGATCCGCTTTACCGCTCGTACGATCGACCGGTTGTGCGCCGAGGTCCACGAGCAGGTCGAGCAGGTCCGCGCTATTGAGCGCCGTATCCTGAAGATCGCCGTCGATCTGGCGGGCATGCCGCGTGAGAAGTTCGTGGAAGTATTCCCGGGCCACGAGACGGATCTCGAGTGGACGACCCGTCACGCTGCAGCGTCAAACGCCTATGGCAAGGCGCTGGAACGCAGCCTGCCGGCCATTCAGGCGGAACAGCAAAAGCTGATCCAGATCGAATCGAACCTGATGTTGCCGCTGTTGCAACTGAAGGCGCTGAACAAGCAGATGACGTCCGCCGAGCACAAGATGCGTCAGGCGAAGCGCGAAATGACGGAAGCAAATCTGCGTCTGGTGATCTCGATCGCGAAGAAGTACGTGAACCGCGGCATGCATTTCCTGGATCTGATCCAGGAAGGCAACATCGGCTTGATGAAGGCCGTAGACAAGTTCGAATACCGCCGTGGCTGGAAGTTCTCGACGTACGCCACGTGGTGGGTTCGTCAGGCGGTGACGCGTTCGCTCGCCGATCAGGGCCGGACCATTCGCGTACCGGTGCACATGATCGAGACGATCAACAAGCTGAACCGCGTATCGCGCGAAATCCTGCAGCAGACGGGTCAGGAAGCGCATCCGTCGGTGCTGGCGGTTCGCCTCGATTTGTCGGAAGAGAAGGTTCGCAGCATCCTGAAGATTGCGCGGCAGCCGGTTTCGCTCGAAACGCCTTTGGGCGAAGACGGCGACACGACGCTGGGCGACATGGTGGAAGATTCGAACACCGAGTCGCCGGCCGATGCCGCCATGCACGCCGACATGCGTCTGGCGATCAAGGATGCGCTCGATTCATTGTCGCCGCGTGAAGCGAAGGTGCTGCGCATGCGCTTTGGTATCGACACCGTTTCCGACCATACGCTGGAAGAAGTCGGCAAGCAATTCGATGTGACGCGTGAGCGGATTCGCCAGATTGAAAGCAAGGCAATGCGCAAGCTCGTGCATCCTAGCCGGTCGGAGAAGCTGCGCTCGTTCCTGGCACATTAAGGACGCCGCAAGGCTCGCTGGAAGGTAGGTTGACGCCGTTGGACCCGCAGAGGGTTCAACGGCGTTTTTGCTTGATGCTCTACGGCTTGACGCTCTCCCGCTTACCCCAGGCAGATCCCAGCCTCCCGCTCCCGATGCGAACCAGGCCCACCCTTCAAGGGCGAAGATTTGCTCCACTGCTGACCTTGCTCTTGTAGAACCCCGGTAGCACCAGCGCATCCGGACTTCTGGCAAGATGCACCCCCTGCTGCACAGCGGCGTTGAACTGAAACGACGTGCTCCACAAGCGGATGCGAGTCCGGAAGAAGTCCGCCCACTGGAATTCGGCAAACGGTTCAGGCGTTTTAATGTAGCCGCCCGCGTTGCGCACAAACGCTGCGAGGCTTCGGTACGGATCGTCTATCAGCCCCGATACGTTGGACGGAATCGCGGCAACGCCATGCAGGATGCCGTGCTCGTCATAGGGGTGCACCCAGCGCCGGTTTGCCATCTCCAGCCAGAAGGCGTCGCCTTTCAGCTTCGACAGGTCGGCCATGACCTCAACGTAAGCATAATTAATCTGGGCGTCGAATAGCGCTCGCGCAAGGTGATGGTGATCGGTCGCGAAGTGAGTGCCATCCCGGCCCAACACGGCCGGAATAGGTAGGGCCTTCAGCGCGCGCTTCAATTCTTCCGCAGGCAGGGAGGCGAAGTGTTTGCGTTTCTCATCGACTTCCAGCATGCCCGCGGTTATCTGCGTCGGATGGATCTGCTGCAATTCCAGCCTGACTAATTTTTTCATGGTGTGTACGCAGGATTAAAGGGCCAGCGGCAAGCGTAACCGACGCAGTTCCCGCCAACAAGTTTGCGAGGGAGCAGGCGCGGCGCCTGCGTTCGCGTCCTGGTCACTATTCAAACGTGTGCGCTTCGCATTTTTCTTTACATGACTCACCGTCATTTTTCGCGGATATTGTTATGGAGAGGTTATGGAGATGTTGAAGCGCGCTTGGTGTAAATGCTGAGGTCCATGCCGATGAAACCGGTTAGTCTGTGGGCGATCCCGGATAGCGGCGATGATTAACAAATCGAGCGAAAGGCATATGTCAGCATCCGTTGCAAATTCTTCGACCAAAGTGGTCCCAGGTGCACCCGTTTTAATGCTCGGCGCTGTAGGCGTCGTTTTTGGAGACATCGGGACAAGTCCGCTTTACACCCTTAGGGAATGTCTCAAGGCCGCGGGCGGAGCCAGTCAGGTTAATGTGTTTGGCATCGTATCGCTGATCCTTTGGTCGATCCTGATTGTCGTCACGCTGAAGTACGTCAGCTTTGTCATGCGAGCAGGCAATGACGGCGAAGGCGGCATTCTTGCGCTGACCGCGCTGGCATCGGGCGTTGCTCCCGAGCGCTTGCGTAATGTCTTGCTGACGCTGGGCGTGTTCGGTGCGGCCATGTTCTATGGCGACTCCATGATTACGCCGGCTATTTCCGTCATATCGGCGGTGGAAGGCGTGACGCTGATCGATGCTCAGCTGACAGCCTGGATCGTGCCCATTTCATTGGTTATCCTGACGGGTTTGTTCGCCATCCAGAAACACGGCACCAGTGCCGTGGGGAAGATCTTCGGGCCGGTCATGGTGGTCTGGTTCGTGACCTTGGCCGCGCTGGGTTTGCTTCACATCGTCCAGCATCCGCTCATTCTTGAAGCCGCTTCGCCGACCTTCGCCATATCGTTCGTGGCTCATAGTCCGGGCACCGCGTTCATCGTGCTGGGCTCGGTCTTCCTGGCGCTGACCGGCGGCGAAGCCTTGTATGCGGACATGGGGCACTTCGGTAAAAAGCCGATCCGTCTCGCGTGGATGTTTCTCGTCTGGCCGAGCCTGGTCATGAACTATTTCGGGCAGGGCGCGCTCGTGTTGATGCATCCCGCTACGCTGAAACAACCGTTCTTCGAGTCGGCTCCCGGCTGGGCGCTTGTCCCGCTTGTCATCCTGGCGACGGCGGCAACCATTATCGCGTCGCAAGCGGTGATCTCGGGCGCGTTCTCCATGACGAAGCAAGCCGTGCAGCTTGGTTTCCTGCCGCGCATTCCGATCGTCCATACATCGACGCATGAAATTGGTCAGGTCTATGTACCGTTCATCAATCTCTCGTTGTTCGCGGCGGTCGTGTTCCTGGTGGTGTTCTTCAAATCATCCGATAACCTCGCGTCCGCCTACGGCATTGCGGTGGCTTCCACCATGCTGCTCACGACCCTGTTGATGTATTTCATCACGCATTGCCTCTGGCACTGGAAACCATTGGCAACGGCGCTTGTTATCGGGCCATTTGCGATTGTCGATGCGGTGTTTGTATCGAGTAACGTCAGCAAGGTGCTCGACGGCGGCTGGTTTCCGCTGCTTGCAGGCGCTACGTTGTTCACGGTCATGACGACCTGGCACAAGGGACGCGAAACGCTGATCGACCGCATGAAAGCGGAGAACCTGCCGCTCAAGGACATCATCCATTCGCTGTGCAGGAGCAGTCATCCGCCGTCGCGCGTTGAAGGCACGGCGGTGTTCCCCGGCGGCGTGGCCGGCATGACTCCGACGGCGTTCATGCACAATCTCAAGCACAACCGCGTGCTGCACAATACGAACATCTTTCTCGCCGGCACGACCGACAACGTGCCCCATGTCAGGGACGCTGACAAGGCCGTGGTGGAGGATCTTGGTGATGGCTGTTATGCGGTCAGGGTGCGTCACGGCTTTATGGAGATTCCCGACGTGCCGGCGCTTTTGACGCTGATCCAGAAGCAGATTCCCGGTTGGACCTATGATGCCGCCGATACCTCGTTCTTCCTCGCCCGCGACACGATTCGTGCGACCGGTGAAAGCAAGGCGATGGCGCTTTGGCGTGAGAAGCTGTTCGCGTTTCTTGGGCGGAATGCTGCGCAAGCGGCGGAGTACTATAGTTTGCCGCCTAATCGTGTGGTTGAGTTGGGTGGGCAGATCAATATGTAGGGGTGGGGGGGCGGGGATGGCGGGTGGGCGGTTCTGGGGGTAGC
>NZ_JAAVUQ010000076.1 GCF_018449515.1 Caballeronia sp. dw_19 | reverse complement strand
CAGCAACCCGGCATTGACCCCGACCGCTAACCCCAGAACCGACCACCCCAGCGATGACCCCGCCCACTAACCCCAGAACCTGACACCCTGGCATCGACCCCGGCCCACCAACCCGAAAACCCACCCCCAGCCCACCAAGCGCCAGCGCCCCCACCCGAGTGCGAACAAAAACCAATTCCACTTAAAGCCGCGAAGCGACCCCCCGCAACCGCGTAACCCGGCTAAAAATCGCATAACAAGCACACGCGACAATAATCGAATCAAGCGACGGGATGCTCGTGAAGGAAAAAACGCCCTTCACCGTCATAAACCCGACCAGCGACCCGATGATCCACGCAACGAACGTAAGCACCTTCACTTGAGGATCAGTAGTGAGCAAGCGCGCGTCATACCCGCCTCGCCGATAAAGCAAAAAGTCGGCGATATAAATCCCAGCCACCGGCGGCGTCGCGATCCCCAAAAAAAGCAGGAACGGGATGAACCACGCCATGATGTCCATGCTCCCGACAATGACCGCCAGCACGCCCAGCACGACAGTGATCTGCCATTTCGGAAACCGCGTGAACAAGGTCGAAACGACCAGCGTGCCTTGAAACATATTCCCGGCATTCCCCGTAACGGTCGCAAAAATGAGCAGCAACGCGGCCGGCAGCACGGCCCCGAACACAGCCATCGCGCCGAGCAAGGAAGCTTTCCCTGATATGCCGCTCGGCGTGGCGCCCGCCCAATACAACAACGGATAAGCGATCAGGAACGTCAGCACCGCGCCAATCAACGCATGCTTGCGGTCGTGAACGAAACTGCCGAAATCCGGCAGCGTGGCCACCAGCACAATAATCGTCCCGACAACAGTGGAAACGGCCACGCCGGTATTCATATCGGTGAATCCGGCTGGCACCGGGACCATCCCGTGCGCCGCGACATAAACGCAATAACAAAGCATCAACGCAATGACAGGTATGGCGAACTGAGCCACCTTCCCAAGCAGTTCGAAACCAAACGCCGTAGCGGCCACAAAAATCACGCAACCCACCGCAACCAGCAGCGGCACGGGTATTTCAAAGCCCTGCTGCGCCAGCAGATCGTGCACCGAATGCCCAAACATATTCGCGGTCACGGCGATCCACCCGAACAAACTGATCGCGAGCAGGATGTTGATGGCGATCGCCCCTTTTTCGCCGAACGGATATTTGACGATACCGTAGGTTGGCAGCCGCGCCTTCTCGCCGACGCAAATCGTGATCGTGGAAAGGATGGTCAGGATAATGCCGCCGATGACCACCACTTTGATCAACGCCAGACTTGATAACTGGCTCCCCAGACTGGAGGAGGAGAGTAAAACCGGCGTAATGGCAATGCCCAATAAAATCATGGCAATGCGGTACCCGGGCGCCGTATTCGGGCCTTCGTCAGTGTCGCGCATACAAATGTTCCCCGGAGGTTTCGAACGGTCAGGCGGAATGGAAATGGCCGGTATAGGCACGCCAGCTTCCGTGCGCGGTGATGTCCTTCTGGTTTTCAACCAGCCAGGGTTCGGCCAGCACGCCCAACACCTGATTGCCGTCGCGAAGCGTCACCTTGCCGATCGCCAGACCCGCCGGTTCGCTCAACAACAAAGCGGCAAACGACGCGAGCGGCAATTCCCAGACCTCGAGCGCGACAGAGGTTCCGCCGGCTGCCACGCGGATCATTCCCGGATGACGATCGCCAATGCTCCAGAGCCGGTAATGCGGATCGGTGTGATCTTCACGCAAGAACACGCCGCCCGCCGCGATCATGTTGCCGTTCAGTTCAAGCCCGCGCATGAGCGTGCCGTTGACGGCCAGCAATGTAGTTTTGTTCATCTGTCTGCCTTCGTTCTTCAATGAAATTCGTATTGCTAAGTTAAATTCACACGACACGAACCGCTATTGCGTGATCCACGTCCCGGTCTTGCGATCGAGCGCACGCTTGATCGCTTCCGGACTGGTAATCAAGCCCTTGCCGTGTCCGCCATGCGACCGGCTATGGGTAACGAATCGCATGATTGCTTCCACTTTGGGCAGCATGCTTCCCGCGCCAAACTGATCTTGCGAGATCAGTTCCTGCGCTTCGGCCAGGCTAAGCGTGTCGAGCCAGCGCTGTTCCGGCTTGCCGAAATTGATCGCCACCTGTTCAACGCCTGTGGGAATCAGAAGGAGATCGGCACCCAATTGTTCGGCGAGAAGCGCCGAAGCCAGGTCCTTGTCGATGACCGCTTCCACACCCGAGATCTGATGGTGTTCATCGACCAGAACCGGAATGCCGCCGCCGCCGCATGCAATCACCACGCACCCCTGCGCAAGCAGCCTAGCGATGACCTCCCGCTCCATGATCTCCAGTGGCTGAGGCGACGCCACGGTCCGGCGCCAGCCTCGTCCGGCATCCTCCATCAGCGTCCATCCAAGTGACTTTTGGCGCTGCAGCGCGGTGGCTTCATCGAGGAAAGCGCCTATTGGTTTGCCCGGTTTGAGAAACGCCGGATCGTCGCGGCTGACACGCGTCTGGGTCACAACCGTGACCACTTGCCGATGAATCCCGCGACGCCGCAACGCGTTGCTCAACGCCTTTTGAAACATGTAGCCAATCGCGCCCTGCGTATCGCCGACGGCGTAGTCCAGGGGCACCGGCCGGACTTCATCGGCGGCGAGTTCTGAGCGGCGCAGGATAAAACCGACTTGAGGTCCGTTGCCGTGCGTCAGCACCAGATCCCATCCGGCCTCGATCATGTCGGCAATGTGCCCCGCACTTTCGACGACCGCGTCATATTGGTCAGGAATACTATCGTGTTTATCGTCGCGGATCAGCGCGTTGCCGCCGACCGCGACAATTGCCAGAGGCTTGGTCATGATGCGTGTCCCGTATGGTTTAAACGTATTCGGCGAGCGCGCGAATCGCTTCGATGAAACCCGGCATCGGCGCCGTGGTAATGCCCGCGCCAATCTGCCCGACGCCAGCCTCCTTGTGCGCAATCCCGGTATTGATGATCGGCAGGATGCCGCGATCAACCACCTTGCGGGCATCAATACCCGCGGCGGTCGGCGCGAAATTCAGGGCGGGAAGCGTGAACGCGGGATTGCCGCCCAGCGTGATGGCCTGCATGCGACGGCTGTTGCTGGTGGCGTCCGCCGGCGTGCCGCCCACGAACTTGACAATCGCCGGCGACGACGCCATGGCGAAGCCGCCCACGCCCGCCGTCTCGGTGATCGCGCTGTCGCCGAGATCGGCTGCGGCGTCTTCCACGCCATAGCCCGGGAAGAACAAACCTTCCACTGGATTGGCGGGCGCCTGGAACCATCGGTCGCCCGTGCCGGACATGCGGATACCGAAATTCACGCCGTTGCGCGCCATGACCGTGATCATTGAACTGAAGGGCACGTTGTGGGCCGCATCGGTCATGGCCTTGCACGCGGCCATCGAGAGGTTGAGGAAGAAGTGATCGTTGCCCACGATGAACTCCGTCACGCGCTGAATCCGCTCGATCGGCAATCCGGTCGATAGCAACGCGGGAATCAGGCGCTTGATCAGGAGGCCGGTGGCGGCCGCATTGCGGTTATGGACTTCGTCGCCCATATGCAGCGCCTGCGCCATCATCGGCTTCAACTCCACTTCGCCCAGCACCTTCAACGCAGCCTTCAATGCCGGCGCGAGTTCCTGGGTCATCCAGTGCAGGCGGTCGAGCACTTCGCCGTTATTGGCGCCGAAACGCAGCACCTTGCCGAGCCCTTCGTTGAAGTTACTGAAGGCACGGCGGCCGTTAGTCTTGTTCTCGATCACCCATAGCGGCATGGACGGGCTGATGATGCCCGCCATGGGGCCGACGGCCTGATAGTGGTGACACGGCTCGAAGTCGATCGCGCCATCCGCCGCCAGCCGCTCGGCGGCTTCGTGGGTCGTCGCCCATCCCTCAAACAGGATCGCGCCGACAATCGCACCCTTCACCGGTCCGCACATATCGGCCCAGTCGATCGGCGGCCCCGCGTGGAGGATCAGCTTGCGATGCGCCATCGCGCTGATCGCTTGCGCTGCGCTCATGACATCGACGAGCACGGGCTGAGCCGCGAGATATTGCTGGAACGCCTGGACGTTGGCCTGCTCGACCAGCGGATGGCGAATCAGCGATGCCAGCGCCAGTCCCGCGTCTACATCGCCGAGAGCCGGCGGCTGCCAGCGCAGATCGGTGACGTCGCCGCCGGCTAGCGCCAGGTTATCGGCGAAACTGCTCAAGCCTGCATTCACCACGGTCAGTGGCTGGTTAAATAGCGTGTTCATCATGGTCCCGTTATTTTTGCGCCTGAAGGTGGGCGACGTGGCTCGCCCAGAGCGCCGCCTGCGCGTTGCAACCGGCGACGAGAACGCCGGCTTCGCGCAAGGTATCGACCTGACGGCTTCTGACTTGTGGATCGGCTTCCGTGCCGCAGACGTGCGAGATCAGGACCGGCAGGTCGCGGCCAGCCGCCTGAAGGCGCGCGTGTTCGATCAGCTCCAACAACTCGCGGGCGGGTTCTGTCGATGCGCCATAACCCAGCACGAGGTCGAACAACACGACAGCGGTTTGCGGGTCGTTCAGCTCCGCAAGGATCCGCTGGTTGCGCAGCGTGGGATCGATCATGGGATGCGGACGGCCGCGCGTGAAATCGTCATCGCCCATGTCGACGAGTGTGTGGCCCGTGCTGTGCCAGATATCCTCGAGCTTGCTGTTGGACGCAACCGGCGTATTCGACGACGCGGCGAAGCCGCGTTGCCGGCATAACAACTGGCTCTCATAGCAAAAGGTGCCACCCGCGAACACACCGCGGATGAAGCGCCGGATGGGCCGCAAGGTACGGCTGTAATCGTGGAGACGACCGGCGTCGGGCGTGCTGACCTCGGCCACCGTAGGCGGCAGTTGGGCGCCCGAGAGCAACGCGACGGCGAAGCCGGCGGCATCGGCGAGGGTGTATGCGGGGGTGATTCCCGGCACGTTCATATCTTCCGGCCGCGCGCCCAGGAAGTTGACGACGACCGGCTTGCCCGCCGCGCGCGCCCGCGCCAGGATCTTTTCCGCGACTGCCGGAGCAGGCGGTTTGGAGATCAGCACGATCACATGGGTGTCGGGATCTGCGCTCAGCGCATCGAGGCCGTACAACATGGAGATCCCGCCGATCGATTCGTGCAGGTCATGCCCGCCCGTGCCGAGCGCCTGCGAAATCCCGGCGCCCAACTGGTCGATACGGCACGTCACCTCCTGCAATCCGGTGCCCGACGCCGCCACTACGCCAATCGACCCGCGCCTCACCACATTTGCAAAGCCCAACGGCAGCCCATTGATAATGGCCGTCCCGCAATCGGGTCCCATCACCAGCAGGTTTTTCTCAGCCGCGAGGGTCTTGATGTCGCGCTCGTGGGCGAGGCTGACGTTGTCGCTGAAAAGCATGACCGACATGCCCAGACGCAGCGCCTTGATCGCCTCGGCGGCGGCGTAATCGCCGGGAACGGAGATCAGGGCGAGATTCGATGCCGCCTCCTGTTCCACCGCCATTTCGAGGCTGGCAAGCGGTGGCGGACGCACGCCGTCGCCGCTTGACTCCTCCGGCTTGCTGTTCAAACGCTCTTCCGCGATAACGAGCGCACCGTCGCACGCCGCGATTTCCCCGCGCACCGCGATGACGAGATCGTTCGGGCCGGCTGTGCAGCCGTCGTCCAGAGCCGCGTCCCGCAATTGCGCGAGATTCGTGCTCGTTCCCATCACCACCGAAGCCTGCTCGATGCCGGCGAGTTTGGAGATGTGCGCGGATATCTGCATCAGGGAGACGGAGTCCTGATACATGTTCTTGAAGACCTTGGTTCTTATGCTCATTTCAGCTTCCGGTAATCGTTACACTTGCCTGGTCCAGATTCGGCCGAGTGCCCGCCTGGCGAACCCGGCGTTGCACGCGCCGGATGCCATCAATCTGATTAACTCGATAATGGTTTTCAACTAATCCGTATAAAGGATCAAATCATTTCTTTCTGCTCAACCTTTCCAAGCGCTTTTATTCCGTGCAGGAACCCTCCGAGACAATCCGCGCCAGATGACGAACCGAATTTCATGACATTGATTGCCGAAAGTTTCACATCTGCCGGTGGGCTTCCGTGAATCAGGACAGTCGTCAAATGGTCGATCGACTGTGAATAGTGTCCCTGCAACGCAAGCGCCAGATAATGCCGGCTGATACTGGTCGTCCGGTGAAGCTGGTTCTTTATTGCCGGACGCAATAGTTTCAAATGGGCGGATATGGCTTCCAGATGTTGCCACGGCCATAACGACGCCAGATAACCCAGCAGATAGTCGTCGCCGTCCGGCGTCAGCCCTGCTCCGTACCCAATCAGTTCCGAGACGCCGCTTTCCAACTCCGCCTTGGTGTCGCCGAGGTTCAAGCGCGGTATGCGCCCCCCTGGCGGCCAGCCCGGCAGCAATTGCAGGCTGCTGCGCACCTCGCGTTCCAGGCAGTACTCCAACAACTGGCTCGCCAGCAACGGATAAGCCGCCAGCAACGCGTTCGGCGAATGGCCGCCAGACCCCCGATCCGTTTCGGGTCGCCAGCACGGCGCCCTGCTCAGGTTCGCGCGCCAGAGTGTGCCGCGCAACTCGTTGTTCTCGAGCGTGATGGGCTGCCGGGAGTGCGCCTGATGGCGCCAATCCCAGCCTGGCGGCGTCGACAGCCTGATCGCCGTGGGCAGGTTCTGATAGCGCGGACTCAGCAAGGTCAGCAACTCGCCGCTCGCCGACGACATGTTCATTGCGTGCTGGAAACAGCTGTGAACCCAGAACCGCAGCGTCTCGCGCGGCCCGTGCTCCGCCATATAGCCAACCGAGCACACGGTGAACGTCAGGAGTGCCATGGCTGCCCGGCCGGCTTCAGCCGCGCAAGCCGTCGACAACGGCCGCGGCGTCGCTGACCCAGCCGAAGATTGCGCCCTGCGCCTGGATCATCTCCAGCGCTGATTTCTGGAATGCCGGGAAATACGATCCGACGCAATCCGCCGGAATAATGCATTCGTAGCCGCGGTCATTCGCTTCGCGAACGGTCGTGGTCACGCAGACCTCAGTTGTCACCCCGCACACAATAAGCGTCTTGATTCCGTGGTTCTGCAGGACCAGTTGCAGGTCGGTTTCATAGAACGCGCCCTTGCCGGGTTTGTCGATGATAGGTTCGCCAAACGTTGGATACAGTTCGGGAATGATGTCGTGCCCTGCCTCGCCGCGAACCAGGATGCGGCCCATGGGGCCGTCTGTGCCAATGAATGTCTTGCCGCCGCGCGTCAGTTTCGCCGGCGGGCAATCAGCCAGATCGGCACGGTGGCCTTCGCGCGTATGGATGACCAGCAGCTTCGAATCACGCGCGGCCTTCAACACTTTCCCGCACGGGACAATCGCGGTGCGCACCAGGGAAACGTCATTTCCCAAGGCTTCGCCAAAACCTCCCGGTTCAACAAAATCCCGCTGCATGTCGATCATGACCAATGCAGTTGTTTGTGGATCGAACGGAAGCGGGAATGGTTGTGCGTGAAATAGTTTTTGAGCCATTTGGATATTCCTTGATTAATGTCAGGACGTGAAATGCTTGCTCTGCTATTGCAATTTATTTGAATTGTCCTTCGATTTATTATAGGTAGGTTCGCCCTGACGCACGATAGATATTTCACCGACTTAACTATTGTTCATCGATTTTCAAGCTTGATTAAAGTCGTTTCAAAAACTTAATAAAATCATTATCACGAACTGCCCGGCGCGGTGTTGCGCAATAATAAGACGGCAGATGAAATAATCGTCTCGACCCCGCTGTGGAATAACATGGCGGGTAATAAAACAATTAATGAAGTTTTTCGTCGCCGTTTTTGCAAATATCAGCGCAATTGTCTGATGTTTGATCCGGCACGCATTTCCCCGATGCGGCCCGTGCGCCGCCCCCGTCATCGATCTCCCGAATTACCCCGCTTTCTCGGCTCTTATCAGCCGATGGCCCGCCAGCCGCCCTTGCAATAATTCATTCATGGCAGCCACCGTGCATGGGACCAGAGTAAGGCGCTCAAAACGTGACGCAACCGGTCAATCGCAACAGATCAACGTGGGCGCGAGCTCATCGGGGGGTAAATGAACATCCGCAAATTCATCGGTGCCACGAGTCGCGACGCGTTCCGGGTCGTCCGTGAGGCACTGGGCCCCGATGCGATCGTGTTGTCGAACCGGGTGACCGAAGACGGCAGCGTTGAGATCGTTGCGGTTGCGGACGGCGACCTCGCGCAGATCTCCCCGAAAGCTGCCGCCGAGCATCGCGAAATGAAGCTGAAGACGTTGGCCGGAAACCAATCACACGCGCAGTCACATTCGCAGTCCCACTCGAATTCGAACGGGGGTTCGAACCCGTACGCCAGCGGCGATGTCTTTTCGTCGGTGTTCGGCGCCAATCCCGAACCGCTGGATGACATGGAGCCTGAAGCGCAAGCAGATGACACGTCGTTCACGATGGCCGAATCGAATCCCTGGTTGATCGAGCATGCGCGCCGGGTGGCGCAGTCGGCCGCTGAAAGTGCGCCGCAACGCGCGCTGAGCGCATCGGCGGCAATTGCGAAGGGATTAGGGAGTCCTGTTTCCGTCACGTCGCAGGAATCCGCGCAAGCCCCCGGATGGACACGCGAAGCGGCGTACCTCGCCGCTCGCCGCGCGGAACAAAAAACCGCGCAAATACACGCCCAGATCCAGCCGCAAGTGCACACGTCCTCGGCCCAAACCGCCAGTTCGATGCAGGAAGGCGCATTCGCGGGCTTGCCGGCATCGGCGGCGGCCGCTGTTACCGAAGCCATCCGCACTCGCATGGAGCAAGTCGTGAACGACACCGTCATGCATGAACTTTCGTCAATGCGCGGCATGATGGAAGAGCACTTCGCCGGCTTGCTGTGGGGCGATCGCCAGCGCCGCAGCCCGAATCACGCCGAGCTGACCAAGCGCCTGTTCGCCGCCGGTTTCTCCGCGCAACTGGTGCGCTTGATGATCGACAACATGCCGGAGATTGAACAAGCCGAAGCGTCGATGCAATGGGTTCAGCAAGTGCTCGAAAACAACCTGCCCGTCATGGACAGCGAAGAATCGATGATGAACCGCGGCGGCGTCTTCGCGCTGATGGGCCCGACGGGCGTGGGCAAGACCACCACCACCGCGAAGCTCGCCGCGCGCTGCGTGATGCGCTTCGGCGCCAGCAAGGTCGCGCTGCTCACCACGGACAGCTACCGGATCGGCGCACACGAACAACTGCGTATTTTCGGCAAGATCCTCGGGGTATCGGTGCATGCGGTGAAAGACGCAAGCGACCTGCAACTCGCGCTCTCCGAACTGCGCAACAAGCACATCGTACTGATCGATACGATCGGCATGAGCCAGCGTGACCGCACTGTCGCCGATCACATCTCGATGTTGTGCGGCGCCGGCCATCCGGTGCAGCGCCTGCTGCTGCTGAACGCAACCAGCCACGGCGATACGTTGAACGAAGTCGTGCAGGCCTACCAGAGCACGCCGGACCAGCCGCCGC
The DNA here is from genome assembly GCF_018449515.1 of Caballeronia sp. dw_19. Lineage (GTDB taxonomy): Bacteria > Pseudomonadota > Gammaproteobacteria > Burkholderiales > Burkholderiaceae > Caballeronia. The sequence goes on along the minus strand of NZ_JAAVUQ010000076.1, from coordinate 5,732 downwards.
TCGCGGGCTGCATCCTGACCAAGCTCGATGAAGCCACGAATTTGGGTGGCGTGCTCGACACCGTGATCCGCTACAAGCTGCCCGTGCATTACGTATCGACGGGTCAGAAGGTGCCGGAAAACCTGTACGTCGCGACCAAGCGCTTCCTGATCAAGAGCGCCTTCTGCATCCCGCGCGATGGCTCGCCGTTCGTGCCGCAAGACGACGACGTGCCGGCGCTCCTGTCCGCGCTCTCCGCGCGCGCTTCCACTGAACTGCATGAGGTTCACTTTGGATAAGTTCGCGTCCGATCAGGCCGAAGGCTTGCGCCGTCTGCTGACACGCAACGGCTCCCGGGTCGTGGCGGTGTGCGGCGCCCCGGCAGGTGGATTGGGGGGCACCGGCAATACCTCGACGGTCGTCAACCTGGCTTCCGCCCTCGCCGCGCAAGGCAAGGATGTGCTGGTGATCGATGAGCGCCAGAACGCGTTGTCGGTGAGCCAGTTGGCGAAGGTGCCGCCCAACGGCGCACTGGGCGCGGTCTTGTCCGGCAAGCGTTTTTTGCAGGACGCCGTCACGCGCACGCCGTTTGGCTTTTCGGTGATCGCCGCGCCTCGCGACGAACGCATCAGCCAGGACGCCGCGCATTGCCGGGTGTTGCTCGACGGACCCGCCGATATCGTCCTGATCGATACCCAGCTCGATCGCAGCGGCGCGCTGTCAAGCCTGGCCGTGCAAGCGCACGACTTCGTGATCGTGACCCGCGTAGCGCCGGTCGCGATCACCGAGGCGTACGCCTGCATCAAGCGTCTGCACTACGCGCATGCCATCGGCCGGTTCCGGGTCGTCGTGAATCACGTGAAGAACGGCGCCGATGCACAAATCGCCTTCGATAACCTCGCGGACGTCGCCAGCCGCTATCTCTCGGTGCAACTCATGCCGGCGGGTTGCGTGGCCGAAGATCCGCGCGTGACGCGAGCGCACGAGCTGTCGCGCTGCGCGGTGGAAGCTTTTCCGGCGACGGCCGCCGCCCGGGATTATCGGCAGATCGCCGCCGAATTGCAGTACTGGCCGATGCCACAAGCGTCGCAGTTTGAATGGCCCGTGCAGACCTTGTTTGCGGAAACGCAGCCTGGGTTGGAGTACTCGATCAACTCCGGCGCGGCACGCCGCACCGAAACGCCATTGATGCAGCTTGCGATGAGCAGCCCCGCGTCCGTGTGATGCCGCAGGAGAAGGAACAAGGTGAACGCGATGTATAACGCCCAGGGAAAACTGTCACAGGCCGAGGTCCTGACCCGCTACGCACCGCTGGTGCGCCGGCTCGGCCTGCAACTCGTGGCGAAAATGCCGGCCAGCGTCGATCTGGACGACCTGATCCAGGCCGGCATGATCGGCTTGCTGGATGCCGCGAGCCGCTATAAAGAAGATCAGGGCGCGCAGTTCGAGACCTACGCCAGCCAGCGCATTCGCGGCGCGATGCTCGACGAACTGCGTGCCAACGACTGGCTGCCGCGCAGCATGCGCAAGACCTCGCGCGAGGTGGAATCGGCGGTGCACAAGGTCGAGCAGCATCTCGGCCGGTCGGCGAGCGAACAGGAAGTGGCTGAGCATCTGAACATGCCGCTCGTCGAATACCAGTCCATGCTGCAGGATCTGCATGGCAGCCAGTTGATCTATTACGAAGACTTCGATCGTTCTTCCGATGACGAGCCGTTTCTCGACCGTTATTGCGTCGATAAAGCCGACCCGCTCTCCGCGCTGCTCGACGGCAGCTTGCGCTCGGCGCTCGTTGAGGCCATCGATAAATTGCCTGAACGCGAAAAGCTGCTGATGAGCCTGTATTACGAGAAGGGGTTGAATCTGCGCGAGATTGGCGCCGTGATGGAAGTCAGCGAATCGCGTGTGTGCCAGTTGCACAGTCAGGCCGTCGCGCGTCTGCGGGCGAAGTTGCGGGAACAGGCGTGGTCGGGCGTGGAGGCTTGATGCCCAGCCGCTGAAGGCCGGTGAACGCAGATCAGGTTTCGAAATCCGTGCTTTCGGCGAACACCGTCTGGCCTTTGCCCAACGCCTTGGCGCGATACATCGCGCGATCGGCGGCGCGCATCAGCACGGCAATATCCCTGTAGCCGGTGCTCAGGTCCGGCGAAATCACGCAAGCACCAATACTCGCCGATAGATTCACCACCCGGTCCTGCACCGACGTCATTTCCGCCAGCACCGCGTGTACGCCGTTTGCCACCGTTTGCACGGCATGGTTGCCGGTCACATGCCGCGCCAGTACGACGAATTCATCGCCGCCGAGCCGCGCGACTGTATCGGTGGCTCTTACCCTTCTTGCCAGCAGCGCCGAGAAAGTTTGCAGCACGACGTCGCCGACTTCGTGGCCGTAGGTATCGTTGACTTCCTTGAAGCCGTCGAGATCGATCAGCAGCAGCCCGGTTGCGCCTTCCTGTCCCGTCGATATCGCCATCACCGCCCGGCCGATAGTCTGTTCCAGCATGTAGCGGTTGCTCAAGCCCGTGAGCGGGTCGGTGCCGGCCTTGAGCGCGAGGTCGCGGTTCGCGCTGCCGAGGCGGCCGATCAGCACCGCGAGATAGACCGACGCCCCGAGCGCGCTCAAGCCAATCCCCAGCGCCGCGGACCGGTTGATCATCCACCAGGGCTGCAAGACGGACAACGCGACGATTCCCACCAGTGCCGTTCCACACGACAACGCCAGCGCGCGCTTGCCGTAACGCCCGCCCGCGCCGATCAGGAAGAGAAAGACGGCCCACAGCATGGGCAATGTGAGCGCCCCACCCGCGCCGAGAACCACGGCGAGCAGTGCCTGGTCAGCGACGGTCGTGAATGCGAGCCGCAGAGTCGACTGCCGCTGCATTTGGCTGATGATTAGCCGGGTCGTGACGCCGTAGATCAGATAGAGCGCGAGCGCATGGAAACTGGCGATAGCGGCGGGCGTTGGAACGGACCACGCCAGCGCGCCGTACACGGCCGTTGCGAGGCCGCCCAGTATGACTCGGAGCGTTGCCTGCTCTTTTTCCGGATCGAGATAAGGCAACCACACGTAACCACGCTGCCGGTGGAAGGGGTCATTCACCTGCCCCATTCTGAGTCTCCCTGATGACGATTCCCGAAGTGCTGATCGATGCCGCGTTTTCTGCAGTGACTGCGTAGTGCAGAATTGCAATCGTACTGCGTCGTAGAAAAGTGGCTGAAAACAGCGCGATTCGGCGAAATTCGTGGCGGATTAATGCTGAGTTCGTGTGATCGATATCGAATGAAGTAGTACGCATTCGGCGCGCCAGGGCGTTTTTGGCGGCTTGCGTTTCCCCCTGGGTTGTTTTCGAATTGTTGTTTGAATCGTTAATTTGAATCGTTATTTACTACGTAGGTTTTTTGACGCCCGATGCAACCCTTTGAACCCGCTTCTTCCACTGACGGCATGAATGCTGCCGATGACGTCCACTCCGCGCCCAATGCCGCGTTGCTCGGCGAATGGCTGCCTGTATGTAATAGCGCCGATGTGCCCGCCGGGGAATCGCGAGGGTTTGTGGTCGCGGGCGAACGGCTGGTGGTCTGGCGCAACGCGTCGGAGGCTGACGTTCCGGCAGCGCAGCCCGATATGTTTACCGATGCCCACGTCTGGCGCGATCTCTGTCCGCATCGCGGGGCGCAGTTGTCGTTGGGCTCGGTGACAGGCGGCGTGCTTGCCTGCCCTTATCACGGCTGGCGCTACGACGCCGACGGCCAGTGCATCCACATCCCCGCCAATCCTTCAATACGTCCCACGAAGCGCGCTTGTGCGCGGACGTATCGTGTGGAGGAGAAATACGGTGTTGTGTGGACGTGTCTCGGCGAGCCTTCGCGTCCGCTTGATTTCTTTCCGGAGTACGCAGAGTACGACATGCCCGGTGCGCGCCGGATCAATCTCGCGGCGCAGACGGTGCGTTCATCGGCGCCGCGCGTGGTCGAGAATTTCCTCGATATGGCGCACTTCCCGTTCGTGCATACCGGCATTCTCGGCGATGCATCGCACGCGGAAGTGCAGGATTGCGAAGTGATTGAAACGGCGGGCGGCCTTGAGGCGCGGCAGTGTCGCTTCTGGCAACCTGCGGGGTTGCCGGGACAGGAGGGCGTGGATATTGAATATGTGTATCGCGTGAAACGGCCGTTGGTGGCGAGTTTGTCGAAGGTGGCGCAGCACGGTGCGGGCGCGTTGCATTTGTTGCTGGTGGCGTCGCCGGTGAGTGAAACGGAGACGCGGGCGTGGCTGGTATCGGTGTTCGAGGACGAATCCACGCACTCCGATCAGGCGTTATATGACTTCAATATGCAGATATTGATGCAGGACACGCCGGTTGTGGAATCGCAATGGCCAAAGCGGTTGCCGCTCGATCCGCAGGCTGAGCTGCATCAGGTGTGTGACAGGTTGTCGGTGGGGTATCGGAAGTATTTGAGGGAGTGGGGGTGGGGGTATGGGACGGAGTTGAATGGGAGTTAGAAGCGGTGCTGTTCCGTTCCACTCGAACATCTCTGGGCATTGAAGGATGCTCGCGAATGGACACCACCGCGCCTTACCAAACGTCAGAAATATCGCGTAATAAGCGCCCGAGCAAATCCACAAAAGATCTCTAATACAAGGCCGTTAACGACGGTAGCGACTACTACACTCATCGGTCGTTCCAGCAAGAATTCACGCTAACCACTCGGAGCAATGCATGTCCATTTCAGCACTGACAGGATCGGCTGCTAGCGCCGAGCCGTGGGCGGTTAACCGCACGCGCGCAAACCAACAGACCGGAACTAGCGCGGATTCTTCGTCGGCCACATCGACAAGCAATTCCGATAGCACAAACCCCTTGGCGCAAGCGCTTTCCGCAGCGTTGTCCACGCTTGGATTCACGTCATCGAGCGATACCTCTTCAACCAGTTCGACGGCCGCAACTGATCCAACGTCCAGCGCTTCGGCGCCGTCGGCAACTTCGGTAGCCGCAGCTCTACAGCAATTTCTTGGCTCGCTGTTCCAGGCCGCTGGGCAACAGGGAAGCACAAGCCCGACATCGACGAGCACCAGCGACAATGACACTGCCACCAGTGCGATTTCGGCAACCGCCGCAACCACTGCCGGTTCAGCCGCAAACGCGGCGACCAGCACGGCTGCGACAACCGCGCCCGCTACGCCTTCTGGCGCAGCGCCGGCTCATCACGGGCATCATGGGCATGGAGGTGGCGGAGGTGGCGGAGGTGGCGATCTTGCATCCCAAATCGCCGATCTGGCTGATTCATTGACCTCCAGCTCAAGTAGCACTACTTCGGCTTCCACCTCGACCGGTTCATCGTCGGATCCAAGCAGCGCCAGCGGTCTGACGTCGGATTTTCAGAATCTGCTTTCAGCGTTGGGTTCGACGTCCGGCTCGTCGACGAGCAGCACGAATACTCAGTTGCAGACGTTCCTGCAGAGTCTTGCGAGCAACCTGCAGCAGCAGGGTGCATCGAACGCCACCGGGATGTTCGTCAATACAGCGGTTTGAGGAGAAGTCCGGGCGAGGCGCGGGTATCGTCCGGTCGCGACTTTGGCTGTGTTCGGAGATGATGATGCTGCGGACTACACTTGGTTCACGCGCATTAGATGCAGTTCAGATGCAATGGGCGGGTGGCGGGACCGCGTGCTTATCGTCGCCCTGCTGATGTCGTTGATGGGTGAACGTCCATGGTTACGTTCTGCAATCTGCTGGCAGACGTAGTCAGAG
>NZ_JAAVUQ010000075.1 GCF_018449515.1 Caballeronia sp. dw_19 | reverse complement strand
TTGAATCCGGAATAGCGAAAGCACCAGCAGATAAGTGCAGGTAGATAAAGAGGAAACTACGTTCACATCGGATGTATAAAGTTTGTGTCAAGCGCTATCCGTTGCGCATATACCACGTCGCTGTGACAGGATTTTCCGGTAAGGCTCTGCAGGATTTTGCAGATATAAACAGTGAAAAAGTTTCACATCATTTAACGCAATTAATTCTTCCTCTGATTGCTATTGTCGTGCGCGGCGCTAACTCCGACAGTAAGTCGCCCTTTGGACAAGGGTGTCTTTTTCATCTTTTTAGCGCGGCCTTTAGGCCGCGTTTTTTATATTAATTCCCGCTTATGCAAAACTAAATAGGCAGGACCGCCTAGGTTGGGCGTTAATCAGAATATGAGGCGTCCAAGCGCAATTCGCATTAACGCGCGTCAGGCCTTTCACGAGGTTACACGCCGGCGGTTAGATCGGAATTTGCCGTGTGCTTGGTTCAATGCCGGGTTGCTGCTGCAAAGGGCGTTGTCAGGTACGCGGCTGGTCAAATACCCAGACACCGTCTGGATCAGCGCCTGCCCGTAGCCGGCGCGCCGGGCCGCCCTGCTCACCACCGACGATCCACCGCCCGATCTCGCAGTACGCAGCGCATAACGGATCCGTATAGACTCCAGCGCCGTGCGGCGGGTCCTAACGCTGCATCTTAGTCGTCGCGGTTCTATAGACATCGGGGTTTAGCCGCTCTTCAAGATAGCTTCCTAGCGCTTGCTGCATTTCACGACGCAGCAATGCTGCCCTTTTTGAGTCGACCATCCGGCCTCCTTGCAATGTCGCGCGAACCATTAACGAAGCAGCGAGCGCGACCGCCGAAAGCTCCGTCACCTTCATGGACGGGGCGAATGTCGAAAGTAGCTCCTGCACACTCCCTGATAGCTTTTCCATACCGTAGGACTGCGGCACCAGTGAAGGCGTGTCCGCTAAGACGTGGCATGCCGGCCTCTGTGACACGTAGTCAAACACGATCGTGACGAGTTTTTGTCCAAACACTCTGGGAGAGCTCGGCAAAACTGTCTTCCAGCGTTCCAGACGATCACTCAACTCGTTCATGTATTGGAGCAACAAGGCGCTGCCGATGCTTTCCTTGCTCGGGAAAAATTGATACAGCGACCCGATCGACGCACCTGCCAGTTGAGCGATGCCGCTCATCGACGTCGCCTCGTAGCCCAGCGTCCCAAATAAGTGCTCGGCCGCACGCAACAAATCCGCCACACGGCGTTCGCCACGCTCCTGCGTGGGCGTTTTTGGCCGCCTTGACAAAACATGAGAGTCAGTCATATTATCTCTGATCGAATATGAGTATCACTCGTATTTTACAGGAGCAAGATTGATATGCAACCAGGCGTCGCTGACGCGTCTCCTCATCCTTATATTCCTTCAAGCAAATGAAGCATTTTTCACAATCGCCAGCTTTAGCCACGGAACTGCCTAGGTGCTTATTGAGCCGGCATTGATGCCATTGACAGACTTATCCTCACTACTGCACGAAGTCAGTGGTCAACTCGAAAAAAGCATTGCCGTTCCGCTCTCACGCGTCTGTTCGACTATGACCGATATGGTGAACCAGCGCACGAACGCCGAATTCGGCATTACCGGCACGCAGAGCAGCATCCTGTTCATGGTGGATAGCGGAACGTGTCTAGGCATGGCTGAGTTGGCTCGTGAATTGGGTATTAACGCGAATGTTATCGCGCGTCAGGTCAACCTACTCGAAGAGCGCGGCCTGCTCAACCGAGTACGCAGCATAGAAGACCGGCGAGTCGTGCGACTCGCCGCGACACAGGAAGGCCAACTCATCGCTGCTCACATGCCAGCCATCTTTAACAGCGTTGCTGACAAACTTCTGTACGGCTTTACCTCGGAAGAAGCCGAATCTCTCAAAAGCATGCTCTGCCGCGTTCTCGCCAACAGCGGGGAGCCGGCGGGAACAGCCTGTGATCCAGCACCCAATGTTGACAAGAAATCGTAGTAAATCAGTCGCTGCGTCATGGGTCGCATCGGCCAGCTCGTTGAACTCCCCGTCGACGTTTATGGCTCGGGTGTGGTGTTCCACGGCAAGGTGATCGGCTTCTCGACTGGCACAGGCGCGGCGTTCTCGTTGCTGCTGGCGCAAACCGCAACTGGTAATGGGATCAAAGTCGTGCAGCGTTTGCCGGTGAGGATAGAAGGTTCGATCTGCAAGAGCTTGAGAAACATCCGTGCGTATCGACTTGTCGATGACCGCCGACACCGATATCAAGGACGAGCAGGGCGGCCGACTTGGCTCGCCGCCAAATACGGTGACCAGGAGAACGCCGAAATCGCCCGCATCATCGCAGCCTGCTCCGGGCCGGATGACACCCTGGAGCAGGTCGCCGGGCGCGACCCAAAGGCAAGCTCGACACGGATGTAGCGGCATCACAACTACCACAAGGCTTTCCCCATGGATCACGCACTCGCCCCTCACCCGCCGCTAAAAGGCGGCCAGCTCGTCATCGCCACCATTGTCGTCGCCCTCGCCACGTTCATGACGGTGCTCGACACGTCGATCGCCAACGTCGCGATTCCCAACCTCTCCGGCAACCTCGGTGTATCTGTCGACGAAGGCACGTGGGTCATCACGATGTTCGCCGCCGCCAACGCCGTGTCGATTCCATTGACCGGCTGGCTGACGCAGCGCGTTGGCCAGATCAAGCTCTTTGTCGCAGCGATCCTGATGTTTGTACTGGCATCATGGCTGTGCGGGATGGCTCCAACCCTGCCTTTCCTGCTCGGTGCGCGGATCCTGCAGGGCGTCGTGGCGGGCCCACTGATCCCGCTCTCGCAGGCCGTGCTGCTCGGATCGTATCCCAAGGAAAAGTCCGGCACAGCACTGGCGCTGTGGGCCATGACCGCCACCGTTGGGCCGATCGCGGGGCCGCTCCTCGGCGGCTGGATCACCGATAACTACAGCTGGTCGTGGATCTTCTATGTGAATATCCCTGTTGGTCTGCTGGCGGCCAGTGTCACGTGGATGATCTACCGCCACCGGGAAACACAGACCAAGAAGCTGCCGATTGATGTCGTCGGACTCGTGCTTCTCGTCGCCTGGGTCGCTTCGCTACAGATCATGCTCGACAAGGGCAAGGATCTCGACTGGTTCTCCTCACCGGTTATCGTCGGGCTTGGCATTGCGGCGCTGATCAGTTTTGCATTCTTTCTCGTCTGGGAACTGACAGAAGAGAATCCGATCGTGGACCTTCGGCTCTTCGGGGTGCGCAATTTCGCCGGCGGTACGGTGGCAATCTCCATCTCCTATGCCATCTATTTCGGCAATCTCGTGCTGTTGCCCCAGTGGATGCAGGAGTACCTCGGCTACCGGGCCTTTGATGCGGGGCTGGTGACCGCGCCGGTCGGCATTTTTGCGGTGATCCTGTCTCCCTTCATGGGCCGCATATTGCAACGATGGGACGCGCGCATCATCGCGACGCTGGCGTTCTTCGGGTTTGCCGGTGTGTTTTACATGCGCACCTGGTATACAGCCGAGGTTGACACCTGGCACCTCGTGCTGCCGACACTGCTGCAGGGCATCCCGACGGTACTATGGTTCGTGCCGCTCGTCGCGATCACCCTCTCAGGCCTGCCGCCGGAACGCATTCCGGCAGCGGCGGGACTGTCCAATTTCGTGCGGATATTCTGTGGTGCAGCGGGGACCTCGATTGCCGGCACCGTGTGGAACAACCGGACCATCCTGCATCACGTGCGTCTAACCGAACAGGCCAATGTCGACAATCCGCTGTTCAACCAGTCGATCAGCTCGACGCAGTCGCTGCTGCAGCTGAGCACGCAATCGGCCCATGCGCTGTTCGATTCCACGGTGAGCAGCCAGGCGGCGATCATGGGGCTGGACGATTTCTTCTATATTTCCACCTTTATTTTCATCCTCATCATTCCGCTGGTCTGGATCACGCGCCCTGGGAAAGGCGGTGGCGGCGATGCGGCAGCCGGCGCGCACTGAGTACGATCCGGAAACATTCCCATGCGCAACCCGACAAGATCTTTCCTGTGCCTCGCCCTGCTCGCATCACTCAGCCTGATTTCGGGAGCCCTCCCCGCTGCCGCAACGCAGAGCGCCGCGTCAACGGCACTCATGCCGCTGTCTGCGACAGCCTCTCAGGATGCTGCTGCCGCAGATCTCACCGCATTGCAGCAGCAGCAGGACCGCATCAAACAACTGGCTTCGACGACGACAAGTGGCAAGCAACTGGTCGAACTCGACACCGCTACGCGGCAACTTGCCGATGATGTGGACAGGCTGTTGACTACCTCCTTGCTGCCCGCGCGGGCGAAGTTGCAAGCCCAGCTCGACGTATTGGGTCCAGCGCCAGCTCCCGGCGCCGACACGGAAACGCAGGCAGTTACCCAGCAGCGCACCGACCTGACGGCACAGCGAACGCGGCTCGACGCCGAACTGAAACAGGCGGAGAGTACAAAAGAGACTCTCGCCAACCTGAGCGTACAGATTGCCAGGCTGCAGCACGACCAGTTGAAAAACCAGCTCGCGCTGCGTTCCGGCAGCATCCTCGGTGTCCAGTTCTGGGCACCGTTATTCAAACCCGAACCGGCGGATCAACAGCGCCTGAATGCATTCACCGGGCAGCTTGTCCTGCAACTACGATCAGCCTGGCAACCTGGACATCGGGTCATGACCGCCCTGCTCCTGCTGCTGGCGCTCGCGGTATGGACGCCTGGTGGCCGCCTGCTCGAACGGGCACTGGCATGGTTTTGCCTCTACCGCCTCCCGGAAGGCCGTTTGCGACGCAGCGCCATGGCGGCGGCAACCACTTTCACCAGCCTGCTGACCACCGCGTGCGCCGTCCAGCTCATTTATCTTGCCTTTGCCCGTCAACAGCCGCTGGCACCTGCTCTGCAGGATTTCGCCGACGAACTGGTCAAGCTGGCTCTGGCCTGCGCACTGATCGCCGGACTCGGCCGGGCGCTGCTCTGCGCACACCGTCCGTCATGGCGACTGCCGGCCATCGCCGACCCCGTGGCGCTCGCGATGAAACCATTCCCACGGATACTCGCGGCGCTGCTCATGCTATCCGGCGCGTTGGAACAGTTAAACACGACGGTCGACACCAGTCTGCAGATCACCCTTTTTGGGCGTGGCCTCGTGTCGCTTGTCGTCGTTCTGACCATCGGTGCATCATTGCTGCGCGCGAACCGGGTTCGCACCGCGCTGGCCGCTTCGGGTGAACCACCGGAAGCGCGCTCCACTCTTGCGGGTCTGATCCACGCCGGCGTCAGTCTCGCCATCATGGCTTCTCTGCTCGCGCTACTGACCGGTTACATCTCGATCGCGCGCTTCCTGACCTACGAACTCGTCTGGTTCGACCTCGTCCTGTGCAGCTTCTACCTGCTCACCAGACTGACGCGGGACATCTGCGAGAGCATTTTCTCCGCGCATCATTCCAGCGGTAAGACCATCAAGCACCTGCTAGGTCTGGACGACGTGCATCTCGAACAGGCATCGACGGTGCTCTCAGGGATCGGCAACAGTCTCCTGCTGCTGCTCGCAGTCATCGCGTTGCTCACCGGCGGCTTCGGCACCACCCCGGGGGATCTGATCAACAGCATCCTTGCCGTATTCGGCGGCGAACGGCTGCGCAGGCTGAACATCGTTCCAGCCAATATTCTGAACGCCATCATCATTCTTGGGGTGGGGATCTACCTGCTTCAATCCGTGCGGAGATGGCTCGACAACGAGCTCCTGCCGAAGACCGGTATGGATCCCGGCATGCGCGCATCGCTCGTCACGCTCTTCAGCAATATCGGCTATGTGATCATCGTTCTGCTGACCCTGTCGGCACTGGGCGTCAGGTGGGACAACCTGGCCTGGATCGTCAGCGCGCTGTCGGTGGGGATCGGCTTTGGCCTGCAGGAAATCGTCAAGAACTTCGTTTCCGGGCTGATCCTGCTGACCGAGCGTCCGGTCAAGGTCGGTGACATGATCAGCATCAGCGGGGTCGAGGGCGACATCCGGCGCATCAACGTACGTGCGACCGAGATACAACTGGCCGACCGCTCGATGGTCATCGTCCCCAACTCCCAACTAATCTCGCAAAACTTGCGCAACGTGACCATGGGCAACAGCACCGAGGGGGTCGTAACGCTCGTGCTGACCTTCCCATTGAACACCGACCCCGAGCAGGTCCGGGATCTTCTGCTGGGTGCCTACCAGGACCATCTGGCGATTCTCGACAAGCCCTCGCCCTCCGTCACATTCAGTCAGCTAACATCGGACGGGATCACCCTGAGCGTAACCGGCTATGTCAGCAGCCCCAGAATCACGGCCGGCACCAGAAGCGACCTGCTTTACGAAATACTCAAACGACTGCGCGCGGCCAATATCCCCTTGTCGAATCCGCAAACCCTTGTCGTGCGGAATCTGCCCGCATCCGAACACTGATACGAGCAGCACCTGGATTTTGCAGTAAGCTGGTCAGCTATGACGTGCAGCACGGACAGATGCAAACAATGGCCCAGCGGACAAATCTCCTAAAGGTACGGATACCTTATCGATCGAACTGGACGGCCGTCCAGACTGCGGGCACGGCACTGTCTTTAAGTCCGATACGGCTAGGCTGAACCGACCCGTGCGGATGCGATGCGTTTTACTCGATACCTGATATCGTGGTCGTGACATTGCGAAACCGCTTGAAGCAGAGCATCACGTTCGTTCTCGACTTGATGTTTCGATGACCCTGCCGTCCTAACGCTACCTCTTTGCCATAGGCGAAGAAATCTGCCACCTCGATTCCGCGGCAATTACGCCGATGCCGGACGGGGCGATACAAGCTGCCACGCGCGACATCCAACAAGGCGGCTCCTTGGGCTCGGGACCTGGCAGCGTCTCAAGGGCTCTGTCGCAATAAGGACATCTAGGCGAGCAGAGTTTAGATAATATGGATAATTTACTTAGCCAGTGAATAAAACTGCTCGGCGGAAATCTGGCTGCTCCAGCTGTCTGTCAACTGCCCCTTCTTGATCATGTGCATCAGTTCGATGCAGCTCAGTAGGATGCGAGCACACCGGAAAATTTTAAACCCGAGCATGGGCCGAGTGCGGCGCTTGATTGCCCGATGATCTTGTTGAATAATGTTATTCAAATACTTGTTCTGACGGATCTTGATCGGCGTGTCGCGCTGGGCGTTCAGAGCCTCGAACGCGGCCAGATTTGAACCACTTTTATCGATCGTAATCGTCTCAGGCTCGCCGTTATGATCAATCGCTTTCTCGGAATAACGCTGCGCGGTGGCCTTATCACGGTGGGCTCGCAGCAGGAGATCAACCGGTTCTCCGGCCTTGTCCACTGCCCGATACAAATACTTCCATTTTCCTTTGATCTTGATATACGTCTCATCGACACGCCAGATCTTACCAACCGGGCGCTCGCGGCGGCGAAACGTTTTTTCAAGGATTGACAGTAGTTTGATCGCCCAACGGTGCACCGTCGAATTATCGACCTCAACGCCTCGCTCAGCCATCGTCTCTTCCAGGTTTCGCACGCTCAGCCCATAGGCGACATACCAACGCACGCACATCAGCATCACGTCAAACGGATAGTGAAGGCGCTTAAATACACGCGCTAAGGCCGACGCAAGGGTCTGTCTTATCGGGCATTGGCTTCGTTTTGTCGCCGGCGTAAATCATAACGTACTGTCTTATCGCGACAAAACCAGAGCTGGAGGATGGACGAAACCTATGGGAAGGTTCGAGGCAAAATGAAGTACCTCTACCAGGCTGTGGACAAGGAAGGCAACACGGTCGATTTTCTTCTGCGAGCTAGGCGGAACAAGGCTGCCGCCCAGCGTTATTTCTAAAAATCGATCCGGCAAAACGGCGTACCCGAGACGGTGACGATCGACAAAAGCGCAGCCATCAAGATTCGTCAGGTCAAGTATCTGAACAACGTGGCTGAGCAGGACCATCGAGCCATCAAACGCATCATCCGACCAATGCTTGGGTTCAAGGACTTCCGCTGCGCTCGTGTCATTCTGAGTGGCATCGAGATCATGCAGATGATCTCTAAAGGGCAGATGAAACACACTGGCAAAATCAAGCCGTCTGCGGCCAGCCAGTTCTACTCGTTGGTGGTGTAAGCTATCCTCATCATATTGCCTTTGTACGACTCAACCACCTTGCCGCCAGAACCCTACTGCGAGCCCAACGCTCTTCGGGCCGAAGAGTGAACGGTGGTCGCCACTTTAATGTGACGACGCCGTTTTCAAGGCGGGTCCACATGTTGTCTATCTCCTGAATTTGCTTTCTCAGGAGATTTGGCTTTCTCGTCAATCGTCCGCCGGTTGCGCACGAATTATGAGGCTGCCGCAACTACTTCGCCGAACGCCTGATCAATCGCACATCTGTTCACGACTCTGTTCCTGCAGCCAGGCGCGAACGGCAGCCACCGGCCCCGGATGCCGAAGTCGCCGTGGGGTGACGACGTAGAAACCAGAGCCCGTTCGAAGTTCGACATCGAATATGCGGCTCAATCCACCCATTGCTATGGCCTGCTCGACGAACGCAAACGGAGCCAGGGCGATACCTTGTCCCGCCATCGCGGCATCGATAGCGAGTGACGTCTGGTTGAAGCGGATATTCTTTTCGCTAATTGCCGCGGACTGCTTCAGCACTTCCTGCAGAAACGGCGGCCACTGATTGTGGGCATCGTGCAAAAGCGCGTGTAGCGCGAGAAACTTGGCGGCGCCTGACGCCTTGAGTTCATTGGCGAGTCCCGGGCTGCCGACAGCGACGAGCACACTTTCGAACAGGCATTCGGCGTTCAGACCCACGCCGAACGGCGGTTGTCCGTAGCGCACTGCCAGATCGATAGCGTCGGTCTGGAAGTGCGATAGCCGATCGGTCGCGACGATGCGCAGGTCGATCTCGGGGTATGCGGCAGTGAAGTCATGAAGCCGGGGAATCAGCCATTTTGCGGCAAAGGTTGGCGTGACACTGATCGTGAGTTGCAACGGCTGCGGGCGCAAAGCCTGCGTCGCTTCGACGAGCAAATCGAAGGCACGACGCACACTTGCCGCATAGTTGCGCCCATTCTCCGTCAGTACCAAGGCGCGGGGACGGCGCTCGAACAGTGCTAGACCTATCGACGATTCGAGCCCTCGCACGTGCTGTGCCACGGCGCCTTGCGTAACACCCAGTTCCGCAGCCGCCAAGCGAAAATTGAGATGCCGACTGGCCGCCTCAAAGGCTCGCAGCGCGTTCAGTGAAGGAAGCGGATTTAGCGGATCATTCATCGAGTAGTTTTTCTACTGTATCAAGCCAGTAAAAGTGAGGCCTTTCTAGTGCACCACGATGTTAGTCTGTGCATTCTACTCCTGCAGGTGACTGGGGTAACTGCAACGAATTAATGAGGCAAGATATCAGACATGACAGTAGAAAAAGTAGCGATATTCACCGCAGCAGGTAGCGGAATGGGCGCCGCTGTGGCCCGTCGATTTGCGGCTGATGGCTTCAAGGTCGGCATCCTTTCGTCTTCGGGCAAAGGCGAGGCGCTGGCTACGGAACTGGGTGGTCTAGGGGTGACAGGATCGAACAAATCGAATGACGACCTCGCCCGGCTCGTCGAACTGGTCGTCTCGCGCTGGGGGCGCATCGACGTGCTAGTCAACAGCGCTGGGCACGGTCCACGCGCCCCGGTTCTGGCACTTACCGACGAAGACTGGCATACGGGCATGGAAACGTACCTGCTCAACGTTATCCGTCCGACACGACTTGTGACGCCGGTTATGCAAAAGCAACATGCGGGCGTGGTCATCAACGTCTCCACGGCCTGGGCGTTCGAGCCGAGTGAGCTGTTCCCTACTTCGGCGGTTTTCCGTGCGGGCCTCGCGGCGTTCACGAAGATCTTTTCCGACAGTCATGCGAAGGACAATATTCGCATGAACAATGTGCTACCTGGCTGGATCGACAGCCTCCCAGCCACCGACGAGCGCCGGCAAAGCGTGCCGCTGCAGCGTTACGGAACCAGCGAGGAAATCGCCGCGACCATCGCTTTTCTCGCCTCTGAGGGCGCGGCCTACATCACGGGGCAGAATATTCGCGTCGATGGCGGCGTGACCCGTTCTCTATGATGGCGATGAGAAACTCCGGTCTGCTTGCGTTCGGCTGCCTCGCGTTAATCTGGGGCAGCAATTTCATTTTCATGAAGTGGGCGTCGGCCGTGATCTCTCCGGCGCAGGTCGCGGCGCTACGCGTCATCTTCGGCTTCTTGCCAGTCCTCGCCTATGCTCTGGCGACACGTGCGCTGAATTGGTCGCACATCCGATATGCGCATCACTTTTTCGTGATGTCGCTGCTGGCCGCGTCGGTGTATTACGTGGCCTACGCAAAGGGCACGGCGCTCTTGCCGTCGAGCGTTGCGGGCGTGCTAAGTGGCGCGATTCCGCTTTTTACCTCCATATGCGCATGGCTTTTCCTGCGTGAAGAAAAAATGAGCGTCACGCGAGCGGTAGGTGTCGCGCTCGGGTTTGCCGGCGTGCTGCTGATTGCGCGCCCTTGGTCGAGTGCCGCTAGCGGAGTGAACGCTGCCGGCGTCCTCTATATCGTAATCGGGTCCTTTAGCGTCGGTTGCTCATTTGTGTATGCACGTCGGTTCATCAGCCCGCTGAAATTGCCCGCTGTTGCATTGACAACCTACCAGCTCGGCTTGGCGGCGGTTCTCCTTTCTCTCTTGACGGGATTCAATGATGTAGGTGCGTTGTTCGACTCTCCCCGTGCAGGAATTGGGCTAATACTCGGCCTTGGACTGCTCGGCACTGGTGTAGCCTATATTGCCTACTATCACATCGTCGAACAGTTGGGCGCGCTAGCGGCCTCAAGCGTGACCTATCTCGCTCCGGTCGTAGCACTGGTGATCGCGATATGTCTGGTGGGTGAGGTGGTCACGTCGATCGCATATGTCGCGGTTGGCCTGATACTCGCTGGCGTCGCGGTGATGCAGTTCGGTAGCACGAAGCAGGAACAGCGCACTCGGACTCCGCGCAATGGTAAGCGGCTCCCGCCGACCGTTGTAGGCGGTGACTGAAATAAACGCCAAAAGTAAACGTCCATCATTCCGATTTGATGGAAACCACTTTGTCACAGTCTGAACAGAAGACATCCCATACCTCCATTGCGCTGCTACCAGGTTCACGCGCGATCGAGGCTCGAATACATCCGACATAGGGTTATCGTTGCGAGCCTGATCCAGGGAGGAACGAAACGGGCCATCGAGTCCGGGGACTACGAACCGGCTGCGTTATCGGGGCCGTCTGCCGCACAGCTACGCTCCCGCCGCCTTTAGGCGCAGCCCGAACCTTGTCGAGACATATCGCGCAAGCAGCTGACGAGACTTCATCATAAACGCCGATCAGCGGCATGTTCAGATCTTCGACGTTCGCCCATTGCGAGTTCTGTCAGCAAAACGTGTTTGCCTTATTGCGGAAGTTCCGAAACCTCCTCTCATGTCACAGTTGGTAAAGAAAACAAACGCAACAATCAGTATCGGCAGGCAACCCGGAATTCCCGGAACAAATCTTCTCGCGCACCGGCATGACCCCTACGGGGAGGAGCAATCGGGATGCACCCTTCGGGCATGGTGAGGGAGCCCCATCGGGCAACGGGGCTGAGCGTACTTGGGTCGTATCGCCATTGATCGTTGCGATTGGCGCTTATACGCTCGTGTCGCGCGCCCCCTACGCCCAGTTCCCCTTCTATTTCGCGTCGCCGTCCGAAGTTTCAACCGTTCGCGCCGGCGTCTCCGGCGTCAGTCCACCACGGCGCCGCGCCCACGTGTTGTCGCCGTTCTTCGGCCAGTCGCCGGCCACAGCGTTGCGCGCGAAGTTCTCCCAGATGTCGTTCCAGTCACCCAATGAGTAACCGTGCCATGGTGATCGCGGGCTGAGCGCGGGCAAGCCGAGCTCCCGCCAAAGTACCTGGGCGCGCTCCATATATTCGCGTCCGGGCAACGCGAGCGGTGCCATCGGGTATTTGAGCGTCGCATCGATCAGCATGGTCGAGTCGGTATGCGCCGGCCCTGATTTCGGCGAATGTCCGGTAGAACGGTAGGGCTCGATGTGCACGTCTTCAATCGGGTTGCAACGATAGGCCAACGACCACATCACTGCATCGGTATGGTCCGGCTCGATATCCTCACTGACGGCGATGACGAGCTTGCCGCAATCGGCCAGCCGTGCGGCGGTGCCCTGCAACCCTCGCCAGATCTCGCTTTTGGGCGTGTCATTCGAAAACTGCACGAAAATGATAGGTCGCAGATTGCTCAGCGGCTCATGCATGACCACACGGCGCACGCTCTTGAGCGACAGGTGATCGCGCAAATGATTCAGGAACAGCGGCTCCATCGCCAGTTTCTTGATAACGCTCGATTCGCTCGGTGAGACCTGACTGATCATCGACGCAAATACCGGCTTGCGCCTGTGCGTGATCGCAGTCACTTCCATCGACATGTTGAAATCCTCAAGGGCGACGTAACCGTTGCTTTCACCAAATGGCCCCTCGGGTTCGAGCAAGTCGGTGTCGATCAGCCCTTCAATGACGATCTCCGCATCGGCGGGCACCTCCAGGTCGACCGTCACAGCCTTCGTCGTCCGAATCGCGCTACCTGCGAGAGCGCCCGCCACCGACAGTTCATCCTGATCGATCGCGAGCTTTTCCGGACCGGTGTACATGATCACCGGGGCTGCGCCGATGACAATGGCACACGGCATGCGCTCCTTGCGCTCGCGATATTTGCACCAGTGAAGATACCCACCGGCACCGCCGATGCGTGACGACATGCGCACGCCCAATCGGTCCGTGCTCTTCAAGGCCGCCCGATAGGTCCCGATGTTGCGCACCCCGCTGTCAGGATCGGCCGTCACGCACAAGGTGGCAGTCAGATAGGGTGCCGCGTCGAAGCCGGGCGTGGAAATCGGTACCGGCAGGGCAGCCAGTCCGCCACCTGGCCGGCGGAGATCGTCGCCCATGATGACCACTTCCTGGCATGGGGCATCAGTGACGGTGACCGGTGTTATCGGATCGCGTATGGCATGCAGCCAATCAGTACCGATATCCGCGATGGCGCGCCCCATCCCCATCGCATAGATCCTCGGCGACGCGGCAAACGCCCCGACCACGACCGGGATGTCGTAGCGACGGCCGGCGGAGTCAACGACGTTGGTAAAGAGAAAGGCGCGACGCTCATCCTCGGGGATACCACCCAGGAACTGGCAACGAACCAGCGGATGCAGCTCGGTGTCTTTGTTGATCTCACGATCGATCCGAACAAGCAGACCCTTGGCCTCGAGCTCCGCGAGATGGCTTTGAAAATCAAGGCTCACGTGCGTGCCTTCCTGCAACCCGATGTCGTCCATGTCGCGAATGTTCCTTTCAAATGAATGCGGCTTCAGGGCGCGCCTTGCCGCCCGGCGACATAAGTGCGCCGGTCGTCACCGGCGTCGCTGCGGGCCAATTTAGCATGCGCAAATTACATATTGCGGCGCGCCCAGTGCCAACTGCGACACATATCGAACAGGGCTCCTTACCGGCGCGGTAAAGGGGGAGAAATGGGCACCGGCAGTTTCGTCTTCCGGGCAGCCCTTGAGGCGCGCAGTCCCGGCATGTCAATGAGCATGTACCCATCGCAGTCGAGCACGAAAATCGCGCAATCTTCCATCGACGCAACCATGGCTCGGTAATCGATAACATGACGAGTGCTGCCTTGCATACGGCGTGAATTGAGCTCTGAGGTCTGTGGCTTTATAGACTTTTATATCTTGCGACGCGTTGTCATCCTTCACGACGTTCGCGTGAAAGGCAATGACTCGTCACTCGGCATTAAAACGTTGAATGGGCAACCCGGGCAAATGAGCGCGCGTTCTATGAAATCGGTCACAATAGCGGGTCGGCTAAATTGCCATGAAATGATACGAAGATGGAAAATCTACCGATTTCTGAGGTGGTCAGGAGTGCGGCACAGATTTCGGAGACCCGCCTGCGCCGTCAGCACGAGTTGGCTGTGCGCTTCGGCATGTGGGCATTGAAAGGGTTCTGTCGCAGTAAGGAAATTAGTAAGAGAGGAGACGGAACCGGCAGGAATGCTTATTTTGCAAGATCCTAGAATTGCTCGGCGACTGAACGATGCCGTCCATCGTCACTTTTCATCTGCCCTTTCGCTATCATGTGCATGAGCTCGATGCCGCCTAAAATGATGCGAGCACAATGAAAGCTCTTGAATCCTAGCATTGGTCGTACGATGCGTTTGATCGCTCGATGGTCCTGCTCCACCACGTTGTTCATATACTTCGATTGTCGAATTTTGATCGGCACTTCGCGATCAGCATTGATCGCATTTAGCCCTGCGAGATTCGCTCCGCTCTTGTCGATCGTCACCGTCTCCGGTACGCCGTTTCCAGCGATCGCCTTTTCGAAATAGCGCCGGGTGGCGGCCTTGTCCCGCTGGGCGCGCAACAGAAAGTCAACCGTGTCGCCGACCTTATCGACGGCCCGGTACAGGTGGTAAGTAGGCCCGGGAGTTTCGCCCCGAACCTCTCGCAGAACCGTACGTGACACTCTCGCGTCAGACGGCTCCCGTTATCCAACCAGTCCTTCGACGACACGCCAGTGGACAAACATCCGCGGCACGGACCTTTTCATCTTGCGGAGCCATTCCACACTACGGCGCCTGTGGCCCGACAGTGTCTTATACTTGCGTCTGGCCCATTGCTCAAGCCTTCCGTCAACGTATTGGAAGAGCTCGTGCATCGCAGTCTGATAGAACGCACCGTAGTAGTTCCACCACCCTTGCATCGTCAGGTTACATTGCTGCGCAAGGTCATTAAGTGTCGCTGGTGTCCGACGATGTATTCGCCAACCCCGCACTTTTTGCCGCATCCGGTTCAATGCATCTTTGCTCACCGCTGGCAGGAAACTGGTAAATCGCCGGTTGTATTTGCTGGATGCCACTCTTGGTCTGAACGTAAAACCGAGAAACGTAAACTGCACGTTCGGATACACATGGGTACGGTTGCTATCTTTGCAGTACACGATCTGCGACTTCTCCGGATGCCTTGTTAATCCGCACTCCTCCAGTCGTGATGCGATCTCTCGCATCAGTTCTTCTGCCTGTGCCCGACTGCGGCAATGAACCACCGCATCATCGGCATACCGAGCAAAAGGAGAGTGAGGATAAGTTCGCTCCATCCAGAGGTCGAACGCATAATGCATGAATAGATTCATCAGGATGGGGCTGACCACTCCGCCTTGCGGAACGCCCCGCGCCCGTGGCAACTGAGTCCTATCCGCAGTCTCGAACGGCGCAATTAGCCACCGCTCGATGTACAGCAAGATCCAGTCTTCCTTGATGTGGCGTCGCACCGCCTTCATCAACAACGCATGATCGATCCAGTCAAATGCCGCCTTAATGTCACACTCAACGACCCAGTCGTACTGCCAGCAACGCTTTCGCGTGACGGCAATCGCCTATTTTGCCGACTTGCCCGGCCGGTATCCATAGGAATTTTCATGGAATATCGGATCGAGCACCGGCTCAATCATGAGCTTGGCCACGCTTTGCGCAACTCGATCAGACACAGTGGGAACGCCCAACTGAGCTTCCCCCGAAATTTAGCCTTCCACAGGTGACGTAAAG
>NZ_JAAVUQ010000074.1 GCF_018449515.1 Caballeronia sp. dw_19 | reverse complement strand
GCGAAATAAGCATTCCTATCCGTTCTGTCTCACCTCCACCTAATTTCCTTACTGCGACAGAACCGTCCGATTGCATTGTCAATTCAGACCGCTTTCGCTTTGCTGGACAAGGCTACCGCATTGACAGATTTACCTCGAACGAAGGCTGGCTACACCGGTTGTTTTACTTTCCGTACTTCCCTATCGCAGACATCGTTCGAAAGCTCGTTGAGTTCGCCCCGATATTGCTTGGAAGCCTCGAGAAGCCAGTCCCGAAAGACACGGATTGCCGGCGATGACTGCTTTTGCTCCGGGACTACGAAGTAATAGTCCTTGGCGCCTGGCACCTGCATCTCCCAGGGCACGGTCAATTCTTTCGCAGCGATCTCATTCTGCACGTAGCTGCGCGGCACAAGCGCCACCCCCGCCTTCGCGCGCGCCGCTTCGATCAGCAACGCGTACATGCTGAAACGCGGACCGCGCAACGCTTTGGGATTGGGCGCACCTGCCAGCTCGAACCAGCGAGACCATGCCTCGGGCCTGCCGGTTTTATGCATGAGCACGAAATCCGCGAGATCAGACGGCTTCGCGCATCGAAACCCTCCAATGAGGTCCGGGCTGCAAACGGGGATGAGTTCTTCCGTGAACAGATACGTCGTGGTTGCATTCGCCCAGACGGGATGGTCGAAATGGATCGTCGCGTCGAACACCTCCTCCGAAAAGACGAACGGTTCCTCACGCGCGACGACGTTGATCGTGATGTCAGGATGAAGTGCTGCAAACTCTCCCAGGCGTGGCATCAGCCACTTGAGGGCGAACGTGGGCAGCACGGCAAGGTCGAGCGTGATGCGCCCGGCGTCGTAGCCCATTGCGAGCGTGGTATCCATCTCCAGCTTGTCGAGACTCTGCTGGACGAGCGCGCTGTAGGTCCTGCCCGCATCGGTCAACTGCAGGCGGCGCTTGACGCGGCTAAAAAGCGGGATGGCAAGGTACTCTTCAAGCAACGCGATCTTCTTGCTGACCGCGCTTTCGGTAACTGACAACTCCTCTGCTGCATGGGTAAAGCTCAGGTGGCGCGCCGCGGACTCGAACGCGATCAGCATGCTGGTACTCGGTATTTTTCTGCGCATCACTTCCCTGTCCGATAGTCTCGTAGACAAGGCCGCTGCTGTACGTAACGCGATACGCGGCGCGGTGCGCATTGGAATGCCTTTCACCTCGCAGCTCGCCAAGCTTAACACCAGCGACCTTTATTGATGGGCATGATCGCTGCGCCGACGGGAAAATTTTTCTCGCTGCCGCGCTGTTTCAATACGCTTGAACAGCGCCAGTATCTCGCCCACGATACCCTTGCGAAGGGCAAGCACGCAGACAATGAAGATAAACCCCGTGACGATGGTGACCGAGTCGCCCAACGTACCGAACCAGTTTACACCAGTCACCGAGGCAAGCCAGTTACCGATATCGCCGAGCTTGTCCTCCAGCAGGACAATGATCAACGCACCCACAATGGGACCGAACAGCGTGCCCAGGCCGCCCACGAGCGTCATCAGCACGACCAGGCCGGACAGGCTCCAGTGCGCGTCGGTCAGCGTCTCAAAACCGAGCACCACGGCTTTCATCGCGCCGGCGAGCCCCGACAACGCTGCGGATAATACAAACGCAAGCATCTTGTAGCGGTCGACCTGGTAGCCGAGCGAGATTGCGCGTGGCTCATTTTCCCTGATCGCGCGCAGCACTTCACCAAAGGGCGAATGGATCGTGCGCGCGATCAGCGCAAAGGCGCCCACGCTGATCGCCAGTAGGACGAAGTAAAGAAGGAGATCATTCGACAGGTCGACAAAGCCAAAGAGCCTGCCGCGAGGAATACCTTGCAAGCCGTCCTCGCCTCCTGCAAACGGCGCCTGCAGGAATACGAAATACAGCATCTGCGCAAGCGCGAGCGTGATCATCGTGAAGTAGATGCCCTGCCGCCGGATGGCGAGTGCGCCCATCACCAACCCGATCAACGCACCGGCCAACGTGCCCAGCGCAAGCCCGGATTCTGTTGATACGCCCCAGGACTTGAGCGCGTAGCCTGCGACATAGCCCGCTGCCCCGAAGAACGCCGCGTGACCGAACGACAGCAGCCCGGCATAACCCACCAACAGGTTGAACGAGCAGGCGAACAGCGCGAAGCACAAAATCTTCATCAGCAGGACCGGATACAGCACGGTCGGCGCAACGCACGCCGCCGCGAGCAGCAGGCAATAACCCCAACGCTTCTTCATGTCACCCGCCTCACTTCTCTTTACCGAACAGACCGGCAGGACGCACGATCAACACGATAGCCATCACGATGAACACCACGGTCGCCGACAGTTCCGGATAGAACACCCGCGTCAACCCCTCGATCACACCCAGCCCGAGACCGGTCAGGATCGAGCCAAGGATGGACCCCATGCCGCCTATCACCACGACCGCGAACACGACGATGATGACGTTCGATCCCATCAACGGCGACACCTGGATCACCGGCGCCGCCAGCACGCCGGCAATGGCGGCCAGCGCCACGCCGAAACCGTAGGTCGCCGTCACCATCAGCGGCACGTTGATACCGAACGCTTCCACCATCTTCGGGTTCTCCGTGCCGGCGCGCAGGCTCGAGCCAAGACGCGTCTTCTCGATCACGAACCAGGTCGAGAAGCAGATCACGAGCGATGCCGCCACCACCCACGCGCGATAGTTGGGCAGCATCATGAAGCCCAGGTTGGTAACGCCATCGAGCGCGTCGGGCACCGGGTAAGGTTGGCCCGACACGCCGAAGACCGAGCGGAACAAACCTTCGATCATCAGCGTGAGCCCGAAGGTCAGCAGGAGCCCGTACAAGTGATCGAGTTTGTAGAGCCATCGCAACATGGTCTTCTCGATCAAGACACCAAACAAGCCCACGATGACTGGCGCCAGCACGAGCATCCACCAGTAACCGATGCCCAGGTAATTGAGCCCCATCCACGCGAGGAAAGCGCCAAGCATGTAGAGCGTGCCATGCGCAAAATTGATCACGTTGAGCAGGCCGAAGATCACCGCAAGACCGAGCGACAACATGGCGTAGAACGAGCCGTTCACGAGGCCGAGCAGTAGTTGGCTCATCAGCGCCTGAATGGGTAAGCCGAAAATTTCCATGATCAGATGCTGAGCAGTTCGTTGAGGGTTTCCGCTTTCGACTCGAGCTCGGCGGCGGCGAACGACTCTACAATCTGGCCGTGCTCCATCACGTAGAAGCGGTCGGCGAGCGGCGCCGCAAAACGGAAATTCTGCTCGACCATCACGATGGTGTAGCCGCGCGCTTTCAGCACGGTGATCATCCGAGCGAGCGCCTGGACAATCACGGGAGCAAGGCCTTCCGATATCTCGTCGAGCAGCAATAACCGGGCGCCGGTGCGCAGGATCCTCGCCACCGCGAGCATCTGCTGCTCGCCGCCCGAGAGCCGTGTGCCCTGGCTGTGCCGGCGCTCCGCGAGGTTGGGGAACATCGCGTAGATCTCGTCGAGCGACATGCTCCCGTGCTTCGTCGATACAACCGGCGGAAGCAGAAGATTTTCCTCAGTCGTCAACGACGAAAAGATGCCCCGCTCCTCGGGGCAATATCCCACGCCGCGCCGCGCGATTCTGTAGGTCGGCAGGCTGACTGTCTCCTCGCCGTCGATGCGAATCGAGCCGCGGCGCGTGCCGACCAGACCCATGATTGCCCGCAGGGTGGTGGTGCGGCCGGCGCCGTTGCGCCCCAGCAAGGTCACGACTTCACCGCGCTTCACCGTGAGATTGACGTCGTGAAGGATATGCGACTCGCCATGCCCTGCGTGCAGGCTGGTGATCGACAAAGCCTCATCGGCCGCTCGTACGTCCTCGTGTATCCGGGCTGCGACCGGTCTCTCTTGCACGCTGCTCATCACTGCGTTCCCTCAAGCGCCTCAACTGTCGTTCCCATGTACGCCTGTATGACCCGAGGGTTGCAAGACACTTCGTCGTAACTGCCTTCGGCGAGCACTGTGCCCCGCTGCAACACGCTGATGCGATCGCAAATACTCGCGATTACCTTCATGTTGTGCTCGACCATCAGGATCGTTCGGCCCGCCGATACTTTCTTGATCAATGACGTCACTCGGTCGACGTCTTCGTGGCCCATGCCTTGAGTCGGCTCATCGAGCAGCATCAACTCGGGTTCCATCGCGAGCGTAGTGGCAATCTCGAGCGCACGCCTACGGCCATAAGGCAGGTCCACGGCAACCGTGTCCACGAAACTTCCGAGGTCCACTTCGTCGAGCAGCGCGATCGCACGATCGTTGAGCCGGGCAAGGGTGCGGCCGCTCTTCCAGAAGTGATACGAGGTTCCAAGCGAGCGTTGCAGACCGATCCGCACGTTCGCAAGCACACTCAGGTGCGGGAACACCGCCGAGATCTGAAACGAGCGGACAATGCCACGGCGAGCGATCCGCGCCGCCGGCTCGGCGGTGATGTCCTGACCATTGAACAGGATTCGTCCCGAGGTGGGTGCAAGGAACTTCGTCAGCAGATTGAAGCAGGTAGTTTTCCCCGCGCCGTTCGGCCCGATCAGCGCGTGGATGTGACCTCGTTCGATGTGAAGATCGACCGCTTCAACTGCCGTAAAGCCTTTGAAGACCTTCGTCAGACGCTCGGTCTTCAGGATGAAATCCTGCATTGCCACGCTCGCTCGATAGGGGTTCGTGAAGTTCGTGAGGGTTGGATGCGCGCGCGGCAGACTACTGCTTTGCAAACGTGCAGCTGCCTTTCGCAATCGACGGATAAGCCTCGTTGCCCGGAACAACCGCACGCACGTTGTAGTAATCCCAGGGCTTCTTCGACTCCGCCGGCGTCTTCACCTGCATCAGGTACATGTCGTGGACCAGCAGGCCGTCTTTGCGAATCACGCCGTTCTTCGTGTACATGTCGTTGACCGGCGTGTCTTCCATCTTCTTGATGACCGTCGCTGAGTCGTCGGTGCCGGTGGCCTTGATTGCCTCGAGATAGTGAAGCGTGGACGAATAGTCCGCCGCCTGGATCGCCGATGGCATCTTGCCCATGCGCTTGTAATAACGCGCCGACCACTTGCGGGTTTCGTCGTTCAGGTCCCAGTACCAGCCTTCCGTGATGTAGAGGCCCTGCGCGGTCTGCAGGCCGAGCGCATGCACGTCGGTGATGAGCACCAGCAGCCCTGCAAGCTGTTGCTTGCCTGCGCCCAGCAAGCCGA
Organism: Caballeronia sp. dw_19; assembly: GCF_018449515.1. GTDB lineage: Bacteria > Pseudomonadota > Gammaproteobacteria > Burkholderiales > Burkholderiaceae > Caballeronia. The sequence goes on along the minus strand of NZ_JAAVUQ010000074.1, from coordinate 12,571 downwards.
ACTCGCGCGCCGACTTGATGGCGTTGATCGTGTCGGAACCCGCATTGGCCAAGCCGATGATCTTCGCATGGCTCGCCTGTGCCTGCACCATGAAAGACGAGAAGTCCGACGCATTGAACGGATGCTTGACCGAGCCGACGACCTTGCCGCCGTTGGCCGTGATAACCGCCGAGGTATCGCTTTGCAGCGAGTAACCGAACGAATAGTCGGCGGTCAGGAAGAACCAGGTGTCGCCTCCCTGCTTGACGATGTATTTACCCGACACGTTCGCGAGCGATGCTGTGTCGTGGTTGTAATGCAGGCTATAAGGCGTGCAATCCTCGTTGGTGATCCGCGTCGTGCCTGCACCGGTGACGATCGCGATACGCTTCTTGTCGTTGGCGATCTTGATGGTGGCAAGCGCCGTGGCCGAGCCCGAGTTGTCCGCGAGCATGTCCACGTGTTTCTCGTCGATCCATTCACGCGCCGTGCTCGCGGCAATGTCGGCCTTGTTCTGGTGATCGGCCGAGATCACCTCGATCGGCTTGCCGTTCACCTTGCCGCCAAAATCTTCCACGGCCATCTTCACGGCCTCGACCGCGCCCTTGCCCGCAAAGTCCGAGAACGTGCCGCTCATGTCGGTCAGCACGCCAATCCTCACTACATCACCCGACATCCCCGGCTGCGCGATGGCAGCTGCGCTGAACAGCGCAAGTGCTGCTCCGGCTAACGCCCCTATTGTTCTTTCCACTTTCATTTCTGTCTCCGTTGCTGTCATCGCCTTGCAAGGCGTTATTCCCGGTGCTGCATTCGACGCTTAGCTCGCTGTTCTATGCCTGCCGGGCTGCGGCACGGGCCGCGGCGTGCTCGCCGGCGATCTTACCGAACACCGCACCGCGCATCACGGATGTCGCGCCGGTGTAGACCTGGTAGTAGAGCCCGGCGGCCTCGCCCGCCGCGTAAAGGCCCGGAATCGGCCGGCCGTCGGCGTCGATCACCTGTCCGCTTTTGTTAGTCTTCACGCCGCCATAGGTGAAGCAGATGCCCGGGATGATCGGATAGGCGAAGAACGGTCCGGTCTTGATCGGACGCGACCAGTTCGATTTCGGGATATCCAGACCCTGTGTGGCGAGTCCGTCCACTTCGAGCGGGGAGAACCTGCCCTCGGGGCAAGCCGCGTTATAGGCGTCGATGGTCTTCATGAACGCGTCTACCGGCAACTCGCAGGCTTCTGCCAACGCCTCGAGTGTGTCGGCCTGGATAGCCGGCTGATCCGTGCGGATGCTGCGCTTCCAGTTCGGCACGTCGTCAATACTCTTGTCGAACACGACATACACGCGGCCCTTCGGCTGTTCGCCGAACGCGCGCGAAATGTGGTCGTAGTGGACATCGACCGGGCCGGGCGCTTCATCGACGAACCGCTTGCCGAGCATATTGACGAGCACACCGTAAGAAAAATTCATCACCAACGCCTCGGTCGCACCCGAGCGCGGATCGAGCGGTTCCGCATGATAAGAACCGAAGTCGCCGGCTGGAGCCGCGCCCGCCGCGAGCGCCATCTGGATACCTTCGCCCTTGTTGTAATAGCCGCCGCGCGCAACGGGCCGCACGAACTTCGCCGCCTGCCCCAGATAGCGCGTCATCATTTCCGGATTGCCCTGGAAGCCGCCCGACGCCACGATCACCGAAGATGCAGTAAAGGCAAGCGCATCGCCATCTCGTCCGGTCGTCTGGAGACTCAGATCACCTTCACTGTTCGCGCGCGCGAGTTGTCGCGCGGTGGTCTCGTAGAACACGTCGACGTTCAGTTTCTTCGCCTGCACGAGCAATGCTTCGATCATTGCAAGGCCGCCGCCGACCGGCATCAGCCGCGGCGCCGCGGCGGTGACGAAGTACGTCGGCAGTGTGTCGAAACGGATGCCGAAAGTGCGTAGCCACGCGACGGTTGGCGCGGCGTGGCTCGACAGCGCGAACACCAGTTCCGGGTCCGGCATGCCGTGCGCCTTGACATAAGGCGGCCATGACGCGTACTCGCCGCCCATGGCTTCCACTATGTTGGGATCGAGATTGTCGCCAGCGTTCGAGATAAGCCGTTCCTCGAAGTCGTCGCTCACTTCGGCTTCGCTCTTCATGCGAAAGTACGCTTCGGTCCAGCGCGTATTGCCGCCGTATTCTTCTTCGTTAGCGCGTTCGATGATGGCGACCTGCGCTCCTGAGGTCGCCGCCGCGACCGCCGCCGACAACCCGGCGATGCCGCTGCCGATCACCAGCACGTCGAAGTTTCGTTGCCCTTTCGTTAGTTCCATTCCTGTCTCCTTCGGATCCTTCGTTGGCGCGAGGTTTCACGTAACTTCACCTCACTTCATATCACCTCGCGCCGCGTTCTGCGCAGCCTTAATACTTGCGAATGAACGGATCCGGCATGTCGAGATCGGTTGAAATCCACACGCTCTTGGTCTCGAGATATTCCTTGACCGCTTCGATGCCACCTTCGCGGCCGATGCCACTATGCTTGTAGCCGCCAAACGGTGTCGTGAAACTCGTCGAGCGGTAGTTGTTCACCCAGACGGTGCCGGCCTTCAGGCGCTCCGACATGAACATGGCGCGATGCAAGCTGCGGGTCCACACGCCCGACGCCAAGCCGAAGCGGATGTCATTGGCGATGCGGATCGCGTCCTCTTCGTCCTTGAACTTGATCACCGAGAGCACGGGGCCGAACACCTCCTCCTGCGCAATGCGCATGTCATTGGTCACATCGACGAAAATGGTCGGCTCCACGAACTGGCCCGCGCCAAATCCTTCCCCGGAGCGCGAGTTGCCACCGAACACGCAGCGGGCGCCCTCCGCCTTCGCGATGCCGATGTACTCCATGACCTTGTCGAATTGGGGTCGGGTCGCGACCGGTCCCACCTGGACGTCAGGCAGCGACGGGTCGCCGAGTTTTGCCTTGCTGCTGATCGCGATCAGGCGTTCGACAAACTCGTCGTGAATGCTTTCCTGCAGCAACAGTCGCGAACCCGCCATGCAGGTCTGGCCGCCGGCCGAGAAGATGCCGGTAATCACGCCGTTGGCCGCGCGGGTCAGGTCGGCATCGTCGAAGATGATGTTGGGCGACTTGCCGCCCAGCTCCAGCGACACGCGCTTGAAGTGCTGTGCACCAAGCACGTTGACGGCCTTCCCGCCGGCGTCGCCGCCCGTGAATGCGATCCGCGCGACCTTCGGATGGACGACAAGCGGTTCGCCCACTTCCTTGCCGAAACCAGTCAGCACGTTGAAGACGCCTGGCGGAAAGCCGGCCTCGACGAACAGCTTCGCGAGTTCGAACAGCGATGCCGATGTGTACTCGGACGGCTTCGCGATCACCGTATTGCCGGCGCATAGCGCAGGCGCAAGTTTCCATGCGGTCAACAGCAGCGACGAGTTCCAGGGCGTAATGGTCGCGACGACACCTAGCGGCTCGTAGCGGGTGTAGTTGAATACCTTGGGCTTGTCCATCGGGATCACGGCGCCCTGGATCTTGTCAGCCAGGCCGCCGTAATAATAGAAATACTTCGCCATGTAGCGGACTTGGCCACCGACTTCACTGCGCAGCTTGCCGTTGTCGCGGCTTTCAACTTCGGTCAGCACGTCAGCATGCTTCTCGATCAGCGCGCCGAGCTTGTGCAGCAGCAAGCCGCGGTCCGTGGCGGAGATGCGGCCCCAGGGTCCTTCGAGTGCGGCCGAGGCGGCCTCGACCGCGCGGCTCACATCGGCTTCGCCTGCCCGCGGGATCTCGGCCCAAGGCTCGCCCGAGAACGGGTCAAGCGAGTCGAACCATGTGCCCGATGCCGGGTCGACCCACTCGTTGTTGATGAACAGCTGATACCGTTGAACCATGCTTCGACTCCTGTGAATGCCATTTGATATGCCGCGGTACGAGCGGACCATGGCAAAAATTATGGCTTTCCACAGGCGTCCGCTACAAGCGATGAAAAGTATCGAGGTGATGCCAAATTGGAATCTTCCGGGTCCTCGCCGAGCCTTGCATCCGGTGGTCGGATAATCACCTATGGCACGGCAGATCAACTGGGCACGCGTGCGTTCGATTCCAAACACGCATCAACCTGATACCTTAAATTAAGCAACGGTGCGCGCCGATGTCCGGCATTGATGGGCCTTCTGCAGGTGATCACCCGCTCCAGATGGTTCTGTCGCAATAAGGCGGCGCGGTATTATGTTCGGCACCCAAACTAGGTCTTTGCCCGATGAAACAGAGCCTGACGCCAGCCTTAGCGCGCGTGTTTAAACGCCTTCATTATCCGTTTGATGTGATGCTGATGTGTGTGCGCTGGTATGTTGCCTACGGACTGAGTGTACGAAACCTGGAAGAGATGATGGCTGAGCGAGGCATCGAGGTCGACCATTCGACGGTGCATCGTTGGGCAATCAAATTGCTGCCGGTTCTTGGAAAAGCGTTCGGTCGCCGCAAGCGCCCGGTGGGCAGGAGCTGGCGCGTCGATGAGACGTACATCAAGGTCAAGGGAGCGTGGAAATATCTGTATCGAGCAGTAGACAAGGCCGGTCACACGGTTGATTTCCTGCTACGAGCCCACCGTGGCAAGGCTGCAGCACAGCGTTACTTTGAGAAATCGATTGACCAGAACGGTGAGCCCGAGACGATAACGATCGATAAAAGTGGTTCAAACCTGGCCGCGCTTGAAGCACTGAACGCCCAGCGCGACATGCCGATCAAGATCCGCCAGAACAAGTATTTGAATAACATCATCGAACAGGATCACCGAGCAATCAAACGGCGCACTCCCCCATGCTCGGCTTCAAGACATTCTGGTGTGCACGCATTCTGCTGGGCGGCATCGAACTCATGCATATGATTAAGAAAGGCCAGATGACAGGCACTGGCCAAACCGCTGCCGATCAGTTTTACTCGTTAGCCAAATAAGCACTGCATATTATATCGCTTTTTCTTGCCCCGCCATCCTTATTGCGACAGAACCTTCGGGACTCGACCTACGTGCTCGACGGTCTGCTGTATCACGAGTCAGACTTGCGGATCGAAGAGCACTACACGGACACAGCGGGCTTCACGGACCATGTTTTCGCCCTGATGCACCTGTTGGGCTTCCGCTTCGCGCCGCGTATCCGTGACCTTGGCGACACCAAGCTGTACCTCCCGAAGGGTGACGAAACCTACGACGCCCTAAAACCGATGATCGGCGGCACGCTGAACACCAAGCACATTCGCGCCCATTGGGAGGAAATCTTGCGACTCGCCACCTCGATCAAGCAGGGTACGGCGACTGCCTCGCTCATGCTGCGCAAGCTCGGCAGCTATCCACGTCAAAACGGTCTGGCTATCGCTCTGCGTGAGCTGGGCCGCATCGAGCGAACGTTGTTCATCCTGGACTGGCTGCAAAGCGTGGAACTGCGCCGCCGTGTTCACGCCGGCCTAAATAAAGGCTAGGCCCGCAACGCGCTAGCCAGGGCGGTGTTCTTCTACCGCTTGGGTGAAATCCGTGATCGCAGCTTTGAGCATGTTAGCGGCGGTGCAAAACCGCCATTAAACGGCGGCGAGAATGCGCTTTTATGGGTGCGACCTCGGTCGCACCCAATACCAGTTTTCTGTCCCTTCGCGGGGTCAAGGATTCGCTGCGCCAAGCTGCGCTTGCCCTTGACCCCGTGAAGGGACTTTTTGCTCAAGCGTTGCTCAAAAATCGTTCCCGGAAAACACACGCCGCCGTTTAGTGGCGGATTTCGACCGCCGTTCACAGAGCAGCAGCGCTACAGGGCCAGCGGCCTCAATCTGGTGACGGCAGCCATCGTGCTCTGGAATACGGTCTATCTGGAGCGCGCTACCGGCGCCTTGCGCGGCCACGGACACTTGGTGGACGACACGCTACTGCAATACCTGTCGCCGCTGGGCTGGGAACACATCAACCTGACCGGCGATTATCTGTGGCGCAACAACGCTAAAATCGGCACAGGCAAGTTCAGACCGCTACGGCCCTTGGCCAACCCTTAGCGTACGATTTTTTCCGAATTCTGAGACGACCCCAAGGAGAGGAGATGGATGATGGTACCGAAAGACGCGCCCTGCTGCTGCACTTGGGCGACGTGCTGGAAGCGACTGCGTGCGTGATGAAGTGCGTCAACCGGTTTAACACCGTCGGCGAAGCCGCCGGACAGGAAGAGTCCCTGATGAGTTTCTCGATCTTGCGTATGGTTGACGCCGAGATGACGCCCTACGAATTCGCCAAGCGAGCGGCGAGCGCTTTCTTCCTGTGGCCGAAGGCGCTGCTCGAAGAGCATGTGAACCGGCCATTACTGGCCAACCTTGTCCAGCACGACCTGTTCAGCGGTCACCAGAGCGGCTGGGACAGCTACGTAGCTGAGCGCCGCGAACTGGTTCCGTGGTTCGGAGAAGGCTTGGACTTGGTCACCGAGCCAGACCTCGAAGCAGGCGTCGGCGCATGGCCAACGCTTACCCACTGAGGCGCGATTGGTTCGGACCGAACGGCATCGACAATCGACGCGAGCAATGGAGACAGACGGCGTGCCGAACCTCAAAATAGCGACGTTCAACATAAACGGCATTCGCTCACGCCTGCCAGCGCTTCTCGCGTGGCTGGAGGAGGCATCGCCCGACATTGTTTGCCTGCAGGAACTGAAGGCCATCGACTCATCGTTTCCGATCGCAGCGATCAATGACGCGGGATACGGCGCGATCTGGCACGGGCAAAGCGCGTGGAATGGCGTGGCTATCCTTGCCAAGGACACCGATCCGATGGAAAGTCGGCGGGGCTTGCCAGGAGATCGGGCCGACAAACAAAGCCGCTACATCGAGGCTGCAATCTCCGGCATCCTCGTTGGATGTCTCTACCTCCCGAACGGCAACCCGCGGCCCGGCCCCAAGTTTGACTACAAACTTGCCTGGTTCGAGCGGCTGATCGAATACGCTCAGGTCCTCATCGATAGTGGGCACCCTGTCGTTCTCGCAGGCGACTACAACGTCGTGCCAACGGACAACGACATCTATAACCCGCGCTCCTGGCGCGACAATGCCCTGCTACAACCTGAGAGCCGAGAATGCTTCAGGCGTCTTGTCGATCAGGGGTGGACGGACGCTCTGCGGGCCACGCACGGCGACGAACGTATCTACACATACTGGGACTATCTCAGGCGGCACCGTGGCAAGGTTTTTGGACTGCGTATCGATCATCTCTTGGTAAGCCCTGCGCTTGTCCCTCGCCTTACCGCTGCCAAGGTTGACAGTTGGGTCAGGGACCTGCCGAACACGAGCGACCATGGCCCGACTTGGATCGAAATCGCGTCGGGGAAAAAGTCGAAATTGGCTGGAGTGTGAGTGCGGCCCGCGTTGTGCCGGCTACCAACGGCTGAGTGCGGCCAGAAAGCGTCACTCGTTTAACCCCTCGCTCGGGCATTCAGATGGCTGCTTTGTCTAAACAGCTGTCATTGGTGAACTGCTTCGAGCCACCGAGCCCCCTGGCCTTGGGCCACCGAAAACAGCGGGTTTCCGATGGATTACGTGTCATCGGTGGTCACCTGTTCCTCGCGCGCGTATTGAGAAGGTGGCCGCCCGACGTGCCGCGTGAAGGCGACGCTGAAGGTGCTGGCGGAGCTGTAGCCAACACGCCGTGCGACTTCGGCGACACGGCCTTCATTGCGACGTAGCAGGTTCTTCGCGAGCGCCATGCGCCAGGTAAGCAAATATTCCATGGGCGCTACGCCCACCGCGCGGTTGAAGCGCTCAAAGAAGGTCGAGCGCGAGAGGGCGGCCTCTTTCGCGAGGTCAGCAACCGTCCAAGCACGTGTAGGGTGTTCGTGCATCACGCGAATCGCGGCCGCAAGGCGGCCATCGGACAGTCCACGAACCAGCCCCGGTGATGCTGTCGTTTCCGCCGTCGACCTTAACGCCTCGATAAGCAGCACTTCCAGCAGTCGTGACAGCACGACCTCACGCGCTGGCCGCTGCGCGCGCGATTCATCCCGTACGAGTTGCACGAGGGTGGCCAGTCGATCGACGCCGCGGACATGCACGATTTGCGGTAGCAAAGAGACCAGCAGCGATGCATCGGGTGAACCGAAGCTGCAGTGGCCGACCATCATGCGCAGATCGATCGGCCCATCCGGATCGCCGATGCCGAATTCATTGTTGCCAAGCACGAGTGGCGCGAGCGTTTCAATCCCTAGTGGTGGCGGCACGAGGCTGGACATCGACACGCCGTAGGCCGCGGGAATCAGCACGAAGTCTCCCGAGACAAGCTCGATGGGCTCGTGTCCCTCGATCACCATGCGGCATGCGCCCTCAAGGATTACGTAGTAGAGCGGCTGGCCGTTATCCGAGCGGCGAACGCGCCATGGGCCTGCACCCAAAACCAGCTTGGAAAACCGCGCGCCCGGCTGCAGCAACGTCACGACTTCAGCCAAGGGATCAACCATTGCTGGACTCCTGCCAATGGAATTCGGATTCTAGATGGTAGCGAGTACGGTCAGGGTCGTCTATCGTAAGGGCATACGCAAATCACCTTTACACGGGAGTTTCCATGAAAACCGTACTGATCACCGGCTGCTCGTCCGGATTTGGCCTCGAGATTGCCCACTACTTTCTGGCCCGCGACTGGCAGGTCGTCGCGACGATGCGCACGCCGCGCGCCGACCTGCTGCCGCCTTCAGAGCGCTTGCGCGTGCTGGCTCTCGACGTCACAGATCCGGAAAGTATCAGCAAAGCGGTCGAGGCTGCCGGCCCGATTGACGTGCTCGTCAACAACGCGGGCTTCGGCGCGGCTTCGCCGGCGGAACTGGTCGCGCTTGAGACGGTACGCGACATCTTCGAGACCAACACCTTTGGCACGATCGCCGTGACGCAGGCCGTGCTGCCTCAGTTCCGGCGGCGCAATGCCGGCGTCGTCGTGAATGTCACGTCGAGCGTCACGCTGAAGGCGCTGCCTCTGATTGCCGCGTACAGCGCGAGCAAGGCGGCGGTGAATGCATTTACCGCTTCAATGGCAGTGGAACTGGAGCAGTTTGGCGTGCAGGTGCGCCTGGTGCTGCCGGGCCGCGCGCCCGACACCCGGTTCGGCGAGAACGCCCGCGCCCGGATGCATGGTCTCGACCATGAGGCCTACGCTGATCTCGCCAGCAAAGTTATCGCAGGACTGCAGAGTACCGTTTCGCCGATCACCCGGGCGCAGGACGTCGCCGAGGCCGTATGGCGCGCGGCGACAGACCCGTCATCGCCCATGCGCATCCCGGCCGGCGCAGATGCCGAAGCATGGGCGGCCGAGGTTCGCTGACCGGGCGACACGGATTGAAGATGGCTCGTACGCGCGAGCGCATTACATTCAGGAGATTGCCATGCACGACAAACCCGTTGCCCTCGTAAGCGGGGCGAATCAGGGAATCGGTCTTCAGGTTGCGAAGGATCTCGCGGCACGCGGCTTGACTGTGCTGGTCGGGTCTCGCAGCCTCGAACGCGGCGAGGCTGCGGCCACAGAAGTCGGGCTGGGTGCCGTCGCGCTCCAGCTCGACGTGACGGATCAGGCTTCGATCACATCTGCGGCAGAGCGCATTCGAAACGAGTTCGGCCGCCTTGACGTGCTTATTCAGAACGCGGCGATTTCGAATACGAAGAAGCAGCCCGGTCAGTCCGTTGAAGAATATGCGAAGACGACGCGCCCCGGCAACGTGGATCTCGATGAAATGCGCGCGGTGTGGGACACCAACGTGTTTGGCGTGCTGGCTGTGTACCAGGCGATGCTGTCACTTTTGCGCACGACGCCGGGCTCGCGCATCGTTAACGTGTCGAGTGGCGTTGGGTCGTTGACGACGAACTCGAACTCGGCCTTCCCCTACCGCGCGATCTTCGGCCCCGTATACCCGGCGTCCAAGACGGCTCTCAACGCTTTGACGGTTGCCATGGCCATCGAACTCGAATCAGAAGGTATCAAGGTCAATGCCGTCTCCCCGGGTTTCACCAGGACGAACCTCAACGGATATGCGGGCATCGAAACCGTCGAGGAAGACGCTCGCGAGGCGGTGCGCGTGGCGCTGCTGGGTCCCGACGGCCCTACAGGGACGTTCACTCGCTGGAAAGGGGAAACGATCCCATGGTGATTTAGGTCTGGTGCGCATGTTCGGAAGGATCGGTGAATTGGCTCTAAGCGCATGAAACCGGGCCGTTCTCCCGAGCCTTGTTCACTAAGTTGAGTTTCGCTGTTGTTGTACTGATGGCGGCAGGGCCTTCGCTCGGAACATCCGACGAGCGGACGGCGGGTGCACTTCCGAAGGAGCCGTTCACGTCGCGCGAATTGGAAGTCGGCTCAGGGTCGATCTGCGACGGTCGTTCTGTCGCTACCGTACTTTGTTTTCCGCTTCCTGGGGCGGTCGAAGTAGAGGCCGTTTCGACCGCAGTATTACTACGGGTATGTGCAGTGGCGCTGACCAACAGCAGCAAAGAACGACGGCATTGATCGCCACGCTGGCGCGGAGCATGCCGGTGTGTTCACCGATGCGAGTTGAACAACCGCAAAAGCTCTTCGCGCAGTTCGGAGATGTCCAGCACGTGCTGTGCGCGCGTCACGGCCACGTACAGCAGGCGCTTCTCGTCCTCGTCTAACGTCAGGCGTCCGTCGACAGTTTTGAAACGGAAATCGTTGGCTACTTTCACCCGTTTCCATTGCAGCCCTTTGGCACGGTGCACGGTCGAGATCACGTAGTCGGCGTCTGCCTCGTGCGTAACGCGTCGCGCCAGCTCCCGCAGATAGCCGGTGCCACACTCGTCGACGATTCGCACGATGGGTAATAAGTCGCGCCCGACCGCACTCTGGGCAAACGATTGAGCATCCTTCCACGTTTCGAACAACGAGAATGCTGCTGGCCGGAAAGCTCGCTTGCCGGCCAGCAACAGGTCAGCGCCGTCAGCGAACGCTACGATCTCGGTCGGGCTCATGCGGATAGCCGGCTTGTGCCCCGCTTCGACGCCCACGGCTAATTGCCAAATCGCCGTCACATTCTTGCGGCACAAAATGGCGTCGACCGGCGGTGAGATACTCGGATCCTCCACCATGATCGACCCGATGGCATCCTGGCCGCGAATGGGCGTGCGCTCGCCCAGCAGAGACAGAATACGGCTCGCGAGTGCGGCGAATGTAGGTCCGAAGCGAAAGGATTCGGTCAGCGCACGCTCGGGCGCATCGATCTGAGCCATTGCATTGACGGCGCCGCGCCATTCGTAGATTTGCTGGTAGGGATCACCGACGTAGATGATCTGTGCGTGGCGCTGAAGGCCAAGCACCGAGAGCATGACGCCATCGCTGTCCTGGGACTCGTCGAATAGGATGAAATCTGCATCGATACGCGGTTCGGTCTGTGCCCAGACTTTTAAATAGACGTCCGGCGCAATGGCGTGGCGTCCACGTAGGTCTGTGCTTTCATGCCACAGGCGCACCACGCAAGGAAGCAACGATTCGCGCAGCCAGTCGGCCGCCTCTTCATGAACCTTTTCGTCGACAGGGACGTGGAAAGCCTCCGGCCGCAACTCCGCCGAGCGGCAAAATCTGCCCAGGCCGTCGGCCACCATCCGACCGATCTCGAACGGCGTGATTTCGACGGTTTTGCCGGTGATGGTGGGCACCTGTATCGGTCCGATCCCATAGCGAGCAGCCAATTCGTGCGGAGGCTCGGTCGGGAGGTTCACGCGCGCGGTCAGGGCCGGAGCTACGGATGCATACGCGAGCGAATGCACTGTGCGCGCGCTGACATTCGGCGGAAAGCCGCGGCGAGCGTGCTGGGCGATTTCCTTGTTGAAGGCAAGATAGCTGCCGCGCTTACCCGCGAGATGATCCGCGATCAGCCGTAGCGTCGAAGTCTTTCCCGCGCCGGCGTACGCCTTGATTTTCAGGTCACCGCCACCGAGAACTGCATCTACGACTGCATGCTGTTCGACGGTAGGCTTAAACGAATGGGGCATGGGATGTACGGCTGAGCGAGGATGCCCGTAGTGTGCCGGAAAATCGCCGATGAAGAAGTCACCGTTTGCCAGGCGAGTTGTGAGCCCGTGGTGTGACGGCGAATCCAAGTCCTGATCGTTACTTGGATAGGTTTACGCGTCATTACCTGAGACACAATTCGGCCAGGAACCGACATTCGCCGTTCGCGCCAATAAGCAGCCGTTTGTCTGAGCCTTCGCCGGCTTTAGGTGCAAATCTGAATTGCACGTCACCGTTCTGCACTGACTAATCGCCGGAGATCCGTACCAATTGTCACCATCATCGTTCAATGCGATGGCGATGGGTGATTAGGCATGGTAACTCACGCAAAGGGCACCCGATGCCACCACGGCACATGCGAGAAGACGGCGAAACGTAAGGGCCTCGCTGAGGAAAACCCGGCCGATCAAGGCTGCGAAGATAATACTGGTTTCACGAAGTGCCGTGATGGGGCCGGCCGGACCAAGCGCGAACGCCGATATCACCGCTCCATAGGCCATGAGTGAAACCACGCCTCCGACCAACGCTTTTATTGTTTCCGGCGACCGGACATCAAGCGTGAGCTTCCCTCGTAACGCAAAAAAGGT
>NZ_JAAVUQ010000073.1 GCF_018449515.1 Caballeronia sp. dw_19 | reverse complement strand
GATCAAACATTGCCTCCGCTCGCGCATGGTGCGGGTTACCCCACGCGCCGAGAAAGATCGAGCGCAACGTCGACGATCATGTCTTCCTGACCGCCCACCATCTTGCGGCGACCCAGTTCGACGAGAATATCAACCGTCTTCAGGCCATATTTGCTCGCCGCGATTTCCGCATGGCGCAGAAAGCTCGAATACACGCCTGCATAACCGAGCGCGAGCGTTTCGCGGTCGACGCGAACAGGCCGGTCTTGCAGCGGACGTACCAGATCGTCGGCCGCATCCATCAGACGATACAGATCGCAGCTGTGATTCCAGCCGAGCCGCTCCGCCGCCGCGATGAATACCTCCAGCGGCGCATTTCCTGCCCCTGCGCCCATGCCCGCCAGGCTTGCATCGACGCGATCGCACCCTTCCTCGATCGCGACGATCGAGTTGGCCACTCCAAGGCTCAGATTATGATGCGCATGAATGCCCGTCTGCGTCTTCGGATCGAGCACGTCCTTGAAGGCCCGAAAACGCTCTCGTACCTCATTCATACCGAGCGCGCCGCCTGAGTCCACGACGTACACGCAACTCGCGCCATAGCTTTCCATCAGCTTTGCCTGCTCCGCCAGTTTTTGTGGCGTGGTCATATGGCTCATCATCAGAAAGCCAACCGGATCCATCCCCAACTTGCGTGCATATTCGAGGTGCTGGCGCGAGACGTCTGCCTCGGTGCAATGCGTGGCGACGCGCACCGCCCTTGCTCCGGCATCGTACGCATTGCGCAGATCGTGAGTGGTGCCTATTCCCGGCAGTAGCAGCGTGGCCACCTTCGCGTGCCTGACCGTTTCAGCGACGGCGCTGATCCATTCGAGGTCGGTGTGCGCGCCAAAGCCATAGTTGAAGCTTGATCCGTCGAGGCCATCGCCGTGCGCGACCTCGATGCTGTCCACGCCAGCGGCGTCCAGCGCCGCGGAAATCGTCCTGACGTTTTCGATGCTGTATTGATGGCGAATTGCATGGCTGCCGTCGCGCAGCGTGACGTCCGACACATAGATTTTCTGGTTCATTACATTGCCTCCATTCCGCCGCGTGCAATGCCGGCGGCGATACGCCGACGCGCCATCATGTCGCCGCATGCGAGCGCAGCCGAAGTCATGATGTCAAGATTTCCCGCATAAGACGGTAGATAATGCGCGGCGCCTTCAACCTCGAGGAACACTGAGGTCTTCAGTCCTGACAGCGGGCCGAGCCCGGGCACATTAAGCGGACTATCCCGGGACACCACATCGAACTGCACACGTTGCTTCAGCCGGTAACCGGGTACGTAGGATTGCACAGTATTCACCATCCGGGCGATGCTCTTTTCGATTTTCTCCTGATCGGTGAGATCCGACAGTACGAACACCGTGTCGCGCATGACAAGCGGCGGCTCCGCCGGATTGAGAACGATGATCGCCTTGCCGCGCGTCGCCCCGCCGAGCTGTTCGATCGCCGCACGGGTGGTCTCGGTGAACTCGTCGATGTTCGCGCGCGTGCCCGGTCCTGCGGACTTGCTCGCGATCGAAGCGACGATCTCCGCGTAATGCACCTTCGCCACACGCGATACCGCAGCGACGATCGGAATCGTCGCCTGGCCGCCGCAAGTCACCATATTCATGTTCGCCGCGTTTTCCGCTTCGAGATTGATCGCCGGAATCACATAGGGGCCGATTGCCGCGGGCGTAAGGTCGATGACCTGGACGCCGTGAGCCTGCAGCACCTCGTTGTGGCGACGATGCGCGCCGGCCGAAGTCGCATCGAACGCGATATCGATATCGGCGAACACGTCGAGTCCGATGAGGCCGTCGATACCACCCGCCGTCGTCGCGACGCCAAACCTTTGCGCTCGTGCGAGACCGTCGGAAGCCGGGTCGATGCCGACCATCGCGCCCATCTTGAGATGCTGGCTGTTGCGCATTACCTTGATCATCAGGTCAGTGCCGATATTGCCTGAACCAATGATGGCTACCTTCACCCTGTCGTTCATTTTGCGTTCCTTTTGTGAGAGCCATTCTGTCCGCCATCCGCCTGACACCGGACGCTGCCGACACCGCCGATCTCAACTTCGATCCGGTCGCCGCCGCCGAGCGGGATCATCGGGCCTAGTGCGCCAGTCAATACCACCTCGCCCGCGCGTATGGGATTGCCGCCCGCGATCATCTTGCAGGCCAGCCAATAGGCCGACAGCAACGGACTGTCGAGACAGGCCGCGCCGCTGCCAGTGGCGGCTACCGCGCCGTTCCTGAGAAGAGCCATACCGCTATGAATCAGCGATACATCGGTGATCTTGCGTGGTTCCAACCCCAGCACATAGGAACCACACGAGGCGTTATCGGCGATGGTGTCGGCGAGCGTGATACTCCAGTTTTCGATGACGCTGTCGACAATCTCAATTGCTGGCAGTGCATAAGCGATCGAGGTCAGGAACTGTCCCCATGACAACCCTTCCCGATCGATGTCCCGATCTGCGACGAGCGCTATCTCGGCTTCGGCCTTCGGTTGGACGAGCGATGCCATATCGATCGTCGCGCCGCTGAGCAGCTCCATCGTGTCCAGCAGGATGCCGTAATCCGGCTGGTCCACGCCCAGTTGTTTCTGGACGGCCTTCGAGGTAAGGCCGATCTTCCGGCCGACGATCTTCGCGCCCTCCTGCATGCGGCGCTGAATATTCATGCTCGCGACCTCGTAGGCTTCGGTTTCGATATGAATTCCGAACGTTTCCGAAATTCGCGCTATCTGCCTGCGTTCGCGGCGTGCTTCGTACAGTGCCGTGGCTGCCTCGCTAACGGCATCGAGGTGAGCAGATTGAGCGGTCATCGTGTCACCTCGCTTGCCGGTGAGTGATTGTGGCCCGCGCAATCATGGCCCGAGGCCAACTCATTCGGCTTCGGAATCAAGACCCAGGTGCCCTCGATGGTGACGGGATAGACCCGAATGGACTGCACCGCGGGGAAGGCCAGTGCGTGGCCAGTGCGAATGCAGAATCTCCCCGAGTGCCAGGGACACTCGATCTCCGTTCCTTCCAGAAAGCCGTCGGAAAGCGAAGCGCTTCCGTGCGAACAGGTATCGTCAGTGACGAAGAATTCACCGCCCACGTTGTACACGGCTACGGGAGCCATGCCGTCGATGTCGACACGAAGCGCTTCGCCGTCCGCGACGACGGTGCTCTCGCACAACCGGATCAGCGGCCGCGCTCCACTATCTGTCAATGAGTTGCTGGTCATCGTTATCCAAGCCTAAAAGAAGCGGTCATAGTGAATCAGGGATTGAGGCACACGATGTTCGGCGACAAGCAGTCGCACGACCTTTTCGATCATGGGGGGTGGGCCAGCCAGATAGAACGCATATTCGTGCAACGGCCGCTCGAGCTTGGCGGGTAGTAATTCGTGAACGAAGCACACCTCGCCTGTCCAGCCGGCCTCTACCAGCACCGGATCCGATATCGCACGATGAACACGGACCCTGCCCTCCTCCGCCGGGAGCCAGTCCGCGAAAGACGGCATGTCCGCGGGGCCTCGACCGCCATAGAACAATTGGATAGCCCGTTCGTCGCATGCCTTGCTCGCCAGCGCGCCACGAATAATGGACACGATCGGAGCCAACCCGGAGCCTCCTGCAATGCAAACCAGATCGCGATGCTCGTTCTCGCGCAGATAGGCAAGACCGTATGGACCATCGAGATGAACTTCGTCACCAACCTTCAGGACATCGAACAGTTTGGTCGTCGCCACACCGCCCGTGCGTCTTATCATGAATTCCCATTCCCCCGCATCATTGGCGAGATTCGACATCGAGTAGGCCCGTGCCGTACCCGTTCCAGGAAGCCGGAGAAGCGCATATTGACCGGGCAAGAATAGCGCGCGGCCTGAGTCGGAAAACCGGAACCGGGCGATATCGCGGGTAACCGGCTCAACGCCGAGAAAGCGCACTGCAAACCGCGCAGGAAGAACCTTAGGCTTGAATTCGTCGCCCGGCCTCATTCTGACGATACAGTCAGAAACGGGAACGGACTGACATGCAAGACGTTTCCCCCGCGCACGCTCCTTTTCGCGAATGCCGGGGGCGTCGGGCCAGGTGTCCGCCACCTCGCCTTCGAGCAGTTCGAACTTGCACGAACCGCAACCGCCCGCGTTGCATTCGTAGGGTAGACCAACGCCTGCCCGCAACCCGGCTTGAAGCACGCTGTCGCCATCGCAACAGCGGAACTCAACCGCCGAGTCGGCGATCTTCACAGAAAAATTCTCATGATTCATTCAACGCCCCCGCCTCTAACCCGTGTTGTGCAGCTTCGCCAAGCCATCGCCGCGCATTGCCTTCCACCAGCTGACGCCTTACCGCCTCGGTCACCCGTAACCTTGACGGCCGTGCACCCGCGTCGAAATCCATGATCGAAAACGGATAGTCGGAACCGATCATCAGCTGAGTGTCGCCAAACATATCGAGTAGCCGGGTGATGGTCGCGTCGTCATAGACCAGCATGTCGTAGAACATCTTTCGGGCCGCGATGGCTGGCTCGACGCAACTGTTTCGAAGTGCATGGAATGTGCGCCAGCCGTGTTGAAGGCGCGGCAGAATGGAGGCGAGCGTTCCGCCTCCATGGCTGAACGCGATGCGCACTCCCGGGGCCTTTTCGAGTACATCGCCTGTAATCAACGACGCTGCACACAGCCCCAACTCGCCCGGAAACGCTACGACCTGCTCAAGCAATGCGGGACCGACCACTCGTTCAAGCCCCGCGGGGCGCAGTGGATGAACAAATACGGCCGCGCCCCAATGCGCCGCAGCCTGAAAAAAGGGCACGAAGTCGGGATGACCAAGCGGTTTGCCGTCGACATTACTGCCCAATTCCACACCGCTGAGCCCCAACTCGTTACGCATGTAATCGAGCTCAAAAATCGCACGATCGACGTCCTGTAACGGCACCGAACCAAGGCCCGAGAATCGCTGCGGCGCTTGTGCAACGAGGCCGGCGACCGTCTCGTTAAGAAAGCGCGAGAGCGCGGCCCCATCGTCGGCGTCGAGCCAGTAGGCCAGCAGCTCGGGCATCGGTGAAAGCACCTGCCGCGCTGTTCCCTGGTTGTCCATATCCGCCATCCGCCGCGTCGGACTCCAGCAGTGATCCGAAATGGTTCGATAGATGCTTCCCGAAACCATCACGTGACGGTGACATGCTTGCGCGGGAATGGTCGACGGCCAGGGCGCATCCGCGCGCTTTCCCCGGTACCCGGGAAAATGCTCCGGAACAAAGTGCGTATGCGCGTCGATTGAACCGCAACCGCATGACATCATCATCGCGTGGAACCTCTCTCGCCTGACTACCGATAAACAGGGGAAACTCATTCAACCCAAGCGCGAGCCGCTGACTTTGCCCTCGCCGAAAAAATTGAGCGCGACCTTGTTGAATTCGTCCGGTGCCTCGTATTGAGGCCAATGGGCACAATCCGCGTTCATCACATAGAGCTGGCTTTGAGGGACATGTTTCATCGCATTCGTCGCTGCCTGCAGATCGTGGATAGGGTTATCGACCGACCAGAGGAAGAGCGTTTCCGCCTTGATGGATTCGAGCGGGATCAGGAAGTCGTCGTGACGTTGAATCACAGCGTTGACACGAGGTGCGACCGCGAGCGTATCGGGCCGAAGATAGATCGCAAGCCTCAGTGCGATCAGCTCCTCGTTCAGCAGATGATGATTCGACGGATGCATCAGCCAGCGCATCCGGTTGGCCACCGTCTCGTGTGTCGGCGTGGTGTCGACGTTTGCCTTGTTAAGCGCTATGAAATTGGCCATATCCTGCTTGCCTTTCTCTGAGATGACCGGGATCCCCCCCGCAGTATTGAGCATCAAGCGCTTCACGCGCTCCGGATACCTGCCGGCGAACAACCCCGAGACCCAGCCGCCTAGCGATTCGCCGGACAGGTGGGCCTGCTCGATGCCAAGCGCGTCCATCACTTCGCCGAGCTGCTCCGCGAACACGGCAGGGTTATAGTCCGGCGCGTTCTTATCCGACAGGCCATGACCTGCGTAATCAAATGCGATCACATTGAAGTTACGTGAAAGCGCGGAAAAATTTTTTGCATACGCCTCCAGGTGTCCGTTCAATCCATGCTGAAAAATAATCGCGTCGGCATTGTCGTTGCCTGCCTGGGCAATGCGAACACGGCCAAACGAAGGGGTATCGATATAACGGACTTCAGTGCCCAAAAAATCCAGCCAGAGGCTCATTTTGGCTTCCTTGAATAGTGTTGCCTGACGAAAGGACGAAATAACGCGCAGCGTATCCCGAGGGACCACCGCGCTTCATGAATGCGAAATGGAGAACAAAGCGGGGAATAAAGCGGAGAATAAATTGCAGAGTAAATCAGGAGTGCGAATCGTGGCCGACCGGCAGCACGGGCGAGCGCCACCGATGCCGCTCGCCACATCCATTTAGCGCGACTACGTGAGGACGGCTTGCGGAGAAAGGTTACGCCTTGGCTGGATGGCCCGCCAGCGACTCGGCGACATACACCTTCACCATCGAGCGCCATACGCGCAGGGTTCGATTGAAGCGGCTGCGGTCGTCCTGCCAGAGCCGACGCACGGCGAGCCCACGAACGATGCTGTTGGTCAGCCATAGCAGGTCTTCGGCCATAGATGCCGGCACGCCTGACGCGATCAACGCCTCGACCCACGCGGCTTCGACTGGCAGCCGGCTGACGCGCGAGATGGCGGGGACCGGGATGGCATTGTCCGGATCGCGCCGGCTCAATGCGCTGAACTCCAGCCCCATCAGAAACAGATCGCTGAAAAAGAAATCCTGGCTGTCCCTGATGAGCGCCGCGATCGTCGCATCGATCGAAGCGTGCGGGTGCGCCCGCGCTGCGCCGCGTTGCGCGATCCCCTCGAAAGCATGCTGAAGTGTTTCGACCAGCAGCTCTTCCTTGGACGCGAAATGGTGAGTCAAGGCGCCGCGCGATACCTCCGCCAACTCGGCAACGTCCTGTGTCCGAAAGCCTGCGTACCCTTTCCTCGACAACACCTGGACCGCTGCGTCGAGGATCTTGCCGCGCGTTTCTTCTGTTCGCTCTGCCTGGGTGCGCCGGACTCTGTTGGCCCGAACCGGTGCGACGGCGCGTGAATCTGCCATGAGAAACGGATTTCCGGAAGTTTGAGGTCTCGTAGATTAGCACAAGGGAAAGAGCGGCCGGCGTCGACTCGCATGACGCCTCGGCCCGGTCGCAACCCACCTTGCAGCGATACGCGAGCGGCCCTGCATGCCCGTATGCAGGCTTGCATCGACAATGCTCTTTCAGCGTGATGGATAACAGCGCTGTGCGCCCATCATCGCATTCGGCCAGCTTGGACATGCGCCCTTCTCCTTTTATGCCGACTGATCGACCAGCCCGCGCTTGCCGAAATCGGGAGCCGGTTTGCCGCCCCAGCAGTCGAGAATTTCTGGCAGCATCGGCAGTTCGCGCGGATCTCTCGCCGTCAATTCCCGGAACTCCTCCATGCCGAAGCTGTATTCGGCCGTCATTCCGTCGGGGTCGAGGAAATAGATGAAAATCGAGTCCGAAATATCGTGGCGCCCTGGCCCATAGACAATCTGCACGCCATGCTCCCGCATTCGGTTCATCGCTCGGCCGATATCGTCGACGTCGGTCACCATGAAATTCAGATGATGCAAACGGTCGACATCCTCGCTTTTGGCGATGCCGAAGGAATGGTGAAACACATTCGGGAAGCAGCGCAGAAACATCACCTGATCGCCGAACTTGTCGGAGACGCGGAAATTCAGCTTTTCGACGAGCAACGCCCTGACATCGTCGGCATTCCTCGCGCCAACCACCACGTGGCCGAGACGAACTATCTTCGCCACAGTCGGCTGGAAGAGCGACGTCGCCCTGGCAATGCGGGCGTAGAACTCGAATTGCAGATCGAAGCCTGGAATGCGAAAGCGAAACGTATCGCCTTGCCGCAAATGCGCGCACTCTGAGTCGCTCAACGTTTGTAAAGGCCACCCCTGCGAGGCCACATGCTCGCGCGCCCGTTGCAAATCGTTATCCGATTCAAGCTGGAACGCCATACGGCGCACGCCCGGCTCCGTGCTGCGGTACAGGACGAGGTTGTGGTGGTCATCGCTACAGCGGAGGAAGGCGATGTCTGCATTCTCGCAGGATTCGAGTTGCAGTCCGACAAGATCGCGGTAGAAACGGATTGAGCGCTCCGGGTCTGTAACATTCAGCGCTACATACCCGGGCTTTAGATAACGAAACAGCGCCATTGATTATTCCTTTGAAGGCGGACTGGCCCGATGACCGTTGCCCGCCCAGTTTTCAGAAGTGCCAGTTTCAGACTAAACAAGCATTAAACAAACAGGCAAGATTGTTTGTTTAAGTCTAAGGTGAGATCCTCGGCCGTGTCAACTGATCGGCGAACAGTGAGTCGCTTTCACTTGTCCGCCGTGAGGCCGGTGCGCGAACCATCCGCTTACCGGCGATCGACTAGCTGCGACTGGATCTGCTACCGGGCCTGCTGCACGCTTTGTGAAACCGGCATCGTCTCGCCTTCATCCATTACTGCTCCGAGGCGTGGTGGAAATACATAGCGACCTAGCGCCAGCACGGCGAGCATGCCCACCAGCACGACAGCGATAAAGCCGTATGCCGCGAGTTCGTATGAGCCGGTTCTGGCGAACGAGAGGTTGAGCAGATAGATTCCTGCCGCGCCGCCCCAGGCAAACGCGAGCCAGACCGAGCCCGTCACCTTGCCGAACGAATAGATCGAGAAGTACCGGCTCGTCAGATACGTGAGCACATCCCCTTCCGCGCCTAACCCCAGACCTAGTAAGGCCGCGCCACACATCAGCACATACGGTGAATGGCTCGCCGACACCAGCCCGATGCCCAGCGCAACGAGCGCGAATACGATGGCTGTCACATACGGCGCAAAGAACCGGTCGAGGAACAAGCCGATAACCAGCCGTGAACACATCCCGCTGATACTCGCGACGGACATGACGCTTGCGGCGAGGACCAGCGAGACGCCACGATCCGTCACGATGGGGATCAGTTGCGACAGCGTGCCCATTGTCGCGACCGAGATGCAGAAAATTGCCGCGGCGAGCAGCCAGAAATGCCGGCTGCTACCCATGATCTGCGTGAGGCTCGCACCATTGGTGCTCGCCTCGAAGCGCTCACGCCGGCGGTTTTCTTCGAAGGACTTTGGCAATCTGACCAGGACGGTCAGCGCGAACAATGGCACGACGGTGATCACCGCGGCCACACCCAGATATCCTCCGCGCCATCCATAGTGGGATAACAGATAACTGGCATAAAACGGCATCAGCGTGCCGCCGACGCCATTGCCCGCATTGACGATGCCGAGCGCCAAACCACGCCGGCGATTGAACCAGGCCGACACAGCCAGCGAGTACGGAATCGGAGTCGCTGCGGCGGCGGCAAAACCAGCCAGCCCGAACACGCACAGATACAGCCACAGATGCGCGGGCAGGAATGCGACGCTTGACAGCGCCGCGCCGAACACGAGGATCATGCTGATGGTGACCCGCTTGATGCCCCATCGGTCAAGCGCCCAACCAAGAAACACGGCACCCAGTCCATTGGTGATCGCAAACACCGTCAGACCCAAGGAGATCGCCGCACGCGGCCACCCATATTCCACGCCAATTGCCTTGGCGAAAACACCAAAGACGAAGATAGCAATAACGCCAGCGCTCGTCGCCGTGCCAAGCATGCCGCCCGCAGTCGACCACCACCCGATCCTTTGTTCCCTATGCATCACTTGACCCTCTCAAAGACTTGATACGCGGATTCAAAACAGGTGACGAATGCCGACCATGATGCCGGCCTGATCGATACCCTGAGCCGGAATCGATGGAACCAGGCTGGTTCCCGATACCGAGTAGACTGCCTTGGCGCCGTTAAACATGTAGCCGAGTTCTGTATATACCGCAGTCGCCTTCGACAGGTTGTAGGCTGCCCGCGCGGCCACCAACGTTCCGTTCGCGCTGAGCATGTTGTCCTGAAGATGCGAGATCTGCGCATCGAAAACCCACGCGACCACTGGCACGGATACCCCGAGATACTCCATGTCCGTGGTCACGGCGCGCGTGTCGCCTTCAAGCCTACGATGCAGCCATCCCCCGCCGATCTTGACGCTGTCGATCATGAAGTAGCCATTCAACTGGTAACGGCGATCCGTGTCGCTCGAGCGCGTAAACGCCACGCCGGGCAAGCCCGGCACCACCGCCATGGCCGTTGCGCCCGCTCCGCCTCGTTGTTCATCGTAGATCGCCGCCGTCCCCCACCTCGCCGTATCGTATTTGACCATCGCCGTGATGGCCCGGCACGACATCTGATCTCCCGGCAACTGGCCTCCGCAATTGCCCACCGTGGTCGTGTCACGACCGAACGAATAACTTAAGCCCAGAGTCAGGTTCGAGAACGTGCCGCGATATTCGATCATATTGTCAGCGCGGGCGTTGGCAAGATAGCCATCGAAATCCCCAATACTGAATGCGGCCGGCCCGATCACGTCGGCGTTCGCCATCCCCCACAGCGTCATGTTGTTTTGACGACCGATGGTCAGCTGACCCCACCGGTTGCTCAACCCGACAAATGCCTGTCGACCGAATTCACGCCCACCCAGCAGCGAGGTGCCGGACGATGGCGTAAATCCGTTTTCCAGTTGAAACACCGCTTTCAGGTCGCCGCCGAGATCCTCCACGCCGCGCAAGCCCCAACGGGAAGGCAGTTCTCCCCCGCTGATTGTCGGCACGCGTGCGATGACACCACCCGCGGGCGAGGCATGCGTAAAGACCTCTACGCCTGTGTCGATCACCCCGTAGAGGGTGACGCTGCTTTGTGCGAGCGCGGGCTGCGAGCAAGCCAGGACCGCCGTCAACGCCAAGGCATATAGTCGCCTCATTTCCAAGTCTCCGTGATTTGTTTGTTATGAAAGGAATGCGTGTTTTGTAAGCGATCCGCGCCGTCCATGCGGAAGGCTGCACAGCAACGAAATTAGTGTCAATGGTTGCTTCTCCGGGCCGTCCACCTGTTTGGGTTCCGGTACTCATCAACAAACAAACCAACGTGTATGTTTGTTTGTTGTAGCGAGTATTGCCTTTTTCGGTGAAGCTCTGAATAAGGGATTTCGCTGATACGCCAACGTCGCGAGATTTGACATTGATCGGATAATCAAGATTGCTCGATCGATACCCCAGACTTATATTTCGTGGCACAGGCGGCCATCGAGTCGCGTCAAATCATATCGAGCAAACAGGAGGCTCCATGCAACACGGATGTGCGCATTCGGATCTGAAGAACAGCAGCGCGGAAAGTCCGGTCAACTTCTTGCGCCATACGCAACCGGTCAGCAAGGAAGCCCTGCAGGATCTCGTCCAGACGGGCCGCGTGCATTCCGCGGTCTACACGTCATCCGAAATTTTTGAACTGGAAATTCAGCGGATCTTCCATGGCTCCTGGGTCTATGTGGGACATGCAAGTGAAGTCCCGGTAGCAGGCGACTATCGGCTTCGTCAGCTTGGCAGGCAGCCGGTGATCATGGTCCGCGGCAACGACGGTGTGGTGCGGGTATTGATGAATCGCTGCCGTCACCGGGGCGCGGCAGTGTGCGAAGTCGAGGCCGGCCGCGAAAAGTTTTTCCGCTGCTGGTACCACGGCTGGACCTACGACAACACCGGTAAGCTCGTCAGCGTAACCGACCCTGCCGGCTATGGAGAAACGTTTCCTACGGAGGACTATTCATTGACACCCGCGCCCAGGGTGGAGACATACCGTGATTTCGTGTTCGCCTCGCTATCGCCCAACGTCTCGCCGCTCGAGGAACATCTCGGCGCGGCGGCGCCGATGATCGATCTGCTCGTCGAAGCGTCGCCGCTACGGCAAATCGAACTCGGAGCCGGTGTTCACAAGACGGTCTACAACGGCAACTGGAAATTCGTCGGCATGGACGGATATCACCCGCACTACGTTCACGCTTCGGTTGTCGCCGCCTGGCAACGCAAATCCGACAGCGGGGTCGGCGCGACCCACCGCGCTGATCCGTTCGACGGCAAATCGCAGACCTTCACGCGCGACCTCGGCAACGGTCACGCCATGTTGGATATGCGGGAACATCGTCTCCAGCACTATGCGGAATATGAAAAATTCCTGCGCGGCTTACCAGGCGGCCCCGGGTACATCGACGCCCTGTATTCCCGCGACGGAGAGGCACGCGCAAAGCTTCTCCTGGCGGTTGCAGGAGATCCGCACGTCGGCATCTTTCCAAACATGCAAATCATCAACAACCACGTCCGCATCATGGTCCCGCTATCCGCCGGGCGCACTGAAGTCCTGATGTTCCCTGCACTATTCAAGGGAGTCAGCCCCGAAATCAACGCGATGCGTCTGCGTCAGCACGAATCGTTCTATGGACCCGCGGGAGCCGGTTCGCCGGATGACGCCGAAATATTCGAGCGTGTGCAGCGCGGCCTCATCGCGGAACTTGATCCATGGGTCGACATCTCGCGCGGCGCTCATCGCGAGAAAGTCGAGGCGGATGGCACCATCGTCGGACACATCTCCGATGAAGTGCCTCAGCGCGGACAGATGAAGCGCTGGCTTCAGCTTATCACGGCCGGGAGCGAAAATTGAAAAGCCCCCATCCGACATCGAACCCTACCCTCTCTCCATCGACACCAGGCATCGTTCAGTCACCTATGATCCCGCTTGCCGAAGTAACACAGTTTATATTTCACGAAGCAGAACTGATGGACACCCACCAGTTCGATGAATGGCTCGCCTTGTGGTGCGAAGAAAGCCGCTATTGGGTGCCGTGTAATACGGAGAAACTTGACCCAACGAAATCCGTTTCGCTGATCTACGAAACTCGCGACCAGCTGGAGGACCGCCTGTTCCGCCTGAAGGGCCGCCATGCCCACGCACAGAGCCCGCGCTCCCGCCTGATGCGGGTGGTGTCGAATATTGTGATCGAGAGTGAGTCGACAGAGCACGTCGTGGTGCGCTCGACTTTCGTGCTGGGCGAAGTACGCAATGGCCGGCAGGAAACGTTATTCGGACGGAGCCGTCATTCACTTGCTTATGAGGCCGGCACGGTGCGCATTCGGGAAAAGAAAGTCTTCCTGCTGAACAACAACATCACGATGAACAACGTGACGTTCCTGATATGAAAGTACGTGCGTACGTGTATTCCGTGGGCGAGACGCATCGAGTTAAATCATTGGGGTTGAGACGGTAATGACCAGAAACGAGGACAAACGGGCGGCGCCCGTCATCGCCGCGATGATAGGGGATCCGGCCGGCATTGGACCGGAAGTGACAGTCAAAACAATAGGCAGCGGCGAACTGGACGGTCTTTGTCAGCCTCTGTTAATCGGCAACATAGCTTCAATCAGAGCAGCGGCGAAGCGCGCGTCACTCGATCTCAAGTTCGCGGTGGTCGACACTGTCGACGACATCTCTCTTGTCCCCGGTACAACCTTCGTGCTGGATCCTGGAGATCTCGACGCAGCGTCTTACCGGACAGGCGTGCCGTCCGCACGCGCGGGCGAGGCTGTCATGAACTGGATAGGCCTCGCCGACCGCTTGGCAGGAGAAGGTCGGCTGGACGGCTGGATCATGGGTCCAATCGATTCGACCTCGCTAAAACTCGCCGGCGTGGATAACAGCATTGACGGGCTCCAGCCGCCCGGAACGTTCATGTTCCGCATGAGCGGGCAGTTACGCGTCGTACCACTGACTGAACACATCCGCTTGCGTGACGTAACGTCGACAGTCACGCAGAAGTCGGTGTCGGACTTGATTCGCCTACTCGACCGAACGCTGCGCCGCTGGGGCGTTACCGTACCTCGTATCGGCGTTGCGGGGCTGAATCCGCACGCCATGTTCGAGGAAGACCTGCACGAAATTGCGCCGGCGGTCCAAGCTACGAGAGCTGAGGGGATTGATGTAGATGGGCCGGTTTCGCCGGATTCAATCTTCCGCCACGGCCTCAATGGCCGCTACGACGCGATAGTCAGCATGTACCACGACCAGGGGCAGATTGCACTCAAGTCCGCCGCGTTCGAGGGTGCCTGCACGATCTATTTAGGTGTCCCCTATGTGCGCCTTACTGTGCCTCATGGCACCGCAATGGATATTGCCGGCCAAAATATCGCACAGCACTTCAGCATGCTCTCGGCCTTCCGGACTTCTGCCGCGCTGTCAGCTGGCCGCGGCTTCCTGGCATGAGCGCGAGCTTTTGGGGCAAATCTGCGGCGTGTGTCAGGGTGCCCCGCCGGCAAAGCGGGCGCGCGGGCGCAGCACAGTGCCGAACATTCGCTGCTCCTCTATGTGCGCAACCCATCCAGCCACGCGGGCGAACGCGGATAGCGCCGCTGCCGTTTGCCTGGGCATCCCGATCGCACGGGTCATTGTCACCACACCTAATTCATGTCGTGGCAACAGGCCATGGCGTGCTGCCATCTCCTCGACATATCGATAAATTTCAGCCATCTGCCGGGTTTGCCGCGTACGCCGCCTTGCCAGTTCCAGAAGGTACTTCGCCCGAGGATCGCCATGCGGATAGAGCGGATGATCGAAACCGGGAACGGCCATCCCCTGCCGGTGCAGAGCCGCAGCCCGGCGCAGCATTGCCGACGCCGTGCTCGCACTGTCAAGAAATTGGTCGATGCCATCGTACATCCCGGCGATGAGCGCTCCACTGCTTGCGGAGAAGGCCGAGGCCACGCTGCTATGCAGTGTGCAGCCGGTAGAGGCCGCTACCCGCGCAGCGAAGGTGGCTGGTGATAATTCGTGATCTGCAAGCAGTACCAGCAGCGAATTGATTCCTTCCCAATTTTCGCCAGTGGAGTCGATGGACAGCGCGTCAAGTATTCCCTGAGCAATCGACCGGTTGCCAGCGACTGGCATATAGCTACCGTCTGGAGCGAGCAGACCATAGCAGCCCGCGAGCGTCTGAATGATCTGTCTCGCTGCGTCGATCATTTGCATGGGGTCGCCATCGTCCTGTCCAACTTGCCTGCGGCATCCGAGATGTAGCGTGACCATTGCGAACAGGTCGAGCAGACATGAGTTGCCCGAGCCGGTCCTGGCCGCCCCTATCAGTTGGTTCAATTCGGGCCACGGCTCGACGCGGGGCCAAAGTCCGGCGTTGTCGTTCCAGACACCCGTCCACAGCAATTGCGCCACCGCTTCGAACGGGGCCTGCGCGCGCGCGAGATCAACCGCCATCCGGCCGCGGTATCGTGGACCCTCCGCGGTAATTTCCGTGACAGACGTCGAGATGATCGGCTCGCCAAAATTCATCGCCGATGCAGCCACTGGTCCATGACCGTTGCGCGCAAGGGAGCGCGCCTCCAGCCGGCGCAGGTCGTCGCGGAGGTAAAGACGGCCTTTGCGCCCTGTCTGCGCGATGCTGTGCAACAGTCCCCGGCTTACGTATGCATACAACGTTTGAGGGCGGACCTTGAGAATGCTCATGGCCTCCGCCGCGGTAGTGTAGTCCGGATGCACGTTCGCCCGCGGTGAGCCGACCGCTTGCTGCTCTGGCCGCTTGTTTGCTCCCTGCAGTTGCTTTTCCATATCGACGCAAGGTTCAGGATTGATTAAACGCTGGCTGAATGTTGTTGCGAAATTAAATTTCTGGCTTACCAAGCTTTCTGACCTGGCGTTTAACCGCGCAGCCGGATCGTTGGTTATCCAGTACAGCGATGGCAGGCGGGGACCGACCCGCCTGACTGTCCGAGGATAATATCTGCAAGTGTATCCAGTCACAGCGACCGATCGTGAAACGCTGCAACGCACGCTGGATGCCTTGAACATATGCGAAGGATATTTGTGGGTCGCGAATTTTGCCCTCCAGCCTTAACGCGATAAAACCGCTTCTCGTCCCCTCGAGTACCAAAGTAACGGAATTCTTGCGGTTCGCCCGTATCTGCGAAAGCCCCTTTTCTACTGCGGCGGTGGTCAAATTCCAGCGCTGAAAAAGACCACAAACAGTTGCAAATGAAAGCGGCTTCAACCGAACGCCTGCTGGTCATGGAACCGGTCGAGGGCGATGGCGACCATCGCCCTCCGGAATAGCGGGATCTCGCGGTTGAACACGGCCTTGACCAGCGCGCTG
This sequence comes from Caballeronia sp. dw_19, assembly GCF_018449515.1. Lineage (GTDB taxonomy): Bacteria > Pseudomonadota > Gammaproteobacteria > Burkholderiales > Burkholderiaceae > Caballeronia. Next base: position 2,272 of record NZ_JAAVUQ010000073.1, on the reverse strand, counting down.
CTATCTAGCGCGGCTAGTGTCAGTTCGAAGGCAAAGCGGACCTCGCGGATCGCCATGGGCAACGCGCATAGCGCCCTCCAGCAAGTCGGATCATGCTTTGGACAGTGACAGGCGCGGGACAAGGTCGCAGTGCGATCACGCCGTGCTCATGGGCTGAAGCGGCGACTACCGAGCGGCGCTCACGGCGAGGCAATCGTGGCGCTGTTCTGTTTGCGACCGTCCGCTACTGGCCGCTTTGATGTAAAACCAACGCCGGAACTTACCCCGGAGTTGCCTTTGAGCGCGTCACACCGGCATCGGCCTATTTGCCGCCCGACAGGATCGATTCCTTCAACGCGGTCAGCCCGTCCTCGTAGATGCCACGAAAGAGTTGCACGGCCTCTTCATCAGTGACATTCACCGGCGAAAAACTGCCGGACCACGTCACGAGCGATGCAGCCTTGTCAGCTATGTCCTGCACGCTGATAGTCGCCACGTAGCCTGTTACCGGAAACGGTGCGGACACGAACGAATAGCTGTAAGAGCGCGTCACCTCATCGAACGTCTGCAGGCGCTCGGCAAGGGGTCGTTTGACGAAAGGGGCGACAAAGTACGTAAGGAATTTACGGCTTACCCGAAAACGCTAATCAGACCTGGAGAAGGGCAAAAAAACGCACTTCCGTGCGTTTTCTGGAGTTTTACGATCCTGGTCAGCCCGCAGCGAGCTTGCGTCGCGGCACGGGCGCTGTGGCCGAGACCTTGCGGCGCGGACCCGCCAGCACGGTGACGTTTTGCGGCACGGATACGCTCACCGAGCGAGTCGCCCGGGCACGCGTGCGCGCGGCATACGACGTCAGGCGCGTCTCGAGCACCTCGCGGCTTTCGCCCGACGCCAATGCGTGACGCTTGCGGTTAGAAATCGTCGTCATAAAATTCCCCTTTCTATCGTTTGATAGCACGTCTCGATCGCCAAGTCAATCGGTTCTGTCGCAATAAGGCCGTGCGGTATTATGTTCGGCGCCAAAACGAAGTCTTTACCCGATGAAACAGAGCCTGACGCCAGCCTTAGCGCGCGTGTTTAAACGCCTTCATTATCCGTTTGATGTCATGCTGATGTGTGTGCGCTGGTATGTTGCGCACGGACTGAGTGTACGAAACCTGGAAGAGATGATGGCTGAGCGAGGCATTGAGGTCGACCATTCGACGGTGCATCGTTGGGCAATCAAATTGCTGCCAGTTCTTGGAAAAGCGTTCGGTCGCCGCAAGCGCCCGGTGGGCAAAAGCTGGCGCGTTGAAGAGACGTACATCAAGGTCAAGGGAGCGTGGAAGTATCTGTATCGAGCAGTAGACAAGGCCGGTCACACGGTTGATTTCCTGCTACGAGCCCATCGCGACAAGGCTGCAGCACAGCGTTACTTTGAGAAATCGATTGATCAGAACGGCGAGCCCGAGACGATAACGATCGATAAAAGTGGCTCAAACCTGGCCGCGCTTGAAGCACTGAACGCCCAGCGCGACACGCCGATCAAGATCCGCCAGAACAAGTATTTGAATAACATCGTCGAACAGGATCACCGGGCAATCAAACGACGCACTCGCCCCATGCTTGGCTTCAAGACATTTCGGTGTGCGCGCATTCTGCTGGGCGGCATCGAGCTCATGCATATGATAAAGAAAGGCCAGATAACAGGCACTGGCCAAACTGCTGCCGAGCAGTTTTACTCGTTAGCCAAATAAGCACTACATATCATATCGCTTTTTCTCGCCCCACTATCCTTATTGCGACAGAACCCTTTTTCGTCCCCCTTGCCACCGTTTTAAACCTGGTCCCGGCTGGCTCCAGGTGTGATAACCGTTAATATCAAACCTGCGTTTACTCCCACCGTAGACCGTACAACCGACATGCCTTCTTTTTGGCCCTTTTGCGACCCGTTTCAATGCTGATAATTGGGTGTTATCAGCATTGAATCTAATTTCATTCGATGCTCGGCGCTCTTTAAGATATTATCTATGATCTTTTCATAGAAAATCCGTGCTTTATTTTTCGGTGATCGATCGCCACGAGTGTCGCCAAAACTTGCCTAGTCCTTCTTTCGGGAGTTCATGAAGACGGTAGCTTTGCAGATTCACTGATTGTTGCCGATTGCAGCGACCCCAAGGCTGCTTGGGAATGGATGGAACGCGAGCCGTTCTATCCGGAGGGACGTTCGCCGCGCAGGGACACGACGTTTACAGCCTCAAAAAAAACGCGCGCACGATCGTTTCATGCGCGCGTGTACTAATGGAAAATCAA
>NZ_JAAVUQ010000072.1 GCF_018449515.1 Caballeronia sp. dw_19 | reverse complement strand
CTGGAGTGTCTCGTCGTCTTCTGGCAACCACCATTCGAATGTGAATCGCGGATGGGCTGCCCCTGGCCGAACCCGATCCGACGTCGAGCGCGCGGAGTGGGCCTCCATTGATCGGTCCGCGTCAGGCAGAAGTCGACCCGTAACAGCTATTCAGTTTTCTCGATAGCAGACAGACGCCCGATGTTCGCCATTTCTTTCGACCGCTACAAACGCCAGGTTCCTTTGGCACAACACCGCGCTTAGAGCGGCTAGTTCGCTTCCTCCAGCATGCGGGTGCGATGTGCGATCAAGCCTATCCCTACGATGCCAGCGGCAAGAGTACACACGCCCGACGCAACGATGACCGGCGCATAACCGAACCAGCCAAACAGGCCGGGGGCAGCGAGATAGGCAAGTAGCAGCCCAGTGAATACCGCACACATCTGCAACCGGTAGATTTGTGATACCCGGTGGGACGGGAATTCACTCTGTATGATGTGCAACATAGCAAGATTTTCGAACGGGCCATTGATTGCAGCAAATCCAGCGATCAACATGATCAAGGGTCGGTCATGCGCGATCGGTAACAGAATCACACCCAGCCCGAAAATTATCTTTGAAGCGACGAGCCACAAGCCGGGGCGCCTTACCTTGAAACTGGCGAGAATCAGATTGGACGAAAGGTTGCCTATGCCATAGGCCATCATCATCAGGCTGTAGTCTGTTAGTGGATCATGACTGACCTGCCGCAGATAAAGCATCATTCCCAGCAGTACGCCCATCGCCCACGTGATGTTGCCAATCATATTGGCGAAGAGGCCATACACCAGAATGACATGGCCGCGCACTGCACGAACACCGCCTATAAGGCTATCAACGATTGCTGCCGTTCCCGAAAGGCTCTGTTGGCGGTTGACATCGAGCTTGCCGGTTACCGCGCGGACGGCCATCGCGGACGGCAGGAAGGTTACAGCGGTAACGATGAAAAACTGGCCGGTCGGCAAAATGCCATTCACCAGCGCAACGAGGCTTGGACCTAGGATGCGCGCTGTTCTTCGCGTTGCATCGAATAATGCATTTGTAGCGTGACGCATTCCAGGCTCTGGTGCTATTACGGGTAACGTTGCCTGCAAAGCCGGATCAAAAACGGCGGTGACAAGCGCAACGCAAGTGGCCGTGATAGTCAGCAGAGGCGGTGTCAGCGCGCCGAAAAGCCCCACTAGCGAAAGCATCAAAACGAGGAGCATACGCGTGAGGTCCGCCGCGATCATGGTCGCCCCGTGCCGCCACCGGTCAGTTACAACGCCGCCAAACAGGCTCCCGGCCAATAGGCCTGCTGCCTGTACGGCCGACAGGTAGCCAGCATCACGCCCAACCATTCCCACCGCGATCCAGACCACCGCGATCATGTAAAACTCGGATCCTGTAGCGGCCATCATCTGACCGGTCCACAGCAGCGCGATAGGACGACGAGAAAGCGGTTTGAGTACGAGCATGAAATGTCGGTCGTGATTGAATCGCAACCTACGCTGATTCAGAAGGGGTGCGCCGTAAGCTGGCCAACCAAAGTTTCTCAGCACCTAATCTTGAACGTAGTAAATCCTCAGGTCGGATACGGCAACGTATCATAGATACGCGCAGTCGCAATGCTGCATACCCGAGCCGCTTGTACCTTGGCAATGTCGGGCTCTTTGATCGAGGACATTGGTTGCCTCCATCGCGCGTAAGCTACGCATTGTCAACGATCCGTGGTCGTCGTTCGAATGTCGGGTTTCTGGCCGGACCCTGCCTGACGGCGATCGGCGCTTTTCGACCCTGAAGGGACCGTCGATTTTCTCGATAGCGGACGGTCGCGGACAACCGCCCGGATCGTTGATCAAGCGCCAGAACCTACGCTGTGGGATAGAGGGTCGTTCAGCCTGATCAAGGAAAAAAGACGAACGTCGTGAAATGCGTCTTTCCAGTACCCCACTGTCGCATGATGCCTTCCTCTATAAATCCCAAGCTGCGCAGAAGCCCTATAGACGCGTGGTTGTCGAGATTGGTCGTTGCCTGAATTCGATTGATATCCCAGCGATCGTAGGCATGGTCGACAATTGAGCTAAGAGCTTTGCGCATGAGACCTTGTCCCCAAAAGCGTCTCTCCCAGTCGAAACCGATGCTCGCCGACCGGAAGGCCCCATTGATGGCGAGTCCGCAGGTACCAATAAGGCACATCTTGCCGGCAAACGGTTCGTGCTCTGCTTCTTGAGCTTTCATGGCTCGCGCGATCAATAGGAAGTCCACTTGACTGATCCGAAGGCCCCCTCCGCCATCGTTGACCAATTTTCCTAAGTTCGGACAACTAAATACGCCGCGGTATAGCCTCTGCGAAAAAATCGGTGACTTGTCGCACACGAGCCGGTACAAACCGGCGTCTTGGCCAGATGAGGCTTATGTCTCTGGCGTCGCCTATAAATTCGTCGAGAACGGTGATGACGTCCGGATGTCGGAGATCATCGGCAAGAGAGATCTTCGCAAACAGGCCGATTCCCACACCGGCTAGAACACCAGCCCGGATCGTTTCGATACTGTTGGACGTGAGATTTCCGCGCACGGACACGCTAAATCGACCTTCTGGCCCTACAAAAGGCCAATGCGTTGACTCCGTCAAGCCGCGATATAAAAGGCAATTGTGATCAACGAGCTCGACAGGAGTCTTTGGCATTCCGCGTTGCTCGAAGTAGCGACGGGATCCGACGCAGACGAGAGGAGTGCTGGCCACGCGCCTGACGATCGCGTCAGGATCGTTCACGGGCCCCACTCGGATCGCCAGATCAATCCCATCTTCCACCATATCTCGCACGAAGTCCGAGAGAATGAGATCCACCTGAAGGCCAGGATTGAGTGATAGCAGGTCGGGAATAAGCGGCAAAATATGAAGACGGCCAAAAGTACCTGATGCAGCAATCCTGATCAAACCCGAGACATTATGCGTACTGCTGGTCAGCTCGCTGTCGGCGTCATCCATCTCGTCAAGCAGCGGTTTTGCCCGATCGTAGTATCTCTGCCCCTGATCCGTCAGGGTCACGCGGCGCGTACTTCGGTTAAATAACACCACGCCGAGGCGCCTCTCGAGCGCGCCGATAGCCTTACTGATTGCCGACTGTGAATCGCCGGTTCGATGCCCGGCAGCTGTAAAACCGCCGGCTTCAACCACGGCTATGAAGGCGTTTAATTCGTGGAATCGATCCACTTCCATTCCCCCTGGGAATTAATATTATGGCAAATTAAGCTATTATCATCGGTTCCGACATCACTCACAATGCAGCTCTCTCGACAGCTGAAGGAATGGTGTCATGAATATTGATCTCACTGGCCGCAAGGCCGTCGTTACTGGGTCTACAGCAGGTATCGGCCGAGCTATTGCAGAAGGGCTGGGGCGCGCAGGCGCCGCGGTCGTGATCAACGGCCGCACAGAGAAGCGCGTCTCCACGGCGCTTCGGGAGCTTCGCGAACTCTTGCCAAAGGCGGAGTTTACCGGCGTCATCGCAGATCTTGCGACCCCGAAAGGCGCGGCGGACTTGTTCGCGCAGGCGCCGGATGCGGACATTCTCGTCAACAATGTGGGTACTGGACGTCCAAAGTCCTTCTTCGAAATTGAGGACAGCGAGTGGATCGATCTCTTCGAACTTAATGTGATGAGCGGTATTCGCGCCTCCCGCCACTATGTGCCAAACATGACGAAGCGCGGCTGGGGGCGCGTCGTCTTCATCAGTAGCGAGTCCGCGCTTGCCATCCCCAAGGACATGATCGACTACGCCACGACCAAGACCGCTCAGCTCGCCATTGCGAGGGGCTTGGCCGAGGTGGTCGGCGGAACGGGGGTCACCGTTAATTCGGTTCTCCCTGGTCCGACGAATTCGGAGATCATGGGTGGCTGGGCGCAGGCGAACGCAGATGCGCAAGGCATTACGCGTGAGGAAGCCGAGCAGCAGTTCCTGAAAACGAATCGCCCGACCACGCTCCTCAATCGCTTCGCGACAACCGAAGAAGTCGCAAACCTAGTCGTCTATGTCTGCTCGGAGCAGGCGTCGGCGACAACAGGCACTTCATTGCGTGTTGACGGCGGTGTCGTTCGGACAATTGCATAGGGCGCCCGCTTGTTCACTCGCTCAACGCGGCCTCGGGAAGGGCCAAACCATCGGTTCCTTCCCGGAGTAGACGATTGCCCAAGTTGAATGTGCCTGCAATCGTACGAGTATTTCCACTCAAAAATAGCCGCCCAGAGTTGCCCTAATCGCGCCGACCGTTTGGTCTATGGTGACACGATTGTCGACGATCCTCGCCTTAGGGTCGATGGTCCGCTACTGGCCGCACTCATCCTTTGGCAACCGGCGCAACGCGGGCCACACTCACACTCCAGCAAGTCCAACAAGTTCGCGTCACAAATCCCGCAAGTCTAATTTATTCGGTTCCGCGGCATCTGGCGCGTGACCGAATTCGTTGGCAAGTCCTTGATTTTTTAGGGCGCCCAGTCTAACTAATTCCGCTCTCCTGCACCTCGTGATTGAATGAAGTCGCTCGGAATTTCTCACAGAATAGCCACGGTCACAAGATCGGGGCCGTTGTTCATGGCTGACTTGACTCGGCTGAGCGCGAAGTATGATGACTTCGATCTGTAATCAGATCATTTTCAGTGCAATCAAAACCGGAGAAAACTTGCCTAGCAAATGTTCAACTCCTTATCTGTCCGGTTCGTGGCATTCGCCGTGGCCGGGGGAGCCCGATATTCCTTTGCGCATCGTCATCGACTGCGCGATAAAAAAGGTACCCGTCATTCAAGAACGGTTTCGAGGACGCTGGCGGTCGGTAGACGCGAAAGACCATGCGTATATCGAGGCTACGATTTTCGAACAGTTCGAGGAGGTCCACGCTGATGCCGCCGCGTTTGGGCTTACTGCAACGGAAGAGCTTCCGCAATGGGCCGATGAAGCTCCCTCCCCTAGACAAAAAAATGTTTTAACGGCAGTTCAACAGATGATGGAAACCGCGGGCTGGATGCGTCACGCGTACGACGCCGTCATTGCGCAGCAAGTCGAGCGCTATGGGGACACGGTCGCTGTCCGAAGGAAGGCGGCAACGCTTGCGTTCGAGGTCTTTCGGCGCGATGGCTATTCTCAGGCGACTGCGCGCTCGCACCTGATCGTGCACAAACGGTTTTCCGACAATGACACGGCAATTCGCGTTTTCAAGTGGGGCGAACTCGCCATGCTCGCGTCGCAAACCGATGAGCACGTGAATGCCCTGATCGAAGCGAAGTTAGCTGAACCGGAAATGTCGCGGGACGAAATCAAAAGGTATTTGGATCAGTTGCGGTCGCAGATGCAGTGAATAGAACGACGACCGCTGACGGGGAGCATCCAGAGCCCGACTCCCACTGCTCGAGTTGATAGGCGAAACTGGTCGAGTTCTTCGTCTGGCGTCGCGCGGCCGCATTCATCGGGGCGCACTCAGGATCCGGATTTTTCCGAACGCCAACGCCAGCGGATTCTGATGCTCTCAGACAACGACGATAACGCCGCGACGGCAGTTCGTGGAGGCGGTGCAGGAACAGCTTCGCGCTGCATGATTGCTTGTTTTTTTGCATCGGCACAGCTCAGATCGCTGGCACATCGGCACGACGCTTGCTGAGCGATAGGACATCCTATTGAACGGAGGTGACATGGCCGACATTCACAAGCCCGGGGGAAACCGTCAAGACATCTGGCATCTACAGGGTGATTAAGGAAGGGGACGCAGCAAGCGGGTTCGAGGTCACGTGTGTCGAGGGCGAGCACTTTCCGCCGACGCGCAGCGGAAGGGGTGCGCATTATGAACTCATGCACGCGGCCACGCATTCCCACAAGCATGGAGAATTGGGCAGTAAAGACTGAGGTCGCCGTGCAGTGAGGTGGGCGCTCTTCGAACACGTCGCCGGCGCTTGGAGGTTCCCATGGACATGGATTTGGATCACGTCAGAGATCGGTTTGACGTCTTGCTTCGAGACAGATCGCGAGGCACGACAGCGGACATCACCGAGCATACGGTCATCTACTGGGATCGCGACCGCGCCATGGGTGTTCACCTGTGCGCCGATCCCCCCGGGCTTAGACGGTCGTTTCGAATTGGATCATGACTTTTACGGCGACGCGCACGAGCATCTGGCCCGTTGGTTTGCCGACCCACACTATTCGTTACGTCCGGAGCTCGTCGCGTGGTTGGACGACCCGCCGAACGAAACCGGCCATGGCGACTAATCGCCATGGCCGGGCGATGGGGTAACAAAGGGAAGAAAACAACCCGTCGCGCCGCTGACGATCTCGCCGGCGCAATGCCTTCGCTCATTGAGCCGCAGCTCGCAACACTTGTGAATCGCCCTCCTTCTGATGGGGAATGGTCTTACGAAATCAAGTTCGACGGTTATCGGATGCTCGCTCGCTTGGATCACGGCGCCGCGCAACTATTCACGCGTAACGGGCATGACTGGTCCGGCCGGATGCCGACGTTGCGCGCCGCACTTGAGACCCTTCCCGTTGATGACGTGTGGCTCGATGGCGAGGCCGTTGTATTGGACGCTGCCGGACTGCCGGACTTCAACGCGCTCCAGAATGCGTTTGACCGGCGCAGTACTTCGAAAATCATATTGTTCTTCTTCGACCTGCTGTATCTCAACGGGACAGACCTCCGCGATCAGCCGCTCAAGGCTCGCCGTGCGCTTTTAGCCGAGTTAATGGGCGAGGTCCACACCGAGGCGTTGCGATATTCAGAAGACTTCGCGCAGGACCCCGATTCCCTTGTCGCGTCTGCATGCAAGATGAAACTGGAGGGCATCATCGGCAAGCGCGCCGATGCGCGCTATCGTTCCGGCCGCTCGGCGGATTGGATCAAGCTGAAATGCCTTCTACGGCAGGAATTTGTGATCGGCGGGTTCAGCCGCTTGCGCGGCGCTAAGACAGGCATTCGCGCGTTGCTGCTGGGGGTGTACGAACCCGACGGCTCGTTCAGATTTGCCGGTACCGCGAAGCAAAACCTCCGCCCGTCACAGATATCCGCGCTCGAGAAAAAGGCGAAGGCTCTCGTACGCAAGGCGAGCGCCTTTTACAACCCTCCGGCTGCGGATAAAGACCGAGACTACGTTTGGCTCGAGCCCCGACTCGTCGCAGAACTATCGTTTCTCGAATGGACGCCAAACGGCGAGGTTAGGCATCCCGTTTTTCACGGGATGCGCGACGACAAACCAGCGGCGGCCGTCACGGAGGAGCCGATGGTCGACGTCGAGAACGGCGAACCCATCGAGGCTGAAACGGGTTCGACGCGCGTTCAGCCGGGACGCCGGGGAAATGTCACGCTGTCTGGGCAGAAGATCTCCAACGCTGAGCGCGTGATTGACGCGGTCACCGGACTCAAGAAGATCGACCTGGTCCGATACTACGACGAGATCGCGGTATGGGCATTGCCATATCTGCAGGATCGACCGGTATCGCTCGTGCGCGCGCCCAACGGCATCCAAGGCGAACTTTTTTTCCAGAAGCATGAAGAAAGAATGCGCATCCCCGGGATCACGAAGCTGCCTACGGCCCTGCACCCGAAACATCCGCCATTGCTCGCCGTCGACGCTCACGAAGCGCTCGTGGGGCTCGCACAGATGAACGTCATCGAATTGCACACGTGGAACGCCGTGCAGCCGGATCTAGAGCATCCTGACCGGTTCGTGCTGGATCTAGACCCAGATCCGAGCCTCTCGTGGCGAATGATGACCGAAGCCGCCGAACTGGCGAAGGTGTTGCTGGACGAAGTGGGCCTGAAAAGCTTCCTTAAGACCAGTGGTGGAAAGGGATATCACATCGTCATCCCCCTCACCCGCCGTCAGGGCTGGGATGAAGTGAAAGCTTTTTCTCAGGGCATCGCGCGGCATATGGCGAGAGTGATGCCGGACCGGTTCTCGGCAGTGCTGGGTCCCAAAAACCGGGTCGGAAAGATCTTCATCGACTATCTCCGCAACGGCAAGGGCGCAAGCACGGTGGCAGCGTTCTCGGCGCGGGCGCGTTCGGGCATGGGCGTATCCATGCCGGTTGCGTGGGAAGAGCTTCGAGAGATTAAAGCGGCCGACCAATGGACGATTCACTCCGCTGTGCAGCGTCAGCGATCATTGGGCGAGGATCCGTGGCAGGGATACTGGCGATGCAGACAGGGTTTGACAGCCGCCATGCGGCGGGCGATCGGACTGAAATAGTGTCGAAAGCTGAAGGAGAGGAGATGGATGACGGTATCGAAAGACGCGCCCTGCTGCTGCACTTGGGCGACGTGCTGGAAGCGACAGCGTGCGTGATGAAGTGCGCCAACCGGTTTAACACCGTCGGCGAAGCCGCCGGACAGGAAGAGTCCCTGATGAGTTTCTCGATCTTGCGTATGGTTGACGCCGAAACGACGCCTCACGAATTCGCCAGGCGAGCGGCGAGCGCTTTCTTCCTGTGGCCGAAGGCGCTACTTGAGGAGCAACTGAACCGGCCATTACTGGCCAACCTCGTACAGCACGACCTGTTCAGCGGTCACCAGAGCGGCTGGGACAGCTACGTAGCTGAGCGCCGCGAGTTGGTCCCGTGGTTCGGAGAGGGCTTGGACGTGGTCCCTGAGCCAGACCTTGAAGCAGGCGTTGCCGCATGGCCAACGCTTACCCACTGAGGCGCAATTAGTTCGGACCGAACGGCATCGGCAATCGACGCGAGCAATGGAGACATACGGCGTGCCGAACCTCAAAATAGCGACGTTCAACATAAACGGCATTCGCTCACGCCTGCCAGCGCTTCTCGCGTGGCTGGAGAAGGCATCGCCCGACGTTGTTTGCCTGCAGGAACTGAAGGCCATCGACTCGTCGTTTCCGATCGGAGCGATCAATGACGCGGGATATGGCGCGATCTGGCACGGGCAAAGCGCGTGGAATGGCGTGGCCATCCTTGCCAAGGACACCGATCCGATGGAAAGTCGGCGCGGCTTGCCAGGAGATCGGGCCGACAAACAAAGCCGCTACATCGAGGCTGCAATCTCCGGCATCCTCGTTGGATGTCTCTACCTCCCGAACGGCAACCCGCGGCCCGGCCCCAAGTTTGACTAACAAACTTGCGTGGTTCGAGCGGCTGATCGAATACGCTCAGGTCCTCATCGAGAGTGGGCACCCCGTCGTTCTCGCAGGCGACTACAACGTCGTGCCAACGGACAACGACATCTACAACCCGCGCTCCTGGCGCGACAATGCCCTGCTGCAACCTGAGAGCCGAGAATGCTTCAGGCGTCTTGTCGATCAGGGGTGGACGGACGCTCTGCGGGCCATGCACGGCGACGAACGTATCTACACATACTGGGACTATCTCAGGCGGCACCGTGGCAAGGTTTTTGGACTGCGTATCGATCATCTCTTGGTAAGCCCTGCGCTTGTCCCTCGCCTTACCGCTGCCGAGGTCGACAGTTGGGTCAGGGACCTGCCGAACACGAGCGACCATGGCCCGACTTGGATCGAAATCTCGTCGGGGAAAAAGTCGAAATTGGCTGGAGTGTGAGTGCGGCCCGCGTTGTGCCGGCTGCCAACGGCTGAGTGCGGCCAATTACGGCCGATCGGCATCGGCACTCAAATCGCTGACAATTTGCATCTGACGCCGCAATCACTACGGCCGCACAGAACGTGTTCTACTTAGCGTTACTGGAATCTGTCAGGTGCTTATGGAAAAACGTGGTCACTTCAGCGTTGAATTTTTGGTGAAAAGAGGTACGGTCGAAGTCCGGTCCATCGTTACAGATTTCGGGTGCGGATTGCATCAATTCAGCCGAACAGGGCGCCATGAAGGAAAAATGCTGAGAATTGGGCACGAAGTGAACATCCGGGATCGTCGGTATGTCGCCGATGATGTTCGAGACGCTTTCTGGAGTCACGCCGCCCCCGCCAAACTCGGATCTCCACAGTTGCATCGGTATCTTCACATTGGAAAAGCTGTCTTTTGTGAAGAACACGCTGACGGGATCGGCAATGACAGCCGCTTTGATACGCGGGTCATGGTCGAGTTCGGGGAGCTCTCCCTTGCGCACCTGATCGCAGAGCGGAGTATCAACCCCGTCACACAAAGGGAGACTCTTCACAAAATAAGGGTTAGCGCCGGCGGCGACCAGCCCAGTGTAACCACCGCGCGAAAAACCAAAGATCCCGATTTCGCTCGCGTCGATCCTGGCTGCGGCGGTCCATGAGCCAAGCATGAAGTCGATCAAACGCTTGATATCCACCGGTCGCTCAACGAATACCGAGAAATCATCGGTGCGGGTCTTATCCATCGCATTGTCACCGGGATGGTTTATAGCAGCGACCACAAAACCCGCATTTGCTAATGCCTCGGCCGTGTCACTATGGTCGAGAAAACTGCCGCCTCTACCATGGGATATAACGACAAGCGATAGTTTATCGCCCGTGACTGGACAATCCTTGGCAACAAACAGCACGGATGGGCCCAACCTCTCCTTGCGGGGCAGTTGATTGCACGGATACCAAACAGCACCTTTTAGAGGCTGAAGTGACCCGTTGCCCGGAATCTCAATGAATTGAAAACCGGCGGCATGCGCCAGTGAGGTCCCGAGACTTAAGGCAGCGAAGAGAAAGCTGGAACGGACCATTTTTCTTCCCGTTTTATCAATGCAGCACGCCCCGAATTTAGCCTCGATTTTACATGAGTGACTGCGGACGCAAGCTTGACCTCCTCACCGAGCGCGCTGGGCGGGAAGAAACTAACGCTCTCGTCCGATCTCCAATGTCTTCTTCCGGAAGCATCGAAGGGCCGAAGTGGGTCGAACAGCGACCATTTCCCAAGGCGCAAAATCAATCTCCCTTCATTGAAGAGGAGGTTGTCATGGAAACGCTTAATTCCTCGGATGCGCGCCGAGTGCCTTGGAACAAAGGAAGGCTGACTGTTCAGAAGCCGCCGTTGAAACTCCGTGAGATCTGGGCAATTCGGACGAGGCTCCAGATGTCGGTTAACGCCCGTGAGTTGGCGCTGTTCAACCTTGCAATTGACAGCAAGCTTCGGGCATGCGATCTGACGCGACTGCAGGTGCAGGACGTCTACATGGGAGGCCATGTCTTAGCTCGCGCGACTTTCATGCAGCAAAAAACGCATAGACCGGTGCAGTTTGAAATCACGGAGCAGACTCGTCAAAGTGTTTCTGCCTGGATTTCCGCGCGAGGATTGGAGCCTACCGACTATTTATTTCCGAGTCGGCTGCACGCCTCGGCACACGTATCGACGCGCCAATATGCGCGCATCGTTCATCGTTGGGTCGCATCGATCGGACTCGACGACACCGCGTATGGTACGCACACGATGCGACGCACGAAAGCGTCGTTGATCTACCGACGCACCAAGAACCTGCGCGCCGTCCAATTGCTGTTGGGCCATACAAAAATTGAAAGCACCGTGAGATACCTTGGGATCGAGGTAGACGATGCACTCGAAATGGCCGAGCAGACTGAAGTTTGATAGCCGGCGGCCGGCGAGCGTGCGCTTGTCGGCCATGATGGGTCGTTTGTCCGTTGGCGCTACTGGACATTCCTGCGACCGCTTCGCTCAGGTAACGGACGTTACCTGCAGACATTCCGACGCTTCCGGACTACCGGGTGCCCTCCGGTTTCAGGCATCCGGGACCATCTTCATGCTGTCGATGGCCGCTTCCACCAGCGCGCGCGCATCGCCGAAGTCCGGTGCCGCGCGTGCCACGCTATCCAGCCGGTGGTCGACCAGCACGGTCGCGAGTCCGTGTACGTAGGCCCACGCAGCGGTAATGGCGATCGCCTGCGCGGTGCCGATTCCGGCGAATGGTCCTGCTTCCTGTTGAGGTTTCGTCGCCGCGTCGAATACACCTGCGAGCGCACGCGCAGAGATCTGCCGCGCTTCGACGAGCGATGGCCGCTCGGAATCCAGCAGTTCGTTGCGCGACATTAGCCTGAAGAGGTCCGGATGTCCGATCGCAAAGTCGATATAGCCGTGCGCGGTCGCCTTGCGCCTCGGCTTGCCTGGCGCCGCGCTCCGTGCCTGTTCCTCCATCTCGTTGGCAAGCCGTCTGTGTCCGGCAGCCGCCAGTTCGCTCAGCACTCCTGCGGTATCGCCGAAATGGTGTTGAGGGGCCGTGTGGGACACGCCGGCCTCCCGGGCAATCGCGCGAAGGGTCAGCCCACGCAGCCCGCCACGTTTCAGTACGGTTTCGGCCGCTTGCAACAGGGCTTTGGGGAGCGAACCGTGATGATATGGACCTGCCTTGTCGGCACGGCGAGGACGGGCGCGAGCCGGGGCGGCGCGGGAAGCGGTTGATTCAGTCATTCAGCTTTTAAATGTTTCCAGTGTAAAAATATGTTGACGGATTTTTCGTGTCCAGTCAAAATCTTTCCATCGGAAACATTAACTGACATCATCACTGATTGTGATTCAAAGGAGGTTGACATGGGAATTCTGCTAGCCTTTGCGCCGTTCCTGGCGCTCGTGGTTATTGAGCGCACAATTGGCGTGCCGGCGGGCCTCGCAGCCGGCGCAATCGTATCCGCGCTACTGCTGTTGCGAGACATGGTGAGCCCCACGCGGAAGGTAAAGGTGCTCGAAATCGGCACTTTCATTCTGTTCGGAGGATTGACGGTTATCGCGCTGTTGCCAGGCGCGACGGAATGGTCGATTGCAGCAGTCCGCCTGCGTGTGGACACCGGTCTGCTGCTGATCGTCCTCGCGTCGATCGTGATGCGCCGTCCCTTCACGCTGCAATACGCCCGCGAAGAGGTGTCATCCGATCTATGGGAGAACCCGGCGTTCGTGCGGACCAACTACGTGATTACGGCTGCATGGGCCGCGGCGTTCGCCGTCATGGTGATCGCTGATATCGCGCTGACCTATTTGCCCGCGTTGCCCCGTTCAGTCTCGATCGTCGCGACGGTGTTGGCGCTGGTGGGCGCGGTTAAGTTCACGGGCTGGTATCCAGAGCGGGAACGTAACGTCGTCCCGGGCCGTTAAGTAACGAGAAAATGGGACATGACAAAAGATAGGCTGAGCCGGCGTGCGTTCCTCTCGGTCGGGGTCGGCATGATGGCCGCCGGAAGTCCTGGGACATCGCCAGCGTTCGCAGCAACCTCCGATGCGGGAGGCGAACCGCCCGTCGGTACACCCTGGCGCAGCAACAATCCGGCGCTAAGCGGCGCATTCGAGCCGGTATTCGATGAGCGCGACGACGCCGACCTGCAGGTTCAGGGCGAGATTCCCGCTGGCCTGAATGGCGTGTTCATGCGCAACGGGCCGAATCCGCGCTTTGAACCCGATGCGCGCTATGCGTATCCGTTCGACGGCACTGGCATGATCCACGCGATATTCCTTCAGGACGGACGTGCGCGATATCGAAACCGGTGGGTCGCGACTGATGAGTTGTGTGCGGAACAACGGGCCGGACATCGGCTCTACAACTCGACGTTCAGTCCGCCACCGCACCCGAATCTCGCGAATACGAACATCGTTCATCATGGCGGCCGGTATCTGGCGCTGTACGAGGGTGGCAAGCCGTATGAGCTTGATAGTGGCATCGGCACGTTGGGTCGGTTCGATTACCAGGGCAAATTGCCTGGCGTGATGTCCGCGCATCCGAAGACCGATCCGCTCACCGGCGAACTGCTGTCGGTCTCATACGAGCTGAGCAGCGGCATGTTGACTTACGTGCGGGCGAACCGGTCCGGACAGATCGACCGCGTCGTTCCTTTCCAGGCGCCGTGGGCGGCCATCGTGCATGACGTCGCGCTGACCCACAAGTATCTGGTCGTGTTCGTCTGTCCGTTCGTCTTCGACTGGTCGCGGCAGGGCCCTCCGGGATCGTGGGAGCCGGAGCGCGGCGTGAAAGTCGCGCTGATACCGCGGGACGCGCTGCACCCGGAGCAGATCCGCTGGATCGATGCACCGCCGTTCTTCCACTGGCATACGATCAATGCATTCGCGGACGGCGACCGGATCGAAGCTGTCCTGCCGTGGTATGACTGTTTCTCTTTGACGGGTCATTCGAGACGGCTGGAGCTTCACCGGCTGGTAATCGACATCGCCCGAGGCGTCGTGCACGACCAGGCGATCGACGATCAGCCGTGCGAGTTCGGACGGGTCAACGACGCGTATCTTGGACAACGCGCGCGGTACGGATACGTAGGGTTGCGCATGCCGCGGCCCGGCGAGAAGCCGCAGATCGGTGCGTTCGAGGCAATCGCACGCTACGATCTCGTCACCGGCAGCAAGACCGTGCACCAGTTCGCGCCGGGCTTGACGGTTTCTGAACCGGTGTTTGTTGCTGACCCGCACGGCCGGCGCGAAGAGGACGGGTTCATCGTGACGTTCGTACATGAACTGGGTAGCAGCGCCGGACGTTTCGTGATTCTCGACGCGCGGCAGCTCGATCGCGAACCGCTCGCCGTGATCGAACTGCCACGACGCGTGCCGGCCGGGCTGCATGGAGCGTGGATTCCTGCGTCATTGGCCTGAACCGGGCTTGCTCTTTTGAACACTATGCACAGCGAAGGGCGCGACTTACTTGCGAGGGAATTGGCGATGACCACAACAATGCGCCGTGAGGGTGTGACCTATACGTTGCACCATATCGGCATCCCCACTACGGAGCGGCGGCCCGGGGAACGATATGCCGCGAAAGTAAAGATGTACACGACGGATGACCTGAGTGGCCCCGTACCGGTACAGTGGCATCGGTATGAACCCGGCTCGCCGCTACATCCGCTACTTCGAGAACAGCCACATGTGGCATACAAGGTCAATGACCTGAGCGCGGCGATCGAAGGTCACATCGTACTGCTCGGCCCGTACGAACCGATCGACGGATATCGCGTCGCGGTGATCGACAATGCGGGCATGCCGATCGAGTTTGTCGAGACGACCCTCACGGATGACGAGATCTGGGGCCGGGAGAGAAGCGGGCAAAGCGCCAGCCTGTACACGTAAATCGGTAGAGAGTCTTTAACATGCCTTACCTTTCCGGTCGTGTTCGGCAGTCTTTATGCCTCGAAAGCACCGCTGGGAACGGCAGGATACGTCCGGCTTAAGACAGCCTGTCGCAACGGCCTCAAGCCATATCGACACTTCAATATGCGAAATCCGGACCGCAGTTTCCGACGGCCTACTGACATCGCGGCAGGAACGAACGACCGCTTCAGCTTCAAGGCAGTCGCTGACCGCTAGCGACGCGAAAGTCTGCAACGGGTTGACTTCTGCTCGACGCGGACCGATCAATGACGACCGATCCGCCAGTTCAACGTCGGATCGGGTTCGGCCACTTTCAGCCATTCGACATTGGCGTCTGGATCGTCGACAATCGGCGTGCGGTGAGCAGGGCCGTCCTTTCGAAGAATCGTCGGAAAAAAGGGAAAGCAATGTTCGATGGCTTTGAGGAAAAAAATATCGAAGTGAGCGAAGCGATGCTCCGCGTACGCTTTGGCGGAGCGGGTTCGCCATTGCTTCTCTTGCACGGCCATCCGCGAACGCACGTGACCTGGTCGCGAGTTGCGCCCATCTTGGCCGAGCACTTTTTTGTTGTTTGCCCTGACCTGCGAGGCTTTGGAAAATCATCCAAGCCACTGGATACACACGATCATTCGGGTTCCTCAAAGCGCGCAAAGGCGTTAGATTGCATTGAGTTGATGCGGCATCTGGGCTTCAAAAGGTTTGCTGTCACGGGACACGACCGCGGCAGCTACGTCGCTCTGAGAGCGGCCCTGGATCATCCGGAGATTATCAGTCGCTTAGCGGTACTTGATAGCATTCCCATCCTCGAACATCTCTTACGCTGTAACGAAGTTTTTGCGAGGCGGTGGTATCACTGGTTTTTTTTCGCACAAGCTGAAAAGCCAGAGCGTTCAATCCTGGCCAACCCTCTTGCGTGGTACGGTGGTTCCCCGGAAAGCATGGGCCGAGAAGAATTTGAAGATTTCCGGCTGGCTGTAACCGACCCAGCCACCGTGCACGGGATGGTGGAAGACTACAGAGCTGGTCTGTCAATCGATCGACAACACGATGAAGAGGACCGATCGGCAGGTCGCCGAGTGCAATGTCCAACTCTGTGCCTCTGGTCCACGAAGGACGACCTCGAAGAGCTTTACGGTGACGTCCTGGCCATCTGGAGGCCGTGGACGACGGACCTTGAGGGCGGCTCCATAGAAAGCGGGCACCATATGGCGGAGGAAGCGCCAACGGAGCTGGCAGCGAAACTCCTGCAGTTCTTCGCAGGCGACATATGACGGAGGAGTTCCGGGCGTCGCCTCTTCTCGGCCAAAAGCCGACGCTCGACGACACCTTCCGGATCGTCGACAATCCCTTTGGTTTGGGCAGGCCCCGAGGGCGCACGTTCTCATATCGATGACATCTCCGAAGAACGAGGTCGTATGGAAACCGATTGGAAGTTGGTACGTGATGTGTTGAATGCCGCGATCGACAGTTGCGAGGCGTTGGAGTTAGCGGGCTATGCTGAACAACATCGAGGACGCACCGTCGCGGTTAATGGGCAGCAAGTGAGCGTTCAAGATTTTTTGGTGAGCGCTTGGACTTTACCCGAGAACGTGCGCTACGCAGTGATTCGACAGCGGCATGAAGAAGGCCTTGACAGCCCGTATGTCCCGGAGTCGGCAAGGATTCTGATCGCTGTGACTGCGGCATGCATCGAACTTGTTGGCGCAGGGAAGGAACCGCCCGGGACCAGCCAGATGCAGGGAATGGCTAACTGGTATCGGAATCATTTCGACCCCAACATGAGACGGGCAATCGACGCCGAGTAGGCTTTGATCCGCCTGGCGCACAGCTGCGGAGTCGCACCGGGCCGAAGAGTTCCATCGAAGGATAACAGTCGGCCAGGAACGGACCTTTGACAACCGCGCGTAAATCGTTTCAATCCAGACCGTACGGCCAAATGTCAGCTATCTGGACCGCTGGCCCCACGCTACGGTCATCGTTTGGGAAGCCCCGCGCCGTCATGGGGATATTGACCGGCAGAGGTCCAGCGGTTTCGGGCTATCGATAACTCGGCCCAGCATAAAGCAAAATTGCTTCTCGAAAGAAGGAGAATGTTGAATTGCAAGTACGCGCCATTTCCCCGACCGAGCTTGATCAACTGCTCCTTCTCTATCGTCACCTGCACTCAGCGGATGAAGCGCTCCCAGATGAATCGGCTATTCGCTCAGTCTGGAACGAGCTTATGGCGAACCCTCGCCATACCCTGTTCGGTGGATTTGTGGCTGGCGACCTCGTTTCTAGCTGTGCCCTGACTGTCATACCAAATCTCACACGTGGTTGCAGGCCTTACGGCGTCTTGGAGAACATGGTGACTCATAGCGCTCATCGCGGGAACGGCTACGGCAAAGCAGTGCTTCGAGAGACATTGACATCGAGCTGGTTGGCTGGCTGCTATAAAGTCATGTTGCTAACGGGAAGAAAGGATAAAGCAACTGTGCAGTTTTATGAATCGGCGGGATTTGACGGACATGAGAAGCT
Source organism: Caballeronia sp. dw_19 (assembly GCF_018449515.1). GTDB lineage: Bacteria > Pseudomonadota > Gammaproteobacteria > Burkholderiales > Burkholderiaceae > Caballeronia. Next base: position 2,687 of record NZ_JAAVUQ010000072.1, on the reverse strand, counting down.
CGCATTTATCGCAAGGCCAGGACGGTAACCCGCGCAGCGGCTGACATCAATCGACCGTTCCGGGTCGATCTGAGCCGGCCTCGTTGGACCGGCGTCGGCCAACTGCTGCGGCCGGTCAGCTTGAAGTCCAAAGTGCCCGCTTGCAGCTCTACACAGGTCATTGCAATCGACGCGGGCTTGCACACACATGAAGACTCCGGCGTTATCTCTCAGAGGCCAGAATCTTGGGGGCGGTCTCAATGTTCGCGGACCGTGGCGTTCTGATTCCGCACAGGCACATCACACTGCCACCGAGCAGAAGTGCCGCAGCGGTCAGAAGGGAAAGATGCATGCCCTGCATAAACGCATCAGCACGGGTATCGTGCACAAAAAACCCGAACACCGCGACCCCCAGCATGCCGCCTACCTGCCTCGCGGAGTTCAGTATTCCCGACGCAATACCAGAGCGGGAGGCGTCTACCGATGACAGCGTGACGTTCGTCATGGTCGGCACCATCACGGCAATGCCGCTCGCGGCAAGAAGCATCGGCACGACCAGCATCCAGTACGAGCCGTTTATGCTGACCGGCAACAGCAGCAGATAACCCGACGCAGCAATCACCATGCCGGCAATCATCAGTTTCTTCGCCCCGATCCGGTTGAGCAGCCGACCGGCCAGGATGTTCACGCCCATCAGAACAACGGTCATCGGTAAGAACGCGAGGCCGGTCCATTGCGCCGACAGTTGCTGCTCTATTTGAAAGAACAGGCTAAAAACAAAGATCAAACCGTAGTACGCAAAATTAACGATAACGCCGGCCGCCGACGCCACCGAAAATGTAGCCGTCCGAAACAGCGACAAGGGCAGCATCGGCTCCGCGCTGCGCAACTCCAGCCAGAGAAACACGGCAGTCGCAGCAACCGAAAGCAGCAGCGCGCCATAGACCAGCGGATGATGCCATCCAAACCGGCCCGCTTCGGTGAGACACACGGTCAAAGCGACCAACGCCACGATCGCCGCCAGTTGGCCGGGAAGATCAATGCCTCGGCTACGCGGCGGTGCGGCGTCGGCTGCATAACGAAGCGTAAGCACCACGCCGGCAATGCCGATCGGCAGGTTGATCAGGAAAATGCTGCGCCAACCCACATGAGTCACCAGCAGCCCTCCCAACACCGGTCCCGCGGCAAGTGCAATACCTCCCGCAGCGCCCCACCAGCCCACAGCGCGGCTTCTTTGCGCGGTATCAGGGAACGCCTGGCGCAGCATGGCCAGCGAATTGGGCACCAGTAGCGCGGCACCTACGCCCTGTACGGCGCGCGCAGCCACAAGAAGCGGCAATGAACTGGCTATCCCGCATGCGATCGATGCCGCAGTAAAGACGGCAAATCCCGCAGTGAAGATGCGCCTGGCGCCAAAACGGTCGCCTAAAGCGCCAGTGGTAAGAAGCAGCGACGCGAACGCCAACGTGTACGCATTGACAACCCATTGCAGGCCGGTCACATCTGTGGCGAAGCGACCCCGCAAGGCATCCAGCGCGACATTGACAACGCTGACATCGAGCAAAACAACAACAAAGCCTAATCCTGCTGCGGCGAGGGTGCCGCGTTGATCGCGGCTCATGGACGTGCTCATGGCAATAAACCTTCTCGACTGAACAATTGCCGATGTTAGGCATATTCGCTTTGTGCGAATATTCCCCATAGTTGCAAACCATCCTGGAGAAAATGCACAGATGTTCGATTGGGAAAACATGCGTCATTTCCTGGCTGTCGCCCGCATCGGCACATTGTCGGGGGCCGCTCGCAGCCTGAAGGTCGATCACGCGACGGTGAGCCGACGCCTGAGCGCACTCGAGGACGAAATCAAGACGCGCCTGATCGAACGCTTCCCGAGGGCCTGCAAGCTCACCGCGACAGGCCAGCGGGCGTTCGAGCTGGCGCAGGCAATGGAAGAGGACGCATATGCAATCGAGCGATTCCTGGACGCGAGCCGTTCTCCATTGAGCGGCAAGGTCACGCTCAGTGCACCGCCGGTGCTGGTGGCGAATTTTCTGGCGCGACATCTCGCGGATTTCCGGCTTGCACATCCCGGCGTACAGCTATCGATTTCTGCCCAGGCGCAGCGGGTCTCGCTTAGCCGAAGGGAAGCCGATATCGCGCTGAGACTGGTTCGGTCCGAGGAAGCCACCAGCGTGGTACGCAAATTAGGGCGTATGTCGTTCGACCTTTATGCAAGCAAGGACTATCCGCAGCTGCACAATCCGTCTGCGTGGGAATTCATTGCCTACGATGCCGAATTTGCGGATATGCCACAGCAGAAGTGGTTGATGAGCGTTGCAGCGGGGAGACCCATCGCATGCGAAATCAGCGATATCAATGGTCATCTGGCGGCAACTCAAGCAGGTGCCGGCATAGGTGGCCTGCCGCGCTTTCTGGCAGATGCCGATGCGAAGCTGCAGCGCGTCGCCTACGACGGTGAAAAGTTTTCGCGGGATATCTGGATGGCCGTGCATAAGGACCTGCGTCATTCGCCTCAAGTACGGGTCGTCATGGACTTCCTGCTGAAGATCGTGAGGGGAAATCCCGCCTTCACGATAAGTAGTTAGAAAACGAATGTATGCGGCACCATTTGCGCTCAACGAAATAGTTGGCCATCGCGGATATCCTACGCCGGGACGATCTAATTCGTGTCGCTGAACGTCTGTTCT
>NZ_JAAVUQ010000071.1 GCF_018449515.1 Caballeronia sp. dw_19 | reverse complement strand
TGACCGCCACGGCCGAAAGCACCACCCCGGCATTAACCCCGCCCACTAACCCCGCCCACTAACCCCGCCCACTAACCCCCCCCCCCAACCCCGCCCACTAACCCCGCCCACTAACCCCAGAACCTAGCCCCTCGACCCCCAACGCCCCCCCGACCGAGTGCGAACGAAAACCTAAGCGGCGCTTTGGGCGATGACCATCGGAGCAACAACAGCGAGCGGCGGCAACTGGCGCCGCCGTTCCCGCGTAGGCGCTGTGCCGAATGAATCTCGATAGCTCTTGCTGAAGTGGCACGCCGACTGAAAGCCGCAAGCCATCGTGATGTGCATGATCGACATATCGGTCTGCAACAGCAATTCACGCGCACGGCGCAACCGCAGCGTCAGGTAATAGTGCGTCGGCGTCATGCCAAGGTGCTCGCGAAACAGCCGCTGCAATTGCCGCTGCGACATCCCTGCCAGCCGCGCGAGTTCTTCCCGCGACAACGGCTCCTCTATGTTGTTCTCCATCAGCGAAATCACTTCGAACAGCGACTTGTTCGCCGAGCCCAGCCGCGCGACCAGCGGCATGCGCTGCTGCGCGCTGGTATCGCGAACGTGCTCCACAATGAACTGTTCCGCAATCTGCGTGACCTTCGCCGACCCCACACGCGTGGCGATCAAGTTCAACATCATGTCGAGCGGCGCGACGCCGCCGGTGCAGGTCACGCGATCCCGGTCGATCACGAATAACTCTTTGAGAAAGCGTGTTTCGGGGAATTCCTCTTTCAGCGCCGACATGTTTTCCCAATGAATCGCGCATGCATAGCCGGCGAGCAGACCGGCTCGCGCGAGGGCATAGGTGCCGGTGCAGAGACTGCCGAGCACGCTGCCCAGCCGCGCAAAACGGCGCAGCGCCGACAGATGCGCGGGCGTGGTCTCGCGCTGGACGTCAATGCCGCCGACCACGAACACAATGTCAGGTAGCCCGACGCACTCGACCGGTCCGGTATCCACAGAGAGGCCATTGCTTGCCGCCACGGGACCGCCGTCCGGACTCACGATCGACCACGTGTACAGCTTCTGCCCGGTCAGATAGTTCGCCATGCGCAGCACTTCGATGGCGTTGGTGAACGCGATCATCGTGAAATTGGGCAGCGGCATGAACGCGAAATGCGCGAGCGACGCGGTTCTGTCGGGGGACATGGAGGAGGGAATCCTTCGAATCTAGGGTGTGGCTGTGTCGTGGGGGCACGACTATGGACATTTTGTAGATGTTTGCAACTAGCATGCCATCAGGCTAAACCCTATCGGCATTGAAGCTTACGAAGACGTAAGTGATTTGCTACGCACCGCGACGGGGATCAGTGCAGCGATTCGCACCGCTTGAGAGCGCGAACGGTTCGCCGCAGTGCAGCATCGAATTGATGTCCAGAACGGCCCACGGGCGACTTGTGTAAAACGGACGCGCATGTCGGAAAAGGCCAAGAACACGTCTAAATTCATAAATTGGCGTGTTGGGTGAAAGTCAAGAATAGACGCATCGGAAAGCGGGTCTCAGCGTGGTTTCAAGTGCCTTTGCATACCGGCCCGCCAAGCAAACCGCCTTTCAAAAAACGACTTGTCCCCGAACCCACGGATGTTTCAATGTCAAATTCCTCTCGCCCCGCCGCCCCGTTCTTCGAAGAACCGCTTGCCACTCGCGACGCGCCCGTGCGCAGCGCCATCCTGAAAGAGCTGGAACGCCAGCAGTCGCAGATCGAATTGATCGCGTCGGAGAACATTGTCTCGCGCGCTGTTCTTGAAGCGCAGGGTTCGGTGCTGACGAACAAATACGCGGAAGGTTATCCGGGCAAGCGTTATTACGGCGGTTGCGAATTCGTCGATGAAATCGAAACCCTTGCGATCGATCGCGTCAAGCAACTCTTTAGTGCTCAGTTCGCCAACGTTCAGCCGCATTCCGGCGCGCAAGCGAATGGCGCCGTGATGCTCGCGTTGACCAAACCTGGTGACACCGTGCTCGGCATGTCGCTCGATGCAGGCGGTCACCTGACGCACGGCGCGAAGCCGGCGATGTCCGGCAAGTGGTTCAACGCGATCCAGTACGGCGTGAACCGCGAGACCATGCTGATCGATTACGAGCAGATCGAAGAGCTCGCTTTGCAGCACAAGCCGACGTTGTTGATCGCCGGCTTCTCGGCTTATCCGCGCGAACTGGACTTTGCGCGGCTGCGTGCCATTGCGGATAAGGCGGGTTCCAGGCTGATGGTCGATATGGCGCACATTGCCGGCGTGATCGCCGCAGGGCGGCATCAAAACCCGGTCGAGCATGCGCATGTGGTGACGTCCACCACGCACAAGACGCTGCGCGGCCCGCGCGGCGGTTTTGTACTGACCAATGACGAAGACATTGCGAAGAAGATCAATTCAGCAGTGTTCCCGGGCCTCCAGGGCGGTCCGCTGATGCACGTAATAGCTGGGAAGGCCGTGGCCTTCGGCGAGGCGCTGCAGCCCGGTTTCAAGACTTACATCGATAACGTGCTGGCGAACGCAAAGGCGCTGGGCGAAGTGCTGAAGGCCGGCGGCGTCGATCTCGTGACCGGCGGTACGGATAACCACTTGTTGCTCGTCGATCTGCGTCCGAAGGGCCTGAAGGGCAACCAGGTCGAGCACGCGCTGGAACGCGCCGGGATCACTTGCAACAAGAACGGCATTCCGTTCGATCCGGAAAAGCCCACGGTCACCTCAGGGGTGCGCCTCGGCACGCCGGCCGGCACCACGCGTGGTTTTGGCGTGGCAGAGTTCCGTGACATCGGCCGCTTGATCGTGGAAGTATTTGACGCTTTGCGCGATCACCCGGACGGTCACGCTGAGACCGAACACCGCGTGCGCCGCGAAATCTTCGCGCTGTGCGAACGCTTTCCCATTTATTGATTACGCCCTCCTTTTCCGGAGCAAGAGATGAGCACACTTCACGACAGCAGCATCATCATCGACGGCCTGAATATTTCGAAGTTCGAGCCGTCGGTATTCGAGGACATGAGAAAAGGCGGCGTGACCGCGGTGAACTGCACCGTGTCGGTCTGGGAGAGCTTCCAGAAAACCGTCGACAACATTGCTGAAATGCGTCAGATGATGCGCGAGCACAGCGACATCCTCACGCTTGTGCGCACCACGGACGACATTCGCCGCGCGAAGCAAGAGAACAAGACGGGCATCATTTTTGGTTTTCAGAACGCGCATGCGTTCGAGGACAACCTGGGCTACATCGAAACGTTCAAGCAGCTTGGCGTGAACGTGGTGCAGCTTTGCTACAACACGCAGAACCTCGTGGGCACCGGTTGTTATGAACGCGATGGCGGTCTCTCGGGCTTCGGCCGCGAAGTGATTCAGGAAATGAATCGCGTGGGCATCATGGTCGACCTGTCGCACGTGGGCGGCACGACGTCTTCTGAAGCTATCGCCTTTTCGAAGAAGCCGGTGTGTTATTCGCATTGCTGCCCGTCGGGCCTGAAAGAACATCCGCGCAACAAGTCCGATGAACAACTTAAGGAAATTGTCGACGCGGGCGGTTTCGTCGGCGTGACGATGTTCGCGCCGTTCCTGAAGCGCGGCCCGGATGCGACGGTGGAAGACTACCTCGAAGCGATCGAGTATGTGGTCGACCTGATCGGCGAAGACAACGTGGGCATTGGCACAGACTTCACGCAAGGCTACAGCACGGAATTCTTCGACTGGATCACGCACGACAAGGGTCGTTATCGTCAGTTGACGAATTTCGGCAAGGTCGTGAATCCAGAAGGAATCCGAACGATTGGAGAATTCCCGAACCTGACCGCCGCGATGGAACGCGCCGGCTGGAGCGAGTCGCGCATCAAGAAAATCATGGGCGAAAACTGGGTACGCGTGTTCGACAGCGTCTGGAACGTCTGACCCGGCTCACCCAATACAAAGGAACCCACACGATGCAACCGCAACTGCCTATTGACGTCGATCCGGAAACCGGCGTCTGGACGACCGACTCGCTGCCCATGCTCTATGTGCCGCGCCATTTCTTCACGAACAATCACCTGGCGGTTGAAGAAGCGCTGGGCCGCGACGTGTATGCGAAAAGCCTTTATACAGCGGGCCACAAGTCGGCGTATCACTGGTGCGATAAAGAAGCCACGCAGCACGGCATCAGCGGCATGGCGGTGTTTGAACATTATCTGAAGCGCCTGTCGCAACGCGGCTGGGGTTTGTTCTCGATCGTAAAAAGTGATCCGGCTGCATCAACGGCGACCGTGCATCTGCATAACTCGTCGTTCGTGCTGGCGCAGCCGGGCAAGGAAGGCAAGCTTTGCTACATGTTCGCAGGCTGGTTCTCAGGTGCGATGGACTGGGTCAACGACACCGCGCCGGAAGGCACGAAGAAAGGTCCGAAGTCGTTTTCGGTCGAGACCCAATGCGCGGCTGAAGGCCATTCGCATTGCGTATTCGAAGTGACGCCGCTGGCAGCGTGAACGCCTAGCACGTAGATATAAATCCGAGGTCGACCGCGATGCGTTACCCCAACCTTTTCAAGCCTCTCACGCTGAACAAGCTGACCTTGCGCAACCGCATTGTCAGCACCGCGCACGCTGAGGTCTACGCGGAACCGGGCGGTTTGCCCGGTGATCGGTATATCCGTTATTACGAGGAAAAGGCCAAGGGCGGCGTAGGATTGGCCGTATGCGGCGGCTCGAGCCCGGTGTCTATCGATAGTCCGCAAGGATGGTGGAAGTCGGTGAACCTTGCGACCGACAAGATTATTGATCCGCTCTCGCGTCTGGCCGAAGCCATGCACAAGCACGGCGCGAAGATCATGATCCAGGCGACTCACATGGGCCGTCGCACGGCTTATCACGGCGAGCACTGGCCGCATCTGATGTCGCCGTCCGGCGTGCGTGAACCGGTGCATCGCGGCAACGCGAAGATCATTGAAGTGGAGGAGATCAAGCGCATCATTTCCGACTTCGCGGCGGCCGCCAAGCGTGTGAAAGATGCGGGCATGGATGGCGTCGAAATCTCGGCGGCGCACCAGCATTTGATCGACCAGTTCTGGAGTCCGCGCACGAATTTTCGTACCGATGAATGGGGCGGTTCGCTCGAAAACCGTCTTCGTTTTGGTAACGAAGTGCTCAAGGCCGTGCGTGAAGCGGTAGGTCCGGATTTCTGCGTCGGCCTGCGCATGTGCGGCGACGAATTCCACGAAGACGGCCTCGATCACACGCAGTTGAAAGAGATCGCGCAGTCGATGTCAGAGTCCGGTCTGATCGACTACATCGGCGTGATTGGTTCTGGTGCTGACACGCACAACACGCTCGCGAACTGCATGCCACCTATGGCGCTGCCGCCCGAGCCGTTCGTGCATCTCGCGGCGGGCATCAAGTCGGTGGTGAAGCTGCCCGTGATGCATGCGCAAAGTATTCGCGACGCGGGGCAAGCGGAGCGCTTGCTTGAAAGCGGCATGATCGATCTGGTCGGCATGACGCGGGCTCAGATCGCCGATCCGCACATGGTCATCAAGATCCGCGATGGCCGCGAAGACGAGATCAAGCAGTGCGTGGGCGCGAATTATTGTATCGACCGGCAGTACAACGGTCTTGATGTGCTGTGCGTGCAGAACGCGGCCACATCACGCGAAGAGACCATGCCGCACGTGATCGAAAAATCGCGTGGACCGAAGCGCAAGGTCGTGGTCGTTGGTGCGGGTCCTGCGGGACTCGAAGCCGCGCGCGTGGCGAAATCGCGAGGGCATGACGTCGTATTGTTCGAGAAGAACGACTACGTGGGCGGCCAGATCATGCTGGCGGCCAAGGCGCCGCAGCGCGAACAGATGGCGGGCATCGTGCGCTGGTTCGACATGGAAACGAAGCGCCTTGGTGTGGATCGCCGTCTGGGCGTTGCCGCCGACGAGAAGATGATCATGGCGGAAAAGCCGGACATCGTCGTGCTGGCGACAGGCGGTTCGTCGTTCACGCAGCAAGTGCCGGCGTGGGGCGTCGAGCAAGGTCTTGCGGTGAGTTCGTGGGATATCCTTTCCGGCAAGGTCGAGCCGGGCAAGAACGTGCTGGTCTATGACGGCGTCAGCATGCAAGCAGGCGCGGGAGTAGCGGACTTCATCGCGAGCCGCGGTGGCAACGTCGAGATCGTGACGCCGGACGTAAAGGTCTCCGACGATGTGGGCGGGACGACCTTCCCGATTTTCTATCGGCGTCTGTATGCGCAAGGCGTTATCGCCACGCCGAACTACTGGCTCGACAAAGTGTATGAGGAAGACGGCAAGAAGATCGCCGTGATCCGTAACGAGTACACAGAAGAGCAGGAGGAACGCGCGGTCGATCAGGTGGTGATCGAGAACGGCATTGTGCCGAACGACGAGCTCTACTGGAAGCTCAAGCCGGAGTCGTTGAATCGCGGGCAGATTGATGTGCACAAGCTGTTCGCGTCCGAGCCGCAACCTTCCTTGAGTGAAGACCTGGGTAACGGCCGCTTCCTGCTGTTCCGCGTGGGCGACTGCATCTCCATGCACAACATTCACGGCGCGATCTACGACGCGCTGCGCCTCGTCAAGGACTTCTGATAATGAGCCCGGTGTTTGTCATTACCGCGTTGTTGTGGTTGTCGGTGGCGGGTCTGGCATTTGCACTGTTCAAGCGTGCGGCGTATTGGCGTGAGGGCCGCGCGACGGCAGCGGGTGCATACGGCTGGGGCAATTTGCTGTCGATCCCGAAGCGCTATTTCGTCGATCTGCATCATGTGGTCGCGCGAGATCCGTATATTGCGAAGACGCACGTGGCAACAGCCGGCGGCGCAATCGCAGCCATGGCGCTCGTATTCCTCAACTACGGGCTGGCCATCTATTCGCCATGGCTCGACAAGCTGATCTTCCTGGCAGCGCTCGTGATGCTGGTCGGTGCGGTGTTCGTGTGGCGTCGCCGGCATGGAGCGAAGGCAGTGCCGGCGCGTTTGTCGCGTGGGCCGTGGGACAGCCTGCCGCTGCTGCTCGGTTCATTCGCGCTTGGGCTTGTGCTGTTTATCGTGTTGCCCGCTGCAGCAATGTCCGGCGCATTGGCAATCATCGTCGCGTTATTGATTGCCGCGGGTGCCTACACGATGACCTTCGGCGCGGCTCGCGGCGGTCCGATGAAACACGCGCTCGCAGGTTTGCTGCATCTCGCGTTTCATCCCCGGCAAGAGCGTTTCACTGGGCGTAGCCACGAGCATGACGTCGTGCCGCCGACCGCGCTCAAGATGCCCGTGCTCGATGCAAAGGAATATGGCGTTGGCAAGCCGGTGGAGTTTCGCTGGAATCAATTGTTGAGCTTCGACGCCTGCGTGCAATGCGGCAAGTGCGAAGCCGCATGTCCGGCGTTCGCAGCGGGTCAGCCGCTGAACCCGAAGAAGCTGATCCAGGATCTGGTGACCGGCATGGTCGGCGGTACGGACGCCGCGTATGCAGGCAGCCCGACGCCCGGCATTCCGCTCGGCAAGCATTCAGGCGCACCGTCGAAGCCGCTGATTTCCACGATGATCGAGGCGGATACGATCTGGTCCTGCACCACGTGCCGTGCGTGCGTTCAAGAGTGCCCGATGCTGATCGAGCACGTGGACGCCATTGTCGACATGCGTCGCAACCAGACGCTGGTCGAGGGCATTGTGCCGGGCAAGGGTCCGGAAACGCTGGCGAACTTGCGCGAGACGGGCAGCGCGAACGGCTTTGATATCGGCGCGCGTTACGACTGGGCCGTGGATCTGCAAGTGCAGGTCGCGCAACCGGGACGACCGGTCGATGTGCTGCTCATCGCAGGCGAAGGTGCGTTCGACATGCGCTATCAGCGCTCCCTGCGCGCGCTGGTCAAGGTGCTGAACAAGGCGGGCGTCGACTACGCGGTGCTGGGCGGCGTGGAAACGGATACCGGCGATACGGCGCGTCGTCTGGGCGATGAAGCCACGTTCCAGCAACTGGCGACGCAACTCATCGCGACCCTTTCGACGTATTCGTTCAGGAAGATCGTTACTGCCGATCCGCACGTGATGCATAGCTTGCGCAACGAGTATCGCGCGCTGGGCGGCTTGTATGAGGTGCAGCATCACACGTCATTGATCGCGGAGCTGGTCGCTAGTGGCAAGCTCACGCCGGCCGCTGAAAGCGCGCTCGCTGTGGGCAAGACCGTCACGTATCACGACCCGTGTTATCTCGGCCGATACAACGGCGAGACGGAAGCGCCGCGCAAGCTGCTGAAGTCGATTGGCATCAAGGTCGTCGAGATGGAACGCAATGGCATGCGCGGCCGATGCTGCGGCGGTGGTGGCGGCGCGCCGCTCACGGACATCCCCGGCAAGCAGCGTATTCCCGACATCCGTATCAACGATGCCCGCTCGATCAACGCGGAGATCGTTGCGGTCGGTTGTCCGAACTGCACGGCGATGCTGGAAGGTGTGGTAGGTAGTCGGCCGGAAGTGCTGGACGTGGCTGAGCTCGTTGCAGCGGCGCTGGAGTAAGCAATGGATACCATCAAACGAATTGATCCGCGCCGGCCATTTTCAATCACGGCAGAAGGGCTAAAACGTATTACGCTGGGTTTTGTCGGCGTGGCGGGGGACGTTCAAGCGGGCGCCGTCGTCGGGCATCGTGAACAGACTAAGCCGCGTCGTACGACGGCCACAGCGCAACGCTCATTGCTCGTGGCCGCGCACAGCGACCGTGGTTCGCTTGACGACCACGCGCGCCAGACGCTTGCGGCAGCCGCGTTACTTGCGGACTCGACAACGCAAGTCGTCTTGCTTGTCCTGGGCGAATTGAAGGACGACGCGGCTGCGTTGGGCGCGGACAAGGTGATCGAGATGGCGGCATTTGATCGTCGCGCATTCGCACCCGATGCCGCACTGAATGCGCTCGCCGCATGTGTCGCGGCATATTCACCCGCGCATGTTTTCCTCCCCGACAATGCCACCGGTGACGGCGCTCTTGGTCGCCGATACGCGGCGCAAGCGAAGGCATCGGTGGCGACACACGTGGTCGAAATCGACGCCGTGCACGTGGCGGTTTACACCCAGGCGCGCAAGGCGTTTGCCGTGCGTTCTCTCCCCGACGTGATCCTGCTCGCCCCGAATGCGGTTGATGCAAGGTTGCCGTTCATCGGCGCAGGCGAGCGGGTTGCGTCAGAGCAGTTCCTCGTTGAAGACCACCAGAAAACAAGTCCCTACAAAGACCTGGGCATTGAAGAAATAGATGCCGCGCAAGTGGCGCTGGAAGAGGCGGATTTCATCGTGTCGGCGGGTAATGGCGTGACCGATGTTCCGGCATTCGAGCGCCTTGCCAGTACGGTAGGCGCTGCAATCGGCGCAAGCCGGGTAGCAGTCGACGATGGCAAGTTCCCTCGCGACAAACAGATCGGCGCAACCGGCAAGACGGTCGATGCGAGCATCTACATTGCGTTCGGTATCTCCGGCGCGGTGCAGCACTTGCAGGGCATCAAGGATTGCCGTCATGTGATTGCGGTGAATCTGGACGCGAGCGCGCCAATCGCAAAACGCGCGAACCTGACGATTATCGGCGACGCGCAAGAAACGATCACGGCGTTGACCGATGCCGCTGCGGCCGCACGTAACGCGCGTGCCAACCCGGGCTCACTCACACCGTCCGGCGGTCAAGCCTCGGCTACCGCCAAGCTGGAAGGAGCGCTCGCATGAATCTCATCGGGCACGTGCGGGGAGCATTCAATTGACTAGCGTGAGTAATGCATCGACCACGAAGCGCGTAAGCAAAATTGCTGTGCTCGTATCAGTGGGTCGTCATCCGGTGAGCGGGACGGCGCGCTATAGCCGCAACGACGCCGCCGCGCTGACGCTGGCAAAGCGGCTCGCCATCCAACACCAGGCCACGCTCGACGTGTTGCACGCCGGCGATCCAACCAATCCCGCATTGCGCGAATATCTCGCGTTGGGCGCGGCAAAGGTGGAAGTGCTGGCCGTAGCAGAAGGCGATGAAATCGCGACTGCGCTGAGCGCACGCTTGAAGGGTTACGACCTCGTGCTGACCGGCACGCGCGCCGAAGGCACGGAAGACAGCGGCATGCTGCCGTATCAACTTGCCGATGCATTGGGCTTTGCGCTGCTTGGATCGGCGGTGGATATCGATATTGAAACCGACGTTGAAGCGGCTCAAGTCACCGTCCGGCAATTCCTGCCGAAAGGGTTGCGCCGGCGCGTGCAGGCAAGCTTGCCCGCCCTGGTCGCGGTGCATCCAATGGCCAACGCCACGCCGCGATACGCGTACGCAAAACTGCGCGAAGGGACGATCGAACCGGTACCGGTGAGTGCCGCCAACGCATCGGCACGCATCCCCTGGACGATCAAGCCCGCGACGGCAAAACCCGTGCGGCTGGCGGCGGCCGAAAAGCGTTCGGGCCACGCGCGCATGCTCTCGGCCACGACCACGGAAAGCCGGGGCGGCAGCGTCGTAATTGAGGGGACTTCCGTCGAAAAAGCACAAGTGATCCTGGCGTATTTGCGCGAGCATCAACTCGTCGACTATTGATTCGCGACACGAAAATTCCCGCACGTTCAAGGTCGGGCGGCGCACCAAAACACGGAGTACACGATGAAAGTTTCCGCAGACGTTCGCGCAATGATCGAACGCCGCAAGAAGGGTCACACGCTGGAAGCGCCGTTCTACGCGAGCGAGGAAGTCCACGCGCTCGACATGGAGGCGATCTTCCGGCGGCACTGGATCCAGGTCGCGGTCGAACCGGACGTGCCGGAAGCGGGCGACTACATGACGGTGGAACTCGGCAACGATTCCATCCTGATCGTGCGTGACGACGACATGCAAATCCGCGCGTTTCATAACGTTTGCCGGCATCGCGGTGCGCGCCTGTGCAGCTCGGAGAAGGGCTCGCTTGGCAATATCGTGTGCCCGTATCACAGCTGGACCTACAACCTGAACGGCGACCTCATGTTCGCCGAGCACATGGGCGAGCAGTTCGACAAGTGCAAGCACAGCCTCAAGAAGGTCCACCTTGAAAACCTCGCAGGGTTGATCTTTGTCTGCCTCGCTGAAACGCCGCCGGCGGATTTCGCCGTATTGCGCGCGTCGATGGAACCGTATCTGCTGCCGCATGGTCTGGCCGACTGCAAGATAGCCGCCGCTATCGACATTATCGAAAAGGGTAACTGGAAGCTCACGATGGAGAACAACCGCGAGTGTTATCACTGCGTTGCGAACCATCCGGAACTGACCATCTCGCTCTACGAATATGGCTTCGGTTACCAGCGTTCCGCCGACAATGAAGAAGCGATGGCCGCCTTCGACAAGACCGTTGAAGAACGCACAAAGCAATGGGAGGCGATGAACTTGCCGTCGAAGGAAATCGACCGGCTCGCTGATCTTGTGAGCGGTTTTCGCACGCAACGTTTGCCGCTCGATCGCAGCGGCGAGTCCCAGACCATGGACGCCAAGGTGGCGTCGAAGAAATTGCTCGGCGGTTTCCAGCAGGCCGATCTCGGTGGCCTCTCGTTCTGGACGCAGCCGAATTCGTGGCATCACTTCATGAGCGATCATATTGTGAGTTTCTCGGTGATCCCGCTGTCGGCCGGCGAGACGCTTGTGCGCACCAAATGGCTCGTGCACAAGGACGCGAAGGAAGGCATTGACTACAACGTCGACAACCTGACGGCCGTCTGGCGCGCGACCAACGATCAGGACCGCGCGCTGGTGGAATTCTCGCAACTCGGGGTGACGAGCAGCGCGTATGAACCGGGTCCCTATTCGCCGTTCACGGAAGGCCTCGTGGAGAAATTCTGCGAGTGGTATATCGGCCGGCTCGACGACTACGCGAACACGCCGGATGAAGCGAGCGTGAGCCCGCACGGCGAGAAAGTCGTGTCGTTCAAGCGCTGACTTATCGAATACTCAAGCGAACAAACAACGTCGCACTCAAAGCTACAGCGGAGAAACAGATGATGCGCGATCAGGCGACGTTCGAGCCTGCCCCGAACCGGGTGACGCAGCCCGAGTTCTGGGGCACGCTTCCCGCCCGTTGGGATAGCGACACCGACGAGACGCTCGTCTGCTGCCACGTTCGTCAGGAAACGCACGACGTAAGGAGTTTTTTCTTTCGTGCGCCGGTCGAACGGACCTTCGTTTTCGAGCCGGGCCAGTTCATCACGCTGGAGCTGGAGATAGACGGCGAATCGATTAATCGCTGCTATACGATCTCCTCGCCGCCTACGCGTCCGCATACCATCTCCATCACGGTGAAGCGCGTGCCGGGCGGCAAGGTGTCGAACTGGCTGCACGACAATCTTCAGCCGGGCGGCAAGGTTCGGGTGCTGGGGCCCGCCGGCGAATTCACCTGCGCGCGGCATCCGGCGCGCAAGTTCCTGTTCTTATCGGCGGGATCGGGTGTCACGCCGTTGATGTCCATGAGCCGCGCGCATCACGAACTCGGCGAGGATCGCGACATCGTGTTCGTGCACAGCGCCCGCACCCCCGACGACATCATCTTCGCCCGCGAGCTCGATCTGATTGCATCGAACCAGGCGAATTTCCGCACGGCGTTTGTATGCGAACGAGTCGGTGCACGTACAAGCTGGCACGGCGTGACGGGTTTCCTCACGTTGCCCTTGCTCAAGCTGATCGCGCCGGATTTCACGGAGCGGGAAATCTTTACCTGCGGTCCGGCGCCGTACATGAAAGCGGTGCGTGATCTGCTTGCAGAAGGCGGTTTCGACGCGACGCATTATCACGAGGAAAGTTTCTCCTTCGAGACGATCGCGGAAGTCGCCGCGCAGCTGACGACGGCGCACGTGGCCGACGCGTTGCAGTCCACCGGGGCATTCAGCGAGATGCGGGAGGCAGCGGTTGGCTTTGACCTGTCGCCCATACCTGCACCCGTGCCTGTAGAGACCACGTTCAAGGTCAGTTTTGCCAAGAGCAATCGCGAGATCGAATGCGGCAGCGCGCAGCATGTGCTGGATGCCGCCAAGAAATCGGGCGTGCGTTTGCCGGCATCGTGTACGCAAGGCATGTGCGGCACCTGCAAGGTCAAGCTGCTCTCCGGCGAAGTCGAGATGAAACATAACGGCGGCATTCGCCAGCGCGAGATCGATCAGGGCATGGTTCTGTTGTGTTGCAGCAAGCCGCTGACGGATCTTGTCGTCGATAAGTAGGGTATTCATCAGGCCCGGCGACGCAGCCGGATAAAACGAGGTCGCATCCGGACAACTGGGTGTCGAAAAACAACCAGTCGGCGCATTTCTGGCCGGTGATTCTAAAGCCTCAATGGTGTGGAACGTAAAGGGGAGTACGACAATGAGACTGATCAAGAAACTGCTTGTTTTAAGCACTTTAAGTGCCGCGCTGGCTGCAACCAGCGCGGGTGTAATTGCCGCCGATGCGAAACCGACCATCAAGATCGGTTACGTGGAAGGCTGGGATGACAGCGTGGCGACGACGAACGTGGCGGCGCAGATCATCGAGAAGAAGCTGGGTTATCCCGTGCAACTCGTGCCGGTTTCCGCCGGCGTGATGTGGCAAGGTGTGGCGCGCGGCGACCTCGATATGACGTTGTGCGCCTGGTTGCCGGTCACGCACGGCGCCTACTGGGAGAACTTCAAGTCGAAGGTCGTCGATCTCGGCACCAACTTTCCTGACGCGAAGATCGGCCTGATCGTGCCGGAAGATGCGGACGTGACGAGCCTGACGGATCTTGAAGCGAAGAAGGCGGAGTTCGGCGGGCGAATTGTCGGTATCGACGCCGGGGCCGGCGTGATGCAGAAAGCGGGCGAGGCGATCAAGGCCTACAACCTCGACTACACGTTGATGCCGAGCTCGGGCAGTGCCATGACGGCGGAACTGGCGCGTTCGGAAAACGCGAAGAAGCCGATCATTGTGACAGGCTGGAAACCGCATTGGATGTTCGCGAAGTACAAGCTGAAATTCCTGGAAGATCCGAAGAAGGTGTTTGGTGAATCGGAGCACGTCGACAACATCATCAATCCGGAACTCGAAAAGAAGGCGCCTACCGTGGTCGCTTTCCTGAAGAAGTTCCAATGGAAACCGGGTGAGATCGACAGTGTGATGCTGGCAACCACGAACGGCGCAAAGCCGGCCGCCGCTGCCGATGCATGGATCAGCGCTCACGGCGATCGCGTGTCGAGCTGGACTAATTAGACATCCAGAGCTTTAGCTTCAAAGAAACAACGCCGCTTTTCAGCGGCGTTGTTTCGTTTCAGAGACTTCTTTCAAAGGCTAATCACAGCACCACGGTCCGATCGCCATTGATAAACACGCGCCGTTCAATGAACGCCTTCACCGCACGCGCAAGCGTGATGCATTCCACATCGCGCCCCGTCGCCAGCAGACGCTCCGGTTTGTACGAGTGGTCCACGCGCTCAACCACTTGCTCGATGATCGGTCCTTCGTCGAGGTCATCGGTCACGAAATGCGCCGTTGCGCCGATCAGTTTCACGCCACGCGTATGTGCCTGGTGATAAGGCTTCGCCCCTTTGAAACCGGGCAGGAAAGAATGATGGATATTGATCGCGCGCGCGGCCAGTTTCCGGCTCGTTTCACCCGACAGGATCTGCATATAGCGCGCGAGAATCATCAACTCCGCGCCGGACGACTCGAATAAATCGAGCAGGCGCGCTTCCTGTTGCGGCTTGGTATCGGCGGTGACAGGGAGGTGATGGAAGGGCAAGCCATGCTGCACGGCAAGCGGTTCCAGATCACGATGGTTCGACCCGATCCCGACAATGTCCATCTTCAGCTCGCCCATGCGCCAGCGGAACAACAGGTCCGCGAGACAGTGCTCGAGCTTCGACACCATGATGAGCACCTTCGGCCGCGCGGCTACGTTGTGAATCGCCCACGTCATGGAGAAACGCTCGGCAATGGGCGTGAATTCCTGCTGCAACGCGGCGATCTGCAGCGTTTCATCGTGATCCACGCCGTGGAAGACGCAGCGTACGAAGAAGTGCTGGCTGAGGTCGTCGTCAAAGACGGTGAATTCATCGACGTAACACTGGTGCCGGTCGAGAAAACCGACCACGGCGGCGACTTGTCCCGCAGCGCTGGGACAGGCCACCGTCAGCACGAGTTGATGGGAAAGGGGGGCTATGACGCTACTAGTGACATTACTGCCGGCCATGCGGTTCTCCACTATGCGAATGGCAGCGCCGCGAACGCAGCGCGCATACGTTGCAGTAGAACAAATTGCATGGGGCGGCGGCTAGAAGCTAAACGCCGTGACGCTGGTATCGGAGCGTCAGGCGGGTCTTCAGGCAGTCACGCCGCACTCAGCCAGCAGCCAGTCGCGAAACGCGCATACGGTCGTGGTTTGAGCGCGCGGCGCATTCAGGATATAGCCGCTCTCCGTCGTGACCGGTGTGTCGAATAACTCGATCAGTTGACCGCTCGCGACGAGTTCGTCGACCAGCGGCGCCCAACCGAGCGCCACGCCCTGGCCCATGATCGCCGCGTGCGCGACGAAGCCATAACTATTGAACGTGATGCCACGATGCGCAGGCGGCGCTGCCAGCCCGTGCGCCGCGAACCAGCCATGCCACGACAGCCAGCGCTCCGGGTTTGTGGGTTCGAGATGAAGCAAGGGAAGACTAACAAGATCCGAGGGATGGCCGGGCTTGCCATGACGCGCGAAGAACGCGGGGCTGCATACCGGCGTGACCTGCTCGGGAAACAATTTGACCGTACCGCGTCCGGCCCAGTCGGTTGCCGTCTGACCAAAACCGATCACGATATCCGCATGGTCGTGATCGGCGGCAATGACGTCTTGCGCAGTGGTGATCCTGACATCGACATCGGGCATCAGCGCCTTGAATTGCGACAGGCGCGGCATCAGCCAATACGTTGCGAAGCCGAAGTCGGTGAGGAGATTGAGCGAGCGCTGCGCAGGCGATGCATGGCGCGACCGAATGTCGTTGGTAGCAACGCGGATGGTGTCAAGGCTCTGGCGCACGGCTTCGAACAGGCGTACGCCGTCCGCGGTAAGCGTCACGCCCCGGTGCCCGCGCTCGAACAGCGCCGCGCCGAGGTTCTCCTCGAGTTGCACCACACGCTGGCTGACCGCCGGCTGCGTGGAGCCCAGTTCACGGGCTGCGGCGGTGAAGCTGGCGAGACGCGCGGCGGACTCGAACATCGACAGCGCCTGCATCGGCGGCAAACGATCCTGTCTCGACATAAGTCCCCCTTATGAGCTCATAACGTTTTGCTCTCTTCACAGCCGCGCAACGAACGGCAATAGTGATGCGCGACACGGACCGTTCGCCGTGCGGTACCGGCCATGCTGCGCCCTTTGCCGCGTCACCTTCCTGATTCTATTCGAGCCTCGCCCCGATGCTTAAACGCAAACCAAATATCCTTATTCTGATGGCTGATCAAATGACGCCGTTCGCGTTGTCCGCGTACGGCCATCACGTAACGAAGACACCGAACATGGACGCGCTTGCGGCCCGGGGCGTGGTCTTCGATTCGGCATATTGCGCGAGTCCGCTCTGCGCGCCGTCGCGTTTTTCGTTCTTGTCGGGCAAGCTGCCCTCGGCGATAGGCGCCTACGATAACGCCGCCGAATTTCCCTCGCAAACATTAACGTTCGCCCATTACCTGCGCGCGGAGGGGTACCGCACGATTCTCTCGGGGAAGATGCATTTTTGCGGCCCGGACCAATTGCACGGTTTCGAGGAGCGCCTGACGACCGATATCTATCCTGCGGATTTCGGCTGGACGCCGAACTGGGACGACTTCGAAACGCGCCCGAGCTGGTATCACAACATGAGTTCCGTGATCGATGCCGGGCCGTGCGTCCGCACGAATCAACTCGACTTTGACGATGAAGTGACTTACACCACGCGCCAGAAGTTATTCGACATCGCGCGTGAGCGGCAAGCCGGGAAAGATGAGCGGCCGTTTTGCGTGGTGGCGTCGCTTACTCACCCGCACGATCCGTACGCGATTCCGCAGAAATACTGGGACATGTACCGCGACGAAGACATTCAAATGCCTGCGTACCGAGACACGCTGGATGCCGCCGACCCGCATTCGAAGCGCCTGCGTTATGTGTGCGAGACCGACAAGACGCCGCCGACCGACCAGCAGATCCGCAACGCTCGCCATGCGTACTACGGCGCGATTTCTTACGTCGATGGACAGTTCGGCGCGATCCTTGAAGCACTCGATCAGGCGGGAATGGCCGACGACACTATCGTGATCGTGACGTCCGATCATGGCGAGATGCTGGGCGAACGTGGCCTTTGGTACAAGATGACCTTCTTCGAAGGTGGCTGCCGTGTGCCCCTGATCGTGCACGCGCCGGGACAATTCGAGGCGGCGCATGTGAGCGCTTCCGTCTCGCATCTCGACTTGCTGCCGACGCTGGTGGAACTTAGCCGTGGGGCGCCGCGGCCGGCATGGCCCGATACGATCGATGGCCGGAGTCTCGTGCCACATCTGCGTGGCGAGCCGCAGGCACACGATGAAGCCATTGGCGAGTACCTGGCCGAAGGTGCGATTGCGCCGATCGTGATGCTGCGCCGCGGCGACTTCAAGTTCATCCATACGCCCTCTGATCCTGACCAGCTCTTCAACGTCACTGCGGATCCACTCGAACGCATCAACCTTGCCACGCTGCCCGAACACGCGGCGGCGATCTCCTCGTTCCGCGAGGAAATCGCCGCGCGCTGGGATCTCGAAGCACTGCGCGAAGAGGTCGTGCGAAGCCAGCAGCGCCGGCAGTTTCACTTCGAAGCGACCACGCAAGGCCGGATCGAATCATGGGACTGGCAGCCGTCGGTAGATGCCAGCCAACGTTATATGCGCAATCACATTGACCTCGACACGCTCGAAGCCATGGCGCGTTTCCCCGCCGTCAAACGCTAAAGCCCAAGCTGCCGAACCACAACCAAAACCAAAACCACACTACTCACAGGAAGCCAACATGAAAAAGCCCTTCAAGCACGCGCTATTCTGCATTGCGGCACTCTGCGCATCCATCGGCACGGTAGTCGCCGCCGAGCCTCAAAGTTGCCTGCAGGTGAAGATGGCCGACCCGGGTTGGACTGATATCGACGCCACGAACGCCATGGCCGGTGTCGTGCTGAAAGCGCTCGGTTATAAGCAGAGCGTCTCGAATCTTTCAGTGCCGATTACGTATCAGGGCTTGAAGAAAGGTCAGGTCGACGCCTTCCTGGGTAACTGGATGCCCGCACAAGGACCACTGGTCAAGCAGTTCGTCGATGAAAAGTCGATCGACGTGGTGCACCCGAACCTGACCAACGCGAAGTTCACGCTGGCCGTGCCGGACTACGTGGCCGCTGCCGGCGTGCATACGTTCGCCGACTTGCAGAAAAACGCGGACAAGTTCGACGGCAAGATCTACGGCATTGAACCGGGCGCGCCGGCGAATCAGAACATCAAGAAGATGATCGATGAGAAGGCCTTCGGACTGAACGGCTGGAAGCTGGTGGAGTCGAGTGAAACCGGCATGCTGACGCAAGTGGAACGCTCCGTGCGCGACAAGAAGTGGATCGTGTTCCTTGCCTGGGAGCCGCATTTGATGAACACGAAGTTCCATCTCACCTACCTCGATGGCGGCGATAAATACTTCGGCCCGAACTTCGGCGGCGCGACGGTCAATACGGTCGCGCGGGCCGGTTACGTGGGTGAATGCCCGAACGTGGGACGGCTTTTCAAGCAGATGACATTCAATGTTGACCTGGAGAACGGCATCATCACCGACGTCCTTCAAAACAAAACCAATGTGGATACCGCTGCCGCAGCTGCGCTCAAGCGCAACCCGGATCTCGTGAAGGGTTGGCTTGACGGCGTTACCACGGTTACGGGCGGAAATGGCTGGCAGGCAGTGCAAACAGCGCTTGGTTCCAAATAACAACGGTGGGTCGCAACTGGACAGGTTTGCGTCGCAAAAGGTCGAGCCCCAATAAATATGGCCTCTTACTTTTGCAAGGCTGGTGCATGCGCGTAAAGCTCAATGCATGCACCAGCATCCCATGCGTCAGATCACTGTAGTTCGCCAGTCTCTGCAATAAAAATTCGAGCGGGCAGCGTTGCGCGATGTCAACCCATCGCCGGAGCAGCGCGGCTCTTGCTTCGTCCAACGAAACATGCAACGGGTATCAGGGAGAATCAACGATGAAGAAGCGAAATGCCGCAAAGCTGGCGGCTCTGGCGCTGAGCGCAGGCGCCGTCTCCGCACCTGCTGTGGTTCACGCGCAAAGCAGCGTGACGCTGTACGGTATCCTCGACGCCGGCATTACCTACGTCAACAACACGGGTGGCTCGCACGTCATCAAATTCGACGACGGCGTCTCGTACGGCAACCGGATCGGTTTCAAGGGCACGGAGGATCTGGGCGGCGGAATGAAGGCGATCTTCGCACTCGAGTCCGGCTTTCACCTCGGCAGCGGCCAATATGCTTTTGGTGGCGCGGAGTTTGGCAGGCAGGCGTATGTGGGCTTGCAGAACCAGTGGGGCACGATCTCGGCGGGTAACCAGCTCGACCTGACGAACGAGTTCATGGAGGGTTACAACATCTCCTCGTTTGGCAGCGGCTACGCGATCCACCAGGGTGACTTAGACCGCATGAACGGCGACCGCTTGCCGAACTCGATCAAATACATGTCGCCCGATATCAGCGGCCTGACTTTTGGCGGCTTGTATTCGTTCGGCGACGTTGCGGGTGACTTCCACGAGAAGAGCGCATACAGCTTGGGCGCGCACTACGCGCACGGTGACTTCACGATCGGTACGGCGTACACGCGCCTGAACAATCCGAACGGGATTTACGCATTCGACCCGTATGCGATGATCGGCACGAAGACGTTCCTCGGCCAGACCGTTGCAACCGTGAACCCGACGACAGGCGCCGTGACCGACTTGTTCAGCAGTACCGCGTTCAACGTCGACAGCCAGGCTACCTTCGGAATTGGCTCATCGTATGCGCTCGGCAATTTGATGCTGCTGGGCAACTACACTTACACCACGATCAAGGGTTATGGACAATCGTCGCACATGCACGTGGGCGAAGGTGGCGCGTCGTATAACTTCACGCCTTCGTTGATCCTGTACGGCGGTTATCAGTTCACCGCGTTTGAAGGTCATAAGTGGAACATGGGCTCGCTCGGGCTGCATTACCTCTTGTCCAAGCGTACCGATGTCTATGTGTCGGGCGACTACCTCAAGGCATCGAGTGGTGTGAACGCGGTGATCGGCTATAGCTTTACGCCGTCGACATCGAGCACGCAAAGCGATGTTCGCATTGGTATCCGGCACTCGTTCTAAGTGCTTCAGTTGGTTTCAGCTGGTCGCGACGGTTTCCCCAACGGGTGCCGTCGCGCGTGGCGAACTGCGGTCCTGGCGCGGGCTTGACCCGAAACGTGTGCGGTAGGTGCGTGAAAAGTGCGAGGGTGATTCGAAGCCGCATGCCACGCAGACCGTGGTGATGGACATGTCGGTTTGTTGTAGTAATTCGCGGGCGCGTGCAAGGCGCAGTCCGAGATAGAAGTGAGTAGGTGTGTCTTTCATCGCCGAGCAGAACAGGCGTTCCAGCTGACGTCGCGTCACGCCGATTTCCTCTGCCAGTGCATCTGGCGACAGCGGTTCCTCCATGTGTTGTTCCATTACGCCGATCACCTGGATCAGTTTGCGATTGTGGATGCCGTAGCGCGCTGCGATCTGCATGCGCTGGTGGTCCGAGCGTTGGCGGATGCGGCCGAGCACGAATTGTTCGGAGACCTGGGCGGCGAGTTCGGCACCGTGGCGGCGTCCGATCAGGTCGAGCATGAGGTCGATGGAGGCTGTGCCGCCGGCGCACGTGATGCGTCGCGCATCGATTTCGAATAGCTCCTGGCTGACAGCCAGCGACGGATAGCGCTCCTGGAACGCCGATGCCGCTTCCCAGTGGAGCGTTACGCGTTCGTGTTGGAGGAGGCCTGCTTCGGCCAGCACGAAGCTTCCTGTATCGATACCGCCTAGCGTTGCGCCTTTGCGATCCATCCGTCGGAGCCAGTCGCCCATTTCGCGTGTGTATTGGCTTAGCGGGTTGAAGCCTGCGACGACGATGACGTTGGTGGCGGAGTCGACGCTGGTCAGGGCGCTTTCGGCGTTGAGCGAGATGCCGTTGCTGGCGCAGACGGGGCCGCCGTCGAGGCTTAGGATGTGCCAGCGGTAGAGGGCGCCCTGGAAGCGGTTGGCGACGCGTAGCGGCTCGATCGCCGACATGAAGCCGATGGACGAAAACTCGGGCAATAGCAGGAAGTGGAAGTCTTCGATGGCGGGCATTTACACGGTAGGGATGTTTTTGCAATCGGACTAGCAAGCTAACAAGCGGAAATTGCGGGCGCAATGGGGCCAAATCCTAGGTTTTTCGTTCGCACTTGAGTGTGGGGTTTGGGCGGGTGGTTAAGGTTTAGGGGTTAGTGGTCGGGGTCCATGCCGGGTTGGTCGGTTCTGGGGTTAGCGGTCGGGGGTCTATGCCGGGTTGGTGCTTTCAGCGTTAGCGGTCTGCAAGAGTTGGATTTTCTCTTTATCACTG
>NZ_JAAVUQ010000070.1 GCF_018449515.1 Caballeronia sp. dw_19 | reverse complement strand
CGGCGTCAAAGCCCACAAAATAGGTGGATGCGACGACATACAGACGTATAAGCAGCACGAGCAAACTCAAACGGAAACGGAAACGGAAGACTTTAGGCTCGATTCTCAACCGATCGCCAATGAAGCTCTACGAAGACACATCCGACTGATGGTCGTACGGTGCATTGGATGGTGCCCCCGAACAAGAAGTGCGGCAAA
The DNA here is from genome assembly GCF_018449515.1 of Caballeronia sp. dw_19. GTDB lineage: Bacteria > Pseudomonadota > Gammaproteobacteria > Burkholderiales > Burkholderiaceae > Caballeronia. Next base: position 21,444 of record NZ_JAAVUQ010000070.1, on the reverse strand, counting down.
AAAATAGCACTAACGACTGGAAATTCCACTGAGCAGTTCGACAAAGTATCAAAGCTGAGATCTTTAAGGCGTGGACCCTTTTTGATCGATGACGTGCGCTAACGTTGTGGCATGAAGTCACGACTGGCAAAAAGTGCCTCACTGACTGGTGGAAAAAACAATGCAACATCTTATATTCTAAGGATAACGAATGACTATTAAGGGCGGAAACAGACTGAATCGCGCATCGCTTAGCGCGGCACTCCTGATCGCATGCCAAGTGCCGCTGACCTACACGTCGGCCTTCGCACAATCGGTACCATCCGCTGCGGTCACGACGCTCAGCTATGACATTGCGGCGGGGCAGCTAGATCGGGTTCTTGTTGCCATCGCGTCGGCAAGCCGCCGTCCGATCTCATTCGATGCTGCGTTGACGAGCAACTACAAGAGTCCGGGCGTCAAAGGAAACTTGACAGTCGAGCAAGCAATCGACAAGGCATTGCTCGGCACAGGACTAGAACGGGCAGCCACCGCGAGCGGCGCATTGACGATTCGCGAAAAGTCCGGTGGTACTTCCGAGGCTGCAGCTCAGGATCGCACGGCAGCGGCTGTGCTGCCGCAAATCACAGTTCGGGACTCCGCCACCAATCAGAACGTCACCAGCTTCACCGCGGAGAATAGCAGTTCCGCAACACTCACTGACACGCCCACGAGCGACACACCGATGGCTGTGCAGACGGTCACCCAGGCCGTGATGCGCAGCCAGCAGGCGACCAGTGTGGCGGACGTGCTTCGCAATGTCAGCGGCGTAAGTATTGATCCCAGCCAGTCAGGCCAGGCAAGCGTTGACATAAGAGGCTTCTCCGCGCCCGTGTCAACCGACGGCCTGGTTACCAATACCTCCAACGGGACCGGGTATCAGAACGGGCTGGCTATTCCGCTGATCGGGGTAGAACGGATTGATGTCGTTAAAGGCGCAGATTCGATTGTCAGCGGGGGAACAAACCCAGGTGGCGTAGTCAACGTCGTGCGCAAGCAGCCACAGGCTGATCCCATCTACGAGTTTGAGACGCAGGTCGGGTCCTATGGGGACGTCCTGATCGGTGGGGACGCAGGAGGCGCAATCTCAAAGGATAACCACCTGAACTATCGCTTTATCGTGAACGGGGAACGGACAGGCGAATCGTACGGCGGAACGGTGGGAACGCGGAATTTATACATCGCGCCATCTATCGGGTATCAGACGGCCGACACCAACCTCGTCGTAGGCTTCGAACAGAACACTCAACACCAGCCGCTGCCCTACTACACTGTATTCCTTGACGGAACACCAGCGCGTGTGACCCACGCGTTTGGAGACGAAAACGATCATATTCGGACAAATTCCAGTACGCTCTACTACGACTTCTCGCAACGCCTTTCACCAGTCTGGTCCGTGAAGAGCAAGGCCTCATATAACGCAACGGTCACCTCTTTCGACTTTACGGAGGGCAAGGTTGCGGATGATCTCGGCGATGCAATTTTTCTCCCGGTTGCTGGATCGGACCATCAGCGCGCTTGGAGTTTCCAGGAAAGCCTGGAAGGCAAGTTCCATACTGGCGTCATCAGCCACGATCTGGTTGCGGGTTTCAACTATCAGCGAAGCATCACGACTACCGCGGCCGGGTTCGATGCGGCCGGCATTTTCCCTGGCAGCATATTTACAAATACTCCGCCCGAGGACGCGGTTCCTACTAGCGCCGGGGCTGCCGCCGAATTCGGGTATTCCAACCAGTTCTACCTCCAGGATCAGTTGAAATACGGAAGATTCCACCTCCTCGCGAGCATTTCGCATGGACAGTCATGGTCTAGCACCTCAACGAGTTCCTCTACTAGTAGCGCATGGAGTCCGAACATTGGAATCCTATACCAATTGACGGGTGACATAGCTGCGTACGCAAGCTACCAGAAAACTTTCAATCCTCAAGCCAATGTCGTCCTGGTAGGCGGCGCAGCTGCGGCGGCGGCACTGGGAAAGAATGCCGAGGTTGGTTTGAAAGGGAACTTTCTGGACGACAGGGTAACTGCTTCTGTAGCGCTCTACCGAAGCTCGCAAACGAACGTCGCCGTCGCTGATGGGGCATTACCAGGATTTAACCTGATCGATCCGGCCGGCTACGTTACAAAAGGCGTTGAACTTGACATCAGTGGTCAGATTACCAACGGACTCAAGATCATAGCCAACTACACCTACAACGCCCAGCAGAACCCGGCGGGCCCTGCCATCGAAGTGGAAGCTCAGCAAGCCAGGCACAAGGCTTCTCTATGGGCGGAATATGCATTTCAAACGCCCGCCCTACAGGGATTTGGTCTCAGCGGTGGCATCACCGTAAGATCGTCATACCAGGCCGGCCAAACGGATCTTTCCAATCCGATTGATCATGTCCCGGGGCAGGCGATCACCGACGCCAGCGTTTTCTACAGGTCGAAGAAATGGACTACGACGTTCGGGGTCAAGAATATTTTCAACCGCTTGCAATACGACGCCAATGGAGAAGATGAGTTTCTCAACATCCTCCCGGGCCGGACGTTTGTACTCACCAGCATCTACCAGTTCTAGCCCGCCCGAAGGCATCCCGAAAACGGACGCCGCCTTCCCGACGGCTAGTCCAATCATCGAGGCCTGCATTCCCTAGCATGATCAAGCAAAACCCTACTGTTGTGCCTCAACCCGCAACGCTCAAGGCGTGGTGGGCACTCCTGCGCCCATATTGGACGTCCGATAGAAAACGGGGGGCAATAGCATTGTTCTCCGCCCTGTTGATCCTGACATTTTCACTGACCTATGTCCGGCTCGCATTGACGGTCTGGATGGGCCACTATCAACAGACGGTCATCCGATACGACGCCACCGCGATACCCTCGCTGCTCCTCGGCTTCCTCGCCATTCTAGGCCTGGACATCGGGGTGAACGTCGCGGTCAACTTCATCAATCTGGCGTTGGGAATCAACTGGCGTAGCTGGCTGACCAAGCGCTTCCTGCGACGCTGGATGGACGGCAAAGCCTTCTACTGGATCGAGCAGGAGCAACTGGTCGACAACCCCGACCAGCGCATAACCGAGGATATCGACCAGTTCGTTACCGCCTCGCTGACGCTTTCTCTCGGTCTCTTCGGAACGGCAACACAGTTGGTTGTATTCACAAAGGTGCTTTGGATCAAGTCGGGCCCATTGGCATTTTCGCTATTTGGGAGCGTCATCCAGGTCCCTCACTACATGGTTTGGCTGGCAATCGTCTACGCGTTGATAACGTCGTTCATCGTCCAGTTCGCGGGACGTCGGCTGCAACCGTTGACGTTCCAGAAGCAGCAGGCGGAAGCAAACTTTCGTTTCACGATGACCGGTGTGCGCGAGCACGTCGAACAGATCGCACTGCTTGGCGGTGGCACGATGGAGATCGAACGTGCGGGACAAGCGTTCGACAGGGTTCGTGCAAACTTCTGGCGCATCCTTATGTTCAACCTGCGCTTCGAGCCGGTTACGTTGGGGATTGCCTTTGTCTCGGCTTCATTCGCGGGCTTCGCTTTGCTGCCTCGTTATCTGAGCCATCAGATCTCGTTCGGTGACATGACGCAACTCTCCGCAACGTTTGGTGTGGTCGCCGCGTCGCTGCAATGGTTCATACATAATTTCGTAGCGCTCCAGCAATATCGCGTCGTTGTATCGCGTCTCGCAGGCCTCGACGCCGCAATAAACCTGGGCAGCCGTCCCAGGGGACCGCACTACGATCGCTCGGTGTCAGATTCCATTTCAGTGAGCGACCTCGATCTGGAGACGCCACAGGGACGCATGCTGGTTTCAGGTCTGACGCTGACCTTGCGTCCTGGCGAGCGATGGATGGTAAGCGGTCCCTCGGGAGCGGGAAAAAGCACGCTGTTACGCGCGTTGGCGGGAATCTGGCACTACGGGGCAGGACAGGTCACGTTACCGGCCAACGCCAAACTTTTCTTTCTGCCGCAAAAAAACTATATTCCGCCCGGCACCTTCAGGGCGGCATTGTGCTATCCAGCAGAGCCATATGCGTTCGACGACGAAACCTGCCGGCGCGCGCTGACCGACTGCCAGCTTGGTCAATACGGCGACGTCCTTGATGAGGTCGCGCGTTGGGGTAACAACCTGTCTCCGGGCGAACAACAGCGACTCGGGTTCGCACGCGCCCTTTTGCAACGCCCGGACTACCTCTTGCTCGACGAGTCGACCAGCGCATTGGACGAGGACAACGAGTCAAAAATGTACCAGTTGATAACTCAACGGCTTCCTGAAGCAGCCATCATCAGTGTTTCCCATCATTCGTCACTCAAACGTTTTCATACCCATGCACTACGAATCGAAAATGGGCAGGCGCGGCAAACAAGCCGAGTCGCCGTCACCTGATTCAGGACCGGTCGCATGCAAAGGAGAACCCCGATGGAAAAGACCTATCTGACAGCCACGACCGAAACGTTCGACGCAGTCGTTCTGCAGGCCAAGCTCCCCGTACTGCTCGACTTCTGGGCACCTTGGTGCGCACCCTGTCTGGCGCTCGGCCGTGTCATCGAGCAAATCATTCCCGAGTATGCCGACAAGGTTCTCGTGGTCAAGATCAATGCGGACGAAAATCCTGAGTTGTGCCAGCAGCACGGACTGAGGAGTCTCCCGCGCTTAAGTCTTTACCAACATGGACAGGAAATCGAGATCATCGAGGAACGTACACGCGCACGACTCGAGCGCTATCTGGAGAGCCGCTTCTAAACCAACATCAGGTCGCGCGTCGCATTCGAAAAGATTCTTGAGTCAGCTCACGCCGACGCAGCGCATGCTGGATTGATCACTAAAAACACCATCCATGACCACACTCCTGATCGACACAACCGACGCGACCTTCGACAACGATGTCCTCCGATCGACACTTCCAGTCTTGCTGGACTTCTGGGCACCGTGGTGTGGGCCGTGCAAGGCTCTCGCGCCAATGCTGGAGCGCATCGCCATTCAGCACGAAGGCAAACTCAGGATCGTCAAGTACGACGTCGATCAGAACAAGGACAGCATGCACCGTTTCAAGCTGCGTGGCGTGCCGACACTGATCGCTTATCGTGCCGGAGAAGAAGTTGGCCGCCATGCCGGCGGCAACGCTTCCGGCTTGAAGCTGTTGCTCGAGGCGCTCCTTGCCGGACCGGAACCGCACATGGATCCTGGCACCAACACGTTTGGCAACGATCCGGCTCGCAAAGCGCGTTGCATTGCCCGTATCGAGCAAGCCATCGCCGAGGGACGCCTTGGCGGTCCACCGCAGAAACACAGTAGCGACGATCTGCCTTCCACGATCGCCATTGGCCAGACATCGGACCGTGACGACCCCGACGTGCTTGGACTGCCGCCCGTGATTGATGCACTCTACAATTATTTTTACGAGATGCTTGCTGCGGACCCGAGCGGCCGTCAATTCACCACGGATTTTCTCCGTTCCATATCGGTCGGCGTGGACCTGAGCTCAGTCCCCCGCGACTACCTGCTCTGGACACTCAACGACGTAATGGGCCAGGTTCCCGCTGAAAGCGAAGCAGCGCCATTGCTGGCCGATCTGGTCAATCTACATCGACGCGATGCGCTGTCAGGCACTGTCCCGCCCGCTCAGTGGGAAGCCTTGCAGGCGCGCATCGAAGAAAAAGGCCCTGCAACCGGCAAACAAGACGCACTCATCCTGGCCACCATCGCTCCGCTCGCGACGCCGGCCGCGAGCATTCCTGCCACCGCGTTCTTCTTGCTGATCCGGGTAGCTGTCTCGCTTCCTGTGCAGCAGATTGCATCCACATGGTGGACCGCAGAGGAGGCTGAGATTTTCGATAGCACGAATCGTTCGATGGCGCCGTTCGTGAAGTCGCTTGGGCCCCGTCCAGAGGAGCCGGAAGCGCTTGCCGAGTACGAACGGAAGAAACAGCAGTTCATCGACGACGCGTGGGCCAAAGCTTATTCGATCTGTCCGACATTGGAAAAGCAACGGCAATTACGATTGGATGCAATCGAAAAAGCCGGGCATCAGGCGCGAACCTCTCATGCGCAGTACCTGATCAAGCGCCTCGCCAACTCCTAATCGGTCAATCCGACATTTCCATTCCCATGCACCTCTCATCCCCGAAAAGCTATAGCGCGTTTCCTGCCACTGACATCGAGACCGGTGACGCGGCCAAGCAACGCTACATCGATAATCTTGAACGGGAACTCCCACTCGCCACCCAGCGTCGCGCGGATAAACGAAAACGATATATCGATGCACTGAGGGCGCATATCGAGGCTGGCAACGATCCCAAGCAATTCGGGATACTGCATCCACAATTTCATCTTTCTGATCCGGACACAGCGTTGTTGTATTGCCTGTTCGGCAAGGCAAGCGATGTCGAATACGGTGCGTCGACACTTGGCGTACCGGCATCCGCCCTCCAGCTCTACTGCTTCATCCACGAAGAAAAGATGCATCAGCAGCAGGTTTTTGTCCGAAATGGTGTGCCTATCGATGCTGAAGAGAGCGCCGAGCGCTTCGGCGTCGAGTGGGTAAGCGCCATTGATCCGGGCGACGATCTCTATCTCGTACCGGCGCGCCTCGTTCACTGGTTACTCAGTGATCCGGGCATCGGTATGGACGGCCTGGCGGTGAACCCGGAATTGCGCCTGGCAGTCGAGCGCGTTGCGGCACTGCATCTGCGAGCGATTCAGCGCAATTCTCCAACCCGCGAAGAGTGGAAAAGCGTCCAGAGATCACTGATGGAATTCGCGGATCGCGCACAGTCATCGTCCGAGTTTGGAGAAATTGATCGGCTGATCATGCAAATCACCGAAAACTCCGCAACGGATTGTGCGGATTCGAATGTGATCGGAGAGGAAATTGTCATGCCTCTCGCTCAACTGCACGCCCGGATGCAAACGCCCGAGCTCGTCTATACAGCCGAGCAAATCGCTCTGAAAGAGCATATTGAGAAGCTCCGGGAAGCACGTTCCGAAGCGCTTGCGGAGAAGCACGCGCGTCCAGAGGTCAAAGCGCTCTATGCGAAGATGGACCTTCATCATAGTCAGGTCTTTGCGCTACGGGCCAAAATGGTCGGACACATAGCCACCCGGCTTATAGCTATGACACGCGACGTTTGCCCGCCAGCTTAAGTGGGAGACTGTGACCGGACTTTCAGAGGCTGCTCCAAAGACTGAATCAATCGCCGTTGTAGAGCTACTCTGATTGACCAATCGTTTACTGATCCACATCGAACCTGTTTTGGGCATCGTCAATCTCCGCGATATGGTCGCATGCCCATTTCCCAAGCGCCACGACAGGCTTGCCAAACGATTGGCCAAGTTTCGTGAGTGCGTATTTCACTTGCGGGGGACTGCTGGGAAGGACAGTCCGCGATACGATTCCATCGCGCTCCAATGCGCGCAAGGTCCGCGTCAGCATCTGCTGCGAGATCCCTTCGATGCTGCGTTTGATGTCGTTGAAACGACGAGGGCCAGGTCGAAGCAGGACGATGACAAGCACACTCCACCTATCGCCAATACGAGTCAGCACGCGGCCGACACGGCGCGTGTCCTTCAGTACATAACGGCCGTCCTCAGTCATACTCATGTGACTAGATCCCACATTTATGCGTTCTCTCAACCAGCGAAATGGCTCTATAGTTAACCTCGGTCAATTATTAAGCCATCTCTCGCATCGGTCCAGCGATATCGAACGCGGGACAGATCAGCATGTGGCGATGAGGCGGCCAAGAGCTAATAACACACGGGTCCAGTAGCAAAACTCAACCACGCGACGCGAGGGATTCATCCACCGCAAATGATCGTCACCGGCAGCGCTTGTGGAATAGAACTCAACCTAATGAACCCATCTGCTAATTAACGAATGAGAGAATTGAACAGGATCATGCAAAGGGTAGCCGTTGTAACCGGCGCCAGCCGCGGCGCGGGAAAAGGCATTGCACTTGCGCTTGGCCAAGCTGGGATGACGGTATATGTCACAGGTCGCAGTCTTGCTGACGACGATTCCCCGTATGGAGGCACGATCAGCGAAACCGCCTCCCTGATCGACAAGGCAGGTGGCCGGGGCATCGCGGTCGCAGTAGACCATACCGATGACACGGCCGTTGCCTCGCTCTTCGAGCGCTTGCGCAACGAGTACGGCAGGCTCGATATCCTGGTCAACAATGCGGCCAGTCTGGTCGCCACGACGATGGTGGGTGGCTTCTGGGAAAAGCCCCTCACCGCCGTAGATCTGATCACGGTAGGTCTTCGCTCGCACTTCGTCGCGAGCTATCATGCCGCGCCTCTATTGATTGCCAATGGCAAAGGCCTGATTGTGAACACGGGCCACTACGGGGCCGTGTGCTATTACCACGGCCCTGTCTACGGCGCGCAAAAGGCCGGATCGGACAAGATGGCCGCCGACATGGCCAAAGAATTACGTCCGCACAATGTCGCGGCGTTTTCGATCTGGATGGGCGGATTGGATACAGAACGGGCTCGTGCATATCTGATGGCGCTTCCCCCAGCATCACGTCCGACCGCGAAGCGGGAGTCGCCACAGTTCACCGGAAGAGTCATTGCCGCCCTATACGAATCCGATCAAAGGATGGCTCTATCAGGGCGCGCGCTGATTGGTGCGGAAATCGGTGCCCTCCTTGGTGTAAGCGATATAGACGGCTCGCATCCCGTCTCACATCGCTACACGCTGGGCGGGCCGCCCGAACTTCATCCTTCTCTTTTGACCTGACGTGCGGCAGCACCTTTTTTTCTATAGAACATCGGCAATGGCAGCCAGGCGCCCCGCGCAATCCCCTCTACAGTGCGCCCTCACTCAATATCTCATCAGGTTGCTCGCGGGTATTCCGCATAAACCAGTTGTCCGGCCAGGCCGTTTCCCTGAACGAATACGTCCAGCAGACGGATGTAGCTCCGGACACCCTCTTGGTCTATCATGCATTCAAGCTGGTCGACGGAAGCAGGCGCTGCCCCGATAGCCGTTCGAGAATCGCAAGTGGCCCATACTCAGGCCGGATCATCGCGGCGACGGGCAGGAAAAATGTCTGCTCCAGCATGAACTGCCCCGACAGCGCAGCGTGCGACGTCTGGTCGGAAAAGCAGATCCATGTGCTGCCTGGCTGGGACGATGCGAGCTCCTGCGAACCGTCCCGTTGATAAGTCAGGTCTGCCTTCATCGCATCATGCAGGCCAAGCATCAGATGGTCGTATCGGGTACGCCTCGATTTCGTGATTCGCAGTTTTTCGAGGAGCCAGGCGCTGCCCGCCCTTTGCGGGGAGATGCCTGGGACGAACCGGCGCGCAGCGAGCTCGAACGGCTCGCCGACACGCCATACGCGAGGTACACCAGCCGGATTGATGTTGGCAAAAACCCGAACGATCCGCATGCCATGATTGGGTCGGGATGGGAGTGCGTCCACATGAAGGCGGCTATCATCCGCCTTCCACGATCGCTTGCGATGTTCGACGGGGTGAAGGCGCAGACTCGTCGGTTCGGGTCGCAGATGCGGCCTGTATTCGGGAATCAGATTTGCGACAAGCTGGCGCGCATACGCCTGATACCGCGCAATCAGCATCTGAATGCCGCGCTTCGCGGTAGCGTCTCCGAGCACACCGGACAAGGTGCTACTGTCCGCTGAGAGGCTGATATTCCTGCGCCGGATCGGCAAACTCCGGGCGAAGTAGCTCCTTTTCAGATGGAGCAAGTTCGAATCCCGTTTCCGGGAAATACAGCACCTTGCCCTGTTCCAGTGCCTGCGCACATTGCGAACGGAAAACGGCAGGATCGGACGACAGCTGCGCCTGCCAGTCACCGTCCAGACGTACTACCTGAGACAAACCTGGATTCATTTCAATCCCTGAAAAGGCGAGGCCTACGCTCGGTGCGATGTTGCGGAAAATCAGATCTCGACAGAGGGAATTGATGCCGATCGGGTCCCCCAGACCGGATGGTTATCCGCACCGTGCCAGGCGAAATTCAGCGAAAGCTTCACCTGCCCGGACAGGTTCCTGCCAGCCCGATGCAGCGTGTTGCAATGGAAAAATACCGCGTCACCCGCCTCCAGTTCGACGTCAATTCCTGTGTCGATGAGCGCCCGGTTCTCCGGGATATCCTCACGGAAAAACAAAGCCTCATTGAAGCATCCTCGATCCAGGTCCATACGGTGCGAACGCGGAATAAACTGGATTGCACCGTTGGAGGCCCGTTCGGAACCCAGGGCCAGCCTTGCCGAGATCAGGTCATCACGTTCGAAGACCAGTAGCGGATATCCCGATGCCATCCTGTTGCAGTTCCATGCACCGGGCACTTGCTCATCAGGCTGTTGTGGTGTGCAAGAGACAATCGGGCCGGTCCACAAAAATGTGCTTCCAGCAATGCTCTGGTGGCCGCTGAGGTTGCCCAGGCGGAGAAGGCTGGATGTCGCTCGTACACCGCCAGCAGCCGCCTGATCGTTTCGCCTCCTGGCGCATCCCGCGAACGCGATGCGCCGGGGTAACCCACGTCGGCCTCGAATTCGAGTGGTGGCCTGCGCGCCGCAAGTTCCTGAGACGCCAGCTTGCACAGTTTGGCACACTGCTCAGCGTCAACCATACGCCGGATGACGACATATCCCTCGCCATCTAACACGGCACCGTACTCTCGTGCGAATGAAGAATCGGGCATTACCTGTCCAGATATGTTTCAAAATCCAACCGGACGCAGCGTGCGCTCCTCGCTGGAAGCCGCACTGGCACGGTGCTAGTTTTTGGGCGCTACAGGGTTGAAATATTTGATGCCAATGATGGCGCTGATCAGCTTCACGGCAAGAATCAATGCGATGCACGCAGGCCAGCCTCCAGCCGCATAGGCGAACCCAGGCAGAAATGCGCCGACACTACCCCCCGCGTAATAGCAGCAGACATAGACGCCCGCAGCCGAAGATTTCGCCCTGCCAGCGACTGCTCCCATCTGCCCGGTGGCGGCCGTCTGGGCGACGAAAACGCCCGTAGAAATGAGCGCTACACCGATCAGCGCCACGACGAGGTTGGGTATCAGCGTGAGCAGAATGCCGACCGTACTCGTCGCGAGTGCGGCGATCAAACCAACCTTGTATCCGACTCGCCCCATCCACCGCGCCGCAAACGGATTGGCAAACGCACCGAACAGGTTCAGCAGGAACATGAAGCCCAGCGCGGCGTTCCCGAGAAGGAACGGCGGTTTGACCAGGTAGAAGGTGATATAGGTGAAGACGCTGACAAAGACAAAGAGGTTGTTGAAGGCGCACGCGTAGATGGCGACCAGGCTGGGGTTTTTCAGATGCCGGGCCATATTGAGAAGGCCTGTGCCGATACTGCGCTGGCGCTCGAAGTGCTGCGAGCGCGGGAGCAGAAGCCAGACGCAAAGGCCGCCGAGCGCGATGAGACACGCCAGCACCAGAAAGGAGGCACGCCAGCTATGGAGGTCCGCGGCAATGCCAGAAATAACGCGCCCGGAAACGCTACCTACCACGCTACCAGAGACATAGGCCGACATGCCCATGCCGATGTTCTTGCCCTTCCACTCCTCCCCCACGTAAGCCAGCGTGACCGAGAAGATACCCGGAATGAACAGCCCCTGGATGAAACGCCAGATGATGAGCTGCTCGAGCGATGTCGCCGTCGCAGCGAGGGCCATGGGTATCGAGAGGCCGAGAATGCAGGCAACGATGACAAGCTTGCGCCCGATGGTGTCGGCGATGACGCCGCTGAATGGTGCCGCAATCGCAACGGCAAGCGTTGTCGCCGTAATCGTCAGGCTGATCTCGCTCGCATTAGTACCGAACAGCTGTGCGAGAGACGGCAACAGCGGCTGCGTCGCGTAGACCGCAAAGAAAGGGCAACAGGCACAAAGCGCGACCGCCCAGAAGCGACGTCTGTCGGAGGCGGTTGAAGCTGCGGTCTGAGCACCGACCGGGGCATTAATGGACATGGCTATTTCTCGCAATCATGGCCCGGATACGGACGGGCTAAGATTGAGAATTTAAGCCAGATCTCATTGGCAGTCGCTCGCGTCCCGGTCAATTCACGTCGAGAAAGTGACAATCATGCATGATCCGGATGCATCGGCTCACGGGATTGAGCCTGGTCCATTTGCACTCGTACCAGACCGCGCGGGGGCCGGTGAAAGCCACCCTACTCGTCTCGGATCATGACTTCGACTGCTCCGCTGTGAAGGCAAACAGCCAATCAGAGGGATCATTCCATGGACTCGGCAGACAGGCTATTTTTATGAAAGTAAGCAGCCGGTGTAGCGCCAAGCGTGCGCCTGAACATCGCACCGAAAGCGCTTGGACTGTCGTAGCCCAGATCGAGCGCCACCGATATGATCGTTTCACCACGGGCCAGCTTGGGGAGGCTTGCCAGAATTCTGGCCTTCTGTCGCCACTGGGTAAAAGTCATCCCGGTACTCACGAGAAATTGTCTCGTCAAAGTACGCGAGCTGGCGCCGACATCCCTGCCCCACTCATCGAGCGTCAAATCAATCGACGGGTCGGCAATCAGTCCCTCGCATATCTTCGCAAGGCGCGGATCGTCGGGAATCGGGAGATGAAGCGAAAGAATCGACAGAGTTCGGGTTTCATCGAGCAAAACGGCAACCAGCCGCTCCAGTCGGGCCCGCCGATCCCCCTCGCTGCCTTCCAGGCCGGTGGCACGCAGGATCAACTCCCTCATGAGCGGCGTCACGTCAATAACCGAGCACTCCGTTGGGAAAGCGCGCTCGATATCCGTTCCGGTCTCGAAATAAAGCGTGCGCATTTTGAGCATGCCCGATGCACGGATCTCATGCACGAACCCGGCCGGCATCCATACGGCCCGCTGCGGTGGAACCACCCATGTGTCACGGCCGGTCGTGATCGTCATCACGCCCGCCGACGCGAAGACCAGTTGCGATCGGCGATGCGCATGGCTGGCGATGAGCGCGTTATCTGGATAGTCCTTGGCCATCGCCGCAACGACCTGGGAATCCTGGCGCTCGCCAGGATGCTCAGGTGGCAGGGTCATTTTTCGTGGCAGTCTGGATTCGCGCTTGATACTCGCCATTGTTCAGTCGGCCGCCGTCACTGGCATGGTTTATCGATGATTCGGATAAAGACCCCGCGAAAACGGGATGAAGCGTCACCGGACATTGGCCGCAGCAAGCAGTATACGCACGAGTTCGTCAGGCTCGTCGAGCATGACGTCGTGATCAGAAGCCACCGCGTGGACCTGCCAGTCGTCTTGTTGGCGCAGTTCCGAAGCCAGTGTTCTGAACGGCGATGATGCGAATTCCGTCGCTTCGACAAAAACACGTCGTATTCTGCCGTCGATCTCTCCGCTCAAGGACAGCTTCTGCTCAATGCAGCGCAGCGGATGTGGCGTACTCAGGCTCATAACCCGACGATGATAATCCGGATCATGAGTCCTGGCCTGGACCGCTGGAGGTTTGACCATCCACCCACCACGCTCATGATCCACACGGCTCAGATGAGCCGCCCGACGCACGGGCGAGGTTGCGTCCAGCATCGACATGCCATGCTCTGGCACAAAGGCATCCAGATAGACGAGCGTGTTCAGGCGTTCGGGGATACGGTCCGCCACGCCCGTAATCACGAAACCCGCATATGAATGACCGCACAGTACGACATCCGACAGATCTTCCCACTTCACGAGATTGACGATGTCGAGAATGTGCGTTTCAAGATCGACCTCCGGACTGGCCAGATGGCTGCGATCCGCAAGGCCGGTCAGACTCGGCGAATAGACCTCGTGCCCAAGTACGCGCAACGCAGAGGCGACACGGGACCAGCACCATTGCCCGCGCCACGCGCCGTGCACAAGAACGAACGTCGACATTTCAACCTCCAGGCCACGAGTTCACAAAATTCCGCGATCCCGCAGCCACGGGTGCCCGTCACGTCGACATATTGAATCGAAAACATTGCAGCGCAATCGGAGGGTAGAAACCCTCCGCAGGATCACGCTCCAATATGCCCCGAATGGCGATTGTCATCGCGCTCAATTCGGCCATCCATAGTCGCGATCGGGACAACAATCGGAACCGGCCATTCGAGTCACGAGGATGTTCGCATCCGGGTTGACCGGTTCCTCACGCGCCTGCCATTCAGGGCGATGATTTAGGTGCCTTTTCCGCCGCAACAAGCGCTGTTTCGAGCGCGAGAAATTCCGTCTGGCTCGCGCTTCCGTCACCGTTCTGATCCATCAACGTCAGCAGCGATTGCGAGCTGGTGCTACTGCTGTCCGATGTCGCCGCGAGTCCTTGCAGCAACTCGGCATTCGTGAGGGGATTACTGTCGCCCGCGCCAAGCGCTCCGAAAAGCTGGTCAGCTTGAGTCTTGCTGCCACCGAACTGCTCGACGACCTGTTCGAATGCTGCCTCGCTGATCTGCCCATCCTGCTTACCTTCGGCATTGGTCGGAGGTGCGACGGTTTCCGAATTGAGCGTTCGAAGATAGCTGGCGAGATCTGCCGGGTTATCTCGTACCGACGACAACGACGGCAGATCCAGTCCGGCGATGCTGCTCTGAGTCAGAGTGACACCGTTTGACGAGAGTGCTGCAAGCGATTTTGCTTCCGGACTGAGCGTGACCTGCGTCGACGACTGAGAGCTTACATCTGCGGACGATGCCTGCGCTGAAGCAGAGGCGCCGCCCGCGCTCGCGCCGAGCGCCGACGATGCCGCGGACGACGACTGCCCTTTTCCTGCCTAGGCATAAACGTTTTCTCCGGGGTTGGAACCAATGGACGATAAGGCCATGAATACTCTCCGATAGGAATGCTGGATACGAGCGCAATGCTCTCGTGTGGAATCTTCTCACCGAGCACTACTCCACTTGTTTACGGCCTCATAGGGTCCAAGTTTAGGATACAACTGTCGGGTACCCGGCACTCACCGCTGCTAATCGGACTGATGTCTTTTTTCGTCTGCATCGCACATGCAACCGCCATTGCCGTCACCTCTGTCGAACCATTCCTGACGCACTGACATGGCTGCGACAACGAAATCGGCAGCCGTCCGATTTCGAGGCCATCCGACTCAGCAATCCGTCTTGTAGAGCTTGAGAACGCGCCCGGTAAACGGATTGGACATCGCACGAAGATAGGCTTGCCCAACCTCCCAGGCTTCAACAGGAATGAAACCTGGGAAATACGGATGATAGGCAACTGACTCCGTCAGCACTGTGGGACTCACGCAGTTAATCCGCACACCGCGCGGTAATTCGACGGCAGCCGATTTCGTGAAGCCCTCGACGATGTGATTG
This sequence comes from Caballeronia sp. dw_19, assembly GCF_018449515.1. Lineage (GTDB taxonomy): Bacteria > Pseudomonadota > Gammaproteobacteria > Burkholderiales > Burkholderiaceae > Caballeronia. The sequence goes on along the minus strand of NZ_JAAVUQ010000070.1, from coordinate 6,148 downwards.
ACAACGGTACCGATAGCGCCGCCAGCCAGATATTCATCCGTCAGTACGCCCGAAATCAGCGTGAATGAACCCTTGTCCGCGATATACGGAAGTGCCGCCCGTACCAGATTGATCTGCCCCATGCCCTTCGCCTTGATCGAATCGGCCCATTGTTCGTCCCTCGTCAGTTCAAGCGGCGCCGGGAAAACGTCCCCCGCCGCGCACGCCACCGCATCGAAATGACCAACTGTGCTGAAGAGGGCCTTCAGGCTTGCCATATCTGAAAGGTCTGCCCGGAAATCCCCGGATGAACGAGCGACAGACACGATCTCGTGACCCTTTCCTTGCAGCGCTGCCTTCACGGCGGTGCCAACCGTGCCGCTCCCAATAACGATTGCTCTCATGATTTCCCCATAAATTTACAGTGACTGCAAAAATAAATTATCGCATTTACTGTAAAATTTCAAGCACTGATTTCGACGGAAAGTGGCATCCATGACGGACAAGGAAGAGAAGAAGGAAGGACTGCGCGAACGCAAGCGGCGCGAAACGCTTGAACGCATCGCTGAAACCGGCCTGCGGCTATTCGTGGAAAATGGCTACGACGGCACAACACTGGAGGCCATCGCAGCCGAGGCTGGTATCGCCGCTCGGACGTTCTTCTACTACTTCAAGACCAAGGAAGATATTCTGAGATACTGGCAGGGAGACGGCTTGCTCGAAGCGCTGCGCCCGTCCCTGATAGCCATATCGCCCAGGCAGGTGCCGCTCACCGCCGTACGTCGTTGCCTGATCGAACTGGTCTCCCGCTACGAGAACAAGCGATCCATCGTGGTGGACAGCCTCATGCGCTCGACGGACGCACTGCGCGTCCGCAAGCAGGCGATCTTTGTCGAGATGGAAACGACCGTATTCGAGGCCTTGTGCGAGGTGTGGCCAGACCAGGAACGTCGGGCGGCGCTGCGTGCTGTTGCGATGGTAGCCATCGGGACGATGCGGCTGGCCATGGAAAACTGGCGCGACGGCAAAGGCAAGCGCCCCCTGGCCGATTATCTGAGCGACGGTTTCGCGAGATTGCAGACGGAAATTCGTGCCTCGCGGACCAGGGCATAAATCCCTGTCAAGCCAGCACTCGATCCATCAGAGATCGAGCGTGATTTCGCCAGATGTCGCACGCGACACACAGACCGCCAACACTTGCTGGATGGTCGCCATATCACGACCCATTGGGCAGCGGTCGACACTTTGCTCCACACCTATCCGTCGCTGCAGATCGATGAGGATGCGCTCTACGTACGCGATGGAAAGTTACGCACCGCAGCGGGTGTAACAGCTGGGCTAGATCTTGCCCTTGCCCTTGCCCTTGCCCTGGTCGAAGAGGATCTCGGGCGCGACATCGCAAGACGCGTCGCCGGGCAACTGGTCATGTATTTCAAGCGGCCAGGCGGGCAACTACAGTTCAGTCGCAAAGGGGAAACGGGCCCGACAGGACGATCGATGCTTCAAGAAGTTCAACGCTGGGTCGCCGCCAACCCCGAACTCGATCACAGCATTGCGAGCATGGCAAAGCACGCAGGGTTAAGTCCCCGGCATTTTGCGCGCCTGTTCCATGCCGAGGTCGGCATTACGCCAGGAGCCTGGGTTGAAGCAACGCGTGTAGCTGCTGCCCGAAATCTGCTGGAGAATGGGCATGACACACCCGAGCTGGTGGCGTCCAAATGTGGCTTTGCCAACGCAGACACCCTGCGTCGAATCTTCAAGAAATATGTCGGCATCACCCCTGCTGAGTACCGGAAACGACACACAGTACAGACAAAGTAACTTTCTGGACAGTATTGCAATATCGTTTAGGGTTGCGAACGTACTAGCAGTCACCGCAAGGCCAAATTCCGGCATTGTCGACGACGACAATCACCGTTATCAGCTCATGCCAGCGCTGTGCTAAAGCTTGCGGTCCGTTACTACTGCAAGCGAATCAGGTGGTCCCGCTGATTGAATAAGTCTTCCGTCGGAACGCGGCAGGTGTACTACCTGCGTAGCGTTTGAACACGCGATTGAAAGCGCTTTCCGAAGCATACCCGACAGCTTGCGCGACCTCTGACAGCGAGTTGCCACCGGTTCGAATCAATAGCATCGCTCGATGCATCCGCCAGTGCGTCAGGTATTCCAAGGGCGATTGCCCGACAGTCGATTTGAATTTAGATGCGAAGGCCGATCTCGACATCCCGGCGCGCTCGGCCAGCTTCTCAAGCGACCAGCCATGCTCAAGATTGGCATGCATCGCCTTGGCTGCTTCTCCGAGGTGCTTGTCGGAAATAGCGGCCAACCAGCCGCCTTCGGGGATCGTCCTAGTACTGGCATACGCTCGAACGGCATGCACAAACAGGAGCTCATACAAACGGACGATGGTGGCGTCGGAAGCCAGACCGGGTTGTTCAACTTCAACCGCCAATAGCTCAAGAATAGACTGGAATGCGTGGCTTCGGCTTTGCTCCAATCTCAGGTGCAAAAAGCATGGAAGCACTGACAAGATAGGCTTTGCTTGAAGTTCATCAACGACGAACGAACCGCTGATGAATGTTGTCGGTGCGCCTGTGCCGCCAAACTTGATCACGTTACCAACTCTATTTCCCTCGACAACACTGCAATCAACCACCTTTGATTCCAGGTGGTCGACAAGGGTGTATGGATCACCATCGAGAGTGATGAATACATCGCCTCCAGCTAGATGAACCGGCTTCTCCTGCCGTTTCGTCGTCAGTATTCCGGAACCGCGCAGCACCAGGACGAAAGTAACCCGGTTGGGATCCGTACCTGACGACCGCCACCCCCAAGGCGCGGCCGCTTCCAACCGCGTGGACACGGCTCTCTCCATGTGTATCGAACTGAAAATTTCAGACAACGGATCCATGATTCGATCAGATTTGTACGATTGAGCAAAAAATATAGACTATTAAGAATAGATAGTCCATTTCCAAGTATATATGATCAACGCCTCGTAGAAAAAGAGGACGAAGGCTATGAACCTGCAGCAGCTCACAGAGCTGGAAAACATCCGTCAAGCCAAGGCACGCTACTGCCGATTCATTGACTTGAAGCAATGGGACAGCCTCAAGCAACTGTTTGCCCCACAGGCTCACCTTGCTTTCTACGGCGTCGCCGGTGAGCTGCTCTATGAATTCAGCGATCTCGAGCAGTTCATTGAGCTGACGGCAGCGACTCTGCATGGGGCGCAGACCATCCATCAGGTTCACAACCCTGAAATCGAGCTGACTACCGCAACGACAGCAAGCGCGATCTGGTCGATGGAGGACTACATCGTCTTCCCTGCGAGCAACTCCGAGGGATCGCGGTCCATGCATGGCTATGGCCACTATCACGAGACTTGGCACCACGCAGACGGCGACTGGATCATCACGCACTTGGAACTGCGCCGCACCATCTTCGAAATTCAGAAACAGGATCATCAAGCATGAGCAAAAGCCCAATCAGAGTTGGAATCGTCGGCGTTCACCCGGAAAAAGGGTGGGCGGCGGTCGCCCACATCCCTGCGCTGCGCCTTCTACCTGACGACTATGAAATCACGGCCCTCAGCCACCACGATTCTATTTTGGCGAAAGCGGCGGCCGAGAAATTCGGTATTCGCACCGCCGTCGCGTCAACCGAAGAATTGGTCGAGCGCGCCGATGTGGATCTCGTTGTCATTGCGGTCAAGGTACCCCGCCATCTTGAGCTCGTCACGCTCGCCATAAACGCGGGCAAATCGGTGTTGTGCGAGTGGCCTCTGGGCGCCAATCTGGAAGATGCCATCAAGATGGACGAGCTGGCGCGGGCGAAAGGCGTTCATACTGCGATCGGTCTCCAGACCAGAGCTGCGCCGGCCATCAACTTCGTGCGCGACCTCATTAAGCAAGGTTATATCGGAGAGGTTCGGTCATCGACGCTTATCGGTTCTGGGATCATCTGGGGCGAGGCGATGGAGGAAGGATATAAGTACACCCTCGATCCGCGAAATGGCGCAGGCATGTTACGCGTGTCCTTCGGACATACCATCGATGGCGTTCTCTATGCGTTGGACTCGCGGTTCGCTAGTGTCTGCGGGACGCTCGCCACGGTCCGCAAAGCGACGCGGATCGTTGAGAACGGTGAAGATGCCCCGATGCATGTTCCCGATCAGATCGGAGTATCCGGCCTTCTGGAAAATGGCGTCTTTCTCAACGCCCATTTCAGGGGCGGCCTGTCGCGTGCCACCAACTTCCATTGGGAGATCAACGGCAGCAGCGGCGACCTCGTCGTAACGACGCCTGTCGCCTATATCGGCGTGGGTGGCTTTAAGGTCCAGAGCGCCCAGGGCGAGGAAGCGCTGCACGATATCGAAATCCCCAGTAGTTATGGCGCTGACCGCTTCGAGGACGGCATCCCGCAAAGTATCGCGCTCGCCTATGAGCGGCTCGCGTCGGACATCCGATCCGACACACAGTTCAGCCCTACTTTCGCGGATGCCGTAGATTTGCACCAGTTGCTTGCGAAGATCGAGCGGAGCAGTAGTGAGCAGCATGGCTGACCTGATAATGGCACGGAGCCCAGAGGCCCTGAAGTTCTCTAGCGCCAACAGATAGAACAGTCTGCCACCGGACGCGACACGGACATTCTCGTGCGGGTCAAGGCGGCAGGAATCAATCCGGCCGACTAGCAGATGAGAAAGGTTGACGACGCGCATCGGCTGGGTCCACTCCCTCCTCCGGGACATCGCAGGAAAAACCTGTACGCATCCGTTTGTCGGCGCGTGGAGACACAGGTGACATAGAACTGGCATCGCTCGGCCAGTTAGCCCTGCAAGTTTTTCGATAAAAATTTTTGCCATATTCTTGAACGATCATTTCAATAATGGATAAAAGATGAAAGCAGTCGTGATGAACGGTATTGGTAATCTAGACATGCTTGAGTACGTCGAGCGAAGCGATCCGATTCCCGGCCCGGGTGAAGTCCTTGTCGGTGTCGCCGCTGCCGGCGTGAATTTCATGGATATTGGAGTTCGCCAGGGAATGGCCTGGACTAACATGCCCAATCCCAAAACCCTCGGCGTTGAAGGTGCCGGGCGCGTGCTGGCACTGGGCAACGGTGTGTATGACCTTGAGGTCGGGCAACGGGTGGCTTGGGCCTATGCTCCGGGCAGCTATGCGGAGAAGGTCGTGGTGTCGACGGCGGCACTGGTGTCGGTGCCAGATGACATTGACGATCGGACTGCTGCGTCGCTGATGATGAACGGCTTCACCGCCAGCCACTTCGCTACCGACTTCTATCCAATCCAGCAAGGCGATATCGCACTGGTACATGCCGCAGCCGGTGGCGTGGGTTCGTTGCTGGTTCAGATCATCAAATTGAGCGGCGGCAAAGTCATTGGTCGCGTTTCATCGGAATCCAAAGTGCCGGCAGCGAAAGAGGCTGGCGCAGATCACGTGATAGTGGACCGCGAAGGCCATTTCTTCGATGCCGTGATGCATTTGACAGGAGGAGACGGTGTGCATGTGGTTTACGACGGTTCGGGGCCGACGACTTTCCAGGCATCGCTCAACGTATTGCGCTATTCAGGTACCTTTTGCTGGTATGGGCCTGTGCTAGAGGCGGATGCAACAGTCGAACTGTTCCGACTGCCCAAGAGCATCAAGATCGGTTACGCGTCCTTCGCTCACCACATTCGAACACCGGAGTTGTTGCGCTCGCACGCGGCGCAACTGTTCGAGTGGATGCGCGAAGGGAAACTCAAGGTGTTTAACGGCGGCGAATACGCGTTGGCGGATGCGGCGACGGCCCAGGCTGATATGTGGAGCCGCAAGACCTCAGGTAAGTTGGTGCTTATCCCATGAAAAACAAGAAAGTCGCTTTGTGAGGCACGAGGCATAGGAGCTGCCATTGCCATACGCTTAGCACAGGCAGGTTTCCCTCTTACGATTGCTCAGCGGAACAGATACTTTCGAGTGTGTGAGAGATACGCATACCACCTTGGAGACAGGAGCAACAACGGGGCGGGTCGTCCTAGAAATCTCCTAGTGGTGTGCGTCAAACGGATTGCATCTTATTCAGTTTGGCCCTGGCACGCGTGACTTTCGCGAGGATGTCGGAAGCCTTTGCTGTCCAGATGAACGGTTTCGGATGACGGTTGTGCTTG
>NZ_JAAVUQ010000007.1 GCF_018449515.1 Caballeronia sp. dw_19 | reverse complement strand
TTGTCGCTTTGGACAAAGAAATGACGTGCCGCCACGCACAGTGGCTAACAGTGATAAAGAGAAAATCCGACTCTCGCAGACCGCTAACACTGAAAGCAGCAACCCGGCACCAACCCCGACCGTTAACCCCTGAGCCGACCACCCCAGGCACTGCCCCCGACCACTAACCCCGACCACTAACCCCAAAACCACCCGCCCCCAAAACCCCGTCCACCGGCGCGAGCGAAAACTAGTAGTACGAAGGTCGTTCCAAGCGGATTTCCTGCAAGATGGTCGTAGCGATTTCCTCAATCGACTTATGCGTCGACGATAACCACTTGACCCCTTCGCGTTTCATCATCGCTTCGGCTTCGTTGATCTCATAGCGGCAGTTCTCCAGCGCCGCATACTTGCTCCCCGGCCGCCGCTCATTGCGAATCTCCGCCAGCCGCTGTGGATCGATCGACAAACCAAACATCTTTTCCCGATACGGCAGCAACGGCGTCGGTAACCGCCCACGCTCAAAATCTTCCGGAATCAACGGATAATTTGCCGCTTTCACTCCGTACTGCATCGCCAGATAAAGCGACGTTGGCGTCTTGCCGCTACGCGACACACCGACCAGGATCACATCGGCATCGGACAGATTCCGATTCGACTGGCCGTCGTCGTGCGCCAGCGAAAAATTGATCGCCTCGATCCGGTTCTTGTATTCGTCCGTATCCGCGTTCTGGTGGACCCGGCCCATCGCGTGCGTCGACTTGATGTCGAGTTCCAGTTCCAACGGCTCGATAAACGTCTGGAACATGTTCAGCACCAGCGCGTTCGACCGCCGCACGATCTCGTTCGACGCGCTGTCCACCAGCGTGGTGAATACAATCGGCCGACGGCCATCGAGTGACACCGCCTCGTTGATCTTCGCGATGGTCGCATGCGCCTTCTCGGTCGAGTCAACAAACGGCACGCGCACGAGCCGGAATTTCTGGTCGAACTGGGACAGGATCGAATGCGCGAAAGTCTCGGCAGTGATCCCGGTGCCATCGGAAACGATGAATACGGTAGGCGGCATCGGCGTTGAGGGTCGTGAAATTATGTGAAATGAATTGACGCTGATTATGGTCGATTAATGGGTCGGACGGATTGACGCAAAAGGCCTGGGCATGAACACTTATCTACGTCGCGCCGGGCACGGCGTCAGGCTAATAACTCCAAACTAAGCATCCACTAAAACACCTGATGTGCGCCGCCACACCATCCACGTGTGAAGGGTCTCATTACGCAGCGCTTTTATGCCCCGCGATGAAACATTTCCCAGAGGTAGCACGGTAGAATAGCGGCAACCTGTTCGATAAGCAATTGCGGACGATTAATCATCGATTCACGGAAGTTACCGCCCATTCGTGCGTTTTCGAGACAAAACGTAGATTTTATGGGCAGTTTTAACCGATATCGATGTGTTTCGAAGTCGTGTTTTCCAGCATCGCAACGCGGTTTTGGAAGGGCTCACGTTCGGTGGCTACACGACACGTCCCGCCCCCAAACGGCGCGTGGATCGAAACATGCGGCATGTGCTTATCAAACAGGTTATGCAGGTTGCGGTACGCGCCCCCAATGAGCGCCGCCGCTGCGAGCCCACTTGCATGATCGTGAATTCCATCCACCTTAGGGGCTTACATGACTAACGAAGCTAACGTTGCAAAGGACCAAGCGTATGTAGTTCCATTCGAGCAGTTGCGAATGACCGACGTCGACGTTGTCGGCGGCAAGAATGCGTCGCTCGGCGAGATGATCAGCCAGCTCGCCGAAGCCGGCGTTCAGGTGCCCACTGGTTTTGCGACCACGGCACAGGCATTTCGCGATTTCCTGCATCACAACAACCTGACCGAGCGCATCGCCAAACGTCTGGAACTCTTCGACGTAGACGACGTGAAAGCCTTGGCCGAAGCCGGCAAGGAAATCCGCCAATGGATCGTCGACGCGCCGATGCAACCCCGCCTCGAAGAACTGATTCGCAAAGGCTTCGACACGCTTCAGGCCAGCTCGCCGGAAGAGCTGTCATTCGCGGTGCGCTCTTCGGCGACTGCTGAAGACTTGCCGGACGCATCGTTCGCGGGTCAGCAGGAAAGCTATCTGAACGTGGTCGGCATCGACGAAGTGCTCGATCGCATGAAGCACGTGTTCGCGTCGCTGTATAACGACCGCGCTATTTCGTATCGGGTGCACAAGGGTTTTACGCACGCTGAAGTCGCGTTGTCGGCGGGCGTGCAGCGCATGGTCCGCTCGGACGTGGGCGCGGCCGGCGTGATGTTCACGCTCGATACCGAATCTGGTTTCAAGGACGCCGTGTTCATTACGTCGAGCTACGGCCTGGGCGAAACGGTCGTGCAGGGCGCCGTGAATCCGGACGAGTTCTACGTCTTCAAAACCACGCTCGAACAAGGCAAGTACCCGATCATCCGCCGCTCGATCGGCTCGAAGCTCATCAAGATGGAATTCACGAACGCTGGCGAAGCCGGCCGCGTGAAGACGGTGGACGTGTCGCACGAGCAGCGCAACCGCTTTTCCATCACTGACGCAGACGTGATCCAGCTCGCGAAGTACGCGGTGATCATCGAAAAGCATTATCAGCGTCCGATGGATATCGAGTGGGGCAAGGACGGTCGCGACGGCAAGATCTTCATTCTCCAGGCACGTCCTGAAACGGTGAAGAGCCAGGCTGCGGGCAAGGCTGAAATGCGCTTCAAGCTCAAGGGCCAGTCGAACGTGCTGGCCACGGGCCGCGCTATCGGCCAGAAGATTGGCGCAGGTCCGGTGCGCGTGATTCACGATCCGTCAGAGATGGATCGTGTTCAGCCCGGCGACGTGCTGGTGGCCGATATGACCGACCCGAACTGGGAGCCGGTGATGAAGCGTGCATCGGCTATCGTGACGAATCGCGGCGGACGTACGTGCCACGCGGCCATCATCGCGCGCGAACTGGGCGTGCCGGCAGTGGTGGGTTGCGGCGACGCAACCGATGTGCTGAAGGAAGGCCAGTTGGTGACGGTGTCGTGCGCGGAAGGCGACGAAGGCAAGATCTACGACGGCCTGCTCGAAACTGAAGTAACCGAAGTCGAGCGCGGCGAATTGCCCGAGATTCCGGTCAAGATCATGATGAACGTCGGCAATCCGCAACTTGCGTTCGACTTCTCGCATCTGCCGAACGCAGGCGTGGGCCTGGCGCGGCTCGAGTTCATCATCAACAACAACATCGGCGTGCATCCGAAGGCGATTCTCGAGTACCCGAACGTTGACGCCGACCTGAAGAAAGCCGTGGAAAGCGTCGCGCGTGGCCATGCATCGCCGCGAGCGTTCTACGTCGACAAGCTGACGGAAGGCATTGCCACGATCGCGGCGGCTTTCTATCCGAAGCCGGTGATCGTACGCTTGTCCGACTTCAAGTCGAACGAGTACAAGAAGCTGATCGGTGGTTCGCGTTACGAGCCGGACGAAGAGAACCCCATGCTCGGCTTCCGTGGCGCATCGCGTTACATCTCGGAGGACTTCGCCGAAGCCTTCCAGATGGAATGCATCGCATTGAAGAAGGTGCGCGAAGAGATGGGCCTCGATAACGTCGAGATCATGGTGCCGTTCGTGCGCACGCTGGCACAGGCTGAGAAGGTCGTTGGCCTGCTCGAGAAATTCGGCCTGAAACGCGGCGTGAATGGCCTGCGGCTGATCATGATGTGCGAGATTCCGTCGAACGCCATTTTGGCCGAAGAGTTCCTGCAATTCTTCGACGGTTTCTCGATCGGATCGAACGACCTGACGCAGCTCACGCTGGGTCTGGACCGCGATTCGGGCATGGAGTTGCTCGCAATCGACTTCGATGAGCGCGACCCGGCTGTGAAGTTCATGCTGAAGCGCGCGATCGAAACCTGTCTGCGGCTGAACAAGTACGTGGGCATTTGCGGTCAGGGCCCGTCGGACCATCCGGATCTCGCCGAATGGCTTGCGAAGGAAGGCATTGAGTCGATGTCGCTGAATCCGGACACGATCATCGACACATGGAAGACGCTGGCCAAAGCTTTGAATAAGTAAAACATGCGGCTGTATCGAAAGAGTATCAAGCTTTCAAAACAGTAAGCGTGCTATAACACCCCGGACGTTCCGGGGTGTTTTTGTTTGGAGAATCGCATGGCTGCTAACGGACTTTTCTGGTGGATCGGCGCCGGGGTGCTCGTGTTGCTCGAGTTGATGTCCGGCACGTTTTATCTGTTGATGGTGGCGGTGGGTTTTGTCGCGGGCGGGATCGCGCATTTGTTTGGAGCGGGACTGGAGATCGAGTTGCTCGTAGCCGCGTTGGTCGCGATGATCGCTGTCACCGTATTGCGGCGCTCGAAGCTGGGTCACGTTACCCGGCGCGATGCATCGCATGATCCGGGCGTGAACCTGGACATTGGCGAGACGCTGAAGGTGAACGAGTGGCACGAGGGCCGCGCGAGGGCGTTGTATCGCGGGGCGGAATGGGACATTGAATTGGCGCCGGGGGAGACGGAAGGCGCGCATATGTACAGGATCACGGCGTTTTCCGGCAACACGCTGGTCGTTGCGGCAACCCGCTGAGAAGATGGAAATCGGGCTTAAGGCCGGGCCAAGTTTTCATAAGCCGGTCGACAAGTAAGACACGCATAACAAGGAGTAGAGATGGACGTGACTATCATCGGGGCAATTTTGTTGATTATCGTCATCGCGATTGCCGCGCAGACGATCAAGATCGTGCCGCAGCAACACGCATGGGTGCTGGAACGGCTCGGGCGCTATCACGCGACCCTCACGCCGGGGCTGACCATCGTCGTGCCGTTTGTCGATCGCGTGGCCTACAAGCACGTGCTGAAGGAAATTCCACTGGAAGTGCCGAGCCAGGTCTGTATCACGCGCGACAACACGCAGTTGCAGGTGGACGGCGTGCTGTACTTTCAGGTGACCGACGCCATGAAGGCGTCGTATGGGTCGAGCAACTTCATCTATGCCATCACGCAGTTGTCGCAGACCACGCTGCGTTCGGTGATCGGCAAGCTCGAGCTCGACAAGACCTTTGAAGAACGCGACTACATCAATCACAGCATTGTCACGTCGCTCGATCAGGCCGCGGCGAACTGGGGTGTGAAGGTGCTGCGCTATGAAATCAAGGATTTGACGCCGCCGAAGGAAATCCTGCACGCGATGCAGGCGCAAATCACAGCCGAGCGCGAGAAGCGGGCGGTGATTGCTGCGTCGGAAGGTCGCAAGCAGGAGCAGATCAATATTGCGTGGGGCGCGCGTGAAGCGGCTATTCATAAGTCAGAAGGCGAGCGTCAGGCGCAGATCAATCAGGCCGAAGGCGAGGCGTCGGCCATTCTGGCGGTGGCTGTCGCGAATGCTCAGGCAATTGAGAAGATTGGTGCGGCGATACAAACAGCCGGCGGCATGGAAGCGGTGAACCTGAAGGTTGCAGAGCAATATGTCACTGCGTTCGGGAACATCGCGAAGCAGGGTAATACGCTGATCGTGCCGGGGAATTTGTCGGAGATGAGTTCAATGATCGCGTCGGCGCTGAGCATCATCAAGGGCGATGGAACGGGTGGTGGCGTGATTCGTAAGAGCTGATTCAGCTGGCCATATAAAAAAGGGCGTCGACTACATGGTCGACGCCCTTTTTTTGCTTGGATATGCTCACTATCATGCCGGTGGTGCTCAATGCTTGGCACCGCGCATGATTTGCGCTTTTTCGCGTTCCCAGTCGCGCTTTTTCTCGGTTTCGCGTTTGTCGTGGAGCTTCTTGCCCTTCGCGAGGCCGATCTCGCATTTCACGCGGCCGCCTTTGTAGTGGAAGTTCAGCGGCACGAGCGTATGACCCTTCTGCTCGACCTTGCTGATGAGCTTCGAGATTTCTTCGCTGTGCAGCAGCAGCTTGCGTGTGCGGACCGGGTCCGGGTGGATATGGGTCGATGCTTCCGGCAACGGGCTGATGTGCGCACCGATCAGGAACAGTTCGCCGTCACGAATGATGACGTAGCCTTCCTTGATCTGGCCGCGGCCGGCCCGGAGCGCCTTGACTTCCCACCCTTCCAGCACGAGCCCCGCCTCGTAGCGATCTTCGATGAAGTAATCGAAGAAGGCTTTTCTGTTGTCGATGATGCTCATGAATGAAAAGTGCCTAACTCGTTTAAAATCCTGATTTTAGCAGCGCGGGCGAGGTAAAGCCCGCAAAGCTTCCCACTCTTGCCACGCGTTGCGCCCTTTATGGCAGATGTCCAGAAAACTGTATTGATCCGTCACTCTGCAGAGCAGATGTTCGACCTCGTTACCGATGTCGCCGATTACCCGAATTTTTTGCCGTGGTGTGGAGGCGTGGAAGTAGGCCGCCACGACGAACACAGCATGGAAGCGAAGATCCACATCAATTTCAAGGGCATCAAGCAGCATTTCGCCACGCGTAACGTGCATACGCGCCCGACCACCATCGATATGGAGTTCATGGACGGTCCTTTCAAGAAGTTCACCGGTTACTGGCGCTTCACGCCGTTGCGGGCCGATGCCTGCAAGATCGAGTTCGCGTTGCATTACGAGTTTTCGAACATCATTCTCGAGAAGATCATCGGGCCGGTGTTCAGTCACATTGCGCACACGTTCGTGGATTCGTTCGTGAAGCGCGCAGATCAGCGGTATGGAAAGTGATGACGCTCTCCGTTGAGGTTTGTTATGCGTTGCCGGAGGGGAAAAGCGCGGTGTGTGCGCTTTCCCTGGGCGATGGTGTGACTCTGCGGCAAGCTATTGAGGCGAGCGGATTGCTCGTACAGTTTCCCGAGATCGATCTGAACGTGCAGAAAGTGGGCGTTTTTGGAAAGATCCAGGCGCTGGATGCGGTGCTTGCCGATCACGATCGGGTGGAGATTTATCGGCCGCTGAAGGTTGATCCGAAGGTGGCGCGGCAAAGGCGGGTTGAGAAGACGCGGCGCGGCGGGTCCATTGAAGGGCGGCGGTGGACGCGCAAGGAAGCGCGGTAAGGGCGATTCGTCTGGATGCCGGCATCCTTGCCGGCATCCGCAAAACCGAACTTGTATCGAACGCAAATCGAGCGAAAAACCGAAACGGCGAGGTAAATCTCCCACCCGGCCGAGGCCCGAAAATTGCGACGGAAAACGAGGAATGCCACCTAAGCTGCTGTTCGGGCAGTGAAAATCCGGGGAACTATCGGTATAATTCGGTTTTGCGCCCATAGGATTTGCCATGCGTCTGATCCAGAAAGCACTCACGTTCGATGACGTGCTCCTCGTGCCCGCGTTTTCCAACGTTCTCCCGCGCGACACCAGCCTGAAAACACAGGTTACCCGAAAGATCTCGCTGAACATGCCCCTGTTGTCCGCTGCCATGGACACAGTCACCGAAGGCCGGCTCGCTATTGCGATGGCCCAACTCGGCGGCGTCGGCATCATCCACAAGAACCTGACCGCAGCCGAACAGGCCCGCGAAGTCGCGAAAGTAAAGCGCTTCGAATCGGGCGTGGTGCGCGATCCGATCACCGTTCCGCCGCAAATGAAAGTGCGCGACGTGATCGCTCTCACGCAACAGCACGGCATTTCCGGTTTTCCGGTGGTCGAAGGGCAGCAGCTGATCGGTATCGTGACGAACCGCGACTTGCGCTTCGAAGAACGTCTCGACGACGAAGTGCGCAAGATCATGACGCCGCGTGAACGTCTCGTGACGGTCAAGGAAGGCACGCCGCTCGCCGAAGCGAAGGCGCTGATGCACAGCCATCGGCTGGAACGCGTGCTGGTCGTCAACGACGCGTTCGAATTGCGCGGCCTCATGACCGTCAAGGACATCACCAAGCAAACCGAACACCCGGACGCCTGCAAGGACGAACACGGCAAACTGCGCGCTGGCGCGGCAGTCGGCGTGGGTCCGGAAAATGAGGAGCGCGTTGAGCTGCTGTCGGCGGCGGGTGTGGACATCATCGTGGTGGATACGGCGCACGGACACAGCCAGGGCGTGCTTGAACGCGTGCGCTGGGTGAAGCAGAACTATCCGCATATTGAAGTGATTGGCGGGAATATCGCCACGGCTGCGGCTGCCAAGGCGCTCGTGGAATACGGCGCGGATGGCGTGAAGGTCGGGATCGGCCCGGGTTCTATCTGTACGACGCGGATCGTGGCGGGGGTTGGCGTTCCGCAAATTACCGCAGTGGCTAACGTATCGGACGCGTTGCGCGGCTCGGGCGTACCGGTGATCTCTGACGGCGGCGTGCGTTTTTCCGGCGATGTCAGCAAGGCGCTTGCAGCCGGCGCTGACGCTGTGATGATGGGCAGTATGCTTGCTGGCACGGAAGAATCCCCCGGCGACGTGTTTCTGTTCCAGGGCCGCCAGTTCAAGGCGTATCGCGGCATGGGTTCGGTCGGCGCGATGAAGGACGGCGCGGCGGACCGGTATTTCCAGGACAACTCGGCGAATATCGACAAGCTCGTGCCTGAAGGCATCGAAGGGCAGGTCGCCTATAAGGGTTCGGTCAACGCGATCCTGTTCCAGGTGGTCGGTGGCGTGCGGGCGAGCATGGGATATTGCGGCTGCCGCAATATCGCTGAAATGCACGACAAGGCCGAATTCGTCCAGATCACGGGCGCCGGCATGCGCGAGTCGCACGTGCACGACGTGCAGATCACGAAGGAAGCGCCCAACTACCACGTGGAATGACCATGAAACCGCTGCTGCGCGCTGTTCTTGTCATCAATGCACTGATTTTCCTGGCGTTTGGCGTGTTGTTCCTGCTCACGCCATGGACAGCTTTGTGGGCATCGATGCATCTCGTGACCGTGCAGCCGCCGTTTGTCGGACAGTTGTTCGGGATCGCGCTGATCGGTATTGCGTGGCTCGCGGTTCATGCTGCTATCGACGGCGCTTTGACCGCGACGGCCGCCAAGGTGGCGGGACATGTGGAGTGGTTGTCGGGCCTGGTGATGATGGTATGGCTGCTCGGGCTGCATACGCCCGAGTTGACGGGGTTTGGTCAGGTGATTGCGGCGTTGGTCGGCGTGGCCATGCTGGTGCTGGGGCTGGGCAGCGTGAGGCTGTCAGGTGCGGTGCGGCGGCGCGAGCGCGCGGCTCTGGCCGGGGCTGCTGCGGCTGAGCGCGCCGAGAAACGTGCGGCGAAGACCAAGGTAGAGGAACGTGTAGAACGTGTGACTCCGCCGCCGCGGCCTTTATCGTCGGACCCCGATGCACCGGCCAATCCTCGCTGGGATAGTGAGTTGATCGAGCCCGTTGTGGGCGAGGCTATCCCGCCGCTCGCGCCCGCACGTCCCGCTGCGCCGGCGCCATCGGCTACTGCGTTTGATCCGGCGACCGGACATGTCGTCGACTCTGCCACGGGGCGCTCGCTGGATCCCGCCACTGGCCGCGCGTTCGACCCCGTCAGCGGTCACAAGCTCGATCCTGAAACCGGTCGCGCGATCGACCCGGTCACCGGTCGAACGGTGGATCCGATTACCGGCCAGTTTATCGATCCGGTTCGCCGCGATCCGCGCTGACGGCTTGCGCGCATAGCTCTTCGCGACTGTGCCGGTTGGTCGAACACCTGTCGAGGAACGGAGCATCGCGTTTCGTTGTATCGATGAATCTGTCTTGCTGCGGTCGGCAACCAGCGCCGGCCGTTGAACTTTCTGCGTGACGCGATGGCGATGCGTGGGACCTCGTTCCTGCTGCTTGCGTTATCGTTTTTGCGCCTTTGCCAACCGTTTTCCGTTCACTCGCCTTCCGGCCGCTGCCATGCACGACAAGATCCTGATTCTCGATTTCGGCTCCCAAGTCACCCAGTTGATCGCACGACGCATCCGCGAATCACATGTGTATTCGGAGATCCATCCGTACGACGTGGACGACGCGTTCATCCGCGAGTTCGCGCCGAAGGGCATCATCTTGTCGGGCGGCCCGAACTCGGTCACCGAACTCGGGTCGCCGCGTGCGCCGCATGTTGTCTTCGATCTCGGCGTGCCGGTGCTCGGCATTTGCTACGGCATGCAGACGATGGCCGAACAACTCGGCGGCAAGGTTGAACTCGGCAATGTCCGCGAATTCGGTTATGCCGAAGTGCGGGCGCATAACCATACGAGCTTCCTGAACGGCATCGAAGACTTCCAGACGGCCGAAGGTCACGGCATGCTGAAAGTGTGGATGAGCCACGGCGACAAGGTGTCTGACATGCCGGTCGGATTCAAGCTGATGGCATCGACGCCGTCTTGCCCGATCGCCGCGATGGCCGACGACGAGCGCCATTTCTACGGCCTCCAGTGGCATCCGGAAGTCACGCACACCGTGCAGGGACGCGCGATGCTCGACCGCTTCGTGCTCGAGTTGTGCGGTGCGCGGCCGGACTGGGAGATGGGGCATTACATCGATGAAGCGGTTGAGAAGATTCGTTTGCAAGTCGGCGATGAGCACGTGATCCTGGGGTTGTCGGGCGGCGTGGATTCGTCGGTGGCGGCGGCGCTTTTGCATCGTGCGATCGGGGCGCAATTGACGTGTGTTTTTGTTGACCATGGTTTGCTGCGGTTGAATGAAGCCGAGCAGGTCATGACAACGTTCGCCGATCACCTCGGCGTGAAGGTGATTCATGTTGACGCCAGCGACGTGTTTTTATCGAAGCTTGCCGGGGTGACCGATCCTGAGGCGAAGCGGAAGATTATTGGCGCTGAGTTCGTTGAAGTGTTCCAGACGGAAGCCAACAAGCTGAAGGACGCGAAGTGGCTCGCGCAAGGGACGATTTATCCGGATGTGATCGAGTCGGCGGGCAAGGGCAAGAAGGGCCACACGATCAAGAGCCATCACAACGTGGGTGGTTTGCCCGAGACGCTGAATTTGAAGTTGCTTGAGCCGTTGCGCGAATTGTTCAAGGACGAAGTGCGGGAGTTGGGCGTGAAGCTGGGGCTGCCTCCCGCGATGGTTTATCGGCATCCGTTCCCGGGACCGGGATTGGGCGTGCGGATTTTGGGCGAGGTGAAGAAGGAGTTCGCTGAATTGCTGCGTCATGCGGATGCGATTTTTATCGAAACGTTGAGGAATACGTTTGATAAGGAGTCGGGCAAGTCGTGGTATGAGCTGACCAGTCAGGCCTTTGCGGTGTTTTTGCCGGTGAAAAGCGTGGGTGTGATGGGCGATGGGCGGACTTATGAGTATGTGGTTGCTCTCCGGGCCGTGCAAACGCTGGACTTCATGACCGCGCAATGGGCACACCTGCCGCATGAGCTGTTAGGGCATGTTTCGAACCGGATTATTAACGAGGTTCGCGGGATTAATCGCGTTGTTTACGATATTTCGGGGAAACCGCCGGCTACGATTGAGTGGGAGTAAAAAGGATAATATTTTTTCCTTTTTGGCTTGATAAGGTTGTAATATTGACTTTATGGCCAAAAAAACTGCTCCCTTGCTTCCTGCTACCGAACTGCGACTGCAGCAATTCGGAGATCGGTTGCGCTTGGCTCGACTGCGCAGGCACTTAACTGCGAAGCAAGTGGCTGAACGGGCAGGGATGACCACGGTCACGCTGCGTAGCCTGGAGCGTGGTAGCTCCGGCGTCACGATCGGTGCCTATCTGTCGGTGATGCAGGTCTTGGGAGTTGAGCACGACCTCGATCTAATGCTTAAGGAAGATCTCTTGGGTCGCGGCCTACAGGACGCAGCCTTGCCGCGCCAGACCCGAAAGGCATCCCTCAACGCGCAAGCTCTACCAAAGCAGTCTGCGACGGCGCCCAGCCCGTCATCTGTCGAAACGGAGGCCGACTTCCTACCGAATGGCTCCGCCGATTGGACCCCCGGCAGCGATTTCGTAAGCGCAGACACTCTTGCCGCACTCATCAAGGCCCCGAAGCCAGCCAAGAAAAAGCAGGGGGGGAGATGAGCGACGACTTCATCGCCGTCCACGGCGATTGGGTTGGCCTGTCAGCCCCGTTGTTGCTGGGTCGCCTCTATACCCACCGCACGGCAGCCAAGGAAATATTCGACTTTGAGTTCGATTCCGCTTTTCTGAGGTGCCGGGATTTGGCTAACCTTCGGCTTGATCCCCGACTCGGCCTGTTCGAAGGCCGCCAATACCCGGGGCAGGGCCAAGACACTTTCGGCACTTTCGCCGACGCCAGCCCCGACCGCTGGGGCCGCCTGCTGATGCGCCGTCGTCTGGAGCGGGCGCAGCGTGCAGGCTTGACCGATCCCAAGTCACGGCTCTACGAGTCCGACTACCTGCTGGGCGTGCATGACACGTACCGCGTCGGTGCTTTACGTTTTCGCCGCAACGCAGACGGCACTTTCCTCGACGATCAGCACAATATTGCTGCACCGCCATTCGTGCAACTGCGCGCCCTGGAAGCCGCAAGCCTGGCGCTAGAGCGCGACGAAGACAACACTGACCGTCAAGCCGATGAATGGCTACGCATGCTCATCGCTCCCGGCGGGTCCCTGGGTGGAGCTCGCCCAAAGGCCAGCGTTGTCGACCCGCAGGGTCATTTGTGGATGGCCAAGTTTCCAAGCGTACGCGATGAACACAACGTTGGCGCTTGGGAAATGGTTGTACATACGCTGGCCAAGGCGTCCGGCCTGAACGTGCCCGACGCGCTGGTACGTCGCTTCGGTAGCCCGCATCACACGTTCCTCGTCAAGCGTTTCGATCGCACTGCGGACAGCCGACGTCTGCACTTTGCCTCTGCAATGAATTTAACCGACCACCAGGATGGCGATGACGCTTCGACCGGCGCCAGCTATCTGGAAATTGCTCGCGTATTGATGACCGAGGGGGCACAGACGGGCGTTGACCTGCGCGAACTGTGGTCGCGCATTGTCTTCAACCTGCTGGTTTCGAACACTGACGATCATCTGCGCAACCACGGATTCCTACTCGACTCAGGCAGGGGGTGGCGGCTGTCCCCTGCGTTCGACATGAACCCAGTGCCTCATGCACATGGGCTCAAGCTCAATATCAGCGAGGTCGACAACGCCATGGATCCGGAATTGGCGCGGTCGGTGGCACCGTATTTCCGAATCACTGTTGGGGACGCGAACGACATCATCGAACGGCAGCAACAGGTCGTATCGCAGTGGCGAATCATTGCCGACTCGCTAGGTATTTCTGCTCAGGAACAACGGCGTCTCGCAGATGCCTTCTCTGCGTCTGAGTACAGGATTAAGAAATGAGCGACATCAAACTTTTTAATTTGGCCGCAGGTGTAGCCACGGAACTGGAAGGGCAGGCCTCTGACCTGGAAAAGCCGCTGCAGACCCTGATCGAGAATAATCTCGAACCGCTCCTCGGTATTCGCTTCTTGGCCAGTGAGTATGCGACCGGAAAGACCCATGCCGGTCGCATCGACTCATTAGGATTGGATGAAAACGACGGCCCAGTAATACTTGAATACAAACGGTCCGTCGGCGAGAACGTCATCAATCAAGGTCTGTTTTATTTGGACTGGCTGATGGACCATCAGGCCGAGTTCAAGCTGCTGGTTATGGAGAAACTCGGACACGCGACTGCAGCTCTAATCGATTGGAGCGTCCCGCGTCTGCTCTGTATTGCAGCCGACTTCACCAAATACGATGCGCATGCCGTGCAGCAGATCAACCGCAATGTAGAGCTGATCCGCTATCGCCGCTTCGGTTCGGATCTATTGTTGCTGGAACTGGTCAATGCGGTTATTGACATGCCTCATCATGGCGATTTTGCGAAAAATAGCGGCATCCATTGTCCGATACGGTTGGATGAAAGCCGGTGGATGCCTGCAGGAATCTTCGGTATAGCTAACGGTATCAATGTCACGCGAGCGGTGGAAGCGCCGTCCACGCAAGGCTTCAGCATCGAATCGACAATCGAGTGGGAGTAGGTTTTAAAAAATCATAATAAAATCAATGGTTTATGCGATCTGTCACAAAACTTTCTTTGCTATTTCTCTCGTTGTAAGTCATTGCTAGATAAGCGAATTCTCGACGATTCGGGAGGCGGCTGGCCGAATGTGTGCCGCAAATGACGGTAGGGCCGACGGTATGCGCCGAATGCACGATTGTGGCGGTGGCGTTGGGATGAGCGACTTGTGGCGGTCTAGCCAGTGCAATGCGGATCGCCGACGCTTCATGAACGACTGCGAGAAGCCCGGGTAGCGGCCGTCCAGTCGACGAAACATGCTGTTGGTTCGGCAGGTTTTGTGTCTGTAACTCATTGTTTGTTAAGAGTTTTAAGGTGAGTTATAATGGAACCTTGTACGCCGGCCTTAGAGGTGACTGATGAACCTGGACGGTAAGCTTTTGATGTCGCTGAAGAAGCGGTCGGGTAATGTCGTGCTTCGACGTGAACTGGCTGGCTTGGGGAGTTCGTCGCACCTTAGCGCTGCGCTTCAGCACCTCGTTGCCAATGGACGCCTGGTTCGACTTGGAGCGGGTGTTTATGCCAAGACCAGTCCGGATCCGGAAGGCGACACGCGATTTGCCGTTGGTTATGACATGCTGTTGCGCGAGGCGCTCGGGAAACTGGGTGTCGCGGTGCTTAATGTCACAATCCAGCACGAAAACGGTCGCTCCGTTTGCCTGGTTGACACCGGCGCGAGTCGGATTTCTCGCAAGCTAGGCTGGGATAACATCCGGGTGCGGTATGTCGGTCAACGCGAAAGACCGCAAATGGGCGCCGTCCCCAGGCTACCTGCAGATGTCGACAAGCTGCCAACACAAAACGTCGGGAAGTTTGTCGAACGGCTCGCGCAAGCCTACGGCGTTCAATACCAGCGCTCGGGCCTCGATGATTTCGCCGAGGCAGTGACGCGAGCGGCGGGGGACGATGTCAAGCTCGATCTGACAGGTAAGCTGCTGGTTGCGCTCAAGAAACAGGATCGGATTAATGGTCGGCAGTTTGCCCGATTGATGGCAAACCACATGAGGGAAGTCAAGTGTGTTCGATCCGTTCGGGGACTACGAAACCAAGGGTTACCTGCGTAACGTCGACAGCATCACGGATCTGGATGAAATCAAGTACATAGAACACGGATTCTTCGAGTCGAACCTCGAGGCGGCATTGGCGTACCTTCATGTCATCAAAGGTTCGATTACGTACGTGGACTTCCTTGAGGTTCACCGGATCCTGTTTAGTGAGTTTTACCCTTGGGCAGGCCAGGATCGTCATGCTCTCGGTGTCGGACGACTGGTCGGGAAGGGGCAGAGAATACAGTTCGAAGCGTCGGAGTTGTGCCAGCGTGCCGTTGAATGGGGCCTGTCGGCCGGCAACAATCCAAAGGCGATGCGTGAAAAGTCGGGGATGGTCATGGGCGCTTTCGCTTGGGGCCATCCTTTTCTGGACGGGAACGGTCGTACCATGCTTCTCGTCCACGCGGAGCTTTGCCACCGCGCAGGCTTCGCCATTAACTGGAATGTGTCCCGGAAGGGGGATTACCTGGAATCGCTTACCCGGGAACTGGAAAATCCGCAAGGCAAGCACCTTGACGCGTATCTCCTTCCATTGATGGCCGCTTCCGTTTCCCGGGGCGATCTCCGAGACCACCTCCTGTCATTGCCGGGTCTTAACGGAGAGGACGGGAGCGTTGCTCCGAACATCGCGTATCGGGCGGACGATGCTGAGGCAAACCACAACTACCTCGAGTTGAAGCGCGCGCGTGGCGAGAATTGAGCGGCATGCCGCGCCCTCAACTGAGAGTTCAACACACGTACACATGTGGCGAAGACATGTTGCCGATCGTCGAATGGCACGTCAATTTACCCCTCTCCACAAGGCTCCAGCCGTTGAATCGACAATCGAGTGGAGTAGAATTCCCGCCAGGAAACATCATTCGCTAGTTGATTAACTATTAAAGCCCTGTTTTTTACAGGGCTTTATATTTTGTTTTGAGCACCATTTTTGGAATTTCCCCATGGAAATTAAAGTCAACTTTCTCGATAAGCTACGCCTTGAAGCCAAGTTCGATGACTTCACGGTAGTGTCCGACCAGCCTATCCGTTATAAGGGCGATGGCTCGGCGCCTGGTCCCTTCGATTATTTCCTGGCCTCATCGGCCCTGTGTGCAGCTTACTTTGTGAAGTTGTACTGCGTAACTCGCAATATTCCTACCGAAAATATCCGCCTGTCGCAGAATAATATTGTTGATCCGGAAAACCGGTACCAACAGATTTTCAAGATTCAGGTTGAGTTGCCGGCGGATATCTCTGCCAAAGACCGTCAAGGTATTTTGCGCTCCATCGACCGTTGTACGGTGAAAAAAGTGGTGCAAGCCGGACCGGAGTTTGTCATCGAAGAGGTGGAGAACCTGGATGCCGATGCTCAGTCCTTGCTGATGTCGAAGCCGGCTTCTGACGCCAGCACCTATATTGCGGGCAAGGATCTGCCGTTGGAGCAAACCATCGCCAATATGTCGGGCGTTTTGGCGAGCTTGGGCATCAAGATTGAAATCGCTTCGTGGCGCAATCTTGTTCCCAATGTGTGGTCGCTGCATATCCGCGATGCGCACTCGCCGATGTGTTTTACCAATGGCAAGGGCGCGACCAAGGAAGGCGCGTTGGCGTCGGCATTGGGAGAGTATATCGAGCGACTGAATTGCAATCATTTCTACGCCGGCACGTTTTGGGGCGAAGACATTGCCAATGCGGCGTTTGTACATTATCCGAGCGAGCGCTGGTTCAAGCCTGGCCGTAAGGATGCGCTGCCGGCTGAAATTCTGGATGCGTACTGCCTGGAAATTTATAATCCCGATGGCGAGTTGCGTGGCTCGCATCTGTATGACACCAACTCCGGCAATGTGCAGCGCGGTATCTGTTCGCTGCCGTTTGTGCGGCAGTCGGACGGCGAAGTGGTGTATTTTCCGTCCAACCTGATCGAAAACCTGTTCGTCAGCAATGGCATGAGTGCGGGTAATACGCTGGTCGAAGCGCAGGTGCAATGTCTGTCCGAAATTTTCGAACGAGCGGTAAAGCGTGAAATTCTGGAAGGTGAAATCGCATTGCCTGATGTGCCGCACGAAGTGCTGGCGAAATACCCCGGCATTCTGGCCGGGATTCAGGGGTTGGAAGAGCAGGGCTTTCCGGTGCTGGTCAAGGATGCGTCGCTGGGTGGGACCTACCCTGTGATGTGCGTCACGTTGATGAACCCGCGAACAGGCGGCGTCTTTGCCTCGTTCGGCGCACACCCAAGCTTTGAGGTGGCGCTGGAACGGAGTCTTACCGAGTTGCTACAGGGGCGCAGTTTTGAAGGCCTGAACGATTTACCCCAGCCCACCTTTGTCAGTAACGCTGTGACTGAGCCCAATAACTTCGTAGAGCACTTCATTGATTCGAGCGGTGTGGTGTCGTGGCGCTTTTTCAGCGCCAAAGCGAATGTCGAGTTTGTTGAATGGGATTTTTCTGGCCAGGGTGAAAACTCCAATGCCGAGGAAGCCGCAACGTTGTTCGGCATTCTCGAAGACATGGGCAAAGAGGTGTACACGGCAGTGTATGACCAACTGGGCGCCGTGGCCTGCCGGATTTTGGTGCCCGGGTATTCGGAAGTTTATCCGGTCGAGGATTTGATCTGGGATAACACAAACAAGGCGCTGTTGTTCCGCGCCGATATCTTGAACTTGCATCGCCTGGACGATACCGGCCTGGCAGCATTGCTTGAGCGGCTGGATAACAATGAACTGGATGAGCACTCCGATATTGCCACTTTGATCGGCATCGAGTTTGACGAGAATACGGAATGGGGACAGCTAACCGTCCTCGAGTTGAAGCTGCTGATTCATCTCGCTTTGAAGCAATTTGAGGAGGCACAAGAGCTGGTAGGTGCCTTCCTGCAATACAACGACAACACGGTCGAGCGCGGATTGTTTTACCAGGCCTTGAATGTGGTGCTGGAGGTGCTGCTCGATGACGACCTGGAACTGGACGACTACGCGATCAACTTCCGTCGCATGTTTGGCAACGCTCGGATGGACGCGGCAATGGGGTCAGTGGACGGCAGCGTACGCTTCTACGGGCTCACGCCAACGAGTATGAAACTGGAGGGTCTGGATAGGCACCACCGCTTGATCGACAGTTACAAGAAATTGCATAAGGCGCGGGCCAGTGTGGCGGCTACAGCGAGTTAGCGTTACGAGTCATGGCTGGATGCGATGATGCCGTTCATCCTCCAGCACAAGCGCATGTTGGATACCCGGGCGACCATCTGTGCCGGCGTGCTATCGGCAGCAACACGGCGGTTCGCTCGAGCTTCCCGGGCTCGACGGTTTACGCGACAACTAAAGCCGCTGTGGCGACCATGGTGAAGGGCATCGCGCTCGATCTCGCGCCGCGCCGGATCATCGTGAACAACATCCAGCCAGGTCCGATCGAGACCGACATCACCGCCGGCATGATCTCGCGGCTTGCCGAGATGGTGCCGCTGCGGCGCGTGGGGCAGCCCACCGAGATCGCGGCACTTGTTTCCTATCTCGCGAGCGAAGAGGCCACATACATGACGGGGTCCAGCCTGACGATCGATGGAGGTTTTGCGTTGTGACCGGAGCAGTATCAGGCGATTTTTTATGTTGGAGAAAATGTTCCGAAAGGGCTTGGTTATCGTCGCCGCGCCGCTCGCTTTGACCGGTTCACCTGCTTGACGATCTGATCGACCTCGCTCAAGGAAAGCGGGCCTGACGCAGGCGGGCTTCATGAACCGCCTGTTCGACAACATAAAGCCGCGTGACGGGGCCGAGTCAACGCTGCCTCGGCTCCCGCATCCCTCTTTGCAATGGATCCTCCCGGTCTTCAATGCTTGAGGCAGGTGTCGGCGTTCTTCCAGGTGCAGGTGTCAAGGCCGGTGTGGATGACCGGCTTCACCGTCTTTCCTTGCGCGAGGTCACGCATGACCATCGCTGCCTGATAGCCCATTTCTTCCGGCCGCTGGCCAACGAGGACATTGACCTTGTGATCCTTGAGAGCCTGCAGTTCCGGTCCGAGCGTATCGGCCGAGACGATCACGAACTTGCCGCTCTGGATCTTGTCCATGATAGGAGCTACGACTTGCGAATAGGCCTGCGGCGCAAACAGCGCCCAGCCGCCCTCGAGCGCGAAGGCATCGAGACCGGTGGCGTTGGCGGTCAGCGTGTCCTGCATCATCTGGTTCGCCTTGGCGGCGTCGTCGTTCACGTAGAGCGGGCAGGCGCTGATCTCATGCCAACCGTTTTCTCCCGAGAGCTTCGCGATTCCCTTCTTGCCGGAGAGCGCGTCGCGCGTACCCTGGGCGCGCTGGTTGATGTTCTCGGCCGCCGGATTGCCCATGACAAGGCAGACATTCCCGCCCTTCGGCATCAACAACTTCAACTGCTCGCCGAGCTTGACGCCCAGTTCATAATTGTCGGTGCCGACGTAGGTTTTTCGGAGCGAGGCGTCCTTCGGCAACAAATCGGCATCTGCGGTGATGACCGGGATCGTCACATTGCGGCGGCGCAACTCTTCGGCCACGGCCGGGGCGTTCGCGGGCGAGATCGCCATCCCCGACACGCCCTTGGTCAGAAGGTCGTCAATGATTTGCACTTCAGCGCTTTCGTCCGCCGCCGTCGCGGGACCGGTGTAGTAGCACGTATAGCCCTGGTTTTTGAGTTCCTTGTTCGCCCGCTCGCATCCCTGATGCATGAGGTCGAAGTAGGGGTTGTCGAGTCCCTTTACCACCAGCGCCAGGGTCTTATCGGCTGCGAAGGCGGAAGAGGAGGCCAGCATGGCAAGCCCTCCGATCGCAGCAAGACACATCAACATTTTCTTCATTGTTGCCTCCGGTCCCATGCCAAGCTGTCGGCGTGGGCTCTACGGTGCCCATGTCTGCTTGCACGATTGTCGTAATAATCGCAAGGAAAGCCCGTGTCCGCGCTTTATCCTTCCCGCAGAACCTCGCGTTTCTGAACCCCAGCGTCCGGCAGTTCCGCATCTTGTCCGGCCGTCCCTCCAGGCACCGGCCGTATCGCGGCTAGTGCCCCCGAAGACATTTCAATCTCCTTGCCGCTCGCCGCCGAGCCGGTTAAACAGCACGGCGACGATGATGAATGCACCCACGACCGTCCCCTGCCAGAACGAGTCGACGCCGAGCAGGATCAGGCTATTGCGGATGACTTCGATAAGTGCGGCGCCGACGACGGTCCCGAAGGCGCTGCCGATGCCGCCCATGAGATTGGTGCCGCCGATCACGGTCGCGGCGATCACGCGCAATTCGTCGCCGGTGCCAAGGCCGGTTGTCACCGCGCCGAGCCAGCCGACTTCGAGGATCGCCGCGACGCCCGCCATGAGGCCGGCGAGCACATAGACGGAACAGATGATGCGACGCACCGGAACGCCGGTGAGTCTCGCCGCATGGCGGTTGCCGCCGACCGCGAAGACGTAGCGGCCCCAGCGCGTCCACGCAAAAGCGAACCAGAAAAGCACGGCGAGGACAATCAGGAACCACACCGGATTGGCGAGGCCGAAGGTCTTGCCGCCGCCGAGCGCAAGGAGCTTGCTGCCGTCGGGACCGAAATCGAAAATCGTCCGGCTGCCGGAGAACACCAGCGCGAGGCTGCGGCCAACGCTCAGCATGCCGAGCGTCACGACGAAAGGCTGCATGTCGAGATAGGCGATAAGCAGACCGTTCACGAGGCCGACGAGTCCTGCGGTCAAGAGCCCCATGCCGATGCCGGCCCAGATCGGGTAGCCGGCATTCATGACCACCGAGAGGACGATACCGCTCAAGCCGATAGTCGAGCCGACCGAAATGTCGATGCCGCCCGTGATGATCACGGCCATCATGCCAAGCGCGACGATTGCGACAAAGGCGAAGTTGCGCGTGACGTTGAAGAGGTTCTGCTGCGTCGCAAAGGTCGAGGTGACGAACGAGAGCACGATACAGGCGACGATGGTGGCGAGCACCACCCAGAACACCTGGCTCGCCATCAGCCCCGTCCAGCGGGTATGGGTGCTCGCGGCTTGCGGGTTATCCAGCAATGCCGACATTGGCGTAGGCCGTTCCTGCGGATCGTTCAATTTCGGACTCCCATGCGAGTCAGGGTCAGGTTCAGTTCAGGCGGTGGCGATCGCTCCGGTGATGAGCGCAGTCACTTCTTCCGGTGAGGACGCTTCGGTCTTCTTGTCCGCGACCTTGTGCCCGCGCCGCATCACGATCACGCGGTCGGCGACGGTGAAAACGTCAGGCATGCGGTGGCTGACGAGAATGACCGCGATGCCATGTTCGGACAGCCGTTTGATGAGGCTGAGCACCTCCGCCACCTGCCGGACGCTGATTGCCGCAGTCGGTTCATCCATGATGACGAGCCGCGCCTCGGAGAGGCGCGTGCGAGCGATCGCCACGGCCTGCCGCTGGCCTCCTGACATCTGCCTGACGAGATCGAGCGGGCGCGTCTCGGATTTGAGTTCTTTGAAGAGTTCGCCGGCGCGCCGGTACATGGTCGCGTGATCGAGAATGCGGATGGGCCAGAAACCGAGCCGTGGCTCACGGCCGAGGAAGACATTTGCCGCCGCCGTGAGGTTGTCGCAGAGCGCGAGGTCCTGATAGACGACTTCGATACCCTGAGCGCGGGCGTCAACCGGCTTGCCGAAATGCACCTGCTTGCCGTCGATGAGGATTTCGCCATGCGACGGGGGAAAGTTACCGGCGATTACTTTCACCAGCGTCGATTTCCCGGCGCCGTTGTCTCCCATGAGCCCGACCACCTGGCCCGGCTCCAGACTCAACGTCACACCGTTCAGGGCGCGAATGGCGCCGAAGTGTTTGGAAACGTCTCTGAGTTCCAGAAGACTCATGAATTATTGTGCTCGCTCCAGTGGAGGCGCCCATTTCTTCGGCTGGGCGACTGGTCGATATGTTCCAGCCAGCATTTTTTTATAGCACAACGGTGTCTTTTGGCAAGCAAGCCTCCTTGGTTACCGGGTTTACCTGCGGCTCGATGGGGACCAGCCCGCGTTGTGATGAGGGCGGTTTGCCAGTCATCCAGTCGGCGATAACGTCCCCGTATTCGGAATGTGAGCGAGCCATGACCAGGATTCTCCACGTTCGTCCTTGCTCCAGTAGTCGGATACAGGGTTCTTGAAAGGAGCGTCCCGACGATTATCAGCATGCGACTGCACGTCACTGACGTATCGCCATCCAATCGTCTGAGCTGGCGTCCGCGCGGGATAAGCTCGGACAAGTGGCACGTAGAAGTTATTTTTTCAATCGCTGCCCACGCCGCCGATAGTGCCTTCGTTGCCCTGAGCCGGCAGGTTCTGTATGGTGGATCAACAGATGCAGCGCGCCCGCGTGCATGACACCACGGATACCGAATGACTTCTGAAGCAGACACTCGTGTCGACACACCAACCGCATCAACATCCCCGATACGAACCGATGTCCTGATCGTCGGCGCAGGACCCGTAGGTCTCTTTGCGGCATTCGAGGCGGGGGTGGTTGGGTTATCGTGTCAGATCGTGGATACGCTCGAACGGATCGGCGGGCAATGCATCGAGTTGTACCCCGACAAGCCCATCTACGATATCCCCGCGATTCCATCATGCACGGCACGCGAACTCGTCGACCGGCTCATGGAGCAATGCCGTCCGTTCAACGTGCCAATTCATTTAGGTCAACGAGTCGAAACCGTACAGCAGCGCGAAGACGGCCGATGGACGGTCACGACAGGCCAGGGCCTCATATTCGATACCGCCGCGATTATGCTGGCCGCCGGGAACGGCGCGTTCGTACCGCAGCGTCTTGCCCTTCCCGAAGCGACACCCCTTGAAGATAGCCACGTCCACTACAGCGTGCGAAATCTCGCCGATTTCGCCGATAAGACCGTGATAGTCGCCGGCGGCGGCGACTCCGCGCTTGATTGGGCGCTGGCCTTGCGCCAAGTCGCGCGCCGGGTAGTACTGGTGCATCGGCGCAATGGGTTCAGCGCGGTGGCATCGAGTGTCGATGAGATGAGGCGCGCGGTCGATGCGGGAGAAATGGAGTTCATGGTGGGTTCTATCGCCGCGCTGGCTGCCCCCGAAAACAAGCTGGCATCGATCGAGATCCGGCAGATTGGCGGCACCGCGCAGATCGATGCGGATCATCTCGTGGTGCTGTACGGTCTGGTCGCCGACCTTGGACCGATCGCGAACTGGGGTTTGAAAATTGTCGGCGGCCGGGTCGATGTGGATACGTCGAACTACGAAAGCTCGCGACCGGGAATCTTCGCAGTGGGGGACATTGCGAATTATCCGAACAAGCAAAAGCTGATTCTTTCGGGCTTTCATGAAGCGTCGCTGGCGCTGAGGAAGGCCTACACGTACGCGTATCCTGACAAGAAGCGGGTGCATGTCCATTCCAGCTACGACGCCGGTTTGGCCGAGCGCATTGCGACGGGTTCGGCGCATCAGGAGTGAGTCGCGCGGTGGCCGAGCCGAACGTCGAAGCGCGAGTGATGGCAGGCGCGGCTGCTTTTCTCGATATGAGCGATCGGCAGCGGCGTGCCCGGGCACGGTACAAGCGCCCGAGCGTTTCCAGTTGCTCGCCAGGCCCGCTGGAATAAACTGCAAGTGCCTACGTCCATACCCGCCACGCAGCACCCTTTTCAGGGAGCGTTGCATGATCACTCTCTTTTCATACCCGGAACTGTACGGTATCGAAGACAACAATCCGTATGGTCTGAAGGTATTCGTATTCCTCAAACTCTGCGGTGTACCTTTCGAGCATCGGCATATCGTCGATACAAAATCCGCGCCTCGCGGACAGCTTCCCTACGTGACCGACGACCAGGAATCGATTGGCGACAGCGACGCCATCATCGCTTATCTGAAGCGGAAGTACGGCTTGGCTATCGACCACGCATTGACACCCATCCAGCAGAACCTGGACTTTTTGATCGGGCGCGCGCTCGACGATCTGTATTGGGTCATGTCGTATTCACGCTGGAGCGATCCGCGTTTCTGGCCGGTCTTCAAGGACGCGTTCATGTCGGCACATCCGGGCATTACGGCAGACAGTCTCGACGCGGCAAGACAATACAACTTCGAGCGGTATCGATATCAAGGCATCGGCCGTTTTGAAACCAGTGAGGTCTATGCGCGCGGTGTCGCCGATTTGCAGGTGATTTCGAACCTGCTTGACGACAGTGAATTCCTGTTCGGCGCGCAGCCGACAACTGTCGACGCCAGCGTTTATGGTTTCGTGGCAAACATCTTTTTCTACGATATAGACACGCCGCTCAAGCAGTTTGTTTTGACACGACCTGAGCTTGTGCGGCACTGCCAGGCAGTACGTGCAGCGATCGCCAAACCCGCGTGACTACGACGCGTACCGGAGCAATTTGGCGCCAAGCGCTTCGGGCGCGCTGATCATTGCGTCGTGTCCGGTTTCTATCTCGTCCCACGCCCAGTCTGCTTGAGCACGCACGAAGTCGCGGCTGGTTTGCAACGGCGCGTACACCGGATCGACACACTGGATGTACACCTTCGGGATGGTGCCACCCACGGGTCCGTTGAGCGTTATGGGGTCATCGAAGGTCTTCAGCGGATGCGGCGTGCAGTTGCGTTCCAGCAGCGCCACCTGGGCGGGTTCGAACACACCGAATGCACTTGCGGGCGGCACCGGTATGGAGACGCCTCCGCTCGTTTCGTTCGATTGCGCGATGCGTTGCGCCACGATCTCGGGCGCGAGCCGGGAGAACGCCGTTTGTCCGTGTTCGAGCACGACGGCATCAAGAAAGACAAGGTGTCGGATGCGCTGAGGCACGCGATCCGCCGCGCCGGTGATCGGCAGTCCGCCAAAACTGTGGCCGACCAGAACGACGTTGGTCAGGTCTTCGTACTCGAGGACATTGACGACGTCCTGGATGAAGACGCTGAGATCAATCGTCTTCGAAAGCAGGTGCGCACGTTCACCAAGGCCGCTGAGCGTAGGGGTAAAGACCCGATGCCCGTGCGCGCGCAAGATTCGGGCGACGGCATTCCAGCACCATCCGCCGTGCCAGGCGCCGTGAACCAGTACGTAGGTCGCGCCTTCGCGGGCAGTGGTTGCATCGAACAGATTGTCTGGGGTGGTCAAGTTCGTCTCCGTCTTCGCTTCTATCGGTAAGGCGTTGCGCAGCGCGATCGTTTCAGCCGCGTCGAGACGCAAATAGTACGCGCAACGCCGTGCTCGATGTGCGG
This sequence comes from Caballeronia sp. dw_19, assembly GCF_018449515.1. Lineage (GTDB taxonomy): Bacteria > Pseudomonadota > Gammaproteobacteria > Burkholderiales > Burkholderiaceae > Caballeronia. Next base: position 314,030 of record NZ_JAAVUQ010000007.1, on the reverse strand, counting down.
TCGCCAATTCGCTTGCGAAGGCTTTTAACCGGCGCCACCATAAGACGAGACCTGCCGATCGAATCGAAGGGAATCCACATGAATATTCGTCTTATCAGTGCATTCGCCGCCGCTCTCGGGCTCATGCTCTCCACCGGCGCTGAAGCGCGGACATTTGTTGTCTACGCCAGACCGGCTATGGTCTATGTACCGCCGTCGCGGCCTGTCCATTACACCGTCCCGGTTCAGCCGAGCGATGTCGCGGCGGCTCCTGTCGTAGCGGTTTCCGTAACGGCGCGAAGCGGGTGCTCTATGTGCCGGTACAGCGCAGTTACGCTGCCGTGCCTGCGGCGAACGTAAGGTATGCACAACCCATTGTCACGGTTCCGGTCGCCGGTATCCAATGAGCGAGTCGACGTTTTCGGCTCGGTAGCCGTGATTGGCGCGGCGGCAATTGAAGCGCAACGAGGCGAAGAACACGTTCGCCTGGGCGCGGTTGACGCATTATCGAAGAGCGTGGGACGTGCATCTGCGTCCGGCGATGAGTGCGGCGTTTATCCCTCTGGAGGAGGTGATCCATGTGCGTTCATTCGATGTGTTCTTTGTCGCGGCGGCGCGCTCTGTTCGCCGGTGTGGCGTCCGCGACCCTCGCTGCATTTTCGCTGCACGATGCGCGTGCAGATCAGGCTTCAACGGGACCTGCTCCCAACGCGATTGCCCCCTCAGATGCGCTTGCTCGCCTGCTGCAGGGCAACAATCGATATGCCGCCAATATGCCTGAAAACAAGGACTATTCCGCTGGCCGGGCGGCGCGAGTTACGGCGCAATATCCCATTGCGGCGATTGTCGGTTGCGCGGATTCGCGGGTTTCGCCCGAATTGGCGTTCGATCAAGGCCCGGGTGATCTGTTCGTCGTAAGGGTCGCTGGCAATTTCGTCAACGACGACGGACTCGCTAGCCTGGAATACGGGGTGAAGTTCCTGGGTGTACCGTTGATCCTGGTGCTCGGACACACACATTGCGGCGCAGTCTCCGCCGCAGTCAAGGCGATCCGCGAACATGCCGTCTTGCCGGGGCATTTGCCCGAACTGGTCAGGGCGATCAGGCCGGCCGTCGAGATTGCCAGGATGCACGGGCACGGCGATCTGGTGGCGGACGCCACTATCGAAAATGTGCGGCTGAACGCCAACCGGTTGAGGGTCTCGAAGCCGCTGATCGGAGAGTATGTGAGGGCGGGCAAGGTGCAAGTGGTCGGAGCGATCTACGATCTCGCTTCGGGGAAGGTCCGGGTGATCGATTGACGTGATTGCCCGCGTTTAAGCCGGTCAGCGATCGGTCAGCGATGGGTTGGCAATCGTCCGGGCACCAGCCGAGCGGAGGATCCCATGAACCGTGGGCGTGATAATCGTATGCCAGAGCAATTAGTGCTACCGGGATTAGACGCAAGGCCCGCGCCGCGACCGGTTGAGCGTCATCACCTGTTCTTCGCGATTGTGCCGGACCCGGATACCGCCATGTGTATCGAGCGGTTGGTGCAGCGTCTGCGTGTCGAACATGGCTTGAAGGGAAAGCCGCTTCCGACTGCGCACTTCCACGTGACATTGCATTCTATCGGTGTCCACGATACGTTTTTTGAGCGTGTCGCATCGTGGGCGCAAGCCACTGCTTCCACCATTTCGATGCCCGTGTTCGATGTTGCGTTTGATCACGCCGGCTGCTTTCACCGGACGGCGCGCGACCGGCCCGTCGTACTGCTTGGAAGCGACGGCGCCGGTGCGCTGAGGGAATTCCGCGGCGTTCTCGGCGCCACGTTGGCGAGGGCCGGATTGAATCTGAAACCGTCAGGCTTCACGCCACATCTGACCTTGCTTTACGACAAGCACGAAGTCGTCGAACGAACGATCGAACCAGTCCGCTGGACCGCGCGCGAGTTTGTTCTCGTAGATAGCAGGGTTGGTAAAACGCAGCATGTGCAGCTTGCGCGATGGCCACTTATGACATGAGTCAAGTCGTGGGTTGTAGCCTTGATCCTGACGCGGCTACTTACCAGTCCGCTGCTCGCGTTAAGCGCAACGCCTTAACTCACGTTGAAATGCACACGCACGTCCTGATGACTCTCCACGGGATGTCCGCCTTGCATCGCGGGGAAAAACCGCCATTTGCGCAGCGTTTCAAGCAGTAATGCGTTCAGGCGAGGGTTTTGCGTCGGCTTCGAAAGTTCTACTTCAATTGTTCCATCCGCGTGGATATCGAAACGCGCGACTGCGACCACCTGATAGGCATCCTCACGAAGATCGTCGGGAAGAGAAGGCATTGGCTGACTGATGACGCGTGCGGCGGAGCCCGCTGACGCAGCCGCTGTATTGCTTGTTGATGCAGAAGATGACGACGCTGTTACAGCTGCCGTGGATGTTGCTGCGGGGCTTGCTTCCGGCGGCGCTGACGGCGCAGCTTGGTCTGTTTTCACCATCATGGGTTCCGGGGACGGACGCTGGATTTCGCGCGGTTTCACCACTCGGACGGGCGCTGGATCTCGTCGTGCGTGCGCTTGCGGGGTGGGCGCCGCAGCGGGCGCCGAAGGGGCGGTGGCACGTGTATTTGTGGAGGGCGCGGCCAATTCGACTAGACGCATTTCCATAGTCGCTTGTACCGGGGCGGCGGGGCTTGGCAGAGGTCGCAAGAGCGGGTTCACGATCTGGGTCAGCAGAAGCGCCCAAAGCACAAACGCAATCAGAAGGGCCGCGCCGAATCTGAGTCGAGACGCACCCATCAGATCTTCCCGTCGTCCCATCCCGCTACTCACGACGTATTGCGATCAGGAAATGCTCCGCGCCCGCGCGGCGCGCGGCCAGCATGGCCTGAACGACCGCTCCTTGTGCCGCGGCGTCGTCCGCGGCAATGACCACGTTCCGGTCCGGTTTGAGAAGCCGCCTCACGCCGGCTTCCACCTGATCGAGACGCACGGGCTGGCGGTCGAGAAAGATCGTGTTCGTGCGATCGACCGCCAGGGTCAACGGCTGATCCTCGGACATCTGCTGCGCCTGTCCCGACGGCAAATCGACCTTGACGGCATCCAGCCGTTGCATGGCCAGCGACGCCAGCATGAACGTGGCGAGCAAAAAGAACATCACGTCGATCATCGGAATGATCTCGATGCGCCCACGCCTGGACGCCCGCGAGCGCCGGAACTTCATCGCGAGTCTCCGGTTATCGATTCGGCGCTTTCGGCCTTGAGTCGAATCTCGCTCAGGCGCTCGTTGGCGTGCACTTCGAGATCATCGATCAGGCGTTCAAGGCGTCGCGAGAAATAGTTGAACGCGAAAAGCGCGAACAACGCGACGACCAATCCGATCGCTGTCGCCACGAGCGATTGCGCCACGCCACCGGTCACACCGCCAGGATTAACCAGGCCGTTGCCGCCGAATAGCTGGAACGAATGCATCATTCCGACAATGGTCCCCAGCAGCCCGAGCAAGGGCGCGGCCGTCACGATAGTCTCCAACACCCAGAACCCACGGCTCATGTCCCGTTCGATACGCGTTGCCGCCGATTGCGCACGGGCTTCGACCAGCCATAATGGTGTTCCGGCCGGCGCTATCACGGTTGCATCCAGGCGGCTGAACGCGTGTTGTGCCGGCAGCGTGTGGGTGCCGGTTCCAGGCTGGCTTGCAAATCGGATGAACACATACGCGCGATCGATTACGATAGCGATCGCCAGCACGGCAAGAAGCGTGAGCGGGTACACCACCCAGCCACCCACCTTTGCCGCGGCAGTAATACCTGCCCAATCCTGCATGATAAAAGCCTTTTGTTAAGTTATCCGATATATCAGAAATTCTTCGTGATACCCGCATACACGGCAATGTGTGGGCCATACTGCGGTGCGCCCACGCCAATGCCCGATCCGTCGCGCAACTCGTAGACGCGGTTGAACGCGTTGATAAGCAGCAGGCGCGCGTCGAACTTGCCGATCAGCGGTTCGTTGAAGTTGAAGTGATGAATCACGCCGAGGTTTACCTGCGTGTACACAGGAAGCCGGTCCGTGTTGGCGAAGCCGCTGCGCAAACCGCTACCCACGATGCCGTCGAAGGTGAAGGTGGTCTTGCCCAACTGGTAAGCGCCGCCGAACGAGGCGGTCACGCGCTGGTCGTGATCGAGGAACACGTAGTGATTGCTGATGAAAGCAAGTTCGCTGGCGTCGAAATTAAACTGTGCCGAGTCGATATCCTTGCCCTGTGCGCGGCTGAACGCGACGTTCACGTAGGCCGAGACATTGCCCTGTTTATAGTTGCTGGTGAATTCGACCCCGTACACGCGGCCGTATTTATAGTTGAACGGCGTGAAGATCAGCGCAGTGCCGAATTGCCCTTCATCGAGCAGGTTCGTCGATTTCTTGTAGTACGCGTCAACGCCTACCGTGAGAGTCGAGCTCAGCCGCTGCGTGACGCCAAGATCAAAATAGTCGCTGCGTTCCGGCTGCACCGGATCGTTCTGGGTCGATGTCTGGGCAGTCGTACCAGCGAAGCGCGCGATATCTTCGCCCGATACAAGCTCGAACGCGGGCGGCGTGAAGTAACGGGAATAGCCGGCATGCACCGTGGTTGAAGGTGTCAATGCATAGACGAGACCCACACGCGGACTTAGCTGGCTTGCGCTCACGTACTCGTCCATCTTGTCGTAGCGCAGGCCGTAGTTGACCGTGAGTTTATCGGTCAGTTTCCACTCGTCCTGAACGTATGCGCTATACAGATACCCCGTCTTGCTGCTCGAATCAGGCACATTGAACGGCTGATCGGAGAGCTGGTTACCGTCGGCATCGGCGGGGAAGACGCTCAGGTTATTGTTGAAAATCGCATGTTCCTGCTGGAACGAAATGCCTGCGCGAAGCGTGTGTTTCTCGTTGAGCCGGTAGGTCGTATCCGCTTGCACGCCGTTGGCGCTGTCACTGTGGAAATCATTCGCCGCCACGCCGTTGAACAGCAGGTCGCCCACCGGGTCCGGATTGAATTGCGTGCGCGAATAGCGCGTAAAGAGCGCGACCTGATAGTCCAGCGCGCCGCCGTTTGTACCTTGCAGGGCGACGACCGCGAACTCGTTGAGCTCGGACTGTGTCTCGTTGAGCTGGCTCGAATCGAACGTGGTGTTGCCATTCAAGGTGAAGGCGGTTGGCAAGCCCGGCGTATTGGGAATCTGGAACTGATTGCTGGTCGTGCCGAACATCAGGCTCACGCGCGTGAGCGGATTAATGATGTAGGACATGAGGCCGAACGCATCGCCCTGGCGCGTGTGATCGTGAATCGGGCTGGCGCTTGAAGTCGGATTCTCGATGCCGAGATTGTTCTCGCCCAGTGAGCCGCTGAAATAGTAGCTGAAGGGTCCCTGGCTGCCGAAGACGTCGGCGCTGGTCTTGATGGTCTGGTGACTGCCGCCGAAGACATCGATGGAGCCGCCGTTGCCCTGGTCGCCGTTCTTCGTATGAATATCGACAATACCCGCCGTGCGATCGCCGTATTGAGCGGGCAATGCGCCGGTCAACAGATTGAGCTGATCGATAATGCGCGTATCCAGCGACTGGCCGAAGCCGCTGATCGGCTCTGGAATGATGATGCCGTTGATACGGTATTGGAGGTTCGCGTGGTCGCCGCGCACGTGCAACTGGCCGTACGAGTCGCTCGCCACGCCGGGCGCTTGCAGCAGCACCTGATTGAGCGGCGTGTCCTGTCCGGCGGGGAGGGTATCGATATCCGCCTGGCTGAAGCGATACACGGTGCTGCCCGTTTCCGGCAGCAGGCCGTTGCGTGCGCGATCGAGCCGTTTCGCATTGACCTGCACATCGATCGCGTCGCTTTTGCTGAGCGCCACGGACACGGATGCATCCACGCCCTCGCTCGCCGTCGCGATGCTGCTGCCGCTTGCGTAGCCCGGCGCAGCAACAACGACTGCATAGGTTCCCGGCGCGACATGATGGACAGAGAAGTGTCCCGCCGCATCCGTGCTCGTGGCGCCGACGGACGCGCCACTGGCGTCTTGCAGGGCAACGCTGGCATTGGCGACGGGTTTGCCGGCACTATCGGTGACGGAGCCTGACACGGCGCCGTCCGAACCTGCGGCATAAGCCTGTCCGGCGGCGATCTGAGCGAACAGCAGTAAGGCCGCATGGGCGATGAGCGTACGATTTTTCATCGATTATTTTTCTGGATGGGTTGTGTTGGGTGTGCGCCGCCCGGCGATGTCGTACGGTCCTCGACGATTGACTTTAATTTGTAAAGAACGTAGTCCTAATCGATCCCGGGCAGGCACCGCGATGCAGGCATATCAAGCCGCGCGGCCAAGGTGGGGCCGCGGAACGCCAGACGGATAAAAAGTTCTACAAGTTACGAATGCAATGTTATAACATTCGTAACCAATTGTGCGAGAACTTTTTGGACGGAAAAAATGAACAAGCTACCGGTCACTGTTTTGTCGGGCTTCCTGGGCGCAGGAAAGACCACGTTGCTCAACCACATCCTGAACAATCGAGAGGGCAGGCGCGTGGCGGTGATCGTCAACGACATGAGCGAGGTCAATATTGACGCCGCGCTGGTTCGCGACGGCGGCGCGGAACTGGCGCGCACGGACGAAAAGCTGGTCGAAATGAGCAACGGCTGCATTTGCTGCACGCTGCGCGAAGATCTCTTGCTGGAGGTGAACCGGCTTGCAAAGGAAGGGCGCTTTGACTATCTCGTGATTGAATCGACCGGGGTTTCCGAGCCGCTGCCGGTGGCCGAAACCTTTACGTTCGCCGACGAGCAAGGCCAAAGCCTGTCCGATGTCGCGCGTCTGGACACCATGGTGACGGTGGTGGACGCTTTCAATTTCCTCAAGGACTACAGCTCTGCGGACAGCCTGCAAACGCGGGGCGAATCGATGGGCGAGGAAGATACGCGCACGGTCGTTGACCTGCTGGTCGAGCAGGTCGAGTTCTGCGATGTGATCGTTTTGAACAAGGTGGACCTGGTGGGAGACGTGGACCGCAGGCGCCTCATGACGATCCTGAAAGGACTGAATCCGCGGGCAAGGATCGAGATCGCGAAGTTCGGCAAGCTGGGGCTGGACAAGGTGCTGAATACCCGTCTGTTCGACTTCGATGAAGCGTCCAAAGCGCCCGGCTGGCTAAAGGAATTGCGTGGCGAGCACACGCCAGAGACCGAGGAATACGGCATCACGCACTTCGTTTATCGCGCGCGCCGGCCGTTTCATCCCGAGCGTTTCTGGCAACTGATCACGAGTAACTGGCCGGGCGTGGTGCGCTCCAAAGGATTCTTCTGGCTCGCCAGCCGGCCGACTTATGTAGGGTCCTGGTCGCAGGCGGGAGGCGTATGCCGGCACGGCGGGATGGGAATGTGGTGGGCAGCCGTACCGAAAGCCTATTGGCCGGAAGATGCCGAATCGCTGAAATCGATTGATGACGACTGGGACCCTCAGGTCGGAGATGCGCGACAAGAGTTGGTGCTGATCGGCATCGATATGGACGAGATGGCCTTACGCGCGCGCCTGGATGCGTGCCTGCTCAACGACGTGGAAATGTCGCAGGGTCCACAAGCTTGGCAGCGATTTACGGACCCTTTTCCTGCGTGGGATCATGGCGATCAGAGCGCGGAATAAGCCGCAGCATGGGTCGCTATTAGCGTTAGAGCGTTAGCTGCCGCATGAGGGCAGTTCTGCCACTTGCAGCACTTCCCCCGTCGCTCCGCGCTCGACGAATGCCACTACGCCGTCATGGCCATCGGCCGAGGCATAGTCGCCGGTGATTGACGCGTGTCCGTCGACTATTCGGACCGGCCCGATCCAGTGCTGAACCACGCGGTCGTGATGCAGCGTGACGCCGGTGTTTTCGCCGCCCTTCACCGAGCTGACGAGCTGGTTTTCATATACGGCGGCGTACACGACTGCGTCGTCGGGAAGGTTCTTGCGAGCAGTGAATGCAGCGTCGAACGCGACATGGCCGGGCGCGGAAGGATGACCGTCAATGTGGATGTCGGCGAGTGGGGTTTCGCTATTCAACTGCTGAATGCGGGACTCGAAGCTCGCGTCGTTCGACCAGCTACGCAACTCGCGGCCGCCTACGAAAATCTCCGGCGTGTACACCACATGCGCGCCACCCGTGTAGGTCAGTTGTTGCTGTCGCGTGGTGAACGCGGCTTGCGCAAACCGATCCTTCCACGCCCCGCTATCCCAGTAATCCACATGAAGCTCCAGCGGCACGATGGTGCTGGTCTTGCGGGCATGATCGAGTTCACTCAACCAGTTATCGGCAGGCGGGCAACTGTTGCAACCCTCGCTTGTATAGAGTTCGACGAGCGCGGCGCGATGCTCGGGGCTCGATGCGCTGCATGCGTTAGCGGAGGCGGCGCTGGCAGCGGCGGCGGAGAAAGAAACGAGCAGCGCGGCAAGGGACAGGATCGATGAAGCACGCATGACGGACTCCGAGGGTAAAAGGAAGGATGCCGTTGACCGGGAGGCGGCTTGGCATGACTGCGGTCACGGTGCGTCATCGTGAAGGTTGATGAGCATCTGTATCTGTCCGCGGTTCAAGGCGGCCGAGCCGCCTGATCAAGAAGTCGCATAGCCTGATAGTTATTTCGGCGATCCGTAAAAACCGGTTACAGCCAGCGTGAAATTGCCTTGGGGCAGCCGCATACTCGTATGAAACGCATATAACACTGCGGTGAGAAGAATTCCCGGGGATAAGCCAAACCCCGAGCGCGTCGGGTCAGCGCACGGAAGATGCACTCAAGTCTCGGCCGACGTGTGTAACCGCATCGGAGGCTCAAGCGAACTATCGGCATCAACCCTGCGCCAACCGTCCCACGCGTCATGACTTAACTTGCGCCCCCGCGCCCCGTCAGGCACGCTGGCACAGCGCTACCCGCCAGCACCAAAGCTACCCCCAGCCGCAGTTCCCGACAGCATCAGGAGAACGCCATGACCCCGGACATTGCCGCACCTATTGAAGCCGGGCAGTTGCTGCCATTCCGCGAGTCGGTGCTGGCGATGCTTGGCGTATCGTTTGTAGCGATGCTGGTCGCCCTCGATCAGACCATTGTGGGGACAGCGCTGCCGCGTATCGTGGCTGATCTCAAGGGGTTCGACCTGTATGCGTGGGTGGCGACGTCCTACATGCTGACATCGGTCATCACCATCCCGATCTTCGGACGCTTGGGCGACTTGTTTGGCCGCAAGCCGTTTTTAATGGCCGCGATCATTCTCTTCACCATCGCGTCGATCATGTGCGGCATGGCTGCCAATATGCTCTTCCTCGTGATCGCGAGAGGCTTGCAAGGGATCGGCGGCGGCATCCTGGTGGGCACGATGTTCGCCACTGTCGCCGATCTTTTTCCCGACCCCAAGCTTCGCCTGCGCTGGCTGGTGTTTGTCAGTTCGGCGTTTGCATTGGCGAATATCGTTGGCCCGACGCTAGGCGGCGTGCTGACGCAGTACGGCGGATGGCGGCTCGTGTTTTTCGTCAATCTGCCGGTGGGCATCGTCTCGTTGTTGTTCGTGCGCGCTTTCCTGCCGCATCTCCGGAGGCCGCGTTCAGCCGTCCCAGTGAAACTGGATTGGGTCGGGGCGCTGGTACTGGCGTCAACATTTGGCGTGCTGCAACTGCTGATCGAATGGGTTCCGAATGACGGCATCACGCCCGTGACCTGCGTGCTGGGTTTTCTCACCTTAGCCGGCGCAGCGGTGCTGGTGTTCTGGGAAAAACGCATGACTTACCCGATCGTTCCCGTCGATATGCTGCTTGACCGAAAGCTCGCCGCGTTGTTCGCGATGTCCGTACTCGGTGGTTTCTCGCTCTTCTCGTTGGTCTTCTATGTGCCCTTGCTATTTCAAGGCGGTTTTGCGATGTCGCCGCATGACTCGGGCATGTTGATTACGCCGCTGCTGCTGGGTACGACCGTGGGCAGCGTGGTGAATAACCGGATTGTCACGCGCATCAGGCATGCAAACGGTGTGATGGTTATCGGCTTCGCGCTGTTTGCGTGCGCCGCGCTTTGTCTTGTCGCGATCACGGGGACCGTGCCTCATCTTGTGTGGATGGCCTGCATGGGCTTCAGCGGGATCGGACTCGGTCTGGTCGTATCGAACCTCACGCTCTTTTCGCAGCAACTTGTTGATCGCGACCATCTTGGTGCCGCGACGGCGCTGCTTCAATCGCTGCGGATGTTTGGCGGCATGCTTGGCACCGCCATGACGGGCGCGTTGCTCGGCCGCCTCTATACGAGTGGCGTGCATCGATCGCTGGACACGTATCAGGCGACGCAATGGTTCAAGTCATTCGCGAGTCCGGAGTTGCTGGTCGATCGTGCGGAACAGGCGGCGCTGATCGGTCGCCTGATCATGGCGGGTCAAGCCGGCGACGCGATGATGCGCTCAGCGCGTGGTGCGTTGATCGAATCGATACACGTGGGGCTCGGGCTGGCGGCCGCTGCGGCAATAGCGGGACTTTGTCTTGCATGGTTCGTGCCGCCGGTGCGGGTTGGTCGGCTGGATGCCGGGACGCGCAGCCGTTAAAAGCTTCATCGCAATGTCGCCGTTTCACGCTTCACCACCGCAGCACTCCGGGTCCGGGAAAACCGCCGAGTACCGTCGGCACCAACCTGCCCGGCCATTCCACACGCCCGAGAACGGTACGGTCATCTCCACGCAATAGAGCGTATAGACGAGCACCGCTTGTGCGCCGCTTAGCAGACTGGCCGCCGCGCCCGCGAGGACCGGCCCGGTTACACTCGCGCGTTAATTTTTATGTTCAGCGATGCTTACCAACGCAAGAAACGCGGCCCAAGCAATGCGCCGATCAGCGTGGCAAGCGTCATCCCAAGCAGGTACCACACGGCCCAGAACGCGACGCTCATCTCGGGGCAGTGCAAGCAATAGGCCATCGTCGCAAGCGTTCCCGCGAGCATGCCGCTCGCCCCGCCGGCGAGCCTCAACCGGGTTGGCGCGAGTCCGCGGATTGCCCAGAACACAGCGACGAACGCCGGCACCGACAACAGCAGGATATTGAACGGACAGGTACGCCACGTGTAGCCCATGACAAGCGGCAACCGTGCGCCGGGCGAGGCGAGATACAACACCGCCACTGCCGCGCCCCACACAACGAGCACGGGCACCGCGGGCAGTGCCCAGAACTTGCCGATGATCGTCCCGGGACGAGACAGCCTCACCGCCAGGAACAATGCCGTTGCGGCGAGCGATGTCGGAAACGCAAGCTTGGCCCAGAAGATCGGCGTGCGCGAGACGACGGCGATGTCCGGCCGTACGCCGAAAATCACTGCCATCAGCACGAGCGCGCCGAAGCCGCCCAGTAAGATTGCACGTCCGAAGCGGCGCGCGGACACGCGCGGGTCAACCGGCGTCACGCCGGTCGATAGAAGCGAAATCAGGTCCTCGGTTTTCATGCGGTGCCTCGAATCTTTGCTGCCAGCGCTTTCAGTCCGCGGTGAATGCCTACTTTGACCGCCGACTCCGACATCCCCGTGAGCGCCGCGGTTTCGGTCACGGAGAGCCCTTGTAGCTTCACGTGAACGATCGGTAGCCGGTGACGGTCCGGCAATTGTTCGAGCAGCTTGCCGACGTCACGTTTGGCATCGGCGGGTTCTTCGTCCGAGGTCGCGAAAATCTCCAGCGCGTCGTCCAGCGGATCGTTCAATGCTTCACGCCGCGATCTTGCGCGGAAAAAATCCATCAGCTTATAACGTGCGATTCCATGCACCCAGGCAGTCAACGGCTCGTCCGGGCGATAGGTGTGGCGGCTGTTGTGCACGGCCAGCAGGATCTCCTGCACGACATCCTCGATGTCATCCTGCAGGTAATAGATGCGCTTCCTCAGGAAGCCGCGCAGGTGTCCCGTCAAGTCGTCAAGGAACGTCCGATAGGCGACAGCGTCGCCATTCAGGCCGCGAATGAACAGGGCCCTCAACCGTTCTTCGACACCAGTCACAGAACCACTTTGTATTATTCGCTTCATCGCGGAATCGGGTTACAGCGCACTTCAAATAAATTGCAACGGGCTTGCCGACGGATGTCGACGCTCCCGGCACCAGGGATGGACACGGTTCGTGGCGGCCATAGTACTGCAGGTATTTCGGTGGGTCCTGCAGTGCACGAGGCTCGTCGCCCAAGGTTCTGACGCCGGAGATTACCGCGTTTTTAATGTCGGGATGGGTTTTTGCCGCACCGCAAGGCAATGTTCACGACGGTTACAGGCTATAGGTCCGGCATGCAAAACGCGGCGCAATCCCATGCGCGGTACTAACGGCAGACGACAAAGCGAGCGGATTGTGCCGGACCGGCTTGCTTCTGTCGATCGCGTGCCGAGAGCGAAAGCCGTCGATCCCAAGCGGCCCTCGCTTAGCGCGTGGTCTCGGGATAATTCGAGGGGAACAACGCGCGCCGCGTCTCTTCGTCCACCTCGCGCTTGAACGTAAGGTCGTGGCCCACCGCCCGCGCTCGGGCGACGGCGGGGCGCGTACTGATGGCGTCGAAGAAACGGCTCAGGTTCGGAAATGCGGCAAGCGGCGCGTCGGTGGCCAACACTCGCGACGCGCGGTCGAGCCATCCCCACGCGGACATATCGACGATCGAATACTCGTTTCCCACGATGGTCTCGCGTCCCGACAAGTGCTCGTCAAGCACGCGATAGTGCCGCTCGATTTCCCGCCGGTACCGGTTGATCGCATACGGAATCTTCTCGGGCGCGGCGTGCTGGAAATGCACCGCTTGCCCGGAGAAGGGACCGAGTCCGGAGCTGATAAAGAACATCCATGAGAGTAATTCGGGCCGGTCCGAGGGCTTGCCCGCGAAACGCTGCGTTTTGTCGGCGAGGTATAGCAGGATCGCGCTGGAATCGAACACCCTTGCTTCGGTTCCGCCGGGGCCGTCTGTATCGATGATGGCAGGTACCTTGCCGTTCGGATTGATGCTCCTGAATGCCGGCAGATGCTGTTCGCCCTTGCTGGTGTCGACGGGAAACACTTCGTACTCGAGTCCCGCCTCTTCGAGAAAGAGCGCAACCTTGGCGGGATTCGGTGTCGGGTGAAAGTAGAAACGGATCATGTCGTCCTTGGATGTTGAGGTGGGCCGCTTGCGCCTGGCCTGAGCGGACGGCAGGTGCCCGACAGGCGTCATGTGCAGAAAGTCGCGACCGTCACGGGCAGGACAGGGCCATTCGGACACGCGACGCGTAGCCTTGAAATACATCTGTAAGACTCGCGCTGCAACGTTGTTTTTATTGCCTGACGCGCGTTGTCATTCGTATTTTAGATCGATCGATTTAGAATATCGTAACGAAAACGGAATGGCAATATCGCCTCGTTCAAGGGAGTAACGCACTGCATGCCACGGCCAAGAGAGTTCGACGAAGCCGCAGTGCTCGACGCCGCGGTCCTGTGTTTCTGGAACCGTGGCTACGAAGCCACCTCGGTTCGTGAACTGGCGGACAGCATGGGCATCACGGGCGCGAGCCTCTATAACGCGTTTGGCGACAAACACTCGCTCTATGGAAAGGCGCTGGCTCACTACGTGTCCCGAAGCGTGGACGACCGTGTCCGGCGTTTCGACGGGACGCTGTCGCCGCTTCAATCGATCAAGGCGTTCTTCGATGAGATCGTCCACCGCTCGCTCATTGACAAGGATCGCAAGGGCTGCATGCTGGTGAATTCGGCGCTGGAAATGGCCCCGCATGATCCAGAATTCCAGCGGGTCGTAGCGGGCGTGCTGGTCAAGCTCGAAACCTATTTCGGCCGATGCGTGGCCGCGGGTCAGCAAACGGGCGAGATCTCATCCGCGCAGCCCGCTGAAGACTTCGCGCGCCTCTTGCTGGCGGTCTTGCTCGGCATTCGGGTGCTGGCGCGTACGCGGCCGGAACCCGCGTTGCTGGAAGGACTTTTGCGACCGGTACTCGCGTCGCTCGATGGCCGGACTTTTGCCGGATAACAGGGTGGCCGCCCTGGCATTGCTCTTCATCATCTCGCTGACCTTTCCCAAGGGTCACTCATTCGCCGTGCCTGATTGTTCGCGGTAAAAAATAACTCGCTGTAACCGATCTGTCCTCCTCGACGAACTAACTCACATACGCGCATTGCGTGACCGCTTTCGCGCTTAAAAAATTTCGTTCGGCGATGTAACCGGCCAGGCAATACAAACGAATTAACTAGCAACTAACGACCTGCTTCTGAAAGCCTTATGCAGGCAATGAGAGAGCGGTCGAGCAAAGCTGATCACACAACATGTTTTTGGCGGCCGTTTGTTCGCCGCCCACAGAAGCAGGTCATGGAGGCCGAGATGAACGCAACACATGAAGCGAGCCGCGTAAGCACTCCTTTGCGGACCATCCAGCCTGCATGGGTACGGATCACGCACTGGCTGAACGCACTCGCGGCGATCCTGATGATGCTGTCGGGATGGCGGATCTACGACGCGTCGCCCGTATTCAAGGGGTTTGTGATTCCGCCGGGCATCACACTGGGCGGATGGCTTGGCGGCGCGCTGCAATGGCATTTCGCGGCCATGTGGCTGCTGTTCTTCAACGGTCTCTTTTATCTCGCGATGAACGTTGTTACCGGCCGCATCAAGGGCAAGTTTTTCCCGCTCTCGCCGCGTGCAATTTTGCATGATCTGGGCGAGGCGCTTAAGGGACATTTATCGCACGCCGACCCGAGCAAGTACAACGCAGTGCAGAAGTTCGCGTACCTGTTCGTGATGCTCGATATTGCAGTGCTTATCTTGTCCGGTCTTGCAATCTGGAAGTCGGTTCAGTTTCCGCTGCTACGGGAACTGATGGGCGGTTATGACTTTGCACGCGTTGTGCACTTCTCGGCCATGTCGCTGCTGGCGGCATTCATTGTCGTGCACCTGGTCATGGTTTCTTTGGTGCCGCGCTCGCTGCTTACGATGATTCGCGGTCACTAAGCGAGCCGCTAATTCAGCCACTAAGTTAGTCATACGTACCCGCCCGACTAAAAGATAACTTAAGGACTCGAGGAATCTCGATCATGAAACCCGTAAAGCCAAACCGCGTGAGCGTAGACCGCGAGTCGCTGATTATCGACGTTCGCCGTGAACTCGACATGCCGTCCCGCCGCCTCTTCGGCAAACGCATTGTGACGCTCGGCGGCCTCGCGATGCTGGCCGGTTGCAGTATTTCAGACGACAAATCCGTTGAGACCTTCCTCAGCCGCGTCTCTCGCCTGAACGATACCGTGCAAGGTTGGCTCTTCGATCCGAACCGTCTGGCGCCGACTTACACGGAAGCGCAGATCACGCGGCCGTTTCCGTTCAACGCGTTCTACGGCATTGACGACGTCCCTGTTGTCGGTGGTTCCGACTTTCGCCTGAAAGTAAGCGGGTTGGTGCAGAACACGAAAACGTGGACCTTGCCCGAGCTTTATGCGTTGCCGAAAGCCGAGCAGATCACGCGGCATATCTGCGTGGAAGGGTGGAGTGCGATCGGACGCTGGGGCGGCACGCCGTTCTCGGAGTTCCTGAAGCAGGTGGGAGCGGACACATCGGCGAAATATGTTGGTTTCAAATGCGCGGACGATTACTACGAAAGCATCGACATGCCGACTGCCTTGCATTCGCAGACACTGCTGACGTTCACCTTCGACGGCCAGCAATTGCCGCCAAAATATGGTTACCCGATGAAACTTAGGATGCCTACTAAATTGGGCTATAAAAATCCGAAGCACATCATGGAAATTTTCGTCACGAACAAATTCCCTGGCGGCTATTGGGTCGATCAGGGCTACAACTGGTTCGGAGGTTCCTGACGTCACGAGAGATCGAGACGTATTGCGAGACATCGCGGCGTCAGGTACTTCGATTCATCCCGGCATGACCGGATACTTTTACTCAAGCAAGAGGTTGATATGAAACTGTTCATCACTGCAGCACTCGCAGCAACGTTGGCCCTGAGCGGCTCCATGGCATTCGCCCAGGCAAGCGATGCAATGGCCCACGATTCGATGGCGAAGGACACCATGTCCAAGGATGCCATGTCGAAAGATTCGATGTCGAAGGACGCAATGAAGAAGGACGACAAGATGAAAAAGAACGACGCAATGGGCATGGGTCATCCCGCTTCGGGCGCGATGGCACAGTAGTCGGCGCAGTAGTCCGTACAAGCATCGAAAGCGGTTCTGCGGGTGTGGTTGAACCGCTTTCGATTGCACTTTCACCTTCCGTCGATGCACCCCGCACCGGCACGATCATCAGCATTAGCCACGCAGAAATATGGCCCATCGCGCGCGGGGTGCCAGTAAGTCGCAACCCTCAGTGCATCCATCCCCACAGTTGAGCGTCACTCAGCGTGCCGCCATGCCCGTCCACGCCTTCTTTCGAACCTAACCTCCGGATTTTTGGCGGGTTCTAATCGGGGATCGGGTGATCCTGGGACAGGCGCGACCGTCGGCGGTAGCTTCAAGCACATAGGATCGACCCGTCGTTATGCCCCGCGTACAAGCGGCTTAAAGGCCATGCGCGAATGTGGCATTTATCCGCCGAGTGCGGCATGTCCGCCACATTCGCCCCCAAACCAGTCATTTTGATAAACAATAACGGCACCGCACGAACTCGTGAGCCTTGAACCCAACGCCGCCGATGCCCGATCACCGTCTGCTGATAATCTCTCCTGAAACGCACCGCGTCGCGATCGACCTGGTCTACGCAACCGATCGCAACCTGACAGGCAAGCCGATCTACAAGACGGCACATTGCTTGCTCCTGGCCCCGGCCGAAGCCGCCCTGAGAAAAGCCGTCGAGCTCGCAGGCAACATCGGCTTGACGCTGAAAATATTTGACGCTTACCGTCCGCCGCAAGCCCAGCAGGTGCTCTGGGACTTCCTTCCCGACCCGACCTACATAGCAGACCTGAAGCGCGGCTCGAACCATAGCCGCGGCACCGCGATCGACCTGACGCTGGTCGACGCTCAAGGCCAGGACCTCGATATGGGCACCGGTTTCGACGAGATGTCGATCGCTTCCGAACACTTCCATCCGGGTTTGCCGGAGCATGTACAGCGCAACCGCACGTTGTTGCTTGGCGTGATGCACGGCGCCGGCTTCACTCATATTCCCAGCGAGTGGTGGCATTACGAACTGCCCGGCTCGCGCGAACTCCAGGTAATCGACAACGCCGACAGCGGCCTCTTGCGCCTGATGTAACCGCACGGAACGCGCAGAACATCTCATCAACATCCCTCACGGAGCGAGTATGAAACGGGTATTGTGCAACGCGTTGGCAGCCATCGCAGCAGCATCCACTCTGATGCTGGCCGGCACGCGCATCGCTTACGCGGCCACGCCGAAGGACATGCTGGTCATGGCCACTTTACTCGACGAATTCACCACGCTCGACCCGGGCGAGATCTACGAACTGGTGCCGCAGGAATACGTCGCCAATACCTATGACCGCCTGATCCGCGTCGATCTGAAAGATCCGGCCCACTTCAACGGCGACGTTGCGCAATCGTGGGCGGTGAGCCCGGACGGTCTCACGTTCACCTTCAAGATTCGCCCCGGTCTCAAGTTCCACTCAGGTAATCCGCTCACTGCCGACGACGTCGCGTGGTCGATTCAGCGCACCGCGTTACTCGACAAAGGCGCGGCTGCGGTGCTGGCAGGCATCGGGCTGACGAAGGAAAACGCGCTGCAGAACGTGAAGAAAATCGACGACAGCACCGTATCGATCACCACCGACCAGAAGTACGCGCCCACGTTCGTGTTGAACGTGCTGGGCTCGTGGCCGGCTTCCGTGCTCGACAGAAAGTTGCTTGAATCGCATGCGAAGGGTAACGACTTCGGCAATGAGTGGCTGAAGACGAACGAGGCGGGATCGGGTGCATACAAGCTGGTGAAGTGGACCGCGAACGACAGCATCGTGCTGCAGCGTTTCGATGGTTATCGCGTGCCGCTTGCGATGAAACGCATCGTGCTGCGGCATGTGCCGGAAGCATCGAGCCAGCGGCTGATGATCGAGAACGGCGACATCGATATCGCGCGTGACCTGAGTTCCGACGACCTCGCTACGCTGACGAAGAAGGGCACGATTCGCGTGACGTCCGTGCCGCAAGCGACGCTGATGTACCTTGGCCTGAACAACAAGAACCCGAACCTTGCCAAGCCCGATGTTCAGGAAGCCATGAAATGGCTGATCGACTACAACGGCATTCAGCAGAACATCGTGCGGACCACCTACAAGGTACATGAGACCTTCCTGCCCGAAGGTTTCCTCGGGGCGCTGAACATCAATCCGTACCATCAGGACGTAGCGAAGGCGAAGGCTCTGCTGGCAAAAGCGGGCGTGCCAAACGGCTTCACGGTGAAGATGGATGTGCGCAACGACTCGCCCTATGGCGAGATTGCGCAGGCGGTACAAGCTAATCTGGCGCAAGGTGGTATCAAGGTCGAGCTGATTTCAAGCGATAACAAGCAGACCCTCGGCAAGTATCGCGCGCGTCAGCATGACATCTATATCGGCGAGTGGTCGGCCGATTACATCGACCCGCATAGCAATGCACAGGGCTTCGCATGGAATCCGGACAACTCCGACAAATCGGCCTTCAAGATGCTCGCGTGGCGCAATGCGTGGGACATTCCGCAGTTGACGAAGGAGACTCAGGCGGCGCTGGAGGAATCGTCGACGGCGAAACGCGCCCAACGCTATGAAGCGATGCAGAAAGAGTTTCTCGTGAACTCACCGTTCGTGATCATGTTCCAGAAGGTCTCGCAAGTCGCGGCGCGGCCGGGCGTGAGAGGTCTGGAAGTCGGGCCGATCTTCGACCTCGTGTCGTATCGCGACGTGAAGAAACAGTAAGCGTGGCTGCACAACTCACCGCGTTCCAGCGCCTGCAACTGGTGCTCACCCGCCACGCGGGCGTGCGCCGGACATGGCTGTTCGTGCGCTGGCTGCTGATGCTCGCCGTGACCTTCATCGGGCTGCTCGGGGTGACGTTTTTCATCGGACGAAAGATTCCGATCGATCCATTGCTTGCGATGCTAGGCGAGCGTGCATCGGCTCAAGCGTATGCAGCGGCGCGCGTGGCGCTGGGGCTCGACAAGCCGTTGATCGTCCAATTCCTGATCTACGTTCGCGATGTTCTGCACGGCGACCTGGGAATGTCGCTGCTGACGTCGAACCCGGTGATAGACGACATCAAGCGCGTCTTCCCGGCCACGCTTGAACTGGCCACGCTGTCGACGTTCATGGGCATCGTGATCGGCGTGCCGCTTGGCGTGGCGGCCGCTGTGCGACATAACCGCTGGACCGATCACGTCGCGCGTTTCATCGGTTTGGCGGGCAGCTCGCTGCCGGTGTTCTGGCTCGCGCTGATGGGCTTGCTGCTGTTCTATGCCAAATTACACTGGGTATCCGGACCGGGGCGCATAGACCCGCTATACGACGGTCTGGTCGATACCCGGACGGGCAGTCTGCTGGTCGATTCCATCGTGGCGGGCGAGTGGGACGTATTCAAGAATGCGCTCTCTCACATTGTGCTGCCCGCGGCCATTCTCGCGTTCTATTCCATCGCCTACTTGAGCCGCATGACGCGCTCATTCATGCTTGAGCAGTTGAGTCAGGAATACATCGTGACTGCGCGAGCGATGGGTTTGAGCGAACGCCGCGTGATCTGGCGTCACGCATTCGGCAATATTGCCGTGCCGCTCCTGACAGTGATTGCACTTGCTTATAGCTATCTGCTGGAAGGCTCGGTGTTGACGGAGATCGTATTCGCATGGCCGGGCATAGGCTCCTATCTCACCGGCGCATTGCTCAACGCCGACATGAACGCCGTGTTGGGCAGCACGCTCGTGATCGGTGCCACGTTCATCACGCTCAACCTGCTGACGGACGCGCTGTATCGCGTGTTCGATCCGCGCGCCCGATGACAGCCAAAGGTTCATGACGTGCTTCCATCCACCGACAATTCCACTCACACGATGAAGCCAGTACGCCAAGGGTGGCGTGCGTGGCTTCTCACGGATACGCCGGCGTCGCGCAGGCAGGCCGCGTTGGGTTTGGCGTACCGCCGCTGGCGGCGTTTCGCGAGCAACCCTCTAAGCATGTTCGGGCTGCTGATCCTGACACTGATGATTGTGTTCGCCGCAATCGGGCCGTTATTGCCGCTGCATGATCCGTTGCAGCAAGTGCTCAGCGACCGCCTTTTGCCGCCCGGTTCTCCGTCGCACTGGTTCGGCACGGATCAACTTGGCCGTGACATTCTCGCGAGGCTCGTGATCGGCTCGCGTCTGACGTTGAGCATCGCCATCCTGGTTGTGGTGCTGGTCGTACCGGTGGGTTTGCTGATTGGAACAACGGCGGGTTTCTGCGGCGGTTTCGTCGATACCGTCCTGATGCGCCTGACCGATATCGCACTCGCGTTCCCGAAGATCGTGCTTGCGCTTGCATTCGCGGCGGCGCTTGGGCCGGGCGTGATCAATGCGGTGATCGCGATCTCGATCACCGCGTGGCCGCCGTATGCGCGGCTCGCGCGCGCCGAAACACTGCGCCTAGTGCAGGCCGATTTCATCCACGTGGCGCGCTTGCAAGGGGCGTCGTCCATGCGGATTTTGCTGCGTTATATCGTGCCGCTGTGTTCGTCGTCGGTGATCGTACGCGCGACGCTCGACATGGCCGGCATTATCCTGACGGTCGCCGGGCTTGGTTTTCTCGGACTCGGTGCGCAGCCACCGAGTCCGGAGTGGGGTTTCATGGTGGCGTCGGGGCGCGGCGTGCTGCTCGACGCGTGGTGGGTCGCAACCATCCCTGGCATCGCCATCCTGCTCGTGAGTCTTGCGTTCAACCTGCTCGGCGATGGTCTTCGCGATGTCTTCGACCCTCGTCAAGGAAGCTGACATGCCAGCCGATACCCTCTGTGAGATCGATAACCTGCGCATCGCGTTCGAGGCCCACGACGGCACGCTGACCGAAGCGGTGCGCGGCATTTCCCTGACGCTTGCGAGGGGAGAGCGGCTGGGTATCGTCGGCGAGTCGGGGTCAGGGAAATCGCTGACCGGACGCGCATTGCTCGGGTTACTGCCTTCATCGGCGCACTGGTCTGCCGACGCCATGCGCCTCGATAACCACGACCTGCTCGCCATGCGCCCAAAGGAGCGGCGACGCCTGTGCGGCACGCAGATGAGCATGATCCTGCAAGACCCGAAGTATTCGCTGAACCCGGTGATGACGGTCGCGCAGCAGATGCGCGAGGCGTTCGGGCGGCAGTCGCCGAAGCTGAATGCGAAAGCCATGCGCGAACGGATTGTCGCCGCGCTGGAGGCCGTGCATATCCGTGATCCGCAGCGAGTCGCCGACGCTTACCCGCACGAGTTGTCGGGCGGCATGGGCCAGCGCGTGATGATTGCCATGATGGTGTCGTCGGGCCCCCGGTTGCTGATCGCCGACGAGCCGACCAGCGCGCTCGATGTACTCGTCTCCATGCAGGTGTTGTCGGTACTCGACGAGATGATCGCGAAGCACAACACCGGGCTGATTTTCATCAGTCACGACCTGCCGCTGGTGATGTCGTTTTGCGACCGCGTGCTGGTGATGGTCGGCGGACGGGTGGTCGAGACGTGCGCGGCACGCGATCTTGCGCACGCGCAGCATCCGTACACGCGCGGTTTGCTGGCCGCGAGTCCACCGCTGCGCAATCCGCCGGACGAACTGCCGGTGCTGCAACGCGATCCCGCATGGTTCGCCGAGGTCGCGCCATGATCGAAGCAAACGAGGTACAGGTACGCTTCAAAACGAAAACCGGTTTCGCCGATGCAGTTCGCTCGGCGACGTTTCATGTCGGCGAAGGGGAGGTGTTCGGGCTTGTCGGGGAATCGGGTTCCGGCAAATCCACCGTGCTTCGCGCGCTGACCGGGCTCGTACCCATCGCCAGCGGATCAATGCGGATTGGTCGTCACACGCTCGGCAGACACATCGACCGCGCGTTCAGGCGCGAAGTGCAGATGGTGTTCCAGGACCCGTACGGATCGCTGTATCCGCGCTTCACCGTGGACCAGACGCTGCGGGAGCCGCTCACCATCAATCGCATGGATCGCCACGATGCCCGCATTCTCGACGCCTTGCGGGAGGTCGGCCTCGGGCCCGCGTTCCGGTTCCGGTATGCGCATCAGTTGTCGGGCGGGCAGCGCCAGCGTGTGGCGATTGCGCGGGCGTTGATCGTGGAGCCACGCGTGCTGCTGCTCGACGAGCCGACTTCCGCGCTCGACGTGTCCGTGCAGGCCGAAATCCTGAACCTGCTGCGGCGGCTGCATCGCGAACGCCATCTCACGATGATCCTCGTCAGTCACAACATGGCGGTGGTTGGTTTTTTATGCCAGCGGGTCGCGGTGATGCGCGATGGCGAGATCGTGGAGCAGCTTTCCATTGAAGCCGTCCGCGAGCAAAACGTGGCGCATGAATACACACGAAGCCTGTTGCTTGCTACGGAAGGTTATCGACGCAAGGCCATCGATCTGGCCTAGTCCAGCTTTGTAAGGTGCTCTGCCGGGCGTGAACCGCCCGTGCGTGGGCCGCCTGATAGAATGCCAACTTGCTAGTAGGCATCCCCGAAGCGCGTTGCGCCGGGATCGCTCACCCGGCTTCCCACGCAGCCGGCGGCGCGTTGAACCGTTGAACGTGAATGACGCCGCGAAGCGCAACCCTCAAAACGTGACAGTCCGGCTTGATCCTGCTGCTCGATAACGTTCCTCGTCAAACGTTCGACAGACCGGTCGCCGGCACCTAAAACGCCGATGAAACTGCTAGATGCCCTGGTCGAACAGCGAATTTCGGCCGCTGCCGCGCGCGGCGAATTCGACAATCTGCCCGGCGCGGGCGAGCCGCTCGAGCTCGACGACGACGCCTTGGTCCCCGAGGAAGTCCGCGTTGCCAACCGCATTATGAAAAATGCCGGTTTCGTGCCGCCTGCTGTCGAACATTTGCGCGCGCTTCGCGATTTGCAACACGAAGCGGGCAGCACCGAAGATCCAGCTACCCGCCGCAAGCTGCAAGCGAAGATGCTGGCGCTCGATATGGCGCTGGAATCCTTGCGCGGCAGCAGCACTGTCGTGCCGCTTGAATACCGGCGGCGCATTGCCGAACGTTTGTCCGAGCGTCTCTCGGAGAGCGACAGGAATGCACAAGCCGAGGCCACTGAAAAGTGACCCTCACGCCCGCAACCGATCTCGCCTCGACGGCCGCCGCAGAACGCGACCGCCGTTTCATGGCGCTCGCGCAAGCTGCCGCGGAGCAAGCGCGTGCGTTGGGCGAAGTGCCGGTCGGCGCGGTTCTGGTTCGCGGCGATGAAGTCATTGCAACCGGCTTCAATCATCCGATCGGTGCTCATGATCCGTCGGCGCACGCCGAAATGGCTGCGTTGCGCGCGGGGTCCCTGGCGCTTGAAAACTACCGGTTGCCGGGCTGCGAACTCTACGTCACGCTTGAACCCTGCATCATGTGCGCCGGCGCGATCATGCACGCGCGGATTGCGCGCGTGGTGTTCGGCGCGCACGATCCGAAGACGGGCGCGTGCGGGAGCGTTGTCGACGCATTTGCCATCGGTAATCTGAACCACCACACAAGCGTTACGGGCGGGGTGCTCGGCGACGAATGTGCCGACGCGCTGCGCAGCTTTTTCGCTGAACGCCGGCGCGCGGCGCGTGAGGCGCGCGATGCCCGCAACGCCGTACTACCCGATTCCATCGATCCACTTTCCATTCGCTCATGACCCATCCGGCACGTACCATCGATCTCGTCGCACCTTCGGGTTACCCCGACTCTGAAGTGGTTGGGCGCGCGATGGAACGCCTGCGCGCGCAAGGGCATCGGCTGGAAAACGGGTCGGCGGCGCACCGTCGTTACCAACGCTTCGGCGGCACCGACGGCGAACGTGCCGCGGACCTGAACCGGCTTGCCGATCCGGCGCGTCCTCTGCCTGACATCGTATTGGCGGTGCGCGGCGGTTACGGTGCTACACGCATTCTTCATGGCCTGGACTACGAGGGCCTGCAGCGCCGCTTGCAGGACCAGCCGATAGCGATTGTGGGCCATAGCGACTTCACCGCGATCCAGTTGGCGCTGTACGCGCTGGCCGGCGTGAAAAGCTTTGGCGGCCCGATGCTGGCTGCTGATTTCGGCGCGGAAGAGCCGAGCGCGTTCACGATGGAGCATTTCTGGAATGCGATCACGCACTCGTCGTTCAAGGTGACGAGCCATGTGCCGCAGGTCCAGTCCGTCGATGTCACCGGCATGTTGTGGGGTGGCAATCTGGCGATTATTGCGTCGTTGATCGGCACGCGGTACATGCCGCCGGTGGAGGGGGGGATCCTGTTCATCGAAGATGTGAACGAGCATCCTTATCGTGTTGAACGCATGATTTACCAGTTGCACCAGTCGGGGATTCTCGCGCGGCAGCAGGCACTGGTGCTGGGCGAATTCACGGGCGGAAGGCTGTCGGAGTACGACAACGGCTATACGTTCGAGACGATGCTCGAACAAGTCAGGTCGGTGATCCGAATTCCCGTTGTGACAGGATTGCAATTCGGGCACGTGCCCGAATTGCTGACGCTGCCGTTCGGTGCGACTGCGCATCTGGTGGCGCGGTCGCATGGATTTGAAATGAAGCTTTCTGACTATCCCTACTTGGCATAGCAGGTTTCACGCAATTCGAACGAGCGCCCGCAAGGGCGCTTTTTTTTCGTTCGGCGCACCGCTTTTGAGCGTGTTCGCACGAATAACGTGCATTGGATTGTCAACAAAAACACCGCCAAATTTGGTTTTATTCGCTTAGATAATTAGCCAAAACCCTTGTATGGCAAGGTTCAGAGCAACAGGCTTGGGAAAATTGCGGTCCATAGTGAAAAAATTTATCTGAAATTGTTGACAGTTTTTATGTCTGTCATAAGATGTATCACATAGAGCGAACACGACTATGTCCGAATCGAAATTGAAAGATTTGTCGAAGGTAAGCGTCATTGGCACTGCGGCTTCGGTCGCGGCCGCGACGGCGGAGTCGATTGCGGCGAATATTCGCGACGCCATTCTCGAACACCGCCTAGCTCCAGGCGCGAAGCTGACAGAAGCACAGTTATGCGAAGTATTTGACGTAAAGCGCGGGACTGTGCGCCTGGCGCTGGCGCAACTCGCGAGCGAACGGCTGGTCGACCTCGAACCGAACCGTGGCGCGTTCGTCGCTAGCCCTTCGGTGCAGGAAGTGCACGAAGTGTTCGAGATGCGGCGAATCATCGAAATGGCGGTCGTCGAGCGGATCTGTACCGGGCATGGCACGCGCCGGCTCAAGTCGATCAGCGCAACGATCGGACGTGAACGCAAGGCCTATGAGAGCCACGATTTTTCGTCATGGATACGGCTGTCCGGCGAGTTCCACACAGAGCTTGCGCAACTCACCGGCAACACCGTGTTGTGCGAATGCTTGTCGGGGCTGGTGGCGCGCTCCACGCTGATATCGGCGCTGTATGAGTCGCTTGGAAAAAGCTCGTGCAGCTTTGAAGATCACGAACATATCCTGGCCGCGCTCGATGCGGGCGACGGTCCCAAGGCCGCCGAACTGATGGCGCGCCACTTGCAGGAAGTCGAACTGAAGATGCTGGACCGGCCCGCACGCGGCGCGGTCGATTTACGTGAAGTCTTTTCGAAGCCAAAGGTAAGTGAGCGCGATAAAAGCGCCTGACTGCAGGCCTGATTTTCAGCAACACCGCGCGACCATTCTCCGGGCGCGACGCAATACCAGTACCACCAACACTACCAATATCTGAAAGCCGAACGAATTTAAAAAGCCCGTGTTCATTCAATGAACGTGTGGTTTTCACCATGCCTTTTCCGTGGACGCATGCGCGTTATTGCGCGTGCCGAGTGGATGAATTGTGTCTGGTCGCGGGTTCGCCCGCGGCTGCAGGACGGCTAGCCCATACCGACAAGAAAGCGCTGCGCGTTGACCACGCGACGGTGCGTATTGCTATACGAAAGCTATACGAAGTCGACTATTTGCGGCTTGATTGCCGAGCTCATTCAAGGAGAAGTCATGGTTCAGTTAAGTGCGACCCCGGGTAGTGCGGCAATACCTTCCTACGGCAACGATTCCGGCAGTGATTCAGGTAGGGATCCTGACCATCCGGCCGGATACAGCGACCGGCTCTATAACGATGACCTTGCGCCGCTCAAACACCAGACATGGAGTGCGTACAACATCTTTGCGTTCTGGATGTCCGACGTGCATAGCGTGGGTGGTTACGTGTTCGCGGGGAGCTTGTTTGCGTTGGGGCTGACGAGTTGGCAGGTGCTGGTTTCATTACTTGTTGGAATCGGCATTGTGAATTTGCTGTGCAACCTCATCGCCAAGCCGAGCCAGCAGGCGGGCGTTCCGTATCCGGTGGCATGCCGCGTGACTTTCGGCGTGCTGGGGGCGAACCTTCCCGCTGTGATTCGTGGCTTGATCGCAGTGGCATGGTATGGAATCCAGACCTTCCTGGCATCGAGTGCGCTGGTGATCGTGGTGCTGAAATTCATGCCCCAATGGATGCCTTATGCCGATGTCCACAAATACGGTTTCGCCGGGTTGTCGGCAGTGGGCTGGGCCGGGTTCATGCTGTTGTGGGTGTTGCAGGCCGTGGTGTTCTGGCGCGGGATGGAGATGATCAAGAAGTTCATCGACTTCGCGGGTCCGGCGGTCTACGTGGTGATGTTCATTTTGGCTGGTTACATGGTGTGGCGTGCGGGCTGGCGCAACATTGGCCTGAACCTGGGCGGCGTGAAGTACCACGGTCTGGAAGTCGTGCCGGTCATGATCACGGCCATATCCCTGGTGGTCTCGTACTTCTCCGGTCCGATGTTGAATTTCGGCGACTTCTCGCGTTACTGCCAGAGTTTCAAGAGCGTGAAGCGCGGCAACTTCTGGGGCTTGCCGGTCAACTTCCTGGCGTTCTCGCTGGTGACGGTTGTGACGACTGCCGCGACCTTGCCGGTCTTTGGCCAGTTGATCACGGACCCTGTAGAAACGGTAGGGCGTATCGATCAGCCGACGGCGGTGATCCTGGGCGCGCTGACTTTCACGATAGCGACCATTGGTATCAACATTGTGGCGAATTTCGTGTCACCGGCTTTTGATTTTTCGAACGTCGCGCCGCGCCTGATCAGTTGGCGGATGGGCGGGATGATGGCCGCGGTGGCATCGATCTTCATCACGCCGTGGAACCTCTTCAACAACCCTGCGGTGATCCACTACACGCTCGATGTGCTCGGCAGTTTCATCGGTCCATTGTATGGCGTGCTGATCGTGGATTTCTACCTGATGAAGCGTGGCAAGTTCAAGGTCGAGGAGTTGTACACGACCTCGGAAACGGGGCGCTACTGGTATAGCAACGGCGTGAACTGGCGCGCGGTGGGTGCGTTGCTGCCGGCGGCGGCCATCGCCGTGGCCTGCGTGATGCTGCCGTCCCTTGAAGGCGCCGGTAACTTCTCGTGGTTCATAGGCGCGGGATTAGGTGCGCTGTTCTACAGGATCATCGCGGACAAGAACTCGGTATCGAATTTCGCTTAGGAGCACAAGTGGGTCGACAGGCGGGCCATCGCATCAGGGATTCCCGGGATGCGATGGCGACTGCGAGCAACAATGCAAGCAAGGGTTTGTATAAATACTATGTAATCCGAATAAAATGGCGCTTGCAGGAAATAAAGGAAGAACCAAATGCGCATCAAGCTGATCAACCCGAACACAACGGAACGCATGACGTTGGCGATGGACCGTTGTGCCCGGGAAGTAGCGTCAACAGGAACGGAGATCATCTCCGTAAGTGCTTCAATGGGCCCGCCCTCTATCGAGGGTTACTACGACGAAGCGCTTGCATCGCTAGCCTTACTGCAGGAGATTGAGAAGGGTGAGAAAGAGGGCATGGACGGGTATGTCATAGCCTGCTTCGGCGACCCCGCGTTATATGCGGCCAGAGAATTGTCCAGAGGCCCGGTCATCGGCATAGCGGAAGCGGCAATGCATGCGGCAAGCGTCATAGCGCCGAGTTTCAGCGTGGTGACAACCTTGAAGCGCACCTGCACGATGTCCTGGCATCTGGCGGAGCGCTACGGCATGAAGCGTTTCTGCAAGAACGTCCGTGCAACCGACGTAGCGGTGCTGGACCTGGATATCCCCGGGTCCAGGGCGCGCTCGATCATCATAGAAGAGTGTCGAAAGGCCTTGGCGGAAGACGATGCGGAGTCGATCGTCCTGGGCTGCGCAGGCATGGCCGAGTTTTGCCACGAGATTGAAGATGCGATCGGCGCGCCGGTCATCGAGGGCGTAACGACCGCGGTGAAATGGGCGGAAGCGCTGATTGCGCTAAAGCTGCGAACGTCGAAACGCGGCGACTATGCACGCCCGCTAGCGAAGCAATATGACGGCGCGCTAGCCGCTTATAGCCCAGGCAAACCCCAATAAAACGCCTGGACCATACATCTCGCCTGACCCGCAATATCTGCGTATGAATATGGGCGTGACGATGCGTTTTCGCTAAACTGACCCATCGTCGCGCGGGTCTGTAAGTCTGTAACCGTGTGCGGCTCCATCGACTTCCACGCACTCATCCAGCCATGTCGAATGAATCGAAGTACCCACGCGACCTGATCGGCTACGGCCGGTACCCCGTGCAGCCGAATTGGCCCGGGGACGCACGCATTGCAGTGCAATTCGTGCTGAATTACGAGGAAGGCGGGGAAAATTGCGTACTTCATGGCGACCCGGCGTCGGAACAGTTCCTGTCGGAGATCGTGGGCGCGGCTGCGTATCCGTCTCGTCACATGAGCATGGAATCCATCTACGAATACGGCTCGCGTGCCGGCGTCTGGCGCATCCTTCGCGAGTTCGAAAAACGGGGCTTGCCGCTTACCGTGTTCGGCGTGGGCATGGCGATCGAGCGTCACCCGGATCTCGGGCGCGCGTTCGTCGAATTGGGGCATGAGATCGCGTGTCATGGGTACAGATGGATTCACTATCAGGACATGTCGCCGGAGAAGGAAGCGGAGCACATGCGGCTCGGCATGGAGGCCATTGAACGCGGGACGGGCGTGCGGCCGCTCGGCTGGTACACAGGGCGCGACAGTCCGAACACGCACCGGCTGGTCGCGGAGCATGGCGGTTTTCTGTACGACTCGGATTATTACGGCGACGACCTGCCGTTCTGGATGGACGTGGAGGTCAGCGGCGGCGCGAAGGTGCCGCAACTGATCGTGCCGTACACGCTCGACACCAACGACATGCGTTTTGCCACGCCGCAAGGTTTCAACACGGCGGAGCAGTTTTTCACCTACTTGCGCGACGCGTTCGACGTGCTCTACGAAGAAGGCAGCGACGCGCCGAAAATGTTGTCCATCGGCATGCATTGCCGGTTGCTGGGCCGCCCGGGACGCTTCCGTGCGCTGCAGCGTTTCCTGGATCACATCGAGCAATATGATCGTGTATGGGTGACACGGCGGGTCGATATTGCGCGGCACTGGCGCGAGCATCATCCGTATGAAGGCACGGCGGGAGTGACCAAGCCATGAGTATCGTGCGGATCACGTTGGACCAGCTCAATGCGCTGCCTGCCGGCGCATTTATCAGCACGCTTTCCGGTATCTTCGAACACTCGCCGTGGGTGGCGGAGGCGGCGCTGTGGAAGCGGCCGTTCACGAGCATCGACCAGCTTCACGACGTCATGACGACGATCGTCGACCAGGCGGGTAACGCACGACAACTGGCTTTGATCAACGCCCACCCCGAGCTTGCCGGCAAGGCTGCGGTGCGGGGCGAACTCACGGACGAATCCACGCGTGAGCAAAGCGGCGCCGGCCTCGATCTGTGCACGCAGGAAGAGTTCGACCGATTGCAGGTGCTTAACGCCGCGTACCGCGAGAAGTTTGGATTTCCCTTTATTTTGGCTGTGCGCGGATTTGATCGCCACGGCATTATCGCGAATTTCGAGGCGCGGTTGCATCACGGCCGCGACATCGAGCTACGCGAAAGTCTTCAGCAGATTTACCGGATAGCGCGCTTCAGGCTCGACGATTTGCTTGGTTGATGAACGTTTGAATGCTCGAACGCTTGAACGTAGCGCGTCACTTCAAAACCTTATAAGGAAACATCATGGCCGCCCCCATACTCGATGCCAACGCGCCCGAATTCACGCGCCGTTATGTGAACCTCGCGGACCCGCGGTTGGGCGCGAAGGCGCTTGAGGCCAGCGACGAATTTTTTGCACCGAAAGAGCGGATGCTCAATCCGGAGCCGGCGGTGTTTATCGTGGGTAAATACGACGATAACGGCAAGTGGATGGACGGCTGGGAAACGCGTCGCAAGCGGGTGAGCGGGTTCGACTGGTGCGTGGTGAAGTTGGCACGGCCGGGTGTGATCAAGGGTATTGATATCGATACTAGCCACTTCACGGGCAACTTTCCGCCGGCCGCGTCTATCGAAGGTGCACACGTGGTTGATGGCGCGCCGACGCAGGCGACGCAATGGACGGAAGTGGTGCCGTCCATGACGTTGCAGGGGAACACGCATCATTACGTGGACATTGCTAGTGAACAGCCGTTCACGCATCTGCGCGTGAACATTTACCCGGATGGCGGTATCGCGCGGTTGCGTGTGTATGGGCAGCCGCAGCTTGACTGGCGCAGCGCCAGCCGCACCGAGCTATTCGATCTTGCCGCGATGGAAAATGGCGCGTACGTCGTTGGTGCGAACAACCAGCATTTCGGGCCGGCGTCGACCTTGCTGATGCCGGGACGCGGCGCAAATATGGGCGATGGCTGGGAGACGCGTCGTCGACGTGAGCCGGGGAACGACTGGTGCATCGTGGCGTTGGCTCAACCGGGCGTGATCAAGAAGATCGAAGTGGATACGGCGCATTTCAAGGGCAATTATCCCGACCGGTGTTCGTTGCAGGCTGCGTATGTGAAGGGTGGAACGGACAGTTCGCTTGTCACGCAGGCGATGTTCTGGCCGGTGTTGCTGGGCGAGCAGAAGTTGCAGATGGACAAGCAGCATGTGTTCGAGTCGGAGTTGGCTGCGCTGGGTCCTGTTACGCATGTGCGGTTCAACATTTATCCGGACGGCGGAGTATCGCGGTTGCGGTTGTTCAGCACGCTTGTTTGATCTATGTAAATACGAAGCAGGCTCTGCGATGAAAAAGTTGGCAATTGAACCGTTGACCCGGGCGGCGTTTGAGCCGTTCGGCGATGTCATTGAGCTTGAGGGTGCGAAGCAGATTCCGATTAATCTCGGGACGACGATTCGTTTCCACGATCTTGCCCGGATCGATGTGGAAGACGAGGGCGGGCGGCCGCTGGTGAATCTGTTTCGCGGGCAGCCGCGGGTGTTGCCGTTCGAGGTTTCGATGCTCGAGCGGCATCCGTTGGGGAGTCAGGCGTTTTTGCCGCTTAACGATAAGGCGTATCTTGTTGTTGTTGCACCGGCTGGGGATTTGGATCCTTCCGCTATCCGGGCGTTTGTTACGCGTGGGTGGCAGGGGGTGAATTACGCCAAGGGGGTCTGGCATCATCCGTTGATCGCACTTGGCGAAGTGAGCGACTTTATTGTTGTGGATCGCGGTGGGGAAGGGGCTAACCTCAATGAGGTTCAGCTTGATGAATCGGTCTGGTTAATGGATTGAATTTTCGCTCGCGCTCGCGCTCGGGGGTGAGGTCGGGCGGGGTTGGTGTTGGCTTCTGGCTTAGTGGTCGGGGGCTGTGCTGGATTGCCAGGTTCCGGGGTTAGCGGTCTGAGTCAATATCGGGTTGCTGCTTTCGATGTTAGCGGTCTGCGAGAGTCGGATATTCTCTTTATCACTATTAGCCACTGTGCGTGGCGGCACGTCATTTCTTTGTCCAAAGCGACAAAGAAACGAAGCAAAGAAAGCGCTTTCAACCACGCTACCCTAAGTGTCCACAGCGTGCAGTTTCTATTCATAGGTGCCCCAAAAGCACGGTGCTCGCCAGAGCGGAGGATGTGTGAACCCCTCCTTCTCCGAACACCGATACCCACACGCTTCGCCACCAGTGATTGAACCTGCCCAAGGAGCACCCCGCGCTATCCGCGGACGACCACCCACCAATTTGTACGCACGACGGACCACGCCGCCAACCTACCAAGTAGTAAAGCTCCGACAATGCGTAAGGCCGTAACCGACGAAAATAACGGTGTAGGCCGCGTAGCCAATTCACCAAAGACTGAGGCAGTAGTACGCGTCGCGTCGAGCTGCGGCGGATCAAGCTGTGACCCGCGAGAAAAGCGAGCCGACCAAGCAGCCACCCCCAAAGGCGCGTGAGGCCCAACCGGTTCCTTGGCACCTTGTGCTTGCCCGAGAGCGTACGGGGCGAAGCGTGTTCGTGTCAGGATTCGCGAGAAGGAGGGTTTCACACATCCGTCGCTCTGGCGAGCACCGTACTTTTGGGGCACCCATGAATGAAAACTGCACGCTGTGGACACTTAGGGTAGCGCGGTTAAAAGCGCTTTCTTTGCTTCGTTTCTTTGTCGCTTTGGACAAAGAAATGACGTGCCGCCACGCACAGTGGCTAATAGTGATAAAGAGAAAATCCGACTCATGCAGGCCGCTAACGCCGAAAGCAGCAACCCGGCACTGACCCCGACCGCTAACCCCAGAACCTAGCAACCCGGCACTAACCCCTGACCGCTAACCCCAGAACCTAGCAACCCGGCATGGACCCTGACCGCTAACCTCAAAACGACTAACACCGCAACTTTTCATTCCCACCCAACCGCGCCAGCAGACCTAACCCTCCCGGTCCACCGGCGCGAGCAAACCCCAAGTCCTACTTCAAAGCCCCACCCTGAAACCACGCGGCAAGTTTCTGCCGCTCACCATCAGTCATCTGAGTAACATTCCCCAGCGGCATCGCCTTCAACACCACAGCCTGCTGATAAAGCCGTTGCGCATTCAACGAAATCGACTCGGGCGTATCCAGCAAAACCCCAGCCGGCGCAGCGCCCATCATCGTCGGATGAGCGGCATGACATGTCGCGCACCGCTGCGTCAAGATCGGCTCAATATCGGCCACACGAATCGACGGCGCACCGGCCACCGGCGCAACCGTCGGCACCGCCTTCGGCATGGTCCACGCAAACGCGCCAAACATCAGCAGCACGCCAATCACCGGCAAATACCACAACACCTGCCCACGATGGCGCATCACAAAGAACTGTCGAATCAGCGCGCCCGCCAACATGATGATCAGCAACACAGCCCAGTTATAGGGATGCGTATAAGTCATCGCGTAGTGATTCGACAACATCACGAACACCACCGGCAATGTGAAATACGTGTTGTGCACCGAACGCTGCTTGCCACGCTTGCCATAAATGGCATTGGGCACTTCGCCCTTCAGCATGGCGGCGACCATCTTCCGTTGACCGGGAATGATCACGAAAAATACGTTCGCCGACATGATCGTCGCCAACGTCGCGCCCGTAATCAAATACGCTGCACGCCCTGCAAACACATGGCAAGCCAACCACGCCGCGATGACCACATAGGCGCCCACGCAAATTCCGAGCAGGCCATCGCGATTACCCAGCAAGCGGCACAGCGAGTCATACACAATCCAGCCCGCCAGCAAGAAGCCCAGCGCCGATGAAACCGCCACCACGGGTCCCATATCGAGCACGTTTTTATCGATGAGATACGTGCTCGGCGAGAACAGATACAACACCATGAACAGGCCAAAACCCGACATCCACGTGGTGTACGACGGCCACTTCGACCAGTGCAGGTCATCGGGCATGTTCGGCGGTGCGACGGTGTACTTCTGCATGTTGTAAAAACCGCCGCCATGCACATGCCACAACTCGCCAAACACGCCGCGCTTGGTCGCAGCCGGGTCTTTCGGCGGCTTCAGGCTGTTGTCGAGCGCCACGAAATAAAACGACTCGCCGATCCACGCAATCGCCACCACCACATGCAGCCAGCGCAAAGCAAGATTCAGCCAGTCAACAATAAAGCCTTGCATGAAACGTCTCCACTACGAATTCTGTTGTCGAACCATCGGACGGACGCGAGGTGAAAAAGCGTCAGATAAAAATCTCAGCTACCGCGATACGTGCTGTATGCCCAAGGAGACACCAGCAGCGGCACGTGATAATGCGACGTGGCATCGGCAATACCAAAACGCAACACCACCCGGTTCACAAAGCGGGGTTCAGGCAGATCCACGCCATTTGCCGCGAAATAATCCCCGGCGTGGAATACGAGCTCGTATTCGCCAGTGACAAACGCGTCGTCCTGTAGCAACGGCGCGTCGCAACGGCCATCGGAGTTGGTGTGGGTGGTCAGGAGCGCGCGCCGGGCATCGCCGGTCAGCACGAAAAGTTCGACTTTGATACCGGCGCCGGGGCGGCCGTGCGCGGTATCGAGTACGTGGGTTGTGAGCTTGCCCATTCGCGTTGTCCTTATAGTGTGCGAGGAGCGGCTGCGCATCGAACCGTCTGAGTTCTCGTCTGTGTTCTGACAATCAGCGGCGGATCGAGGCTCCACAAGCGTGGCTACATACCCGTCGGCGTGAGAGGATGCGCGCCGTGACCAGCATTGTAAAAAGTTGCGGTGATCATAACGCCCGCGATAGGCAAGATAATCGCCAGCACATAACGGCTGCCCGCATATTGCGGTTTCGTAAAGAAACCGTCAGCGTTCCAGCCCGGTTTCAGCCCTTTCCACCGCTTCCCGGCGATGCTACGCGAGCCAAAATTCACGATCATATCGAGTCCGTGAAGACAACTATGGCAGTGTGCGCATTGTCAGGGGCTTTTTGGCTACGGACAGTAGCGTCTTGCACAGCGCCTTGCACAGAGGTTTGCTGGGCATCCCGAAGACGGCGATCGACGCTGGGTAACCGGGTAACAGGCGCGGATTCAAGCGGTGCTTTTGTGCTTTTGCGCCCTCGGTAAAACAGTGAAATAGCGGAGATCGGCATGCAACAGAAACCCCGGACATTGCTGGTGAAGAACGCGCGCGTGCTCGTGACCATGGACGAGACGCGACGCGAGATCGCCAATGGCGGTTTATTCATCGAAGGCAACCGGATCACGCAGGTAGGCGCGACCAGCGACTTGCCGCAACAAGCGGACGAGGTGCTGGACCTGTCAGGCCATCTGGTCATTCCCGGCCTGGTCAACACGCATCACCACATGTACCAGAGCCTCACGCGGGCTGTCCCGGCCGCGCAGAACGCCGAGTTGTTCGGCTGGCTCACCAGCCTGTACAAAATCTGGGCGAACCTGACGCCCGAGATGATCGAAGTATCGACGCTCACCGCCATGGCCGAGTTGCTGCTGTCGGGCTGCACGACGTCGAGCGACCATCTCTACATTTATCCGAATGGTTCGCGCCTGGACGACAGCATCGCGTCGGCGCAACAGATTGGCATGCGTTTTCACGCGGCGCGCGGCAGCATGAGCGTCGGGCAGAAGGACGGTGGTTTGCCGCCCGATTCGGTGGTCGAAAAAGAAGACGCGATCCTGAAGGATACGCAGCGCCTGATCGAAACATATAACGATGAAGGCCGTTACGCGATGCTGCGCGTGGTCGTGGCGCCTTGCTCGCCGTTCTCGGTCAGCCGCGAGTTGATGCGAGATTCGGCGCTGTTGGCGCGGGAATACGGGGTATCGATGCATACGCATCTCGCCGAGAATGTGAACGATGTCACGTACAGCCGCGAGAAGTTCGGAATGTCGCCGGCTGAGTATGCGGAGGATTTGGGCTGGGTCGGACCGGATGTCTGGCACGCGCATTGTGTGCAGCTGGACCGTGCGGGTATCGAGTTGTTTGGGCGCACGGGCACGGGTGTCGCGCATTGTCCGTGTTCGAACATGCGGCTGGCGTCGGGCATCGCACCCATCCGGGCGATGCGGGACGCAGGCGTGAGCGTTGGTATCGGCGTGGACGGATCGGCATCGAACGATGGCGCGCAGATGGTCGCGGAAGTACGGCAAGCGTTGTTATTGCAGCGCGTGGGTTTCGGTCCCGATGCCATGAGCGCACGGGAAGCGCTCGAAATCGCGACGCTCGGCGGCGCGAAGGTGCTGGGCCGGGATGATATCGGCGCGTTGGCGCCAGGCATGGCAGCCGACTTTGTTTCCTTCGATCTGAGCCAGCACGGCTTTGCGGGCGCGTTGCACGATCCTGTCGCGGCGCTGGTGTTCTGCGCGCCGTCGCAGGTATCGACGAGTGTTATCGATGGTCGCGTCGTGGTACGCCACGGTCAGTTGACGACGGTCGATCTCGGACCGATCGTCGAGCGTCACAACCGGCTGGCGGGTCAGTTGATCGCCATGGCCAATTAAGCCTTAAGGCTGAGGCACTTCGATCAGCGAACGCGTGGCATCGGCGACGAGGTGGCGGAGCCACCGCACTTCGTCGGAGTAATGGCAGCGTTCGTGCCACAGTTGGTAGTACTGCATGGGCGGGAAATCGAGTGGTGCGGGCACCACGGTCAGCGGCAAGAACTTGGCGTAGTGATCGGCGAACAGGCGCGTGGTGGTGAACACGAGATCCGACTTGATCAGCACGTACGGCGCGAGATTGAAGTAGGGCAGCGTGACGACCACATGGCGCTTGAGGCGTTCGCGTGCCAGATGAACATCGATCGCGCCGCGCTGGCCCACGGAATACGGCGTAGGCGCAAGATGCGGCGCGTTGAGATATTGATCGAGCGTGAGTGCGCCGCGGCGGGCAAACGGATGATTGGAACTGACGAGACAAACGATCTTGTCGACGAAAAGGTTCGAGAGATGCAGTTGTTCAGGCGGCTCGGGCCAGTTGCCCACCACGATATCGAGCTTGCCTTCCTCCAGCGCGAGTTCGTAGTCGAAAGCGGGGCCGAGCGAATGAAATTCGAGCGTGGCGTTGGGCGCGGCTATCCGAAAGCGCTCCACCACGGTCGGCACGAACAGCACGTTCAGATAATCCGGGCAGCCAATGCGGTAACAGCGCACGGAAGTAGACGGTTCGAAGTTGTGCTGCTGAACCTTGATGCGTTCAATTTCGCGCAGCGCGTTTTGCGTGGGCTCGAGCAGGCGCAGGCCGTATTCGGTCGGCACCATGCCCGCTTTGCCGCGCACGAGCAGCGGATCGCCGGTGATGTCGCGCAGGCGCCTGAGCGCCGCGCTGATCGCAGGTTGTGACTGATTGAGCTTGACGGCCGCGCGCGTGACGCTGCGTTCCATCAAGAGTGTGTGAAGGACGCGTAACAGGTAAGTGTCGATCGCTTCGCGTTGCTGACTCATCTTCTCTCCAATATACGGTCAGGCTGATCGACCAGGGTGCAGAACATATCGTTTTTAATATGACACATTGTTTCCGTCAAGCTGGGCATACCCGCAAGCACGTTCGTTGCAAGCTGCGCAATACCGTGCTGTTGCTAATTGCGCGCACTATTTTGAGTAATCGACGGCCCGCACCGTTTTGGGTATCTTTTACTCGCAGACTGCTTGTTTCCGTTGCTCACGTGCCGGCCATCCCGGTTTTGCGCAATTTCCGCACTTTCTGAGTCCATATGGGCGACGCCATTTCCTCATCCATTCAGCCGGGCGGTGCGCGACCATCGCGCCTCGCGCTTCACGGCATCAGCAAGCAATATCCCGCCGTCAAGGCCAACGACGACGTGACGCTCATCGTCGAACCGGGTGAAATCCACGCCGTGCTCGGCGAGAACGGCGCGGGCAAGTCCACGTTGATGAAGATCATCTACGGTGCGGTGCGCCCGGACGAAGGCGAGATTCGATGGGAGGGCGAACTGGTCGAGATCAGCAGTCCGGCGGCGGCAAGAAAGCTTGGCATCGGCATGGTGTTCCAGCATTTTTCGCTGTTCGAGACGCTGACGGTGGGCGAGAACATCGCCCTCGCTCTCGACGATAAATTCGATCTCAAGACGCTTGGCAAACGGATTCGCGAGGTATCGGCGGATTACGGGCTCGATGTCGATCCGCAGCGCCACGTGCACAGTCTCGCGGTGGGCGAACGCCAGCGTGTGGAGATCGTGCGTTGCCTGTTGCAGAACCCGCGCCTGCTGATCATGGACGAACCTACGTCCGTGCTCACGCCGCAAGCGGTTAAAAAACTCTTTACGGTGCTGAGAAGGCTGGCTTCCGAGGGATGCAGCATTCTCTATATCAGCCACAAGCTCGACGAAATCCAGGCGCTGTGCCAGACCGCGACCGTGATGCGCGGCGGGCGGGTGACAGGGAGCGTCGATCCGCGCAAGGAAACCCACGCATCGCTCGCACAACTGATGGTTGGCCATTCGCTGCCCGATTACACGCGCCGCGAACATACGCCGGGCGAGGTGAAGCTCGCGGTGAAGCACTTGTCGGTGGCGAGCGCCGATCCGTTCGGTACGTCGCTGCAGGACGTCTCGTTCTCGGTGCACGCGGGGGAAATTTTCGGCATCGCGGGGGTATCGGGGAACGGGCAGGCCGAGTTGCTGGCCGCGCTCTCAGGCGAGATCCGCGATAAACATATCGTGCCCGATGCCATCACTATCGTCGGCCAGCCCGCCGCACGTTATAGCGCCGGTGGACGACGCGCGCTCGGCTTCGCCTTCGTGCCCGAGGAACGCCTCGGGCGCGGCGCGGTGCCGGCCATGTCGCTGGCGGAAAATGCGCTGCTCACCGGACATCGCGAACATATGGTGCACGGCGGCTGGATCAGCACAAAGGCCATGCGCGCGTTCGCTGATCGCTGCATCAGCGCCTTCGATGTCCGCTGCGGCGGCAACGGCGCGCTCGCGCAAAGCCTGTCGGGCGGCAACTTGCAGAAGTTCATCGTGGGACGCGAGATCTTGCAGGAGCCGAAGGTGCTGGTCGTCGCGCAACCGACCTGGGGCGTCGATGTCGGCGCGGCGGGTTTCATCCGTCAACAACTTTTGGATCTGGCCGCACGTGGCGTGGCGATCCTCGTGATCTCGGAGGAGCTGGAAGAACTCTTCGATATCTGCGACCGCCTCGCCGTTCTCGCTCGCGGCAAGCTTTCTCCGGTTCGCGAAACCGGTCTGACTAATGCAGAAGAGATCGGCCTCTTCATGGCCGGTCTCTTCGATGGCAATCGTGCCGACCCCGTCGCCCTCGACCTCGACACCACGGCCCCGACACAATGAATTTTCCTTATCGACTTGAAGCGCGCCCGACGCCGTCCCGTGCCATGCAGCTTGCCGTACCGCTGGTCGCCGCGGTGCTGACATTGATTATTGGCTTTCTGATTTTTACGCTCGTGGGCCAGGACCCGGTGCGCGCGATGCACGGGTTTTTCATCGAACCATTGTCGAACGTGAACGGCTGGTCGGAGCTCGTGTTGAAGGCGTCACCGCTGTGCCTGATCGCGCTGGGACTGGCGGTGGGGTACCGGGCGAACGTGTGGAATATCGGCGCGGAAGGGCAGATGCTGCTGGGCGGGATCGTGGCGGGCGGCATAGCGATTCATGTCGGCGACGCCACCGGCTGGTGGATCCTGCCGCTGATGATGATTGGCGGCGTGATAGGCGGCATGGCCTGGGCCGCGATTCCCGCGTTGCTCAAGAGCCGTTTCAACACCAATGAGATTCTGACGAGCCTGATGCTCACGTACGTCGCGACGCAGTTGCTCATCTATCTGGTGAGCGGTCCGTGGCGTGACCCAGAAGGCATGAACTTCCCGATCTCGGCGATGTTCGGCGATTCGGCGCAATACCCGCGTCTTTACAGCGATTGGGGCTGGGCATGGCTGAAGGGCACGCGGATCAATGCGTCGGTGTTCCTGACGGCGATCGCGATTCCGCTGGTGTGGCTGTTCATGCGCAAGAGCTTCGCGGGGTATCGGATGAACGTGGGTGGTCTGGCGCCGCTGGCAGCCCGCTACGCCGGTTTCTCCGATAAAAAGGCCATCTGGACCTCGTTGCTCCTGAGCGGCGGTCTGGCCGGTTTGGCCGGCATGGGCGAAGTGGCCGGACCGATCGGGCAATTGCAGGCGAGCTGGTCACCGGGGTACGGCTTCACGGCAATCATCGTGGTGTTCGTCGGGCGGTTGCATCCGGTTGGCATCGTGCTCGCGAGTCTGCTGATGGCATTGCTGTATCTTGGCGGCGAAGCGGTGCAGACGTCGATGCAATTGCCGCAGGCGATCGCCGGCGTGTTCCAGGGATTGCTGCTGTTTTGCCTGCTGGGTGCGGACCTGTTCGTCAACTATCGCGTACGGCGCCGGGTTGCGGCGCATGCACATTCGTAAATAAAAAGCGGACGAGAAAACCCATGGATATCAATCAGGCCAGTTCGCTTTCCTCAAGCGCTGTCGTCGCCGCTATTCCGCTGATGTTCGCCGGTGCAGGGGAGCTTGTCGCCGAGAAGTCGGGGGTGTTGAACCTTGGCGTGGAAGGCATGATGCTGATGGGCGCGGTCACCGGCTACGCCGTTACCGCGATCACCGGGAATCCGTGGCTCGGTATTCTGGGCGCGATTGTCGCGGGCGTGCTGATGTCGCTTGTGTTCGCGTTCCTTACCATCACCATGCTCGCGAATCAGGTTGCCACGGGTTTATCGCTGACTATTTTCGGCATCGGGTTTTCGGCGTATATCGGCAAGCCTTATACGTCGGCGGCGGTGCGCGCGACCATCGACGTGCTGCCCATTCCCGGTCTTACGTCCATTCCCGTCATCGGACCCGCGTTTTTCACGCTGACGCCGCTTGGTTATCTCGCGTTCATCATGTTTGGCGTGATCGGCTGGTTTTTATATCGAACGCGCGCCGGGCTGGTATTGCGCTCGGTAGGCGAGTCGCCTTCGGTCGCGCATTCCGTGGGTTTTCCGGTAGTCGGCGTGCGTTACGGCGCGACGCTTTTCGGCGGCGGCATGGCGGGCATTGCGGGCGGTTATTACTCGATCGTCTACCTGCATTTGTGGCAGGAACAACTGACGTCGGGGCGCGGCTGGATCGCGCTGGCGCTGGTCGTGTTCGCGACGTGGCGCCCGGGGCGGCTGCTGATCGGCGCATTGCTGTTTGGTGCGGTGATGGCGCTGCAGTTCTACGCGCAGGCCATCGGCGTGCCGATCCCGACGCAATTTCTCGCCATGTTGCCGTACGTGGCGACGGTCGTC
Organism: Caballeronia sp. dw_19; assembly: GCF_018449515.1. Classification (GTDB taxonomy): domain Bacteria; phylum Pseudomonadota; class Gammaproteobacteria; order Burkholderiales; family Burkholderiaceae; genus Caballeronia. The sequence goes on along the minus strand of NZ_JAAVUQ010000007.1, from coordinate 272,895 downwards.
GTGCTGGTGCTCATCTCGCGCAATCCGAACACGATCAAGCTGAACGCGCCAGCATCGCTCGGCAAGCCGTTTTTTGCGGCTAGCTGATGACGGTGCGGGTGAGGGCTTGCGGCGTGTTGGTAGCCGCGGCCCGACGCGGCTACCGTGTGCGGCTCGACAGCGATCGGCGCGCGGCACCTGCGGGTGCTCGGGTCGGGTGCGCCCGCGTCGAGGACGCCTGATCGCCGTTCCGTTGTGGGACGACCAATGGGAGTTCCTCTAGCCGAAGAGAAGTCCAGCCCGCTCATCAATAGGGTGCGCATTCGTTGCAAATGGCGACGCGCCTGAAAGGCGGACTGACATTCCGATTTAGCCCTGAACCACGGCCCGATTTTGGCCAATGACACTGCAGCACGATTTTTACAAACATCATTGAACCATCGACAGGAGAAACACGATGAAGAAAAGCTGGCTGAACACCTTGGGCGCAGCCGGAGCCGTGGGCACGATGCTCGCGTTATCCGCCACGATGGTCGCCGGCCCCGCGCGGGCCGCCGATGTGCCGGGCATTGCGTTCGTCTACCTCGGGAATCCCGGCGATGCAGGCTGGACCTTTGCCCACGATGCCGGCACGAAGGAAGTGGAGGCCAAGTACGGCAGCAAGATCAAGATCACGCGAGTCGAAGACGTGCCGGAATCGGCGGATTCGGAGCGCGTGTTCCGCGATCTGGCCGCGAAGGGCAACAAGGTTATCGTGGGGACCAGCTTCGGTTACCAGGACTTCCAATTGAAGGTAGCGCGCGACTACCCGGACATTACGTTCCTGACTGCGACGGGTTACAAGAAAGCCAAAAACTTCGGTGTCTACGATGACCGCATGTACCAGGGCGCATATCTCGCCGGTGTCGCGGCGGGATACGTCACGAAGACGAACACGCTGGGGTTTGTTGCATCGGTGCCGATTCCCGAAGTGATCCGAAACATCAACGCGTACACCTTGGGCGCGCGATCGGTGAATCCGAAGGTTCACACGAAGGTGATCTGGATCAATAGCTGGTTTGACCCGGGCAAGGAAAAGCAGGCGGCGGAAACGCTGATTGGGCAGGGTGCTGACGTGTTGTTGCAGAACACTGATTCGAACGCGACGTTGGCGACGGCGGCCGAGAAGAAGGTGTACGCATTTGGTTGGGATTCGAACATGCAGAAGTTTGGTCCGAGCGCGCACTTGGGTTCGGTCGTGCAGCATTGGGAGGTGTATTACAACTCGATGGTCCAGCAGCTTCTGGACGGCAAGGTCAAGACTGATCCGGTCTGGCTGGGAATGCCGCAGAAGGCGGTGGATCTTGAGGACATGAATACGGCGGTGGTGCCCGCCAAGGCGATGCAGGCTGTCGCGGCAAAGCGTGAGCAACTGCAGAGCGGCAAGTGGGACGTGTTCATGGGTCCGATCAAGGACCAGTCGGGAGCGGTCAAGATTGCGGCTGGCCAGAACCTGACAGATCCGGAATTGCAACGTATCAACTGGTACGTTGAAGGCGTTGACGGGTCGTTGCCGAAGTAATTCGGGGGCGGTAGTAGGCGGTAGTTTGCGAAGCTGCCGGGAGGGTATGCGGCTTCGCAAAACTTACCTGTTGTTTGTCATCGTTTCCGTCATAAGAAAAGGCCGCGCTTAGGTTAAGCGCGGCCTTTGTTGTCTGCGTCGCGATTAATCTTAATCGTCGATTCGCAGTCCAACTTTAAGCGTGACTTGCCAGTGTGCGACCTTGCCGTCCTCGACTTGCCCGCGGGTGCCGATGACTTCGAACCAGTGTAGGTTTCGGAGGGTCTTTGAGGCTTTTTCGAGCGCCACACGAATTGCATCGTCGCTTGATTGGGTCGATGACCCGGTGAGCTCGATTTGTTTGTAGACGTGGTTGGTCATTGTGTTCTCCTTTGGTGTCGGGCTGATGGTACGTTGATTCGCCTGGGTAGGACTGAGCAAATCATGCGCCAAGGGGGGCCGTTCGCACTTGGGGTTTTTACGGGGATGGGGAGGGGTGGTTGGGGGCGGGGGTGGTCAGGTTCTGGGTTAGCGGTTGGAGTCAGTGCCGGGGTGGTCGGTTCTGGGGTTAGTGGTCGGGGTCAGTGCCGGGTTGGTGCTTTCAGTGTTAGTGGTCTGCGAGAGTCGGATTTTCTCTTTATCACTATTAGCCACTGTGCGTGGCGGCACGTCATTTCTTTGTCCAAAGCGACAAAGAAACGAAGCAAAGAAAACGCTTTTAAAACACGCTACCCTAAGTGTCCACAGCGTGCAGTTTTCATTCATGGGTGCCCCAAAAGCACGGTGCTCGCCAGAGCCACGGATGTTTGAACCCCTCCTTCTCGCGAATCCTGACATGAACACGCTTCGCCCCGTACGCTCTCGGGCAAGCACCATTGTCAAGGAATCCGTACGGCATCACACGTCTTTACGGTCATGTCTTGGTGGGTTGCCCACGTGGTCCGCGTGGCTATCTCGGTGGGCTATACGGCCGACGCATATTTAAAGCTTCTTTTTTGCAGATTATTTGCGTGGCCTGCGCCTTATTTTCGCCGGTCTGGGGGTGACCCGCTCCAGTGGGCAGTTAAGCAGTTGAATTTGCATAGGTGAGTTTGCTCCGTTTGACGTGGGGTGCGAGTTGTCCACGGCCGGCCAGCGGGTCACCTAATGGTCTCACGCATTTTGTGGCCTCGTTTCCAGGAGGGTTGGCTACGTGGTTCGAGACGCGTACAAATTCGGCGGGAGGTCCGCGGATAGCGCGGGGTGCTCCTTGGGCAGGTTCAATCACTGGTGGCGAAGCGTGTGGGTATCGGTGTTCGGAGAAGGAGGGGTTCACACATCCTTCGCTCTGGCGAGCACCGTGCTTTTGGGGCACCTATGAATCAAAACTGCCCGCTGTGGACACTTAGGGTAGAGCGGTTAAAGCGTTTTCTTTGCTTCGTTTCTTTGTCGCTTTGGACAAAGAAATGACGTGCCGCCACGCACAGTGGCTAATAGTGATAAAGAGAAAATCCGACTCTCGCAGACCACTAACACTGAAAGCAGCAACCCGGCATTGACCCCGACCGTTAACCTTGGAACCTAGCGCCCCGGTATAGCCCCGACCGCTAACCCCAGAACCGACCACCCCGGCATTGACCCCGACCACTAACCCAACAACCTGGCACCCCAAAACCCTCCCGCCCCCTGCTCCCAAAACCACCCCCGGTCCACCGGTGCGAACACTACCGCAGTGGCCTTGATGCAGCATCCCCCGCATCCTGCCGCCGCGCGCCGCGCCTGGACCTCGCACTCGCCGATGCGCCGAATTCGCTCAAAATCTGAGTTCGTGCCCGGCTCGCAAACACCAGAAACCCAAACCCGTTGGCTTCATACCAATAGCCACCATTTTCGAGCCCGTCGAGCGGCTGCTCCAGCGCATTCGTAATACATTCAATGCACCGACGATGCAACTCGTCCACCGCAGGATACGGCGGTTGCGCCCCACGAACGCTGCAAAGAAGCACATCAAGACCCGGCAACACATGCGCGTACAACACCGGTTCATCCTGTGCGCGGGCGCGTGCAATCTTGGTATCGAGTTGGCCGAACGGCTTGAAATGCCTAAGCACAGCGAGGAAAGACTCGTCGCCGTCGACCTTTGCGCGTCTACGCTTTTTCGGGAAGGACATAAAAATTCGCCTGAAAAAGAATTGCAAAAAACGCAGCGTCCTCATGCGGCCACTCCCGTCTGGCGGGCCGCTCGTTTGTCTGGACACGTCGATCTTTTATAGCACATCGAAGTGGTGGATTCACGGCGATTCAGTTTAGGACACCGCACGCCGGTCATGCTCGACCGGCCCAGCGGTGGCGCACGAATCATGCCGATAACCCTGCTGCGGCTCGCATGTTTCTGTCTCAATAATAGACCTACGAAACCCCGCTGCGATGAAAATTCACCAGGAAAATTCAAACCCGTGTCATGAAGGCCACCAACCCCGGGATTGCACCTAAAAACGAAAAAGCCCGCGAGGGCCGTCGCGGGCTTTTCTGAATCGCTGCTCCCTTGGAGGATCAGGTCGGACCCTCAGGTCAGACGCGTGGCGAAGCCTTCAGCGAATCGCGGATCTCGCGCAGCAACAGCACGTCTTCCGGCGTTGCCGCGGGCTCTGGTGCTGGCTCCTCGGTCCGGCGCAGCTTGTTGATGAACTTGACCATCAGGAAAATGATGAACGCCAGGATGATGAAGTTGATCAGCACGGTAATGAAGGAGCCATACCCGAACACGGCGACACCCGCCGTCTGCAAGTCCTTGTACGAGTCGGGATTGCCCTTGAAAGTAGGGGGTATGTTGCCCAGTTTGATGAACATGTTGGAAAAATCAAGCCCGCCCGTGACTAGCCCCACGACCGGCATGATCAGATCCTTGACGATCGAATTGACGATGGTCGAAAACGCGCCGCCGATAATCACACCGACCGCCAGATCCATCACGTTGCCCTTGAGGGCGAAGCTCTTGAACTCCTGAATCATGCTCATGCGTTGCTTCCTCCATTAAAGATCATAAGAATCGGCAGCAAGGGATGTGCCATTCGATGACGTCGGCATGTCCAGCCGCCGTCCCGGCTTTGCTTTTGTGTTCAGGCTCTCACCGTTTTTTTAAACGGATAACGGCAATGATAGCGAATCGGTAGCATTTGCGTCCCGGGTTTTTTTGACGTCATCGGCCGATCGGACAAGGTTTGACAATCGATTCCTCTCGTTCCCCTATCGCACTGCTACGCTTTTTCGGGAGGCGCAGCGATCACGCGCCCTTGAGCAATCGCCTGGACGAACGCGGCGTGGTCGGCCACGGTCTGCGCACCGTAGCTTTCGGCCCATCGGGCATAGGCTGCATCCAGGCGGTCCGAGTTGCCGCAATAACCGGCGATCAGCGCGGCGTCGCCGGTGCGCGCATGAGCACGCGCGAGCAGCAAGCCGAGGCACCAGGCGTAGAAATCGAAGGTCGCGCCGTGCAGCCAGTCGACCGGAATCGAGCCGCGGATGTTCTTCATCTGCCGCACGTAGAAGTCGCGGCCCGAAATAGTCGTCCAGCCGAGCAACGGGTCGGAGGAGCTTTGCAGCAGGCGCTGGCCGTGCACCACGCGCCGCCCCTGGTGGCTGAACGCTTCAGCGAGCGGCGGCACGAACGGCGCGGCGGCGGGCACAATGCCTTCCTTGACCTGCATGAATAACGGATCGGCATGAGCTCGTCCGAGCAGTAATAACAAATACGCGCGCGTCCCGACACTGCCTACGCCCACCACGCGATGCGCGACATCGACCACGTCGTAGCGTTCGAGCATCGTCCGCCATTCGCCCGCGATGGTCTGCAAGTACCCGCGCAGCCCCTCCGTAACGTGGTTTTTCTCCGCGGCATCAAGACGGGTGAGGATCGGCGGATCGTCGCGAAAACGCCAGCTTTTGCCGTTCGGCTCGGCGACGCGCGCCAGCATCGTCGCGTGACTGCGCTTGGTCGAGCGTTCAACGGCCTTGGCAATGGTCGCTTTCTCCGCAGCGTCGAGCGTGACCGGTGCTTCGATATGCAACACGCTCGCGTATGAGCGCATCTGCCACAACTCGTAGGCGGGAACCTGCGCCAGCGTCGACATGGTGGTCCGGTAAGCGGTGCAAGCGGAGCGCACGGCACGCTCGCGGCCGGCGGCGTCGACTCCGTTTTCGAGCGCCGCTACGTTGATGCTGGCGGTGAGCCGCTTCAGATCCCATTCCCACGGGGCGACCAGGGTTTCATCGAAATCGTTCAGGTCGAAGACCACGTCCTGCCGAGGCGTGCGGAACAGCCCAAAATTGTTCAGATGCGCGTCGCCATCGATCATCACGTGATGGCCGATAGACGGCGTGTGCGCGAGATCCCAGGCCATCACGCTCGCCGCGCCGCGCAGGAACGCGAACGGCGATGCAGCCATGCGTGACATGCGCAACGGGATCAGCCGCTCCTGCCGGCCGGCGTTGTTGGCGAGCACCCGCGCGACGGCGTCCGGGCGGCTGCTTTCCGGCTGCCAGGCTGCGTGCGCGTCGAAGGGGACCGAATCGCGCAGCGAGCGGCCAAGCGCACGGCTTTCCTCAGCGCTGCCAATGGACGTACCGGACAGGCTGGTTGGCGGACTCGCGGATGCAGCAGGTTGGGTAGGCAAGACAGCTTTCCTCGGGTTGATCGATAGCGTAAGGCGTGAGCGATTTCACGAACGCTCCTGGCCGGGCCGGATAGGCCGGACGCGTGGTGAAACGCATGAGCACGATGCACGCCAGCAGCGTTATCGTCCAGGCCAGGGTTCCGTCAGCACAGGGGCGGCGGGTTCTTCATCCGGCCCGCCAGTGTGAAGCCCTCGACATCAGACCAATACCGCACCGCAGCACCCGCCAAAAGCTGTCCGAAAAGGACGCTTCGCAATAGGCACGAAACATGCTGTTTCTTCTGCCCGTGAACTCCGGATGACGGTGCACTCATGGCGCCAGGAATCTGTCGTCCGATCCCGGCCGACGATCCAATGACTCACTATTGACTCGTCAATCCGCTAACGGCTCGGCGCATTGAAGCATCATCACATATTGATTGAAGCATCCAACACCTGGACACCCGTATACATGGCACACGATATCCGCATTGCCGAAGGCTCGCCGTTTCCCTTGGGCGCGACGTGGGATGGCGAGGGCGTCAATTTCGCCCTGTTCTCCGCAAACGCCACGAAAGTCGAGCTGTGCCTCTTCGATGACACCGGCGAGAAGGAACTGGAACGCATCGAATTGCCTGAATATACCGATGAAGTTTTCCACGTTTATCTATTCGGTTTGAAACCGGGCGCGGTCTATGGGTATCGCGTGCATGGTCCTTATGAGCCGGAGAACGGGCATCGTTTCAATCCGAACAAGCTGTTGCTCGACCCGTACGCGAAGGCGCACGTGGGTGAGCTGAAGTGGGACCCGGCGGTATTCGGCTACACGCTGAATGCGGACGGCGACGACCTCACGTTCGACGAACGCGACAGCGCGCCGTTCGTGCAAAAGTGCCAGGTGGTCGACCAGAGCTTTTCGTGGGTCCACCCGACGCGCGTTCGCGTCCCTTGGGAACAGACCATCTTCTACGAAACCCACGTGCGCGGTTACACAAAACGCCACCCGGCTGTACCCGAGCATTTGCGCGGCACATTCGAGGGATTGGGCACGAAGGAAGTGATCGAGCACATCAAGAGCCTGGGGGTGACATCGGTTGAATTGCTGCCCATTCAAGCGTTCGTGGACGACAGCCATCTCACCGACCAGGGTCTCACCAACTACTGGGGCTACAACACGATCGGCTTTTTCGCCGCCGATCCGCGTTTCTTTGCGCAAGGCCCGGGCGCGGTCGCGGAACTCAAGCAGATGATCGACCGCTTCCACGAAGCCGGCCTCGAGATCATTCTCGACGTGGTCTACAACCACACCGCCGAAGGCAACGAGCGCGGGCCGACGCTGTCGTTCAAGGGTATCGACAATGCTTCGTACTATCGGTTGCCCGACGACAAGCGTTATTACATCAACGATACCGGCACGGGCAATACGCTCAACCTGTCGCACCCGCGCGTGCTGCAGATGGTCACCGACAGCCTGCGCTACTGGGTCACCGAGATGAACGTGGACGGTTTCCGCTTTGATCTTGCCACTATCCTCGGCCGCGAGACGTATGGTTTCGACGAAGGCGGCGGGTTCCTCGACAGTTGCCGCCAGGACCCGATCCTCTCCAGCGTGAAGCTGATCGCCGAGCCTTGGGATTGCGGTCCCGGCGGATATCAGGTCGGTGGTTTCCCGCCGGGCTGGGCCGAGTGGAACGACAAATTCCGCGATACCGTGCGCGAGTTCTGGAAGGGTGAGGAGGGCGTGGCGGCGGAGCTGGCTACGCGTATCACCGGTTCCGGCGATAAATTCAACCATCGCGGCCGCCGTCCGTGGGCGAGCGTGAACTTCATCACGGCGCACGACGGTTTTACGCTGAACGACCTCGTCTCGTACAACGAGAAGCACAATGAGGCAAACGGCGAAGACAACAAGGACGGCAGCTCCGACAACCGCTCGTGGAATTGCGGTGCGGAAGGTCCGACCGACGACCCCGAAATCCGCGCACTGCGTGAACGCCAGAAACGCAACATGCTGGCGACCTTGCTGTTCTCGCAAGGCACGCCGATGATCCTTGCCGGCGATGAATTCGGCCGCACGCAACAGGGCAACAACAACGCGTATTGCCAGGACGGCGACATCAGTTGGGTCAACTGGGACATCGACGACGACGGCCGTGCGCTGAACGACTTCGTGCGCAAGCTCACGACCTTGCGGCACACGTTGCCGGTGCTGCGTCGCGGGCGTTTCCTGACGGGCGAGTTCCACGAAGACCTGCAACTCTGCGACGTGAAATGGCTGAGCCCATCGGGCGAGGAACTGACGCCGGAACAATGGGACGATCCGTCGATGCGCTGCTTTGGGCTCGTGATCGACGGCCGCGCGCAGGCAACGGGCATTCGCCGTCCCGCATCGGATGCCACGCTGCTGATCGTGATCAATGCGCATCACGATGTGGTGGACCTGACGTTGCCCGAGATTCCCGGCAGCGATCAGTGGAGTTGCCTGATCGACACCAATGCGCCGATCCGCGAAGAGCTTGAAGACTTCGATTCGGGCGCGACCTACCAGGTAACCGGACGATCGCTGCTTTTATTCGCGCTGCATGCCCGAGGCGCCACCAAGCGGATCTTCAAGCGGCTGGAAGAAGCGCTTACCGACGAAATCGAGCCAGAAAGCGGTAACGCGGCGTAAGGGGACGTAAAGGGACGTTATCTACGGCAGTGATTTGTAACGGCTATCATGCGGGTCATGAACCTTGACTCGCTGTTTTGCTTACATTGCCACCCATCGTTTTCATCCGCATCGCAGCGCATCGTGCAGCGCACCCAGTCGACATGATTTTCGAGGCACTCATGCGTGTCGCGAACTGGGATCAACTCGAGCGCATCTGGGAATTTGTAGTGGGATTCTTCAAATTCCTGTGGGCGTTGCTGCGCTTTCTCGGGGGCGGATGAGGACCCGCTCTTCGACAGATTTACGGTGCTAATAAAAAAGCTCCGAACGAATCAATCAGATTCGTTCGGAGCTTTTTAACATTCAGCCTGCAGTCGGTTCAGGAGTTGTCCCAGTTGCCGGAATCGTTACTGCCCACATCGACGCCGCCGCCGCCATTGTCGCTCCAGTCGTTCGAGCCGTTACCGAAATCGAGTCCGCCACCATTGTTGTTGTCGTCATTACCGCGACGACGGCGCAATTCGTCGTCATCGACCGGCACTTCACGTTCGATCACGCGCTCACGGTTGCCGCCGGACATCGCCTCGCCGAGCAACACGCCCGTCAGCAATCCGCCCATGCCGCCACCAAAACCACCGCCTTGCTGCACGATGACCGGCGGCTGTTGTTGCGGATAAGGCGAATAGGGCGGCTGCCCTTGCGGATTGCGCCCAAACCGCTCGGCTTCCTGCGCATAAACTGACTGGCCGTCGGCGCTTGCCGGGGCCGCGGTCGTGCGCGGATCGGGCCGGCCTTCCGAACGGGCTCGCACGCTGTCGATCTGGTTCGCCAGATCTTCGATCGCGTAGGGCGGGACCGGATTTTTCGAATTGGACAGCGCTTCGACCATCTGGCGAAGCTGCGTTTCGATGCCCTCGACTTCCTGAAGCATCGCTTCGTGCCCCGGTTGCGTCGACAAACGCACGTCGAGCTTCAGCGACCGGACGTCATTGAGCAGTTCGGTCGCGCGCTTGAGTTGCGTGCGGCGATCGGCGTCGGCCTGGCCGTCGTCGTTCGAACGCGCGCGTTTCAGACCCCAGCGCAGCACCAGCGCAATCCCGACGAACAGGACCGCGAGCAATGCCCACATGCCCATTGAAGGCCCATGTCTTTCTGAAGCCGCCACGGCGCCTTGATTGAACGGATTGCGCGTGACCGAGGTAGACGTCGAGTTAGACGTATTAGATGTATTAGCCGATGAATTCACCCGGTTCGCATCCGAGCGGATGCGCGCTTCCATCGCGTTGAAGCGCGACGGATCGGTGAATTTAATGGCAGGGTCGAGCGTGCGCGCTTGTTGAACCTGAGCGAGCGCGTCGGAAGAACGGCCTTCGCGGTCGAGCACTTGCGCGTACAAATAGTGCGCCTTCGCATTGTTCGGATGCGCCTGCAGCACTTCGTTCAACTGGGCGTCAGCCTGGCTCCAGTTGCCTTGCGTCATCGACTGCTCGATCTGGCCGGCGCTTGGCACAGCAGCGAAGGCCGTTGCCGAAACCAGCATCAGCGATGCAACTACAGCCATCACATATTTTTTCATTTGCGGACCGGGGCGTTCGCACCCGTCTCCATTCCATGCGACATTTCGATGCAATTCCCCAATGCTGCTCGCAGCGAACCGCCGTATTGCGCTGTTCACTGCGCCTTTGACCGCGCCCAGACTTGAGGTTGCCCTCATTGCCGGTTCACGCTGTCAGGCGTTCGCCCCGAAGGGCGCAAGCCTTGGTCCCGCCCTTGATCCTGCTTATTCACCGGCCGGCGCAAAACCTTCGCGCCGGCTTGCGTATCGGTTTAAGCGAGACTTTACTGCGCCGGCGTGTTGATCTGTTTCTTGAGTGCTTCCAGGCGGTCTTCGACAGACGGGCCACGCGTGAGCGCCGCGAGTTTGTCTTCGAGCCCCTTGCCGCTCTTCTCATCAGCCGAGTTCAGCCGTGCATCCGAGCGGGCATTCGATAGCTGGACCTTGTCTTCCAGCTTCTGAAAGTCTTCCGACAGGTTCTTCCCGCCGATCCCGCCCAGCGCCGTCGCCGCGACATCTTTCGCCGTTGCAATCTGCTGCTTGGCCTGAAGGATGTTCGAACGCGAGTTGAGCTCGTTGCGCCGCTGGCGCATGTCGTTGATCTGCTGCTTCAAATGATCCACCGACGGCACCAGGGTCACCAACTCGGCGGCCAGTGCATCGCGTTCAGTTTCGGCGTTTGCCTGCGCACCCAGCGCTTCGCGGGCAAGGGCTTCGTCGCCGCTTTGCAGCGCGCGCTTGGCTCCGTCTTCGTACTTCTTCGCCTTTTCGGCGGCAACATCGCGCTTGCTTTGTTGCGTGGCGACCTGCGCCTCGATTTCGATCAGCGAGTTCTCGGCCTTCGCGATGCTGTCGTCGAGTTCGCGCACGATCTGGCGAGCGTCCCGCGACGGGTCCTGCACGGTGTCGGCGGCGTCGTTCAGCAGGCCCTTGACGGTGCGCGAGATGGAATCCAAAAGCGACATGAGTTTCCTCCTGGAAATGAAGTCGGCTGCCAGGCAGCAACGTTCGATGAACATTCTGTGAATGTTCGCCAACGTTTGATTAAGCGCGGCGCCCACGGCGTCGCGCGTCGGATAAATCGGGCCGGGCGCACGGATTACAAGCTCGCCGATACACTTTGTTGCGAAGCGGGAATCCGCGCATTAAAAGCGGGTTTGGCTGACGGTGCATGAACCTTGTTACTCATGCTTTCGTGCGCGCAGCGTCCAGATTTTGCCCGGGTTATTAAACCATGCAACGACTTAAACCGGGCTTAACGGCTTTATCTTAACGGTACACCATGCGGTTGATTTAGCGAGTGCCGCCGCGGAAATTCAAGTTTTTGAAGGAATTGAGAACGAATCGGCCACGTCGAAGATGCTTATCGTTGCGTTTATCGTTACAGCAGTTGTTTTTCTTATCCTCGATACCCTCGGGCGTGGCGTGATTTCACCGAATTTGTATCAGCGGAAGATAGGTGAATCGTTATTCTCGAAACCCACCTCGGCGCGGCGGCGGTTTCTATGTGATCGACATAGCCGGCCGGGCGTTACCGGGCCAGCGCGCCATGCGCGGACTGGTGAACGGAACGGTGTTCGGTATCGTCGGGTATGCCACGTATGACCTCACCAGCCTCGTCACGCCAAAAGGCTGGAGCACGGCACTCGTGCCCATAGGCGTGCGTGCAGGGTAGCAATAGCAATCGCTTCGACCGTTGCGATTGCTATTACCACTCGTGCGATCCCTCTCGACTGAGCAGAGCCGGCTTGCCGAGCCGATTTTTCAGGAGCGCCCGGAAAACGATGCGTCTTCGTCCGATTCATCCGACGCACTCAGGTCTTCCCCGGAATTGCAGGTTTGCGACAGGAGGTCGTCTGTTTCCGGTTCAAGCGTGCTCAAAGGCTTAGGTCCTTCGGCGGCCAACGTGCGTTTGCTGGCCACTTTGGCGACCTGCGCGGCGTCCCGGGCCTCGCGCGCGGCAGCCCGTTCAGCAACTTGCCGCAGCGCAACATTCAGAGGGTCGGGTGTTTTCGGCGCACGCAGCCGGTCCACAAGACTGGCTGCCTTCACCTGTTCGCTAGTCGCGTTGAAGCTCAATACGGCGCGCCGCATGAGTTCACTGACGCTGACGCCAAGGCCGCTGGCGGTGCTGGTGATCGCAAGTTTCTGCGCCGGAGTGACAAAAACAACAATGCGTTCGCTGGGTTTGGTAGTCATGAGCGCCTCGCAAGCAGGGCTGGGCAAGTCCGAACGGTCGATGTCCGACACGGGCAACACCATTTGATGCGCTTTTGGCGTGTGCGGCGGTACGCCAAACCACGCAACCAACGTTTCCATCATATCGGTTTGCCAACTTCTCGTGGCGCACGGACACATTCCCCGAGCCGCGCTTCAGACGCTACCCGCATCAACGGCTTGCAATATTGAGATAATGGTGCTACCGCCGCCCGATGGCATCAGGACGCCTCACCTTGACGGACCTTGCCTGTCACAGCAGCCCATTACACGGGATTTACTTACAAAAAAATCCTGTCACTGCCGGTGCTCGGCGCTCGAATTCTTTAAAATGCGCTGTTATTCTGCGCGGGGCCGCCAGTGTTGCAGTTTTTCTTACAATGCGATAACGGCCCATTCGCAGGAACGCGCAGCCAGTCCGGGGGCAACGGCACGCGACGCAGCAGTCTGGAACCATTTCCATGGAAGTGCTTATATGAGCGCTGCCATGGTTCGATCAGACCGCCGCGCTACACATCGGCTACACGGCGGAGCTGGCCACGGCTTTCGCTCACCCCAACATTTATCGTTACGCGGTTTCATGGCGTTGCGCACCGGGCGCCTTAGCGGCGCGCCGTTCAATCCAAGTCATGCCAATCATCAAACGACCGAATTCCTCGAACGCTCCACGCGATGACCGGGATCAAGATGGTCCCAATCGTTACCGTCAACCTACCGCCAAGTCTTCAGCCGGACCCTCGATCGTATTGCGCATCGTGTTGTGGTTCATCGGGCTGTTCGCCGTCGCGGCCATCATCGGCGCGCTGATCATCGGGTATGCGCTGGTGGTGATGGGGCCGAACCTGCCGTCGCTCGATGCGCTGACCGACTATCAACCGAAAGTGCCGTTGCGGATCTATACCGCGGATCACGTGCTGATCGGCGAATTCGGCGAGGAGCGGCGCCGGATCGCGCGCTTCGACGAGATCCCCGACCAGATGAAGAAGGCTGTCCTCGCGATCGAGGATTACCGCTTCTACGAGCACGGCGGCGTCGATTTCATCGGCATTGCGAGGGCGGGCTTGAGCGACATCATGCACGGCGGCGCGTCGCAAGGCGCAAGCACGATCACCATGCAGGTCGCGCGTAACTTCTTCCTCTCAAGCGAGAAGACCTACACGCGCAAGATCTACGAAATGCTGCTTGCCTACAAGATCGAACGCGCGCTGACCAAGGATCAGATTCTCGAGTTGTACATGAACCAGATTTATCTGGGCGAGCGGGCGTATGGGTTTGCATCGGCGGCGCGGGTGTATTTCGGCAAGGACCTCAAGGACCTGACCCTCGCCGAATGCGCGATGCTCGCAGGCTTGCCGAAGGCGCCATCGGCGTATAACCCGGTTGTCAATCCGAAGCGGGCGAAGGTGCGTCAGCAATATATCCTGAAGCGCATGCTCGATTTGAACTTCATCACGCAAGCGCAATTCGACCAGGCCAGCGCGGAAGAAATACATGCACGCGTGTCGGGCACGGAATACAGCGTGCACGCCGAATATGTGGCGGAAATGGTGCGGCAGATGATGTACGCGCAATACCGCGATGACACGTACACGCGCGGCTTTTCAGTGACCACGACCATCGATTCCGCCGATCAGGAAGCCGCGTATAACGCCGTGCGCAAGGGCGTGATGGATTACGAGCGGCGCCACGGGTATCGCGGGCCGGAAGGGTTCGTCAATTTGCCGCCGAACCAGGATGACCGCGACGAAGCGATTGACGATGCGCTCGCCGATCACCCCGACAACGGCGATCTGATCGCGGGCGTGGTGACGTCGGTGAATGCGAAGCAGGTGGTCGTGACGTTCGTCAACGCCGATCCGGCGACTGTTACCGGCGACGGCTTGCGTTTCGTCGCAGCTGGTTTGCGCAGCAATGCATCGGCGGCGGTGCGGATCAAGCCGGGTTCCATCGTGCGCGTGGTGCAGGACGCGAAGGGCAACTGGAGCATCACGCAGTTGCCGCAAGTCGAGGGCGCGCTGGTTTCGCTCGTGCCGCAGGACGGAGCGATTCGCGCGCTGGTCGGCGGCTTCGATTACAACAAGAATAAGTTCAATCATGTCACGCAAGCGTGGCGCCAGCCGGGGTCGAGCTTCAAGCCATTCATTTATTCCGCGTCACTGGAAAAGGGTCTTGGACCGGCAACCATCATCAACGACGCACCGCTGTATTTCCCGCCGACTACGCCGGGTGGCGACGCATGGGAGCCGAAGGACGACGACCAGCCCGATGGTCCCATGTCCATGCGCACGGCCTTGCAGAAGTCGAAGAACCTCGTGTCGATCCGGATCCTTTCGTACATCGGCACGAAGTACGCGCAGGATTACGTCACACAGAAGTTCGGTTTCGATGCCGACAAGACCCCGCCGTACTTGCCGCTCGCGCTGGGCGCCGGTCTCGTCACGCCGCTGCAACTGGCGGGTGGGTATTCCGTGTTCGCCAACGGTGGTTCGCGGATCAATCCGTACCTGATCGGTGAAGTAGCCGATGCCCACGGCACGGTGATTTCGCGTGCCAATCCGCTGATTGCCGGCAGCAATGCGCCGCAAACGCTCGAACCGCGCAACGCGTACATCATGAACAGCCTGCTGCATTCGGTCGCGACGGGTGGGACGGGCGCGGGTACCAACGTGCTCAAGCGTAACGACCTGCAGGGCAAGACCGGTACGACCAACGACGCGAAGGACGGCTGGTTCGCGGGTTACCAGCATCAACTCGTGGCGATTGCGTGGATGGGCTACGACCAGCCGAAGTCGCTCGGCGGCCGTGAGTTTGGCGCGCAACTTGCGTTGCCGATCTGGGTGGAATTCATGCAACGGGCGCTTGCCAATGTTCCGCAACAATCCATGGCGATGCCCGATGGTTTGACGAGTATCGACGGTGAATTGTTCTATGCCGACAAGACGCCGGGCAATGGTTTTGTCGCGAGCATCGGTGTGGATTCAGCGAATCCGATTGAAGGTGCAAGCGATGCGGTCGGCGGTGTCGGTCCTGGCGGAATGACGCCTCCGAGCGTGCCTCCGCCCAGCGTGAACCCGGCCGAGCGTCAGGAGATCATGAATCTCTTCAAGGGGCATTGAGCGGGTTGGATATACATAAAGCCGCTACGGACGTGACGCAGCCCGTAGCGGCCTTTATAGGCCGCCATGCTGACGCCGGACTTGTCTGACTAGCGCCGCCGCGTTCGAACATCGAGCCTGCCGTGCTCCTGCACGCTCGCGCGACCAAAAAGCCGGGGCGGTCGCAACGAGCCTTGGTTAAAATACGAAACGCGCGTTTTTCTATCAATCGGAGGATATGCACGCCATGACGAAGACGAGCGTCAAATCCGTTGGCATTGCCGCGGATCACGACAAACCTAGTCTGTCCAAGGGACAGAAGGCGTTCAATACGCTGATCAAACAGATTGAAAAACGGCGTGCCCGGCTGAGTGCGTGGGAAGCGGCCGTGCCCGCTTTCCATCAGAAATATGTCAATGAGTTTACGCCGCTCGAGCAGACGCTCGGTGATTTGCAGGTCAAGATGGTGCATCGTCTCGATCAGGCGTGCGACCAGAAGGGACTGACCAAGACGGAACGCCGTCTGGTGTCGGACCTGATCGTTGACCTGGCGGGTAGTCTTGCTGCGCAACGCGACGATGCGCAATTAAAGGCGCTATACAACAAGCACAGCCAGTCCGATTACGACCTTGAGGCCGCCGCCGAACTGGACGACATGAAACTGGTGATGGAACGCATGCTCGGTGTCGAGCTGGGCGACGATGTGGACATGAGCTCGCCTGAAGACTTGTTGCGTCGTGTGCAACAAGAGATGGAGCAGCGCGAGGCGCAGGAGTCCGCTGAAAACGAGGCTCAGGAAGAGCGTCGCGCCAAGCGGAAAAAGACGGCCAAGCAGATTGCCGCAGAGGCGCGCGAGGAAGCCGAGCAGGCACAGATCAGCCTGTCTATTCGAGAGTTGTACCGCAAACTGGCTAGTGCCTTGCATCCCGATCGTGAGTCCGATTCGCAGGAGCGCGAACGGAAAACGGCGCTGATGCAACGCGTGAATAAAGCCTACAGCAACAACAATCTGCTGCAGTTGCTGGAACTTCAGTTGGAACTTGAACACATCGATCAGCACGCGATCAACAACATCAGTGAAGACCGGTTAAAGCACTACAACAAGATTTTGAAGGAACAGATCGACGAACTGGATCAGGAGATCGCTCACGTCGAAGGTAATTTCAAACATAGCTATGGAATCGAGCCATTTGCTATGGTCTCTCCGGGCGTGATCGTGCGCGATCTGGTGAGTGACATGGCCGCGCTTCGGGAAAGCGTGCATGCGCTGGAGCGGGATCTGCTCGCGTTTGAAGACATCAAGCAGCTCAAGCTTTGGCTAAAGCAAGTGCGGCGTGAGGCGGTAATGGATCCTTTCGACGATATGCCGTATTGATCGTTTTTGCGAAGGCAAAGCAAAAAAAGGCGCGCCGCAATCCGATTGCGGCGCGCCTTTTTTTGTTACTGCCGCGAAGTTATTTGCCTAACGTAGACGCTGGTTTCACCGCGCATGTCGTCTCGATGCTCGACTGATCCGCGAACGTCAGTTTCAACGGGATCGTGGAACCGACTTTCACAGGCTTGGGTGCATCCTCGAGCATCAGGTGGTAACCGCTCGGGGCGAACGCGAGCGTACCGTGCGCGGGCACCTCGGCGGATTCGACCATCGACATGGTCGATGTGCTGCCGTTGCTCGTCGATTTATGCAGCATCGCCATGCCGAACGCGGGCGTTTCGGCGCCGGTGAGCGTGGCGGGTTTATCGCCGTTATTCGATACCACGAAGTAGCCCGACGACGGCAGGTTTGCCGGCATGGAACGGATCCAGCAATCGTGCGCTTCGAGCGTTGCGGCTTGTGCGCTGGACGCCGCCAGGGCGCATACGGACAGCAAACCTGCGTGAATCAGTGTGTTGGTTTTCATAGTGAGCTCACTTTACGTTGAACAGGTAATGGCCTTGCGTACGATGGCCGTCGTCGGCCACGGCTGTCCATTCCACTTGATAAGCACCCGTCTTGAGATCGCCGAGCGCGACGCTCATATGTTTCTTGTTGTTCACATCGACAGCCGATTTCGCGTTGTTGACCTGCTTGCCGGCTGCATCGACCACGGTCAGGGTACTGAATGCCGGTTCGAGACCTTCCGTGAAATCGATGGCTACTTCATGTGGTGCATCGACGGTCGCATCGGGTGCGGGCGTTTGCTGCGTCGGATGCGCATGCGCAAAAGCGAGTTGTGCGGTGGCGAGAAGCAGGGCGGTAAGCCCGCCATGCTTGATCATGCTTGCGAGGGACGTGTTCATGCTGATCCTGTTTGATCCTGTCGATCCGGGTGACGCGAATGCTGAGTACCGGCTGTGCGAAGAAGAATCAGACGAAGACTGGCGGAGCACGAGGCTGTGCAGCGAAGACAGGTGCATAAGGAGGGAAGACCTGGGCACGGGTGTTATAGGGTAGAGGCCCCGATGTCGCGCGTGCTTGATATGCGCCTGCGCAAGGTGGCGCCGCGGGTGAATGCGCCGCGAGATTGCAGTAACCGCACGCGTCCCAATGACCTGCGGCGGAGTGCTGCGAAGGGATGGGATGATTCGTGCCGGCCTGTGCGGCTTGGGAACCCGCCGAGCAGAACGCGCTCAGGATTGTCTCGGGCTGCGCGCCGGAGGCAAGCGCTTGCGACACCGCTGGAGCGAGCGCAGTCATCAGGATTGCAAGCAATCCGATGAGGCTGCCGAACTTGCGGACGAGGCGACGGCGCATGGGGCTGACGTTGACTACCAGAGCGGTTGAGCCGTCGATTATGCCACGCGTGGAAGGGGCAATTTGTGCGCTTGCGTTGCAACTGCTGCGACGTATTGCGCGTATTGCGGCACTGGACACAACCCCTTGGTCACGGGGCAAGCATGCTGGAAACAACACGCGTGTCTGAAATGAAAAAAGCCCGGAGAACCGGGCTTTTGACTTTTAATCCTTGGTTGCGGGGGTAGGATTTGAACCTACGACCTTCGGGTTATGAGCCCGACGAGCTGCCAGACTGCTCCACCCCGCGAAAAAGATTATAAGACAACGTTGATTGCAGTG
This sequence comes from Caballeronia sp. dw_19, assembly GCF_018449515.1. Classification (GTDB taxonomy): domain Bacteria; phylum Pseudomonadota; class Gammaproteobacteria; order Burkholderiales; family Burkholderiaceae; genus Caballeronia. The sequence continues at coordinate 254,170 of NZ_JAAVUQ010000007.1, read as the reverse complement.
CAACATGTTTGTCATGTTGCTTCGCTTTGGTTACTGATCGTGCACAGCATTGGCTGATGAGGGAGGTCGACGCTCGTCGCGTTCAAGTGCTCAAGACACTGTGAGTAAGTGTGGGGCACAAGCGCACGACATTGCCTCACACACTGTTGAGCGTATATAAAAACTCGGCGGCGCATCTCATTAGAGAGATGTGCCGCCGAGCGTTTTAACTACGCGTGTTTTAACTACGCGTCCAAGCTGCTGAGACGTTGCTTAGAATCCAAACGCGAAGCCTGCGCCTCCCGTGGATTCTTCGCCGGTCGTCGAGCCGCCGACCGTGATGACCATGTTGGTGCCAAAGCGCTTCTGGAAACCGACCGCGATTGCCGCCTTGTTACGATACACACCCGTACCGGCCGCGAAGCGATTGTCCTTGTCGGCGACCGCTGCCGCGCTGCCTGCCATCATCGCCATCGCGCTGCTCATCGCACCGACGCTGTTGATGTGGTTGTTCGCCAGCGACAGGCCGCTGTTCATGTCGGAGCGAAGCGCGTCCGTGTAACCGTTGGCCGACTTCACACCTGTGCTCACCGACTGCTGCATCTGGTTCACGTTGACGGCATCGGTGCCGTCCGTGCCGGCTGCGACGTTCGTGATCTGACGCTGACCGCCAGCCGTTGTCGTACCCACTGACACGGCGTTGGCACGATCCGCCACCGAGCCCGCGCCCAACGCGACCGCATTGTTCGCCGTAGCCGATGCATTCGCGCCCACCGCAACTGCGTTGTTTGCCGTGGCCGATGCGTTCGAACCGACCGCGACCGAGTTGGCGCCGCTAGCCACTGATGTAGCGCCGGACGCAACGGCGTTCACACCGGATGCCATCGCGTTTGCGCCCGATGCCACCGAGTGGGTGCCGGAGGCTGTCGCGATTTCCGTGTCGCGGTCGCCGTCGGCGGAGAAGAGCGGGTTATATGCGCCGTTCGCAATGTTGGTGACCTGACCGATCAGGTCGTTCACCTGACCCAGGTTGACCGCATCCATGCTGCCTGTGCCTGCAGCAACGTTGTGCAGCGCGGTGCCGGCATTGCCGTTGCCAAGCGTCGCGTTGGAGTAGTCCGGCGTCCCGTCGGCGTTGTTGTCGTACTTGATCGCGCTTGCGCCAAGCGACGTGACGCTGCCCGATACCGCGTTGAGTTGCCCGACGTTGACCGCATCCGTGGATGCCGTACCAGCCGCCACGTTGGTGACCTGACGTTCGCTGCCCGCTGCGCCGACCGATACCGTATTGTCCCGATCCGCTACCGAGTTCGAACCGAGTGCTACCGAGTTCTTACCCGACGACAGAGCCGCACCGCCGATCGCCACCGAATCCGTACCCGTTGCCGATGAATCGCCAACCGTGGAGTTGGTGTGGAAGTACTTGATGCCGCCGCCGTTGTTGACGTTGTTCGTAAAGTCCTGGAGTGCGGCCACGTTCTGGTTGGTCGCGTACAACTGCGAACCGTTCACCGCGTCCGTGCTGTCATCGGCCAATTTACCGGTGGCAAGATTTGTGAGCAACGTGGGTTTCGTTGCTGCGGTGCCGCCGAGCGTGATCTGCTCGTAGTTCGGCGTGCCATCGGCGTTCGTGTCGTACTTGACTGCGAAGCTGTCGAGATTCGTGACGTTCTGCGATACGGCAGTCAATTGGCCGACATTGACTGCGTCGGTAGATGCCGTGCCCGCTGCCACGTTGGTGATCTGACGTTCCTTGCCTGCAGCGCCGACGGACACCGAGTTATCGCGATCGGCGACCGAGTTCGAACCGAGTGCTACTGCGTTCTTAGCCGATGCATTCGCCGCGCCGCCAACGGCGACCGAATCCGCGCCCGTCGCGACTGAATCGGCGAGCGTCGAGTTCGTGTGGAAGTACTTGATGCCGCCGCCGTTGTTGATATTGCTTTCGAACGTCTCGAGCGAGCCCACGCGCTGGTTGGTCGAGTACAGTTGCGAGCCGTTGATCGCGTCCGTGCTGGTCGAGCTCAGGTCGCCGATTGTCAGGTTGGTGAGTGTGGTCGGCTTCGTAGCGCCGGCACCGCCGAGCGTGACCTTCTGGTAGTTCGGCGTGCCGTCGGTGTTGGTGTCGTACTTGACTGCGAAGCTGTCGAGATTCGTGACGTTCTGCGATACGGCAGTCAATTGGCCGACATTGACTGCGTCGGTAGATGCCGTGCCCGCTGCCACGTTGGTGATCTGACGTTCCTTGCCTGCAGCGCCGACGGACACCGAGTTATCGCGATCGGCGACCGAGTTCGAACCGAGTGCTACTGCGTTCTTAGCCGATGCATTCGCCGCGCCGCCAACGGCGACCGAATCCGCGCCCGTCGCGACTGAATCGGCGAGCGTCGAGTTCGTGTGGAAGTACTTGACGCCGCCACCATTGTTGATATTGGTGGCGAACGTTTGAAGAGTCGACACGTTCTGGTTCGTTGAATTCAGTTGCGAACCGTTGACCGCGTCTGTGCTGCTCGCGGACAAGGCCCCTGCGTTCACGTTCGAAATCGTGACGAGGTTCGTGGTGCCCACGCCGCCCAATGTGATGTGCGCTTTGTTGGTTGTATCGTAGGCGACCTTGTTGCTCAGTTCGGTATCGATCTGGGTGATAGCGTCGCCTACCGTATTGAAGGTCGTGCTGGCAACGCTGTATGACGGAGCCGTTACGGTGCCGTCGCTCTTGAGGGTGGCGCCGCCGCCCAGCAGGGCCGTGACGCTTTGAAGCTGGCTGACGTTGACGGCGTCGTTGGCTTGCGCGCCTGCCGCGACGTTGACGATTTTGCGCTGGAGGCTGGAAGAACCGACCGATACCGTGTTGTCAGCGTCCGCCACCGAGCGTGAGCCCAGCGCGACCGAATTTGCGCCCGTTGCCGTCGCCCGGTAACCCAAAGCGGAAGCCTGTTTCCCGTCCGCGATGCTCGCGAAACCCACTGCCGTGGCGGAACCATATGAGCCGGTACCCGTCGCTTGCGCGAGCGTGCCGATAGCAACGTCGCCATTCATGCTGGCGGAAGCGGAAGTGCCGAGTGCGACTGCTTGCACCGTACCGGCTGAAGCATTAGAGCCGATAGCAATGGCCGATGCTGCGGGATCGCCGCTACCAGTAGACGTGGCGTGTGCGCCGATCGAAATATCGCCGTTGGCGTTTGCGGCAGCCGCTCCGCCGATCGCAACGGATTCGGTTCCCGTCGCCGACGAATCGGCAAGCGTGGAGTTCACGTGAAAATACTTGCCGGAAGTGCCCGAACTGGCGGCGAGTGCCGCTAGCGCGTCGCCCACGTTGTTGTAGTTCGTACCTTTGATCGAATAGGTCGGCGCAGTGATTGAACCGTCGGTTCCCAGTGCGGCCGCGCCGCCAAGGGCTGTCACAAGAGGGGTGAGCTGGCCGATGTTAACGGCGTCGTTGGTTTGCGTGCCTGCTGCGACGTTGACGATTTGACGTTTGATCGACGCGCTGCCGACAGAGACAGTGTTTGCACGATCGCCGATGGAATACGTGCCGAGGACGACCGTATTGCTGGCAGTCGCTGTCGCGCCTGGACCGATAACCGTGGATCTAGTGACCGCGACCGAGTCCGAGCCAATGGCGAGTGCTGCATCCAGGCCGCCCGTGCTGTCGGCAACGGCGTTTCCGCCAATTGCGATACTTCCAATACCGACAGCCTTGGCGCCCAAGTTGTTCGTGGCTGCATCGTTGGCTGACAGATACTTCGAGGACGCGTTCAAAGCCGTCAGCGCGTCGCCCACGTTGTTGTAGTTCGTACCTTTGATCGAATAGGTCGGCGCAGTGATTGAACCGTCGGTTCCCAGTGCGGCCGCGCCGCCAAGCGCGGTCAACACGGGCGTGAGCTGACCTGCGTTGACGGCGTCATTGGCTTGCGTACCGGCTGCAACGTTGACGATCTGGCGCTTGGTCGAGGCATTGCCGACCGAGACGGTGCCAACGCGGTCGGCAACCGAAAGCGTACCCAGGGCGACCGAATCCGTGGCAGATGCCGTTGCGTTCGATCCTAGAGCGGTGGACTGCGCGCCCGATGAAAGGGCGAGGGCGCCGATTGCAACAGCAGCCTGTTGCGACGCAAGGGAGCTATCGCCTATGGAAACCGACGAATTGCCTGATGCACTCGCCATATATCCCAACGCGGCCGAGGCGATTCCGCTTGCCGCCGCGTCGCTGCCCACAGCCGTGGCCGAACGTGCAGTTGCGCTGGTCCGCACGCCAAATGCCGTCTGATCCCAATCTCCTGCTCCAAGACCGTTTATATCTGTACCAGTGCCGGCACCGCCTGCTGTAGAAGAGGATCCGATCGCGACCGAACTAACTCCGGTAGCATTCGCGCAAAACCCGGGGGCTGCCCCGTCGATTGCGATAGAGGAGCTGGGGGTAGCACCAGCGTTATCGGTGTTCGCACAACCACCGATCTGCGTCCCGTTACCGCTTGCCATAGCATCCAATGACGCTCCAGCACTGGCGACCAGCACCGCGGCAGCGACTATTTTCTTTGACGAAGATTTGCCCCGCGCCGGACTATTCTCCGAAACCGCCACCCATGCACCAATTGATTCATTCCAGACCGACTTATAAACCTTATTCATTTTGCATTCCTGCGTAGAGTTGACTCGAATCCGTGACGCATACGTGCAGATTGAACAGAGGTGATCTGCATGCCGGGTCAGCGCAGTGCCGAATCCAGAGGGACTCGTTGATGGCTGCGTGGACAGGGTTCGAACTTTACTTATCGAGATGGAATGCCCTAATGAGAATGCTCCTAATTAGCTTACTGATGTAATTTAAACAACATATTAGCGACCCGATTAAATTGAGATGGCGCGGGAATTAAGCCGAATTAAGACTTTATAAGTCGATGGACTAATTGCGCACGAACGGATGACGAAACATTTCAGTCGTCACAGAACAGTTAAATGACGCGCTTATACAAGCCCTCTCCCCGAGGCATGTCACAATTTGTGAAATTCGTGTCGGGCATTGAACGACCCGATGATCGTGTCGCTCGACTTTTCACTCGCCAGGAAGCCATTGCTTATGAACATCATTCAGGACCTCCAGACCATCGCGCATCAGGAGCACACGCTGGTCTTCCCGCACTTCGACCCGGACCGCGCGTGGCAAATCGGTTCGCAACTCCGCGAGATGGCGGTGGCGCGCGGCGCGCCCATAGCCATAGAAGTACGCACCTTCGGCCAGCCGCTGTTTTTTGTCTCTGTCGATGGCGCCACGCCCGATAACACCCGCTGGGTACAGCGCAAGGCGCGCACGGTCGAGCACTTTCGCCGCAGCTCGTATGCGATCGGCTTGAGCCTCCAGCAGGCATCGGCAACACTCGCCGATAAATACAGTCTCCCCGCCGCCGAATTCGCCTCGCACGGCGGCGCTTTTCCGTTGACGGTCAAAGGCGCGGGTGTGATTGGCGTGGTGACCGTGTCGGGCCTGCCGCAACGCCAGGATCATGAGTTCGTGGTGGAAGCGCTGTGCGCGGTGCTCGGGCATGACGCAGGCGCGCTCGCGTTTGCATCGGACAAGGCGTAACCCATGCGCTCTTCCGCTTATGCGTTGCTCGCGGTCGCTATTGTTGCTGAAGTCGTGGCGACATCGGCCTTGCGGGCATCGGAAGGATTCTCGCGTTTGGTGCCGGCGGTCATCGTGGTGATCGGCTACGGCATCTCGTTTTACCTGCTCTCGCTCACGCTGAAGTCGCTACCGGTCGGCATTGTTTATGCCGTGTGGTCAGGCGCCGGCATCGTGCTGATCACACTGGTCGCGGCGCTGTTATTCAAGCAGATCCCTGATCTGCCCGCTGTGCTCGGCATGGGCCTGATCGTGTCGGGCGTGATTGTACTGAACGTGTTTTCGAAGGTCAGCCCGCACTAGTGTTTGCAGGAGGGCAGGTGGGCTCTAGTTACACCGTATGACCATCGAGCGGTTCTTGACATTCGCCGATACCACGTTGGTGATGCTGCCGCCCGACGGTCCGCCTTCCTCGTTGTCCTTCGATACGATCGTGTAGCCGGTCGCGCCGCATTTATCGCCGGCCAGGACGTAACAACTCGCCCATGTCGTGCTCGCATCGGCGCCGCTGCAGTTGATGGCGTAACCGCTCTGGCCGTCGGGGAGATGGATCAGCGATGCGTCGGTCGACGATGCACATCCGCCCAGGCTTAAAACAGCCGAGGCCGCGATGGTTAGGCCGGTGGCCTGTAGAACCCGCGCCATGCGAAACGGGGAAGGGATCGGCAAGCGCCGTGCAAATTGCTTCATTGTGTTCCTCGAGTGGCAAACGCCGGATAACGCCGTAGAAGATAGAGCGGAACGCACGGACCGTGCTCTCCGACCCGCCTCTCCAACGTGTTTCCAAACATGTTCGTGCCTGTATTTTCCCATACGCTGGTGAGCGTAGGAAAAAGCAGGCTTTTTGACCTAAATCAAATCACTTCGATAAATGCTCCCTCCAGCCAGGCCGCTGGCGCGCGCGTTGCATTACGCTTTTCAAGCTAACCACCGTCGGACGCACCGGGTTGCCCGAAGTGCCGGAAGAAAATGCAACAGGTTGCAACGGCCGAGAACTAATTGCCGACATTCAAACCTTACAGAGACGCGGGCAACACGCGGCACTTATAAAACATTTGAGAGGGAAAACATGGCAGAACGCGTTAGCGGCCCGTATCGCGGGTATTACATCAGTGCGGCGGCGCGGCTTACCCAAACGCGCGATCAGGCAGGCGGAGAACCGAGCGCGCCCATCTACGTGGGTACGGTCAACGTTGCCCAGGGCGGTCCGGACAACGTCCGCCGCTTCGAGGCACTGGTCGAGGTCGGCGCAGAGCAGCGCTTTGCCAGCGAGGACGAAGCGCTCGCCAATGTGGAGCAGGCGGCGCGCGCCTATATTGACAGATTGCTGCAAAATACCTGATGCGCACGCTCAATATCCGTCACCCGGCGATGCGCTGCGTTGCCGAGGCGCTGCTCGATTTGTTCCCGAGCGGCGCGGATATCAGCGAGATCGGCACTGATCAGAAACCGTGCCTGTTCGTGAGCTGGCGTACGAGCGGCATGGCAAGTCATCCGGGCAATATTGCGTGGGGCGTGCATTACCGCTTCGAGACGGAAGCATTGAGCCTTTTCGATCTGGTCACCGAGCCGGTACAGCAGCAATTTTGCGAACGGGTGAGGGACATGAGCCGGCACCTGAAGTTCGATTACGCCGACCCGGGCGCGGTGTCGCTGCTGATTGTCGATGTACCCGCCGAGCTGGTCCGGCTCAGCATGGAAGAAGCCGGGTAGACCGGATCGAGGCGCCGCGGGTAGGATCGTGCGTTACCCCCATTTCCTTGCCATTCGAGGCCGCCATGAACATCCTTTTTCCCGCCGATGCGCCGGCGTACCGCGACGCGAATCTGACCGTGGTATTTGCCGCGCTGGTCGATGGCGAGCGCGTGCCGTGTGCGATCTCGGTCGAGGCGCTGGAGGATCATTTTGGCGTGGAGAGCTGCGACAGCACCGGCTGGATACGCGCATTCGATGCTGCGCGCCCGAGGATTGAAGCGGTTGCGAGGGAGCATCTGCACATCAATAATGGTGGGCCCGTGTTATTGAAGAGTGGTCATTTTCCGCCGGGAATGGGGAGCTGATAGCGGGCATTTAACGAGGCGGTTACATTCAATGCTGTTCAGTTTTGCATTGACTTGGCCGGTGTCATCCGGAAAATGCGCGGGATGGCAGGCTCAAAACAACATCTTTCAAATCAGCCCTTACTGCGCATCCAGATCCTGGATGCGGCGCGCGTGATCGTCGTGCGTGAAGGTTTTGACGCGTTGTCGATGCGCAAGATCGCAGGGGTTGTCGGATATTCGCCTGCCTCGCTTTATCTCCACTTTGCCGGCCGCGATGCCATTGCCCACGCGCTTTGCGTCGAGGGTCACGTGCAGTTGCTCGAGTCCATGCACGCGCATGATGACGTGGCGGAGCCGGTTGAACGGCTGAAAGCCATGGCGCATGCGTACGTCACGTTCGGGCTGACGCATCCCGAGGTGTATCGGCTGATTTTCATGCAAAATCCCGCTTATACCGCCGCCGCTTTTAACGATGTGGCATCGGCCGGCGAGACGGTGCTTTCTATGCTGACTCGGACGCTGGCGCTGGTTCATGACCCTGCGGTCCGGGCCGAGACGTTGTGGGCGGCGTTGCACGGTATCGTGTCGTTGAGCCTGACGGCACAGACAGTTTTCACCGCGCCGCCGGATACGCTTATCGATGAAATGTTGGACCTGTATTTGCCCACTGTCATCAAGAAGAAACCTGCTCGTCGACGGCCATCCGCAAGCGCCGGCTGACATGCTTTCCAGCTCCAATTTCAGCGCCATTTCCACTCACACGAATAGAAACCTGCATTGCATATGACTGAATCCATCGATGAAATTCGTATCGAACGCGCGCAGGGTATTGGCTTCATTGCGCTGAATCGTCCGAAGGCGTTGAACGCGCTGTCCACGCCCATGCTGCACGCCATTCATCGCGCGCTGAACGCCTGGCGCGACGACCCTCTGGTGCACGCAGTGGTTATCTACAGCCCGCATCCGCGCGCGTTCTGTGCGGGCGGCGATATCCGGTTTTTATATCAATCGGCGAAGGCGGGCGAACATGCGGTCATCGAAGAATTTTTCACCGATGAATACCGCCTGAATCACGCGATTTTCACCTATCCGAAGCCGTATATCGCGTTGTTGAACGGCGTGGTAATGGGCGGCGGAATGGGCATTTCGCAAGGTGCGCGGTATACGGGCGGCGTGCGGGTGGTCACCGGCTCGACGAAGATGGCGATGCCCGAAACGCGTATCGGCTTGTTTCCGGACGTGGGCGTGAGCTGGTTCCTCGCGCGCACGCCGGGTGCGATCGGGCGTTATCTCGCGGCGACGGGCGCGACAATCGATGCCGCCGATGCGCTCTACGCCGGCCTCGCCGACGCTTACATGGAAGACGATGCGCTGCCCGCGCTTATCGATACGCTGAAGGAGAAACCGTTCGCTAGCGGCGCGGAGGTGGTGCGGTTTATCGAAACGCAGGCAAGCCCGAATGCGGGGAAGGCGAGCGCGCTTGCGGCGGAGCGTGGTTTTATCGATAAGCATTTTGCTACGGGCAACGGCGCGGCCTGCCTGAAGTCGCTGGAAAGCTTAACGGGCGGTGAGGCGGGCAGTGAGACGGCCGGTGAGGAACGCGATTGGGCTGCGCGCACGGCGGCTGAGTTGCGTGAGCGTTCGCCGTTATCTGTCGATGTATCGCTGGAATTGATTGACCGGGCCAAAACGTCGAGCATGGCCGAGACGTTGAGGCGCGACCTCGGGCTCACGCGCGCGACGTTCGATCATGGCGATGTGATGGAAGGCATCCGGGCACGCATTGTCGACAAGGACAACCAGCCGGTGTGGAAAGTGGCGCGTATGGAAGATGTGACGCGCGATGCGGTCTTGCAGATGTACGACAGTCCGTGGGCTGAGCGCGACCATCCGCTGGCCGCGCTGGCAGATTAGTCCGCGTCGCTGCCCGCCGTGAAGGCGCGCATGAAGACGAGCGCGCCCCAGCCCCACATGGCATTCGATGCAAAACCGAGCGCGAGGCGGGGCAGCATGTTGCCGCTCGGCCAGATGCCGCGCAACGGATCGACCACGAACACGCTCGCGGCCGTCAGCACGACGCCGCCGAACACCAGCGCGCCGATCCACGGCGCAGTGCGGTCGGGTGCGACACGCAGCAGCCACGCCATCAGGATGCCGAAAACTGCGCTCCATAGCGCGTTGACGATGAACTCGGGGATCCCCAGCGGCAGGAATGGCGCGGTGGAATAACCAGCTGGATCGACCACGCCGGCTGCATGCAACAACGCGATAGTGGCTTCACGGAAAAACAGCGCGGCCAGAAAACCCGCGACGAACGGCAAAATGACTTTTTGCATGGAAAACCACCGCTTGTGACGCGAGCCGCAGCTGCGTCGATATTTTGAAGTGGCGTCATTATAGGGTCGGACATGCCGCGTTATGGTGCAATCGGGCGGGGCTTTGCGGTCGATGCAACGGGGTACCGGCTAATGCGCTGATCGGGTTGCGGTTTCGGCGCGATGTTGCTTGGGTTTGGCTTTGCTGGAGTTGTTGAGTAGTTAATTTGTGCGGGGAGCTAATGCCCTATGGCGTGGATGCGTTCCTTGCGTCAGATCTGCAGTGTGACGTGTCGTGAGCGCTTGGAAGGCGAGGGCGAATGGGCGGTGAATAAATGGCGCGAGCGGATTTCGCGGCTGGTGCGCGCCGTCGCGGCATGATTTGCCGCGACGGTTGTTATCCGGATTCCGCGAATATGCTGCGCCCGCCTATGCTATTTCGCGATCGCGTCGCTGGCTGGGTTGTTGCGCAGCATGCGATTGCTGTTGGGCGGCAGAGCGGGGCGCTTCGTTGGCATGTTGTCTGGATTAGCCGCACGCGGGATTGTCGCATTCGGAGCGCTGGGCGTAACTGGCGGTTTAACCATTGAAGCAGAATCGGCCGGCGCCGCGGTCTGGGCCTCCGCGTTTGTTTCCAATCCGATGCCGAGCACGGCCGTCACGAAGACGAGGGCGACGATGGTGCCGGGGAGCGTTTTAATCGCACAGGATTTCATGGGTTTCTCCGCGGCGGCGACGTATTCATGGAAACGGGTAGCGCGGCCGTTTGGTTTTGTGACACCGGAGCGTGCGGAAGATTCGTTTTTTGCGGGTCCTTCGCAAAAGAATGGTTGGGACCTCCGCTTAGAAATCCAACTGTTCGAGCGTGATTCCGAGGGAGGCCGCAATTTTTTCCTTCGTGGCCTTGCGCAAGCGCAATTGACCGCTCTCCTGTTCTGAATACGCAGGCTGGCTGATACCGAGCCGGATTGCCATGTCTGCTTGTGTCAGGTTTAAATGTTCGCGCCACGCACGCACGGGCGATGCCCCATCAACAGTGCGGCTTACTACATCGTGGGGAATCAGGCCGGTCTCCTCACGGTGCTTCTGGACATACTCGGCGTATGGGATAACCACAAAAGCCGGTTTTCCGTCCGGCCCATTGATGACTTGGATGTTAGTACGTGCGTTCATCGCGCTTCCTTATGTCTTCTATATCGACGATCCTGATAGCGCCGTCCCAATTGAACAGGATTCGGTAGTTGCCCACCCGCAACCTGTAGCCGTGTTCGTGGTTCATGAGTGACTTTACGTTCTGGCAGTCAGGCATGGTTTCCAATGTATTTACCCCATCACGTATCGCCACCTGATGTTGCCGATCCAGTTTTCGAAGTCGCTTGGCGGCTTTCAGAGTCCAATTGATAGCGTTCAAAACAATTATTATAGGTTATTTATAGGTTTTATCAAGCTGACTATAGGCTTGGAAAAGGGTGGCCGTGCTCGCAGGTGCTGATAAGGCGAGCACGATGCGCTGGACTATTGAGGCTCCATAGGGTAGGTAATCGAGATCAGATGGTGCGGGCGCAGATACATCACGCCTGAAGACCGGATCATACGATTCTGCCGAAGCCGGCTGTCAAGGGGGCGTCTCGCTTTCTGTCGGGACAGTCGGCGCGCGAAGGTAATTCCGTCGCGGCTTATCTGGCACTGTGCGTACCGGCTGCATACCTGACAGTCAGTCTGGCCCATGGAGATGCGTGAGCTGAAGCGTCATTCGATCGCTGTTGAAGAGATCAAGATCCCGGTCGGTAAGCGCAAGGCCGGCCAGCCGCAGCGGTTCAAGTCCATTCTCAGGTGGCTGGAACTTGAAGCCATGATCGATGAAGCGCTGTCGCCGCAGCGCGACCGAGTGTCTATGTATTCGGCAACACCGCCGGTCAGGTTTACACACGCGGCGGGTGGAACACGAGTTGGACCCAGTTGATGGAGTTTTGCGAGAAGGTCGCGGCTGAGCGGAAGATCACTTTCGAACGGTTCACGCTGGCCGACATGAGGCCGACCGCGGTAACGGATCGCCAGGAAGAAGGTGATGAGCAGATCACCGACGCAACGGGACACGCGGACAAACGGATGGTCAACAAGGTTTATGACCGACGGCGCAAGCGGAAGGTGCGCGCGACGCGATAGCCGTCAGTTCAAGGCGCCGTGGCAGCGCTTGTATTTAATCCCATTGCCACAATGGCAAGGATCGTTCCGACCAATCTTATGCCTACCGGCCGCCTTGGGTTTTGGCGCGATCCGGCTTGGCGCTACCTTCGGCGTGCTATCGGTGACCTGCCTAGTCACCGCAGCTACCGGGCCGGGCACCGGCTCCGGAGCCGGCTGGAGCAGGTCCTTTAGCGTGTAGCCGGAACTCGCCTACATCAACTGCAGCGCCATGATCAACAGGCCGATGAACGTGAACCACTCGACCTTGTTCGAGGGCATACACGCCAGCAACCCAGCGGACCCCGGTTCTCGCTTCTCCGCTTCCGCTCTGAACTGATCAGACGACCATCCCTCGGCTTTCGCGGTGATGGCCATCTCGCCCAACATAGCGAGACGATCACCGGGGAGTTCGCCAGCACGCGCGAACTTGATCAACCCGTCGATCACGCCCTAAATACCATCCGGCACCGTTCCCATTGCGCCGCATTCCGGGCAGGGGCCGGACTTGTTGCCTTCGAACATCACCCCTGATGTGCCGTTCCCCAAGCCATACCCGGAAGGAAAGATCGTGCCACATCGATCACAGATTGCCGGCAAACGAGCCATTAAACAGCCTTTCTAAAAGACGCAAAAAAGCCCACGCTAAGTGGGCTTTTTTAAATCACCTTCCAGAGATTGGAACTTCATCTTCCAAAACCTGTAACTGAGCAGCCGAAAAACCCGCTAAGTCATTGAATCTTTTGGGGTGGCTGATGGGGCTCGAACCCACGACAACAGGAATCACAATCCTGTCATGACGGCATTTATCGGTGTTGACGTATATCCATAAATTCCATGAAAACCTATGCAAATCAATAGTATGCGCTCACAATTTAAATATTACAATTTACCTACGTTTATCGATTGCCACATAATTCTCTTACATGGCCGTTACATGGAAAATAGGCATTTTGGGAGGATGGGGTGGCAAAAATTAATTTCACTGCGCGCCGAGTCGAAGAGTTCGCCTGCCCGGCGGGCAAGTCACAAGCGTTCTTTTGGGACGCAAAATCGCCCGGATTAGGCCTGCGTGCGACGGCAAGCGGAGCTAAGTCTTATATTTTCCAAGGCACGATTCATGACAGGACCCTGCGCCTGACAATCGGCGACGTGAAAAGCTGGGGTATTGACGCGGCGCAGGATGAGGCGCGTCGCCTGCAAACCCTCGTCAATGGTGGAATTGACCCGCGCGAACAAAGGGCCGAGCAACGCGCCGCCCATGAGGCCCGTAAGTTAGAAGCGCGCCGTCAAACTGCGACTATCAGCGAAGCATGGGCCATCTATCTCGAAGCACGCCGCCCAAAGTGGAGTGTGCTCCACTACAGGGATCACGTAGACCTTTCGAGCCTTGGCGGCGCGGCGAAGCGGCGCGGCAAGGGCCTGACTGAGCCGGGGCCACTTGCAGCGCTCATGCGGCTGAAGATGGCTGACCTCAATGCGGATCTGATAAGCGACTGGCTCGAAAGCGAAGCCGCGAAACGCCCGGCCCGTGCCCGCCTCGCCTTTAATCTACTGCGCATCTTTGCGTCATGGCTCGAATCCAAACCCGAGTATCGCGGGTTAGTTGATCCGCAGGCGATATCGACCCGAATTTCCAAAGACGCGCTCCCAACAAGCGCCGCTAAGACCGACGTGATTCAGCGCGAGCAATTGCGCGGCTGGTTCAACGCCGTCAATCAACTCGACAATCCAACCATGGAAACATACCTGATCGGCCTGCTGCTCACTGGCGCACGTCGGGAAGAACTGGCGGGGCTTCGATGGGATGACGTGGATTTTCGTTGGCGCGCCCTGCACCTTGCTGACAAGGTTGAAAAGGAGGCTGGCCGCGTAATCCCCCTGACCCCATACCTGCATTCGAGGTTGCTGGAATTGAAGCGGCTCAACGAAACGCCGCCCAGCGTGCGGCAACTCAGAAAGCTTGAAAGCGATGGAAAAACGTGGAAGCCGTCTCAGTGGGTATTTTCAAGCTCCAGCGCTGCTGAAGGGAGGCTGGCCGCGCCAAATCGTGCTTTGCATCGCGTCTGCGAAGCGGCGGGAATCGCGCCTGTGACTCCGCACGGCCTGCGCCGGTCGTTCTCATCGCTAAGTGAATGGGTGGAGGTTCCTACCGGCGTGGTCGCGCAAGTCATGGGTCACCGGCCATCCGCAACAGCCGAGCGTCATTACAAAATACGTCCGATTGACTTATTGCGTATGTGGCACGACAAGATTGAAGGTTGGGTACTCGAACAGGCTGGTGTTGAGTTCGTGCCAGACCAAGAAAACCCGGTTTAAGGGTTGCAAACGCCGCCTGACGAATCAGGCAAAAGCGGCGGCGCGAGTGCGCGAACACCCGTGCCGCCTAACCACAAATCAAGGCTATTAAAGGAACTGGAAACATGGCTGAAATAAATTCTAACGCCACGCTGCACGGACGTACCAACCACTTATCGGATTTGGCCGAACGACTCGGCCTTCGGGGGGCGTCAATCGAAGAGCTTTTCGATTGGATCGATAGCCGACTCGCACTTATCGATCAGCAGATGCACATCGCCGATTCTGTCGCGCGCGGCGGTTCGTCCCGAGCTAGCGCCGTCGATGAGATGGGCGACCCATTTGACTCCACCTCGGCCGGGATTTTCGATTCGATTGTTCAAACGCTGGAAGACAGCACCATCAAAAACGAACTGCACGCTGGCTTGGCAGAGCTTCGTCGTGCTGTGACCGAGTGTACCATCAGCGGCACGACCTGATAGCCGGTTTGCCGGGCCTAGGGTAGCTCCCGAAACGTGCGGAAACCCTGCCGCACTGGCCCGGGTCCTTTACGAGGGAGCGCGGGGGCGCTATGAATGCAATTCCAAGCAATGCCGAGTCGAGCGTGTGTCATCCACATTGGCACGACCATATGCGCGAATGGTTCCAGTACGACTACTGGTCGCCTCACGAAGCGCATTTGTTGCTCGCGAACGTTTTCCCGCACGGGGCGGAAATAGTTGACGGGGAACGGGTGTCGCCACGCTATGGAATTGTCGAATCGCCCGTAGTTGTCGCAGGCGGGCTCTTGGATTGGGACTGTAACGTTCGCTTCCATGACCGCTACGAACGACTTTTGATTGGAGCCGGAAAGAGGCTGAGGTTGATACGTGCGCACTGGGCACGCGGCAACCATACCGAACTCTGCTATCCGCCGAAGTATTTTGTCGCGTGGGCAATGGTAAAAAACATCAAGCCCTGTTGGCTCGATTTGTGGGAAAACCGAGACGCACCACCAGCGCCAAAAGCCACAGGTGAGTCGCGCGATGCCGCGTCTTGCACCGTCGTGCCGCCGCCCGATGTTGACGCCGCACGCGAACCGGACGATGAACCCGCACCGCCCGTCGCCAACGCGCCACCTGCTGATGGCGGTCTGTCGAAGCGTGAGAAGCAGATTCGAGCGATAGAGACAGAGGCGAATGGATTGAAGTATCCGCGCTTGCGCGTCCCGAAGGGAGGGAAGAAGGCCATTCAGGTGAGGTGCAAGGCGCACTACGCCGACCTATTTGGGGTTGGCGACGACCCGTTTCTGGATGCGTGGAAGTATGCCGTAGCCGCTGGCAGAATCCGCATGGCCGACCATGACGCATACTCGGGCAAGTAGGGGAAAAATACCCTACATCACCACTCTTGCGTCCCCACTAACACCCCACTCCAAAGTATCAACGCCGAGACACAAGGCCGAACACGGCGAAGCGTCGAGGCGTTGATAGCGAATATCGGCACGTTATCAGCGCTTTGAGCTTCGCCGGACTAGGCGGAATTGAGCGTTGACAATGAACCTTCAAAACCTGCTGAACCGCGCTTCCCTTCCCGAAGTCCTGCCTACGGACGAAGCCGCCGCCGCAATCAATCGCAAGCCGCAAACGCTGCGCAAATGGGCGTGCCTCGAAAACGGCCCCATCCGCCCTGTCCGTATCAATGGCCGCTTGGCATGGCGCGTGTCTGACCTTCATGCTCTCCTTGAAGGGGGCGCGAAATAATGGCCGCAAAAAAAATCCCGAATGCCGCCGCGCGCCCGGCGTGGACCGTCGAACTGGTCGCGCAACGTGCCAAAGAGTTTTTCCGCTTGAAAGCGGATCGCCTCGCTGTCGGTGAAAAATACAAGGCTAGCTGCTCCCGCTTTCGGATGCGCCACTTCCTTGACCGCATCGACATTGACGACCCCGCCTTTCACCGCGCGACGCGCAAGGCATACGCCGCCCTTCAAAAGGCCCGCGCCGCCGAGCGCAACGCGCTGCGCCGCCTCGAAACTGCCGTGCGCAACTGCCCGCTGTGCGCACACAATGAGCCCAGCAAGGCTCCCGAAGCCACGCTGCCGGTCGATTTCGCGCTTGTGCACGAAATTGCCAATTCGATTCACTTCGCGCCTAGCCCGGATGCCAAGCGGGCCATTGCACATGCGGTGTGCACGGGCTTGCTTGGCCTTTTGCAGAAGGTCTGAAATGGCGCGTATTCGCTCAATCAAACCTGAGTTTTGGACCTCGGCGCAAGTTATGGACCTGTCGATTCCGGCCCGACTGCTGTTCATCGGCCTGTGGAATTTTTGCGATGACGCTGGCATTCATCCGGCGAGCGAGAAGCGCCTGAAGGCTGAGGTTTTCCCGGCTGACGACGTTTCGGTTTCAGACGTTCGTGGACTGATTGCCGAACTGGAGCGCGTCGGTTTGCTGACGGAATATGCCATCGACAACGAATCGTATTGGCAGGTGACTGGCTGGCATCACCAAAAAATCGACCAACCGACGTTCAAGCATCCGCGCCCTGACGGGTCTGTTCCGGCTGCTGCCGCAAAGCGCCGCGCGAACCGTATGGTCAACATTCCGGCACCGCCCATCGAAGCAACTTTGGATGAGTGTTCGTCAGATGTTCGCCGAGCACTAGACGAACAACCGGCGAACGTTAGCGGAGCGTTCGGGGACTGTTCGCTTACGGAAGGGAGTCGAGGGGAGTCGAAGGGAGAGGAAGAACCTATAACCAACACTGACGTGTTGGTTGTCGTCAGCGATGCCGACGACCATTCCACGGAGAAACCGAAAGCGAAGAAACCGGACTGCCCGCATCAGGAAATCATCGCGGTGTACCACGAACTTTTGCCTGCCAGCCCGGCTATTCGCGACTGGACGCCCGCTCGCGCGGCGCACCTTCGCGCCCGTTGGAACGAAGACGGGAAGCGCCAGAGCATCGAATAGTGGAGGCGGTTTTTCACCTACATTTCCGCGTCGCCGTTTCTGACCGGCAAGGCCACTTCGGGAGACCGCAAACCGTTTACACCGGGGCTGGACTGGATTTGCAAGGCAGAAAATTTCGCAAAAATTCGTGAAGGCCGCTTTCACGACGCGGAGGCGGCATGAGCGAACACGACACGAAGCGCTCTACCCTGTACTCCGTGGAGGCAGAGCAAAGCGTTATCGGTGGCCTGCTGCTCGATAACGATGCCGTTGACCGCATCGGCGATCTGCGCGCCGAGCACTTTTACCGCGCCGACCATCGTACGATTTTTGAACAGGTCACGGCGATGATTGCTGGCGGCGGCGCGGACGTCTTGACCGTATTCGAGCGCTTGCAAGCTGGGGGCAAAGCGCAGCAAGTCGGCGGGCTTGCATACCTGAACGCACTGGCGCAAAACACGCCGAGCGCGGCCAATATCCGCCGCTATGCGGAAATCGTTCGGGACCGGGCGCAGAAACGCGGATTGCTGACGGTAGCCGCCGAGATACAGGATTCCATTGGCTCAACGCCCGACGATGCATCGACGCTGATAGACCGTGCCGCATCGAAGCTGGAGGCGCTTGGGACGGCGACCGTCAAGTCGGAGCCGGTCAAGGTCGGTCAACTGCTCGTTGACTATCTGGAGCACATGCAGGCGCAGGAAGCGGGGCTGGTCTGGGCGCATCCGACCGGGCTCGCTGACCTTGACCGCAAGCTCGGCGGTGGCCTCAATCCCGGTGACCTCGTTGTAGTCGCCGCGCGCCCGGCAATGGGCAAGACCGCCTTCTCGCTCGCTGTGTCGGCCCATGCGGCATCACAAGGGCAAGCCCTCTTTCTATCGCTGGAAATGCCGAACGTCCAACTTCAGCAGCGTCTCGTTGCGGCTCAGGGGCGCATATCGATGAACACGTTGCGCAACGTCGGCGGCATGTGCAACGAAGACTGGGCCCGCGTCACTTTGGCCGCGCAGAAAATCAATGCGATGGGACTTTTCATCGACTTTCAGGCCGACATGTCGCTCCTCGACATTCGCAGCAAGGCTCGTGCAATCAAGCGCAAACACGGCCTGTCGCTATTGACCATCGATTACCTCGGCTTGATGAGGCTCGGCGATGAGGAGCGGCACGACCTGAGGATTGCGACCGTCACGCGGGGCCTGAAAATCTTGGCGAAGGAATTGGACATACCAATCGTCCTGCTTTCACAGTTGAACCGTGGCGTCGAGCAGCGCCCGAACAAGCGCCCGATGATGAGCGACCTGAAAGATTCCGGGAGCATCGAAGCCGACGCCGACACAATTATTTTTCTGTACCGCGACGAAGTGTACAACCCGGACACGATGGACCGTGGCAAGTGCGAGGTCATCATCGCCAAGCAGCGCCAAGGCGAAACCGGAACTGTTGGCGTCGCATTCATCGGCGAGCAGCAGCGCTTCGAGGATTTGGCGCACGGGGTGACATTTGGTGTGAAGCCGGAACCGAAGCGCCGACACAGAGGATTTGATTGAACGGCGGCGCGGCAAGGCCATAAATCGGCTCGCTGCTGGCTTTGTGACACCCCGGCAATACGCGAACGTCATCCGGGTCGCGGCGAGGCCGGTACAGGCCGTTTAAACGCAGCTAGGTGATTCACTGAATTAGGATAACTAACTATATTAGGAAAAACGATGAAAGAGAACAACCGCAAACCGCCGCCCGGAATGGCGGCAGACCTACGCCGCCTTCGGCATGCGCGGGCCGTCTTGCATGCCGTCGAGCAGCGCACGCGGGCACACCGCGACGCACCGACCGGCAAGCCTGCCGATGTGGCAAAGTGCCTTGCCGCCAATCACGATGTTCGCACCGCCGCGCGGAAGCTCATCGACGGCGGGCCACATGACTGACCATCGCAAAATGACGCCGAGGTTCGCGAAGCGCGTCGCCCAAATGCGCGCCATTTGCGAGAAGCTCGGGTTGAAACCGCTTTCCGAAGAACGTGCCCAAGAAATCTTCGAATCCCACGCGGCGCAGCGCGACGACGCCATTCTCACCGCGCGCGCACGGTTCGGCGAGCGCGATAGCTATGTGATCGTCGCGCAACTCTCGCCGCAGTTCACGGCCCGGCTCGTGGACCGATGGCACCGGGTGGCGCAATGGGCAATGGCACGCGCAGTTCGGCGTTGGTGCGCTCACTCGTCTTCGACTTGCTGAAACCAGCGTCGCTCGCCAACCGTGCGCTCACCGGAGTATTGCCGGGGGTTGCCGCACATCGGGCAACTGCACGGCGTTGGCGTGTCGATGACCTTGCCGCGCTCAGTCGCATCGACAAGATACCGGCCCCACCATTTCGCTCGCTTGTGCCGGAGTCGCGCCCGGTCCGCGCGCCGCCTCGCTCTGCTTGCCATATCGCACCTCGCGTTTCGGATTCTGAATGTGCAAAAGCCCGCTCGTTGGCGGGCTGCGGGGATAACTAATTCTACGCCTACGAAGCGCCCGCGAGCTTGTCGCCCAAAATACAAATGGTCGCAGCCAATCCGCGTGCACGCTGCCCGAATTCATCCGGCGAACGGCTTGATACGAGCACATTTTTAATGCTCATGAAAATCCCGCGAAAGCCTTGTGCGGTGAGGCTATTGGGCGATTCAGTGCGAATCGAAGGGCCGAATTTTCCGACACGGAGCGCGTGCGTGCGCGTGCCACGTTCGGCCCGTCGGGCGCAACAACATCGGTTTGCCGTTTTGCTTGCAATCGTTGGAAAACGCCCCGCCGTATCACGCGTGCCGGGTGCGAGCATTGAAGCCTTCTCCAACACAATCGAAGGCTTTCCACTATGAACATGATTGCTGCCACTCTTGCCGCCGATGCGGACATGACGCTCAAGGGCGACTTCCTTCGCGCGCTCGCGGACCCTGCCGTTCGGGCTGCGGTGGTCCGCGTGAAGACCGCTCACGCCACGCTCGCGAGGGTTGAGCGGCTCGGGCTGATTCTCGACGCGGTAGTGCGCGCGCAGTGCGATGGCGCATCGCCCGCCACGCTGCTGAACGAGACCGCCGTCGAGCTTCAGCAACAGGTCGAGGAAGCGTTCGCCGACAACGAAGCCCTTGAAGCGGCTGCGAAGGCTGCGCGGGCGTCCGTCGCCCACGCGTTGCCGAGAATTCTCAGCGAGCGCTTGGAGCTACCGGGCACGATTGTCGAACTCGAAAAACACGTTCGCGGTTTCGATAAGGCGCGCGATGACTATCGCGTAAAGCTCGCGGACGCTGGACTCGACCAGCGAACTATCGACGCCGTCGAGCCGGTTCCGACGCGTTCAGACCTCGAAGAGTGGCAGGCCGCGATTGACGACAAGCGAGCGCGCCTTGAGCGAATCAACGCGTTTGTACGGACCGCGCCCTTCTTCGACCCAGTGGTACTGGGTGGCGACATTTCGTCGTCGTTCGGCCTCTGACCACCGCAGGGGAACCGCATGGCAATCCGACTATCGCCCGAAGCGTGGTTTCAAATCGAAGCCGAGTATCGCGCGGGCTCGACCGCCAAGCAGCTTGCAAAACGCTACGGTGTTTCGCCGAGCGCGATTCATCACCGCTCGTCGGTCGAACGCTGGAGAGATACACCTCGCACCGCCGCCAAACCGACGCAGTCCGAGCGCCTTGAACGTGTCGCTGCCCGCCTTGAAAACGTCGCACGCGTATTGCTTGCTGGGAGAAAAAAATGAGTGATTACCACGTGCCGCGCGCTGGCTTTAAAGTTGTTGACCTGACCAAAGAGCGTGTCGTGCCCGCGAAGCGTGAACCCGTGGATGAGGGCGGCCCTCTCGTTGAAAAGGTGCTCACGCGATTCAAGCGCAGCTTCACTGCGCCCGCCGAACTGGAAGACTTGCGATACAGACTCATTCAGGCCCGCGTAGCCAATGGCCTGCTCGCGGTCGAAGCCGCGCAATTGTTCGGATACGCCAACAGCACGCAACTTTCCTTAATCGAGTCCGGCGAGCGCCCGATACCAAAAGATTTCAAGTTTGTCGCGCAGGCCGCGCGGGTGTACTCAGTGTCGGTCGATTGGCTTCTCGGACTTGTGCCTGACATGGACCGCGACGCCGAAGTTTTGCGGCGGCATGCTTTGCTGCGCGGGACGCGAAGCGCGCTCGAAGCGACCATGACGGGCTTCGCCCGGATATCGGCGGAGGTTGCTAGTCGTATGCAACTCACGCCCGACGAGACGGCAGATGTGATAGCGGCGGTCGAATCCATCGAGCGGCGGTTCCGTGACCTGTGCGAGCGCGGTCAATTCGATGACCTGCCGGGCGGCGCGCCGGTTGCCGCCGCGATTGCCGCCCTTACTCGCGTCAGCGCGCCCCTTCACCGTGTGCGCGCGGCTTTCGCCGTCTTCAACGACTATGTGGATGGAGTGCAAGCCGGACGCCTACCCGAAATCGACGCCATGTATGAGCGGCACAAACCCCGAGCACATGCCCGCGAGGTATTACGCGAGGACGGTGATTGACGCGGCGCAGCCTTTCGGTTCTGTAAGAAAGACGAACAGACTGCCGAGGAATCTCGAATTTGTTGCGCTCACGTCGCAGGCCATTGCTGATTCGCGATGCAGGTAATCCGGCTACGCGGTAACGGGATGGCGTATGCAATCGTAGCGCGCGGCATCTTTGGCGTCTGAACCACAATCGGATGCTCGGCGAATTCCCGCCTGCGCCCCGTTTACAGTAAAGTCCGTCAGACAATAACGACGGACCATAGACCGTGAGCCAGACTGGGAATTTCAGCTTTCTAGCCGAGCATTCGCCGCTTCTCGCACAGCTCGGCACTGCCGCCGAAAAAATCTTCGCCAGCGACCCGAATACGACTCTCATCAAGCTTCGCCAGTTTGGCGAGGCGATGGCGCAGGACTTGGCCTCGCGCTTGGGCGTCGAATTCGACCAGACAACCACGCAGGCGGACCTGCTTTTCCGGTTGGATCGGGAGGCTGGCCTCGACAAAGCGATCCGTGGTCTGTTCCATACGCTTCGCGTTGAAGGCAATAAGGCCACCCACGAGTTTAAGACGCAGCACAAAGAGGCGATGGACGGCCTGAAAGTCGCCCGCGCCCTCGCGATTTGGTTTGAGCAGTCGTTCGGCAAGCAGGGTACGGCGTTCAAACCCGGTGCGTTTGTTCCACCAGAAGACCCCAGCAAAGCCCTGCGCGATCTCCAGGTTGAGATTGACGTGCTCAAGGCGCAACTAAAGAGCGCCTCGCAGACGCTCGAAAGCAGCCAGCAACTTGCCGACCTCATAGCGCAAGAGAAGGAGGAGTACGAGACGCTCGCGTTGCAGATGGACGTAGAAGCGAAGACGTACAAGGATCTAGCATTCGAGCAGGAAGCAGCGCTGAAAAAAGCGCAGCAAGCTTTCGATACCCAACTGAAAGCGCTTCAGGACCAGCTCGACGCAAAGCAGGTAACTCAGGCTAAGGTCAGCACGCAGAAGGCTACAAAGCAACTCGTGTGGTCCGAGGACTTGACGCGCATTCTCATCGACAAGCAGTTGATGGAAGCGGGATGGGATGCAGATACGGTGGAGCTGAAATATGCAAAGGGCGTACGCCCGGAGCCGGGAAAGAATAAAGCCATCTCCGAATGGCCGACTCTAGACGGTACTGCCGACTACATGCTATTCGCAGGCATGATGCCCATTGCCATTGTTGAGGCGAAGAAGCAAAGCAAGGGCGTGGCAGACACGATCCAACAGGCGGAGCGTTACTCGCGTGGATTCAAGCTCACGCCGGACCTGATCGCACCGTGGCAAGTGGCAGGGCAGTCGGGGCCATGGTCGGATGGGCAAAACGGCTCATTTAAAGTCCCGTTCGTGTACTCGTGCAACAGCCGCCCCTACATCAAGCAACTGGCGGAGCAAAGCGGCACATGGTTCCGTGATGTGCGTGCACCCTCGAATCTCTCCAATCCGCTAGCAGGTTTCCATCAACCGGATGGCCTAGTAGATCGGCTGAAACGGAGCAAGGAAGACGCCGAAGCAAAGCTCGCGGAGGAAGGCTTCGACTATCTGAAGCTTCGTGACTACCAAGTGAAGGCCATTCAAGCCGTAGAGCTGGCGCTCGCTGGCGGCCAGCGCGAGGCCCTCGTTGCGATGGCGACAGGGACGGGCAAGACCCGAACGATCATTGGCCTCATGTATCGGATGCTGAAGGCGGAGCGATTCCGCCGAATACTCTTCCTCGTGGATCGCACCGCGCTGGGGCAACAGGCAACGGACACGTTCGACGAAGCATTGCTTGAGCAGAATCAGCCGCTTTCGAAGATTTACAACATCGCGAAGCTAGGGGATATGTCCGCCGAGGCCGAGACGCGCGTTCAGGTCGCAACGGTTCAGGCGATGGTGCGGCGCATCCTCCAGTCCGATACGCCACCCGGCGTTGACGAGTTCGATTGCATCATTATTGATGAAGCGCATCGTGGCTACACGCTTGATCAAGAGATGACCGAAGGCGAGCTAGTTGTACGGGATCAAGGTCAGTACCTCTCCAGCTATCGACGGGTGCTCGATTACTTCGACGCGGTAAAGGTCGCGCTCACTGCCACGCCCGCGAAGCATACGACAGAGATTTTCGGCAAGCCCGTCTACACGTATTCATACCGTGAGGCCGTCGCCGACGACTGGCTGATCGACCACGAGCCGCCGGTTCGATACGAAACTCTTCTTTCGAAAAACGGCATCCACTTCCAGAAGGGCGAGACGGTTACGGCGATCAACACATCGACGGGCGAGATAGAACTGTCGGAGCTAGAGGACGAGGTTAATTTCAGCGTCGAAGCCTTCAACAAGAGTGTTATTAGCGAACAGTTCAATAAGGTGATTTGCGCTCAACTGGCGAAGGAGTTGGACCCGTTCGGCAAAGAGAAGACCCTCATCTTCTGCGCGACCGATATGCATGCTGAGATGGTTAAGCGCCTTCTCAACGAAGCCTTCAAAGAGGAATATGGCGACCTCTACAACGAGGCTGCCGTCAAGAAGATTACGGGGCAGTCGGACAAAGTCAACCAGCTCATTCGCCTTTACAAGAACGAGCTGTATCCCAGCATCGCCATCACGGTTGACCTGCTCACGACTGGTATCGATGTGCCAACCATCTCCCATCTCGTGTTCCTACGCCGCGTGCGCTCCCGTATTCTCTACGAGCAGATGATCGGGCGTGCGACCCGCCGATGCGACGAGATTGGCAAGACTGTCTTCAAGATTTATGACCCGGTGGACATCTACGCCGCGCTTCAGGACGTATCGACCATGAAGCCGCTGGTGAAGGACCCGAACGTCACGATGGAGCAGTTGATCGGCGAGCTTACTGACCCCGCTAGCTTCGATGCGCCGGGTAGCGCGTCTGATCGCACGCACGCTCACGAGGTCCTTGATGCCCTGAGTCAAGGCCTGATGCGTGTGCTCCGGAAGGCGACACACGAAGCGTTGAAAAAGCCAGCACTAACGGAACGCCTTGCACAACTTGAGCAAACCTGGGGTGTGCCGCCGAGCAAGCTCCACGAGCACCTGCATTCGTTAGGTCCAGCGGGCGCAGCAGACTTCGTGCGCGAGCACATGCATCTCTTGGAACAGCTCGCCGAGGTGAAGCAACTGGTGGGCACGGGCAACATGCCGATCATCTCCGAACACGCGGACGAGCTGCTGTCTCGTGAGCAGAGTTACGGCGATTACGGACGCCCGAAAGATTACCTTGATGGCTTCAACCACTTCATCCGCGAGCAAATCAACCAGTCGGCTGCGTTGTCGGTTGTCGTGAATCGCCCGAAGGACTTGACGCGTGCAGAGCTGAAAGAAGTCCGCATGCTGCTCGATCAGCATGGCTTTACGGAGGCGCGAATCAAGAGCGCTTGGCGGCAGCAGACCAACCAAGAGATCGCCGCGAGCATCGTAGGCTATATCCGGCAGGCAGCGCTTGGCGAGGCTCTCATTTCATTCGATCAGCGTGTTGCTCATGCCATGGATGGCATCTATAAGCTTACGAACTGGACACAGGTGCAGCGTACATGGCTGGGCCGGTTAGCCAAGCAACTCGCTCACGAGGTTGTCGTCGATCAGCAGTTCGTAAACAGCACATTCGCTAATGATGGCGGCGCGAAGCAGCTCAACAAGATGCTAGGCGGCAAGCTGGATACGGTGCTTCAAGAACTCGCGGGGACATTGTGGCCGCAGGTGGCATAATTTAGTCCAAAATCTTCGCAGGCCGTCACGGATTTCCCCGATTTACGGCCTGCCAACCCATTCAGAATCAGGCCCCATGAGCAATAACGAAATCGTCCAGAAGCTGTGGAACCTTTGCGACGTGCTGCGCGACGATGGCATCAACTACTCGGAGTATGTGGCCGAGCTGGTCTTGCTACTGTTCATCAAGATGGAGCACGAAAACGCCCAAAGTGGTGTGCTCAGTAAGCACAAGTTGCCTGAAGGCTCGCGCTGGACGGACCTGACTGATAAGAGCGGCTTAAATCTGTTGAACCATTATCGGGCAACGTTATTGTCGCTGAGCCAAAGCACCGATCCCCTAATCGCTGCGATCTATGCTGACGCCCAAACAAGCCTAAAAGAGCCGCGCCACCTTGAGCAACTTGTAAAGAACCTCGATGGTATCGACTGGTTCTCGGCGAAGAGGGATGGGCTAGGCGACTTATACGAAGGTTTGTTGCAAAAGAACGCCAGCGAAACGAAGTCAGGTGCCGGGCAATACTTCACGCCGCGCCCCTTGATCGATAGCATCATTCACCTCATCAAGCCGCAACATGGCGAGACGATTCAGGACCCGGCAGCAGGTACGGCGGGCTTCCTAATCGCAGCGGATGCTTATATCAAGTCGCACACAGACAACCTCTACAATCTCAACGCCAAACAGCAAACCTTCCAGCGGAACAAGGCGTTTCTCGGCATGGAGTTGGTGTCGAGCACAAGGCGGCTCGCGTTGATGAATTGCATGTTGCACGGCATGGAAGGTGATGATGAAGGAGTTGTGCATATCGGCAATACGCTGGGCAATGCTGGCGCGGCCTTGCCTAGAGCAAACATCATTCTCAGCAATCCGCCGTTCGGTACGGCGAAGGGCGGTGGTGGTCCGACTCGTGACGACCTAACGTATGCGACCAGCAACAAGCAGCTCGCTTTCGTGCAGCACATCGTTCGACATTTGAAGGATGGCGGGCGTGCCGCTGTAGTGTTGCCTGACAACGTGCTGTTTGAAGCAGGCGTCGGCGCGGACATTCGCCGCGACCTAATGAACAAATGCAACCTGCACACAATCTTGCGTCTTCCTACGGGCATCTTCTACGCGCAAGGCGTTAAAACGAACGTTCTGTTCTTCACGAAGGTAAGCCAAGCTGCGACCGATAGCACGAAGCAGGTATGGGTGTATGACCTGCGCGCCAACGCGCCGAAGTTTGGTAAACGCACGCCGCTGTTGCGCGAATACTTCGCCGAATTCGAGACGGCCTACGGTGAAGCAGCAGAAGGAACTAGTAAACGAGTCGATCAGGGTGAGATTGGCCGATTCCGTACATTCAGCCGTAAGTGGGTCAAGGCCCGAGGCGATAGCCTTGATATCTCGTGGCTGAAAGATGAAAGCGCTGAAGATGCGACTGACCTACCTGAGCCAGATGTGTTGGCTCGCGAGGTGATGGACGAGTTAAATGGTGCGTTGGGCGAAATGACCGCCGTCCTGTTGTCTCTTGAGCAGGGGGATTTCGAATGAGTGGCGGCAAAGCGAATTGGACAATGGCCCCATTGGGAGAGGTCGCCACATTAAAGACTGGACCTTTTGGCTCAGCACTTCACAAGGAAGACTACGTATCAGGCGAGATCCCGTTAATCAATCCCACTCACATACGCGACGGCAAGTTGTCGCCAGCGCCCAGCGTTACGATAACGCCGGTTACCGCTTCAAAGTTGCGCGAGTACTGGCTCGCTGCTGGCGACGTGGTAATGGGACGCCGAGGAGAAATGGGACGCTGTGCTGTTGTTCCCGATGCTTCTGCTGGATGGGTATGCGGCACAGGTTCCGTCATCGTGAGGCCATCTATGTCCGTAGACTCGACTTATCTTCAACGCTTTCTGTCGTCACCGGCAACTGTCGCTAAGCTAATTGGCGATTCGGTGGGGTCAACGATGGTCAACCTGAATCAATCAGTCTTGCTTGGGTTGACCGTGCCGTTGCCACCCCTAGCCGAGCAAAAGCGCATCGCCGACAAGCTCGACACCATGCTCGCGTGCGTCGATGCTTGCCAAGGGCGGCTTGACCGGGCCTCCGATAAGCTCAGACTTTTTCGCAAGTCCGTTTTGAGTGCAGCCGTGTCGGGGCAACTTTGCACAAGTTGTGGTGGAGACGGCAAACATACTTGGAAGAAGGCACGAGCCGCAGACGTGTGTGCGAAGGTACAGAGCGGAGGCACGCCGAAAAGCGGCTTTGTTAGCGAGTCCGGAATTCCCTTTCTGAAGGTCTACAACATCGTGGACCAGCAAGTGGCTTTTGATTGCCGCCCACAATTTGTGACTGCGGAAGTGAATCGCGGACCGCTAGCCAAGTCTGTGGCGTTGCCAGGTGACGTGTTGATGAACATCGTCGGACCGCCTCTAGGCAAAGTGGCGGTAGTTCCATACGAGTACGACGAATGGAACATAAACCAAGCAATCACCCTCTTTCGACCGAGCGAAAAAATCACGACTGGGTGGCTGTATATTCTTCTGTGCCATGGCGAGAATATCAGAGATATCGTTAACGAAACGAGGGGTTCGGCAGGGCAAGTTAATATCTCGCTATCGCAATGCAGAGACT
This sequence comes from Caballeronia sp. dw_19, assembly GCF_018449515.1. Taxonomy (GTDB): domain Bacteria; phylum Pseudomonadota; class Gammaproteobacteria; order Burkholderiales; family Burkholderiaceae; genus Caballeronia. Next base: position 225,951 of record NZ_JAAVUQ010000007.1, on the reverse strand, counting down.
TCTTATTTCCTGTTCCGTCGATTGATGAGCAAAACAAGATTGTTCGAAAGGTAGGTGAGTTGTTTTCTCTCGCGGATGAAATCGAGAAGCGTCTTGTCGCCGCAGTAAAATCAGTGGAACGGTTGACGCCCGCATTGCTCGCCAAGGCGTTTCGTGGCGAGCTCGTACCGCAGGACCCGAACGACGAGTCAGCAGCGGAACTCTTGAAGCGCTTGGCAGGGCAGCAATCGGAATCAAGAGCTGGCACGAAGCGCAAAGGTAGTAAGGGAGCACGTCAATTCACGCCGAGTGACGCCGAGAATTCGTTCATCGAATAGTGAAGCGGACCACAGGGTGAACGTGCGGTGGTCCTCAGGGGTCTTTCAGTGAGCAAGATTTATTGCTCGCATTGCAAGTGACGGTTCATATAAGATCGCGGCTGCAGTTTAGCGAACAGGTAGAAAAATAAGCGGGGGATGCGATGGACGGACAGATTTTGGTCTTGACGGAGCGCGTGCAACTTGCAACGCGAATAGGTGAGAGCCACTATAGGGAATTCAAAAGTGCATGCCAAGGTCCTCCTGACGCGAAGGTCAAGCGCTCAGTCAAGGACATTTGTGCCGATATTGCCAAGACTTTGGTTGCTTTCGCCAATGCGGACGGCGGCGAGCTTTTCATCGGGATCGAGGACGACGGAACTATCACCGGTTTATTGCACACCGCCGAGGAAATCACACAGCTCAAAAACGCGTATGTCACGCACGTGCATCGCGATACTCCCCTTCCCAAACCACAGGTCAGCCTTGTAAATTTGGACAGCAACCTCAAGGTGCTGTATTTTTCGATCTCGAAGGGGAACGAGTACGCATATTTGACGGCAGACGGCAAGTGTCTCAAAAGGATGGACCTTGAGTCTATTCCGGTAAGCTCAGAGAACATTCGCTCTGAGCGGCTTGAGATGGAGTCCCGTACGTGGGATCGGGCAATTGAGCATTCCGCCACATTAGATGACGTCGATTTTGATTTGCTGCAGCAGGTTTCAAATCAGATTGCCTATGGCGTGACACCGGAAAAATGCCTTCAACATTTGGGTGTGGCAGAGTTCGCTCCGTCTGGAATGAAACTGAAAGTCGCCGCGTTGTTGCTGTTTGCTAAAGACGTGCGTAAATTTCATCCGGGTTGTTTTGTTCGGATTTTCACAATCGATGGAAAAGAACGGCGCTCTGGAGAGGCTTTTAACGTTATTAAGGATGATATTGTCGCCGACAACGTTCTTCGTTTGGTTGAAACTGCATGGGAGCGCCTTAGTTACGCGCTAACAATGCATACCTCTTTAACGGATAAGGCGAAATTTAAGCAAAGTTATTTGTATCCACAGATAGCTTGCAGAGAAGCCTTGATTAACGCGATCGTTCATCGAAACTATGCAATCCAAGGGCGCGGGATCGAGATAAGTATATTCAGCGATCGATTGGAGATTCAAAGCCCCGGGCGCCTCCTCTCAACAATATCGCTAGACGATATTCGGACTTTAAAGGGTGCGCATGAGTCCCGAAATCCTCTTGTGGCCCGAGTTTTACGCGAGGTCGGCTACGTTCGTGAAATGGGCGAAGGAATCCGGCGAATCTTTGATGTAATGCGAAGCAATGCACTAGCAGAGCCTGACATTCAAAGTGTAAGCGACAATTTTGTCGTCTCACTTTTCCATCGCTCGCTTTACGATCCGAAAGTTAAATTTTGGCTCTCACTCTTTGACGAGTATAAATTGAGCGAGAGTCAGACCGCTGTTTTGGCGTTGGGACACGAGGATCGCCAGTTTTCAACGCAAGATATTATTGATCGCCTTGGTATTGTTGATACAGACCAGGTGCGGGAAATTCTAACGCCCCTTCGCCAACTTGGACTAGTTGTTCGTACAAAAAATCACGCACAAGCTTATAAACTCGCCAATGATAAAAAATTGGCGAAGCGCTCCGTGCCTATTTATAAGGTTGTTTCAAAGCCAGCGGCGAATATCAAGTTTGAAAAGGCAGAAATTATTGCTAGCGACGCCGACGAATTTGCTCGAAATGAGCTAACGCTGTTCATTGGTAATCTTAGCTATGCAAGTGAGAAAGATTCCGTCGTAGCCGAACTTGGAAAAAAATGCAGTGTGCTCAGTTTGCATATGCCAGAGGGGCGACAATTGGGGAGTAGGAACAAAGGGTTTTGCTTTGCCACCGTTGACGCTGGCACCAGGACGAGCGCGCAGCTTCTTATTGACCTGGAGGGCATAGTCATCAGTGGCCGCAAGGTGAGCATTCGGTTGGCAGACTCCTCCACCGCTAAGACACGTCGGAAATCACATTGACAGACCTTCCGATACGGATGAATTAACCTGAGGCGAGCAGATGCCGCACCCTGTCTCACCTCAAAGGCCTCCCTTTCGTCGTTTTGCGTCAGGGAGGCAGATGAGATTGGTTAGTTAATATATTCAAACAAGCGGAAAAGAGACCATGTTGCTTTAGTGCGAGCACATGCCTGCATTCACCTACCTCACTCGCTTTGCGTTTGCGGAAACGTTGCTGCACCTTCTTGAACACGAGGCGAGCGGAGTTCTCTTGCTCCGCCTCATGTTGCCTCTCATCTGTCATTCTACAAATGACAGCCGTGAAGGTCGGGAACCAACACGCCATAGTGAGGGTGGTTCGTTCTTCATTTTCTGTTACATCAGACTTACATGGATTCTAAAAGCAAAAAGCCCGACCTTGGAAGTCGGGCTAAGTGCTTGAATCTTTTGGGGTGGCTGATGGGGCTCGAACCCACGACAACAGGAATCACAATCCTGGACTCTACCAACTGAGCTACAGCCACCACTGTCTTACTTCTTATTGCCTCTCTAGCTCACCAGGAACCGGCTTGCCGAATCGAGAAACGAGATTATACGAACAAAGATTCGCTTTGCCTAGCCCCTTATTCGATGAATTCGACCGCTTCACGCAGATGAGTGCGTGCTTCATCGAAAATGGTCAGATCGCCGGTGGCGAGGCGGCGGCTGTCCGAGAGCACGCGACGCCAGCCACGCGCACCCGCCACGCCTCGGTACAAACCCAGCGCATGCCGTGTAATGCCGCCGAGGAACGTCCCGCGCGCCACTTCCTGACGGGCGTACTCGATCAAGCTGGCCTCAGCCTCCTCGCGCGACAACACGGCCGTGTCCGCGCCGTAAAACCGTGAATCGACGCCCGCGAGCACGTAGGGGTTGTGATAAGCCTCGCGGCCGAGCATCACGCCATCGACGTGTTTCAAATGCTCTTCCACTTCGTCGAGCGTCTTGATGCCACCGTTGATCGATATCTCCAGATGCGGAAAGTCGCGCTTCAACTGATACGCATATTCGTACTTGAGCGGAGGAATCTCGCGATTTTCCTTCGGGCTCAAGCCTTTCAGGATCGCATTGCGTGCGTGGACGATAAACACGTCACAGCCGGCATCGGCGACCGTGCCGACGAAGTCGCGCACGAACGCGTAGTCCTCGACCGCGTCCACACCGATCCGATGCTTGACCGTGACCGGAATCGATACCGCATCGCGCATGGCTTTCACGCAATCCGCGACCAGTTGCGGCTCGTTCATCAGGCACGCGCCAAACGCGCCGCGTTGCACGCGCTCGGACGGGCAGCCGCAATTCAGGTTTATTTCGTCATAACCCCATTGTTCGCCGAGCTTCGCACTGCGGGCAAGATCGGCCGGTTCGCTGCCGCCCAACTGCAACGCAACGGGCGCTTCGCCAGGCGTGAATGCGAGATGCCGCGCGACGTCGCCGTGCAGCAGCGCGCCGGTCGTGACCATCTCGGTATAGAGCCACGTGTGCTTCGTCAAGATCCGATGAAACGACCGACAATGACGGTCGGTCCAATCCATCATCGGGGCAACGCTGACGCGGCGCGGGCTGGGTTTTAAAGCTGTCGACATGGGGAACTGCTAATTTGGGACCTGGGGCGCCTTTTCGGGCGCGGAATCCCCAATTTTACCGTAATGTCCAAAAAACCGATCGGCCGGCCGCGCGAAGGCAACAGCGCCAGCGGAACGTACCGCTGCGAAGTGCCGTCCTTTGTTTATTTCCTTCCATGCCCACTCACCTGCGCCCCCGCATCGTGATGCAGGCTGAACAGATCCGCCACCCCCAGCAATCCCACCGCCCCCACGATCAAAAACGCGATACTGAAATCGGCCGGCACGACGGTCTGCGCATCGTGACCATGCATCCATTCGGCCAGCCTCAAAGCGATCGCTCCCAGCGCGACGCCGATCCCCATCGTCAACTGGAACAGCGTGCTCGACAACGCCGACGCGCCGCTCATCTGCGCCTTCGGGACATCGGCGAAACTGAGCGTGTTCAGCGCCGTGAATTGCAGCGAGCGCGACAGCCCGCTCGCAAACAACACGGCGACGATGATCCAGGTCGGCGTCGTCGGCGATATCAAACTCATCACCGCCAGCGACGCAGCCGCCACGATCCCGTTTACGATCAGCACCGGACGAAAGCCGAAGCGCCGCATGACAGGCGTGGTGACGAGTTTCATCGATAAATTGCCGGCGAAGACCGACAACGTCAGCAGCCCGGATTCGAACGCGTTCAGCCCGAAGCCGACCTGGAACATCAGCGGCAGCAGGAACGGCACCGCGCTGATGGCGATGCGAAACAGCGAGCCGCCGCCCACCGCCACTCTGAAGGTCTTGATCCGCAGCGCGTTGAGATCGAGCACCGGCTCGGCCGCGCGCCGCACATGCCACCACGCGCCCACGCCCGCCAGCACGCCGACCGCGATCAACCCGCTTGCGAAGACCCACGGCGTGTCGTTGCGGCCGACGAGTTCCATCGCGTAGAGCAGGGTCGTGCAGGCGAGGCCGCACAGCACGAAACCCAGAAAATCGAAGCGGCGGCTGGCGTGCTCCCGGGTGTTATCGAGGTAACGGAGCGCCACCACCAGGCCGATCACCCCGAGCGGCAAATTCAGATAAAAAATCCAGCGCCACGATGAATACGTGGTGATGAATCCGCCCAGCGGCGGCCCGATCACGGGCGCGACAAGACCCGGCCAGGTGATGATCGAAATGGCGCGCATCAAGCCTTCTTTGGGCGTCGCGCGCAATACGGCGAGCCGTCCGACGGGCACCATCATCGCGCCGCCGATACCCTGCAACACACGCGCCGCCGTGAACGTGGGCAGCGTCGACGTCATGCCGCACAGCACGGACGCAACCGTGAACAGGGCGATCGCGCTGGCGAACACGGTGCGCAGGCCGAAGCGATCCGCGGCCCAGCCGCTAATAGGGATGAATACGGCAAGCGTCAGCAGATACGACGTAATGCCGAGGCTCAGATCGACGGGGTGAAGAGAAAACGAGCGCGCCATCTGCGGCAGGGCCGTGGCGATGATCGTACCGTCGAGGTTCTCCATGAAGAAGGTCGCCGCGACCAGCATCACGATGACGGAGGAACCGCGTGGGTTCGCCGCGCCGGACGTGGTGCGGGTAAGGTCGGGGGCCTGCATCGAATGCTTCTCTCTTGAATGGATCTTGAATGAACGCGGTGATAGTGAAAAGCGAATGAAAGGCAGATTCGCCGCATGCCGACAGCTTATCGGACTGGAGCAGCGCCGTGGCGATGGGCATCGATGCAGCAAGGCCCGCGCTATGGTAGCTTCGGCGTTCGGCTAGAGCCTTTAAAAGCCTTCAAAACCTGAACACGAACATGGGGAAGCAAACGATGGAGTATCGGAAACTCGGTGGAACGGATGTCAATGTCAGCCTGATCGGACTGGGCACGATGACCTGGGGCGAGCAGAACACGGAAGCCGATGCGCACGCGCAACTCAACGCCGCGCTCGATGCCGGCATCAACCTGATCGACGCCGCCGAGATGTACCCGGTGCCGCCGCGCCCCGAGACGCAAGGGCGTACGGAGGCGTACATCGGCACGTGGCTGGCAGCGAATCCGGGCGCACGCGCCAAGGTCGTGCTCGCCACCAAGATCGCGGGACCCGCGCGCCAGCCGCATAACCCGCGGCACATTCGCGGCGCGGGCAATCAGTTCGACCGGAAGAACCTGACGGAAGCTATCGATACCAGCCTCGCACGGCTACAGACAGATTACGTCGACTTGTACCAGTTGCACTGGCCCGACCGCAGCACGATGACGTTCGGACGCGCGAACTATCCGTGGATCAAGGACGAATACACGGTGCCTATTGAAGAGACGCTGACGGTGCTCGGCGATCTCGTGAAAGCAGGCAAGATCCGCTACGTCGGGGTATCGAACGAGACGCCCTGGGGTGTCGCCCAGTTCCTCCAGGCCGCCGATAAACTCGGCCTGCCGCGGATCGTAAGCATTCAGAATCCGTACAGCCTGGTGAACCGCACATTCGAGGCAGGGCTTTCGGAATTCACGCACAAGGAAGACGTCGGCCTGCTGGCGTATTCGCCGTTGGCGTTCGGCTGGCTATCCGGCAAGTACGAGGCGGGTGCGCGTCCGGCAGGCGCCCGCATCACGCTGTTCGAGCGATTTGCACGCTACAGCAAGCCGCACACAATCAAGGCCGTCAGCGGCTACGTGGAGCTGGCGCGGCGTCACGGCCTGAGCCCGGCGCAACTCGCGCTCGCGTTCGTGAACAGCCGGCCGTTCACGACCAGCACGCTGATCGGTGCAACATCGCTCGCGCAATTGCACGAAAACATCGGCAGCCTGGACGTGAAATTGTCCGATGAGATCCTGGCCGAAATCGATGCGCTTCACGAAGCCCAGCCAAATCCCGCGCCCTGATCGTTTCGCTGAAAAGTGTCATACGGTATCGTTACGCTGACTGAAAACGGCCACGATTTTTTACCCATTGCATTCGTTTTTTGCATGGTTTCAAGCGTAAAGTTGTTGTCTCGGTCGATGTCGTAATCGTCTGTCATAAGCCGCGCCGCGCTTGATTGGCGCGCGCTTCGCTGCTCTTTGGTGACGCGCCAGTTGTCATGGCACTACACTTGCTCGAAGGTCCCGGTTGCCGCTGTGGTGCCTCTCGTGCCTCAGCGCGCCCTACGCAAAGGAGTCGTCGCTCATGCCGCAAACCCCCTCGAAGTCCTCTTCCGATCTCGACACCCTCGCCATCAACACCATCCGCACGTTGTCCATGGACGCCGTGCAAAAAGCCAATTCCGGTCACCCGGGTACGCCGATGGCGCTCGCACCGGTTGGTTTTCATCTGTGGCAAAACCACCTTCGCTACGACCCGGCCGAGCCGCTGTGGCCGAATCGCGACCGCTTCGTGCTATCGGTCGGGCATGCGTCGATGCTGCTGTATTCGCTATTGCACCTGACCGGGGTCAAAGCCGTCGATCACGCCGGTCAGCCAACGGGTGGTCCGGCGGTGTCGCTGGATGACATCAAGCATTTTCGGCAGCTCGACAGCAAGACGCCGGGTCATCCGGAATATCGCATGACAACGGGCGTTGAAACCACGACGGGTCCGCTCGGGCAGGGGCTTGGAAATAGCGTCGGCATGGCAATGGCCGGGCGCTGGTACGAGTCGCACTTCAACAAGCCGGATGCGCAGATTTTTGACTATCACGTGTATGCGCTGTGCGGCGACGGCGACATGATGGAAGGCATCTCGCATGAAGCTGCGTCCATGGCGGGGCATCTGAAGTTGTCGAATCTGACCTGGATCTACGACAGCAACCGCGTGACCATTGAAGGCCACACGGATCTCGCGTACAGCGACGACGTGGAAACGCGCTTCAAGGGCTACCACTGGAACACGCTGCATGTTGACGACGCCAACGACGGCGCGGCGCTCGAAGCTGCACTGAACCAAGCGAAGGCCAATACCAACGGACCTACGCTGATCGTGGTGAAGAGCATTATCGGCTGGGGTGCGCCGCATAAGCAGGACACCTCCGCAGCGCATGGCGAGCCGCTGGGCGTAGACGAAATCAAGCTCGCGAAGAAGTTCTACGGCTGGCCGGAAGACGCGAGTTTCCTCGTGCCGGACGGCGTGTATGAGCACTTCAACGAGGGTATCGGCGCGCGCGGCAAGGCAGCACGCGTTGCGTGGCAAAAGAGTTTCGATGACTACGCGAAGAAGTATCCGGACCTGGCGAAAGAGTTTGCGCAGATTGAAGCGCACGAGTTGCCGGAGGGCTGGGACGCAGACATTCCCAGGTTCGACGCCGATGCGAAGGGCATGGCGTCGCGGGAATCGTCGGGCAAGGTGTTGAACGCGATTGCGCAGCGTTTCCCGTGGATGATCGGCGGTTCGGCGGATTTGTCGCCATCGACGAAAACCGATATGAAGTTCGAAGGCGCGGGCAGTTTCGAGTTCGACAACTACGCCGGCCGCAACCTCCACTTCGGCATTCGCGAGCACGTAATGGGCGCCATTTGCAACGGCCTCGCGTTGTCGAACTTGCGGCCCTACGGCTCCACGTTCCTGATTTTCAGCGACTACATGAAGCCGCCAATCCGGCTTTCGGCCATCATGGAAGTGCCGGTGATCTACGTCTTTACGCACGATTCAATTGGCGTGGGCGAAGACGGTCCTACGCATCAGCCGATCGAACAACTGGCCTCGTTGCGTGGCGTGCCGGGCTTGAGCACCTATCGTCCGGGCGATGCGAACGAAGTTTCCGAATCGTGGCGCGCCGCGCTGGCCGAGCCGCAACGTCCGGCGTGCATCGTGGTGTCGCGCCAGCCAATGCCGACTTTCGACCGGTCGAAATATGCATCGGCGAAGGGCGTTCACAAGGGCGCGTATGTCCTCGCCGACGCCGAAGGCGGCAAGAAGCCGGAAGTCATCCTGATGGGGACGGGCACCGAAGTGTCGGTATGCGTCGATACCTACGAGAAGCTCAAGAGCGAAGGGATCGCGGCGCGGGTCGTCTCCATGCCGTCATGGGATCTATTCGAGCGGCAGGACAACGCCTACAAGGATTCCGTGTTTCCGCCGGACGTCGACGCGCGTGTATGCGTGGAGCAGGCGGGCACGCTCGGCTGGGACCGCTATGTCGGCCGTCTTGGTTCGCAGATCGTGATGCATACGTTCGGGGCATCGGCTCCGCTTTCCGACCTGAAGAAGAAATTCGGCTTCACGCCGGAACACGTCTACGACGAAGCTAAAAAGCAGATCGAACGCGTCAAAACCAGCCATAAGGAGTAAGCCATCATGCAGATCGGAATCGTGGGACTAGGCCGTATGGGCGCGAACATTGCACGCCGGTTGATGCGCGGCGGGCAGACGTGCGTGGTGTACGACCATGCGCCCGAAGCGACGCAGGCGGTCGTAGCCGACGGCGCGACCGGTGCCGCCGACCTGGGCGATCTCGTCAAGAAACTTGCTGCGCCGCGCTCGGTCTGGCTGATGTTGCCGGCGGGCAAGATCACCGAAGACTCGCTGAACGATCTCTACGAAATCCTGGAAGCGGGCGACACGATCATCGACGGCGGCAACAGCTTCTACAAGGACGACATCGTCCACGCAGCGAAGCTGAAAGAGAAGGGCATCCATTTCGTCGATGTAGGCACATCCGGCGGCGTGTGGGGATTGGAGCGCGGATATTGCATGATGATCGGCGGCGACAAGGACGTGGTGCAGCGGCATGATCCGATTCTTTCGGTACTCGCACCCGGACGCGGCGATATTCCCGCCACGCCGAACCGCGAAGGTCGCGATGTACGCGTGGAAAATGGCTATATGCACGTCGGGCCGGTGGGGGCGGGTCATTTCGTGAAGATGGTGCATAACGGGATCGAGTACGGTTTGATGCAGGCGTACGCGGAAGGGTTCGACATCCTAAAGCACAAGTCGTCGACGGATCTGCCTGAGGCGCAGCGCTACGATCTGGATATAGCCGACGTCGCCGAGGTGTGGCGGCGCGGCAGCGTGGTGTCGTCGTGGCTGCTCGATCTGACCGCGGGTGCGCTGGCCGGGAATAGCTCGCTCGATAAATACTCCGCCGAAGTGGCTGATAGCGGCGAAGGGCGCTGGACTATCGAGGCGGCGCTCGAGGAGGCGGTGCCGGCGCAAGTGTTATCGGCGGCGCTGTATGCGCGGTTCCGGTCGCGCGAGGAGAATTCGTTCGCCGACCGGATGCTATCGGCAATGCGGTTCGGGTTTGGCGGCCACAAGGAGTTCAGTCCAGGACTGAAGTGAGCTGATTTTTCCGCTGCTTTTTCCGCAGCGGCAAGCGGATCGAAGTACGCGGATTGAAGGACATTTAAAAGCCCGTTTCAACTCACGTTGGAACGGGCTTTTTTTGAGTACAACGGCTTGGAGCGGTCTGTATCTCAATCACTTCAGCTAACGCATCATCCGTCGACGGAACAGCACCGCGCAGATAAAAAATGGCACGATCGCATACGCCGCGAGCACCGCCACATGCAGCACGACATGTTCTGCCGGCCGGTCGAGCATCGCGGGCCGGATCAGCGCGACCGCGTGCGACAACGGCAACAACAGCGAGACGTTTTGCGCCACCGCCGGCAACTGCGTGAGCGGGAAAAACACGCCGGAGAGCAGCAACATGGGCGTGAGCGCGAGCGTCTGGTAGAACATGAAAAAGTCGTAACTCGGCGCCACCGCCGTCACGATCATCGCCGTGCTGGAAAATGCCAAACCAGTCAGGATAATTACGGGCAACGCATACAGCATCGTCGGAAAACTCGCGTAGCCGAGCACGCCGGCAACCAGCATGATCGCGACGCCCGAGAGCACCGACTTGCTTGCTGCCCACACAATTTCCGCGAGCACGATATCGCCCAGCGTGAGCGGCGTATGCATGATCGCCTCCCACGTGCGCTGCACATGCATGCGCGAGAAGCCGGAGTACATAGCCTCGAAACTCGCCGACATCATCACGCTTGACGCTACCGTACCCGCGGCGAGAAACGCGATGTACGAGACGCCGTCCACGTGGCCGACCATCAGGCCGAGCCCGAGGCCCAGGCCGAACAGATAGATCATCGGATCGGCAAGATTGCCGAACATGGACGCAATCGCGAGCTTTTTCCAGACGAGATAATTTCGCCGCCAGACCGACATCCAGTTCGATGCGTTCGCGGGCATCGCGCTCAGGAACGGCTCACGATGAGACTTGCGTTGCGGCTTGCCCTCCGGGCGGGCCGTATGCGCAGGGGACTCAGCGGCGTTCACATTCGGTTCGCTCGACATGGATCAGTCCACCATCTCGCGCCCGGTCAGGCGCAAAAACACATCTTCAAGATTGGCCGGCCGGTGCAGATAACGCACGCCGGGCCGTCCCTTTACCCGCTGATGCACGGGCGCGGGGTCATCGACGTAACAAAACAGCGTCTCACCGCTAATTTCCATGCGACCGACGAACGGCAAAAGCTCGTCGCGAAGAGCTTGAGGATCGGGACCATAGATCTCGATCACGTCGCAGCCGATGACCCGCTGGATCAGGTCGTCGGGTTTGCCTTCGGCTACCTTGCGGCCTTCTTCGATTACGCACAGCCGGTCGCAAAGCCGCTCGGCTTCCTCCATGAAATGCGTGGTAAGCAGGATTGTCTTGCCGCGTGCAAGTAGTGAGCGCAACCGTTCCCAAATCAGGTGCCGCGCTTGCGGATCGAGTCCGGTGGTCGGTTCGTCCATGACCAGCACGTCGGGATCGTTGACCAGTGCGCGCGCCAGCGTCAGCCGCCGCTTCATTCCGCCCGATAACTCGCCGACCCGCGCGTTTGCCTTGCTTTCCAGCCGAGCGAATTCGAGCAGCGATGGAACCACGGCCTCAATCTCGCTGCCGTTCATGCCGAAATACCGGCCGAACACGAGCAGGTTTTCGCGGACGGTGAAGTCCGGATCGAGGTTGTCGAATTGCGGCACCACGCCTACACGGCGCCGCGCGTAGCGGGCGCGTGAGGGGATCGGTTCGTCGACGAGACGGATCGTGCCCGCATCGGGTGCGGTCAGGCCGAGCAGCATCTTGAGCGTGGTCGTCTTACCCGCGCCGTTGGGACCAAGCAGGCCGAAACACTCGCCGGGCTGGACGTGGAACGACAGGCCGTTCACGACCGTCTTGTCACCGTAGTGTTTTTCGACGTCGATAAATTCGATCGCCGGATTTGGCTGTGCGGCGGTCGTGCGGATTGCGTCGCTGGGTAACACTGCTGCATCTGACATGCGCAAACTCGGGTGTTGGGTCGGAAGTTCGGTCTCAAGACAAGCTAACTAGTTTAATCGATTGCACCAACGAGGCGCGTCCCACCCTCGCGACCTGCACTGCGGGCGCGCACGCGAGCTGATTTGCGGTCGCCGGACGCTTTCGCGACGCCTGGATTAAGCGCTAGAAAGTCCGCCCATCAAGGGATTGACGTTCCTGGCACGGTGTCCGCTTGGCGTTTCGCGAGCAACCGGCCCGCATTAGCGTTTTCCATCGTTGCCACCGTTTCAGCGACGCACCATGATGAAAGCAACGCGGCCCGGGTTTTGTCGCCCGCCCGGCCCACGGGGCAGAATCTGCAACACTTGACGACCGTTTTTTTGATGCCCTTTGCTGCCGTTGTGCAGCGCGGAGAACCACCATGGCGAGCTATCGAAAAATCCTGTTGTGTTACGACGGCTCTCGCGAAGGGCGTAAGGCATTACGTGACGGCGCGAACCTCGCGCTCGACCTGAAAGCCGAAACGCATGTGCTCGCCGTTGTCGATATGCGCTCCAGCATTGCCCAAAGTGCCGGTCTCCTCACCGATATGGCATGCGGCCGTTTCGAAGATGCTGCCCGGGACATCTTGCGCGAAGGCGTGGATTGGCTGACCGAGCGGGGCGTGCCGGCGCAGGGCCACTTTGCGTTCGGCCATCCTATCGATGAAATTGCCGGACTCGCGCAGAGCCTGCAGGTGGATCTGGTGGTGGTGGGACATCGGTGCCGCACGGGTCTTGCGCGCTGGTGGATGGGCGCGGGTAACACGCCGTTGATGGATCGGGTGTCCTGCAGCATTTTGGTGGCGGTGTCGCCGACGGGTACATCAGCTGAGCAGGAAGACGCCGCGCATGCGGCGATGCCCGCGAAAGCCGAGGCCAGCGTTTGACGCTGCGGCGGGTTTGCTGAGGTTGAAAGCGGTTAAGCTGGTGCCGCTTTCAATCAGCAAGTCGCCAACCACAAGCAGCAGGCCAGCTAGCAAGTAGCAACTAGGCGGACAGTCCGATTGCTGCGGGAACGCTGATAGCCTAGCCGTCGTTCAACTCCACTGCGACCAGCTTCCACGAGAACAACCCGTAGCGCCGGAGAATGGCCGAATAGCGTGCGTCGCCGGTTCCATGCTGGTAATTCACCGCGAAAGTATCGAAACTTCGATACCCCGCCGTGGTTTGCGGCGGCGGTTTCGGTGCGGACGGTGAAGCTACGACGGGCGCGGCTGGTTGGGGTTGGGACGCTTGCGCGGCTTCCGGAGCAACGACAACAGCGCCGCTCGCCTCGGACGGAACCGGCGGTTTCTCGCCCGGATCGCCCCGTGGCGGTATGCCATTGAGAATAGCCGCCACGCCGTCTGGCGTTGCATACGAATCGACCAGCGGGCCGATTAGCGCCGCGCCAATCATAGCGCCGATCATCGCTAACGGATTGCCGCTCTTCTGTATGTCGATTTTTCGGGTCAGCAACTGACCGACCTGGTCCTTCAGGCTTTCACGCAGCAGCGGAAAGTCGACGTACTGATTCACAGTTTGAGCGTCACGGGCGTCGGCGGCGCGTTTCAACCGGTCGAGCGCGATGTACGGCGACGCATAGATCACACCGAGCACTGCCACGACGACAACAACCAACAACGTAATAACAACGGACTTGCTGGTACGGGACAGGGACATACGCTAAGGCGCCTTTGGGCTGATGAGGTGGATGCAGCTCGATTGCAAGAGCAGAGGCCAAAGAAGCCTCAACCCCTGGATGGACCGCAACAGCGCCAGAATTATCCCCGCGAATCTCATTGCTTCGGAAAATCAGGCGAGCAATCCGCCTTCAACGCCGGCCCGCTCCTCGTCGATACAACGGTCGATCATGCGCGACACCGCTTCAATATTGCCGACCATGATGACCCGCGATTCACCGCGATACACGCGCACCGGCGCACGTTGCTCGGCCTGTGTATGCACCGATGCACTCAGCGATACCCGGGCGAACGCCGGCTGCCGCGAGGGCAGGACGGGCAGTTCGTCGAAGAGATCGGGGGTAGCGGCGGGCTTCGGTGTCTTGCAGGAGATCAGCGAGCGCAGATGCCGCAAACGGCCGAACTCGCGGAATTGTCGAAACGACAAGGGGGCGCGTGCTGTCGGCGCGAACGATGCGGATAAAAAAGAAGCAGAAAACAACCGGGCGAATCGTTCCATGATGTTTCTCCGATGACCGATGACAATAGGACGCGCACCGGTTCATCGCGAGTGCGATGTCCGTCACGCTTTATAGGGCCGGAATTCAAGTGCAGTGCGGCTAGGGGCGGGAACACCCGGAATACTCGGAATACTCGAAACACCCGCCGCCGCCCTGCAAATCAGAAATCAACAAACAGACATCAAAGCAGAAACTGAAAACCTTGCAGAAATCAAAGCTCGCCGGAACGAATCAACCCGACCGCAATACCTTCCAGCGCAAAGTCGTCGCTGCCTGACGCTACGAAGATGTTCTCGTAATCAGGATTTTCAGCGATCAGCTCAACGCCATCTGGACGACGTTTCCAGCGTTTGACCGTGACGTCGTCGCCAAGCCGCGCCACGACGATCTGCCCGTCCTTTGCCTCGTTTTTCTTCTGCACAGCGAGCAGATCACCGTCGAAGATCCCTGCGTCGCGCATGGAAAGACCGCGCACCTTCAACAGATAGTCCGGTTTGCTGGAGAACAGCGCCGGGTCGCAGGCGTAATGCTTGGAGATGTGTTCCTGCGCGAGGATCGGACTGCCGGCCGCCACGCGCCCGACCAGCGGCAAGGACAATTGCATGATGCTGGCATGGGGCAACGTGAACTGATGAGGCCCTTCGTCGAGGCCGCCATTGGTCAGCAAACGAATGCCGCGCGATGAACCCGCCGCCAGTTCGATCACCCCTTTACGCGCCAGCGCCCGAAGATGCTCTTCGGCGGAATTAGCGGAGCTAAAACCAAGTTCGGCTGCGATCTCGGCGCGCGTGGGCGGAAACCCCGTGCGTTCGATCGCGCGCTGGATCAGTTCGAAAACCTCTTGCTGCCGCGCAGTCAGTTTGCTCATTTTGGTCACGTGCTTTTGCCCCTTGTATGGCTGGTCGTCCACTGTATGGATGAACAGATGCCTGTAGTTTTATACAGTATTCAGCGCTTTTCAAGCTTTACTTTAAGTTCGACGTCGTCAGAACCACACAGAGCCTGTAAACAGGGTGCTCCAACGGCTGTTTGATGGCCGCAACGCCGCTTCCAGCCGTCATTAGCACTTTTTGATCTAAAAAAATGAATAACAATTATTTTTAATAATGAAAGCTCGTCGATAGACTCGGCTGCTCAAACCACATAAGACGGGGAACGGGGTAATGCTGAGTCAGAATTCGAGGTGGGGCGCACGCGCACGGAAGCTGTTTGCCACGGCGGTGATCGGGGCAGCGTCGGTGACCGGGATGACCGCGGGCATGATCGCGCAAGCGCACGCCGACACGTCGTTCCTGAACGTGTCGTATGACCCGACGCGTGAGTTGTACCAGGAGTTCAATCAGGCTTTCGGCAAGAAATGGAAGGCTGAAACCGGAGAGACCGTCACGTTCAAGCAATCGCACGGCGGCTCGGGTGGTCAGGCGCGCTCGGTTCTCGACGGTTTGCAGGCAGATGTGGTGACGCTGGCGCTGGCCTATGACATTGATGCGCTCGCAGCCAAGGGGCTGGTTAGCCAGGACTGGCAGAAGCGCTTGCCGGACAACGCGTCGCCGTATACATCGACCATCGTGTTTCTCGTGCGCAAAGGCAACCCGAAGCAGATCAAGGACTGGCCGGACCTGCTCAAGCCGGGCGTGTCCATCGTGACGCCGAATCCGAAGACATCCGGCGGCGCGCGCTGGAATTACCTCGCAGCGTGGGCCTATGCAGAACATCTGCCGGGCGGCAACGCGACGACCGCCAAGGACTTCGTAACCAAGCTCTATAAGAACGCCGGCGTGCTGGATTCGGGCGCGCGGGGCGCGACCACCAGCTTCGTGCAGCGCGGGCAGGGCGACGTGCTGATCGCGTGGGAAAACGAGGCGTTCCTGTCGCTGAAGGAATTTGGCTCGGACAAATTCGAGATCGTCGTGCCGTCGGTGAGCATCCTGGCTGAGCCGCCGGTGGCCGTCGTCGACAAGGTCGTGGATCGTCATGGCGACCGCAAGCTGGCCGAGGCGTACCTCAAATATTTGTATAGCGAGGAAGGCCAGGAAATCGCGGCACGCAACTTCTATCGGCCGCGCTCCACCGCTGTTCCCGCTGCGCTGACGAAGCAGTTCCCGAAGATCAAGCTCTACACCATCGACGACTCGTTCGGTGGCTGGACCAACGCACAAAAGACGCATTTCGCCGATGGCGGCGTGTTCGATTCGATCTATCAGCCGCAGTAAGCACGGCGGCATGAAGGGCAGCACTGCCGGCGCTTATGCGCTCGCGGTGCTGTAGTCGTAAAAGAAGCCTGAAATAACACGATGGCCGCATAGACGGCCATGAAACCAACCCGAAGCTCGACCCCGAAGCGCCGTCCCCGCGGCGCGGCGGAACTGGATGATTCACGCATGACGACTTTCACTTTCCGCAAGCCCAGCGCACTGCCGGGCTTCGGCCTGACGCTCGGCATCACGGTGGCATATTTGAGCCTCGTGGTGCTGATTCCGCTCGCCGCGACTTTCGCCAAGACAGCCACGCTCGACTGGGCGACGTTCGTGCGCGCGGTCACGTCGCCGCGCGTGCTGGCGTCGTATCGGCTGACGTTTACCGCTGCCCTCGGTGGCGCGCTGATCAACGCCGTGTTCGGCTTCCTAGTGGCGTGGGTGCTCGTGCGCTACACGTTCCCGTTCAAGCGCGTGGTGGATGCTGTCGTCGATCTGCCGTTTGCATTGCCGACTTCCGTGGCCGGCATCGCGCTCGCCGCGGTCTATGCGCCAAATGGCTGGATCGGCCAGTTTCTCGCGCCGCTTGGGATCAAGGTGGCGTTCACGCCTTTGGGCGTGCTCGTGGCGCTGACGTTTATCGGCTTGCCGTTTGTCGTGCGCACCGTACAACCCGTGCTGGAAGATTTCGAACGCGAGCAGGAAGAAGCGGCCGCGTGCCTTGGCGCCACGCGCTGGCTGACGTTTCGCCGCGTGGTGCTGCCGTCGCTGTTTCCCGCGATCCTGACCGGCTTCGCGCTCGCGTTTGCGCGTGCCTTGGGCGAATACGGGTCGGTTATTTTCATTGCAGGCAATGTGCCGATGAAGTCCGAAATCACGTCGCTGCTGATTATCACGAAGCTCGAACAATACGACTACGCCGGGGCGACCGCGATCGCCGTGGTGATGCTGTGTGTATCGTTCCTGATGCTGCTGCTGATCAACACGCTGCAATGGTTCCTGCAACGGCGCACGAGCCGTGGTGGCGCAGGTCCTGCGCCTGCTTCGGCCGGTGCATTGCATATTGACGGGGCGAAAGCATGAGCGCCGTCAACCAGAAAACTGTGGATGTGACCACGGCCCGCGTGACTGAGCACAAGCTTGATCCGGTTACCGAACCGCGCGCCGTGCGCTGGATCCTGACGGCCATCGCGCTGATTTTCCTGGCGCTGTTTCTTGTCGTGCCGCTTGTCGCCGTGTTTGCACAAGCGTTCGCGAAGGGCGTGGACTATTACTTCGATTCGCTGAAAGACCCCGACGCGTGGTCCGCCATCAAGCTCACGCTGATCGTCGCCGCGATTGCGGTGCCCCTGAACGTGGTGTTCGGGTTGACGGCGTCCTGGTCTATCGCGAAGTTCGAATTCCGCGGCAAAGCCTTCCTCACGACGCTGATCGACTTGCCGTTTTCGGTGTCACCGGTCGTCTCGGGCCTGATCTACGTGCTGATGTTCGGCGCGCAAGGCTGGTTCGGTCCCTGGCTCATCGACCACGACGTGCAGATCATCTTCGCGGTGCCCGGCATTGTGCTCGCCACTATCTTCGTCACGTTCCCCTTTGTCGCACGCGAGCTGATCCCGCTGATGCAGGCGCAAGGCAACGACGAAGAAGAAGCCGCGCATGTACTCGGCGCGTCGGGCTGGCAGATCTTCCGCCGCGTGACGCTGCCGAACGTGAAATGGGGTTTGCTGTATGGCGTGATTCTCTGCAATGCACGTGCGATGGGCGAGTTCGGCGCGGTATCGGTGGTATCGGGCCATATTCGCGGACAAACCGACACCATGCCGCTGCATGTAGAAATTCTCTACAACGAATACAACTTTTCGGCGGCGTTCGCCGTGGCGTCGCTGCTTGCGCTGCTCGCGCTCGTCACGCTCGGCCTGAAGCTGCTTGCCGAGCGCCGCATGTCGCAATCGATTGAAGCAGTGCAGGCGCAACCCGCTGAGTTGCCGGTCGCGTCACTCCAGAACTAGAAGGCGAAAATCACCATGAGCATCATTGTTCGCAATTTGCAGAAACGCTTCGGCGATTTCGTCGCGCTGGACAACGTCTCGCTCGACTTCCCGTCGGGCGAACTCGTCGCGCTGCTCGGACCGTCGGGCTGTGGCAAGACCACGCTGCTGCGCGTGATCGCGGGGCTGGAATACGCGGACGCCGGTTCGGTCGTGCTGAACGGCGAGGACGTGGCGGCCGTGGGTGCGCGGGAACGGCAGGTCGGTTTCGTGTTCCAGCATTACGCGCTGTTCCGTCACATGACCGTGTTCGAGAACGTGGCGTTCGGCCTGCGCGTGAAACCGCGCAAGGAACGGCCGTCCGAGGCGGTGATCCGCGAGAAAGTGCATGAATTGCTGAAGCTCGTGCAGCTTGACTGGCTGGCGCAACGGTTTCCGTCTGAGCTTTCCGGTGGGCAGCGGCAGCGGATCGCGCTGGCCCGGGCGCTTGCCGTCGAACCGAAGGTGCTGCTGCTCGACGAACCGTTCGGCGCACTCGATGCCAAGGTCCGCAAGGAGCTGCGTAGCTGGCTGCGGCGTCTGCACGACGACCTGCATATCTCGACTATTTTCGTCACGCACGACCAGGAAGAGGCGCTTGAAGTCGCGGATCGGATCGTGGTGCTCAATCGTGGGCATGTGGAGCAGGTCGGCAGTCCGCAAGACGTCTATGATCATCCGCAGACATCGTTTGTGTACGAGTTTCTCGGCGCGGCAAACCGGCTCAGGGGCAGCGTGGATGCGAACGGTTTTGTGGCGCAAGGCGCTGCGCAGCCGATTCCGACCGTTGCGAATTTCGCGGGTCCGGCGGTGGCTTACGTCCGGCCGCACGACCTGACGCTGTTCCCGACGGCGTCGGGTCATCGCGATGGCATCGTGGTCGATGTCCGCCGTGTCGTGACGCTGGGCGGTTCGGTGCGCGTGGATCTGGAAGGCGCTGAGGGCAACGTGCTGGAAGCGGAACTGGATCGCGAAACCTGGCGTGGATTAAATCTGAATATCGGCGACGGCGTGACCGCCGTGCCGCGTGTTCTGCGTGTGTTCCCGGCGCATTGAGCTTATTGAATAAGCATACTGAAGAGAGAGGCTGACATGAACTTCCAGCAACTGCGTTTCGTACGTGAAGCCGTCCGGCAGAACATGAATCTGACCGAGGTCGCGAACGTGCTTTATACGTCGCAATCGGGTGTGTCGAAGCAGATCAAGGATCTCGAGGACGAACTCGGCGTCGATATCTTTATTCGACGCGGCAAGCGTTTGACAGGCCTGACCGAGCCGGGCAAGGAAGTGCATCAGGTGATCGAGCGCATGCTGCTCGATGCCGAGAACCTTCGCCGCGTCGCCCGCCAGTTCGCCGATCAGGACAACGGCCATCTGGTCGTGGCGACCACCCACACGCAGGCGCGTTATGCGCTGCCCAAGGTTATCCGCCAGTTCACCGAAGTGTTCCCGAAGGTCCATCTCGCGCTGCGCCAGGGCAGTCCGCAGCAGATCGCGCAGATGATCATCAACGGCGAGGCGGACATCGGCATTTCGACGGAAGCGCTCGACAGGTACCCGGATATCGTCACGTTCCCGTGCTATTCGTGGCACCACACGGTGGTCGTGCCAAAGGGGCATCCGCTGGTCGGCCGCGAGAACATCACGCTCGACGAGATCGCCGAATATCCGATCGTCACGTATGACCACGATTTCACCGGCCGTTCGCATGTCGATCAGGCGTTTGCGAAAGCGGGCGCGCTGCCGGACGTGGTGCTGACCGCTATCGATGCCGATGTGATCAAGACGTATGTGGAACTGGGCATGGGCATCGGCATCGTGGCGGCGATGGCCTTCGACGAAAAACGCGATACCGAACTCGTCGCGCTCGACACGCAGCATCTGTTCGAAGCCAGCACCACGCGCGTGGGCTTGAGGAAGGGTGCTTTCCTGCGGGCATATGCGTACAGGCTGATCGAGATGTTCGCACCTCAACTCGACGAAGCGCAGATCGCGGCTCAATTGCGGGAAGCGGCCTAACCCTTTGAAAGTTTAAGAGCCTGGAAATCAGCCAGCCGCGGCTCCGCTACAATTACGGCCATGAACTCATCACACACTTCATTGCCGCGGATCGTGGTGCTGGCCACCGGCGGAACCATCGCGGGCGAGGCTGGCGATGCCGCCAAAACCTCGGGTTACAAGGCCGGCGTGGTCGGTGTCGATAAACTGCTCGGCGCCGTGCCTTCGCTCTCGCAAGTCGCGCAGATCCAGGCCGAGCAGGTAGCGAGCATCGACAGCAAGGACATGACGCCCGCACTGTGGATTACCCTCTGCGCGCGGGTGAATGCGTTGCTGGCGCAGGACGATATCGATGGCATCGTCGTCACGCACGGCACCGATACGCTCGAGGAAACCGCCTACCTGTTGCATCTCACCGTCAAAAGCGAGAAACCGGTCGTGCTCACGGCGGCCATGCGGCCGGCGACGGCCTTATCCGCCGACGGCCCGCTGAATCTTCTCAACGCGGTGACGGTGGCGGCGAGCCGGGCATCGTGGAAGCAGGGCGTGTTGGTCGCGTTCAACAACCAGATTCACTGCGCCCGCGACGTGACCAAGACAAGTACCTATGCCGTCGATGCCTTCCGTTCGCCCGAAGGCGGTGCGCTCGGCTGGGTGCAGGACGGGCAGGTGGAATTCCAGCGTTCAGTGGTCAGGCCGCATACGCTGCATTGCCCGTTCCAGATGCCCGCTGAACTGCCCGCGGTCGAGATCGTGACGAGTTACGCAGGGGCGTCGCGAGCGGCTATCGATGCATTCGTTGCCTCGGGTGTCAAAGGACTCGTGATTGCAGGGACGGGCAACGGCTCGATTCATTCGACGCTGCAACAGGCTCTTGCCGATGCCGTCAAACACGGCGTGGCGGTGGTACGTTCGTCACGGGTGGGAGCGGGCCACGTGATGCGCAACGGCGCTGCGCCCGACGATGCACTTGGCTCGATCACGGCAGGCGCTTTGAACCCGTACAAGGCGCGCGTGCTGCTGATGTTGGCGTTGGCGGCGGGCACAGCGGCGGCAGACTTGCAGCGTGTGTTCGATACGTACTGACGCAAGATCTGCTGCGTTAGCTTTCTATCACCCCAGCACCTTCCGATACTGCACGAACCCCGACCGGTCCGCGATGCGGTCATACAACTGCATCGCGTCGGTATTGGTTTCATGAGTCAACCACCAGACTCGCGAGCACTGTGCTTCCGCGGCCTTGGCATAGACATGCTCGATGAGTTTGCGCCCAATCCCGCCTCCGCGAATATCCGGTTCTACGTATAAATCCTGCAGATAGCAATAGTCACCGGTCGTCCAGCACGACCGATGCATGATCCAGTGCACCATCCCGACTATACGACCATCGATTACTGCCACCGCGCCGAATACCGGCTCCGTGGGATCGAGCATGCGCGCCCACGTGCGTTGAGTTGTGTCCATCGGGATATCGGTCTTGTAGAACGCCTGGTAACCGCGCCATAACGCCAACCACGCATCGAAGTCGGCAACAGCCACCGATCTGATCTCAACAGGGGGTCTTGGTGTCATGGGCGCGGTTTTCCCGAAGGTAATTGGAACAGTGCGAAATAGCGTGGGAGATCATAGGGCGCTTCAGCAAAAGCAAAAAGATCCAGCAGCGCTTGTTTTCCAGGTGCCACGTGCCGAAAGCGTCCGTAGAGTGAAATAAACAGCGAAGGTAACGATGGGTTCGCGCGTTCCAGATGTTGATGCCATGGCGGTATTTCGCATCAGAACCGACGTTTGCTTCAGAAAATCCAACCATGATCGGAAAGCAAGATCTATTAGTTAGAAATGCGAACAAAATATGAAACATCAAAATTCAATGGGCGAAACCCTGCCTCGATGGCGTCTGGATGCACCGAAATGGTCGTTAAATTCCCTTGGAGAGTGCGGGTCCATGCACTAGACTTGAGCAAGAGTTTTCGGGAGTGATAGTCCTTGCGATCGCTCGGAACAGCGAGCCGTGTGGTGCGGACATATAGATCATGGTTCGTCAGGTTTTGAAATTATGTTCGGAATACTATTTAATATCTTATTTTCAAACACCCGAAAAATAGGGGCTGCCAGTTCGCAACCCGGATGGGCGGCATAAGTAATGAAACATCCCATGGCTGTGTATTCCTTGCAGGACCTACATCGGTCGCTTGCGCAACCAATGCTGCTCACCGACGGTCCCGACTCTTCTGTGGACGGCACTCCACTCAGGCTATTTATCAGGCAACCGTTCACCGAATCGGGTGAGACGCAGCAGCGATTGGTCGAACAGATATTGCAAATAATCGACACCGCCAACGACTCGCGCTGCCCTTTCAACTATCTCACTGGCACCGGCGCTGAAAGTGCCGATACTTTCAGAGAATCGTTTGAGCGTGACCGTCACTTGCCCTTCACGCCGAAGAATTTTCGTGACTATCGGCTAAAACTGTTGGACCAGGCCGATGTCCTGATCAATATCAGGGTTGGTATGAGCGAGAGCAGTGCCTTTGAGCTGAGCTATCACATCTTCAAGGGGCGATGCTCCCCGATCCTGTTTCTTGTCTGGAAGCATGCTCCGATCAAAACGACGCTCATTCGCGAACTCGATGATTTATGTGAGGTGACTTACCTGGAGTTCGAACACCCGGACGAACTGAGGGCCGGCATACACGGGTTTTTCCAGATACTGTCGATCAGGCGTACGGTCCGGAATGCAACGCTCTGGCAAAGGATAATTCGATAGCGCCCACGGCCGGCCCCGGTCTGTCGTCCGTAATAGAACCGGTTGACCCGGAACCAAAAAACGCGACCCGAGGGTCGCGTTTTTACTCAACCATTCAACCCGTCATCAAGCCAGCGCGGGAATCCGCAGAACCTGTCCCGGGTAAATCTTGTCCGGGCTCTTGAGCATCGGTTTGTTGGCTTCGAAGATCACGTCGTTCTTCGCGCCGTTGCCGTAGTACTTGTCGGCGATCTTCCACAGATTGTCGCCGGAAGCCACCGTATGAAATTGCGAAACGGGCGTGGGGGTTGGTACGGTCAGTTGATCGTCGACCTTGTCCACATGCTGCACGTTACCCGCTGCCACTAGGATCTTTTCCTTCGTCGCCTGATCGGCAGCCTGGCCGCTGACTGTGACCGTATGCGACGCGCCATCGAAGCTGACTTGCAGGTTGTCGGCGCTCAAGCCTTGCGTGCGGATGTAGGCGGCGATTGCGTCACCTGCCGTCTTGTTGAGCGCGGCGACATCAACGGTCGGCGCAGCCTGAGCCGTGGTTGAAACAGCGCCGAACAATTTTTCGCCCGCGTCCTTGATGAAACTGAAAATGCCCATGTTGCAACTCCTGTAATAACCGGGTAGATCGACCTGATAAAGCCGAGCCATTTAGTCTCCAGAACTAATCGATAGTTCTCGGATTTCACCGATGGAATTGTCAAACTGTGTGGATGGGCATTTTTTGAGGACGTAAACAAAAAAAGATCCGGCAAGGCGGACACCCGGCAATGACGTCTGACCGACCAAGGCTTCCACGTCATCACCGGGCGCCGCTTGACGGACCCCGCTTTATTGCACTTTCTGCAACCGGCTATGCTTATGCGTCAAGTAACCGCCACGTACGCGTCAGCCGGTCTTCAAGCAGTTCATTCGGTAACCTGATGATTCGACATCAGTTCCAGTGCCTTCACCATTCCCGAGTGATCCCACTCGCGTCCGCCGTTTGCCACGCACACGCTGAACAACTGCTGCGCGCTGGCCGTGTGCGGCAAAGCAAGACCGAGTTTCTTCGCACTTTCCAGCGCGAGGTTCAGATCCTTCTGATGCAATTCGATCCGAAAGCCCGGATTGAACGTACGCTTGGTCATGCGCTCGCCATGAACTTCCAGGATCCGCGATGCCGCAAAACCGCCCATCAACGCACGCCGCACGCGCTCCGGATCCGCACCGGACTTTGAAGCGAACAGCAACGCTTCGGCGACTGCTTCAATGTTCAACGCCACGATAATCTGGTTCGCGACCTTGCACGTTTGTCCCGCGCCGTTATCGCCGATGAGCGTCACGTTCTTGCCCATGACATCAAAGAGTGGCTTTGCGCGCTCGAACGCCGCTTCCGGGCCACCGACCATAATCGTCAATGAAGCTTCACGTGCGCCGACTTCGCCGCCTGACACGGGTGCATCGAGATAATCGCAGCCTAGCGCGTTGATTTTCTTGGCGAACGCTTGCGTTTCGAGCGGCGAGATGGAGCTCATGTCGATCACGAGCTGGCCTTTCTCGAGTCCCTTCGCCACGCCGTCTTCTGCAAAGAGGACGTTAGCGACATCGGGCGTGTCCGGCACCATGATGATGATGATTTCGCTTGCCCGCGCAACGTCGGTCGAGCTGGCAGCTACTTTGCCTAGCGAGCGCAGGTCGTCCGGCACAGGGTACGCGCCGTTCAGCACTAGCGAATGGCCAGCTTTCTTCAAATTGCGCGCCATGTGCGCGCCCATGATGCCAAGGCCGATAAATCCGATTGTTGCCATTATGCGTGTCTCCTCCAGTTATGCCACTGCGCGTGCAGTCTTCAGGCCAGCGATTTCCTGAAGCCAGCCAAGGCCGGCCGCAGTCGTGCCGCGCGGTTTGTACTCGCAACCAATCCAGCCGTCGTAGCCAAGCGAATCGAGCCACGAGAACAGGAACGGATAGTTGATCTCGCCCGTACCCGGTTCATTGCGGCCGGGGTTATCGGCCAGCTGAATATGCGCAATCGATGGCAGGTTGCGCTTGATCGTGGCAGCCAATTCGCCTTCCATGCGCTGCATGTGATAGATGTCGTATTGCAGGAACAGGTTGTCCGACCCTACGTCGCGAATCACGTCGAGTCCTTCCTGCGACCGGTTCAGCGCGAAGCCGGGGATATCGAAGTGATTGCACGGCTCGACCAGCAGCTTGATGCCTTCTTTCTTCAATGCGGCGGCGGCGAACTTCAAATTTTCAACGATCGTCGCCCGCGCTTCCTCACGGCTCACCGAAGCCGTTGGAATGCCGACGAGACAATTCAGTTGCGGCACGTTCAGTGCCTTGGCGTATTCGATCGCCCGCGTTACGCCCTCACGAAATTCCTCTCGACGATCGGGCAGGCACGCGATGCCACGCTCGCCGCCTTCCCAATTCCCGGCCGGCAAGTTATGCAGCACGAGCTGAAGATTGTTGGCGTCCAGTCGTTGACGCAGATCGGCCGCTGCATACGGATACGGGAACAGAAATTCAACCGCCTCGAAGCCCGCCTCCGACGCCGCCGCAAAGCGGTCAAGGAACGGCACTTCGTTGAACAGCATGGTCAGGTTTGCAGCAAATTTCGGCATGGTTTTTGTTCTCTCTCAGGCGTTATGCGCAATGGCCGTCGGTGCGTCCTGCTCGCTTTCGGCGAGCGGTTCGAATTCGTTGATCGCATCGATCTCCGTGCCCATCGCGATGTTCGTCACGCGCTCGAGGATCACTTCAACAATGATCGGCACGCCGAATTCCGCGAGCATTCCCTGGGCCTTGCGAAGGGCGGGAGCGAGGTCTTCCGGATTGAACACGCGCACTGCCTTGCAGCCAAGTCCTTCGGCCACGGCGACGTGATCGACGCCATAACCGTTCAGATCGGGTGCATTGATGTTCTCGAAGGCAAGCTGGACGCAGTAGTCCATATCGAAGCCGCGTTGCGCCTGACGGATCAGGCCGAGGTACGAGTTGTTCACCACCACATGGATGTACGGCAGCCGGAATTGCGCACCAACCGCAAGTTCTTCGATCATGAACTGGAAGTCGTAATCGCCCGAGAGCGCGACGATCGGCCGTTGCGGGTCCGCTGCACGAACACCGAGCGCCGCCGGAATGGTCCAGCCGAGCGGACCGGCCTGACCGCAATTGATCCAGTTGCGCGCCTTGTACACATGCAGGAACTGCGCGCCGGCGATCTGCGACAGACCGATCGTCGAGACGTAGCAGGTATCGCGGCCGAAGACCTTGTTCATTTCTTCGTAGACGCGTTGCGGTTTCATCGGCACGTTGTCGAAGTGCGTCTTGCGATGCATGGTGCGCTTGCGTTCCTGGCACTCGCCGACCCACGTGCCGCGATCCTTCAGCTTGCCCGCGGCCTTCCATTCACGCGCCACTTCAACGAACAATTCGAGCGCGAATTTAGCGTCGGAGACAATGCCCAGATCCGGACCGAACACGCGGCCGATCTGCGTCGGTTCAATGTCCACGTGCACAAACGTACGGCCCTTCGTATAAACCTCGACGCTGCCCGTGTGACGGTTCGCCCAGCGATTGCCGATGCCCAGCACGAAATCGGATGCGAGCATCGAAGCGTTCCCGTAGCGATGCGCCGTTTGCAAACCGCACATGCCGGCCATCAGCGGATGGTCGTCGGGGATTGCGCCCCAGCTCATCAGCGTGGGGATCACCGGCACGTTCATGATTTCAGCGAACTCGACCAGCAGATCCTCGGCCGCCGCGTTCAGCACGCCGCCGCCGGACACGATCAACGGCCGCTCGGAGGCTGTCAGCATCGCCAGCGCTTTCTCGATCTGAGCGCGCGTTGCTTTGGGCTTGTAGACGGGCAGGGGTTCGTACGTGTCGATATCGAATTCGATTTCCGCGAGTTGCACGTCGATCGGCAAATCGACCAGCACCGGACCCGGACGGCCTGAGCGCATCAGGTGGAATGCTTGTTGGAACACGCGCGGCACGAGCGCCGGTTCGCGCACGGTCACCGCCCACTTGGTCACCGGCTTGGCGATCGATTCAATATCGACGGCCTGGAAGTCTTCTTTATACAGACGCGCACGCGGCGCCTGGCCTGTGATCGCGAGGATCGGGATGGAATCGGCCTGGGCGGAATACAGCCCGGTGATCATGTCCGTTCCAGCCGGTCCCGACGTGCCAATACACACGCCGATATTTCCCGGTGCCGCCCGCGTATAACCTTCGGCCATATGCGACGCACCTTCCACGTGGCGCGCCAGCACGTGGCCGATGCTGCCGGCCCGTTGCAGGGCGGAGTAGAACGGGTTGATCGCCGCGCCCGGAACGCCGAACGCCATTTCGATCCCTTCTTTTTCCAGCACGAGAACGGCTGCGTCGACTGCTCGCATTTTTGTCATGAGTGTCTCCTTCCATTGTGTTCTGCTGCATCGCGCCGTTGCGCAATGTCGTTAAGGGGACTTTATGCGTATGCGGGAGTGTTGATAAGATCAGCCAGAGTCGTTTGATCCGATACAAAAAGTATGGAATGAATGAGCAATGGAGGCCAAGAAAATGGACCGCTTCAGGCAGATTGAGACGTTCGTGAAGGTCGCCGAGGCCGGCAGTCTGGCTGCTGCGGCGCTGGAGGAGGGGGTGTCGCCAGTCATTTTGGGGCGGCGTATTGATGCGTTGGAGAAGCGTCTGGGCGTCAAGCTGATGTACCGCTCCACGCGCCGTCTGGTGGTAAGCGAGGAGGGCGCGGCGTTCCTTGAACGCTGCCGTGGACTGCTGGCGGACTGGAATCAGGCCGAAGACGAGCTCGCCGACGGCCAGCGCACCGTCGATGGCCACCTGATCGTCTCCGCCCCGGCGGCCTTCGGACGAATGCACGTGGCGCCTCACGCGCCAGGTTTTCTCGTCGACAAACCCGCGTTACAGATGTCGTTCAACCTGAACGACCGCGTCGCCGACCTGATCCGCGAGGGTTACGACCTGTCGATCCGCATAGGCGGGGCGGTCGATCAGAACTTCGTTGCCGTGAAGCTCGCCGATAACCGCCGCGTGGTCTGCGGCACGCCCGCGTATTTCAAGAAGCACGGCAAGCCGAAATCGCTCGATGACCTGCCGCGTCACAACTGTCTCGCGTTCAATTTGCAGGGTGGGCAAAATCGCGGCTGGTATTTCCGCCGCAACGGTAAACTTGCGACGGTGCGTGTCTCGGGCAATCTGGATTGCAACGACGGCGAATTGCTCCACCGCTGGGTATCGGAAGGGCATGGGCTTGGCTGGCGCTCGACGTGGGAAATCCAGCGTCAACTGGCAAATGGCGAGCTGGAAACCGTTCTTGACGAGTTCGCGCTGCCCGATTACGACATCCTCGCGGTCTATCCGCAGCAGCGCTACGTGCCGGCGAAAGTGCGCTACTTCATTGATTATTTGAAGAAAATCTACGCCCAGCCGGATTACTGGAGCCGCGAAAGGTGAGTTTCCGGGCCGCTCAGGCATGCATGAGTGCTAAGCCATTGAAAACACAGCGGAAGTAATACGCGAAATGCGTAAATCAGTTGTGTGACCGGCCGTATCTCGCTATAATCGCTGGCTTCTCTCTTGCCGCACCGGTCCGACGCCCGGGTGGCTTTATATCCTCAAGGAGTAACAATGCGTCATTACGAAATCGTATTTATCGTGCATCCGGATCAAAGCGAGCAAGTGCCCGCCATGATCGAACGGTACAAAACCACGATCACAACACACGGTGGTTCGATCCATCGCATCGAAGACTGGGGCCGCCGTCAGCTGGCTTACATGATCGAGAAGCTTGCGAAGGCTCACTACGTGTGCATGAACATTGAATGCAGCCAGGAAACGCTCGAAGAACTGGAACACGCGTTCAAGTTCAACGACGCTGTGCTGCGTCACCTCATCGTCAAGCTGAAGAAGGCCGAAACCGGCCCGTCGCCGATGATGAAGGAAGTTCACCGCGAAGAAGCCAAGAAGGCGGCCAGCCAGCCGTCGACTGAAGCTCATGCAGCTCCGGCCGCAAGCTCGCAGGCAAACTAATCAAGAAGGCGACTTTTAAGGTCGTCGCGTCACCAGGAATCAAGTGAACCGGCTGCAACTGACAGCAAGCGTTGTGGAGCGAGAACCGGTGCGGTACACCCCCGCCGGCGTCCCCATAGCGAGTTGCACGTTGCATCACCGTACGGAAGTCGTCGAAGCGGGCATTGCCCGGCAAATCGAACTGACTCTTCCGGCGGTCGCGGCCGGTGCTGCGAGCGGCAAGCTGGAAGGCCTCACGATGGGCGTAGAAACGCTCTTCACGGGCTTCATGGCGAAGAAAAGCCGCAACGCGCGAACCCTGGTGTTTCACATCACAGAATTGCAGGATATTGGAAAGGACTGAACATGCCCCGCCCGACTGGTAAGAAATTCGACAAACGTCGTCAGCAACAAAACCCGCTCTTCAAGCGCAAGAAGTTCTGCCGTTTCACCGCGGCCAATGTCGAGACCATCGACTACAAGGACACGGAAACGCTGAAGGACTTCGTTGGTGAGAACGGCAAGATCACGCCGGCTCGTCTGACAGGAACGAAGGCTCACTACCAACGTCAGCTCGATACGGCTATCAAGCGCGCTCGTTTTCTCGCGCTGCTGCCGTACACCGACCTGCACAAGGCCTAATCAGACGACGCAATAAGGAAAAAGCCAAATGCAAATCATTCTTTTGGAAAAAGTCGTCAACCTGGGCAACCTGGGCGACATCGTTCGTGTCAAGGACGGTTACGCACGTAACT
This sequence comes from Caballeronia sp. dw_19, assembly GCF_018449515.1. Classification (GTDB taxonomy): domain Bacteria; phylum Pseudomonadota; class Gammaproteobacteria; order Burkholderiales; family Burkholderiaceae; genus Caballeronia. The sequence continues at coordinate 195,851 of NZ_JAAVUQ010000007.1, read as the reverse complement.
TCCTGATCCCGGGCAAGAAGGCCCGCCGTGCAACGAAAGACGCAATCGCGGAATTCGAAGTGCGCCGCGCCGATCTGGAAAAAGTTGCCGCTGAAAAGCTGGCAGCCGCTACGGCCCTGGGCGAAAAGCTGAGCGGCGCGACCGTTCAGATCTCGCAAAAGGCTGGCGTCGACGGTCGTTTGTTCGGTTCGGTGACGAACGCGGACATCGCCGAAGCGCTGAAGAAGCAAGGCCTGGCCGAAGTCGAAAAGTCGCAAGTGCGTCTGGCCGACGGCCCGCTGAAGCTGGTTGGCGATCACGCCATCCAGGTTGCACTGCACACCGACGTAGTTGTCGACGTGACGGTGTCGGTGCTGGGCGAACACGCTTAAGTGTCTCGCTGGCCGGGCTTAGCCCCTGCCGCGAAGCCAAAAGTAATGCGGTAAAAGAAGGGCGGGAACCCTCAACGGTTCCCGCCTTTTTTGTTTTTCCATCTCCCTTCGCTCCGTCATTTCGCCGATAATTCCTCCCCATGAACGCACCGTCGAAAGATCCCCAACTGGATGCGCTGAAGGTCCCGCCGCATTCCATCGAAGCCGAGCAGTCCGTCATTGGCGGCTTGCTGCTGGATAACGCCGCATGGGACCGTATTGCGGACGTGATGTCGCATGGCGATTTCTACCGCTACGACCATCGGATCATTTACGAGGCGATCGGCAAGCTGATCGCGACCACGCGCCCGGCCGACGTGATCACCGTCTACGAGGCGCTGACGAACACCGGCAAGGCCGAAGAGGTGGGCGGCCTGGCGTACCTGAACGCGCTCGCGCAGAACACGCCGAGCGCCGCGAACATTCGCCGTTATGCGGAAATCGTCCGGGATCGGGCGGTGTTGCGCCGTCTGGTATCGGTCGCAGATGAAATTTCCGCCGACGCCTTTAATCCGCAAGGCAAGGAAGTGCGCCAGTTGCTGGACGAGGCCGAGGCGAAGGTGTTCTCGATCGCAGAAAGTGGCGCGCGCGGCACGCAGGGTTTTCTCGAGATCGGGCCGTTGCTCACGCAGGTGGTCGAGCGCATCGACACGCTTTATCACACTGCGAATCCTAGCGATGTGACTGGCACGCCAACGGGTTTTGTCGATCTGGACCGCATGACATCGGGTATGCACGGCGGTGAGCTGATCATCGTGGCGGGCCGGCCGTCGATGGGTAAAACTGCGTTTTCGATGAATATCGGTGAATACGTGGCCGTTGAATATGGCCTTCCGGTTGCCGTGTTCTCAATGGAAATGCCGGGCACGCAGCTCACCATGCGTATGCTGGGTTCGGTGGGCCGTTTGGATCAGCACAGAATGCGTACCGGCCGTCTCACCGATGAAGACTGGCCGAAGCTCACGCATGCTGTGCAGAAAATGAGCGAGGCGCAGATCTTTATCGATGAAACGGGTGGTCTGAACCCGATGGAGTTACGCTCGCGCTCGCGCCGTCTGGCACGGCAATGCGGCAAGCTGGGCCTGATTATCGTGGATTATTTGCAGCTCATGTCCGGTTCCGGTTCTGCCGGTGAAAACCGCGCGACCGAAATCTCGGAAATCTCGCGTTCACTCAAAAGTCTCGCCAAGGAACTGGACGTTCCCGTGATGGCGCTTTCGCAGTTGAATCGCGGATTGGAGCAGCGTCCAAACAAACGCCCGATCATGTCCGATTTGCGTGAGTCCGGCGCTATCGAACAGGACGCGGACGTGATTTTGTTCATTTATCGCGACGAAGTCTACAACCCGGATAGCCCGGACAAAGGCACGGCCGAGATCATCATAGGTAAGCAGCGTAACGGTCCGATCGGTCCCATTCGACTCACGTTCCAGGGTCAATACACGAAGTTCGAGAATTTTGCCGGTGCGCAGAATTTCTACGGCGACTAGGGAACTTATCGCCTGTCCACGTTTGATTTGACGTCGGTCAGGGTGCTTCGATGGTCCCGCGAAGGTACAATGTGGCAGTTTTATGTCAGCGCCATTTTGAGCCACTTTCCGGGATTTTCATGTTCGGTCGATTCATGCCCACCGAGGGCAAATTTTTCGAAATCTTCAATGCGCACGCAAAGTGCATCGTTGACGCCAGTCACGAACTCGAACTGCTGATCGACAACATGGACCAGATGGAGGTCCATAAGCAGAACGTCCAGACCAACGAAAAACGTGCTGACAAGCTCACGCACGAAACCATCGATCTGCTGCACAAGACCTTCATCACGCCGCTCGATCGCGACGAAATCCACAAGCTCATCACGACGATGGACGACATCCTCGACCTGATGGAAGACGTCGCCACCGCCATTTCGCTTTACGACGTGCGCGAATCGACCGCGGAAATGAGCCAGCTCGCCCATATCTGCACGGCCACCTCCGAGCGTGTGCAGCAAGCGGTCAAGCTGCTCGCCGACATGAAACGCGCGAGCGAAATCCTCAAGATCTGCGAAGAAATCGACCGTCTGGAATCGGACGCCGACCGGGTGCTGCGCTCGGCCATGTCGAAACTCTTTCGCGAAGAGGACAACGTCAAGACGCTGATCAAGCTCAAGGCAATCTACGAGTTGCTCGAGACGATCACCGACAAATGCGAGGATGTCGCGAACATCATCGAAGGCATTGTGCTGGAAAACGCCTGATTTCAGCCGCGCCACTCACTCGATAAACGATGCATTCGATTCAACTCGCCCTCTGGGCTGTTATTACGCTCGTCGTGGTCGCACTTGTGTTCGACTTCATGAACGGTTTCCACGACGCCGCCAACTCCATCGCAACCGTTGTGTCCACCGGTGTGCTGAAACCTCAGCAAGCCGTGGCGTTCGCCGCTGCGTTCAACGTCATTGCGTATTTCATCTTTCATTTGAAGGTTGCCGCCACCGTTGGCAAAGGGACGATCGACCCGGCTATCGTCGATCAATATGTGATCTTCGGCGCGCTCATCGGGGCGATCGGCTGGAACATCATCACGTGGCACTACGGCATTCCATCGAGTTCGTCGCATGCGCTGATCGGCGGCCTGGTCGGCTCGGCGTGGGCGAAGTCAGGGTGGGGCTCGCTGAATATGGAGGGCTTGCTCAAGACCGTCTCGTTTATTTTTATTTCGCCGCTGCTGGGTTTCGTGCTCGGATCGCTGTTCATGCTGATCGTTTCGTGGATGTATTTCCGCACGCCGCCCTCCAAGGTGGACCGGCGATTCAGACGCTGGCAGCTTGTATCGGCAGGGTTGTATAGCCTCGGGCATGGCGGCAACGACGCGCAGAAGACCATCGGTGTGATCTGGATGCTGCTGATTGCGGCAGGGTATGCGTCAGCAACGGCCGACGCGCCGCCGATCTGGGTGATCGGCGGATGTTATCTGTCGATGGGGCTCGGTACGCTGTTCGGCGGCTGGCGCATTGTGCGCACCATGGGTCAGAAGATCACGAAGCTCAAGCCCGTCGGCGGGTTTTGCGCGGAGTCGGGCGGGGCGATTACGCTGTTCGTCGCGTCGTTTCTGGGTATTCCCGTGTCGACCACGCATACGATCACCGGCGCGATTGTTGGCGTTGGCGCGACGCAGAAATTCAGCGCAGTGCGCTGGGGCGTGGCGGGGAACATCGTCTGGGCCTGGATCCTGACCATTCCGGCGTCTGCCGTGATGGCCGCCGCCGCTTGGTGGCTCGGACATCGCTTTCTTTGAGCGAGTAGCTCGCGGGTGACTTGCCTTTTTCAAGTCACCCGCGCTTCGTGCGTCAGATCAGCGGCGCGCCGACACCGTCCATCGGAATGATCGCGCCCGATACGTAACTCGCCCGACGGCTCGCCAGGAACAGCGCAACGTCCGCGATCTCCTCGGGTTTCGCGTATCGCCCAAGCGGCACTTTCGCCTGGCTTAGCGCCAGCGCTTCATCTCGCGTGACACCCAGTCTCTGCGCCTCGAGCGCCAGCGCTTCCTCCACGCGTTCCGTCAACGTCGCGCCCGGATTGATCGCGTTGATGCGGATGCCCAGCTTCGCGTAATGATGCGCGAGACCGACGGTTGCCAGCATCAGCGCCGCATTCGCCGCGCCGCCCGCGATGTGGATATCGCTCGCGATCTTCCCACCCATCCCGATGATGTTCACCACCGCGCCCGGCTCGGCCTTGGGGTTCGCTTTCAGCCGTTCGGCCATTTGCTTCAGCACGGCTTGCTGAGGGTAGATGCAGGGGAAATATTTCGCGTCCATCGCAGCTTTGTAACCGGCGGCGTCGAGGAGATCGGGATCGTAGCGTTTAGCGGCGCCCGCGCAATTCACGAGAATATCGATCGGGCCGAGCGCGCCCGTCGCTTCTTCCACGACGTCTTGTGCGCTGTGCGCTTCGTGAAGATCGGCACGCGCGAGATGCACGTGAAAACCCTCTTTCGCGAGTTCTTCGCGAGCGCGGGCGAGGTTCGCGGGATCGCGCGAAACAATCGCGACGCGCGCCCCTTCCGCTGCAAACGCCCGCGCGCACGCGAAGCCGATACCCTTGCTGCCGCCCGTGATGAGCACGATCTTGCCGGCGAGTCCCAAGTCCATGAGGTTCACTCCTTTCGAGGCTGATGATCGATTCGATGACGCATGGAATCGTTATCGAGACACGATAGCAGACGCTGGGAACTACGTGCAGGTCGGCCATTGCGCTGAACGCGCTGGCCGGGTGACGGCTCAGTAGCTGCCGTTGGCGAACTTCGCGATGGGGTCGTCGGTGGCAGCGGGGCGCGTGGGCGTGAGCGAATTCGTGGAGGCACGCATCACGTGGGCGGCGGGATCGGACGCGGGAATCCGGCCAACCGATGAGGGTTGTTGCTCTGGTTGTCGCTCTTGAATCGAGCGCACCTGCTGCGCCGCCAGCCGGGCGGTGGGCGGCGGCGGTTCGAATGCGTCGGCAGCGGCCGCGATGGGATCGGGCGCATTCGATGCAGCCGCGACCGCATTTGATTCAGCTTGCGACTCGCGTGGCGGCGAGATCGCGTTTGCTGCTTGCGATTGACGTTGTGCGGCGGACAGCGAGGACGGCGGCGGTTCGAACGGATCGGCGCCGGAGCGGGCCGTGGTGATGGCCGGTGAGACCGCACCCGCCGATTGTGCCTGCCGTTGTGCGGCCGACAACGCGGGCGGCGGTGGTTCGAACTGATCGGAGGAGGCGGTACTTCGGTAGGAGCTTGCCGCGGCCGTCATAGGCGGATCGCGCGGCGGTTCATACCGATCGCCGGCCTGAGCGGCGACTTGCGTCGCTGGACGGCCTGACGTGCCATCCGCCGGGACGGGGACAGGAACAGGGACCGGCGACGCCAGATACGTCGGCGCATCGAACGGAGCCGGCACGGCTTTCGGCGACGCGACGCGCCGGATGCCATCGAAACGCTTGGCCCAATACGGATTGGTGAGGTAATCGAGCCGCACGGTGCCGCCTGTCGATGGCGCGTTCACGAAGCGCAGCTTACCCACATAGATGCCGACGTGCGAATGCGGCCGGCCCGTCGTGTTGAAGAAAATCAAGTCGCCCGGGGCAACTTCGTCGGGTTCGATCGATTCACCGCGTACGCTCATATCCGCCGTCGTGCGCGGCAGATTCACCGATGCCGCTCGATCCACCACATAGCGCACGAGCCCGCTGCAATCGAAACCGGCCTCCGGCGTATTGCCTCCCCATCGATACGGCACGCCCACGAGCGCCATCGCCTGAATGGAAATTTCCTCGCGTCCGACGCTGTGATCGACGAAATTCGGGAAGCCGGAGGGTGTAGCGAAGGTGCGATTAGAAGCCGTTGCGTTCGATGCAGCCGGTGCACGCGACACCCGCGTCGGTGCACTGGAGCACGCGGCAACGAGGAGGGTGAGGAGCAGCAGTGACCAGAGTCGACGCATTCGGCAAGGGCGAGCCGAGGTGAATACGAGCGCTCGCCATGATGACAGTCCCGCGATACTAGCCCGTCAGACGGGGCACGGGCAAGTTTTCTTGATAAGTCACTTGAGGTTTACGCTGTAAGTGTTGCTTCGACGGAACGTGTTTTTAGATCCAAACGCGTTGAAAAGACGCAAAAAAGCCCGGCAAGCGACGCTTGCCGGGCTCTCAAAACATGCTGAAAATTTAGAGAATCTCGGACGCGTAATCCGCCAGACGCGAGCGTTCGCCGCGCGCGAGCGTGACGTGGCCGCTATGTGTCCAGCCCTTGAAACGGTCGACCACGTACGTCAGGCCCGAACTGCCTTCCGTCAGATACGGCGTGTCGATTTGCGCGATATTTCCCAGGCAAATGATCTTCGTGCCCGGACCGGCGCGCGTGACGAGCGTTTTCATCTGCTTGGGCGTTAAATTCTGCGCCTCGTCGATGATCACGTATTTGTCCACGAAGGTCCGGCCGCGCATGAAGTTCATGCTCTTCACCTTCAGGCGCGATCGGATCAGTTCCTGCGTGGCGGCGCGGCCCCATTCGCCGGCGGCGTCGTCGGTCTTTTGCAGGACTTCGAGGTTGTCGTCGAATGCGCCCATCCACGGCTGCATTTTTTCCTCTTCCGTACCCGGCAAGAAGCCGATGTCTTCGCCAACCGGAACCGTCGCACGCGTGACGATGATCTCGTTATAGCGCTTGTCGTCGAGCACTTGCGCGAGGCCGGCGGCCAGCGCCATCAAGGTCTTGCCGGTACCGGCCTGACCCAGCAGCGTGACGAAATCCACGTCCGGGTTCATCAACAGGTTCAACGCGAAATTCTGCTCGCGATTGCGCGACGTAATGCCCCACACATTGTTCTTGTGGTGGCTGTAATCGCGTAGCGTTTGCAGCAGCGCTGTCTTGCCGTTCAACTCGCGCACGATGCCGTAGAACGACGGTTCGCCGTTCTGCGGTTCGAAATAAACGAACTCGTTCACCAGCATGGACGCGCATTGCGGACCGGTCACCCGGTAATACGTTGTGCCTGTCTTGGTGTCCTGCCAGCTTTCCATGCCCTTCGCGTGCTTCGTCCAGAAGTCGGACGGCAACGCGCGGACACCGGAATAGAGCAAATCCTTGTCTTCCAGCACCTGATCGTTGAAATAATCTTCAGCGGGCAGGCCGAGCGCGTGGGCCTTGATGCGCATGTTGATGTCTTTCGACACCAGCACGACCTGGCGATCGGTGCGCTCCTTTTGCAGCGCGCGAACCACGCCGAGAATCTGGTTGTCGGCCTTGCCGACCGGCAGGCCTTCGACCGGCTCAATGTCGGTCAGCGTGGTCTGGAAATACAGGCGGCCGGTTGCATCGCGATTGCCCAGCGCCGATAACGGCAACCCCGCCGACATCTCGCCGACGTGCGCCACCAATGCATCCAGCGTGCGGCTCACCTGACGCGCATTGCGCGCGACCTCCGACATGCCCTTCTTGTGATCATCGAGTTCCTCGAGCGTCATCATGGGTAGATAGACGTCGTGTTCCTCGAACCGGAACAGCGATGACGGATCGTGCATCAGCACGTTCGTGTCGAGCACGAACAGCTTGCCGATCTCGTTTTCCGGCTGACCACGCTGGCGGCGCTTTTGCTGGCCACGCGGTTGAGCTGCCGCAGCCACGGGCGCGACCGGTGCTTCGGAGCGCGCCGGCGTGCGTTCACGTGCTTCGACCGGCGTACGTGCGACAGCGGGCTGCGTGGTTTCGATCTGTTCGGCCGGTGCAGCAGCGGGTTGCAGCAACGCCGCGGTTTGTTTCGTGCGGCGCGTGCGCGCGGCGGGCGCTGCATCGGAGGCTTCTACCGCCGAGCCTTTGGCCGCGTTCGCCAGCGTCTCGCTTGCTATGGCGCGCAACGTGTTGGCGGTATTCGCGGCAGCAGGACGCGAAGCGCCGACGCTCGCGCCAAAATCGGTTTCGGTTTCAACTAGATCGCCGTCGCTTGCCTGCTTTTTCGATGATCGGGCAGGCCGGGCTTTGGCTTTGTATTCTTCAGACGGCAGGAGGTTGCCGAGCTTGACGGGTGCGGTAGGCAAAGGCATGGTTTTCCTCGATAGGATTCGGATCGTATGTCGTGCGTCGCCTGTCGCATCCTGCGTGGGTCTTTCAGGCCTCAGGCTTTTAGCCAGAAGGCCGGACGTCGATGCAGTTTGCGCCCGGAGACGCGCTTCGGTTTCGAAAACGCCGGTTCGCCTAGATTTCGATCGGCTCCTTGGAAGTTGCGTCCTGAAGAAAACGGGGATGAAACGCACGGACGGCGCGGGACGCCCAAGGCGCACACGCTGCGGGTAAGGGAGCGTCCGCGAACAAAAAAGCCGCCGTCCCGGACGATGGGACCAGCGGCTCGACAGCGCCAGCTTCAAAGCGCCTTTCAACTTCCGCCACGCCCCAGGATTCAAGGCGTGGCGTGTAGCGGGACCCCGTGCCGGTCGCGGGGAAAACCGCGAAACACCGGACGCTACGCAAAGAGAAATGGAGGGAAGGGCAAGCGCTCATTGCGAATCAATATAACGTGCCTCAAAGCGCTTGTACAGCTTCCACAATCTGCTCAACGTGGCCTGGAACCTTTACGCCACGGAACTCCCGGCGAAGCACGCCGTTCGCGTCCAGCAGGAAGGTCGAACGCTCGATTCCGCGTACTTCCTTGCCATACATTTTCTTCATTTTGATGACGCCGAAGAGCGAGCAGATGACTTCGTCGGAGTCGGACACCAGCGTGTACGGCAGTTCCAGCTTCGCCTTGAAGTTGTCGTGCGATTTCACGCTGTCACGCGAGATACCGATCACTTCAGCGCCTGCCTTCTTGAATTTCGCATAAAGATCACGGAACTGCAGGCTTTCCGTGGTGCAGCCGGGCGTATTGTCTTTCGGATAAAAAAACAGCACGACTTTCTTGCCTCGCAGACTAGACAGCGAAAAGTCGCCGCCGGTTGCGGGCGCGGTGAAATCGGGAACGGGTTGATCGACTGCGATCGGCACGAAGTTTCTCCAGTTTTTATCGGTAGACACGTGCCCGCGCGCCAGCTTCTGGTGAACGAACACGTTGGAACGGTAGTGCGGATCAGGGGAAAGCTTGATGCGTCGGGGCAAGGCGCGGTCTGGCTGGGTCTGATCCGGCTTGGCACCCGCTCGCCCGGTTCGGCAGAGCCGGATCAGCCGAACCGGCCGTCCGAGTTTGCAAAATAGCTCGCTCGGCCGAGCCCCAAGCACACGTCCGACGTGCACGTGCTTCAATCCGTCCGACGTGTATTAATCCGGCTGCAGTATCAACTCGCCTGCGCGACCTGGAATCTCGCCCCACGCGACAGGGTACGTGGGCAGTGTCGCGCGGTCCAGCGTCGCGTGATAGTCGCCCATCGTGCAGAAGCTATGACCTTGCGCGCTCCAGCCGGCCAGCAATTGCTCGAATACCGTGGCCAGCTTTTGTCCTTCCAACTCGGCGTGCAGCGTGTAGACCTGGTCGTGCGCCTGCTTTGACGTGAGCCCCAACAAATGCGCGGCCACGTTGTTCACGTCAACGCCATCCACACCGAGGATTTCATCCAGCGTCGGCAGCGTGGTGGGCATCTGGACGTGATTCAGCGTTCGGCCGTCTAGCACCGGAATGTAGGGCGTGTGGCCACGCCCATCGGACGCGTACTTCATGCCCCAGGCATCGATCTGTTCGAACGCGTAGCCGTTCATCTGCCAGCCCGCCGCGCCGTGCGTAACGGGTGGCGTGCCGAAGATCTCGGCGAAACGTGCATGGCTGCGCTGCATCTGGCCGGCTGTCCACTCACGATTGCCGGCACGGACATTGTCCTGCCAGTACACGTGATCCCATGTGTGGATGCCACACTCGAAACCCGCTTCATGAACCGCGCGCATTTCGGCGACCGCACGGCGGCCGATATCCGGCCCCGGCAGAAGTACCCCATACATGAGCGTCTTGATGCCGTAATGCTCGACCACCGACGTCCGCGACACCTTCTTCAGAAATCCGGGCCGAAACACGCGGCGCAATGCCCAGCCGGTGTGATCGGGTCCAAGGCTGAACAGGAACGTGGCGCGGGCGCGATATTTGTCGAGCAGGCGTGCCAGATTCGGCACGCCTTCGCGCGTGCCACGCAAGGTATCGACGTCGATTTTCAGAACGATGCGAGCCACGCGCCGTCCTTAAGACTGATCTTCGACAAGGCGCCGCGCCGTGCCTACATCGCCGCGATAGGCTTCGAAAATCTTGCGCAACGCGTCGTCCATGGTCGCGACCGGTTTCCAGTCGAGTTCCTGGATCGTGTTGTCGATCTTCGGCACGCGGTTCTGCACGTCCTGATAACCCGCACCGTAGTAGTCTCCCGACGAGGTCTCCACAAGTTGCACCGACTTCGCGTTTTCGGTGTACTCGCTGATCTCGTTGGCGAGCTTCAGCATCTTGTGCGCGAGTTCGCGAACCGAGAAGTTGTTGCTCGGATTGCCGATGTTATAGATCTTGCCCGTCGCCACGCCGTTCTTGTTCTCGATGATCTTCATCAATGCACCGATGCCGTCGTCAATATCGGTGAACGCACGCTTTTGCGCGCCGCCATCGACGAGACTAATGTTTTCACCTCGCACGATGTGACCCAGGAACTGTGTGACCACGCGCGAGCTGCCTTCCTTCGGCGTGTAAATGGAGTCGAGACCCGGGCCGATCCAGTTGAATGGGCGGAACAGCGTGAAGTTCAGGCCCTCCATGCCGTAACCCCAGATCACGCGGTCCATCAACTGCTTCGAACACGCGTAGATCCAGCGCGGCTTGTTGATCGGGCCGTAGCTCAGTTGCGATTCTTCGGGATCGAATTGCTCGTCGGTGCACATGCCGTACACCTCGGAGGTGGACGGAAACACAAGATGCTTGCCGTATTTCACGGCCGAACGCACGATAGGCAGATTCGCTTCGAAGTCGAGTTCGAACACGCGCAGCGGCTGCTTCACGTAGGTCGCCGGCGTGGCGATAGCAACCAGCGGCAGGATCACATCGCACTTCTTGATGTGATATTCGACCCACTCCTTGTTGATCGTGATGTCGCCTTCGAAGAAATGCATGCGCTCGTGATTGGCGAGGTCGCCGAGACGGTCGCGTTGCATGTCCATGCCGAAGACTTCCCAGTCGGTCGTCTCGAGAATGCGCTTGGAGAGGTGGTGGCCAATGAAGCCGTTGACACCCAGGATCAGGACTTTTTTCATGAATGAGGAAGTGATTGAGTGAGTCGGCCGAATTCGGCAGGACTGACGACGCGTTCGCCGCCGGCGGGAGTCTGGTTTTCGTCCACGAATGGTTGCCGTAGTTCACGGATGGCGACGACGCGGCTGTCGCCGCATACGCCAAACAGCGCATTATCCTTCACGTGCAGGCCAGGGGGCAAATTCGAGACCTCACGCAGGGTTTCGGCGTCGATACCCGGCAGGCCGTTTTCGGGCACGAGACGAGCCCGCGCGACAATAAACCGCTGCTGGCCGATGTCCGTAAAAGCCCCCGGATACGGCGGCGCGACGGCGCGAATCAGGTTGTAGACCTGCTGCGCGGTTTGCGACCAGTCGATGCGGCCATCCTCCGGCTTCCGGCCGCCGAAGTAACTGCCTTTCGTGAGGTCGTTCGGCAAATGCGGCGCTTCGCCCGCGATCAAGGCCGGCAAGACACGCCACAAGGTTTGTTCTGCGGCGACGGTGGTTTTGTCGAAGACTTGCGCGGCGGTGTCGTCGGGGAGAATGGGCACCGGCGTCTGGGCAAGGATCGCACCGGCGTCGGGTTTTGCTGCCATCTCGTGCAGCGTCGCGCCCGTTTCGGTTTCTCCGTTCAGCACAGCCCAATTGGTGGGCACGCGTCCACGATACTTCGGCAACAGCGAACCGTGCATGTTGTACGCGCCGCGGGCGGCGAGTGCGAGCAGGCCGACTGGCAGCATGTGCCGGTAGTAGAACGAGAAAATGAAGTCCGGAGCGAGTTCGCTGATTGCGTCATGCAGTTCGGGCGACTTGGGATCGGCCGGCGTGATGACCGTGATGCCATGGTCCGCCGCGACTGACTTCACGCTGCCGAACCAGATGTTCTCGTCCGGGTTGTCTTCGTGCGTGACGACCAGCGCGACCTCCACGCCGCGCGCGAGCAGGACCTGCAGGCAGCGTACGCCGACGTTGTGATACGCGAATACGACCGCGAGAGGTTTCGCGCGTGGAGCGCTCGTAGCGTTCGTACCGGTAGCCGCTGGGTTCATAGCGACCTCATAGAGGATCGACCTCGCGGCTGATTGCTGCTACCGCTTCCTGGCGTGGCATGGTTCGCGCAAGCTTGCCGTCGCGCTCTTCCAGGATGGTCTGCACCAGGTAACGCGGCCGTGCACGCACTTGCTGATAGATCCGGCCGATATATTCGCCCAGCAGCCCAAGCGCGAAGATGATCACGCCAAGCATGAAGAACGTGATGGCGAACAGCGTAAACACACCTTCGACTTCCGCGCCGAACATGAAGCGTCGAACCAACAGCAGCAGGAACAAGCCCGCGGACCCCACGGACAAGATCACGCCGATAAACGACAACCACTGCAGCGGCACGACCGAAAATCCGGTCACCAGGTCGAAATTGAGGCGGATCAGGCTGTAAAGCGAGTACTTGGATTCCCCAGCGAAGCGCTCTTCGTGCGCGACATCGATTTCGATCGGGTTCTGCGCGAAGGTATAGGCCAGCGCAGGAATGAAGGTGTTGATTTCACCGCAGCGGTTGATGGTGTCAATGATGTGCCGGCTGTAACCGCGCAGCATGCAACCCTGGTCGGTCATCCTGATACGCGTGATGCGCTCGCGCAGCCGGTTCATCAGGCGCGACGCCTTCTTGCGCCAAAAGCTGTCCTGGCGTTGCTGGCGAATCGTGCCGACGTAGTCGTAACCCTCCCGCATCTTCTCGAGCAGCTTGGCAATTTCCTCGGGGGGGTTCTGCAAGTCGGCGTCGAGCGTGATGACGCTTTCCCCGCGCGATTGTTCGAAGCCCGCAAGAATGGCCATGTGCTGGCCATAGTTGCCGTTCAGCAGGATGACGCGGGTGGTGTCCGGCCGCGCGCGAAACTGCTGGGCAAGCAATCTCGCCGACTTGTCCCGGCTGCCGTCGTCGATGAAGATGACTTCATACGTTGCGCCGAGCGCGTCAAGCGCGGGATACAGGCGGGAGAAGAGGGCGGCGAGGCCTTCTTCTTCGTTGTACACCGGGATCACGACCGTTAATTCAGGGCCGGTCTGCAGAAAATCCGTTTGACTCATGTTGACGATGGTTCCGCAAGGTGTCCGTGATAAATGTGGTTCTTGTTTTGCTGTGCCATCCGCGTGGCGTGCGTGCCTGCGCTGCTTTAGGCATCTTATTCAAGTGCCTTTTTAGGTACCTTAAATGGCGTGCGCCGCACAGATTTCATTGACTGCACGCACGACGCGTGTCACGTCGTCCTGGGTCATCTGCGTGAAAAGCGGCAGCGTGACCGTTGATGCGCCATATTTTTCGGCGTGCGGGAACATGCCTTCGTGAAACCCGCGTCCGCGATACAGCGTGAACAGGTGCAGCGCCGGGTAATGCACGCCCGTGCCAATGCCACGCTCCTTCATCAGGCCCATGAACGCCGAGCGCGTAAGCGACAGGCGCTCGAGCGGCAGGGCGATCTGGAACATGTGCCAGTTGCTGTCGGTGAAATTCGGCACCGGTAGCTGCACGCCCATTCGCACGGCCGCGCCGTTCGCGAAACTCTCAAAGTATGCGCGTGCCAGCTCGCGGCGTTGTTCCGTGAAGCGCTCCACATGCTTGAGCTGGCCAAGGCCGACGCGGGCGGCGACATCGGTGAGATTGTATTTGCCGCCGAGGAGGTCGCAGTCCATACCGTCAAAGCCGGTGCGCGTGATGCCTTGCAGCCGGTACTTTTGTGCCAGCACGGCTTCTTCCTCATTATTCAGCACGAGCGCGCCGCCTTCTATCGACGTGACGTTCTTGTTCGCGTGAAAGCTAAACGAAATAATATCGCCAAATGCGCCGATCTTCTGTCCGCGCCAGGACGATCCAAATGCCTGGGCCGCGTCTTCGATCACGCGCAGGCCATGTTCGCGCGCAATGCCGTACAGCCGGTCCATATCGACGGGAAGGCCCGACAGATATACCGGCAGGATTGCCTTGGTACGCGGCGTAATGGCTTTTTCGAGCAGGTCCAGGTCGATATTGCGCGTGACCGGGTCGATATCCGCGAACACCGGTGTAGCGCCTGTTTCAATGATCACATTGCTGGTCGCGACCCAGGTCATGGGTGTGGTGATGACTTCGTCGCCTTCGCCCACGCCTGCGATACGCAGGCCAATCTCCATGGTCGCCGTGCCGGAATTGAACGTGCGTACCGGGCGGCCGCCGCAATAGGCGGACAGTTCGGCTTCGAACTGCTGGTTTTGCGGACCGGTCGTGATCCAGCCCGAACGCAGAACGTCGACGACGCCCTGAATCGTTTCTTCGTCGATCTCGGCGCGTACGAAAGGCAGAAAGGGCAGCGTATTAGAGGGCACGTTCTGGGTCATGGAAGCTCTGCGAAGGAAAGGAACGGTGAGATCTTTGATACACAGTCTTTGAAACAGAGTCTTTGAAGCACAGTCTTTGATACGCAATGTCAGCCGGGGGTGTGCTGGATTCAGGTTCGCTCAGGCACATTTGGCTGCGCTTAACACCTCAACCGCGCGTCAGTACCACGACGCCGATCAGGATAATGCCGATGCCGACCAGCCGTTGCAATGACAGGATTTCGCCAAACAAATACCACGCCGCGAACGCGTTCACCACGTAGCCAAGCGAGAGCATGGGATAAGCAATGGAAACGTCGACCCGCGACAATCCCACGATCCATACGAAGACGCTGATCACGTAGCATGCCAGCCCGCCGATGATCGGCCATTGCGTCGCGATCTTGAAACCAATCGGCACGATGTTCGCCGGGGTGAATTCGAAATGGCCGACCGCGTTCACGCCCGCTTTGAGCAGCAACTGCGCACCGGCGTTCAGCATGACGCCGGTGATGATGCAAATGAAGGATATCGGGTTCATCGTGGGCCGTAATAGGGTTTTTTGCGGAGCGCGGCGAAGCGGTGAGACTTCGTGGCGTTGTCCGGCTTTTGTATCCGCGGGCGGCCGGTGCTCAGGTCAACACGCGGCGCCATTGTTTCAAGGCTGGGGTTTCTCGACAATCACCCTTCGGTCGTCCCGCGCTATGACCTGCATGGGCACGTGCTTTGCCAGCAACTCGTCATACCGGCCGGGCGGCATCAGCGCAAGACCGCAGCGTTGCGCATCCCAACGCTGGATCCACTCGTCGATGGTCGGCACCCACTTCTGGGGTTCCGTCGTGACTCCGAACTTCAGTTCGTCGGGTTCCTGAACCATGATCATGGTGTGGCCGAGATAGAACGGCATGGTGTGATCGAGTTTGGCCACAGAGTAGAACGGCGTGTCGGCGGGCAATCGGGCCATGGCGGCTTTCACCGCGGGCACCAACTGCACGCCCGAGCTTTCGCGGCCGAATACATCGTGGCCGGTGCCGGCAATTGTGCCCATTAACAGCCACGCAGTTCCCAGTAGCACCACGCCACCCATCGAACTGCGCCGGTTCAGCCAGATCGCAGCCAGCGTGACCACGAAGGCCACGGCGAGCGCGGCGTACACCCAGACCTGAAATTCCCTGTACAGCGCATTCGGCGTGTGGCCACCGCCCATCCGACCCAAAAAGATCGCGCCGAAAGCCGCCACGACAAGAAATACCGCGTACCCGGTCAGGTGCTTGTGCCATTGGGCGCGCGTGAGCAGCGGCAAGTAGATCGCGATCAGCAACGCAATGGAAGGCGCGATTGGCAGCGTGTACGACAGCAGTTTCGAATGCGATGCGCTGAAGAACAAGAAGATAAACGCCGACCAGACCAGGAGCAGAGTGACCGGTGCGAAGCCGTTCGGCTGGCGCGGCACCTTCAGCGCATGCCGGACGCTCTGGAACGACACCGAGAGCCAGGGCAGGAAGCCGACAATCAGCACCGGCACGAAGTAATAAAACGCACCCGGACGGTTCTGCTCGGGGGTCAAATATCGGGCGAACTGCTGCACGATGAAAAAGAAATTCAGGAATTCGGGATTCTTGATCTGGACCAGAACGAACCACGGCGCGGCAATTATCAGGAACAGGATCAGCCCGCTGCCAATATAAAGCCGGCGCCACAACGCCCAGTCACGCGCGATCAGCGTGTAGAGCACCAGCACCGCGCCCGGCAGAATCAGGCCAACCAGCCCCTTTGACAACAGCGCGAGCGCCATGCCGGCCCAGCAAAGCCACATCCAAAGGCGGACTTGGGGCGCGGGCAGGTTCGGACGTTGCGCCAGCAGCAAGCTGCAGAGCGTGAGTTGCATCCAGAACGACAGGCCCATGTCGAGCGTGTCGAAATGGCCCATCAGGTTCCAGTACGGCGAAGTCGCCAGTACGACGGCCGCGCAAAATCCCGTCACGCCGTTGAAGACACGTGCGCCGGTATAGCCGATCAGCAGCACGCCGGCAAAGCCCGTCAACGCGGTATAAAGCCGCGCCTGCCATTCGCCGATACCAAACCATGCGAACGTCAGCGCGTTCGCCCAAGTTTGCAGCGGCGGTTTTTCGAAATACTTGTAGCCGTTGTAACGCGGCGTGATCCAGTCGCCGGTCACGAACATTTCGCGCGCCATTTCGGCGTAACGGCCTTCGTCGCTTGGGACGAGATGGCGCAGGCCCAGCGGCGCGAACCAGATCACGGCGAGTGCCGCGATCAGCAATAGAAGTGAGAGGCGGGTGAGCGGTAGCCGGGAGGGCGTATCGTTCATGAGAGTCGACCTGTCCGATGCCGCTTTCGCGGCGCTAGCAAAATCCATGGGGGGCTCGAGTTTGGCGCATTGAGGCTTAAGGCCCGCTTAGCAGGCACATTGGGGGCAAGCTTCGACGCGTATCCGGCACCTATTCGGCACCATTCGGCGCGCGGCCAGCCCATGCAGGTTCCGCTGCTTCGACAACGCGCACAAGCCAGCCAAACGGCCAGTCCTTGTGCGTTTCGCCGTGCGGCGGGCGGGTGCGGGCCGGCGCGTCATCCATCGGTGCGCAGAAAACAGGCGTTCCCGATGCCGATAGCCGTATCGATTTCGGCGCCGGGCGGCAGTTTATCGCACCGGCGCGTGGAATCCGCGCTGAAGCGTTGCCGCGGCGTTCATGTGAGCTTCCACCGGTATGCCGAAGTTACGCTTCGATCAGCAGCGCAGCGGCGACCCGGCGGCCTTCCGACATGAGAATGTTGTAAGTACGGCATGCGGCGCCGAAATCCATTGTCTCCACGCCAATGCGTTGCTGGGAAAGCTTCGCGATGAGCCGAGGATGCGGAAAACGCAGGCGCGCACCGCTGCCGAACACGACGACTTCAGGCGCGATCGCGATGAGCGCGTCAAAATCTTCCGGCGTCAGCGCCTCGAACGAGGACACAGGCCATGCGATCACGGGCGTTTCCGGCATCACGATGATGCTGCCTTCATGGCGTTGCAGATTGATCGCGACGTAATCGGCGCCGTAACTCGTGATGGTATTGAGCGCGCCGCTGGCTTCCTGATGTAGTTTCAAATCGGTATTCCGACAGGCAAGTTGATGGCGAGAGGTGACTGCGCGAGAGTCCTGCGACAACCGGACGGCTCGGCGGGCAATACAGAGTTCATCGGCTTGTGCGGGCACCTGGATGAAGCCGATGTGCACGCGTTTTGCCGGTGGCGCATTGCGAAAGTCACGGATAATCCGCTAAATTATAACTTTTCAGCCGTCAGCGGGTTGCGAGCCCGGGCGGCGCGATGCTTCGCGTGCCGCCACAAGCTGCTTGCCGACACGCAATCGGGCGTTTTGCCTTGGCCTGATGGCCATAAGCTCACACGATTACGCCTAAACCTGCCTCTATCCGACGCATTTTCGCTAGACTGCCTGTTCCGCGTCGCTACTTAGGGTTTCTGCGCGGTGTCCGGTCCGTTCAAGGTCTCGGTTTGACGTGTTTTCACGCGCAGCGCCTGAAGCGCCGGGCGAAAACACCGGCGTGGCCGGCGCTGCGCCGAGTCCGCGGCCCTGACTTGTCAACTTTATTTGCCGATTTTCCTGATCCAGAGCCTGACTTCCAGTAACCAGTGAGCTTTCCCGCCGTGAAACCGATTCTAAAATCCAATAAATTACAGAACGTCTGTTATGACATTCGCGGTCCCGTGCTCGAGCACGCGAAGCGGCTGGAGGACGAGGGCCACCGGATCATCAAGCTTAATATCGGCAACCTGGCCGCGTTCGGCTTCGATGCGCCGGACGAGATCATCCAGGACATGATCCGTAACCTGCCGACTTCGTCGGGTTATTCGGACTCGAAGGGTGTGTTCGCCGCGCGCAAGGCGATCATGCATTACACCCAGCAAAAGGGTGTGGCGGGCGTGGAACTGGACGACATCTACATTGGCAACGGCGCGTCCGAGCTGATCGTGATGGCCATGCAGGGTCTGCTCAACGACGGCGACGAAGTGCTGTTGCCCGCACCGGACTATCCGCTGTGGACGGCTGCGGTGAGCTTGTCGTCCGGTACGCCGGTGCACTATCTCTGCGACGAATCCGCCGGCTGGATGCCCGATCTCGACGACTTGCGCTCGAAGATCACGCCGAACACGAAGGCGCTCGTCATCATCAACCCGAATAATCCGACCGGCGCGCTGTATTCGGACGAACTGTTGCTGGAGATGATCGAACTGGCGCGCAAGCATGGCCTGATCATTTTCGCCGACGAAGTCTATGACAAGATCGTCTACGACGGCCGCAAGCACACGGCGGTCGGGGCGTTGTCGGAGGACGTGCTGACGGTCACGTTCAATAGTTTGTCGAAGAGCTACCGGGCCTGCGGGTATCGCGCGGGCTGGATGTTCATCTCGGGTCTCACGGGTGAAAACCGTCGCATTGCCCATGACTATATGGAAGGGCTCGGCATCCTGGCCTCGATGCGCCTGTGCGCGAACGTGCCGGGGCAGTACGCCATCCAGACGGCGCTGGGCGGTTACCAGAGCATCAACGACCTGATCGTGCCGGGCGGCCGGCTCTTCAAGCAACGGGAACTCGCGTACGACATGCTCACCGCCATTCCCGGCGTGAGTTGCGTCAAGCCGCAGGCGGCGCTGTACATGTTTCCGAAGCTCGACCCGAAGATGTATCCGATCGTCGATGACCAGCAGTTCATTACGGACCTGTTGCTCGAAGAACGTACGCTGCTGGTCCAGGGCACCGGGTTCAACTGGCCGGCGCCGGACCATTTCCGCGTAGTGTTCCTGCCGAACGTGGACGATCTCGCTGACTCCATCAACCGTATCGCGCGCTTTCTCGATGGTTATCGAAAGCGTCACTCTGTCTAAAACCTCTCTTATAAGACTCACGCTGCAATGGAACCGATCAAAGTTGGCCTGCTGGGCTTCGGCACCGTCGGCGGCGGCACCTTCACGGTGCTGCGCCGCAATCAGGAAGAAATCAAACGGCGCGCCGGACGGGGCATCGAAATTACGCGCATCGCGGTGCGCACGCCGTCGAAGGTGCAGGGCGCGGCGGGCATTGACGTCACGACCGACTTCAACGCCGTCGTCGACGATCCTTCCATCGACATCGTGGCCGAGATGATCGGCGGCACGGGCATCGCGCGCGAACTGGTGCTGCGCGCCATCTCCAACGGCAAGCATGTGGTGACGGCGAACAAGGCACTTCTGGCCGTGCACGGCAGCGAGATTTTCGAAGCGGCGAGCAAGAAGGGCGTGATGGTCGCGTTCGAAGCGGCGGTTGCGGGCGGTATTCCGATCATCAAGGCGCTGCGCGAAGGACTGACGGCCAACCGGATCCAGTACATCGCGGGCATCATCAACGGCACGACGAACTACATTCTCTCGGAGATGCGCGACCGTGGGCTCGACTTCGCGACCGCGCTGAAAGCGGCCCAGGAACTGGGTTATGCCGAAGCCGATCCGACCTTCGACATTGAAGGCGTCGACGCGGCGCACAAGGTCACGATCATGAGCGCGATCGCGTTCGGCGTGCCCGTGCAATTCGACCGGGCTTACGTGGAAGGGATCAGCAAGCTCGACGCCATCGATATCCGCTATGCCGAGGCGCTGGGCTATCGGATCAAGCTGCTGGGTATTGCGCGGCGCACGGAGAAGGGCATCGAGTTGCGCACGCACCCCACCCTGATTCCGGCAAAACGCTTGCTGG
Source organism: Caballeronia sp. dw_19 (assembly GCF_018449515.1). Taxonomy (GTDB): domain Bacteria; phylum Pseudomonadota; class Gammaproteobacteria; order Burkholderiales; family Burkholderiaceae; genus Caballeronia. Next base: position 175,630 of record NZ_JAAVUQ010000007.1, on the reverse strand, counting down.
CGAACGTGGAGGGCGCGATGAACGCGGTGGTCGTGCACGGCGATGCAGTCGGCACCACGCTTTATTACGGCAAGGGTGCGGGTGCTGAGCCGACTGCGTCGGCGGTGGTCGCCGATCTCGTGGACGTCACGCGCCTGCATACGGCCGACCCGGAACATCGCGTGCCGCACCTGGCGTTCCAGCCGGACAGCCTCGCCAACACGCCTATCCTGCCGATCGAGGAAGTGACGAGCAGCTACTACCTGCGCCTGCGCGTGGCGGATGTCACCGGCGTGCTCGCCAACATCACGCGGATTCTCGCCGACAAGGTCATTTCCATCGACGCGTTGCTGCAGAAGGAATCCGAGCACGTCGATGGTGAGGACAAGGGCGAAACCGACATCATCCTGCTCACGCACGAAACGGTCGAACGGGAAATCAACGCGGCGATCACGCAGATCGAGGCGCTTTCCACCGTGGTTTCGAAAGTGACGAAGCTGCGCATGGAAGGATTGAACTAGGGCTTTGAAATGAACTATATCTCTACGCGCGGCGCCGGTTTCGGCGAACGACATACTTTCTCCGACATCCTTCTCGGCGGTCTCGCCAAGGACGGCGGCCTGTATTTGCCCGCTGAATATCCGCGCGTCACGGCGGACGAGCTGACCGCCTGGCGCACGCTTTCGTATGCGGATCTCGCCTACGAAATCCTGCGCAAGTTCAGCGACGACATTTCCGACGAAGATCTGCACTCGCTCACGCGCCGCACTTATACGGCGAGCACGTACAGCAATGTTCGCGATCACGAGAGCGCGTCGCAGATTACGCCGCTGAAAACGCTGGGCGAAGAGGGCGGCACGACGGTGTCGCTGCTGGAATTGTCGAACGGTCCCACGCTCGCGTTCAAGGACATGGCCATGCAGTTGCTCGGCAACCTGTTCGAGTACACGCTGGCCAAGCAAGGGCAGACGCTGAACATTCTTGGCGCGACCTCGGGCGACACCGGCAGCGCGGCCGAATACGCCATGCGCGGCAAGCAGGGCGTGCGCGTTTTCATGTTGTCGCCGCATCAGAAGATGAGCGCGTTCCAGACGGCGCAGATGTTTTCGTTGCAGGACCCGAACATCTTCAATCTGGCCGTGATCGGCAACTTCGACAATTGCCAGGACATCGTCAAGGCGGTGTCGAACGATCACACGTTCAAAGCGGCCAACAAGATCGGCACGGTCAATTCGATCAACTGGGCACGTGTGGTGGCGCAGGTTGTCTATTATTTCAAGGGCTACTTCGCCGCGACGAAGTCGAACGCCGAGCGGGTGTCGTTCACGGTGCCATCGGGTAATTTTGGCAACGTGTGCGCGGGGCATATTGCGCGGATGATGGGTTTGCCGATCGAGCAACTGGTCGTCGCCACGAATGAAAACGACGTGCTCGACGAATTTTTCCGCACCGGGATTTATCGCGTGCGCACGGCCGCCGAGACGTATCACACGACCAGCCCGAGCATGGATATCTCGAAAGCGTCGAATTTCGAGCGTTTCGTGTTCGATCTGCTCGGCCGCGATCCCGCGCGCGTGCTGCAATTGTTCCGCGATGTGGAAGAAAAGGGTGGATTCGACCTCGCGGCCAGCGGTGACTTTGCGCGCGTGAAGGAATTTGGTTTCGTGTCGGGACGCAGCAGCCATGCGGACCGGGTGGACACCATCCGCGACGCGTTCAAGCGTTACGGCACCATGATCGATACCCACACGGCCGACGGCCTGAAGGTTGCGCGCGAGCATTTGACACCGGGCGTGCCGATGATCGTGCTGGAAACCGCCCAGCCGATCAAATTCGGCGAAACCATCCGCGAAGCGCTTGAGCGCGAGCCGGAGCGGCCGGCGGCGTTTATCGGTATCGAAGAATTGCCACAGAAATTCGATATCGTGGCGGCCGAGGCGGGGCTGGTGAAGGCGTACATCGCGGAGCGCATCTAGGCTCGGGACGGGCGGCAGCGGCGGATTTGGGCAGATTCAGTCAGCCCGGAACGCCCGGCGCGGCGGCATTTGCTGGGTCATTGGCGCGCCACGCAGGGCACCATTTGCGGATCGCCGGAAGCGCGGTGTACGCGCCCGTGCATTGCAGCTTTCCGCTGCAATGCCGCAATTCGTCCCAAAAACTGCTAAAATTGCGGGTTTTTCGCCGTACACCATTCAAAAGGACGCGCTGTGCTGTCTACTGCCAACATCACCATGCAATTTGGGCCGAAGCCCCTCTTCGAGAACATTTCGGTCAAGTTCGGGGAAGGAAATCGCTACGGCCTGATCGGGGCGAACGGTTGCGGCAAATCCACGTTCATGAAAATTCTGGGCAGCGACCTGGAACCGAGCTCCGGCACTGTGATGCTCGAACCGAACGTGCGTCTCGGTAAGTTGCGTCAGGATCAGTTCGCGTATGAAGACATGCGCGTGATCGACGTCGTGATGATGGGCCACACGGAAATGTGGAACGCGATGTCCGAGCGCGATGCCATTTACGCGAATCCCGACGCTACCGACGACGACTACATGCACGCTGCCGAGCTCGAAGCGAAGTTCGCCGAATACGACGGCTACACGGCCGAAGCGCGCGCTGGCGAACTGTTGCTGGGCATTGGCATTGCGATCGAGGACCATACCGGCCCCATGAGCAACGTCGCCCCGGGCTGGAAACTGCGCGTGTTGCTCGCACAGGCGCTGTTTTCGAAGCCGGACGTGTTGCTGCTCGACGAGCCGACCAACAACCTGGACATCACCTCCATTCGCTGGCTCGAGGACATACTGAACCAGTACAACTCGACCATGGTGATCATTTCGCACGATCGACACTTCCTGAACCAGGTCTGCACACACATGGCGGACATGGATTACGGCACGTTGAAGGTGTACCCGGGTAACTACGACGACTACATGCTGGCGTCGGCTCAGGCGCGCGAACGTCAGGCGAACGCAAACCAGAAGGCGAAGGACAAAGTGGCCGATCTGCAGGACTTCGTGCGCCGGTTCTCGGCCAACAAGTCGAAGGCACGCCAGGCGACCAGCCGTGCAAAGCAGATCGAGAAGATCAAGATCGAGGAATTCAAGCCGTCGTCGCGGCAAAATCCGTTTATTCGCTTCGACTTCGAGAAAAAGCTGCACAACATCGCGGTGGTGGCGACCAACATCACCAAGAAATACGATCGCACCATCTTCAACCACTTCAGCCTGAGCGTTCAGCCGGGTGAGCGGATTGCGATCATCGGCGAGAACGGTGCGGGCAAGACCACGTTGCTGCGTGCGCTGAAGGGTGCAATCGAACTGGATGGCGGCACGGTCAAGTGGGCGGAAAACGCACTGGTCGGTTATATGCCGCAAGACACGTACGAAGAGTTTCCGAAGGACGAGACGCTCACCGACTGGGTTGACCAGTATCGTCAGGACGGGGACGACGATCAGATGGTCCGTGGGACGTTGGGCCGCTTGCTGTTCAACGCCGACGACATCAAGAAATCGGTCAAGGTGCTGTCGGGTGGTGAGAAAGGCCGCATGATCTGGGGCAAGCTGATGCTTGGGCGCCCGAACGTGCTGTTGATGGACGAGCCGACCAACCACATGGACATGGAGTCGATCGAGTCCTTGCAGATCGCGTTGGAGAAATATGAAGGCACGCTGATCTTCGTTTCGCATGACCGCGAGTTTGTCAACGGGCTGGCGAATCGGATTATCGAGGTGAAGAATGACGGCACGCTGCGCGACTTCGGCGGTACGTACGAGGAATTCCTGACGAGCCAGGGTATTCAGTAACACGCGCATGTAACGCAGCACTCCGCAAAGAGAAACAAGCAGAAACAAGCAGCAACGCAAACGGCCCCTTCTTACGAAGCGGGCCGTTTCCTTTTCTGGAACGGAGCACGATCGGAAAACTGAAATACAGCACAGTCGAACTTGCTTGATAAAACGCAAGGCGTGTTTGTCTAACCTCCTGCAAGCTAAAAACTTTGACTCTGGAGATGCTCCTTCGATGACCCCTCTTACCCCCCTGACCATTCGCGGCCGCACGTTGCTTCCTATTGTGCAGGGAGGCATGGGCGTGGGTGTGTCCGCGCACCGGCTGGCCGGCGCCGTCGCCCGGGAGGGTGCAATGGGGACAATCTCGAGCATCGACTTGCGGCATCACCATCCCGACCTGCTTGAGATGTGCAAACAGAATCCGGATCAGGCGACGCTGGAAGCCGCCAACCAGACGGCGTTGCGGCGCGAGATCATCGCAGCGAAGGCCCTCAGCGAGGGCCGCGGCATGATTGCCGTGAATGTCATGCGGGCGGTTTCCTCCTACGCGGCAGCGGTACAGACGGCGTGCGAGAGTGGCGCCGACGCTATCGTGATGGGAGCCGGGCTGCCGCTGGATCTGCCGGACCTGACGCAAGGCGTTGATATCGCGCTGATCCCTATCCTGTCGGATAGCCGTGGCATCGCGCTGGTAGTGAAGAAGTGGCTCAAGAAGAATCGTTTGCCCGATGCCATCGTGATCGAGCATCCGGGGCATGCTGGTGGCCATCTCGGCGTGGCGAGCGTGGCGGACATTCCGAGCGAACGTTTCGACTTTGCCCGCGTGATCGAGGAAACGATGCTGACCTTCGATACCCTCGGCATCGGCCGTACTCAGATTCCCCTGATTGTGGCGGGTGGCATCGACGGGCATGCGGCGGTGCGTCGCTGGCAGGCCGCAGGCGCGTCCGGTGTTCAACTCGGCACGGCGTTCGCAGTGACCGAAGAGGGTGACGCGCATCCCGAATTCAAGCGGATTCTCGCTGACGCAACGCCGGAAGACATCGTCGAATTCGTGAGCGTGACCGGCCTGCCGGCGCGCGCGGTGAAAACCCCGTGGCTCGACCGTTATCTGCGCAATGAGCAACGCATTCGCGACAAGATCGGCTCGCGCGAGCAAAAGTGTCCTACGGGCCTCAATTGCCTGGTGGCGTGTGGTTTGCGCGATGGTATCGAGAAGTTCGGGCACTTTTGTATCGATACCCGTCTGGCCGCGGCCCTGCGTGGAGATCGCGCGAACGGGCTGTTCTTCCGGGGGCGCGAGGCGCTGCCGTTCGGATCGGCGATTCGCAGCGTGCGTGAATTGCTCGACTTGCTGGTCGCCGATATCCGGCCCACGGCGGCGGCGTGAACGGCGCGGGTTCTGCAAAACAACCGGTCTGAAGTTTGGGTTACGAGTTGACTGCGAGTCCGAGTCAGCTATTAGCCTGCCACAAGGAGTCATGGGCAGCCACAAGCAGCCATGAACCAGCCTCAAGTGCGCCACAAACCGGTCGCAAGTCAGGCGCTGCCTGATGCAGAAGAAATGTTCTTTCCGGGGTTTCTCCCCGGAGTCAAAAAACTGACTGCGCGCGAACGGGCATGCTCCGGTCGGTCGTCATGCCCCACTCAGCCGCCGATCAAACCTTGTCGCGGGTAAAGCGCATGGCGGTGCCTTCGCGGGTAATGCGCTCCCAGATCGCGCGCTTTTCGGCGTCGCTGAGGAACACCCAGTTGGAGACTTCTCCGGCCATGCGGCCACAGCCTTTGCAGACGTCGTCGAAGAGGGTCGAGCAGACGCCGATGCACGGGCTGTCGGGCAAATCATGAAGGTTCGATGCCATAAAACGCCTGTAGTCGGGCGCGGCATGCAGTGAAAACTGCAGCGCCCGCGCAAAAGATCCAAGTTTAACGCGCGATGCTGTATCCGATCCGCGCGATCCAGTGTTGCCGCTGGTTGTAATCGAGGATGTCCTCGCCGTAGCCGTTGAAATAACCGACCCACAGGTAGCCGCCCCACGCGCTGTTGATCAGTTTGGCGAGCGGATAGGTGAACTGGGCGTCAACGCTGCCGTATCCGTGTTTTGTGCCCTTGCGCAGTGTCGTGGCGAGTTGCCAGCTATCGGGACTGCCGTACTTCACGAGCAGGTCTACGTAACCGCGATAGTCCTGGATGTCCTCGTTGCCGCTCTTGGTGATGTAGTAATAGATTTTCGGCGATATGGTCAGGTGGTTCGAATTGATATCGCCGAAATCCCAGCTCGGACGCACGAAAGCGATGTTGATCCCGCGCGAATCCGCGCCGCTTTTGCCATTCGACTCATGTCCGATACCAGCCGTGACGCCCATGCGCGAAAACAGCGAGCTTTTCCACTCCGTGTTCTCCAGGTAGTAGAACAGTTGCGGCTCGTAACTCGTGTCGCGGAACGGCGCCGATTCAGCCGACAGGTCCCAGATCGACGTTTGTGTGTAGGCAAAATACAGGTTGTCGAGGAAGCCGCGCGAGCGCGGATCGTCCGGCATGATCAGTCGATACTTGAAGCTGAACTGGAATTTAGCGAGGTTATCGCCGTTCTGGCCATCGGCGAAATACATCGGTTCGAAGGTCGATAACCGGCCGCTGAACATGCGGTCACTGGTGGTCGTCGGCACGGCCGATGTGTTCGCGGCGGCCTCTGCGCTCACCAGTTGCTGCGGTGTCGTCGCCTTCGTCTCAGCGGTCTCCGCCGCCACCACTTGCGTTTGCGACTTGCCGCGGTTCAGCGTGATCAGCATGGGCGACGAATCGAAGCCTACGGGATCGACCTTCATCACGCCGCGTGCCGCGTCGGGCCAGGGGGCGGCGTAGCGAACTTTTCGATATTGGCCGGGGCGCAGCGTCAGCTTGTCGGGGACGTTCGGTTCGCGCTGCAGCGCCAGCGGCTGTGGCGGCAGGTCGCCATTGGTCAGCGTGACGTTGAGCGCTTTGGGTACATCGATGGTGAGCGGCTGCTGCTTGTCGTCGTCGCTATAAAGCAGTGTCAGTTCGAGCGGTTGTTCCGCGGCGGCTTCGCGCACCGGCTGGAGCACGGAAACCGTGGCGTAGGCGGCGCTGGTCCAGCCGAGGCTGATAGCGCACGCGAGCATGGCCAGGAGGTAAGCCATCGTGACATCGCGTTGCCGGAAGGGCGTGAGGGAGCGGGTGGAAAACGGCAAAGAGCCTCGGGCCATGAAACGATCGTCCTTGTTGCGTTGAGTAGCGTCCGTGTGAGGCAGCGGGAACGCCTGTCCCGTGTCGCCCCGATTGCGTCATGCGCCAGCGCTTGTTTAGCGACTGACTGAGCGACTGATATCCGGCCCGCCCACGGGCGACATTCGCGAAACGCGTAATTGTAAGCGTGCGGAAGGATCACCTCGAAAAGATGGGCCGAACGGGCAGCAACAGCAAAAAACGGTCCCGACCCGCATCGATTCACTCAGTTCTTGTCGAACGAACCGGCAGGAGCGACATGTTCGCTTGCTCGTATCGACGTCTGTCTGGTGCGTCGGAATACGCATTACCTGCCTGCCGACGCATGCGTCAGGCGGTCAGAACGGGAAAGTTTGAAGCACGGGCGCAGGTCACGGCGAGGCGAGCACCGTTCCCGGCGCAAGCGGAGATCAGCGGCAAATCCGGAGAGTTCCTTTCGCCCCGGCCGCCATCGACTATCAACTATCGGTCAGCAACTGCCACAACAGCGCGCCATTCAGCAGCACGATCAGCGCTGCGCACAACCACGCCAATGCGAGCGGAATGCGCTTGACGCGCCATCGGCCCATGAGTCCGGCATCGGATGCGAAGCGCACGAGGGGAATCACGGCCAGCGGCAATTGCAAGCTCAGCACGACCTGGCTTGCGACGAGCAACTGGTTCGACCCGTGTTCCCCGAATGTGCCGACCGCGAGCAGGGCCGGTCCCATTGCCAGTGCGCGGGTGAGGAGCGCTCGCGCCCATCGCGCAATCTTCAGTTGCAGGAACCCTTCCATGACGGCTTGTCCGGCTAGCGTGCCGGTCACCGTGGCGTTCAGTCCGCACGCCAGCAACGCGGCTGCGAAGATGATGCTGGCCCACTGATTGCCAACCAGCGGTGCGATCAGGCGGTGGGCATCGGCGAGATCGTTGACGTCGTAGTGGCCGTTTGCGTGGAATACGGCGGCTGCCACGATCAGCAATGACGCGTTGACGGTGAACGCCAGGCTGAGGGACGCGAAGGTATCAATATTGACGCCTGTCATGGCGTTGGCGATGGCTTCGTCGTTGCCGTTCTTCGCGTGGTCCTTGACGAGCGCGGAGTGCAGATAGAGGTTATGCGGCATGACGGTGGCGCCGAGGATGCCAGCGGCGAGCCAGATCATGCCTGCGTCGCGCAGCAGGGCGGCAGGCGGTGCAAGACCGGCCAGTGCGCCGCGCCATGAGGGGTTGGCGAGCGCGAGTTCAACGACAAAACAGAATCCTACGAAAAAGATCAGCGTCGTCACGGCGATCTGGAGCGGCCGCTGTCCACGGCTTTGGAGTGCGAGCATGGCGAACGTGCCTATCGCCGACATCAGAACGCCCACGGTCAGCGACACGCCTAGCAGCAGTTGAAGCGCGACCGCGCTGCCGACGACTTCGGCGACGTCGCAGGCGATGATGGCGATTTCGCTGGTGATCCAGAGAAAGAGCGTGGTGCGTCGGCTGTAGCGTTGGCGGCAGAGTTGCGCGAGATCCTGGCCGGTCACCACGCCTACTTTCGATGCGAGCCATTGCAGCAGCAGGCCCATCAGGCTTGCGAGCAGGACGACGCTCAGCAATTGATAGCCGTATTTGGCGCCGCTTGCGAGCGCGGTAGCCCAGTTGCCTGGGTCCATATAGCCGACTGCGACGAGGGCGCCGGCGCCGACGAACGAGAACCAGCCGCGTTTGGGGGCCGAGTCGTCCAGTTGGCCGGCCTGATGTCCGGGTGCTGGATCAGATTGCGGATCGTCCGCGGTGCCGGTTCGTATGAGAGCGGACGGATTCGTGTTCATGCGGTTTGTGGCCTGTTTCCTGAAGCTGGACGTTGCGAAGCGGTTGAGGAAAAAGGCGTGAGCAGTGAAACGGGCCACCGGCCTCGCATCGAAAAACAGGGTGTTGCGCCAGCGATAAAGCACGGTGCGAGCCGACACCGCGCTAGTGTGATGCTCTAAAGGCGCGGTTATGGGACGAACGAATCGCATGAGTTTCCGCACGAGCGCCTCAATAATGACATTACGTAAGCATGTGCACGGTTGGATTCAACAATACCGGTGTGGTCTTTGTGGCTGAGACCGCCAAACTCGCGACCTCGCAAAACCACTCCATACCAGCGTCGGTCAAACGCGCCCCTTGTACACTTCACGCGACAAAACTCGCCGATTGTTTTTTGCGAAGACCCCTTTTGATGATAGTTTTCGTTTTTTTGAGATCGTCTCGACCCAGCAGGAGGGAAAGCGCGAATCGAGACGGGGAAACCAACGGTCGGCAAGTCGAAAGGGCGGAGAAACTGAAATGACAGAAAAAGTGGCGGACCGGTTGTCGAAGCGTTCGGGGGCATCAGGCGCGGCTGCACGGATACCGGCGTGCGTGGTTTCGATCACCGTGGCTATCGCGGGCGTGGCGGCGTTATCGGCACCGCTGGCGGCATCGGCGAAAGACACTCAGCTCAACGTATACAACTGGTCGGACTACATCGCGAAAGATACGATTCCGAACTTCGAGAAGCAGACGGGCGTCAAGGTCAAGTACGACAACTACGACAGCGACGACACGCTGCAAGCCAAGCTGCTCACCGGCAATTCGGGCTACGACATCGTGGTGCCCACCAGCAACTATGCCGGCAAGCAGATCACGGCAGGGATCTTCTCCCCGCTCGACAAATCCAAACTCCCCAACCTCAAATACCTCGACCCTGCCTTGATGAAACTGGTCGCGGGCGCCGATCCGGGCAACCAGTACACGGTACCGTGGGCATATGGCACCACGGGCCTTGGCTATAACGTCACGAAAGTCCAGCGGATCCTCGGCAAGAACGTGCCGCTGGATAACTGGGACATCCTGTTCAAACCGGAAAACATCTCGAAGCTCAAGGCCTGCGGCGTATCGGTACTCGACGCCCCTGACCAGATGTTCGCCGCCGCGCTGCACTACATCGGCAAGGATCCGATGAGCACGAACCCCGCCGACTACCGCGCCGCGCTGGCGATGCTCAAGAAGATCCGTCCGTACATTACGCAGTTCAACTCGTCGGGTTATATCAACGACCTGGTCGGCGGCGACATCTGCTTCGCGTACGGCTGGTCGGGCGACGTGGTGATCGCCAAGCATCGTGCGGAAGAGGCGAAGAAGGCGTACAAGATCGAGTACTACATCCCCAAGGGCGGCGCGCCGGTGTGGTTCGACGTGATGGCGATTCCGAAGGACGCGAAGAACAAGGAAGCCGCGCTCGAGTGGATCAACTACATCGAGACGCCGCAAGTTCACGCCGCGATCACGAACGAGGTGTATTACCCGAGTGCGAATACGGAAGCGCGGAAATACGTATCGAAGGATGTTGCCGACGATCCGGCCGTGTATCCGCCGCAAGACGTGATCAAGACGCTGTTCCTGCTCAAGCCGTTGCCGCCGGAAATCCAGCGTTTGCAAACGCGGCTCTGGACGGAATTGAAGTCCGGACGCTGATCCTGATTCCGGTAAGGTTGTCGAGGTCGCCAAGGTCGCATCAGGCAGTCGATAAACGCGAAGCCCCTGGTTCTCCGGGGGCTTTGTTCGTGGCCCGCGATTTTGTTGGTGGCCTTTTCGAAAGATAAAGTTAGAAAAGCAGCACGAATGCGCGTAGCGCAGGAGCCGGGCAGCAGATCATGAGTGAGCAGCAGTCGAGTGCAGTGTCCGCCGGACCGGGCAATCAAGGCGGTCCGGGCGGTCCTAATGGCCGCAGGCCGGAACCGGGTTTGCGGGCCCCGGACTGGGCGGCGGAGAATTTCGTGCGGATCGTCGATGTCGTCAAGAAATTCGACGAGACCGTTGCAGTGAAAGGCGTGAACCTCTCAGTGAAAAAGGGCGAACTGTTCGCGCTGCTCGGCAGTTCCGGCTGCGGCAAGTCCACCTTGCTGCGCATGCTCGCGGGGCTGGAGTCGGTTACGTCGGGGCAGATCGTGATCGATGGCGAGGATCTCGCGAGCATGCCGCCGTATCGCAGACCGGTGAACATGATGTTCCAGTCGTATGCGCTGTTTCCGCATATGACGGTCGAATCGAACGTGGCGTTCGGGCTCAAGCAGGAGGGCGTGCGCGGCGCGGAACTCAAGGAGCGCGTGCACGCGACGCTCGATCTCGTGCAGATGGCGAAGTATGCGCAGCGCAAGCCGCACCAGTTGTCGGGCGGCCAGCAGCAGCGCGTGGCGCTGGCCCGAAGCCTGGTCAAGCGTCCGAAGCTGTTGCTGCTCGACGAACCCATGTCCGCGCTCGACAAACAGATTCGCCAGCGTACGCAGATCGAGCTCGTGAATATCCTCGATAAGGTCGGCGTGACCTGCATGATGGTCACGCACGATCAGGAGGAAGCGATGACCATGGCCGGCCGGATTGCGGTCATGAGCGAAGGCGAGATCGTGCAGATTGGCACCCCGCATGAGGTCTACGAATATCCGAACAGCCGCTTCACCGCCGAATTCATCGGCTCGACGAATCTGTTCGACGGCATCGTAGTGGAAGACGAACCGGATCATGTGTTCGTGGAAACGACGGAGTTGCCGTCGCGGCTGTATGTGAATCATGGCATCACGGGCCCGCTCGGTATGCCGGTCACCATCTCGGTCCGGCCCGAGCGCATTGCGTTGACGCGCAAGCCGCCCGACGGTTCGTACAACTGGGGCCGGGGCACCGTGGCGAACATTGCGTATATGGGCGGCTACACGCTGTATCACGTGAAGCTGGACAGCGGCAAGGTGGTCGTGGCGAATCTGTCGAGCCTCGCGATTGGCCAGATCGATTCGCCCACCTGGGACGATGAAGTCTTCGTACGCTGGACAGCGTCGGCAGGCGTGGTGCTCACCGCATGAAAACGCTGCATTTACTGAGCTTGCTCAAGCAACGCTTCGGCCTGTCAGGCAGGACGGCGGTGATTTTCGGGCCGTATCTGTGGCTTGTGCTGTTGTTCCTCGTGCCGTTCCTGCTGGTCGTCAAAATCAGTTTCTCCGATTCGCGTCTCGGGATTCCGCCTTATACGGAATTGACGGCGATGAAAGACGGCGTGCTGAGTATCGCGCTCGATTTTTCGCATTACGCGTTTCTCGTGACGGACAGCCTGTACTTCGCGACCTACATGAATTCGCTGTTGGTGGCGGGGGTGTCCACGCTGCTGTGCCTCTTGATCGGTTATCCGATGGCGTATTACATCGCGCGTTCGAATCCGGCGACCCGCAATCTGCTAATGATGGCTGTCATGCTGCCGTTCTGGACATCGTTCCTGATTCGCGTGTATGCGTGGATCGGGATACTGAAGAACAACGGCTTGCTGAACAACTTCCTGATGTGGACCGGGATTATTCATTCGCCTATCGAGCTGTATCACACGAATATCGCGGTTTATATCGGCATGGTGTATTCGTATTTGCCGTTTCTCGTGATGCCGCTTTACGCCCATCTGGTGAAGATGGATCTCACGCTGCTTGAAGCCGCTTACGATCTCGGCGCGAAACCGTGGAAAGCGTTTTTGCAGATCACGCTGCCGTTATCGAAGAACGGGATTATCGCGGGTTGCTTGCTGGTGTTCATTCCTGCGGTGGGCGAATACGTGATTCCGGAATTGCTGGGCGGCGCGGATACCCTGATGATCGGCCGCGTGATGTGGAATGAATTCTTCGATAACGCCGACTGGCCGATGGCTTCCGCCGTCACCTGCGCCATGGTATTGCTGTTGCTCGTTCCCATGGCGTTGTTCCAGCATTACCAGGCGAAGCAACTGGAGGACAAGCGATGATTGAACCCAGTCGCTCGCTCCGGTTCACTTTTCTCGGTCTCGGATTTCTATTTCTCTATATTCCGATCGTGAGTCTGGTGGCGTATTCGTTCAACGAGTCGCAGCTCGTGACCGTATGGACGCAATTTTCGCTGAAGTGGTACGCAGCGTTATTACACGACGACGAATTGATCAATGCCGCATGGTTATCGATTCGAATTGCGGTGTTCACGGCGTGCGCGTCCGTGGTGATCGGAACATGGGCGGGATATGTGCTCGCGCGCATGGGGCGGTTTCGCGGCTTCACGCTTTATGCCGGCATGATCAACGCGCCGCTCGTAATACCCGAAGTGATCCAGGGGATCTCACTGTTGCTGCTGTTTGTGGAAATGGCAAAAGTATTTGGCTGGCCGGCAGGGCGTGGCATTTTCACGATCTGGATCGGCCATGTGATGCTGTGTATTTCTTACGTCGCGATCATCGTGGAATCGCGGGTCAGGGAATTGAATCCATCGATTGAAGAAGCCGCGCTCGATTTGGGCGCAACACCATTGCGGGTGTTTTTTTCGATTACGCTGCCGTTGATATCGCAAGCGCTGGTGGCGGGGTGGCTGCTGTCGTTCACGTTGTCGATTGACGACCTGGTGTTGTCCGCGTTTTTGTCGGGACCGGGATCGACTACGCTGCCGCTGGTCGTGTTTTCGCGCGTCCGGCTCGGCTTGAATCCGGAGATGAATGCGCTCGCCACGCTGTTCATTGCGTTTGTGACGGTCGGCGTGATCGCCGCGAACCACTTCATGCAGCGCAGCGAGCGCAGGCGGCTGACGAATGTGTTGTAGCGGCGACGATCAAGTGAGCAAACCGGGCTCAGTCGTCTTGAGCCGCCATCGCGAGATGTTTGCCGAGCGTGGCCGAGTCGGTGTTCGTGCCGCACAGCAACACGCCGACGCGCTTGCCTTGCAAGGTCTCGCGTAACGGTCCGAGCAAGGCGGCGGTGGCGGCGGCGCATGCCGGTTCCACCGCCAGTTTCAGCTCGTTGAACAGATGCAGCATGCCGTGACGCAGCTCGGTGTCCGACACGGTCACCAGACGGTCGATATGCCGCCGGCACAGTTCGTAACTGTAGTCTTCGGTGTGCGGCGCCATCAACGAGTCCGCAATGCTGTGCATCGCGCCCATCTTCACGGTGTGATTCGCGGCGAAACTCTGGCCCATGGCGTCGGCGCCCTTGGGTTCAACGCCATACACGTGGATCGATGGATTCGCGAGCCGGAATGCCAGCGATACCCCCGCCGCCAGTCCGCCGCCGCCGATCGGCAGGATCACCGCGTCCAGATCGGGCGCCTGCGAGGTCCATTCGTATCCGAGTGTCGAGGTGCCCACGATTGTCCGATAGCCGTTGAACGGATGCACGAAATAGCGGCCTTCCTCGGCTTCTATGCGGCGCACGATCTCGAACGCTTCAGCGCCGTTTTCCGCCATGACCACCTCCGCGCCGAAACGGCGGCAGAGCGCCAGCCGCGCCGGACTGGCGGTCTTGATCATCACGACTTTCGCGCTGATCTGAAGCCGCATCGCGGCATACGCGACCGCCACCGCGTGATTGCCCGCCGATACGCACGTCACGCCCGCGTCGCGTTCGCTCTCCTTGAGCGCGAGCAGATGCGAAAAGGCGCCGCGCGTCTTGAACGTGCCGCCGACCTGCAGCAACTCGAACTTGAAGTTGACCGGCGTGCCTTCCAGCATGGGGAAGTCGTGGCGCTCGAAGGTCGGCGTGCGCGCGACCCACGGCGAGAGCGTCATGTGCTGGCTGGCGATATCGTCGAGTGTGGGAATCGGCGTGCCGTCGATGGTGTTATCGGAATGATGGGCGGTGGACATGGAGAGTGGTTGACGGCGTAACGATTAATGAGGCGGAGCAACAAATTCGGTTCTTATGCAAATTACGGGGCACGCGAGCGCCATCGCTCATACCGGCGCCGCTTCAGCTAACACGCGCTCTCGAAACCGCGGCGGCAAATCGCCCGGCGTCAGCAAATCGACCGCCACGCCAAGCATGTCTTCCAGTTCCATTTGCAAGCCACCCAAGTCGAACAGCGTTGCGCCGGGCAACGCGTCAACCAGTAAGTCCAGGTCGCTGCCATCCTGATCGGTGCCATGCAAAACCGAGCCGAACACGCGCGGGTTCGCCGCGCGGAAGCGGCCTACCGTTTCGCGGACCGTGTCACGTTTGAGATCCAGAGCGGCGGAAGGTTTCACTCAAGTTTTATTAAATCAACGCACTTGCGCCTCGACCGACATGCTGTGAATGAACTTGCTCAAGAACGCTTCACACGCCGCAAGCTGCTCCAGCGACACGTATTCGTTCGCCTTATGCGCCTGCTCGATATTTCCCGGCCCGCACACAATACTCGGCACGCCCGCGAGCTGGAACAAACCCGCTTCCGTCCCGTAAGCCACCTTGCGCTTCTCCTGATTCGCGGTCAGCGCGCGCACCAGTTGCGTGATCGCCGCCTGCTCGGACGCATCGAGCCCAGGAGCCGCAGCAATCTTCGAGAACTCGATCGCCGCGTTCGCGTGTTCCTTCTGCATCTTCGGCAACAACGTTTCCCGCGCGTACTTCTCAATGCGCTGATAAATCGGCTCGGGATCGAGCGTCGGCAAATTGCGGAATTCGAACGCGAAATTACATTCGGCGGGCACCGTGTTGATCGCATTGCCGCCATTGATCGTGCTGGTCTGCGCGGTCGTGAAAGGCACGTCGTATTGTTCGTCGAACGGGCCTTGCGCGCGGAATTCATCGGCGACGTCGCGGATGTAGCAGATCAGCCGCGCGGCGTATTCGATCGCGTTCAAGCCCTTCGGTGTCAGCGACGAATGCGCGGCGAACCCGCGCACGCAGCAGTTGTATGCGTTGATGCCCTTATGCGCGATGACCGGCCGCATGCTGGTCGGCTCGCCCACAATGCAGCCATCCGGCCGCAGTCCGCGTTTTTGCAGGTCGGTGATCATCAGCGGCGCTCCGGCGCAGCCGACTTCTTCATCGAAAGAGAGGGCGAAGTGGATTGGCCGTGCGAGTTTCGTGGCCTGCATCTTCGGCAACAAGCTCAGCGATGCACCGATAAACCCCTTCATGTCGCACGTCCCGCGACCGTACAACAGGCCATCGCGGATTTCCGGCTTGAACGGATCGCTGTCCCATTTCTGGCCGTCGACCGGCACCACATCCGTATGCCCGGAGAGCACGATGCCGCCGTTCGTCGCGCCATCGTGCGCGGGTACCGTCGCGAACAGGTTGGCCCATTTGCCGGAGGGATCGGTGCTGAGCGTGCTTTCAATACCGGCCGCGCGCAATTCGTCGCGTACGGTTTCGATCAGGCCCATGTTCGGGTTGCGGCTGACGGTGTCGAAGGAGACGAGCTTCTTGATCCACGGCAACGACGCCGGCTCGGAATCAGAAGAGGGTGTTTGCGCGACGGAAGCCGTCGATTCAGCGATCTGTGACATGACGCTCTCCTTGGAATTTTTCACTTTCGATAATACCGAAAAAACCGGCCACGCACCGCCGGACAAGGCGATGCGCGGGTTTGAAGCGGGTTGAATCTATTAGCGTGAGGGCGCAACCGCGGCTGCCGGTTTCTGCTGGCGCAGCGGTGCGCCAAGCGCACGCAGCGTTTCCTTGACCGTCGAAATCCGCACGGCAAGGTCCGGACTGCGCACTTCAATCCGCAGCTTGTCCTGCCCCGCGAGCTTGATGTGCTTGTTCTTCTGCACCATCTCGATGATCTTCATGGCATCGACGGGCGGGTTAGGAATGAATTGCAACGAGATCACATGCTCGGCCGCGTCGATCTTCAGAATGCCCAGCGGCTTGGCAGCGAGGCGCAGCTTGTGCGTTTCGACCAGCGCGCTCGCCTGGGGCGGCAGCTTGCCGAAACGGTCGATCAGCTCTTCCAGGATGCTGTCGATTGCATCGCTCGTTTCGCAGTTCGCCATGCGTTTGTACAGCGACAAACGTTCTTGAACGTCGCCGCAATAATCGGCGGGAAGAATGGCCGGTGCGTGCAGGTTGATCTCGGTCGTGGCGGCGAGCGGCGAGTTGAGATCGGGTTCGCGGCCTTCTTTCAGCGCCCGCACGGCGTCGTTGAGCATGTCGGTGTAAAGCTGGAAACCGATCTCGTGAATTTCGCCCGATTGTTTATCGCCGAGCACTTCGCCCGTGCCGCGAATTTCCAGATCGTGCATCGCGAGATAGAAGCCCGAACCGAGTTCTTCCATCTGCTGGATCGCTTCCAGCCGCCGCTGCGCCTGTTTCGTCAGCGCGGCCGGATCGTGAACCAGCAAATAGGCATAAGCCTGATGGTGCGAACGCCCGACGCGCCCACGCAACTGATGCAACTGCGCGAGGCCGAATTTATCGGAGCGATGGATCAGGATCGTGTTGGCGCTAGGCACGTCGATCCCCGTTTCGATAATCGTCGTGCACAGCAGCACGTTCGCGCGCTGGCCGACGAAATCGCGCATCACACGTTCGAGTTCGCGCTCGTGCATCTGCCCGTGCGCGACCGCAATGCGTGCTTCCGGCACGAGCGCTTCGAGCATCGCGCGACGGTTTTCAATCGTCTCGACTTCGTTGTGCAGGAAATAAACCTGGCCGCCGCGCTTCAGTTCGCGCAGCATCGCCTCGCGGATCACGCCGTCTTCTTCGCGTCGAACGAAGGTTTTGATTGCGAGGCGCTTTTGCGGCGCGGTGGCGATGATCGAGAAGTCGCGCAATCCTTCCAGCGCCATGCCGAGCGTGCGTGGGATGGGCGTTGCGGTGAGCGTCAGCACATCGACTTCAGCGCGCAGCGCTTTCAACGCCTCTTTCTGACGCACGCCGAACCGGTGCTCCTCGTCGATGATCACCAGCCCGAGCCGCTTGAACACGACATCGGACGAAAGCAATTTATGCGTGCCGATCACGATATCGATCGTGCCTTCATTGATTGCCTGAATCGATGCCGCGACTTCCTTCGTGCTCTTGAAGCGCGACAATTCGGCGATCTTCACGGGCCAATCGGCGAAACGGTCGGTGAAGGTGTTCGTGTGCTGTTCGGCGAGCAGGGTGGTCGGCGACAGAATCGCGACCTGCTTGCCCCCCATCACCGCGATAAACGCCGCCCGCAGCGCCACTTCCGTCTTGCCGAAACCGACGTCGCCGCAAACCAGCCGGTCCATCGGCTTGCCGCTCGTCATATCGCCGATAACAGCGGTGATCGCCGCGGCCTGATCGGGCGTTTCCTCGAAGCCGAAACTCTCCGCGAACTTCGCGTAATCGCGCGCTTCGAGCGGGAACGAATGACCTTCGCGCAGCGCGCGGCGTGCGTAAAGATTGAGCAGTTCGGCGGCGGTATCGCGAATTTGCTGCGCGGCTCGGCGCTTCGCTTTGTCCCACTGGCCGGAGCCCAGCGCGTGCAACGGCGCGCTTTCCGGGTCGGCGCCGCTGTAGCGCGAGATTACATGCAACTGGGCGACCGGCACGTACAGCTTGCTGTCGTTCTGATATTCGAGGTGCAGGAATTCGGTTTCGCCTTCGCCCAGATCCATCGATACCAGGCCCATATAGCGCCCGATACCATGCTGCGTATGCACGACCGGATCGCCGATTTTCAGCTCTGAAAGGTCGCGCACCATCGAATCGACGTTGCTCGCCTGCTCTTGCCGACGCCGTCCGGCGCGCCGCGTGAGTTGTCCGTATAGCTCGGTCTCGGTGATGATCGAGATGCCTTCGCCGGGCAGCGCAAAGCCGTTCGCTAGCGGTGCGACGCCCAGCGAGAATTTGGCGTCGCCGGTGAGCCAATCCTGGAACGTATCGTCGAGCGATGCGCGCAGGCCGTTATCGGCGAGGAGTTGCTGGATTGTCTCGCGGCGTCCGGCGGATTCGGTCGCGAACAACACGCGATTCGGCGTTTGCTCCAGATAGTGACGCAGCGCGAGCAATGGCTCTTCGGCGTGGCGATCGATCGCCAGAGCCGGCAACGGCGCCGCCCAACCGCCCTCGGGCGTGGCCGGAAACTTGATTTGCGCGAACGGTTTGGCGAACGAGAAAAAGTCGTCGTCGCTGAGAAACAGGCGCTGCGGTTCGAGCAGCGGCCGCTCGCGATCGTGAGACAAAAAGTTGTAGCGCTGCCGCGTGTCGTTCGTGAAGCGCTTGATGGCCGCGTCCATGTCGCCGACGAACGCCAGTTGCGCGTCTTGCGGCAGGTAATGAAAAAGCGTGGCGGTTTCGTCGAAGAACAGCGGCAGGTAATACTCGATCCCCGCCGCCGGCACGCCATTGCCGATGTCCTTGTATATCGATGAACGGCTTGGATCACCCTCGAACACCTCGCGCCAGCGGCTGCGGAACGCGGTGCGCGCGGGTTCGTCGAAGGGAAATTCGCGGCCGGGCAAGAGGCGCACGTCGCGCACCGGATACAGGCTGCGTTGCGTGTCGGGATCGAAGGCGCGGATGGAATCGACCTGATCGTCGAATAAATCGATGCGATACGGCAGCGGCGAGCCCATCGGATACAGGTCGAGCAGCGAACCGCGCACGCAATATTCGCCGGGCCGCACGACCTGGCTCACATGCTCATAGCCCGCAAGCGTCAACTGGCTCTTCAGTTTCGCCTCGTTCAGCCGCTCGCCCTGCGTGAACGAAAACGTATACGCAGCCAGAAACGATGCCGGCGGCATTCTGTAAAGCGCAGTGGTCGCGGGCACGAGCAGGATGTCGCAGCGACCTTCACCCAGGTCGTGCAGCGTCGCCAACCGTGCCGAAACCAGGTCCTGATGGGGCGAAAACGTGTCGTAGGGCAGCGTTTCCCAGTCGGGCAGAAGCCTTACCCTGGCGTCCGGCGCGAAAAACGGAATTTCGGCCGCGAGCCGTTGCGAATCGACAGCGCTCGCGCACATGACGACCAATAACGGGACCTTTTCGCGAAAAGCCAGGTGGTAACGTGCCAGGGCGAGGGCGTCGGAGGAACCGGTGGCGCCATCGAAGGCAAAGCGCTGACCGGCTTTGACGAGTGCGATAGGGGACGTTGACTGCAAACTGACGGCTTTTGAAGGCATAAAGTGTGCGGGGAACCGTTCGCATGCGAAAGTGCACGCGGGACCGGCATGGTCGCGATAGACCTATTATAAAATCCGGGCTTCACTTTTGACTTGGGCGTTTTCAACTCGTGACTTCCCGCCTGTTCGCCCTCATCCCGTGCGCCGGTTCCGGCAGCCGTTCTGGTGCACCGATGCCGAAGCAATACCAGACTATCGGCCGCCATCCGATGCTGCGTTATTCGCTCGCCGCCTTTGACGCCTGTTCCGAATTTGCCCAGACGCTGGTCGTGCTGGCGCCGGGCGATCATCATTTCGATGACCGCCGTTTCGCCGGCTTGCGTTTCGCCGTGCAACGCTGCGGCGGCACGACGCGGCAGGCGTCGGTGTTTAATGGGCTTGCGGCGCTGACCGGCTTTGGTGCGCGCGACGACGACTGGGTGCTTGTACACGACGCCGCCCGCCCCGGGCTCACGCCGGAGATGGTCCGCAGGCTGGTGAGCGAGTTGAAGAACGACCCGGTCGGCGGAATTCTGGCGCTGCCGGTGGCTGACACGCTCAAGCGTATCGAGGCTGAAGGCGTGGCGAATACAGAAGGGCGCATTGCCCGCACGGAGTCGCGTAACGGCCTGTGGCAGGCACAGACGCCGCAGATGTTCCGCGTGGGCATGCTGCGCGATGCAATCACTCGGGCGCAGCAGGACGGCCACGATCTCACCGACGAAGCCAGCGCCATCGAGTGGCTTGGGCATGCGCCGCGACTGATTCAGGGAAGCCTGCGCAATTTCAAGGTTACGTATCCGGAAGATTTCGCACTTGCATCGGCTATGCTCAGCGGAGTTTGATTAAGCGGTTTGAAGCAGCGAATTTGATGCAGTTGCCCTTTACTTTCTAGGACTATCGATGGATTTCAGAATCGGACAAGGCTACGACGTTCACCAACTGGTCGAAGGCCGGCCGCTCATCATCGGTGGGGTCAATATTCCCTACGAGCGCGGGCTGCTTGGTCATTCGGATGCTGATGTATTGCTGCACGCGATTACGGACGCGCTGTTCGGCGCTGCGGCAATGGGCGATATCGGCAGGCATTTTCCGGATACGGATGCGAAATTCGCCGGGGCGGATAGCCGGGTGCTGCTGCGCGAGGCTTTTTCAAGAGTCTCGGAAGCCGGCTTCGCGATCATGAATGTCGATTCGACGGTGATCGCGCAGGCGCCGAAGCTTGCGCCGTATATCGAAGCGATCCGGGCGAATATTGCCGAGGATCTTGAGCTGCCGCTGACTCGTGTGAACGTGAAAGCCAAGACCAATGAGAAGCTGGGGTATCTGGGGCGCAAGGAAGGTATCGAGGCGCAGGCTGCCGTGCTGCTGATGCGTACGGGTATCGATAGTTAAAGGGTTTTTCGCTCGCGCCGGTGGACGGGGTTTTGGGGGCGGTTGAGGTTGGTGCCAGGGTGCCAGGTTCCGGGGATAGCGGTCGGGGTCAATGCCGGGTTGATGCTTTCGGCCGTGGTGGTCTGCGAGAGTCGGATTTTCTCTTTATCACTATTAGCCACTGTGCGTGGCGGCACGTCATTTCTTTGTCCAAAGCGACAAAGAAACGAAGCAAAGAAAACGCTTTCAACCACGCTACCCTAAGTGTCCACAGCGTGCAGTTTTCATTCATAGGTGCCCCAAAAGCACGGTGCTCGCCAGAGCCACGGATGTGTGAACCCCTCCTTCTCCGAACACGGATACCCACACGCTTCGCCACCAGTGATTGAACCTGCCCAAGGGGCACCCCGCGCTATCCGCGGACGACCACCCTCCAAATGTGTACGCGTAACGAACCTCGTAGCCAACCTTCCTAGAAACGAAGCCGCAACGGTGCATGGGGCCATAGCTGGCGAAAAGAATCGTGCAGGCCGTGCAACAACCCACTAAACATGAAGCCGTAAATATGCGTTCGGCCGTGTAGCCCACCAAAAAACAGTGCACGCTCGGCCAACGCACCAAGAAGCGCGGCAGCGAATGTGCGTGAGGCCGTGCGGGTCCCTCGGCAATTCGTGCTTGCCCGAGAACGTACGGGGCGAAGCGTGTTCATGTCAGGATTCGCGAGAAGGAGGGGTTCACACATCCGTGGCTCTGGCGAGCACCGTGCTTTTGGGGCACCTATGAATCAAAACTGCACGCTGTGGACACTTAGGGTAGAGCGGTTAAAGCGCTTTCTTTGCTTCGTTTCTTTGTCGCTTTGGACAAAGAAATGACGTGCCGCCACGCACAGTGGCTAATAGTGATAAAGAGAAAATCCGACTCTCGCAGACCACTACGGCCGAAAGCACCAACCCGGCATTGACCCCGACCGCTACCCCCAAGAACCCGACGCACCCCGCCAACCCCACTCCCCAACCCCGTCCACCGGCGCGAGCGACCCCCTTGGCTTAATTACCTTCAGCGGTAATCGCCAACTGAGCCGCATTGATCACCGCAGCAATTCGCCCCACATCCCGCAATTGTGTCGTGCTCATTCCCTCGCCAACGAGATTCTCGTAGTGCGATTTCACGCAAAAGTGACACTTTCCAATAATCGACGCTGCCAGCGCATACATCTCGAAGCGCCGTTTATCGACCCCGCCATGCGTCGCATACGCATTCATCCGCAACGCAGCGGGCTGCGTCTTCAGATCGGCGTTATCGGCCATTTCCAGATACGGATACCAGACGTTGTTCATGCCCATCAACGCGGCTGCGGTCAACGCGCCATTCGTTTCCTCAGCCGACAAAACGCCCGACGCGCGGATCAACGCAACAATCTTCGTAGCCTTCGCCGCATACGCTGCAGCCAGCGCAACGCCCACCGCGTCATTGCCTTCCAGCGATGAACGCGCGATCGTGCCGTCCACGTTCAGGCGAATGTCCTTGGCGTAATCAGGAATAAGTTCTTTAATCGATGCGAGGAATTCCATAAATTTCTCCTATCTGATCAGCGATAAAAAAGCCCGCCGGCTCGAGTATGACTCAGAACGCTGACGGGCTAGAGCGCAAGCCACGAAGGCCTCGCCGCAATACAACTTACAGCGTCGAACCGCCGACAGCGCGATTGCACGGGCACAATTCGTCCGTTTGCAGACCGTCCAGAATGCGCAGGATTTCTTCCGGATTGCGGCCGACGTTCAGGTTGTTCACCGACACGTGCTGGATCACATTGTCCGGGTCGATGATGAACGTTGCGCGCAACGCCACGCCCGCTTCCTTGTCACGGATGCCAAGCTGGTCGATCAACTCGCCCTTTACATCGCCGAACGAATAGTGGTTCAGCTTGCTCAGGTCCTTGTGTTCCCGGCGCCATGCCAGTTTCACGAATTCGTTGTCCACGCTGCCGCCGAGCAATACGGCATCGCGATCGGCGAAATCGCTGTTCAGCTTGCCGAATTCGACGATTTCCGTCGGGCAAACGAACGTGAAATCCTTCGGGTAGAAGTACAGGATCTTCCACTTGCCAGGGAACGACTGTTCGGTGATGTCTTCGAACGCCGACACGCCATTTTCTTCGTGATGATTGAAACCCGGCTTTGCAGCAGTAACGGTAAACGCTTCAACTTTATCGCCCACGGTCTTCATATGAATACTCCTGTGTTCGTTGGAAGAAAATCAAGCCTAACTGATCGCTGTAACGCTCACATGACGCAGCATCAAACTCACTCTGAGTAGCTGATGAACGCGTTGAACGACTTTCACTATAACTCTATTGACTATTCTTTTCAATAGATTTTGACTAACACACTGGATAGCTTTTAACGAATGGACCGATAGCATCCGGACAACATCCGTTTAGCGGAAAGTGCGTTTTTCCATCGCCGGGAAGTCGATGGTCACCTCAAAACCCGCATGCGGATGGCGGTTGCGCAAGCGCAAGGTGCCGCGCTGCCGGGTGACGAGTCGCTGCACGATCGCCATGCCGAGTCCGGTGCCGTTCGCCTGCGTGCGCGCTGTGTCCACGCGATAAAACGGCCGCGTGATCAACGCGACCTGATCTTCGGGAATGCCGCGCCCTTCGTCCATCACGGACAGTTCAACGCGCCCGTGATTGACCTTCGTTTGCAGCGTGATCCTGGCAATATCGTCCACCGCGCTGCGCCCATACTTGCGCGCGTTTTCCAGCAAATTGCCGATCACCCGCCGCACGTCGGTCGGATCACCTTCAATGGTCGCACCCTGGGCCAGGTCGGTTTTCATCAGCACGCCGTCTTCCGCGTAGAAACGCGCGGCCATTTCACCACCGATCAGCGATAGATCGACGGCTTCGGCCATGCGCTGCATCGGCCGGGCGTAGTCGAGAAAACGCCCGATGATCATGTCCATCTGTTCGATGTCATCGACCATCGCAAGTTTCGTCGTTTCGTCGGAAGGGCTCATCTCGGTTTCGAGCCGCAAGCGTGCAAGCGGCGTGCGCAAATCATGCGAGATGCCCGCGAGCATCAGCGCACGGTCGGCATCGAGCTGTTCGAGATCCTGCACCATCTGGTTGAAACTGCGATTGGTTTCGGCGGCCACGCCCATGCCGCGTTCGGGCAACGGTTCGGGCGATTGCCCCGAGCCGACCTTGCGCGCGGCCAGCGCCAGCCGGGCGAACGGCCGGTTGACGAGGCTGGTGATGAACGCCGCCCCGAACAGCGACAGCGCGAGCGCAAAGATGCCCCAGCCCGCCCATTGCAGGCCGGTGACGTTATCGAGTTGATCGCGATCGAGCGCCACCCAGTAATCATCGTCGTCGATCTTGAAGCTGATC
Source organism: Caballeronia sp. dw_19 (assembly GCF_018449515.1). Taxonomy (GTDB): domain Bacteria; phylum Pseudomonadota; class Gammaproteobacteria; order Burkholderiales; family Burkholderiaceae; genus Caballeronia. Next base: position 151,028 of record NZ_JAAVUQ010000007.1, on the reverse strand, counting down.
CACACGCCCGGGATGTCGTTGACCGATTGCGCGATTACCGTGTCGTTGCCGAGGCGGCCGCGCACGTCGCGCTCGATCAGCCGGTTCAGTGACTCGTCGGGCTGCAAGCGATATTTATCGGTGGTTTCACGCGGGTACACACGGACCCCTTCATTGCTCTCCAGATCTTGCAGCAATGCACGGCGCAGATCGGGGTCGGAATAAAGGAGGGCGGTGCGCGTGAGCTTGACGACCGCGACGAGCTGAAGCGCCACACGCTGTGCGCGCGGTTCGCGTTCGATCACCCGGAAGCTCTGGAACCATGCGGCGATGCTGACCGCAATCAGCAACGCGATCAAGGCGAAGGTCCGCCAGAACAGGCCGCCGAACGCGAGCGTCAGTAGCCGCCTGTCAATCCGCATGGTTCGCTGATGCTCTTGCTGGTGGCGCGCACGGGGCGCGTTGGTCAGAACTCAATCAGGGCTCAAATCTCAGGCCGCGCCGTCGGGGATGAATACATAACCAAGGCCCCACACCGTCTGGATAAAACGCGGGCTGCTCGGGTCCGGCTCGATCAGCTTGCGCAACCTTGAGATCTGCACGTCGAGACTGCGGTCGAAGACTTCGTATTCACGGCCGCGCGCCAGTTCCATCAACTTTTCACGCGACAGCGGGGCACGCGGATGTCGCGCGAACACTTTGAGCACAGAGAATTCGCCGGTGGTCAGCGGGATTTCCTGGCCGTTCTTGGTCAGCGTCCGCGTGGCGAGATTCAAAGCAAATTCGCCGAACTCGAAGACTTCGGTGGTTTCGGACGGTGCGCCCGGCAGTTCCGACGGTGACTGGCGACGCAGCACCGCGTGAATCCGCGCGACGAGTTCGCGGGGGTTGAACGGCTTCGGCAAATAGTCGTCCGCGCCCATTTCCAGGCCCACGATGCGATCGACGTCTTCGCCTTTCGCGGTGAGCATGATGATCGGCGTACGGTCGTTGCTGCCCCGTAGACGGCGGCAGATCGAAAGTCCGTCTTCCCCCGGCAACATCAGGTCGAGCACGAGCAGGTCGAAACGTTCGCGAACCCAGAGCTTGTTCATCGACGGCGCGTTTTCAGCGACATAGACGTTAAAGCCCTGCTCGCCGAGATAACGTCGCAAAAGATCGCGCAAACGGGGGTCGTCGTCGACTACGAGTATTTTTGAGGGATTTTTGGTTTCCATACCCGCATCTTAGCGCGATTAGAAAGAGGACCTAGTTTGCTCCATTTCTGAGGTAACAGATAGTTACAAAATTTACGGCGAGTGTGGCACGACATAAAGGTTCTATGCGTACACTCCTTTACCTAAGCCCGTCATTCGGTGGATACTCCATTAGTACAATGATTGCGCGTCAGTATCATGGCGGCATTAACCGTCAATACTGGCATGACACGCAAGCACGCCAAAGAGCCTGAGACTGTCCGGTTGTCGAGCAACGAAGGGAACAACATGAAGGGAGCGCGGCGGCGCATACCTGTGCGCACCAAGCGCATCATCCGACTAACGCTGATCGCTAGCGCGTTTTACGCCGTGTTTGCCGCGCGCACTGTTCTTGCGCAACCATCGCAATCCCTTAATCGCAGTTTGTCGGCGTTCGATCGTCCTGATTCGTCGTCGTTGTCGTCGTCATCTTCTTCGTCCCGGTATTCGAATCCCGAAGGCGACAGTTCTGATTTCAACTCACAACCACCCAGGAAACGCTTCGATGGCCGCTTCATGCGCGCTCAGCATCGCATGCAAAAGCCGCTCAAAGGTAATCGCGACCCGCAAGTGATGCCGGCCATGCCCCCGCCGCAAAGCGATCCGCAACCGCCCGAGCGGCCTCCGCGGCACGGTGTGATGACAGCAGATGAGCGGCGGCTGTTGCGCCAGCATATCGAGGAAGCGGTCAGGGATCTTTATAAGCGTTGAGGCTTGGCGCAATGGCGGTGCCTTTGCGCGGCCGCACTCCCGATCGATGCCCAACTCATTTCTGGCACTAAACGGATGCCGAGGTGACATTGGCGGTCAACGGGCTCCGGCAACGCGCCGTTGATTGACATAGCACGGCCACCGGACTCGCTCCTCGATGCAACACTCCAGGTTTCCTGATGTCCACCTTGTTCGCGGTTCGCTGGATCGGCGCGAGCGTGGCGTGAATATGGCTGCGCTTATTATCGCGTTGTGTTTGATGCTGACCAGCGTACTGACGGCTCAGGCGGCGCAAAACAACACGCCGCGCCGGGTACGCAATGTGCATCGGACGGAAGTGGCGGCGGTCGATACCGATCCCCTCGATGCCACCGATGCCCGCTTCCTGCTCACCCGTACGGGCTTCGAGGCAAGCGCGAGCGAGGTCGCCCCGTATATTGGAATGACCCGCGAGCAGGCCGTTGATGCGGTACTTGCCGGCGCCCGCACTGAAGCAGCTACACCGCCGCCCGCGTGGGTGACGGAACCGATCCCATCAGTTGACGTTCGCCGTGCGTGGACGCAGGACGAACGCCGTGATGACCGGCGCGAACAAAACCATCGCTACGATGAGTTGCGTGGCTGGTGGGTACGCGAAATGGTGACCACGCGCTCGCCGCTCACCGAACGCATGACGCTCTTCTGGCACGATCACTTTCCGTCCGGCGAAGACAAGGTTCACTATCCGCAGATCATGTTCCGTCAGAACGCGCTGTTGCGCCGCGACGCGCTCGGCAATTTCGGCGACTTGCTGCATGCAGTCTCTAAAGATCCGGCGATGCTGCAGTACCTCGATGGCGCCGGCAGCCGCAAAGGCCGTCCCAACGAAAACTTTGCGCGCGAGGTCATGGAGCTGTTCACGCTAGGCGAGGGACATTACTCGCAGCGCGACGTGACCGAAGCCGCAAGAGCCTACACCGGCTGGACGCTTGATCCGAATACACTCGCTTATCAATTCAATCCAAAAATCCACGATGACGGCGACAAGACCGTCCTCGGCCAGATGGGCGCTTTCGATGGCGATCAGGTTCTCGATATCCTTTTAGCTCAACCGGAAACGGCGACCTTCATCACGACCGAACTGTGGCGCGAGTTCATCTCCGAGACACCGGATCCGGTTCAGATCGCATCGATCGCCGAGCGTTTTCGCGCATCACATTACGACATCAAGACAGCGTTGCGGGGACTGTTTTTATCGGATGCGTTTTGGGACGAGCGCAACCGTGGCGTGCTCGTCAAATCGCCTGCGGAATTCGTGGTCGGCGCTGTGCGCGAGTTCGATATTGGTTATGCCGATCAGGACGCGACCGCACTCGCCGTCCAGGTGCGCAATTTCGGTGAAAATCTCTTTTATCCGCCGAACGTGAAGGGTTGGCCGGGCGGCGAAAACTGGATCAACAGCTCCACGCTGCTTGCGCGCAAGCAGTTTATCGAGCAGTTGTTTCGCGCGACCGAAGCGCATGGCATGCGTCCGGGGGCGACCGATGCGAAGACGAGCGCGATGGCATCGATGTCAGGCCCAATGCCTGACATGATGACAAATGCCGCCATGAAACCTGCGGCGATGCAACGGCCGCATCCGGGCTTGCGTTTCGATCTCGATGCATGGCTCGCGGGGTACAACACGACGCCTGACGCGCGCCCGGACCTGTCGACGCAATTGCAACTGCAGCGCGCGGTGCTGGCGGTTTCTCCCGCGGATGCCATTGAACCTGATGCCACGAGCAGCGCTTATTTGCGGGCGTTGCTGATGGACCCTGCGTACCAGTTGAAATAGGCGGCCCCATGAACCGACGCGACTTCCTTTCGATAACCGGCGCAGCCGGCGCCTTCGCGCTTGCGCCCTCGGCGTTTGCCGCAGCAAGCCCGCTCCCGGTCGAGATGCGTTCGAGCGGGTACGGCAATGTCCTTATCCTGGTCGAACTGAAGGGTGGCAACGACGGCCTGAACACCGTGATCCCGTTCGCCGACCCGGCTTACGCCGCATTGCGCCCGGGCATTGGCATCAAGCGCGAGCAGGTCATCCAGCTTGACGAGCGCACGGGCCTTCATCCCGCCATGCAGCCATTGATGCCGCTCTGGAAAGACCGGCAACTCGCGATCGTGCAGGGTGTCAGTTATCCGCAACCGAACCTTTCGCATTTTCGATCCATCGAGATCTGGGATACCGGTTCGCGTTCCGATCAATATCTGCACGAAGGTTGGCTTACGCGCACATTTCGCGCGCAGCCCGTGCCGGCAGGATTTGCTGCCGATGCCGTGGTGATTGGCAGCGCGGAAATGGGCCCGCTCGCGAACGGCGCGCGCGCCATCGCGCTCGTGAATCCGGCGCAGTTCGAGAAGCAGGCGCGGCTTGCGACGCCGGTATCGTTGAAGGAACGCAATCCCGCGCTCGCGCATATCCTGGATGTGGAAAACGAAATCGTGAAGGCGGCCGACCGGCTGCGTCCGCGAGCCGGCCAGTTCGCGCTCAAGACGCAATTTCCGGGCGGCGCATTCGGGACATCGATCAAGACGGCCATGCAAGTGCTGTCCGCTACCGATACTCCTGCCGGCGTGCCGCAAACGGGGCAGGGCGTCGCGGTGATCCGCCTGACGCTCAATGGTTTCGATACCCATCAGAACCAGCCGGGTCAGCAGGCGGCGTTGCTCAAGCAGTTATCGGAGGGAATGGTTGCGATGCGCTCGGCGCTGGTCGAACTGGGTCGATGGAACGAGACGCTCATCATGACCTATGCCGAGTTTGGCCGGCGGCCGCGCCAGAACCAGAGCAACGGGACGGATCACGGCACGGTTGCGCCGCATTTCGTGATGGGCGGCCGGGTGAATGGCGGCCTTCATGGTGTTGCGCCGGAATTGGCGCGGCTGGACGGTAACGGCAATCTGCCGGTCGGAGTGGACTTCAGGCAGATGTACGCGACCGTGCTGGGGCCGTGGTGGGGTATGGATTCCACCGCGGTCCTCGGGCAGAAGTTTGAGACGCTGGCTTTTCTACAAGGGTAGTTTTTTCGCTCGCGCCGGTGGACGGGGGGCGGTTTTGGGGGTAGGGGTCGGGGTCAGTGCTGGGGTGGTCGGTTCTGGGGTCAGCGGTCGGGGTTGATGCCGGGTTGATGCTTTCGGCCGTGGTGGTCTGCGAGAGTCGGATTTTCTCTTTATCACTGTTAGCCACTGTGCGTGGCGGCACGTCATTTCTTTGTCCAAAGCGACAAAGAAACGAAGCAAAGAAAACGCTTTCCAACCGCGCTACCCTAAGTGTCCACAGCGTGCAGTTTCTATTCATGGGTGCCCCAAAAGCACGGTGCTCGCTAGAGCGGAGGATGTGTGAACCCCTCTTTCTCCGAACACGGATACCCACACGCTTCGCCACCAGTGATTGAACCTGCCCAAGGGACACCCCGCGCTATCCGCGGACGACCTCCCTCCAAATTTGTACTCGCCTCGAACCACGTCGCCAACCCTCCTGGAAACGAGGTCGCGAAGATGCGGGTGGGCCGTAACCGACGAAAATAGCTGTACAGAACGCGCAGCCAATTCACAAAAACTGAAGCAGTAAACACAAACACGCATGAAGCTGTGGCCTACAAATACGGTCGCACAGACCAGGTAGCTAACCTGTCAAAAAGCCCGCAGCCGTAAATACTTGTAAGGCCATGCGGATTCCTTAGCAATGGTGCTTGCCCGAGAGCGTACGGGGCGAAGCGTGTTCGTGTCAGGATTCGCGAGAAGGAGGGGTTCAAACATCCGTGGCTCTGGCGAGCACCGTGCTTTTGGGGCACCCATGAATGAAACCTGCACGCTGTGGACACTTAGGGTAGCGTGGTTGAAAGCGTTTTCTTTGCTTCGTTTCTTTGTCGCTTTGGACAAAGAAATGACGTGCCGCCACGCACAGTGGCTAATAGTGATAAAGAGAAAATCCGAGTCAGGCAGACCACTAACGCCGAAAGCAGCAACCCGGCAATAACTCCGACCACTAACCCCAGAACCGACCACCCGAGCACCGACCCCACCCACCAACCCCAAACCCGCACCCCCCCGTCCACCGGCGCGAGCGAACCTATCTGACTTGCCAACTAATCCACAATTTGCGAATAGGCGTCAACGCAATCCCCTGATGAAGCACCTGAAAGTTTTCGCGTTCTATCTCATCGAACAATGCCAACGATAAAGCCGCTTGCGCACGTAGCACGCGCTGCGTCGCGCGCTCGTCCGAGGGGATCGCGGCCAGCGACTGCTTAAGCGCTTCGCGCGCGCGACCGGTCTGGAAGCGCATGAGCTCAGTGAACCCATCGCTGTATTTGCGGTTGATGAGATCGGCCGCGGTGACATTGAAGCGCTGCAGCTCATCGATGGGAAGATAAATGCGGCCGTGGCGCGCGTCGTCACCGATTTCCGCTATGCGCTCCGCCAGCATCAATGCCGTGCCAAGCGAATTGGCCCAGTTCGCTGCATCATCAGGACGGCGTGCACTCGCGCGGGCGATGATCAACGCAAACGCGCCGCCGACGTTGTCCAGATAACGCCGCAGACCCGGCCAGTCGAGATAACGTGCCTGATCGAGGTCCATGCTGAAACCATCGACCAGATTGTCGATCAACGCACGTCCTTGCTCGTCGAGAACCGGCGTATTCGCCTGATGCGCGACAATCGCCTTCGTCACCGGATGCACGGGTTCGCCGCCGAACAGGCTGGCCAGTTCCTTTTGCCACCAGGCGTGCTTGGTGCGGCCGATAGTCGGATCGCTGGTTTGCTTGACGGTGTCTTCCAGCTCCCGGCGCAAAGCGTAAAACGCTGTCAGGAGCGGTCGTCTGGACGAGGGCGCACGGCGCAGGGCGTAGTACGTGCTGGAGCCATCGGGCGCGGCTTTTTGCTGGCAATAGTCGTCGAAGTTCACGGCAATGGAAGGTCATGACGGCGTGAGCCGATCAGTCCAGGCCAGAAAAAAAGCCATTGAAACTCAATGGCTCGCGCGTGTTCTGGAGACTGGACAGGTAAGGGGATGCAGCATTGTCTTTTTCGGTGCAGCACGAATCCGGCCCACTACGCCTAACTCACTGCATGCCATATTCAACCCGAATTATCCCCCGGATGGGAATGTGCTGCAAGGCGTGGCGGAACGGGCGGCCCCAACCCGTTCAGCACGATGCAATTTCAGTTAGATATCCGAAGTAAAAGTGCTTGTTACTGCGCCTGGCAAATCACATCGAATTTGAGTAGCTTGGTAGGACCGAAGGTATTGCTTATCGCAACATCGGCGGCATCGCGGCCTCGCGCCATCAACACGCGGCCCATCCGTGGGACGTTGTTGCGTGCATCGAAGGTCTGCCAGCTTCCGCCGATAAACGCCTCGAACCACGCGGCGAAATCCATCGCGGTGTAGGGCGGCGGCATACCGGCGTCGCTGATATAACCTGTGCAATAGCGGGCAGGAATGTTCATCGCGCGGCACAAAGTGACTGCCAGATGCGCGAAGTCGCGGCATACTCCCTGGCGCTCGTTATACGCTTCCCACGCGGTCTTGGTCGGCCGCGCATGCGCATAATTGAACACGATGTGGTTATGCACGAAGTCGCAGATGGCCTGTACTCGCGGGCGTCCCAGTGGCGTATTGCCGAACATTTTCCACGCGACGTCCGAGAGCAGGTCCGTTTCGCAATAACGGCTGCCAAGCAAAAACACCAGGCATTCATTGGGCAAGTTTTCAACGGGATGCTGCTCGCCTTCCAGCCCGGGTTTTTCGAACTCATCCGGCACCTCGAGCAACGCCGATGTCGATAGCGCTATCTGGCCCTCTGGCGCGACAATCCGGCTGCACAGGTTGCCGAAGCCATCGCGATACTGCGAGATCGGCACCGGCGGATCAACGACCAGCAGATCAGCAAGCAAGACCTGGGGTGCGAACGAGAAATGCGTGTTCAGCATGAGAAGCATGGGTGTCGGCTGCTGACACTCGTAGACCAGCTCGTAACCAACGCGGAGTTTCATGGGAGTGGCCTTTCTATGGAAGAGGACATCAGCGGTTCTCGGTCACGCTGACCTCGACATCGAGGCTGCGGAACGAGCCGGGCTCGCCGTTCCAGGTTCCCCATAGCGGGAGGGCCTGATGGTGGTCCCATGCAACCGCGACGCGGATGAGATGACGGTTGCCGATAATGCTGTTGGTCGGGTCGAAATCGACCCAGCCAGCACCGGGGAGATAAATTTGCAGCCACGCGTGCGTGGCGCCGCCACCGCGCGTCGCGTCGCGCTTGGTGTCAGGCGGGGTGTCCAGTTCAGGCACGAAGATGTAGCCGCTGACAAAGCGCGCGGCCAGACCCAGCGAGCGCACCACGTCCATCATGAACACCGCGAAGTCCCGGCAGCTGCCGCTGCGCAGGCGCAAGGTGTCGGCGGGACGATTCACGCCTTTTTCCGTGCGGCGGACGTACTTGAAGTCGTCGTTGATCGCCTGGTTGATCTTGCGCAGCAGCGCCATCGTCCCCATGGGTTCGCCAGCCGTGACGAAACGTTTTGCCCAGGCATCGACATCGCCGTCCGGTTCTGGCCGGTTGCGCGCGTTGACCAGATCCGACGCTTCCTCATTCGTGTACGCAAACGGGAACGTGGCGGCGTAGCGCTCTAGCGCGTAGTCCGGCTGCGGCGTTTCGAAGTGCTCGAGCGTGACTTCGCTTTCGAACGTCAGCTCTGTTGCCTGGCTATCGAAGGTGGCGACGGCCACCGAGTTGTCGAAGATATCGTGCAGCCAGCGCAAGCGCGCCGGTTCCGGCGTGATCTTCAATTGCATGGTGACGAGGCGCAGATCGTGACTGGACCTCGGCCGGAACATCATTCGGTGTTCGCCGAAATCCACCGGTTCCGAATACCGGTAGATGCTTGTGTGGCGTACGGTAAAGCGTTGGGGCTCGTTCACCTGATTGCCCCGTGCAAGCGAAAACCAACAGGCAGGAGGCCGCTGGTTATCATGCTCCGCGACCCTACCGCGACTGTCGCGGCCTGATTGTTGAAAGCCATTGTGGATCCTTGATCGAGGTGGCTGGACTCTCCAGACACCGGTTTTCAGGATACACGAGACGCCTCAAGTGAAAGAATTCGTTTGTGGCTTGGCTGGCGGGGTCGTGCGGGTTTTTCCCCGCTGCTGAACCGCGGCCGCCGCACGAAGGTGTCAGACGGTCACAAGAGAGGATGCGCGCAACTCGATGCGCCCGATCCGCAGTCGTGCGATCAACGCGTGCGTCAGCACGGCCGCCTGCTGCTCGGCAATTGCTGTCGCGGAGACTGGAACGACTGGAGCAAACCCCGACGCCGTGGCAAGCGTCAGCGCGACCAGCGCGCTGACGTCCTGACGCGCGATGGCATCGAGTAATGGCTCGATTGCGTCCTCGCGACGGGCCGTATGCGTTGCCTCGTTGTTTTTCCGATCGTCGCGCACCCGGTCTTTCGCACGATGCACCATTTGCCGGCAATGCGCGGCACTCCGGTTAAGGATCTTCGCGATACTCGCGTAGTCCGCTTCGAACGCTTCGCGCAGCAGGAACGCCGCCCGTTCTTCCGCCGAAAGCCGATGGAGCACGCGGCGCATTCCGTACGATAAATCCGATGCCTGTTCCGCGAGTGTCTGGGCCGACGGAGCGTGATCGATGGAATCGAAACCGTCGAGATTATCGATACCGCCCGGCAACGGTGCTTCATGTTTCAGGCGCCGCAAACGGTCGATGGCCGTCCGTTTTGCGACAGTCGCGAGCCACGCCGCGGGCGTGTCCAGCGCATTGCGTCCCACGGCACCCGTCGTGCGCTGATGCAGATGCCATTTCACGAACGTGTCCTGGACGACGTCCTCGGCGTCCGCGCGCACGCCGAGAATCCGGTAAGCCAGCGAAAACAGCCGCGCGCGCGACGCCTCGAAGAGGGCGAGTTGCGCCGTGTCGCGATCGATATCCCTATCACCAGTCATGCGGATTCCCCTCGATTACGTGCTTTCACTCTGTATCGGCCTGACGGCTGGCGCCACGTGAATGTGACAGCCATCGACAAAAATATATCGCGTGAACGGGCGTCACGCATGGACGGCCTTGTGCGTCATATCGGCTGAAGGCATCCGCAGTGAGCAAAAACAAAGGACCGCAACGATATGAATCCCCACAGCCTTGGCCTCGTGCCGACCGTCATTGAACACTCCGGACGCGGCGAGCGCGCGTACGACGTCTATTCGCGGCTGCTGCGCGAACGCATCATTTTCCTGGTCGGGCCGGTGACGGACCAGACGGCGAGCCTCGTCGTCGCGCAACTGCTGTTTCTCGAAGCGGACAACCCGGAGAAGGACATCGCGTTGTACATCAATTCGCCGGGCGGTTCGGTCTACGACGGCATGGCGATTTTCGACACCATGCAGTTCATCCGGCCGGATGTCTCGACGCTTTGCACTGGATTCGCCGCGAGCATGGGCACGTTCCTGCTGACCGCGGGCGCGAAGGGCAAACGATTTGCGCTACCCAACGCGCGCATCATGATCCACCAGCCTTCGGGCGGCTCGCAGGGCACAGCCGCCGATATTGCCATCCAGGCCGAAGAGGTACTGTATTCGCGCCGGCGCCTGAACGAGATCACGGCGGAGCGCACGGGGAAGAGCGTGGAGCAGATTGCAGTTGACACCGACCGCGATAATTTCATGTCGGCGGATCAGGCGCGGGATTATGGGTTGATCGATGAAGTGCTGACTCAGCGCGCTGCCTGAACTGGACAGAAGCGCCGGGCTGCATCGGCCCAAAAACCAGCCGCGCAAATGACGAAGCCTCGCGGTTTTCACTGCGAGGCTTCGTTTTCAGCTTGGTGCGTGAGGTCGGACTCGAACCGACACGACATTGCTGCCGTCAGGACCTAAACCTGGTGCGTCTACCAATTTCGCCACTCACGCGCGTTTGTGCGGCTAGTTTAAAGCGGGTTCGGGAGTTCGGAAGGCAGGGGAAACGTGCAATCCATGCCCAACCACCTCGTACCACCTACCGCGCTTGATCGACCTCGGGAAAGCGGATTTCCCGGCGACGCAGGTGCGTGCGTCGCGCCAAGCTCGGCATTCTAACCGAATCGATGCCCAATGTCTCCATGCGCAATATGCAAACTGAGGGACTCACGGGGGAGTGCGGGCAGAACCCAACCCGATGCGGACGACACCGAAACATCGACCATCCCGCTGCCGATAAACCTGGAAACCCCCGAACCACATTGCGTCGCACGAACGACGTGCTTACAATCGCCACTCATTCTCGTTTGCCCCTCCGCGGCTGAACTTACCCTGATGAATCGCACTTCGCGCAATCGCCTCGTTGCATGGCTCGGCATGGCAGCCATGTGGCTGGCTATTGTCGCGCCGGTGATTAGCCAGACGCTGGCGTCGCGTCACCAGGGTGTCGATCCGCAAGCAGCGATCTGTTCCGCCGATGCCCTCGCGCAGATCGTTTCATCCGCGCTACCTTCCACGCCGCATGTGGTGGTTCAGAGTAACGAACAAGCCGGTCATCACATGGCCGGCGCCGATTCGTTCGACGCCTGTTCGTATTGCGGCTTGCTCGCACACAACGTGCCGCTGGCATCGGCGCCGCCTGCCGCGTTGGTGCGGGTCGAACGCGTTACGCGCCTCGCTGCCGTGCCGGTTGCGCAAGTCGTTCACGTCAAGTCGTTCAACGCCGCGTCTCCGCGCGCGCCGCCCATCGTTTCCTGAAGTTCGTCCGTATGGATCGTCCTGGCTGTTTGTCGTGGCTACGCGCGCCGTTTAAGCGCGTGTGGCCGGATGGTCTGCGTTCACTTATTCAGGATTTTCTTCGATGCTCAAGCTCCTCAAGCGAGCACGGCAGCCGTCAGGTTGCCGTGCCGCCGTGCGCTCGCGCGCGTTCATGTTTCATCAGTTTCATGGTTCCGCATTCCAACGCTATGCCTGCTTACCGCTTTCCCTCATGGCGCCGGCCTTCGTGCTTGCTGCTCCCGCCGCGACTACCTCGGAAAGCACGCCCGACAACCGCGACGCCGACGCCGTCCAGCTCGCCCCGGTCGTCGTCACCAGCACCGCGGGTTCATCGGCGCGCTCGCCGCTCGATCCGAATCTTCCCGCCACGACCGCAACCGTCACCGCCGATCAGTCGCAATACTGGAACGTGGTCACGCCCGAAGACGTGCTGAAGTACGTGCCGAACATGGCGGTGCGCAAGCGGTTTATCGGCGATGTGAATTCGCCTATCGCCGTGCGCGGCACGAGCAATGCGCAAACGGCGCGCGGGCTGGTGTACGCCGATGGCCTGCTGCTCAGCAATTTCCTCGGCAATACGTTCACGTTCGCACCGCGCTGGTCGATGGTTTTCGCCGACGACATCGAGCGCACCGACGTGATCTATGGCCCGTATTCGGCGCTGTATCCCGGCAATTCGATCGGCGCGATGGTAGCCATCACCACGCGCATGCCGCAGAAATTCGAAGCCGATGCCCACGTCCAGGCGTTCAGCCAGCACTTCAATTTGTTCGGCGTGAATCGAAGTTTCAACGGCACGAATTCGTCGGCGACCATAGGCGACAAGAACGGCAACCTGTCATGGCTGATCGGCGTCGATCATCTGGAAAACACGGGCCAGCCGCTGCAATTCGCGACGCTGGCGGCGTCGGCGACACCGGCGAAGGCGACTGATCAGCCGGTGACCGGCGCGTATTTCTACAACGACCAAAACAACAACCGCACGGCGGTGCTGGGCGTGACGGCGGAGGGGATTGAGCGGACATTCCAGGACCAGTTCAAGCTGAAGCTCGCGTATGACCTCACGCCCACTTTGCAAGCGGGTTTCACGCTCGGTTACTGGCATCAGAAATACAACAGCGACACCCAATCATTTCTCCGCGATGCCGCCGGCAATCCCGTCTATAGCGGTCTCGTGAACATTGGCGGCTACGAATACAACGTGCCGGCCGCCACGTTTGCGCCGAGCCAAGGCGCAAGCGAGAACTTCCTGTACGGGTTGTCGCTGAAAACGCGCAACGCATCCGGCTGGAACGCCGAAGCCATAGCGTCGTATTTCGATATCACGCAGAGCATTGCGCGCACCGCGAACTCAGGCGTACCGGGCAACGGCGCAGGCACGATCGCATTCGGCGACGGCACCGGCTGGAAAACGCTCGACCTGCGTACGACGTGGACGCCAGCCAAGCCAACCACCGGTCTGGGGGCGCACTGGCTGTCGTTCGGCTATCACTACGACAACTATTTCCTCGATAACGAAACCTACAACACCCCGGCCTGGCGCGACGGCGGTGGGACCTCGTTTGCTAATGCGTTCGGCGGGCGCACCGAGACGCAAGCCGTGTACGCGCAAGACGCGTGGCGGTTCCTGCCGCGCTGGAAATTCACCTACGGCGCGCGCTACGAGAACTGGAACGCGTACGACGGCACGCGAGCGGTTGGCGCGACCTCGCTGAATTACGCGGAAGTCAGCCAGAGCCATTGGTCACCAAAAGCCTCACTGTCCTTCGATGTCACCCAAGACCTGTTGCTGCGCGCATCGATAGGACGGGCGTACCGCTTCCCAACCGTCGGCGAGTTGTTTCAAGGGCAGATCACGGGTTTGTCGATCATAAATAACAACCCGAACCTGAAGCCTGAAGACGATCTATCGAAGGAACTGACGGCCGAGTGGCAACACGGAAATGGCGTGTATCGCTTCACGCTGTTCCAGGACGATGTGAAAAACACGCTGTTCAGCCAGACCAACACCACCGTGATTCCGAACATCACGAATTTTCAGAATATCGACAAGGTGCGTTCGCGCGGAGTGGAAACCAGCTACGAAGGGCAGGACGTCTTGATTCGCGGCCTGGACCTGACGGCGGGGCTGGCGTACACGCAATCGAAGATCATCGCGAACAGCGGCAATCCGGCGTCAGTGGGCAAGTACTTCTATCGCATTCCGTTGTGGCGCGCGAACGTGGCCGCCACCTGGCGCGCGACCAGCCAGAGCGCCGTCACGGTCGCGGCGCGTTATTCGGGCCGCGAATACAACACGCTCACCAACACCGATACGAACCCGAACACCTACGGCGGCACGAGCACGTACACGGTCGTCGACGCCAAATTCACCTTCCGTCCGACGAAGCGAACCGAGCTCGGCATCGGCGTGGATAACCTCTTCGATCACCGTTACTACGTGTTCCATCCGTACGCGGGGCGGACGGTTTATGTCGAAGGCCGCATCGGGATCTGACGATCGTTTCGAGTCCCTTGGGTCTGCAGTCAACTTATAGAAGGACACCTCACATGCAATCTGCTTCTCTCTCCGACGCTCGCGTAGCCGCGCGGCATCGGCTGTTATGGCGCTGGCATTTCTATGCTGGCTTGTTTGTCATGCCGCTGCTGCTGGTGCTCGCGATCACCGGCACGCTGTACTGCTTTCAGCCGCAGATCGAGCCGCTGCTGTATCACGACCGGATGATCGTCGATGCTCGCACCCAGCCGCGTCTGAGCCAGCAGGTGTTGCTCGCGAAAGCGACCATTGCCGAACCACGCGATGCCGTGCCGACCACCGCTGTCATCAATACCGATCCTCGCCGCAGCGCGGAATTCGTGTTCCGGCTGCGATCGGGATCGAGCGAAAGCGTTTATCTCAATCCCTACACGGGTGAGGTGCTGGGCAGGCTGAGCGTCGAGAACCGCTTGATGAAGCAGATTCGCAATCTGCATCGCGGATTGATGCTGGGAAAGACGGGCGAGATCCTGATGGAACTGGCGGCGTGCTGGACGCTGGTGATGATCGGAACCGGCATTGCCTTGTGGTGGCCGAAGGCGGGTCAGGCGGGCGGCCGGTTCGTGCCGCGGTTGTCGTCGTCGAAAGGCCGTGTTTGGTGGCGTGAATTGCATGCCGTCGGCGGTGCGTGGCTTGCGCTCGGCGCGTTGTTTTTCGTGCTTAGCGGCTTGCCGTGGTCGAGCACATGGGGCAAGCAATTCAAGGCGTTGGCGACCTCCGCGCAGCTCGGTTATCCGCAAGGGGCGTGGGGCCGCGCGCATGTGCATTCCGCAAAGCCCGCGATGAACATGACCGATCCGTCGATGGCCGGCATGAAGATGGACGATCTGCCGTTGCCGCAGACGCCGTGGGCAGTGGGCGATACGCACGTTCCGCAGAGCGCCGCCGATGCTATGGACGGCACTATCCCGCTCGACAAGGTCATCGCACTCGCGGCACAAGCAGGCGTCAGGGATGGTTACGACATCGCGTTGCCAACAACCGCCGAGGGCGTGTACACGGTGTCGTACTTTCCCGCCGATCCTCAAGCCGAACGCACGTTGCACATCGATAGATACAGCGGCCAGATTCTCTCGGACATTGCGTATCGCGATTACGGGCGCGTGGCGCAATGGATTTCGTACGGCACGTCGCTGCACATGGGCCGCTATTTCGGCGTGGCGAATCAGATTCTTTCGTCGGCGATCTCGCTTGGACTCGCGGCCATGTCGATCAGCGGCTTTGTGATGTGGCGCAAACGCAAGCCGGCCAGAGTGATCGGCGCGCCGTCCCGACCAGTACTCCATCCGCCGATGCGCGCATGGGTCGGCGGTCTGACTGCCCTCGGCATCGTCTTCCCGATGATGGGCCTGACGATGCTGATTGTGTGGATATCGGACCGCTTGCTGTTCAGTCCTCGCAAAGTTGCCGACACGCGATGAGCGAGTCAGTGAGCGATCTAACGGCCAGCGTGTCGCTGGCTGTTAGATCATTGCATTACGCATTTATTTCGAACCGAACTTCAACCGCGCAAGTTGTTCAGCTTCGTTCGCCAGCAGCGTGGCGGCGTCACGGATCGCGACCTCCAGCGTGATCGGCCCGGGTGCAGGCGAAAAACACCCGCTGAAATGCTCGGACAAACGCGGCAGGGCCGCCGGATCGATAGCGCCGGACAGCAGCGACGCTTCCACACCGTGCGCGCGAGCGTGCTGACACGCGATAAATGGCGCCTTGCCGTGCAGCGTCTGGACGTCCGAGCGTCCCTCACCCGTGATCAGCCAGTCCGCGCCATCGAGCGCTGCATCCAGCCCCACTTTTCGCGCGACCACTTCCGCGCCGGCCTCGAAGCGCGCGCCCAGCATATGCAGCGCAAAACCGAGACCGCCTGCCGCGCCGGCGCCGGGTTTATCCCGCCCGGTGCGTTGCAGCGCCGGTTCGAGTAGATCGGCGAAATGGCCGAGCGCTGCATCGATCGTGGCGATCTGGTCGGGCGTCACGCCCTTTTGGGGCCCGAAAATCGCCGTCGCACCATGCTCGCCGGTGAGCGGATTATCCACGTCGGACATACCTGTGAATTCGGCGTCGCGCACGCGCGGATCGAGCCCCGTCGCGTCGATGCGCGCGATTCGCGCAAGCTGCGAAGGAACCGGGTCGAGCGATTTGCCGTCTGCATCGAAGAGTTTCAGGCCGAGGCCCACCAGCAGTCCCGCGCCGCCATCGTTCGTGCTGCTGCCGCCCAGCGCCACATAGAACTTGCGCGCACCGAGATCGAGCAGCGTGCGGATCGCTTCGCCCATGCCGAGCGTGCTGCGCTCGGTGACCGGCACGGCCATGCCGTCGGGGTCTGTAATCCCCACGACTTCCGCTGTTTCCACGATCGCGCTGCCGTCCGCCAGCAAACCTGTCGCGGCATCGCGGCGCTTTGCCGCCGCGCCTCGCACGTCGATCAGGCGCCGCTCGCCGCCCGCCGCGAGCATGGCGTCGAGCGTGCCTTCGCCGCCGTCGGCCATCGGCACGATGCGGATGACGGCGTCGCTGCGCGCGCGCCGGATACCGCTCGCAATCGCGTCGGCGACCTGTTCCGCGCTAAGCGAACCCTTGAAAGAATCCGGGGCGATGACTACAACGGGAGAACGGGGGGAGGTGGAAAAACCGGCGGGCTGAGTGTTCGGCATGATGTCTCGAGTTATGAATTTGCTTGAAATCTAGCGACACGGCCCGAATTAATCAAACCTTATGCGTGTACGGCATGCTTTCGATGCGCTCAGGCAATGCAACCCGGGCCGTAATGGACTGCAACGGGCCGCACGCGCGTTCGGAAATGCGCCGGCTGCGGCGGCAACGGAGCGGCATCACGGTGATCGATGAACCGTAAAACCCGCACCAAAACCGCGAAAACGGGCCGGATTTGCCGGTGAATTTGCCGATATTTGGCAGAGCGGACCCTCATCCGCCACGACCCTTGCAAATAGTTTGGTAAAATGTTTGGCTCGGTTGACTCAAACCGGCGCGTACGGCTTCCTGTCACGGCTTGGCGGATCTACGGTATTGAGCTTTGGCCATTTGGCAATAGGCTCAGTCAGGCTGCTTGCATTGTTCAGGAACCAATAGGCGCCGTGCGCCTATCGTGGTGCGAGATCGAACCAGAACTGACCAGACACACGAACCCGAATACTCGATTTACTCTAGGACGATAGAAGCCATGGCTAACGTTGTTGAAAACCTCGGCAAGCTCGAACGCCGTGTGACGATTTCCCTGCCGAAAGATACGGTGCAAAAGGAAGTGGATTCGCGTATCCGTCAGCTGGCGAAAAACGTGCGCATGCCGGGTTTCCGCCCGGGCAAGGTGCCGCTCAAGATGGTGACGCAGCAGTACCAGGGCCAGGTTGAAGCTGAAGTGCTGAGCGACAAGGTAGGCAAGGAATTCTTCGACGTCACGCGCACCGAAAATCTGCGTGTGGCAGGCCAGCCGAGCTTTGCGCCCAAGGGCGGCGAAGTAGCGGAAGAAGCGGCCGATTACGCATTCGACGCAACCTTCGAGGTGTACCCGGAAGTCAAGGTCGGCGACGTGGCAACGGCTGAAATCGAACGCACGGTCACGACCATCTCGGAAGCGGAAATCGACCGCACGCTGGAAATCCTGCGCAAGCAGCGCGTTCACTACCACGCACGCGGCGAAGGCGGCGAGCACGGTGACGGCGGCGCGGATACGGCAGCTAAAGACGGCGACCGCGTGACCATGGACTTCGTCGGCAAGCTCGAGGGCGTGCTGTTCGAAGGCGGCAGCGCTGAAGACTTCACGTTCGTGCTGGGCGAAGGCCGCATGTTGCCGGAATTCGAAACGGCGGCGCTCGGCCTGAAGGTCGGCGAGTCGAAGGAATTCGACCTCAAGTTCCCCGAGGACTATCACGGCAAGGACGTGGCCGGCAAAACGGCCCAGTTCACCATTACGATGAAGAAGATCGAATGGGCGCACCTGCCGGAAATCGATACCGACTTCGCGAAGTCGCTGGGCGTGGAAGACGGCGACACGACCAAGATGCGCGGTGAGATCAAAGACAATCTGGAGCGCGAAGCCAAGCGCCGCACCCAGCAGATCGTGAAGAACCAGGTCATGGACGCGCTGCTGAAAATCTCCGAACTCGACGTGCCGAAGGCGCTGGTCGAGCAGGACCAGCAACGTCTGGTGGAAATGGCGCGTCAGGATCTGCAACAACGCGGTGTGCCGAACGCAGCGGACGCTCCCATTCCCGCAGAAATGTTCGCGGAACAAGCTGAACGCCGCGTCAAGCTGGGCCTGGTTCTGGCCGAACTGGTCAAGGCCAACGACCTGCAGGCGAAGCCGGAACAGATCCGCGCGGAAGTCGACGAATTCGCGAAAAGCTACGAGGACCCGAAGGAAGTCGTCCGCTGGTATTATTCGAATCAGCAGCGCCTCGCCGAAATGGAAGCGTATGTTGTGGAAAGCAACGTCGTTGACTTCGTGCTCGGCAAGGCCCGAGTGAACGACAAGGAAGTAAGCTTCGAAGAATTGGCCAGCGCGACGGCGCAAGCGTAAGCAGCGTCGACAGGGCGTGCAGGGCCGTCGAGGTGACGGGCCGGCACGCCTTTTTTGTATTTCGATTGCATTGGTGTTGTTGATGCAGGTGCTGATGCCGGTTACCCAGTTGTGCCGTTTTTCGGATGTTCCTTTGTCGTTCAGTATCCCTATTCCGAACAAGGAAATTGCATGACCTTTCGCGCTCAATTACTGGACACGCTCGCGTCGAACGCGCCGCATGATTTCGAAACCAAGGCGCTCGGTCTGGTGCCCATGGTTGTGGAAACGAGCGGCCGCGGCGAACGTGCCTATGACATCTATTCGCGCCTGTTGAAAGAGCGCCTGGTGTTCCTGGTCGGCGAAGTGAATGACCAGACAGCCAACCTGGTGGTCGCGCAGTTGCTGTTCCTCGAAAGCGAAAACCCCGACAAGGACATCAGCCTGTACATCAACAGCCCGGGTGGCTCGGTGTCGGCTGGCATGGCCATTTACGACACCATGCAGTTCGTGAAACCGGATGTCGCCACGTTGTGCATGGGACTGGCCGCGAGCATGGGTGCTTTCCTGCTGGCAGCGGGCGCCAAGGGCAAGCGCGTTGCGCTGCCCAACTCGCGCGTGATGATTCACCAGCCGCTCGGCGGCGCGCGCGGGCAGGCGTCGGATATCGAAATTCAGGCACGGGAAATCCTGTACCTGAAGGAACGCCTGAACCAGCTGCTCGCGCACCATACGGGTCAGCCGGCAGAACGTCTCGCACGTGACACCGACCGCGACAATTTCATGTCCGGCGACGACGCGCAGGCGTACGGTATCGTCGATCAGGTTCTTCACAAGCGCCCCTGAACGGGCGTCCGTGATCAGCGCCGGTCGTTGGGGAATAACGGGCCGGCTGTTCCGTTTTTGTCCATACGGACGTTGCGGTTTCGAGCCAGGCCGCCAGCGGCGGCGCGGGGATTCCAGCCGCGCCCGGCTGGAGCCAACGCGGAAAACGGCGTCAAAGCACACGCCACACACGCTTTCAACCTGCGCACATGCCATTTCTGCGTAGGTGAATTGAGCGGCGTATTATGTAATCGAGTGTCCGGAGGCTCGCACATCCATGGCGGACAAAAAAGGTTCTAACAGCGAAAAGCTGTTGTATTGCTCGTTCTGCGGCAAGAGCCAGCACGAGGTCAAGAAGTTGATTGCAGGTCCTTCTGTGTTCATCTGCGATGAATGCATCGACTTGTGCAATGAAATTATCCGCGACGAAGCTGCCGGCGCGGCGGAAGAGGCTGGCCTGACGAAGTCGGACCTGCCGAGTCCGCAAGAGATCAGCGAGATCCTGAACCAGTACGTGATCGGTCAGGAACGCGCGAAGCGGATTCTTGCAGTGGCGGTTTATAACCACTACAAGCGTCTCAAGCATCTCGAGAAGAAAGACGATATCGAGTTGTCGAAGAGCAATATCCTGCTGATCGGACCCACGGGTTCGGGCAAGACCTTGCTCGCGCAAACGCTCGCGCGCATGTTGAACGTCCCGTTCGTGATTGCAGACGCAACCACGCTGACGGAAGCCGGCTATGTTGGCGAAGACGTTGAAAACATTATTCAGAAGCTGCTGCAGAACTGTAACTACGAAGTCGACAAGGCCCAGCGCGGCATTGTCTACATCGACGAAATCGACAAGATCAGCCGCAAGTCGGATAACCCGTCCATCACGCGCGACGTGTCGGGCGAGGGCGTCCAGCAAGCGCTGCTGAAGCTGGTCGAAGGTACGATGGCTTCAGTGCCCCCGCAAGGCGGCCGGAAGCACCCGAACCAGGACTTCATCCAGGTCGACACCACCAACATTCTGTTCATCTGCGGCGGCGCGTTCGACGGCCTTGAAAAGGTCATCATCGATCGTACGGAAAAGACCGGTATCGGTTTTGGCGCAAGCGTGAAGAGCAAGGTGGATCGCGACGCGGGTGAAGTGCTGCGCGAAGTGGAACCGGAAGACCTGATCAAGTTCGGTTTGATTCCCGAACTGATCGGCCGTCTGCCCGTGGTGGCGACGCTCGGCAAGCTGGATGAAGACGCGCTGATCAAGATCTTGACTGAGCCGAAGAATGCGCTGGTGAAGCAGTATCACAAGCTGTTCAACATGGAACGTGTCGACCTGGAGATTCGTCCGGGCGCGCTGAAGGCTATCGCGTTGAAGGCAATCCGTCGCAAGACGGGTGCGCGTGGTCTGCGGTCCATTCTGGAACAAGCGTTGCTGGACGTGATGTACGAGTTGCCGGCAATGAAGGGTGTGAGCAAGGTTATCGTGGATGACAATACAATCGATGGCGACGGCAAGCCGCTTTTGATCTACGAAGACACGCCGAAGGTAGCAGGTTCTAACTGAGTTGGGCTGTGTGTCGGCGAAAAGCCGTTCATGGCAACGTGAACGGCTTTTTGTTTATTTTTCGGATATCTTGTGGACGTTACTGACACGTTACTGAGGCGAATTTTTTCGATTCATTGATCTTTTCCCACACGCTTAAGGCTTGCAATCCATTTTGACGGCCTTATTTACGACTGAACTGATTCCACTACTGGGGAAATGAAAATGTCAGGAACCCAACTCCTCCCGCAGGAACGCATTACTCTCCCGTTGCTCCCGCTGCGTGACGTAGTCGTTTTCCCGCACATGGTGATTCCGCTTTTTGTCGGACGACCCAAATCGATCAAGGCACTCGAAGCCGCGATGGAAGGGGGCAAGCACATCATGCTTGTCGCCCAGAAGACCGCTGCGAAAGACGAGCCGACCGAAAAAGACATGTACGAAGTGGGATGTATCGCAAACATCCTGCAAATGCTGAAGCTGCCGGACGGTACCGTGAAGGTGCTGGTCGAAGGCTTGCAGCGTGCCAAGACGCTCACGATCGAAGAACAGGAAACACAGTTTTCCTGCGACGTGATGCCGCTCGAACCCGACCACGCCGACAGCGCTGAAACTGAAGCGCTGCGCCGCGCGATTGTGTCGCAGTTCGATCAGTACGTGAAACTCAACAAGAAGATCCCGCCTGAGATCCTGACGTCGCTGTCGGGTATCGACGAAGCGGGTCGCCTGGCTGACACCATCGCCGCGCATTTGCCGCTGAAGCTCGACCAGAAGCAACACATTCTCGAGATGTTCCCGGTTGTGGAACGCCTTGAGCATCTGCTTGCCCAGCTCGAAGCCGAGATCGACATTCTTCAGGTCGAAAAGCGCATTCGTGGACGCGTGAAGCGTCAGATGGAAAAGAGCCAGCGCGAGTATTACCTGAACGAACAGGTCAAGGCGATCCAGAAGGAATTGGGCGAAGGCGAGGAAGGTGCGGATCTCGAAGAACTCGAGAAGCGCATCACCAACGCACGCATGCCTAAGGAAGCCAAGAAGAAGGCTGACGCCGAGCTGAAGAAGCTCAAGCTGATGTCGCCTATGTCGGCTGAAGCCACCGTTGTGCGCAACTACATCGACACGCTGATCGGCCTGCCGTGGCGCAAGAAGAGCAAGGTCAACAATGACCTCTCGAATGCGGAACGGGTGCTCGACGAAGATCACTTTGGCCTTGAGAAGGTCAAGGAACGGATCCTCGAGTATCTTGCGGTCCAGCAAAGGGTCGAAAAGGTCAAGGCGCCTATCCTGTGCCTCGTCGGGCCTCCGGGCGTCGGCAAGACCTCGCTGGGCCAGTCGATTGCCCGCGCAACGAACCGCAAGTTCGTGCGCATGGCGCTCGGCGGCGTGCATGACGAGTCCGAGATTCGCGGTCACCGTCGCACGTACATTGGGTCGATGCCCGGCAAGATCTTGCAGAGCCTGTCGAAGATCGGCGTGCGCAATCCGCTTTTCCTGCTCGACGAAGTCGACAAGATGGGCATGGATTTCCGCGGCGACCCGGCGTCTGCTTTGCTTGAAGTGCTCGATCCGGAACAGAACCATACGTTCGCCGATCACTACATCGAAGTCGATTTCGACTTGTCGGACGTGATGTTCGTGGCGACGTCGAACTCGCTGAACATTCCGCCGCCGTTGCTCGACCGGATGGAAGTAATTCGCCTCTCGGGTTACACCGAGGACGAGAAGATCAACATCGCGCAGAAGTACTTGTTGCCAAAGCAGATCCGCAACAACGGCCTCAAGGCTGGCGAGATGGATCTCACCGAAGAAGCGATCCGCGACATCATTCGTTACTACACGCGTGAAGCCGGTGTTCGGTCGCTCGAGCGCGAAATGTCGAAGATCTGCCGCAAGGTCGTGAAGATGCTTCTGCTGAAGAAGGCAGAAGGCGCGGTCCGGATCGACGGCAGCAACATCGACTCGTTCCTCGGCGTGCGCAAGACCGACTTCGGTCTGGCCGCGAAGGAGAACCAGGTCGGCCAGGTGACGGGTCTCGCGTGGACGGAAGTGGGCGGCGACTTGCTGACCATCGAAGCCGCTGTGATGCCGGGCAAGGGCAACATCATCCGCACGGGTTCGCTCGGCGACGTGATGAAGGAGTCGGTCGAGGCAGCGCGTTCAGTGGTGCGTTCGCGGTCGCGTCGTCTGGGTGTATCGGACGAGGCGTTCGAGAAGAAGGACATCCACATCCACGTGCCCGAAGGCGCGACGCCTAAGGACGGTCCGTCCGCCGGTATCGCAATGACTACAGCGCTGGTGTCCGTATTGACCGGTATTCCGGTTCGTGCAGACGTGGCAATGACCGGCGAAATCACGTTGCGTGGCGAAGTGTTGCCTATCGGCGGATTGAAGGAGAAGTTGCTGGCGGCGCATCGCGGCGGCATCAAGCTCGTGCTGATCCCGGAAGAGAACACGAAGGATCTGGCCGAGATTCCGGACAACGTGAAGAACTCGATCGAAATCGTTCCAGTTCGCTGGATCGACAAGGTCCTTGAGCTCGCGCTCGAACGTGTGCCAGCAGCGCTGCCGGAAGAAGAAGCCAAGCCGGCAACGCCCGCTGTTGCGGAAAAGAAGGACACGCCAGCAGCTGGTGAGTTCGTGAAGCATTAAACGCCCGTCGAGGCGCGGCCCGAAGCGGTCGCGCCGAGCCGGCGAACCAAAACCCCGCGAGGTCAGTGTGAACTGACCTCGCGGGGTTTTTTATTGACCGGTCCGCCCTGCGCTTTAGCGCGCCAGAGTTCCAGCGGAGGCTCTCTAATCAGGCTCAATCCCGGTTGACACCTGTCTTTCGGCTACTTCTAATGACCGCCGCACCTGGGTTTCCGGGGCCCGTGCTAAAGCAGCCTGTCGTGAACGTACTCTTTGCAGCATCGCCCATCCACAAACCATTATTCGGGGGATCACACAATGAACAAGACGGACCTGATCGACCATATTGCGCAACAAGCTGATATCTCTAAAGCGGCGGCCGGCCGCGCGCTCGAAGCCTTGATCGGCGGGGTCAAGACGACCCTGAAGAAGGGCGGCTCGGTGACGCTGGTCGGCTTTGGCACCTTTGCCGTGGGCAAGCGGACGGCGCGCATCGGCCGTAATCCCCGAACCGGCGATGAGATCAAGATCAAAGCGGCGAAGGTTCCGAAATTTCGCCCTGGCAAAGCGCTAAAAGATGCGCTAAACTAGCGGACTCGCTGGATACGGGCCGGTTTGAAACGGTTTCAAGTCTGGCGGAGCGGATCACACACTTTGCATAATGGGTGTGAAGATCGCTTGAGAAGGACCGCATAAGAAGATCGAGAAACGGGGTGCTTAGCTCAGTTGGTAGAGCGGCGCCCTTACAAGGCGTAGGTCGGCGGTTCGAGCCCGTCAGCACCCACCACCGTTTCGCAAGTAAGATCGAAGTAGTCTGAAGCAGCTCAGAGAAGTATCCGAAAACCCGCATGGCTATTGGCTCTGCGGGTTTTTTATTGCCTGGAATTTGTGCTGCCACTATGTCCTCTCGCTTGAGCAGGCACATCAACGCGCGCGCCAGCCAACGGATGCTTTACGTACAACTCGTCGATCCAGCGCAGTAGCGCGAGATCTGCTGCGCTGAGCGGACTCGGCGCGTAGTACCACTGGATCACCTGATGCCGACCGGCTTGACCTGCAGGGATACCTGACAAGGGACTGGCACCACCGATTATTTCTCTGCACTCAACAAGCTCGCCTTGCCGAGTGCGCGGGACAAAAAATCATTCTCCGGCGCCAATTGGCCGATCTTTGCGTTCAGCGTCTTTAGACCCACCAGCGGCTCAGTGACGGACGCGCCTACTGCGTTGAACATACCGGCCGTTCGTTCCCGCAACTGACGCTTGTATTCCGTGACCTGTCCGGATGAACCTCAAACTGCTGCACAAATCTTGCTAGCGTGCGCTCGCCACTTATTGCTGCCATTGCCACCTTTCTTTTATCTGGCTCATGATTGGCAGTCCAAATTGATTTTCCCATCCGAATAATCCGCTTCGCTTATTAACCAGGAAGCCTGACTTTATGAAATCAATTTTAAGTTTGGATCGTGCAGTCCGTGAGGTTCCACTGGTCCACCAAGCACCTGACAAATGACCCAAGACACCACCTAGACAAATCTGCCCGAAGACGATGAACATCCGCCGCTCGCGTGCGCGACGCGCCGTTCGTTTCTGACACGCGTGGGCCCAGCGTACCGACCTGGTAAAGATCGGCATTCACCTGGAGGTATTTTCGGATTGCTGTTCCTCCCGTTGACCAATTCGGGCGAACAGGTATCGCGCGTTGGCGACGGTCGGCGCGCTCAACGGCGGGGCCGATGCCTACGCGGATGACAATGCCCCTGCGTTTCGCGACGCCGTGGCGGCACCGCTCAACGACCCGCGCGCCTCGATCTGGACACGCTGCGCGCCGAACAGGCGCGGCTGAAAGCGCGTCTGAAGCGCTTCAGCGATTCTCACGACGCGCGCGATATCTGGCATGCCTTGGGGTTCGCCGATCCGGACGAGATACCCGGCTTACCGGCCGAAGCCTTTCGAGAACAGGCGGACGCTCTCAGGCAGAATGCAGATGACGCTCGATAACATCCTCGCTTCGTTGTTCGTCGATCCACGCGAGATCAAGCTCGACGGCAACCGTCTCGCCGGCACGGGGCGCGTGCCGGATGGCCCGGCAATTCATGTTCGATGACTTTCGCTCGCTCGATGGCGCAAGGGAATGGCTGCGAGCCTGATTTTACGATGACGGCGAGGTTTTCGTCGCACTGCGAACTATCGTGCCGGCAGTTGGTGTCGCTTCGCCGGTACGAGGAAGCGGCGCGCCAGCCGCCATGCACGTCCTATAAGCCGCGAAAGCGGTCCGCGTAAAGCCGGCTGACGACAAGACGGTCCGGGTGTTCCCGCAGCGTCAAAGTCAGTTTGCCCGATTCGTCGCGTTGTGCGCTGGCGATTGCATCGCAATGCACCACCGAACCTCGATGGATCTGCCAGAACCGTTGTGGGTCGAGTCGCTGCAACAATTCCTTCAGTGGGGAGCGGACCAGGTGTTCGCGTTCCGCCGTGACGACACGCACATATTTGTCGGCCGCCTCCAAGTACAGGACATCATCGACGGGCACCATCGAAATGGTGTTGCCCACGCTCGCCTGAATGATCCGCAGCGGCGAGCTGTCCTGTGCGGCATGTCCTGTCAGCGGGCTGCCGGCGGCGAGCAGTTCGCGCATCTGGATAACAATACCGCCCAGTGACGCGGGCACGTTGCTGTCGGGCAGTCGTTCTTTCAGGCGCGCACAGGTTTGTTCGAGCCGGGGCGTTTGCACGGGCTTGAGCACGTAGTCGAAGGCTGCGCGTTCGAAGGCTTGAACCGCGTATTCGTCGTAGGCCGTGACGAATACGATCAGCGGAAACGGCTTGCCGCCTTCGGGCCATTCTTCGGCAAGCGCCTCTGCACATTCAAGCCCGGTCATGCCCGGCATGCGGATATCGAGGAAAAGCACGTCGGGCTGCAATCGAAGCGCCTCTTGCGCCGCACTCTGTCCGTCGCCGACGATGGCGACCATCTCCAGATCCGGCCACAAACCAAATAGTTCGGATTGCAGGTTGGCGGCCAGCAGCGCTTCGTCTTCTGCGATCAGTGCAGTCGTTTTCATTTTTCATTGCTCCTTGAACATGGCAGCGTGATAACGGCAAGCGTGCCGCCATCGTTGTTTGGCGCTGGTTGCAGCGCCAGCGAGCCGGCCTCGCCATACAGCGTGAAAAGGCGCTCGCGCACCTGTTGCAGTCCGAAGCGGGCGCCATGGTGTGCTTGCGCGTCGAGGCCGACTCCCGTGTCACGGACAGTCAACACCAGATGGCCGGCGTGACGCTCGGCGGTCACGACCACGCGTCCGCCGCTGACCTTCGGTTCGAGTCCGTGCTTGATGGCGTTTTCCACCAACGGTTGCAGCAGCAACGGTGGCACCTGGTACGCCGACAACGGCTCGGGGAGATCGAGCTGAATCTTCAGGCGCGGGCCCATCCGGATCTGCATCAGCGCGAGATAGTCCGAGATACGCGCGAATTCCTCCGCTAGCGTATGAGACCCCGTGCGCGACGCAGCGAGCGTTGAGCGCAGGAAGCCAATCAGGTGATCAAGCATTCCCTGTGCGCGCAGTGAATCATGCCCGATCAGCACACGCAGATTCGCCAGTGTGTTGAAAAGCATGTGCGGTTCGAGCTGCGACTCGAGCAGCTTGAGCTGACTTTCCGCAGCTGTCCGTTGTGCGGTTTCGGCTCGCAGCTCGATCGCCGCCATCCGGTTGCGCGTGTAGAACACGTAGGTCAGGAAGCCGGTTGGCATCAACGCCACGCTGATGCTGATTATCATCGTGTGTGCGTTATGTGCCGCTGTGATCGGGGTATAGCGAATCCCGAGCAGGATATCGCCGATACGAATGCCGGCGAAGTAGCCAATCACCACGCTCACGACCATCCACGGCAGCATCCATTGCCAGCCTGGCCACTTTTGCAAGCCGTCGGCGTCGTTGCGTCCCTGCCGCCGCCGCTGGTACGCGAGCGTGTAGCGCCCGCCTGCCACGAGGCACTGGACGATGGCCACAACGCACGCCGCATAGACCAGATCACGCGCGAACGATTCCTGATAGATCGTGCTGTACAACCACGCGCAGCCGACCGTGGTCAGGGCATAGATCCGCAGCCTTCGCCAGAACGGCTGAAGCAGGGATAGTGTGAAAGGGGGCATGGTGTGTTTCCTGGGCAGATCGAGACGATTGTACGTTGAGGCGCCAATGGTGATGCCTGGGCGCGGTTATCTCAAGCGGACTGCGACGAACGGCCGTTTCCGGGCGCGGAACGCCGGCACAACGGTGCGACGCGCATGGACGGCGAAATGCCGTGTGTGGTTGCACAGCAGGCCGGAAGGAGCTATATGCCTGCCATGCGGCGACAGGGTCGGCCACTTCACGCCGCCATTGCGACGTTCCGCGACAGCCATTGTCATTCTGTCGGATGCCGATAGCGGCATAGGCCCGTGTCGCCCAAGATGAGCATCACCGGAACGCGCCGTCGCCTTGTGAATTCAACCGGAAGCGGGCGACAATGCAATCTCAACACGCGGCACACCATCAGTAAGCGGCTTGAATACGATGGTGCGAGCGTACTTAACTTTCTGCACCTTTCCATAAACGATGACAGACATTCATTCGATTCGTCGCGCCCATGCCACTGACCTTCCGGCGATATATGCCGGCGAACTCGACTATATTCGGCAGATCGAGCCAGAACAGGAGGGGCGCTGGAGGGATGGATTGTATTGGCACATCAAGCAATGGACCAACGATCTGGACCGCATGTTCATTGCGCAATCCGGTGAGGAGGTTACAGGGTATTGCTTCTGGGAGACCCAGGGTAACGTCGCCGTCCTCGCGTCGATTTACGTCCTGCGTGACAGGCGCGGCGTCGGACTCGGTCGACGACTCCTGGCCGAATTCGTAGCCGACGCACGCGCGCAGGGTTTCGCCACGCTTACGCTTGGTGTGAAGCCGGACAATCCAGCCCGGGCGCTCTATGAAGGCGCAGGCTTTGTCTATACGCACGACAATGGCGGTTACCGTCACTACGAGTATCTGGTGGGCAATCCAACAGCAACGGTGCCGCTCGTAACGGGATAGGCAGATTAGTAGCAGTGGGGTCTCATGCTGAATCCGCCTGCAGACTAGTCGGCTAGGAAAGCATATATATCGGCACTAATCTGTTCCGTAGACAGAATGCATAGTCCACGAGATGCGCCGGGATAGACCTTTTTCGTCGAATTTCTGACTAAATCCAGCGCGGCGCGTGGCGGCTTCGCGCCGCATGTCATCAAAAAGCCGTCAGTCCAAAAAACCTCCGTATGCGGGAAAGAAGTTGTCCAGGCGCACCGATATCTCGTGTCGCACGAGCGGCTACGTTCCGATGCAGCATGTCGAGTCCCCTTCGGGCCGACTTGTCCAAAGCGACCAGCAATCCGTCATCGGTTTTCATCAAGGGCGCAATCGCTTCGTGCGGCAGCTTGTAGACCTGACAATGCGTACGAGCCGTTGCGGTTGCCGCATGAGGAGTGCCGGTGAGCAGGCCTATTTCGCCAACATATTCCCCTGCACCAATGCAACCGATCGTCTCACGGTTGCCTTTTTCCTCTCTTGTTATTTCGATAATGCCAGAGGCGATTACATTCAGTGAAGTTTCGACCTCTGCTTCGGTGAACAATTTTTCGTTAGGCTCCAGATGACGTGGGATAAGTTTTTCCGCCAGTTTTTCAACTTGCGCGTCAGTAAGGGACTCGAACAAAAGCAAGTCTCGCAGCAGCTTGTGCGGCATTGTCATGACAGCATTAGATGACGGGTCGCGAGGCGCCGTCATGGGCACGGGTTCGTCAAGAAATCCGGCATAGAGCAATTGCCGCCTTGCCGCCCTGAGCAGCGTATCTTTCGTCGAAGCAATTGATAGGGTGCCCGCTACATGAAACGACACTCGATATAGCGTGTTCCTGCGGCCGAACTGAACCATGACAGCGCCGGGCGCAGGCTTGTGCAAAATGTCCGGACACAGCAGCGTGGCATTCAGGAGCGTTTCGATGACCCGCTCAGGCAATGCGCTCGCCGGGCACCATACGTCAACTGACGCCGCACGCCGCAAACTCGGGTAGCTCCGGTTGATAATCTCGGCTTTGGCGACGATGCTGTTCGGGATGGTGACAATATCGTCATCGTCGGTGTGGATTCGAATCGAGCGCCAATTGACCTGGACAATCTGTCCTTCCAGCATGTCGCCGATCTTGACCCTGTCGTCGACGCTGAACGGCGCTTCTATGCCGACGGCGATACCCGCGAAGACATCGGCCAATGTGTTTTGCAGCGCCAAACCAATGAAGATCGCGACGACGCCGGAAGTGGCCACCACGCCTGTGACGGACAACGCAAACACAGAATCCATCACCACGATACCGGTGACAATATAGATGGCCGTTGCTGTCAGGTCGGAGAAAAGACGTGCTTCCCGGGAACGCTGGTCTCTATGTAAGGCGAACCAAAGCAGAGAGACGACAAGCCGCGCGCCAAGTACCCACCACGCTCCTCCAACGAAGCGGATCGCTATTTCCCCTGAGCTCAGGTGCCCATGTGGCGCAGCAAAGATCGGAAACACGTCTTGCCGATCCAGGTAAATACTAAGGATGACGAAGCAGATAAGATCAAAGCCAGCACGAATTCGCCTTGACCAATGCCTCAGGCTCATTGACGCGGCGATCGTTATGACGATCAGGATCACTGCCGGAATAACTGTCGGGGCCATTTTGTCCATTCTCGATAGGATGCCGATGCCAGTGTACCCGTGGCGAACGAGAGCGTCGTGGCGCTTGCCAACCTTGTCGAACAAGTGTCCGGAACTCCATGACGTGCCCGGTCTGGAAGTTTTCAAAAAATCGATTGGCCTTGCGCTTGTTTCATGCGGTTCGCAGAATATCGGTCTGCATTGAAGGAAACGACCGTCCTCAGCGAGTCGATCTCGCGATATTTGTCTGAGCTCGACAAGTCGATTTTATGACTTTTAACGGGTAAGCTAAGACGTCGCGGCAGTTGAGGTTGCGAGCGCAAAAGATCATCATGTCGCGTTGCGTGACCGCCTTGCGGGTTAATCTGCTTTCCAGGAGATTTGTCATGTCGAAGGTATCGACGACCGAGGCGAACGCCACGCTAAGCCAGCAGAAGCTGCCGGTGAAAGTCGTGACGGTTTTTTTTGTTCCTCCGTCCGGATCGCGCATGATAGCGTGCTCAACGCGCAAAGCGCTGAGCCGCAACGGCGAACGCTATCTTCGAGCCGCCACACGCATCCAACGCTCATCAGGGAGAACATGCAATGAGGTCGTCCGGCACTGTGGCCACTGCGGTACTTGTGAGCATGTACGTGACTGGTTGCTCCCGGTCGCCGTCGGTCAACGTGCTCGGTGCGTACTTCCCTGACTGGCTGTTCTGCATCATCGCCGGCGTAGTTCTTACAATCATATTTCATGTCATCGTGCAACGCACTCACCGTGGCCTCTGGTTCGGGCCGCCGGCGCTGGTCTATCCGGCGCTGGTCACGTTGCTCGCGCTCGTTGTCTGGTTGATCTTTTTCCAACATTGAGCGGGGATGAAGCGATGACAACAAGTGCAAACAAGCCACCGCGCAAGATATGGCCCGCCATCGTTCTGGTGCTGGTGACGCTGCTGGTGCTGATCCTCGTGATCTGGATGCTGGACAGGTCGCCGCGCACCGACGACGCCTACGCGTACGCCGATACCATCGACGTGGTGCCCGAGGTCAGCGGGCGCATCGTCCAGTTGGCAGTGCGTGACAACCAGGCCGTCAAGCAGGGTGACCTGCTGTTCCAGATCGATCCGCGACCCTACCAGGATGCACTGGCGCGCGGCCAGGCAACGCTGGTTGCGCTCGACAAGCAGATCGCATTGACGCAGCGCAGCGTCAATGCGCAGCAGTACAACGCCGAGTCGGTGCGGGCAGCGGTCGAGGGTGCGCGGGCTGCGGCCACCCAGGCCGGCGACACGTTGCGCCGCACTGAGCCGCTGTTGCCGCAAGGTTACGTGTCCGCCGAGGATGTCGACCGGGCGCGCACCGCGCAACGCGCTGCCCAGGCGCAACTGAGTGCGGCGCAACTGCAGGCGCAGCAGGCGGCGGCGGCTGTCAGCGGGGTCGATGCGCTGGTCGCGCAGCGCGCCGTCGCGCTGGCCGAGATATCGCTCGCTGAATTGAACATCGAATACACGACAGTGCGCGCGCCGTTCGACGGGCGGGTCGTCTCGCTGAAGTCCTCCACCGGGCAGTTCGCGTCCTCACTCAAACCGGTCTTCACGCTGATCGATACGCGGCACTGGTACGTGGTGGCGAATTTCCGCGAGACCGAGCTCACGCATATTCGCGCCGGCACGCCCGCTACGGTTTATCTGCTGAGCGATACGGGCCGGCGCTTTCACGGCGCGGTTGACTCGATCAGCTACGGGGTCTCGCCGGACGAAGGTGGCCTCGCATTGCCGGGCGGTCTGCCGCGCATCGAGCGCACCCTCAACTGGGTACACGTATCGCAGCGCTTCCCAGTCAAGATTCTGATTGAGCGACCCGATCCGGAACTGTTCCGCATTGGCACGTCGGCGGTCGCCGTGCTGCAGCCTGACGCCGTGCCCACGCGCGGCAACGACGGGCAGGCTCATGGCCAGGCCAACTGAGACGCCGATATGAACGCGACCGACTATCTGCCCGGCAGCCTCGTCGACGCGCACCGCTTTTTGCGCGGCCAACTCACAGCCTATCCGGGGCGCACCAACGTGATGCTGCGCTGCGTGCTGGCAAGCGCCATTGTCATTGTCACGTCGATGACCCTTGAAGTCCCCTTGCTGGCGCTTTCGCTGCTGGTCGTGTTTTACGTCACGCAGTCGAATGTCGTGATCACACGGCTGGTGGGCATCATGTTTATGCTCGGTTCGACAATGGCGATCGGCCTCTCGATCCTGCTATTGAAATTTACGTTTGATTATCCGCTGATGCGCATTGTCGCGGCGAGCCTGTTGTTCTTCGGCAGCGTGTACCTGATGCGTATCCTGAAGATCGGCATCGTGTTTTTTATCGTCGCGATCGTCATTATCTACGTGCAGAGCTTCGTCGACCAGACGGATGAGGCCGAGCTATTGATCCGCGGCGTGCTTTGGGTATGGGTGGCGGTCAACTATTCGATCGTGCTGACGCTGGTGATCAATACCTTCTTCTTGCCAGCCGAACCGCAACTTCAATTGAAGGCTGAAATGCACCGGCAACTCACCGCGGTCGACGCGCGTCTTTCGCACCTGCTCGACGGCGGTCCGGCGCCCGAACCTGTCACGCCGATCGCGATTCAGCAAGGCTCGCTGTCGCTGCAGAAGTTGCTCAAATTCACTGCGATGCGTGACGCTCGCTATCGAGAGGAAAGCACGTACCAACTGGCCTGCATTGCCACGGTGTCGCGCCTGTATGGCGCGGCCCGCGAACTGCCGTCAGACCCGTCGGAGGTATCCGTGGCCGCGCGGGGCGCACTGTATGAACTGCGCGAGAATTGCCGTGCGCTCGACGGGGCCATTGCCGCAGATCAAGCGTACCGCGCGGTACATCGGGCGACGCTTGCGCCCGGCGACGTTGTAAGTCCCCATGGCGCTGCGGCAGAGATGCAACGCGCGCTGAACGCATTCGACGACCTTGCCGCACGCGCCGGTTCCGGTGACGGTACGGCCGCCAAGGAACCGATGGTCGTACCCGACGCCTTCAGCAATCCTGCCTATGTGCGCTTTTCGCTGAAGACGCTGCTGGCAGTACTGGTGTGTTATGTCTTCTACAACGCCACGGACTGGCAAGGCATTCACACGATCATGCTGACCTGCCTGATCATTGCGTTGCCAAGCTTGGGTGCGTCGACACAGCGCGCGATATTGCGGGTCGGCGGTGCGCTGGTTGGCAGCGGCTTGGCGCTCTTCATGGTGGTGTTTGTGATTCCCCATCTGGACAGCATCGTTGGTTTGCTGTTGATGTCGTTGCCCGTCATCGCGCTGGGTGCATGGGTGTCGGCCGGATCGGAGCGCATCAGCTACGCCGGGGTGCAGATTGCGTTCACCTTCTCGCTGGCGCTGCTCGAGAAGTTCGGGCCGACCAGCAACCTCACCGAGATTCGCGATCGCATGGTCGGGATCCTGTTGGGTGTGGGTGTTTCGACGCTGGTCCAGATGTCATTCTGGCGTGAAGGAGAGGGCGACGTATTGCGGCAAAAGCTGGCAACGATGCTGCGCTCGGTGAGCGTGCTCCTGCGTGCGAATCTTGCTGATGGTGCACCGCCAGCGGAGTTGCCGTATGCCCAGCAACAACTGCAGACGTGGGCCGCGCTCGCGGATTGCGAGGCTGTGCTGGCGCGGGTTGCGGTAGAGCCGAACTGGCAGGAGGGCGTGCATGCGCAATTGACGCTGCGTGCGCAAACGGTTCTGGCCCAAGGGCGTGAAATCATGCTAGCCGGTAATGCGCTTCACAATGCGGTGAGCGCTCAGGCTGCATTTATGCGCAGTGAAGTTCGCGATGCCGCGCGCGCCATTCAGGAGCAGGCTGCCGCCCGGCTAGCTGCTTACGCGGACGATCTCAGCGTCAATCCGCCGGCCGCGCAGGCGCTGCCGCGGCTCTCGCTGGGCCTGCTGGAACAGCAGGGTTTGCGCGACATCGACCACGGCGCCGCAGACGCTGACCTTTACCACACACAGCCTGCGGTTTGCGCACGCACCCTCATTGATCAGTTGTCGGGGCTGCCGGACTGGCGTGCCCCGGATTCCGCTCCCGTGGTTCCGCGTGAGTCTCATCAGAATGATTAAGCGAGAGCGCTTCACTCCACCGTTGTTTCTCCGCCGCGCCGTACTGACTGCGTTAATCGGTTGCGGACTCGCCGGCTGTGCGCTGATTCACCACGACGGCAAGCCGATCGACGCGATCCGGCCCGAACAGATCCGTCTCGCCGACGACATCCATCTGGCGCGCGATGGCTGGCCGTCCGCGCGCTGGTGGACCGCGTACGGCGATCCGCAGCTCAACGGCCTGATCGAGCGCGCGTTGGCCGATGCACCGACCATGTTGATTGCGCGAGGGCGGGTGGCGCAGGCGCAGTCGGATGTCGAACTGGTCAAGGCGGGCACGAATCTGCAGGTGACGGCGCTCGGCGCGATCGATCGTGAGCACGTCTCGGGAAATGGTTTTCTCGGGCCGTTCGCGTTGAACGTACCGGCGGAGGGTTTCACCGGGCCGTGGTACACCTCCGGGATCGTTGGCCTTGGCGCGAGCCTCGACGTCGATCTGTGGGGGAAGCAGCGTGCCCAGGTGGCCGCGTCGTTGGGCGTACACAATGCGCGGCTTGCCGAGCTGGCCGCGATCGAACTGGAAATCTCCACGGACGTTGCCCAGTTGTACTACGGAATCCAGACCACCTATCAGGTCATCGACTTACTGGGGCAATCGCGTGAGGTCGCGGCATTCGCTGTCGAGACGCACCAGGCGCGAGCGGCCCGTGGACTCGAACCGCAGACCCAGACTCAGGAGGCACGAGCGGGATTGCTGGCCGTGCAACAACAGATCGTCGTGGCGCAAGGGCAGATCAAGCAGTTTCGTGAATCGTTGCGAGCGTTGATTGGAGCTGGCGCGGACGATCTGCCGGTGATCCAGCCGGTGCCTCTGCCGCCATTGCAGGCGGGTTTGCCGTCCACGCTCTCGTACGAGCTGCTGGCGCGGCGTCCGGATCTGCAGGCGATGCGCTGGTATGTGCAGGCCTCGTTCGATCGCATCGATGTGGCAAAAGCGGCGTTCTATCCGAGTTTCGATATCAAGGCGTTTTTCGGCGTCAACGCGCTACATTTGGCGGACCTGTTCACGCATGCGAGTCAGCAGATCAATCTGATTCCCGGTCTTTATTTACCTATTTTCGATGGTGGTCGTCTCAACGCGAACCTTGGTGGCGCGCGGACTGCGAGCAATACGCTGATCGAGCAATACAATGAAGCTGTGCTTAACGCAGTTCGCGACGTCGCGGCGACGGGCAGCCGGTTGCAGGACCTGGACACGGAAGCTGAGCTCCAGACGCAGAAAACGCAGGCAGTTTCCTTTGCGTCGCAGAGTGCTGAGGGGCATTACCGCAGTGGCTTGGGTAGCCGGTTTACCGCGACGCAAGCGCGCGAGCCCTTGATCGAGGAGCGGCTCGCGCTGCTTAAGATTACCGGCCAGCAACTGAGCGGAGAAATCACGCTGACCAAGGCTCTGGGCGGGGGATATAAAAGCGATCCAGGCGTTGCGTTGACGCCGCGCTGAACGCGCGTGCGCCGGCAAGAAAAGGGTCCCGAATCTGGTTCTGGCGGCAATCTGAGCCACCCGTGTCACGGTTCGACCGTCACCTTCGGTCGGCAATTGCCGCGGCGGCGATGTAGAACACCGCCGCAGTTTCGCGACGGTCAGCTTTCCAGAAAGGCCGGCAGGTCCTGGTTGACCTGATATGCATTGACTACGCACATGCCGTGTGAACCGCCCAGTCTTTCCTTCGTTTCCTCGCGCTATCGATCAACGGGATGGGGTCGTTGGTGTATATCAATCTTCGGGGAAAGCCTATAGCGCAGCGGAAATACGACGTCGAGTTCGTCAAGGCCGGCTCCAACCGGAAGGTGGTCGCGCTTGGCCTGATCAACCGCGAGCATGTTTGGTCGAATTCAGAAATCCGTAACTTGTGACAGAATAAAATAGTGGGGTCGTTGCAGGAAACTGGAGTTCGGCGTGTTCGGCGTGGCTGACAGACGTGGTTAACGGAGTAGCGGATTAAGGGGGGCGCTAATGATCACCAGCTTCACATCGGACAGGGCAGCGGGGCGACAGTCCTTGGGAGTAGGGGCCAGTTGCCATGGAAAAACTTCCGCGGCCGGGAGACGGCATTTGCGACCCATCGCCCGCAAATAAAGCCATGGCTCAGAGCGTCCTGTCATCGCCATGCCGTGCGAAATTGATCTCCATTGACGAGATCCTGAACGCGCGGCCCCAGCGGCCGATTGCGACCACCCGCGAGCGCGGTTGGAATGGCTTGACGGCCGATCTTCATCGCCCCTACTTCGGTTGCGCCGAAAGCTACGCGGGTCTCGACCATCACCTGATCTGTTATTGCCCCTCGGGAGGCGCCAAGCTGGTCCAGACCCGCGCCGGAGCCATTCATGCGAGCGTTATCACAGCCGGCACCTCGTATATCATGCCCGCCGGTTACGACTCGACGTGGGAAGGGGATTCAGGATTGTCCGCAAGGCTACGCATTCCGACATCGCTTGTCGCGTGCGCGGCGGAGCAACTGGGCCAACGAAAAGGCCAGGTGGAAATCCGCAATGTGTTTCAAGTGCGCGATCCCGTGATTGAGCGGCTCGCGCAGACGCTGCTTATGGAAATGGACAGGCAAGCGCACCCGGTCCAGGTGTTGATCGCCGATGCAATATCGACAGCCCTGGCAGCCCACATGCTGCGAAGCTACAACGTATTCGAGGCGGTGGAGTGCTCGCCGGAGCGTGCGCTTGGCAAGCTCGAAATTGTCCGATTGACTGAATTTATCGAAGACAATCTGGGCCGGACAATCAGCCTTGAAGATCTGGCGTCGGTCGTGAACGTGAGCCGGTTTCATTTCAGCCGTTTGTTCAAACGCAGCACCGGTAGCACGGCCATCAGCTTTGTGGAGCAGTGTCGAATCCGCCGGGCTCAATCGCTGATTACCGACACCGACCTGCCGCTCGCGGAGATTGCGTTGGTGGTGGGCTTTGTCGACCAAAGCCATTTCACCCGACGATTTCATCGTCATGTCGGGTGCACCCCCGCAGTCTTCGCGCGCGAACAGGGGCGGCGACGTTCAGGGTTGCGAAAGGTGCAGTCGAACGGCAAGGGTCGACAATAACGGCGATTATTGCCGTAGAGCGTGCCCTTCGTGAAACGGGAATGAGACGGAATACGCCGACCTTTTCTCGCAGGCCGGTGCGCGGCTCATCGCACACTATCGCGAACAGATCGAATTTTTCGCCGCCATACAGGGAGCGGCGCGAGGTGCAGCTTGCAGATCGACGAAATCGAAAAAAAGTTGCGCCTCCGTGCCCTCGGCGTGTCCGTTGTTTTCCTCTGGAAGATTGTAAACGCGATCAATAATTCGGATAACTTATTAATTTAATGAACCATCACCACCGAAAACTGACAGATCCAATGGCATTGCGGTTAAGTCAAATATCCCGTGGATATAACCAGCGTTTTATCAAGCGATCCAGCGACAGAGGTCCTGGACCGAGCGCCATGATTCCGACCGCGAGCGACGCCCAATACAGATGGAAATTCGCCCAGCCGTCGGGGAATACCAATTGAATCACCCCTGTCATGACCAGCAGGGCGAGTGCCGCGAACCTGGTCGCGAATCCCAGAACGAGCAAAACGGGCAGCGTTATTTCCGCGATGGCAACTATAAGTGCAACCGTGTCAGGCGCTGGAAAACCGTAGGCTCCGCCGAAGAGGTGAACTTTGAATTGATCCTCGAACAGGAAGAGCGTTGCCGGCGAGATGGACAGGAAACCGTCCCATCGAGTAAGACCAGACCGGAAGAACGGAAGCGCGAGAGCAATCCGCATCATTGGCGGAGCGAATACTGACCCGAGCGCCTGGATTTTCTCCAGAGCCGCGCGAATCAGCAGTGCGAAACGGCCTTTCGTCCGTGCGTGAACCTGACTCATGCGACCCTCGAAATCGAGCTGAACTCAGAACCTTCTCGCACGGTCCATCCGACGATCGCATTGATCGCGAATAGATCTTGAAGTGCGCCGGCCAGATCGAAATCGCCATCCTCGTCGAGTGCGAGAGCCGTCGCATCGGCCACCGACGCTCCGGCCGCGAGGCCTATGACGAAAGTCGCTGCGCCAGCAGGCAGTCGGCGAACCTCGACCTCGGCAATGGGGCGTACGACAAGAGCATTCTCGCCGCCGCTGGAGATGTCGATTGCAGCAGGATCACCCGCATCGATATTCATCAGCCATATCTGGACGACGGGAAAAGACGACCGTACTACGCGTACCGTGGGATGCAGCATAAAACCAATCTGCGGAAGGCTTTGGGAATCGATCGTGGCAAGCGGGGCGGGGTCGACCGGGGGCGCCTCTGCGGCGTGATACGCCTCCACCCATGCGCGCTCGAGCCGGGCGACATCACGCAGATACGGCACGCTCTTCGCGGGCTCAAACCTTTCGATGAAATCCGGGAACGTTTCGCCGTAGTCAAGCACGACAGGAGACCTCGGTGGTTCGAGCGCGACGTAGACGCGGGCCATCGCCGCGAAGAAGTCGTGGCCGACGATGCGGCACACAGCGGGATAGGCCGCCTTCAGCGCCTCGACGAGACCCGCTACGACATTGTTCCGATACACGTTGAAGCGTTTTTCGCTGGGTTCCCGATCTGGGCCGATCAGACCGCGAGGGACAGGCATGTTGGGATCCAATAGCGCCGCAGCGAAGTTCCTCTGCTGTTCGCACAGGCAATCAGCATTCAAGCCGGCGCTGCCACCCAGCGGTCTGGCGGACACTTGAAGTGTTTTCTCGCGTGTCATTGCGCTCTCACGAACGAAGCGGGCGTTGAACGACATTTGTCCAGAGCTCGCGAAGACTGTCGACACCGCCGGCAGTTGAACTCCAGAGTGTGGTATCGCTAACGAGGAGGCTACCGTTGAACGTTTCTGGCCGAGACTGCAGGAGGGCATCGAATGTCGCGTGGTCACGCGTAAAGGGATGCGGCGGTGCGGTAGGGTCGATCCGTTGACTGGCCAGCACGTCGAGTTTTTCGACAGCCTCGCCGAGACGCTCCAGTTGCGGCAGATGCGGATGCAGATTGAACGTGCTGACTCTCTCAAGCAGACCTAATCGATCAAGTTTTGTATCGGCCTCAATTGGCGCCGGGGAACCGTCTGCTTTGGGCGCTGGCCTGAGTCCAAAGCGATTTTCCACCGCTACGCCGAGACCCGCCAGCAGCGAGCGCGCCAGGCCGCCGAACTGTTGCCGCGGCGGAATCGTCTTGTCGCCGTGATGCTGGAATTCTGCAATCTGACGTTGCAGATGCTCGCCTTCCGGCAGGTCCGTTACATCGCCAATGTCGTGATGCGGACAGATGAAGGCGAGATGGTCGCTGTGTCCAAGGAACGTGCGGACCGCTTCTATTTCCGCGCTTCCCGCTGTCTGAGCTGTTCTAAGCGAATCGAAACTGATGACGATGAGCGTGTCGACGCCGCTCAGAAGGCGCGCATCGAGCGGTGTGAGCGTCCCGTCGTCCGTGACACGTTCGATCTCCCTGACGCTCTGACCAGTCAGCGTTGCCGCCAGATCGACGAAGGCGGTGAAGTTGCGCTTCATGATGTGGTCGAGGAAACCGGCAATGCTCTGGTCAAACTGATGCGGGTTTGAGAATTCATTGAATCTCGGGAAACCCATCCTGCGACTTTCGAAGAGCGCCGGAAACCGATCTTCGATCACATGGAGAGGCGCGCCGTTCTCGCCTGGCCGGCTCCACGCGTAATAGACAAGGACTTGCCGCTTGATCATGTTGTCTGTCCCTCTGTGATGGGGTGTTGGGTGATGAAGGACGGCCGCCTGTATGCGTGGTCGACACCTGCCGCTTGGGTGGCTGCCTCAATGACGGCGTCAGCTCGCTCGGCTTCCGCCTTGAGCGTTGACCACTCGGGTATGTTCGCGTCCCATTCAATCAATGTGGAAACCGGACCGGTCCCTTGGATCACTCGTGCGAAGAGGTCCCATACGATGTCGGCGACGTGACGGTCGTGGGTATCAATAAGCAGCGGACGATTTTTTTCGTCTGTCTCCTGTGCGTGGCCGGCCAGATGGATCTCTTGCACGGCCGCGAGCGGGTAATCATCGATATATACAAAAGGGTCCCACTGCTGATTGATCGATGCAACGTACACGTTATTAACGTCGAGCAAAAGACCGCATCCCGTTCGTTGCACGACGGCCGTAATGAAGTCGGTCTCCGAGTACGTGCTTTCCTCAAAGGCCAGATAGGTGGAAGGATTTTCCAGCAACATCTGCCGGCCGAGGGCTTCTTGCACCTCGTCGATGTGGTCCACGACGCGTGCCAGGCTCTGTGTGGTGTACGGAACCGGCAGCAGGTCGTTGAGAAAGCCGCAGTCGTGGCTGGACCAGGCAAGGTGCTCGGAAAACAACCCCGGTGCATAGCGAGCGACGAGTTCTTTCAGGCGTTGCAGGTGATTCCGGTCGAGAGGACGGTCTGCACCAATGGACAAGCCGACACCATGAACCGATAGCGGATAGGACTCGCGTATGGCCGACAAAAAGCGGTGCGGAGGGCCGCCTGCGCCCATATAATTTTCTGCATGAACCTCGAAGAAACCGACGTCCGGCCGTGATTCGAGAATCGTGCGGTAATGTTCGGCTTTAAGCCCAACCCCGGCGCGCAGAGGCAGCCGCCGTTGGGTACCAAGAGAGTGTGACTCTGACATAGCCGGCCGTTGTTGCGGTTAGAACTGCGGGGCCGGGCCCGACGGTGCCCAGCCACTGATCGATCTTAGGCCTTGGGAGACAGGCTTCCGGGCCCACTTGGCGTGGAGATGGTTGTGCAAGTTCCTTTGGGCACCAGCTTGAATGCGTTGCCCTGGTAGTCAGTCGCGCTCGTCCCGGCGCAGGTGGTGCCTGCACCTGCATAACAGTCGTTTTGCCCCTTCAGGGCCGTGCCGAAACAGGGCTCGACTTTGCCCGACTTGACGAGCGCCGTATGCTCGGCCTGAATCTTCTTTTGTGCCGCGGTGAACTCCTGTGCATTCGCAGAGGTGGCGGTCAATGCGGCAAGGGCGGCGGCGAATGCACCGGCGACGAGAGTGGTGGTTTTGTAATCGGCCATACGTTTTTCTCCGACGTTAAAAGAGAGCAGCGATCTAAAGACATAGCGACAAAGCTGATGCTCGTGAGTACGGTATGGACAACGGTCATGCCGGGCCCCGCCCTGGTATGCGAGCGATGGTGAGACGCAGCACAGTCAGCATACGGAATCGGAGTCAGCGGAAGATTGCACGGTCTTGCGCCATTTGGTATTGGATTGCGCTCAACGAGCGCAGAGCAGCGGTTCGAACAGGCGGGAAACGGCTTTAATTGGCCAAGAGGGGCGGCGAATATGAAATCAGCGCGTCTCCGATCGATAGCCCGCGACGCTACCGGCGCCCTTGCGGGCGCGTTGACCGTAGTTCCCATCATCCTCAGTTGTGGCGCCGTGCTGTACGAAAGCATGGGCCCGGCCTGGGTGACGGCGGGCATATCGGCTGCCTTTGTCGCGGCGGTGGTGGCGGCCATCGTCACGGCAC
Source organism: Caballeronia sp. dw_19 (assembly GCF_018449515.1). Taxonomy (GTDB): domain Bacteria; phylum Pseudomonadota; class Gammaproteobacteria; order Burkholderiales; family Burkholderiaceae; genus Caballeronia. The sequence continues at coordinate 108,932 of NZ_JAAVUQ010000007.1, read as the reverse complement.
TGCTGGGCAAGACGCCGTTGCACATGAATTCACCGAAAACCACGCATGCCGCCATTTTGTCGGGGTTGATCGCAAGCGTGGCGACGGACCCATCGTTTGCCGCCGCAAATGCCAGTGGGGGCGCCGCGCTCATCCTGGTAGCGTGCACCGCGTTGCTGGTTTCCGGCATCGTTCAGACGATTCTGGGCGCCTCCCGCCTCGGCCTGCTCGTCAAGTTTGTTCCGTATCCGGTGCTCGCGGGCTTCATCAATGGGTTTGCGATCCAGATCATCCTGAATCAACTCCCCCGCGCCCTGGATATCGATGGGCCGCAAGAACTGCTGCGGGCGTTGAACGGCACGGTGCCGGTCAACTGGTGGGCTTTGGGATTCGCCCTCGTGTCCGGCGCATTCGTCATCGTGGCGAAAAAGAGAAGCGGGCCTGTTCCAGCGGCATTGATCGGTCTTTGTGCCGGGACCGCACTTCAGATGTTGTGCTTGCGGCTTGTTCCCAACGACGACCTGGGCGCCACGATCGGAACGCTACCGCCCGGCGTACCGCTGATCTTGCGCATTACCGACATCCTGAACTTCATCAGATCCGCAGGCTTTCGCAATCACGCCGCGGTAATACTGGCGACCGGCATCACGATCGCCCTTGTGTCGTCAATCCAGTCCCTGCTGAGCATCTCGAGCACCGAACAACTCTTCGGGGCGCGCCACAACAGTAATCGCGAACTGGTCGTGCAAGGCGTCTCCAACATCGCGTCGGCCTTGTTTGGCGGTGCGCCGAGCGGCGGATCGCCCAACATTACCCGCATCGTCCATGCAAGCGGAGGACGTACCGGCGTGGCCAACTTCGCGTACGCATGTGTGCTGCTGGCGCTGTCCTATGGGTTGAACCGGGTCGTCGGCCAGATTCCACTCTCGGTCATGGCCGGCGTTGTGATCGTGACCAGCGCAGAGGCGATGGATAAGTGGACGCATCAATTACTGCTCGCCGTGGGTTATGGCGGCCATTCTTCGACCCGCTGGGAGATTTTTCTTAACCTGGCGATGGTGTTTGTCGTGACCGTGCTAGTCGTCTTCACCAGCGTACTGGTTGCGTTGGGTGTGGGTTTCGCTGCTGCGTTGATCGCGTTCATCTATCGCTCGAATGCCCAGATGATTCGCCGCATACACCACGCCACGCAGCTTCGCTCCAGAACGCGGCGCTCGCGTGCTTCGCTTGAAGCGCTTGGCCAGCATGGTCGCCGGATCGCTGTCGTTGAACTCGACGGTCCGCTTTTCTTCGGCTCGGCGGAGAGGGTGGAGCGAGTGGTCGGCGATGAATTATCCGGCAGCGACTGGGTGTTGCTCGACCTGAAACGCATCAGCCATTTCGACAGTAGCGGCGTATTGATGTTGAAGCGACTCGATGAACTGCTGGTCAGGTCCGGCAGGCGCCTGTTTTTCGCACCGCTTCTCGCCGGTGGGCGCCGGCGGAAGTTTCTGGCGGAATGGGGGCTGACGAAGCCGGAAGCCGAATTGCGCGTATTTGAAAGCACGGACGTCGCGCTATCGCAGGCTGAAGACGAACTGCTCGACCAGTTGGCCGCGCAGGAAAGCGATCAGGAGAGCGATCACGAGATGGACCTGGCGGCCTTTCCGGTGACTCAGGAGATGACCGATGACGAGCGGGCGCTGCTGATGAGCCTGGCGACACGCAGGACATTTGCCGCCGGCGATGTCGTGCTCGGACGCGAGGACGCGCGTGGTGGTTTGTTACTGCTGACGCGAGGCCGGCTGAGTGCTCTCTGGGAAAAGGACGGCAAGGCGTTGCGTGCTGCCAGTTACCGGGCCGGCATGGCGCTCGGCGAAATACCGTTGATGCTGGAGCGGCAGCGCCTGTTAAAGCTTGTGGCCGATACGCCCGCTGTCTTGCTGGAGTTATCGCCTGACGCGCTTGCACATTTGCGCACGACGATGCCGGGCCTTGACGCGAAAATGATGCGGAATTTGAGCATTGAAATTGGCTATCGCCTCTGTGACTTGCTGGAGACGCTGAGAGATATCGAGGGCGATTGAGCGGCGCGCTTTCGCTGCTGCGCCTCGCAAATTGTTCCGGCAGCAGGGCGATGAGCAGTCTTTCGCAAAAGGTGTACACGGACAGCAGCGAGCCTGCTCGATCGATGTATTCCAGGTTGCCCGGCCATCCGCATAGGGTGACTCTTGCAACATGACCCCTCGCAAGTGGCCGCCGCCGTTGCCGCCGTTGCCGCCGTTCGCAACGGCGCAAGCGGATCGGCGACGTATGAAAACGTCCCGACCGCTTCTGCCCAATCACCGTGCGGAACCGGCTGCTGCCTGTTCGATCAGCTTCGCGACCTCGACGGGATGCGAGATATAGGCAACGTGGCTCGAGTTGATCTCGACCGTCTTGCTCCCTGCGCGCTTCGTCATGAAGCGTTCGAGATCGGGATTGATTGCGCGGTCCGCCGTTGCGACAACCGCCCAGCTCGGCTTCGTTTTCCACGCCGGGCTGGAGATGGGCACGCCAAACGACTGGGCCGCCGGCATCACCTGCGAGAGCGCCATGAACTGCGCTTCGGCCGCCGGCACGTCGGCGGCAAAGTCGGCGTGGAACATGCTCTGATCGAGATACAGATAGCCGTCCGCCGTCGCCTTGATCGCCTTGGTTGCAGGAGGCGTCTTTTTGGTCAGGTCCAGGGGGCTTTCGCCGGCATCGGGCTGGAATGCGGCCACATAAACGAGGCCCGCGACCTTCGCGTCGTTACCGGCCTCGGTGACCACCGCACCGCCATAGCTGTGACCGACGAGGATGCTCGGCCCGTCCTGTGCATCCACCACGCGCGTGGTTGCCTTGACGTCATCCGCGAACGAGGTTTCCGGTTCTTGTACGACGGATACCTTGTAGCCGTCGCGCGTCAGGATTTTCGACACCGCCTGCCAGCCCGAGCCATCTGCGAAGAAACCATGAACCAGCACGATATTCTTGACCGGCGCGACGGGGGCTGCCGTCGCGGCGTGCGAACCCAGGGCGGCGAAGGACAAGGCCAGTGCGGCGGCGATGCGGGTAAAACGCGAGGCTGTTTTCATTTCATGCTCCAAAAAGTTAGGTAAGGAAAGGATCGACGGCTGTTCGTCAGTCGGTATAGTCATCCTACTAGTTGGATGGTTAAGAAACAAGTGCGATTTTTGCAACAGACATGTTCATCGCTTGCGGGTAGACTTATCTAATTCGACCGACTAGATGGTAGGACAAGCATGACAGCAACGGGTGAAGTGACAGCGGGAAGAATTGTCGAGGCGGGGCGTCAACTCATCATGCGTCGGGGCTACAGCGGGTTTAGCTATTCCGACGTTGCCGACGCGATCGATATTCGCAAGGCAAGCATTCATCACCACTTTCCGACCAAGGCGGACCTGGCGATCGCCGTGGTGCAACAATCGCGCGAAATATTCGACGCCGACATGGCTTCACTGCAGGCGAGTGGCGCCGACGCCGTCGCGCAGTTGCGCGCGTATATCGGTTACTGGGAACGCTGCATTGCGGACGACAGCGCGCCGTTCTGCGTAGCCGGCATGCTGGGCGCGGAAATGCCGGCCTTGCCCGACGAAGTGGCGCAAGCAGTCAGAGGGCACTTCGAGAACCTGGCTACGTGGCTCGAACACGTACTTGAGTCTGGCGTGAAAGCCAGGCAGTTCAAACTGAGTGCATCGGTGCAGATTGAGGCCAGCAAGCTCGTGTCGCTGGTCTATGGCGCGATGCTGGCGGCGCGAGCCTATGGCAACGCGGCGCTCTTCAGGGACGTTACCGCTGATGCCGTGGAAACGCTTGTCAAGCCGCGCAAGGCAAGCAGGACCGAATGAAGACAAGTGGGAGTGCCACGCCTCGCGTGTGGATAGGGCTGATCGTCATCGACGTCGAAGTAGTCTGAACGAGCAGCGGGGGAGGCCTTCATTTCATCCGATACCGCCTGAAATGACGCGAGCGCAACGAAAGCGCTTCAATCCATGCATGAGGTTCGCCCCGCTCGTGCCGCAGCCCGTGATGCAACAAGAACCGCAACGCGCGTCTGATCCGCGTTGACAACTCGCCCAGATGGGCGGGCATTTAGGCGATGAAGTCGAGGAACGTGAGACCGCCAGTGTCCCGGCCTGCGCATCGATGAAGTGGTCGGCCGCTGTGCCGCGACGACACACGCTGCATGTTTGCGTGCCAGTCGCGGCGGGTTTCACACAAAAATGAGGAGAGACCATGAGAGCAGTCTCCATGGGTCCGGCGAGTGCGGCCGGAACGTTGACCTATTCGGCGCAGGGTTCGGTGAGTCGTTTGCGACGCGCGTTCGAGCCAGTGGCTCAGGATTTTGCTATTCGGTCGGCCGTCGTCTCGCGAGCTTTGGTCTTTATGTCGTCGATGTGCTTTCAGCGAAGTATGGGCTCGAAGGCGGCATGTCGACTGGCATGATTTCCGGCGAGTTCGAAGGCCGTCGCTCTACCTCGTTTTTTCAGTGCCATAATAATTTTCCGGTGAGTCTTGTTCGAGCCGTCAGATTTGGCAAGTCGGGGACAATATTAACGAGTTTTTTTGCGCCCACGCACTTAGACGTCACGGCATCCTAATGCTCCCTGCGTGCCGGCCGGCTAGCTTCCATCGCACGCGCCCGGCTGATAATCACGTCATCCGTTTATGTGTGCTGTCCGCTTTCCGTATGCAACGGCTTAAGGCCTGCCGACCGTATCCTGATAGAACTCCTGGAGCATATTAACGTGGTTGAGGTGAGCCCCAAGAAATCACTAGCCCATTCGTTCTGCGCTAATCGCAAGCCGGATCGACAACCGCTAGCCGCGGCACATCCTCCTGAACCATCCCTCTGCTTGCACCAAACGAAAGCAACTGACTGGACCTACCGTCGGCTACGGGGTCTTTCTACAATCTTCACAAGTGAATCGCCGATAAGGGCGACATCATCCGGTTTGTAGGAAAAGAAGATGTCCCTATGGCGGACGCATCGAAGCAGAAGGATCCAAACGTTTCGAGTTTCGCCATGAGCTGATGGCCTTTCAACGTGCGTTCCTCAATGAACGTCCCCAAGCAGAACTTTTGATCCCGACGAGGAGTGTCGCATGGAGCACAGTGCAGTCGAACGGGTTGCGCCGAGCGTGTCTGTTGAACGAAGCAGCGCTACGCAATACGATCCGATGTACGACCCGCTGGTTTCTCCCGGTCCCGGTCACGGCAAGCAATACGCACCGACATACTGGGTCGCAACCGCCGGTGCGCCGCCGCCCGACGACGGCCCGGTCACCCAGGACATCGACGTGGACGTGGCGATCATCGGCGGGGGCTACACAGGCCTCGCCACGGCGCTATGCCTCGCGCGCGAACATGGCATCAAGGCAGTGGTCCTCGAAGCCAACAGGACGAGCTGGGGTTGCAGTAGCCGCAACGGTGGCCAAGGCCAGAACGCTTCCGGGCGTCTGTCACGCTCACAATGGATCGAACGATGGGGCAAAGACGTCGCGCTGAAAATGCACGACGAGATCCTGGAAGGTTTCCAGAATTTCAAGTCGCTGGTGGCCGAAATCGATTGCGATCCGCAGCCGGGCGGTCACTTCCTGATCGCGCATCGCCCGCGCATGATGGAAAAGCTCGCTGCCGAGGCGAAGGTATGGAAGAACGTGTTCGGCTACCCGTCCGAGTTGCTCGATCAGGAAACGTTTCGTCGTGAGTATGTGAACGATGCCGAAGCGGCCGGCGCGCTTCATGAACCCGAGGGCATCGGCATCCATGCGTTGAAGCTCGCGTTCGGCTACTTGCGGCTTGCCCGCGAGGCGGGAGCGCGGGTGCATCCATCGAGTCCGGTGATCGGGTGGGAAACCATCAACGGGGTCCATCATCTCCGTACGCCGGGTGGCATTGTGCGTGCCCGTTCGGTGGGCATCGCGACGGGTGCTTATACGGCCCCTGATCTCCATCCGTCGTTGACGAGCCGCGTCATGCCGATCCTGTCCAATTCGATGGTGACGCGTCCGCTCACGCAGCAGGAAATTGCAGCATGCAACTTTCGCACGACACAGGTGCTCACTGACACGCGCACCCTGCGTTTCTATTACCGCTTCCTGCCGGATAACCGGTTGCAGATCGGCAGCCGCAGCGCAATCACAGGTGCCGATGCACCGAATTCCCGACACTACGATTTGCTCGTGGAAGGCATGGTTCGCAAGTTCCCCGCGTTGCGCGGCGTTGCGATCGACTACTCGTGGTGGGGCTGGGTCGATGTCGCTCACGACATGATGCCGCGCATCTGTCAGCCTGATCCGAAGCAATCGGTCTATTACGCGCTGGGTTATGGCGGTAACGGCGTGTCGTATTCGCAGCAGGCGGGGCGGCGGCTGGCCGAGCAGATAGCGGGGAAGGGAGGCAAACAGACGCTGCCGATTTTCACGTCGCAGTTACCTAGTCACCCGTTCGCGCCGTTCCGGCGGATAGGTCAACGGATGCTTTATCAGTTGTATTTCAGGCGCGACGAGAAGCCCTGAACAAGGCGCGTAATCACTTACGCGCGCGTGGCTTGGAAGCATGGCAAATATAGCTCGCGATCCGACTGATCCGCCGATGTCGTTTGGTGGCAGTCTCTAGCGGTGGCGTGCCGTCGATGTTGCTGCAACAAGCGCGTCGAGCGTAGCCTGTTTCGCTTCATTGTCGAATAGGCCGATAAGAACAATTACGGACTCCGTTACAACTTCGCCGGGAAATTGCGTGATAAGGATACGGCCACCCGCCACATGAAGTTCTTGTGTCGCCGCTTCACCGTCCAGCAGGATCAGGCCTTTCGCTCGCAACAATCGGCCGGAGACGCTTCGCAGCGCGTCCTTGAGCTTCTTGCGATCGAAGCGAGCTTCGGTACGAAACAGAAAGCTGCAGAAGTCCACCGGCATCTTCGGGTTTGGACTAGTCATCGAGCGCGGCCAGCCGGCGCGAAGCTGGTCCGTGACGTTGTGATCGAAGAAGAGTTCCAGGGGAGCCGCGCCGTTTGTCGTTTCCAGCATGATCGCGGTATGGGCCACTGTCGCCAGATCAGCCACGATAGCCGCTTTATTCTGCTCATCGATCAAGTCTGTTTTGGTCAGGAGTATTGCCGTAGCCCCAGCGATCTGTTGCCGTGCAATATCGCCTACATACGGGTCGAGCAGCGTCTGCGTGATGGATGCCAAATCCACCGCAACAATGATTCCATACAGCCGGTACGCGCGATCGAGCAGCCCAATTTGCGCGATGCGCACCGGGTCCGATACCCCGCTTGCCTCGATGATCAGAAAGTCGGGCGGATCGGGCCGGTTGCTGATCGCGAGCAACGCGTCGACGAGTCGGTCGCCAATCGAACAGCAGACGCAGCCGTTCTCCAGGTTGATGACGTCGTCGGTGCGCGCCTTAATCAGCGCAGCGTCGATATTGATCGCACCAAAGTCGTTGACGAGCACGGTAATGCGGCGCTGCCCCGCATTCGCGAGCACATGATTGAGCAGCGTCGTCTTGCCCGCACCCAGATAGCCGCCGACGACAATCAGCGGAATCGGCCCCCGGACGCCGCTCGCTGTCATCCTGCCGGTCCCTGGAAGATGCGGCCACCGAGCACGGTTCCCCACACTTGCAGATTCTTCAACCGCTCGGGCGCGACCTCACTCGGATCATCCTCCAGTACGGCGAAGTCGGCGAACTTGCCCACCTCGATACTGCCGACAAGATGGTCCATCTTGAGGGTGTAGGCGGCACCCAGCGTGATTGCCCGCAACGCGTCCGCCACCGGGACACGCTCGCTTGCACCCAGAACTCGCCCCGAAGAGGTCTCGCGTTGCGACGCACACCATGCCGTGAACAACGGATTCAATGGCGTGATGGGAGCATCGGAATGAAAGGCGAACGGTATACCCAGGCGCCGCGCGGATTCCGCGGCGTCCATGCGGTTCGCGCGATCGGCGCCCATGGTTTGCTCGTAGTGCGCATCGCCCCAGTAGTAGAGATGGTTGGAGAAGAAATTGATGCACAGGCCCAGTTTTGCCGCGCGTGCGAGCTGGCTTGCGTCGGCCATCTGGCAGTGCTGCAGCGTATGTCGATGATCGTGACGAGGGTGGCGGTCGAGAATCTTTTCGAGCGCATCGAGGACCAGTTCGGTGGCCTCGTCGCCGTTGGTATGAATATGCAGTTGCAGCCCGGCTTCATGGAACGGCGCGAATACATCGACAAACTGGCTTGGCGGAATCAACCACAATCCATTGGGCTTGCCGTTCAGATATCCCGGCCATTTGAGGCGCGCGGTGAAGCCTTGAATAGACCCGTCGACAATGAATTTGACCGGTCCAAAGTGCAGCTTGTCCGTGTTGTCGCCGATAGCCGACAGGACGCGCTGCGGGCCGCCTTCGGGGCAGCGTTGCGGCGCAAATGCGGGAACGATTCTGAGCGGGTAGGCCGGGTCGTTTGTTATGTCTCTCAGGTTCTGATTACCTCGTTCAGAGAAGTCGTTCACCAGGTCGGTCGCGGTCGTGACGCCAGCCAGTTGAGCGACCCGGCCGAAATTCCAGATGGCTTCTTTCTTCTCGCTGGCCGCAATGGAAAGGCCGCCACCGATCAACCGGTACACGGGGAACATGGCGGCGAATTCCTGCAGTTCGCCGGTCGGCTTGTCATCGGCATCCTTGCCGATTCCGTCGATGTCCGTCTCGCTGTCAATGCCCGCGAGCGCCAGCATCGCAGAATTGACGTTCATCAGATGCACGCTGGCATGGAGTACGACAATGGGCCGCCCGGTGCAGACGGTATCGAGTTCCTTGACTGACAAGCGCGTCGTGCCGAAGAAGATTGGATCAAAACCCCAGGCGAGCAAAGGAGCCTGCCGGTCTGTCATCAGATCGTGGGCCGCCTTGAGCCGGTCGATCACGGCGTCGAGCGTTTGCAACCCGGGACGACGAACGCCATCGGGGCCGCGACGATCGTGATAGCCGACATAAACCGCGTCCCACATCGCGCCTTCCATCAGGTGGCAATGACCCTCCACCAAACCCGGCATCAGTATTTTGTCTTTGAATGTATTGACGATCTCCGCATCGCCCCACTGCTTCACGTCATTGCTATTTCCAACCGACAGGATCCTGCCATCGCGAATGGCGACATGAGTGGCGTGTGGTTGCGCCGGGTTCATTGTAAGGATTCTCTTTGCTACAAGAACCTGGATGGGACTTCTTGATGCGTTGTTCATAAGCGCTCGCTAGTTGGAGTGGCTGTCACTACGCCAGTCAAGACAGCGCATGCACATGAGGCCGCTTCATCGCCAGATGCACCACTGCCAGCACGGCGACATTCACGGCAAGGCAACCAAGGCCCAGATTCAAGCCGTCCAGATCAACCTGCAAGACATACAGGACGATAGCCAGGATTTGCCCGGTGAGCATGCCGGCGGCGATTGCGGCTGGGCGCACGCGAAGTCCGAACAGGATCGCGATGACGCCGGGGAAGAACTGGGTGACGCCGTAGTACGTGGTGTTGATAAGCGTGAGCATGAGGTTCGGCGTCAGCAGGGTCATCACGATCGACACTATCAGGTAGATGACGATCACTACCTTTGCACTTGCCTTCTGCTTGTTCTCGGGCATGTTCGGCAGCAGGTTGCGCGTGACGATTGGTCCGATGGAAAGGCAGATGCCTGCCAGCACGAGCAATCCGGAAAGCGATGCGCCGGCGGCCACCAGACCTAGCAACCAGCCCGGCAGCAAACGGATCGCGGCTGCGAAGAACGCCTCGTTGGGCGAAGCAAGATGCAGGTTCTGGCTGATCGCATAGTAGGAGGCGACCACGAGGAACGGATACATCAGCATGTAGAGCGGCATGGCGACCTGCGTGCGCCGGATCGTGTTCGCGCTCTTCGCCGTGAAGAAATTCTGCACCGCAAACGGCATTACATAGAAGCCGAGCGACTGGAACAACATGGTGCTCATTGAGAACGTTAACTGATGCGCATCCATCCGGTTGCTGACGTGCAGGCTCGCCGCGTGGAAGACTTCGGTGACGCCCACTTCCGCCGAGACTGCGACCCCGGTGATAACAATGGCGGAAACCATGAGAATATCTTTAAGTACTGCAATATAAGCCGACGCCCGAACGCCCGCAATCGCGATGTAAGTGAACGCGAGCATGGCCGATATCAGGATCAGATAGAACGGCTGAAAATTCCAGCCAAGCCCCTTGAGCGCGGCCACCAGTCCGGTGAACTGCAATTGGCCCCACGGCAGCAGGAACAGAATGGCGGACGCGGCCACGACGAGTTCGAGCGTGCGACTCTGGAAATGGCCTTTGAACAGGTCGGGCAGGGTGATCGCGTTATAGCGTTTGCCGGCTTGCCAGATTTTCGGTCCGAGAAAATAGCCTACCGGATACGCCAGCAGGATGTAGCCCAGGAACCAGACGCCGTAGGTCGGTCCCTTCGCATAGATACCGCCGGGAAAGCCGACCATCGTGCCGATGCTGTAGATTTCACCCGCTGCGAGAAAGAACACGAGGTATGCACCGAACTGCCGTGACGCAACAAAAAAATCATGCACGCTTTGCGGGCCGCGACCCGATTTCGAACGGATCGCCAGGTAGAGCGAAAAGACGATGAAGCCTAGAAATACGGCGGTAGCCATCCGTCATCCTCCTTCAGTTGTTGTCGGGATGTGCATCGTCGAAATGGCGGTCGAACAGGCGCCAGCAGAGCATCAGGCAGCCCGACGTCAGGACGAACCATCCAAAGATCCAGGCATAGATGAACGGGACGCCCAGCACGGTCCGGTCGACCGATGCCACCCACGGCAGCAGGCCGATGACGCCTATATAGGGAATACCGATCCCGATGAAAAGCTTGAGCATGGTCGTCTCCGTGTGTTGCGATCTTCGGGCGGACTTCTACTGGATTCGGACCCTTGAATGCGCTGCGGGTAATCCGCAGTTTTTTTTAGTCGCTTTTGCCGCGAGAGCCTCCAGTATTGCAAGCCAAAATCAGGGGTGAGTAGGGCCAGTGCAGGTAAATCACTAAGTCCACATGCCGCCTCTCGCGAGCTACGGCATGTTCAAGCACTAAACCTTGCCCTTCCAGGGCACGAGCACGCGCTCCACATAACGCATCAGCATGTCGAAGCACAGCGCGAAAAATCCGATCACGATAATGCCCATGATGACCACATCGCTTGCGAGAAACTCGGCGGCATTGAGCACCATGAAGCCAAGTCCGCTTGTGGAGGCCACCATCTCGGCTGCGACCAGCGTGGTCCAGCCCACGCCAATACCAATGCGCATGCCCGTGAATATCTCGGGCATCGCGGATTTGAGGATCACGTAGAGGACCACTTGCGTGCGCGATGCACCCATCGAGTAAGCGGCGTGAATCTGCTCGATCGATACCGAACGCACGCCGGCACGCGCGGCGATGGCAAGGGGCGCGAAGATTGCGAGGTAGATCAGGAACACCTTCGAGAACTCGCCAATGCCGAACCAGATGATGATGAGCGGCAAGTAGGCAAGCGGCGGCAACGGACGATAAAACTCAATCGGAGGATCAAACAGGCCACGCGCAATCCGTGACACGCCCATCATCACACCCACGGGTATGGCGGTGAGGCACGCCAGCGCAAAGGCGCCGAACACACGCAAGAGGCTGATCCCGGTATGTTGCGCAAGCGTCGAGTTGGCGAAGCCGTCGGTTGCCACCAGAATGAATTTTGCATAAACGGCCTGCGGCGAAGGCAGGAAGAGCGGCTTGATCAAGTGCAGGTTCGTCACGGCGAACCACACGCCGAACAGGACGAGGACGCTGAACATGCTCGCGGCAAGGCTGCTGCCTTGTCCGGGCACGCCAAACGAGTCGCCAGGCTTGACGGGCTTTTTGGCGAGAACACGCGTACGCCGGCGTGGCCGTTGCGGCGGTTCGGCTGAGGTGTCGGATCTCATGGAAACGTCGCGGTGAGGAAGCGCGTCAATTGATTTCGAACTAGACATGAGCCACCTCCGCCGCTGCGCCGTGAGATTTTTCGTCGCCGTAGATAATGCTGAGGATGCGCTCGCGCATGTCGATGAAGTCGGGGCTCGATTTGACAGCCCGTGCGTCGCGGGTGTCGAGAAACCGCCGGTTGAAGTCGAGCTCGTAGGTATGCGTGATACGCCCCGGCCGGGGCGACATCACGATCAGGCGGCTGGCGAGAAAGAGTGCTTCCTCCACGCTATGAGTAATGAAGAAGAACATCTTGTTGGTCTTCTTCCAGACGTCGAGCAATAGCTCCTGGATGGTTTCGCGAGTGAGTGCATCGAGTGCGGCCATGGGTTCGTCCATCAACAGCATGGCGGGATCGCAGGTCAGGGCGCGCGCAATACCCACCCGCTGCTGCATTCCTCCGGACAACTGATAGATCATATGTTTGTGGAAGTCCTGCAGCCCGACGAGTGCAAGGTTTCGCACGGCAATCTCGCGACGTTTGGCCTTCGCAACCCCCTGCAGCTTCAGCCCGAATTCCGCGTTATCGATCACGTTAAGCCATGGCAGCAATGCGTGTTTCTGGAACACCACGCCGCGATCGGCTCCCGGCCCGGCAATAGGTTCACCCCCGAGCAGCAGCTCTCCGGTTGTCGGCGCGATGAACCCTGCCATCAACGACAGCAAGGTCGTCTTGCCGCAACCCGACGCGCCCAGCGCGACAACCAGATCACCTGAATCGATCTTCAGGTTGATGTTGTCCAGCGCGTGCACGCTTTCGCCCGCACGGCGTCCCGGGAACGTCACGCTGACGTTCGTGATCTTCATGCTTTCCATAGATCCCCCTGGTCGACGACCATCGCGTTGTTCACTTGAGCTTCATTGCGGCTTGCGCATACTCGGGCGTGACAAAGCTCGAGTAATCGGAAGCAACCGCATCAATGCGCTTCTGGTCCTTGAGGAACGTCGACGTGTCCTTCAGCGCGAGCGTAGCGCGACCCGAATTGCCGCCACCGAGCCACTGCGCGGACACCTGGTCGGCAAGTGAGGGGAATGCATACAGTGAGAGCGATTCGGGCACTTCGCCGGGCGTGCCGCCGATCATCTTCGCAATGGCCGCTGCCTGCGGTGAACCTGCATTCCACTGCGCGGTATTGCGGCGATATTGATCGTCGGCATCAGCGATTGCCTTCACCAGTTTTGCCATGAAGTCCTTATGCTCCTCGCCCCATTTGCGATCGACCGCGATACCGTCGAACGTCGGTTTGCCGAGCTTCGACAGGTCCCCCGACGTGATCAGCACCTTGCCGCTTTTCTTCAGCTCGGCGAGTGCCGGATTCCACACATACGCCGCGTCGATATCGCCCCGTTCCCACGCCGCGACGATCTGGTTGGGCTGCATGTTGAGGATCTTCACGTCCGACGGGTTGATGCCCCAGTGTTGCAGCGCGAACATCGTGTGATAGTGAGTGGTTGAAACGAACGGGACGCCGATCGTCTTGCCCTTCAGGTCGGCTGGCTTCGTCACGCCGGAGCCATTGCGCACGACCATTGCTTCGGCCTGGTTGATGTTGTCGAGGATCCAGAAAAGCTGCAGATCGACGCCCTGGCTCACGGCGGCAGCAAGCGGGCTCGACCCGATGACGCCTACCTTCACATCGCCTGAAGCCATCGCCGTTGCCACCTTGGCGCCGGACTCGAATTGCCGCCAGTTGATCTTGTAGCCCGTCTCCTTTTCGATGGACCCGTTGGCGATCGCCACGACCCAGGGATCGACGATCTGCTGGTACGCGATGGTGACTTCCTTGTCCTTGTCGTCGGCGTGCGCGGGTTGCACCACGATGGTGACGAACGTCGCCAGCACGGTGGCAGCGGCAATGACGCGATGCATCGGGCGGTCGAACCATCGCCGCGAAAGTTTTGATCGTTTATCGTGTTGCATGGCGGATCTCCTGGCGGGCAGCGTGCATGGCACGCAAGTCTTGTCGGATGCGACCGGGGCTTGTCCCGATCGCGGGAACACGGTCGAATCGAGTATCGTCAACTAAAAATAGGGCGAGTTAGTACCAGACGCCGCCGATCGTTGAGTCCACATTCACCGGAGCCGATCGATGCAGCCAGGTCCGCCCGGAGGGGCCAATGGCGGCGGTCATCGTGCGAACTCGTCAGGCGCAATCGCATTAATCAATCTGGGAGGAAATATGGCTAGCCGGATGTCGTCGGCAATGTGGTCGCAGCGGTTCCAGCGTTCGGCTGAATCCAATATCAGCCTGCAAGGGCAGATTCGGCAGATGCTGGTGGCCGCCATTCTCGACGGGCAGATGTCCGTCGATACCGCGTTGCCGTCGAGTCGCGAACTGGCCGATCAGTTGAGCGTGGCCCGCAACACGGTTGTGCTCGCTTACCAGCAGTTGGTGGAGGAGGGATACCTGCTTTCCCGGGAGCGCAGCGGGCACTTCGTCAATCCGGCCATGCTGGAAGGCCGGCACGGCTTTGTCCCGACGCAAACCGTCGCGGCGAACGAGGCGGTCGGGCGTCCCGACTGGACGCAGCGCATTGCGCGCTTGCCGTCCCTGCAGCGCAATATCGTCAAGCAGGCGAGTTGGCAGAACTATGAGTTTCCTTTTATCTACGGCCAGTTCGATCAGACGCTCTTTCCGACGAACGACTGGCGTGAGTGCTGCATGAAGGCGCTGTCCGTCATGGAGATCCGTAACTGGGCGCCGGACCTGATTGAACGCGACGACGACACGCTGATCCAGCAGATCCGTACACGCGTGCTGCCGCGTCGTGGGGTCTTCGCGATGCCCGACGAAATTGTCGTCACGATGGGCGCGCAGCAGGCGCTCTATCTGATCGCCGACCTGTTGGCGAACGAGCGCACGACGATCGGTTTCGAGAACCCCGGTTATCCGGATGCTCGCAATATTTTCCTGAATCGCAACGCGCCGCTGTTGCCGCTGCCGGTCGATGAAGGCGGCGTGCGTCCGGTTGCCGACGCCCATCTGCTTGCGCAATGCGACTACGTGTACGTGACGCCGAGCCATCAGTGCCCGACCACGGCAACTCTGCCGCTCGACCGCCGGCACGCGTTGCTTGAACTGGCGCAGAAGCATGACTTCGTCGTGATCGAGGACGACTACGAGAGCGAGAATAATTTTTCCGGCGCACCGCATCCGGCGCTGAAGAGCCTCGATACCGCCGACCGCGTGCTCTATGTGGGCAGCTTGTCGAAGAGTTTCGCGCCGGGCTTGCGACTCGGTTATGTGGTGGGCCCACGTGACCTGATTCGCGAGTTGCGCGCATTGCGGCGGCTGATGGTGCGGCATCCCGCGGCGTATATTCAGCGCGCGTTCGCGACCTTTCTCGCGCTTGGTCATCACGATGCGTTACTGCGGCGGCTCGCCTTCGCCTACAAGGAGCGAGCAGAAGTGCTCAAGGCCGCGCTCGATACCCATCTGCCGGAAGTCCGGCACGCGCGGATTACCGGCGGCTCCTCGTGCTGGGTTGAAGGCCCGCCGTGGCTTGACGCGACGCGTCTCGCGGCTGAAGCCGAGGCGCACGGCATCCTGATCGAACTGGGCAGCGTGTTTTTCATGGAGGGGCTGGAGCAGCGCCAATGCTTTCGCATGGGCTTTTCGGCGATCAAGCTCGAAAAGATCGAACCCGGTGTGCGCGCGCTGGCGGAACTCGTGCGCGCGCAACGTCCGCAGGCATGAGCGCTTGGGGCGGACCCTGGCCCAAGCGAATGGGCTCGACTGGAACTACCGCGGGGCGTGAGAGTTATTTAACGTGTCGATGAAACTTGCCGCCGCCATTGCAGAACGGCGTGCGGCAACGCCGGCTATCTGACAGGAGACACGTATGACCGACTCGCTCACCGCGACATCCGAAGTGAAATCCGAAGTGACGGCCGCCACGCTTGCGGCCTTTTCCGACGCCTTCAATCGTCACGACGCCAATGCGTTGATGGGTTTCATGACTGAAGACTGCGTCTTCGATGCCGCCGGTGGAAACGATATCCACGGCACTCGTTTCAAAGGCCGTGCGCCCGTACGAGCGGCCTTTGAAACCGTCTTCAAGACTTTTCCCGATGCCCATTGGGGACACGGGCGACACTATGTGGCGGGTGGCCGGGGGGTATCGGAATGGGTCTTTACCGGCACGCATGCGGAGGGCTGGCGGATTGAGGCCGAAGGCTGCGATCTCTTCGAGTTCCGCGACGGCCTGATTGCGGTAAAACGCGCGTTTCGCAAGGAGCGTCCGAAGCAGACTGCCTGAGCGCGCCGATGGGCGGCAATGGCATGCCCTACGCGGCTCAGGCGGGCCTGTCGCTCGCGCGGCGGCCTCGGGTGTGCCGTTGTATCGACGGGCCGCCTAGAACGTGCTCGCCAGTTCCCGCGCCGCTTCCTGCAGGCGCGGCACGAATTCGAGCGATCGAGATAGCGGCGCGCGAGAAACCGGCGCATGCACGGCGATGGCGGCAATGCTCATGCCGTCCTTGTTCACCACCGGCACCGCGACGCACGCTATGCCCGCGAGAAATTCCTCGTTGTCGATGCCAATGCGCTTATGCGCGGTGCGGTCGAGTTCGGCTTCGAGCATTTCGGGGTCAGTGATGGTATTGGGCGTGAAGCGTTCGATCTTGAGCGCGCGCACGAGCGCCGAACGCTGCTCACGGTTCAACATCATGGCCAGCAGCAACTTGCCGCTGGCAGTGCAATACGCCGGCACCTTCGACCCGGGTTTGAGATCGAGCCGCAGGGGCCATGGCGCTTCCATGCGGTCGAGATAAAGCACTTCGGTTTCGTGCAGCATTGTGAGGTTGCAGGTTTCCCCAAGGTCCGCCACCAGCCGCCCGAGAATGGCGTGCCGCAGACGCCGTGCGCCTGAGTGCATGACTACGCCGAGGCCGAGCTGAGCAAGGCGCGGGCCGATCACATACGCGTTCTTGTGGCCCGGTTCCCGGATGACGAGGCCGCCTGCTTCGAGCGACGCCAGCATGCGGTGCAGCGAGGGCTTCGGCAAATCGACATCCTGCGCAATGTCAGCCAGCGACACGGGACCTTCCGCATTGACGAGATGTTCAAGCAGCGCGAAGGCACGCAATGTCGGTGTATCAGCAGTGGTCATCGCAACCGTTCCGAAAAATAGATGATAACGATTGTACAGAAACGCCCTACAGGTGACCCAACTTGATTTCGGGGCGAAATTCCAGACCAGCGCCATTCCAGTTTTCGATACCGCCCCATTCGGCCCGAGGCTCAGCAATAGCCGGGAAAGCCTGCGCGCCATCGTCACGCCGCTACCGTTGCGGCGTGGCGTCCGCATGAAGCAAGGGGGCGAGGCGCGCGGCAGTCTCCTTGAGCTTCGGCACGTTCTTGAGCAGGTCGTCGAGGCTTGCCCGTGCGGTTGGCGCATGCACGGCCAGCGAAGCCAGCACGCCGCTGCCGCCGGGTTTGCGCACAGGCACGGCGACCGCCACCATCCCTCGTACGAATTCCTCGTTGTCGATACCAAGACCCCGTGAAGCCAGCCGGTCAAGTTCCGCACCGAGCAGGGTCGCGTCGGTGAACGTGCGATACGTGTGCGGCTTGAGTTGCATCCGGGCCAGGATGCGGCCGCGTTCGGCAGGCGCCATCTGCGACAGGAACAGCTTCCCGCTCGCCGTGCAATGCAGCGGCACGCGCATGCCGGGCTGCATGTGCAGGCGCAGGGGTTCATTTGTCTCCACGCGCTCGACGTAGAGCACGGCGTCGCCGTCGAGCACCGTCAGGTTGCAGCTCTCGCCAAGCGCATCGACAAGTCCGCGCAGCAACGCGCGGCAGGAGCGGGTAAACGTGCTGTTCGCGAGCATGGTCAGCGCGAGTTGGGTGGCGCGCGGACCGAGCGTTATGCCACGGTCCGCGCCGCGCGAATCCGGTATGTGTGTGACATAGCCGAGTGCTTCCAGCGATTCGATCATCCGCGTCAAGGTCGCCTTCGGGATATGCAGGCGCGCAGACAGTTGCGATAGTGAAAACGGCTGTCCGGCTGCAGCAAGGTGCTCGACGACGATGAGTGCGCGCAGAACGCGGGTGTCCTCGGGGGTCTGTTCCTGTTGCAGGGCAGCATGGGAGGCGGCATTTGAAGCCGTCATTGAAGCCGTCATTAATGCGCCACGTGGAGCAGCATTGGACGCGGGGCTCACGGTGTCTTTCATTGGCACCTCTGATTAAGGCTGATCGGTGTTCAACGCGAGTAATCGAGTTCGGGAGAACCCGAATAAACGTCCGAACGCAGCCCTGAAAGTGGAACAAAAAGGTTCTTTTTGAACCGGTTTCATCGATCGTAGCCGGATTTACTTGAAGGCGGAACGAACAATCAATAAATTTCAACGAAACGTACCGAAAAATCTAAAGAACGAAAACAAAGGAGGCTTCAGTAATGGCACGGAGTTTTGACTATGTCATCGTCGGCGCCGGATCGGCCGGCTGTGTCCTCGCCAACCGCCTCTCGGAAAACGGCCGCTACTCGGTGTGCCTGCTTGAAGCCGGTCCGCCTGACCGGTATCTGTGGATTCATATTCCCATCGGCTACGGCAAGACCATGTTCCATCCGGTCTACAACTGGGGCTTCAAGACCGACCCGGATCCGAACATGAATGATCGTCAGTTGTACTGGCCGCGTGGACGCACGCTCGGGGGCAGCAGTTCGATCAACGGGCTGATCTACGTGCGCGGCCAGAAGGATGATTACGACCACTGGAGTGCGCTGGGAAACCGGGGCTGGAGCTGGCAAGAGTGCCTGCCGTACTTCCGGCGGCTCGAACACAACGAGCTCGGGGCATCGCGGACTCGCGGCGTGGACGGACCGCTCTGGGCCTCCACGATCAAGCAGCGTCATGAACTCGTGGACGCGTTCATTGCTGCATCGAACAAGATCGGCGTGCGTACCGTCGAAGATTTCAATAGCGGCGACCAGGAAGGGGTGGGCTACTATCAACTGACGACGCGAAAGGGCTGGCGTTGTTCGACCGCGGTGGCCTATCTCAAGCCCGCACGCCGGCGTCCGAACCTGCACGTGGAAACCGATGCGCTTGCGTCGAAGATCATCTTCGAAGGCACGCGTGCCGCCGGTATTCGCTACGTGCAGCATGGACAGATGCAAGAGGTGCGCGCGAATCGCGAGGTGTTGCTTGCGGCCGGTGCGCTTCAATCACCGCAATTGCTGCAGGTCTCGGGCGTGGGTCCGGCGAAGCTGCTCGGCGACTTCGGCATACCGGTGGTCGCGAACCGGCCGGGTGTCGGCGAGAATCTTCAGGATCATCTGCAAGTGCGCCTGATCTATGAAGTCTCGCGGCCGATCTCGACCAACAACCTGCTGAATTCGTGGCGAGGCCGCGCGAAAATGGGCCTGCAATGGGCGCTGTTTCGCGAAGGGCCGCTTGCCGTCGGCATCAACCAGGGCGGCTTGTTCTGCCGTGCGCTGCCCGACGAGGCGAAGACGCCCGACATCCAGTTCCATTTTTCAACGCTCTCCGCTGATTCCGCCGGCGGCGACGTCCACTCGTTTCCCGGATGCACCTATTCAATTTGCCAGTTGCGGCCTGAGTCTCGCGGCGTCTTGCGTATTCGCACGAATGACATGCGCGACGCACCGTCGATGCAGCCCAACTATCTCTCGACGGATCTCGACCGGCGAACGACGGTTGCGGGCGTGCGTTTCGCGCGCCGGATTGCCGCCGCGGAGCCGATGGCATCGCTGATGAAACGCGAAGTGCGTCCCGGCGCCGATGCGCAGACCGACGACGAACTGCTGCAGTTTTGCCGCGAATACGGTCAGACGATCTTTCATCCGTCGGGGACGGCCAAGATGGGCGTGGCGAGCGATCCGCTTGCCGTGGTCGATGAGCGGCTGCGCGTCTACGGCACGCGAGGGTTGCGGGTGGTCGACTGTTCGATCATGCCGACGCTCGTTTCGGGCAACACCAACGTGCCGATCGTGATGGTCGCCGAAAAGGCATCGGACATGATTCTTGCCGATGCGCGGGCCGATGACCGATCCACGGCAGCGCCTCGCGAAGAGGTTCTTGCGCCGCATTGAATGGTGTGATTCGAAGTTGCATCAAGAAGCACAAAAGAGCCCGGGCCGCATCGCTGAACACGAAGTTGATAACACAGCATGCATACCGGGTAATTCGTGCCCCGGAGGAGACAGGTTTTGGGGCATTGCGTCGGGCGACACGCTGAGGTCGCCGCTCGACCATCCATCGGAGAAGACAGAATGGCAGTCGATAACAAGGTTATCCGCCGCGTTGCGTTCGCGAGCGTCATCGGGGCCACCGTCGAGTGGTACGACTTTTTCCTGTACGGCGTGGTGGCAGGCATCGTATTCAACAAGCTGTATTTTCCGGCGCACGATCCGCTTGTCTCCACCATGCTTGCCTACGGTACGTTCGCTGTCGGCTTCGTTACCCGGCCGCTCGGCGGCATTATCTTCGGCCATTTCGGCGACAAGGTCGGACGCAAATCCGCGCTCATCTGCACGCTCATCATCATGGGGATCTCGACCGCGGGCGTGGCCTTCGTGCCGACGTACGCGCAGATAGGCATCTGGGCGCCGATCCTGCTGCTGGCGTTGCGCGTGCTGCAGGGCATCGGGCTTGGTGGAGAGTGGGGCGGGGCTGTGCTGATGGCTTATGAATATGCGCCGCCTAATCGACGTGGACTTTACGCGAGCTTGCCGCAGATCGGTTTGTCGATCGGCTTGTGTCTCGCGTCGGGCGTGGTTGCAGCGATCTCGAAGTTGCTGCCGGAGAGCGCGTTTCTCTCGTGGGGCTGGCGCCTCGCGTTCGCCATGTCGCTCGGGCTGGTGGTGATTGGGCTTTATATTCGCGTCAAAGTCATGGAGACACCTGAGTTCCTGGCGCTCAAGCGCACCCGGCGCGACGTGAAGGTTCCGTTCATCGACATGATCACGCGGTATCGCCGTTCTGTGCTGCTTGGTATGGGAGCACGCTGGATTGACGGCGTTTTCTTCAACATCTTCGCCGTGTTCATGATTGGTTATCTCACGCAGCATCTCGCGATGAGCCGGACCGAAGCGCTCACGGGCGTCATGATGGCCGCTATTGTGATGTGCTTTTTCATTCCGTTGTTCGGCAAGATGTCGGACCTGATGGGCCGTACGCGCGTGTACCGGTGGGGCTCGATAATTTGCGGGCTCTCGGTGCTGCCGGCGTTCTGGCTGATGGAAAATCAGGCCGGCAACACCATGATCGTGTGGCTCGCGATCGTGATTCCGTTCGGTATTTTCTATGCAATGGTCTACGGTCCGGAAGCTGCGTTGTTCGCCGAGTTGTTCGATGCCGAGGTCCGCTACACGGGCATCTCGTTCGTGTATCAGTTTTCGGGAATCTTCGCTAGCGGCCTTACGCCGATCATTGCGACTGCGCTTCTGCGGCTGAACGACGGCAAGCCGTGGGCCGTGTGCGTGTATGTGGTGTTGTCCGCGTTGCTGTCGGCGTGGTGCGCGCACAAGATGGAACCGCGGAGGGATACCTTCGATGCGATCACCCGGGCGCAATGAGAGGTTGATGTTGGATTTGGGTTCGTTCGCACTGGGGGGGAGGTCTGCTGGCGCTCGATGGGCAGGGGGCGGGCGGTGCTTTCGGTGTTAGTGGTCGGGGTTGATGCTTTCGGCGTTAGCGGTCGGGGTCAATGCCGGGTTGCTGCTTTCAGTGTTAGTGGTCTGCCTGAGTCGGATTTTCTCTTTATCACTATTAGCCACTGTGCGTGGCGGCACGTCATTTCTTTGTCCAAAGCGACAAAGAAACGAAGCAAAGAAAACGCTTTTAAACCACGCTACCCTAAGTGTCCACAGCGTGCAGTTTCTATTCATAGGTGCCCCAAAAGCACGGTGCTCGCCAGAGCGGAGGATGTTTGAACCCCTCCTTCTCGCGAATCCTGACACGAACACGCTTCGCCCCGTACGCTCTCGGGCAAGCACAATTCGCCCGGCAACCCGCTCGGCCCCACCCGCATTTAAGGCTTCGTTTCTTGGTAGGTTGGGTGAGTGGCTTGCGCTGGAGGGCCCCCGTGGCCAGCTTCGCCAATCACCTCGCGCTATCCGCGGACAACCAACCACCAGATTAGTACGCACTTCGAATCATATTAATAACCCGCATAGAAACGAGGCGCATCGAAATGCGCAAGGCCATAGTAGGCGAAAATAAGGTGCAGGCCACGCAAGCAATCAAAAAAGAAGGAAGCTTTAAATATGCGTCCGACCGCAACCCGCGAAGACGACGGCGCAAACTACGCCGCCAACCGGCCAAGCCATGACGCAGTGAAGACGCGTGAGGCCGCGCGGGTTCCTTGGCAATGGTGCTTGCCCGAGAGCGTTGGGGGCGAAGCGTGTTCATGTCAGGATTCGCGAGAAGGAGGGTTTCACACATCCGTGGCTCTGGCGAGCACCGTGCTTTTGGGGCACCTATGAATAGAAACTGCACGCTGTGGACACTTAGGGTAGCGTGGTTTAAAAGCGCTTTCTTTGCTTCGTTTCTTTGTCGCTTTGGACAAAGAAATGACGTGCCGCCACGCACAGTGGCTAATAGTGATAAAGAGAAAATCCAACTCTCGCAGACCACCACGGCCGAAAGCAGCAACCCGGCATTGACCCCGACCGCTAACCCCAGAACCGACCACCCCGGCACTAACCCCGCCCACTACCCCCAGAACCGCCCACCCCGAGTGCGAACGAACCCCATCCTCGGTAACCCGCACGTCGCCTTCGACGCAAGAATTTGCAATCAATCGTGAAACGTCTTAGCCGTTTCCGCAGCAGCAAGACGCAGGTCAGGCACAAACGCGAGCAGATCGTCGAGCGCGACGCGACCGATTGGCGCCTGCACCGCGATGGCCGCGCACGCCCGATTGCGATCGAGCATCACCGGCACCGCGATAGCGATCAGCCCCTGCAAGTGCTCCTGGTTGTTGATCGCGAGCAGGCGCCGGCGCGTCGTGCTCAGTTCGTGGCGCAAAGCGTCACGGTCGACAATGGTCCGTTCCGAATACGCGCGCAACGGCAGTGTCTCGATCATCCGCTCGCGCCGTTCCCGTGGCATGAAGCTCAGCAGCAATTTGCCGCTTGCCGAGCAATGCAGGGGCACGTGCGAACCCGGCTGCAAATGCATGCGCAACGGCCACTCCGTCTCCACGCGATCGACATAAACCACGTCGTTACCCGACAACATTGTCAGGTTGCACGTCTCCCCGATCTTTTCCACCAGTTGCTCGAGCAGCGCATGGCGTGCCGCCGCAGGACCGGCGTGCATCAGCACGTTGACCGCGAGCGAGCGCACCCGTGGCGAACATTCATACAACCGGTCGCCAGCGCCGCGCGTGATGAGGTACGCATCCGTCAACTGCACCAGGATGCGATGCACGGTCTGCTTGGGCAGCGCGAGTGCGTCGACGAGATCGGTCATCGAAAGAGGGCGCCCCGCCTGAGCCAATGTTTCGAGTACCCGAAATGCGCGCACGGCGGCTGCGTTGGATTGGTTTGATGTCGACATTCCGTCTCCTGAACGTCGTAGATTTCTATGGAGGATTTGCATCAACTTTATCGCTTTTCGGGACTGCGAAACGTCCCGAAAACTGTATTTTTCGCTGCTATGGGAGGGGTAGCGAGGGTTAGATCGGAAAACGGGACTTCGCTGTACGCGTGGCTGAGTAGATTGCAAATCACCGTGATTATTTTAGCCGGAGCGACGCGTAATGAATGGACACATCAGCGCAGTGGAAGTGGAGACGACCGCCGTCGTAGCGGAACAGGTCGCGCGGGCACGCGCGGCGCAGAAAAGTTTCGAACACGCGGGGCAGGACGTTCTGGATACAGCCGCCGCCGCTGTGGCGTGGGCAATCATGGAACCCGGTCGCAACCGGCGGCTGGCAGAGATTGCCGTGCGAGACACGGGCCTCGGCAACGCCGACGACAAGTTTCGCAAGAATTATCGGAAGACGCTCGGTCTGCTGCGCGATTTGCACGATGCCAAAACCTGCGGAGTGATCAGCCGGAATTCAGCTACCGGAATCGTCGAGATCGCGCGAGCGGTGGGTGTGGTTGCCGCGATTACGCCTTCAACCAACCCCGCCGCCACGCCCGCTAACAAGATTATCAACGCGCTGAAATGCGGCAACGCGGTAATCGTTGCACCATCGCCGAAGGGGTATTCATCGTGCGCGTTGCTGATTGAATTCATCCACGCGCAATTCGCCAAGGCGAGCTTGTCCACCGATCTCGTTCAGGTGCTGTCGCCGCCGATCACCAAGGCGGCGACAGCAGCATTACTACCGCTGTGCGATCTCGTGGTCGCGACGGGATCGCAGGCCAATGTCCGCATGGCTTACACGAGCGGCACGCCCGCGTTTGGCGTAGGTGCGGGCAACGTGGCATTGATTGTCGCTGCATCGGCGGATCTGAATGACGCGGCGCGGAAAACTCGGCTCTCCAAGACCTTCGATAACGCCACCAGTTGTTCATCCGAAAACAGTGTCGTGATTGTGGACGCGGTGTATCGGGCTGCACTTAACGCACTCGCTGAAAACGGCGGAGCGTTACTCGACGCGGCGCAAAAGGAACGCCTGCAAGCGGCAATGTGGACGGGGGGGAAACTCTCCGCGCACTGCACGGCGAAGTCCGCAGTTGAGATCGCCCGGTTAGCCGGTCTCGATGACATCGCGGCCAAGGCGCCCGCTTTCCTGATGGTCGAGGAAGATGGGTTCGGCGAGGAGCATCCGTTCTCGGGTGAAAAGCTTTCACCCGTGCTGACCGTCTATCGCGCGAGGGATTTCGCAGACGCCACCTCGATCGTGCAGCGCATCTACGCGTACATGGGTGCGGGCCACTCGGTCGGGCTGCATTCCGCTGATCCCGCGGAAGCCGTGCAACTCGGCATGAACTTGCCGGTCGCCCGCGTCATCTTCAATCAGGCGCATTGCCTCGCAACCGGGGGTAATTTCGACAATGGTCTGCCTTTTTCGCTGTCGATGGGTTGCGGCACCTGGGGCCGCAACAACTTCTCCGAGAACCTCGGCTTTCGTCACTACCTGAACATCACGCGGGTCGCTTATCCCATCGAAGAACGCGTTCCGGAGGTGGACGACTTACTCGGTGATTTCTTCAAGAGGTACGGTCGATGAACACGCCTGCCACCTTGCGCGAGTTGATCGACGAACGCGCCGCGCAGTTCCCCGACAAACCCTTCCTGCTCGCGCCAGCCGATGACGCTAATGCGGATGTCAGTCCGATCCCAAGCCACGCCGGCGTGCTGACGTTCGGCGAATTGCGTGACGCTTGCCAGACGCTCGATGCCCGTTTTCACGACGCGGGTCTGAAGCCGGGCGATGTTGTCTCGGTGTTCATGGGCAACGGCATCCAGACGGCCACGCTGCTCCTTGCGGCGATGTACAGCGGGCTCATAGCCAATCCCTTGAACCTGCTGTGCCAACCGTCGCAGGTGCGTTATATCGTCGAGCATTCGGATACACGGGCCATATTTGTCTCGGAGGAATCGCGGGTGGCGATTACGTCCGCCATTGCAGCGTTGCGCGAAGAAGGTTTCAATCGCGAGATCCTGGTCGTCACCACCGAGCCTGACGCGCTTCAGGCACCGGTGTTCGCGCCTCCGGAACTGGTGCTCGCCGATGCCGCAACGCAGCCTTCAGCGCGGCCTGTTACATCGCAGTTGGCTACTGTCAGTGAAAATTCTCCGCGTGCGGAAGACGTCGCGCTTCTGATGTACACCTCAGGCACGACCGGTCTGCCTAAAGGCGTACTCCTCACGCATCGCAACCTGCTGGCGAACGCGCGCACGATCACAGCCGAGCACCGGCTCACTGCTGACGATCGCGTGCTCGCGTCGCTACCGCTTTTTCACATCAACGGCTTGGTGGTGACGCTTCTGGCCCCGTTGCATCACGGCGGTTCCGTCGTCGTCGCGCCGCGTTTCTCGGCCCGAACGTTTTGGCGCGATGTCACGCGTCACGGCTGCACCTGGATCAACGTGGTACCTACGATCGTCGCTTATCTGCTCAACCAGCAGGACGATTACGCCTTCGACCTGTCCGCGCTCAAGTTTTGCCGCAGCGCATCGGCGGCGCTGCCGGTCGAACATCACCGGGCGTTTGAGGCACGCTTTGGAATCGGCGTGATCGAAACGATGGGCATGACGGAGACCGCGGCTCCAGTATTTAGTAATCCATATGAGGTCGAAAAGAGGCGAATGGGCAGCATCGGCTTGCCGTGCGGTGCGAGCGCCCGCGTGATCGACGCACAAGGCCGCGATTGTGCCAACGATGAATGCGGCGAGATCGTGTTGCACGGCGAACAGGTGATGAGCGGCTACTACAAGCGCCCGGAAGAGACGCGAGCGGCGTTCACGGAGGACGGCTGGCTACGCACGGGTGACCTTGGTTACCGCGATGCGGAAGGTTACTTCTATATCAACGGCCGCTCGAAGGAACTGATCATTAAAGGCGGCGAGAACATTGCGCCGCGCGAGATTGATGAGGCGTTGCTGAAGCACCCGGGCGTGCTCGATGCTGCTGCGGTCGGCCTGCCGGATGCCGCGTATGGACAGGAGATTGTTGCATTCATCGTTCCGCGCACGCTCGACGGTCCACTTGCCCTCGATCTCACCGATCTCAGGAATCACTGCCTGCGCGAACTCGGCCGCTTCAAGACGCCGAAGGAATTCCGCCTGATCGACGAGCTGCCGCGCGGGCCGTCGGGCAAGGTACAGCGGTTGAAGTTGCTGCAAAGCTGATCCGCCAAGGCGCGAACTATATCTACTCACGCAAGGAAGCCTCCGACCCAAAAGCCGCAATACGAAATAAGCGAAACGAAATAAGCATCGAAGCACCGACCACGAACGTCAAAGACGTCACACGGAAGAGACAGGAGACAGCATGGAACAGCAAGCGACGCAACCGCGGCGTGTCAAGACGCGTCACATCATTCTCGCGGTCATGTGCCTGATGTATTTCATCTCATACATCGATCGCGTGAACATTGCCGTAGCCGGCCCCATCATCCGGCATGAGATGGGATTGACGTCGGGGCAGCTTGGCCTTGTGTTTTCCGCGTTCGCGTATCCGTATGCCGTCATGCAGATTGTGGGTGGCTGGCTTGCCGACAAGTACGGACCCAAGCGTGTGCTCACCGTGCTTTCGCTCATATGGGGTGTTGCGACGCTTGCAACCGGCTTTGCCGGCAGCGTGGCGATGCTCGTCGGCTTGCGCTTCATGCTCGGCGTGGGCGAGGGTGGTGCATTTCCGACGGCGACCCGTGCCTTTACCTACTGGATGCCGGTCGCCGAACGCGGTTTTGCGCAAGGAATCACTCATAGCTTCGCGCGGCTCGGTGGGGCCGTGACGCCGCCGCTCGTGCTCGCGGTCGTGGCAACAGGCGGATGGCGCGATGCATTCATTCTGCTCGGTGTCGCCAGTCTTGCGTGGACCGTGCTTTATCTGTGCGTGTTCACGAACTCTCCCGAACAGCACCGTCGCATCACGCCGCAAGAAACAGCGGAGATCGGCTATCACGTGGGCGACTGCGACCGTGCCAAACATTGCGCGACGCCGTGGCGAAAGCTGATGCACCGCATGTGGCTCGTGACCTTCGTCGATTTTTGCTACGGCTGGCTGCTATGGGTCTACTTGACGTGGTTGCCGTCTTATCTCAAGGAGTCGCGGGGATTCGATCTCAAGCAACTCGCGCTTTTCACCGCCTTGCCGCTGCTGGCGGGCGTGATAGGCGATACGCTCGGCGGGACGCTGTCCGACAAGATCTTCAAGATGACTGGCCGGCTGCGCTTCGCACGCTGTTCCGTGCTGGTGGTGGGATTGGGCGGTTCGCTCGCATTCCTGGTGCCAATGGTTAGTACAGCGAATCCGGTGACGGCCGTGCTGTTCCTGTCGGCGTCGTTCTTCTTCCTGGAGATCACCAATCCTGTGCTCTGGACATTGCCACTCGATATCGCGGGAAAATACGCGGGCACCGCCGGCGGCATGATGAACACCGGCTTCGGTGTGGCGGGCATGGTGTCGCCGGTCGTGTTCGGTTACCTGATCGAAACGACGGGCAGCTACAACGTCCCGTTCACTATCTCGGCATGCCTGCTTGCAGTGGGCATGGTGGCGGCATTGTTCATCAACCCGTTGAAGACGGTCGATGCCGACGAGGAACGCGACCGTACCGAGGCCGGTTCGCTTGGCGGCATCCCCGCGTTCCTGCAAGCAGCGCCCGGCTTGCGGCTGGAGCGGCATCACCTGCGCCGGCCGTTGCGCTGGCGCAAGTGAAGTGCGGAGCCTGAAACTAGCTCTTGAGTTTGCGCAGGCGCCAGATCAGGCTGGATGTATCGAAGCGATTGCCGCCGAGTGCCTGTATGTCGCCGTAGAACTGGTCGACGAGTGCGGTCATGGGCAGGGAAGCGCCGTTGCGCTTCGCTTCGTCGAGACAGAAGCCCAGGTCCTTGCGCATCCAGTCGACGGCAAAGCCGTAGTCGAACTTGCCGTCGATCATGGTCTTGCCGCGATTGTCCATCTGCCAGCTTGCTGCCGCGCCCTTGCCGATTACATCGAGTACGAGCGGCATGTCGAGGCCAGACAACTGGCCGAAATTAACCGCCTCCGACAGACCCTGAACCACTCCGGCGATGCAGATCTGGTTGACCATCTTCGCGAGTTGCCCTGCGCCGGCCGGGCCGATCAACGTAACGGCCGTCGCGTAGTGATCGAGGGTGGTGCGGACGCGTTCAAAGACATCCTTGGCGCCACCGCACATGATGGTCAGCTTGCCTGTTTGCGCGCCTGCCTGGCCGCCGGACACGGGGGCGTCAATGAAGGCCAGCCCGCGTGCGTCCGCGATCTCCGCCAGCTCACGCGCCACATTGGCGGATGCGGTTGTGTGATCGACGAATGTGGTTCCTTGAGCCATGCCGGCGAAAGCGCCGTCGTCGCCCAGCGTGATGCTGCGCAGGTCATCGTCGTTGCCTACGCACGCCAGCACCAGGTCTGCTTTCGATGCGGCTTCGCGCGGTGTCCGTGCTGCCTGTCCGCCGTGTTCGGTCACCCATTGCTCGGCCTTGGCGTGGGTTCGGTTGTACACCGTGACGTCGAGGCCGGCTTTGGCAAGGTGGCCGGCCATCGGATAACCCATGACGCCCAGGCCAAGAAACGCGACACGGCGCACGGGGCCGCTGGAAGAGGAGTTTGCAGGTTCGGTCACGTGTGGATCCTTTCAGGGTCGAGAGAGAGAAAACTCGATTATCCCAGCGATGCGGGGCGCCCGCTGCGCACCCGCCGGGCCGAACGCGAGTTGATTTGTCGATCTATATGAGCACGTGTCCGGGGCGACGCCGACAGGCTCGCGCATTTCTCCGCGTCATCAACCATTTACAATAAACGGTATGATTTGTATCTATTAATGATGTGCTTCCAGGTCACGGCAGCGGCTGAGGCCTTGAAATGGACAACGGGCGGTTAAAATGTCGTCATGCGTCGAGGACGCTTGGCAGAGGTGAACGCCTCGCAGCCAGCGACATTACACGCGCCACACGCTCATCTATTCTTCGTGCAGCCTTTAAACGCCACACATCGATACTGGACATCCTTCCTATGAATCAATCCGCGGTCCTCAAACCAGCTGCTTCCGAAACGGGCGATCCCTTTCTCCTGACGCCCGGGCCGTTGACTACTTCGCGTACCGTCAAGGCATCGATGGCGCACGACTGGGGCTCGCGCGATGCAAGTTTTGTTGCGATCAACAAAGCCGTGCTCGCGCGACTCGCCGAGATCGTTCACGGCGAAGGCGACTATGTCACGGTGCCTATGCAAGGTTCCGGCACCTTTGCCGTCGAAGCCATGCTGACCAGTTTCGTGCCGGCGACCGGAAAGGTCCTCTTGCTCATCAACGGCGCTTATGGGCAGCGCGCGAAACGCATCCTCGACATCGCCCGGCGCAAGACCGTCACCCATGAGACGGCCGAAGATGCGCCGCCGGACCTGAAAAAGATCGAGACCATACTGAAGCGCACGCCCTCGATCACGCATATCTTCGTGGTCCATTGCGAGACGACCTCGGGCATCCTTAACCCGATTGCCGAGATCGGCACGCTCGCGGCCAAGTACAAAAAGGGCTATCTCATCGACTCAATGAGCGCCTTCGGCGCACTGCCGATCGACGCGCCCGCGATCCACGCGGACGCGGTGGCGGCTTCGTCGAACAAGTGCATCGAGGGCGTGCCGGGACTTGGCTTCGTCGTATGCCGGCGCGACGCGCTGGCCGCGACCAAGGGCAACGCCACCACGCTGGTCCTCGACCTGCACGACCAGTGGGCGAATTTCGAAAAGACCGGGCAGTACCGGTTCACGCCACCTACGCATGTGATCGTGGCGTTTCATCAGGCGCTTCAGGAATTTGATGCGGAGGGGGGCGTTGGCGGGCGAGGCGGGCGGTATCGGAACAACTGCCGTGTTCTGGTCGACGGCATGAAGGCGCTCGGTTTTGAGCTCTTGCTGAAGGCGGATTTGCAGGCACCGATCATCGTGACCTTCCGGATGCCCGCGCATCCGCGCTTTGTCTTCGAGCGTTTCTACGATGGCCTGAAATCACGCGGTTATGTGATCTATCCGGGCAAGCTGACGATCGCGGAATCGTTTCGTATCGGCTGCATCGGCCGGCTCTACGAAAAGGAGATGCACGGTTTGATCGCCGCCGTGCGCGACGTGCTGGATGAAATGGGTGTGAATAGCCTGACCGCCACGGCTGTTGCGTAGAGATGCGCTTCGCCGGGCGATATGCCCGGCCTGGGCGCATCTGCGCTTCTATCATCCGTTACCTGATACTCACTGCATGCCTGCGTCCGCCGATCCATCGCACCAGTTCGCCGAACATCGCCATGGTGGGCTGCACGGACAAGTCCATCGCGAGGCAATGCCGGTAGTACGGACTGAGATCCAGCCCAATGCCTAATCCCAGCACCTCCACATCTCGCGCGGCCTCGTGGCGCGCGATGACTTCGCGCAGATGATTATCGAGATAACGCGCGTTGTTCGCGAGGACCGTGGCGCCTTCCATCGGGCTGCCGTCTGAAATCACGATCACGATCCGCCTTCGCTCGTTGCGTGCAAGCAGTCGCGTGCACGCCCAGTCGATCGCCTCGCCATCCACGCCTTCGCGAAACAGATCGGCCTTGAAGAGCGCGGCTATATTCGCGCGGGCTCGTCGCCAGTTGGTGGACGCATCCTTGAACACCATGTGCGAGAGTTCACAGAGCCGGCCGGGATGAGGCTGCCGCCCACGAGCCATCCAGTCGAGCCGGGCGCGGCCGCCGTTCCAGGCGCCCGTGGTGAAACCCAGTACCTCGGTAGTCACACCGGCCTGATCAAGGGCGCGCACGAGCGTGTCCACCATGACGGCCACTGCTTCAATATGGGCGCGCATCGAGCCCGAGCAGTCGATCAGGAAACTGATTGCACAATCGGCCAGAGGCGTTTCCCGTTCCAGCCGAAATAAGCGTCGCTCAGAAGGAGAGCTAACGAGTTGCGCGAGGCGCCGTCCGTCGATGCGGCCATGCTCCTCTCCGAACGACCAGCCGTCGCGTTGCGGGATGGCGAGCGCAATCCGCAGCGCGTGGGCCAGCCGGGGAACGTTGATGCCTTGCGTCGCAATCCGCTCGTCGAGGCGCTCGCGATACTCCGCCAGCAGCGCCTTGCGCACAAGCGAGCCCGGATGAATCTCCCGGTCATAGCGCTGGGTGAAAACGCGGTAGCTGTCGCTGGACGCCCCCGGCACGCGGCCTACGCCAGTGACGACGGCTGCCATCGACTCGTCTTCATCCGCGTTCTCGTTGTCATCGAAATCGAACCATAGCGATACCGCCGTGCGGGTGGCTTCGTCGTCCGTCTTATCTGCTGATTCATCCAGCGTGTGCTGCTCGCGCGCGTCCCGGATCATTTCGCTCACAAGGTGGGCCATCTCAAGCGCGTGGACCGCGAACGCACTTTGCTCCGCGCGATGCCGCCGCAGGCCGGCCAACGAAACGCCCAGCGCCGGCGCAATCCCAGCGCGCGTATGTTCGATCAGGCCCTCGGTTTCTTCGAGCACCGGCCAACCCGAGAGGCGCGACCAGGAAATTTGTGCGACGGTATAAAGCAGGTTGCCGATATGGCTTTCCGCCTGTCCAGAGCGATAAAAACTTCGCGACCAGGCTTCGAACTGCTGACGAAGGTTATTCACAAGACCGGGCATGCCGGGCGGTGTCAGGCTTTCGCAGCGCAGTTGCTCAAGCAGTTCGAACACGAGGCGCGCGACGGGGTCGGCGGGGCATAACCGGCTATGCAGGGTCGCATCGGAGCGCATCAGACGCAGGGCGGCACCATCGGCCGCGCCGCGCAGGCAGTCCAGCCTGTTCGCCATCCTATCGCGGCGCAGATGCGGCGCATTGAGCGGCAGCGGGCGCAGGTCGCGGCACAAGCGGCCGTTGCGGTAGTCGAGCGCCGCGTCGCCTGTGAGGGCACGTACCGCCGATGCGCACAGATTCTCGCGCTGCTCGCGGTGCCTATCCATTTCCATCAGCGAGACTCCGTTGCGAGGCTCTTTCGCTCGGACGTGTCGTCCAGCTCCTTGCCAAAGCAACGCTGGAAATACTCGGCGACGATCGGCCGCTCAGCCTCGTCGCACTTGTTGAGGAACGTCAGACGAAAGGCACGCGCCGGATCGTGGAAGATCTGGCAATTTTCCGCCCAGTCAATCACCGTACGCGGCGACATAAGCGTCGATACATCGCCGGTCGTGAAGCCTTTGCGCGTAAGTTCAGCCACGCTCACCATCGATTCAATCAGTGCACGGCCGGCGTCGTCGGCAAGCTCGGGCACGCGCGCGAGCACGATCCCCGTTTCTTCCGCGCGCGGCAGGTAATTGAGCGTGGCGACCACGTTCCAGCGGTCCATCTGCGCGTGGTTCAACATCTGGGTGCCGTGATACAGGCCGTTAATGTTGCCCAGACCCACCGTATTGCTGGTGGCGAACAGACGGAAGTATGGGTGCGGACGGATCACGCGGTTCTGGTCAAGCAGGGTGAACCTGCCATCACGTTCCAGGATGCGCTGGATCACGAACATCACGTCGGGGCGGCCGGCGTCGTATTCGTCGAAGATCAACGCGACCGGCCGCTGCAGCGCCCACGGCACGATGCCTTCCTGGAACTCCGTCACCTGCATGTCGTCGCGCACGACGATCGCATCTTTTCCCACCAGATCGAGGCGGCTGATATGACCATCCAGATTGATGCGCACGCACGGCCAGTTGAGCCGGGCCGCCACCTGTTCGATATGCGTCGATTTGCCCGTGCCATGCAGCCCCTGCACCATGACCCGGCGGTTACGGGCGAAGCCCGCGAGGATCGCGGTCGTCACTTCCGGGTTGAAGCGATAAACCGCATCGATTTCCGGAACGTGGTCGTCGGGTTCGCTGAAGGCGGGCACCATCAGGTCGGAATCGATGCCGAACACATCCCGTACCGCGACCATCTTGTCTGGCTTGTTCACTGCGCTTATTCCGCTGGTCGCACCATCAATCACTTCCGTCTCCTCTCTTGTGTCACCGCTGCGACGCGTTCATCCAGGCAGTCGGCTTACTTGCGCTCATCATAGCTTTCTTCTTTTTTAGATACAAATCATACCGTTTATTGTAAATGTGGATTGACGACGGGTTCATCTTATTTTATCTTTCCTCATGAACTGTACATTTCGGAACAATACGTTCCGTTTTATAGATAAACCCGGAGACACCACCATGAGCGAGCAAGACCCCGTAGCCAGCAGCGCTTCCACTACTGTCGCGCGCACCGGCCCCCAGGCCATGACCCCGTCTGAAGCGTTCGTTGAAACGCTCGCCGCCAACGGCGTCACCGAGATGTTCGGCATCATGGGCTCGGCCTTCATGGACGCGATGGACATCTTCGCGCCAGCCGGTATTCGTCTGATTCCCGTGGTTCACGAACAGGGTGCGGGCCACATGGCCGATGGCTATTCACGTGTCTCCGGGCGCCATGGCGTAGTGATCGGCCAGAACGGACCGGGTATCAGCAACTGCGTCACCGCTATTGCTGCGGCTTACTGGGCGCATAGCCCGGTGGTGATCGTGACGCCTGAGGCCGGCACCATGGGCATCGGGCTGGGCGGCTTCCAGGAAGCGCGCCAGTTGCCGATGTTCCAGGAGTTCACCAAGTATCAGGGCCACGTTACGCATCCGGCGCGCATGGCTGAATTCACCGGCCGGTGTTTTGATCGCGCCAAGGCCGAGATGGGGCCGACCCAGCTCAATATCCCGCGCGATTACTTCTATGGTCAGATCAAGGCCGAGATCCCGAAACCGCAGAATCTGGATCGCGGCCCGGGCGGCGAACAGAGCCTCAACGAAGCGGCCGAGCTGATCGCACAGGCGAAGTTCCCCGTGATCATCTCGGGCGGTGGCGTGGTGATGGGCGATGCCATCGAACAGTGCCAGGCGCTGGCCGAGCGGCTCGGGGCGCCGGTGGTCAACAGCTACCTGCATAACGATTCGTTTCCGGCGAAGCATCCGCTGTGGTGCGGCCCGCTGGGTTATCAGGGCTCCAAGGCTGCCATGAAGCTGCTGGCGCAAGCCGATGTGGTGATCGCGCTCGGCTCGCGTCTTGGACCCTTCGGCACGTTGCCGCAGCACGGCATGGACTACTGGCCCAAGGACGCGAAGATCATCCAGATCGATGCCGATCACAAGATGCTTGGGCTCGTGAAGACGATCTCGGTGGGCATCTGTGGTGATGCGAAAGCGGCCGCCATTGCACTGAGCCAGCGGCTCGATGGGCGCACGCTGGCAAGCGATGCCACGCGTGAAGAGCGCGCCCGCCAGATCGCGGCCGAGAAGGCGGCATGGGAGAAGGAACTCGACGAGTGGACCCATGAGCGCGATGCCTACAGCCTGGACATGATCGAGGAGCAGAAGCACGAGCGGCCCTTGGGCGGTGGGCAGTATCTGCATCCGCGTCAGGTGCTGCGCGAACTGGAAAAGGCGATGCCTGAGGACGTGATGGTGTCCACGGATATAGGCAACATCAACTCGGTGGCCAACAGTTACCTGCGCTTTAACAAGCCGCGCAGCTTCTTTGCCGCGATGAGCTGGGGCAATTGCGGGTACGCGTTCCCGACCATCATCGGGGCGAAGGTGGCAGCACCTCACCGGCCGGCGGTGTCCTATGCCGGCGACGGCGCCTGGGGCATGAGCCTGATGGAAACCATGACCTGCGTGCGTCACAACATCCCGGTGACGGCGGTGGTGTTTCATAACCGGCAGTGGGGCGCGGAGAAGAAGAATCAGGTCGACTTCTATAACCGGCGCTTCGTGGCCGGAGAGCTGGATAACCAAAGCTTTGCGGAGATTGCCAAGGCGATGGGCGCTGAAGGGATCGTGGTGAATCGGCTTGAGGATGTCGGCCCTGCGCTCAAGCGTGCGATCGATTTGCAGATGAATCACGGCAAGACCACCATCATCGAAATCATGTGTACGCGAGAACTCGGAGACCCGTTCCGTCGTGATGCGCTCGCCAAGCCCGTGCGATTGCTCGATAAGTACAAAGACTACGTGTGAGGCTTCCAGCTTCCGGGGGCTAAGGCTCTCGTGGAACCTGACATGCTGGAAACGGACTGCTGCCGTTTCCAGCATCAGCCGGCCGTCTTTGGCAACCGTGACCGAGTAATCCATGAAGCCGATTAACCGCATCATCGAGCGCGCCCGCATTCATCCTATGCGCATCGTACTGAGCGAGGCGGAGGACCCGCGGATTCTTCAGGCGGCGCAACGCGTGACCGTGGAATGCATTGCCCGCGTGATTCTGGTGGGGGATGTCCCGCACATTCTTCAAGTGGCGGCCAGTCAGGGTATCGATCTGGCCGGAATAGAACTGGTGGACCCATCCACTTCACCGCTCGGTCCATCCTTGTACCGATGCCTCTTCGAGCTGCGATCCGGCAAGGGCATGACGCTGGACGAGGCAAAGCGGGAAGTGCTAAAGCCCCTCTGTTTTGCCAACCTGATGGTCCGGCTGGGTTATGCCGATGGTTCGGTGTCCGGTGCAGTACACACCACTGCCGACGTGGTCCGAACCGCTATCCAGATCATCGGCATTAACCCATCGTTCAAGCTGGTTTCCAGCTTCTTTCTGATGATGTTGTGCGAACCTTTCCACACGCTCAAGGGTGGGATTATCTTCTCCGATTGCGGGTTGGTAGTGGACCCCAATGCGGATGAGCTGGCGCAGATCGCCATGGCGGCAGCAGATAGCGCGCAGAACCTTTTGATGGATGAACCGCGCGTGGCCATGCTGTCATTTTCGACGAGCGGAAGCGCCCGGCATGCGGCAGTCGACAAGGTGGTGGAGGCAACGCGCCTGGTCAGGCAGCAGCGCCCAAAGCTTGCTATCGATGGCGATGTGCAACTCGACGCGGCGCTCGTCGCCGAGATCGCCGAACGCAAGATAGATCACTCGAACGTGCACGGCCGGGCCAACGTGCTGGTCTTTCCGAGTCTGGAGGCCGGCAATATCAGCTACAAGCTGGCAGAAAGGGTAGGCGGGGCAAAGGCGATCGGCCCGCTATTGCAGGGCCTTCGAAAGCCTGCCAACGATCTGTCACGCGGCTGCAGTGCAGATGACATTTATTACGTCATTGCCGTAACCGTGGTGCAGGCGCAAGCGCCATTGGGCACCACACCAACCCTCGCAGACTCCGGCATCGACAGTCACCCGTCGTGATGATGCATAGCAATTTTCGGTGCCTCTCAAATGACGCAGACGACAACGCTCGATACGTGTCGCGAAGTCGCTTATTGATGGCAAGTGCTGGATTACGGCATTGGAAAATTTGAAGCACGTTATTGTCTGATTATTAGTAGAACGCGCGCCAAAGCGATGGTGAAAAATCGTGTTCTATCGGATTCGGTAACCGGGGTCGTTGCACGGTCATTGCCCAGCGGCTGTGCCCCTTCAGTTTTATGCGAATGGACCGATAAGCAGTAGTCCAACCGCGCGCTCCGGTCGCGGCTTGCCGAATCCGGGAACCATCGATGAAGCTCAGCCTCAAAATCCCTCTTGCCTTCACCGTCGCGCTGCTGCTGATGTTCGCGGGCGCGCTGTATGGCATCTTCGCCCTCAACCAGTCGATCAACGCCTACGGAACCACGGTGCAGGACAACGTGGCGAACGAACGGATGGTGTCCGCCACGCTTGTCGCGTTCAAGCTGCAAGTCCAGGAGTGGAAGGACACATTGTTGCGCGGCAAGGACCCGGCACAGCTCGACAAATACTGGTCCGCTTTCCAGACCCGTGAAAAGACCGTCGGCGCGCTCGCGGCTGATCTCAGGACGAAGCTGCCGGAAGGTGAAAGCCGCACGCTGATCGAGCGCTTTGCGATCGCGCACGCCTCGATGGGCGAGGGTTATCGCAGGGGCTTCGAGGCGTTCAAGTCCGCTGGCTTCGAACCCTCCGCCGGCGATAAAGCCGTGGCCGGCGTGGACCGCGAACCGTCGGCGCTGCTTGAACAGGCCGCCCAGAAAATCGCGGCTGACAGTGCGCAAGTTTCAGCGAAGGCCGCTGTCGATGCGCGCCATGCGACCGAAATCAGCGTCGCGCTGATGCTGGCGGTGCTCGCACTCGCGATGATCGGCGGCGTCATGTTCAGCCGGACGGTCTCGCGACCGCTTGGCCACGCGTTGCGCTGCGCACAGGCTGTTGCGACCGGCAATCTGTCGATGGACTTTGACTCCAGCGGCCAGGACGAGATCGCGCAATTGCTCGCGGCACTGAAGGACATGCAGTCGAGTTTGTCGCAAGTGGTCGCGAAGGTTCGTGAGAACGCCGAGGGCGTGGCGACGGCCAGCGCCGAGATCGCATCGGGCAACCTGAACCTCTCGTCGCGCACGGAAGAGCAGGCGGCATCGCTTGAAGAAACGGCGGCCAGCATGGAAGAACTCACCGGCACGGTCCGCCAGAACGCGGAGAACGCGCGACAGGCATCCACGCTTGCGGACGCGGCCTCGCACACCGCTTCGCGCGGGGGCGTGATGATGGGTCAGGTCGTGGAAACCATGCACGGAATCGCCGATAGTTCGAGCAAGGTCGAGGAGATCATCGCCGTGATCGACGCCATCGCGTTTCAAACCAACATCCTTGCGCTCAACGCGGCCGTGGAAGCGGCGCGCGCGGGCGAGGAAGGGCGCGGTTTCGCCGTGGTCGCCGCCGAGGTGCGCACGCTCGCGCAGCGCAGCGCAACGGCAGCGAAGGAAATCAAGGCATTGATCGTCCAGTCGACCG
This sequence comes from Caballeronia sp. dw_19, assembly GCF_018449515.1. Lineage (GTDB taxonomy): Bacteria > Pseudomonadota > Gammaproteobacteria > Burkholderiales > Burkholderiaceae > Caballeronia. Next base: position 70,560 of record NZ_JAAVUQ010000007.1, on the reverse strand, counting down.
ACCGCGTCAATGCGGGCTCCGCACTCGTTGGCGACGCGGGGCGGATCATCGAGGAGATCGTGGGATCGGTGCAGCGTGTGACGGATATCGTCGGCGAGATTTCATCGGCGTCACAGGAGCAGAGCACGGGGATCGAACAGGTCAATACGGCCGTCACGCAGATGGACGAGGTCACGCAGCAGAATGCCGCGCTCGTCGAGGAAGCCTCCGCGGCAGCGCATGCGCTTGCCGAGCAGGCCAATTCGTTGCGTGACGCGGTGGCGGTGTTTACGTTGCGCGGCGATGCGTCCGCTTCGGAGCGGCCGCGCCGGCCCGGCGCGCCGCTCAAGGTGAGGAGTGCGGTTTCGCGACGCGAGCCGGAGCTTGTATAAGAGCTGTTGTGACTAAGCGGGAAGCGTAGCCTGCCGACGCGTCTTAGCTCACTGCGTAGCGTTCGAGCCAATGCGCGTAAGGCGCAGGCAACGTCCACGAAGGACGTGCAACGCCGAGCTTTTTCGCTGCGTAGTACGGCCAGTGAGGATTGGCGAGATGGGCGCGGCCGACCATCACGAGATCGAGCTGGCCTTCGCGGACTGCGTTATCGGCGAGTTCCGGTGTATCGATTCCCCACGCCGACGAGACGGGCAACTGCGCTTCGCGCCGTACCCGGTGCGCAACCGGCACGAGGAACGCGGGAGCCCACGGGATGTTGGCTGTCGGCGTGGAGAACCCCACGCTGACGCTGAGCATGTCCAGCCCTTCACGCTTGAAATTCTTTGCCAGCTCGATGGATTCCGCGAGGGTTTCCTCATCGCGGCCGTCATATTCAATGACGCCAAAGCGAGCCGTCAGCGGCAGGTGCTCGGGCCATACTTTGCGCACTGCGGCCAGTGTTTCCAGCATGAAGCGGCTGCGGTTCTCGAGGCTTCCGCCGTAGATATCGTCGCGTTGATTGGAGTGCGTCGAGAAAAAGCTCTGACCGAGATAGCCGTGGGCGAAGTGCAGCTCCAGCCATTCAAAACCCGCATCGAGCGCTCGTTTTGCGGCATCAACGAAATCCTGGCGCACGCGGGCGATGTCGTCGAGTGTCATCGCTTTGGGCACCTTGGGCAGGTTAGCCCCGAAGGCGATAGCCGACGGCGCGATGGTCTCCCAGCCGCGCGGATCGTCTTCGCTGATATGGTCGTCGCCTTCCCAAGGACGGTTGGCGCTGGCCTTGCGACCTGCGTGGGCAATCTGGATGCCCGGCACGGCGCCGGCCGCCTTGATCGACGCAACGACGGGCGCGAACGCCTGCGCCTGCTCGTCATTCCAGATGCCGGTGCAGCCCGGGGTAATGCGGCCTTCAGGCGACACAGCCGTCGCCTCGACGATAACCAGGCCAGCGCCACCGCGCGCCAGAGCAGCCAGATGCACGCGGTGCCAGTCGTTGATCAAGCCATCGACAGCGGAGTATTGGCACATCGGCGGGATCGCGATGCGGTTGCGCAACGAGATGTCTTTGAGTTTGAAGGATTCGAATAACGTGGGCATCGGGCAGGCTCCGTGGAATAATTTAGTTCGATAGTTCGATATAAATCGAACTATGATTATCACAGAAACCGGTACCATCTGCCGTATGCGCATATATAACCATCCCAGCCCAAAGGGCTTCACCCTCCAGCGGATCTTCAACGCCTTGAGCGACCCGGTGCGTCTTGACATCGTGCTGCATTTGTCGCGTGTCACCGAAGCCACCTGCGGGGAGCTCGACGGCGGCCGCCCGAAATCAAGCATGTCCCATCACTTTCGCATTTTGCGCGAGGCGGGCCTCGTCCAGACGCGCGTGGCCGGCACGGTTCATCAGAACACGTTGCGACGTGCCGAACTCGACAGCAGGTTCCCGGGACTCATGGACGCTATCCTCAAGCAGACTCCCTGACGATCTCGCTGATCACGGTTTCGATCCGTGCGCACTGATCGTGCAATTGCAGGCAAATTGAAACCATCAGCGTAGCGGATAGTTGCTCTCGCAAATCGCGATTTCCCTTGGTGACCAACGGCGATTAGGATGGTCAGGATCGGATAGGTACCGCCTGGACATACCGGAAGCCGCGAGGGAGACCCAGCATGGAACATCACGCCCGCACGCAGAACGAGCGGCTTGAGATCAAGACGACCACCTGCTACATGTGTGCTTGTCGCTGTGGCATTCGCGTGCATTTGCGCGAAGGCGAAGTGCGTTACATCGATGGCAACCCGGAACACCCGCTCAACCAGGGCGTGATCTGCGCGAAGGGCGCGTCCGGCATCATGAAGCAATATTCGCCCGCTCGCCTCACGCAGCCGTTGATGCGCCGAGCGGACGCCGAGCGTGGCAGCGCGCAGTTCGAACCGGTGTCGTGGGAAGTCGCCTTCGATACGCTCGAAAAACGCCTTGCCGGCATCCGCTCCACCGATCCAAAGAAGTTCGCGCTCTTTACCGGGCGCGATCAGATGCAAGCGCTGACGGGCCTCTTCGCCAAACAGTTCGGTACGCCTAACTATGCGGCGCATGGCGGTTTTTGCTCGGCGAACATGGCGGCCGGCATGATCTACACGATCGGAGGTTCCTTCTGGGAATTCGGCGGTCCCGATCTCGACAGCGCCAAGTTGTTTTTCATGATCGGCACGGCGGAGGATCATCATTCGAATCCGCTGAAGATCGCCATCTCGAAGTTCAAGCGCGGGGGCGGACGCTTTATCGCGATCAATCCTATACGCACCGGTTACGCCGCCATTGCCGATGAATGGGTACCGATCAAGCCCGGCACCGACGGCGCCTTGTTCATGGCGTTTCTCCACGAGCTGATTGCGGCTGATGCCTGGGACCACGAGTTCGTGCGCCGCTATACGAACGCGGCTGACCTCGTCGATCTTAACGAACAGAGTGAGAACTTCGGCCTGTTCGTGAGCGACCCGGATACACCCGTCGGCAATCCGCTGTTTCCGCAAAATCATGCGTGGTGGGATGCTGAGGCGGCGCGCGCCGTGCCACATCATTCACCTGGCGTGACACCCGCGCTCGATGGCCGCTATACGCTAGCGGACGGTTCGCCCGTTGCGCCGTCATTCACGCTGCTGCGCGAGCGCGTAGCGGATTGCACGCCCGAGTGGGCAGCCGATATCACCGGCATTTCCGCTGGCACCATTCGCCGTCTCGCGCAGGAGATGATCCAGACGAGCCGCGATCACCGGATCACGTTGCCCATTCGATGGACCGATGCGTGGGGCGAGACCCACGAAACCGTCACCGGCAACCCCGTCGCGTTTCACGCCATGCGCGGGCTCGCTGCACATTCCAACGGCTTCCAGTCGATCCGTGCGCTCGCGGTGCTGATGTCGCTGCTGGGTACGATCGACCGGCCCGGTGGCTTTCGACATAAATCGCCGTTCCCGCGTGCCGTGCCGCCATCGGCGAAACCGCCGAACAGCCCCGACGCCGTCAAGCCGAACACGCCGCTTGCATCGGGACCGCTGGGCTGGCCGGCCGCGCCGGAAGATCTTTTCATCGATGAAAACGGCGGCCCCGTTCGCATTGATAAAGCGTTCTCGTGGGAGTACCCGCTTGCCGTGCATGGTGTGATGCATAGCGTGATCACCAACGCATGGCGAGGGGACCCGTACCCCATCGACACGCTCATGATCTTCATGGCCAACATGGCCTGGAACTCGTCGATGAATACGACGAAGGTGCGCGAGATGCTCGTCGACAAACACGCGAACGGTGACTACAAGATTCCGTTTCTCGTGGTGTGCGACGCGTTCCAGTCGGAGATGACGGCGTTCGCCGACCTCATCCTGCCGGATACGACTTACCTTGAGCGCCACGACGCGATGTCGATGCTCGATCGCCCGATCTCCGAATTCGACGGTCCGGCCGATTCCGTACGCGTGCCGGTCGTGCCGCCTTCGGGACAGTGCAAGCCGTTCCAGGAAGTGCTGATCGAACTGGCGTCGCGGCTGAAGTTTCCGGCATTCACCACGGCCGAAGGCACGCGGCGCTTTCGTGATTATCCTGACTTCGTGGTCAATTACACGACGACGCCCGATTCGGGGGTAGGTTTCCTGATCGGATGGCGGGGCAAAGATGGGGATAAGGCGCTGGTCGGCGAGCCGAATCCGAAGCAATGGGAACAGTACGCGAAGAACAACTGCGTGTTCCATCACGTGATGCCGGAACACTTGCAGTACATGCGTAACTGCAACGGGCCGTATCTGGACTGGGCTGTTGCGAACGGCTTTCGCAAGTTTCGCGAACCCATCGTCATCCAGCTTTACTCCGATGTCATGCAGAAGTTTCGTCTCGCGGCGCAAGGGAGAACGAAAGGCCGGCAGCCTCCCGATCACTTGCGCGAGCGGGTCGAAAAATACTTCGATCCGCTGCCGTTCTGGTACGCGCCGCTTGAAAGCAACTCGACCGATCTCGAGCGTTTCCCGCTGGCCGCAGTGACGCAGCGGCCGATGGCGATGTATCACTCATGGGACTCGCAGAATGCGTGGCTGCGTCAGATCCATGGCGAGAATTATCTCTACATGAATCCGTTGATGGCTGCCGAGAACGGCATTGCGGACGGCGGCTGGATTTACGTTGAGTCGCAGTGGGGCCGCGTGCGCTGCATGGCTCGCTTCAGCGAAACGGTTGAGCCGGGGACGGTATGGACCTGGAATGCGATCGGCAAGGCGTCGGGTGCGTGGAACCTCGGCGCGAACGCAAGCGAGTCGCAGCGTGGTTTCCTGCTCAATCACCTGATCACCGACGAGCTGCCCGGCGTCGACAAGGGGAATGAAGCCGCCGGGCGACTCTCGAACTCGGACCCGATAACAGGACAGGCTGCGTGGTACGACGTGCGTGTTCGGATCTATCCGGCCGAGGCCGACGCGCAGCACACGCTGCCGCAGTTCGACGCCATGCGTGCGCTGCCGGGTTCGAACGGTGTGATATCGCGGATCGTGCAGACCTACTTCGCGGGGCAAGGCGAATTCGCGGCACGGCTGCGCGGCGCGGTAGGGCGCAAGTAGTGACTCCCAGAGTGACTCCAATAAGCAAGAGGACATGCAATGACTCAGATGGCGCTGGTGATCGACCTGAACGTTTGCGTGGGATGCCACGCTTGCGTGACGAGTTGCAAGGAGTGGAATACATCGGGCGAGTCGGGCAGCCTTGCCGACCTGAATCCCTACGACGCCGATCCGTCCGGCACGTTCTTCAATCGTGTCCAGAGCTTCGAGGCGGGCAGTTATCCGAACGCTGAGACTATCCATTTCCCGAAGTCGTGCCTGCACTGCGAGGACCCGCCGTGCGTACCCGTGTGTCCAACCGGTGCGAGCTATAAGCGCAAGGAAGACGGGCTCGTGCTGGTGGACTTCGATAAATGTATTGGCTGCAAGTACTGCGCGTGGGCCTGTCCGTACGGCGCACGCGAACTGGACGAAGAGCGCAAGGAGATGACGAAGTGCACCTTGTGCGTGGATCGTATCCACGATGAAAACCTCTCCGATCGGGATCGGCAACCGGCGTGCGTGCTCGCGTGCCCGACCTCCGCGCGATTGTTCGGGGACATTCACGATCCCGAATCCGTGGTGTCGAAAGCGATCAGGGAGCGCGGTGGTTATCAGTTGATGCCTGAATGGGACACGAAGCCCGCGAACCATTATTTGCCGCGCAAGATGACGTCGGCTTCGGGGTGCGGGGAAGGCGAGTGTTCGTGCAAGACGGGCGCGGCTGAGTCCATGCCGAAAACCGTGGACGCACAACTTGAGCGTGGGCAATTGCATCTCGCGTCGGTCGCGACGCGCATCTAAAGGACTCCCCAATGAACCCCGCTTTCTCAGTCGTCTTTCTCACCACGCTAAGCGGTGCGGCGCAGGGCCTGTTGATCGCGCTTGTAGGCGTGGAGATGGCGGCGCATCTTGGCCTTCTCACTGCGCCGCCAATGGCGTTCTATGTCACCGGCGCCGCCTTGTCTGTGGCGCTTGGTGGGCTTGGTCTCATCGCCTCGTTCTTCCATCTCGGGCATCCTGAACGTGCGTGGCGGGCGGTCGCGATGTGGCGGACCTCGTGGTTATCGCGTGAATGCCTCTGTCTGCCGGCGTTTCTCGCGTGCGCGTTTTTCTACGGTGTCGCGCACTGGTTCGGCTCGCCGTGGTCGCTTGCGTTGGGGGCGCTTGGCGTGCTCGCGAGTGCCGCGCTCTTTGTCTGCTCGGCCATGATCTATGCATGCCTGCGCTTTCTCCAGGAGTGGGCCACGCCGCTCACGCTGGCCAACTTCGTCCTGCTTGGTTGTGCGTCCGGGTTCACGCTGGTTACCGCTTTGAGCGCGTGGTTCGCGCCTGCACTGACCACGGGGCTTGCCGCCTGCGCGTGCGCGCTGACGCTTGCTGGTTGCGCGAGCCGGTCGGCGTCGCTCGTGCGTAATGCGCGACTGCGGCCGAAGTCCACCGTGCAGAGCGCGACCGGTATCAAGAACGCGAAGGTCGTGCAGGTATCGCGTGGTTTCACGGCTGGCGCATTCAATCTGCGCGAGTTCTTTCACGGTAAATCGGCGGGCACGCTGCGCGGGGTCAAGTGGGGATTTCTTGTGGCGGCGTTCGTGGCGCCCGTCGTGCTGATGGCGTTGGGCGCGGGCGTGCATTCGATCGGCATTTCTGTTGTCCTGCTGGCTGCGGCGTGTCTCGTGCAGTACGCCGGTCTGGTGGCGGAACGATGGTTCTTCTTCGCCGAGGCGAAGCATCCGCAGAACCTTTATTACGCGCGAGTGGGATGATGCCTGGCTTGGGTGGAGGGGCGGTCGTAGGGTGCATGATCGGCAGGTTCCGCGTTGGCGTTCGCGGAGGTTTTTGCAGGTTATTGGGGGATTGGTTTTCGTTCGCACTGGGGGATGGTCTGCTGGCGCTCGATGGGCAGGGGGCGCTGCTTTCGGTGTTAGTGGTCGGGGTTTATGGCGGGTGGTCGGTTCTTGGGGGTAGTGGGCGGGGTTGATGCTTTCGGCGTTAGCGGTCGGGGTCAATGCCGGGTTGCTGCTTTCAGTGTTAGTGGTCTGCAAGAGTCGGATTTTCTCTTTATCACTATTAGCCACTGTGCGTGGCGGCACGTCATTTCTTTGTCCAAAGCGACAAAGAAACGAAGCAAAGAAAGCGCTTTAACCGCTCTACCCTAAGTGTCCACAGCGTGCAGTTTTCATTCATAGGTGCCCCAAAAGCACGGTGCTCGCCAGAGCCACGGATGTGTGAACCCCTCTTTCTCCGAACACCGATACCCACACGCTTCGCCACCAGTGATTGAACCTGCCCAAGGACCACCCCGCGCTATCCGCGTGAACCACCCACCGAATTTTTACGCATAACGAACCATGTAGCCAACTCGCCAAGAAACAATGCTGCAGAATGAGTAAGGCCGTAACCGACGAAAATAGCTGTACAGAACGCGCAGCCAATTCAAAAAAAGGGAAGTAGTAAACACAAACACGCATGAAGCTGTGGCCTATGAATACGGTCGCACAGACCAGGTAGCTAACCTGTCAAAGAACCGCAGCCGTAAATACCCGTAAGGCCGTGCGGGTTCCTTAGCAATTGTGCTTGCCCGAGAGCGTACGGGGCGAAGCGTGTTCGTGTCAGGATTCGCGAGAAGGAGGGTTTCAAACATACTTCGCTCTGGCGAGCACCGTGCTTTTGGGGCACCTATGAATAGAAACTGCACGCTGTGGACACTTAGGGTAGCGTGGTTTAAAAGCGTTTTCTTTGCTTCGTTTCTTTGTCGCTTTGGACAAAGAAATGACGTGCCGCCACGCACAGTGGCTAATAGTGATAAAGAGAAAATCCGACTCTCGCAGACCACTAACACTGAAAGCAGCAACCCGGCATAGATCCCGACCGCTAACCCCAGAACCGACCACCCCGGCATAGACCCCGATCACCAACCCCAAAACCGCCCCCCCGGCATATTAGCCCAAACCGCTATCGGGTCGAGGAAAGGCGATCTTAGTCTCGGACTAGTGCCGTGCCGGTTGTGGCGGATCCAAATAAAAGACGAAAAAATCCCCACACACACGCGTGAAATATTGCGTAAGGCCTTGAGAAGGTCGCCTCCTTTTCGATCGGTTCGTTCGCTTAAAAACTAGGATCATCCCCTTAACGAACTCAGCCCACAGGCATGCGCCCAAGAACCGCTCTCGCATCGGCGACGGCGAACCACACCTGGCGACAGATATCGGAAACGCGAGCGATGAAACGCGAACATTTACGCGTCATCAGACATGCTTCGGGGAGTCGGCGCGCGACCGTTCGTTTCAAGGCTACTGCTCAAAAAACTTAGCCGAGCGAATGGAAGGCATCGTGTTCGATCAACGCAACTTCAACGATGGATCAACGGGGGCAGGAATGACCAAGTCAGGAAAATTGAAATCGAAACTGTTCAGCATGAGGCGTGCTGCCGGGACCGCCACGCTGGCGTTACTGCTGTTGGGCGGCGGTTTTTCCGGATCCGCTCAGGCCGCAAGCTTTCATTGCGGCAAGAAGGTCTCAAGCTCGGAAAAGCTCGTTTGCAACGATCCAGAACTATCGTCTCTCGACGACAAGCTGGCGATCTCCTACAAGCGCGCAAAAGACGTTACGCCCGACACAGCAGCCTTTGAAGACGACCGCGTCAAGCAGTGGCAGTGGCGTCAGCACAACTGCAAGGACAAGGCCTGCGTGGTCAACTGGTACAACCGTCGCATCAGCGAACTCGATGCAGACTTCGATCAGGGAACTGAAAACCAGGTCACCGTGCTTAAGGCCAGCCTTGCCGAGCAAAACCTCGCAGCGCCGGCTCAAGCCGCCGTGTTGAGGATGAAAGGCGACGCAGGTTCCTTGTCGATGCAATAGCATGCGCACGCTGCTCGTCCAATACTTCTTGTGCAGCAGACGTTGAACAGGACCTAACGAGCTGGCGGCGATCTTGAACGCGCAGAGCCTGCCTTCTGGCGGTCGATCTGGCTGGGGCCGAACCAATGATCCTTCGGTTCTGCGCCAGCCATTTCTGTACTTTCTGCATACCTCGTTCGGATGCGCAATAACGTTTTACTGAATGTCTCTGGCGCCAAGCGAAACCTGAGCGGCTGCCTCTCGGTTTATTTGGTTCGTGGTTGCTCAAACGGAGACCGTGGCAAGGGCTCGCCATCTACGAACGCTGTGGCGCTACGCACAGCAAACTCGAAGGCACAGTCACGATTGGCGAACTGTCCAAGATTGCCAAGAGAGGTCGCTTCGCCATCTTCCTCCAGGATGGAAGCGCGTGCGAGAAACGTGTTGCCTAGTCTTGTTACCGACGGTTGAATAGCCGCACCATGGTGATAAAAGACCATTGCATCTCCTTTCATTGATTGTCGAGCTTCGCTAACTCTAGCCCCACCATTCGCCGATCAAAAATATTAATTTTCCGCGCTGGGCACATAATTAAAAGCGGCAGGCCAGCACTCGGATAATCGGCACGTTCGTTCCGATCCTCACACGTGAGCATGCGCTGAACGTGGCAGTGGAGTGTTGAAGCGGGAACATAAAAACATTCGAACGGGGCACGTTGTGAAGCTACGCGGGTCAGACGACCGTTCTGTGACGCGAGGACTTCCAGGCTAATCGAAGCGCGGGGCGGCGAACGCTCGTGCGCTGTAAGCTTAACCGTCGCACGAGGCATGAATCGCAGCAGGATTCAGCGCCGTCTCACGAGGTCGCGGGCAATCCCATCCTGAACATGTTCTTATTGGCAATGCGCAGAACCCATCGGCTTGTTGCTGAAAGGCAAGCCTGCGTTTGTCGAGACGCATCGCAGCGTGTTTGACATCATTGTGCTGGAGAATGAGGGTGCGACCGCGATCGGTGTCCCGGTTATATCGAGCCGGAGATTGCGTTGAGCCGCACGCGCAGAGCTAATGACGCTGCTTTAAGGATCATCCAACCGCATGCCTATTTTCTGGTCCGCCATTTTTCAAATCGCGATGGATGATCCGATCGCGCCGTCGGCACGACATGATTCCCTGATGTTTAATTCCGATGCCCAGCCGCAATCGCTCAGGCGGCCCTTGTGACCAGCGCTCATACACGTAACGTCGCGATCCTGTTTGCTTTGCTTGGGGTCGGTCTCTCAATGGGCGTGCCTTTTATACTTGGATCCCACGCACTATTGGACGGGCTTCGAACCATCCCGGTAGAACTATTCCTGGTGCTCGCTGCCAGCGCCGCCGTGAGCGCGCTAGCGAAAGCCGGCAAGCTGCAACTCATGCAAACGACACTTGGCTTGCGCGTTCCATTCATGCGCACGTTTGCGATCACGCTCGTGACTGATTTCGCGTTCCTGGTGTCTCCGCTCGGTGCGGCGGGGTACGGGGTCAATATCGGCTTGCTGCAGCGCGCCGGGGCGTCGTGGGCGATCGCCACCACGGTTGTCGGCGCTGACCAGGCACTCGACCTGACGTTCTTCGGGGTCGCGGTTCCCATCGCGCTTTTGTTCTCGATCGGTCCGCTGGCTCATTTGCTCCCGAGGGCGAGTTTATCCACGGTTGCCCCAACCCTGGCAGGTCTCGCGATCCTGATGGGCGTTCTTTGGATGTGCCGCCGCCATGTCGCGCGTGCACTTGACGCAGCGGGGCATCTTGTCCCATGGTTCCGCGCCCGGCGATCTCTTTGGGACAAGTTTCGCCACGGCGTGCACCAGCAGTGGCGACTACTCATCACAGGGCCTCGTGACCGATTCGTCGCACTGTTGCTGCTGACCACGCTTCAGTGGCTGCTGCGCTATAGCGCGCTATGGTTCATCTTGCTGGAACTCGGGTACCGGTTGCCGCTCGGATTTGTCCTCGCGGTGCAGGCCGTGGTGTTGCATGCGGCACTCTGGACCGGCGTACCTGCAGGTGGGGGCGGTGGCGATCTGGCGCTTGCAGCCGCGTTCGCCGCCTGGGTTCCGCGAGCGTCCCTCGCGACGGCCCTGGTTCTCTGGCGATTCGCGACGCTCTATTGCCCGTTGATGCTGGGCGCCGTGGGGTTTCTCGCACTTGCGTGGCGCCGCCGTGCGGCCACGCCTGCTGCCGCTCGTGAATGACGCCTTGAAGGAATACGTCGAAGGAGCCTCAAGCCACGTTGTCGCGTGGGCCTCGGATTTTCATTCTCACGAAGAATGGCGCATGCCCGGCATGATCGACTCTTAATGAAAAGAGATGACATGTCTGTGACAGGAGCGCGAGCGGATAACTGACTTTCAACAAGTCGGCGATCATGCGCCATTCCGCGCGAACGCCCGCCCAGTAGCCGAGTTTTTCAGTCTTGCGCGCCTGCGTTACTTTCGGCCAGTGGGTGACTGCAATCGAAAGCCGGCGTTCGATGATCAGGCTGTTCATGAACACCTCGATGCCAAAACGCGGCAAGCGATGAATCTCCTTGAGCGCCTCGCTTAACAGTTCTTTCCTGACCACGCGTTCACCCGAAACGAAATCCAGGCCGATGGCGCGAAACAGCAGCAGGCTATTCTGTCGCAGGCTCAGGCTGACGTCTGCGGTGCCATTCAGAACCGGGGCGGCGAGTGCGGTGATATGTTCGCTGGCGAGTCCCTTGAGGTCTGCATCGAGCAACATGAGCAACGCGTTCCGGGCTGCGGCGATACCTACGGCCATCGCTGCGCTTTTACCGCGGTTCACGGGGCACGTAATCAGCCTGACAGAGGGGAAGCGCCTGACGATGTCGGCGGTGCCGTCGGTTGAGCCGTCATCGACCACGATAACCTCGTCCAGCAGCGGATGCACCGTTGCAACGGCCAGCACCGCGCCGATCCGCGGGGCCTCGTTAAATGCGCAAATGATGCACGAAACACGGTGGATATTGGACGATGTGGAAAGGGCAGTCATGCGAGACGGCAGATGAACGATTGGAGAGAAGCGGCGCTAAGGTGCCGCAGCGCGCCGGTGCTGAGCGCGGTTTGCGATCTGGCATCGTACCCTACGCAGCGGCAGCGCGCTCCGCTCCGCAAGCCTAGGAAATCGTGGTGAGGCGCTAACGGACGCCTTTAGCGCAGGTGTGTTGCTCCGGGCGCGGAGATACAGGATGGCTATCGCAACCCTATTCGCAGCCCAATAAACACTGCTGACCTAAGAGTATCAAGCTTGCGTTTGCGGGGACGTGATCATGTCAACCGCACGCATTCATAGGTCGATCCGCGATTAGATTATTCAGGTAGCCGCGCGCAGGGCTGCCTCTTTGACATAGTCAATAAACAAAGCAGGCCCCGGCTCCGGTTGGTCACCGCGTTTCAGCGCGAGTACGTCGGAGACAAGGCGATTGCTTTTCATCGGCCTGAAGACTACGCCCTTGTCCGGAGAACTGCGCAACGCCTGAGGAACCAGCGCGACGCCCATCGCGCGATCCACCATGGTCACAACGGTCTGCCAAAGCCGGACCTCGTGACGTATGCGCGGACTGAAGCCGGCTTCAACGCAAAGCGCGATGATCAGGTCGTGGTAATGAGGTGAGACCTGACGCGGGAAAAGGATGAAGTCGTCCCGCGACAGCTTGCGCAGATCGATGATCCTGTTCGACGCCAACCGGTGATGTTCCGGTAAGCAGCAGACAAACGGTTCAGTGACGATAGGGACCGAGACAACGCCCTCCGGCAGATCGCACCAGTAGGCGCACCCGACGTCGATCTGCATTCGCTGGATGGCGGGGACCTGTTCGTTCGTGTTCATCTCGGTCAGGACAATCTCGAGCGCCGGATGATCGGCTTCGAAGCGCTTCACTGAGCAACACTTGCGCTGAGTTGCTGTGTCTGGGAGCGAACGTCATTGGCGTGGCGGGTGCGTGGTTCGTGGTTCGTGAACACCTTCATGTTGAGCTACACCACGCAGACACTTCATTTCGACCGGGCGATGGTGCTTGGTTGTCTGTTCATTGTCGCGATCGTGCAGTTTTTCACTCAGCTCGCATCGGACTGCGCGTGACTCAATGCTTCCCGTAGATGTCGTTGTCGTTCGCGGCTATCTGCGGTTCGCGTCGGATCTTACGTTTTTCGAGTGATTGCCGATGCGCCACGATCGGAGAATCGCCCCGTTGGTTGACCTTCATGGCAGTGGCTTGGGTTGAACCCGTCTCCGTCACGGCACGTAGAAGCATGTCGCGCGCTTCGGAATTGGAGATGTCGCTCGCCAGCGCGTCGCCTGCCGATCGCAAGACGCACGGCACGTCGCCTGCCTGCTCGCAGGCCCGGGCGAGGCCCAGGGCCGAATCTCTTGCGTGTTCGCGCTGGACCAGTTCGTCGGTGATCCGCTGGACATCGGCACGTTGATCCTCACCTTGTGGAAGCATCGCCAGTTGCTGCCGAGCGGTGTTCAGCTCGCCTCGCACCATGGCTGAACGCACCGCATCGATGGTTCCCATCACATCGATCGAGGCGTGTTTTGCGGTGACCGGGACATTGATGCTGCCCGACTGACCGGCAACAGCCAAGCCGCTCTCAGCGAGCGGCCCGGTCCCGGGCTTCGCTTCCTGGTTGTCGTGGTTGTCATGCGCGGACCCGCTATACAGGTACGAAGCGCCTGCAATCAATGCAGTCAGGGCTATGACGGCGGCCCCGGCAAATTTGACGCGCCGGTGCGACGAGCTTTGTGAGGCGAAAGTAGAAGTTTCCGGTTCAGACACGCTCGGATAGGGCGAATCCACCGGGGTCCGCTTTTCGTCGTTCCGGTCGGGCAATACCGCTTTCGGCATGGCTTCAGGCGAGGGTGACTCGGCTGCACTTGCGGCCGCGGGTTTCGTTTTGCATCGCGGACACACCGCATCACGCGATGCCAGCAGGTTGCCGCATACGGGACAATCGCTGGCGGTTTCTTGGGTACGCACGTTTAACTCGGTCATCAAAAGGCTTGGAAAAGCATTATGCAGGTCATGGTGTTTTCTTAGCTGCGCGGGTGCAGATCGATGTTGAAGCGATCGCCCCAGATTGAGCTTGCCTCGCAGCGATTGGGAATACAGGGTCGTACCGTAATGGCTTGCCTGCGACTCCACGCCTATTTTCGCTCTAAAGCGTTACTTTAACGCGGCACGTCCGCTTCATCGGCTAGCGAATTCGCTGTTTCGAACGGGGTTTGACCATTCCTGACGTTTCCTGTCTGCGATACGTTGTTCGGCGCGCGCAGCGATGTTGTGTATGCCGCGCGTGCCGTCACGCTCGACCAGCCGATTCTGAGCAAACGGCATCCGGGAAAGCATACGCCACCGGATCTTGGAACACGTACCTCCCCGACGTTTCAGAAAATAGTGGGCGAGCCATGTCGATTCCCTAACGCGCTGCACGTCGTGTGGATAGAGCGGTGACCTGGCGTTGCAATGCGATCTGATCGAACAATGTCCCTATTCACCCCTCAATTATTCACAACGAAACGGAGAGCGTTCATGACTTACGTAGATGGATTTGTCGTCGCGGTGCCAACGACGAATCGCGAGACATACAGGAAACATGCTGAACTGGCGGCGGCGGTCTTCAAGGAGAACGGCGCGTTGAATGTAGTCGAGTGCTGGGGTGATGACGTGCCGGAAGGGAAGCTGACGTCGTTTCCAATGGCGGTCAAACGCAAGGACGACGAGACGGTGGTGTTCTCATGGATCGTCTGGCCGTCGCGTCAGGTGAGGGATGAAGGAATGAAAGCCGTGATGGCCGACCCTCGGTTGCAGCCCGACACCAATGCGATGCCTTTCGACGGCAAGCGCATGATCTACGGCGGTTTCGAGGTGATCGTGAACGCGTGAGTACCCTCCGGGCGACGCGGTTGCCAGGAAACCCCCACCGCCCGCGCTTACTTCACCGGAGCCTCGCGTCGCGCACCCATGCCTGGAAGCCGCTTGATTACACCCGTAGCCAGGGCTGTCCCCACAAGAATAGTGGCACACGCCTTGATCATTCCAGGCGATACGTGTTCCGAGAGAAACAGCGCGCCCCACAGGATGCCGAAGATCGGGATAACGAACGTAACGCTGATCGTACGCGCGGGGCCGGTTGCCGCGATGAGCCGGAAGAACAGCATATAAGCGATACCAGTACACGCTACGCCGAGCGCGATGACCGCTCCCCAGGACTGCGTCGAGATGGGCGTGGCCGGCCACCAGAACACGGCGAACGGCAGCAGCACGACGGTCGCGGCCGTCATCGTGCCGGCGGCGACGGCGAGCGAATCCACACCCGTGAGGTGGCGCTTGGTGTAGCTCGCCGCGATCCCATACAGCAGCGTGGCGCCGAGCGCAGCGGCCGCGGCAAGTGCGGTGGTTGCCGGCGTCACGCTCGCCGCTGCACTTGTTCCCACGTCCATTTGATTCCAGACCAGCGCGACCACGCCGGCGAAACCAATCACGAGCCCGGCGATGCGTAGCCCGCTCAGCCGATCCTTCAGCCACAGGAACGCAACGATCGCGCCCCACAGCGGCGTTGTCGCGTTGATCACCGACGTCACGCCCGCTGACAGCGTGAGTTCCGCGTAAGCGAACAGGCAGAACGGCGCGGCCGAGTTCAGAATGCCAACCACAAACAGCGGCCATGCATGGGTACGCAGTAGCTGAAAAGAGCCGCTCGCGGACCTGCGCGTGACCAGCACGATCAGCAGGAACAACGCGCCGATACCCACCCGCAGCGCCATTAGTGGCGCGACGCCAAAGTCGGTGACGCCGACGCGGATAAAAAGGAACGACCCGCCCCATAACGCGGCGAGGATAAGCAACTGGACGATGTTTATAGGATTCATTTTAGGGCGTCGAGCGCAGTGGAGTCGCGACGCGGAGCCATCGTATAGGCGCCGCAGCGCGAGATGCTTCAGTCCGGCGTGAAATGACAAATGAGGACAATTGAGCAACCGTCTTGGTTCGCTGTATGGCTGCCATCGTAGGCTGTGGTCATGCGACCTCCAAACGAACAATTCTCACGCGTATGTGAGAAAGATTACGATCGGCCCACACGGCGAGGTGTATCGGCTAACGCCACAGCGCGTCCTCAGGGTTATCTCTAGTGCCTCAATAAGTGTGGAAATTTGTATGATGACCACATCACCCAACAAATCCGAGGCCGCATGTTCGACAAGATTCCTGCGCAAGCCTTGAGCGACACGGTCGCGCAGCAAATTCAGTTGCAAATCGAAAAGGGCAGCTTCGTAAAAAGCGGCAAGTTGCCCACCGAGGCCGTGCTCGCGCAGGAGTTCGGGGTGAGCCGCACGGTGATTCGCGAGGCGATTTCGCGGCTAAAGAACGAAGGTATGGTCGAGCCGCGCCAGGGCAGCGGCGTGTTTATCGTCGAGCGGGCGGGGATCAGGCCCCTGCGGATCGATTACGCGCAAGCGGTCGAACCCGGCGCGGTCGTGCAGATTCTGGCGCTGCGCCGGGCGATCGAAGCAGAGGTCGCATCAGAGGCAGCCATGCGCCGGACCGACGCGCAAATGGACGTGATCGAAGCGAAGCTGGCGCAGATCGATGTCGCCGTCGCGCAAGGCGAGGACGGCGTGACTGAAGACGTCGAGTTTCATCGGGCGATTGCCAGTGCCACCGGCAACCCGTATTTCCTGACCACGCTTGCATTCCTGAACCAGTATCTCGAGGCCGGCACGCTCGTTACTCGCCGCAATGAATCGCTGCGAGAAGACTTTTCGCGGCAGGTCCGCGAGGAACACGCGCGGATCGCGGCTGCCATTCGCGCAGGCGACCCCATGGCTGCGCGCAATGCCGCGCAGACCCACCTTTACAACGCCGCCCGCCGCCTCGCGGAAGCCGGCATTTGCTGACCAGTTGATTGGAAGGATAACGAAATGTCCAGAAACGTGGGAGTGATCGGCTTGGGTGCAATGGGCCTGGGCGTCGCGCGTTCGTTGTTGCGCGCGGGCTTCAAGGTTCATGCTTGCGACGTGCGTACGCAAGTGCTCGATGCGTTCGCGGGCGAGGGCGGCGTTGCCTGCGCTACGCCGGCTGAGTTGGGCGGGCAGTGCGACGTCGTGGTGACCGTTGTCGTCAATGCGGCGCAAACGGAGACCGTGCTGTTCGGCTCAGAGACTCAACCCGGCGCTGTTTCCACGATGAAACCAGGCGGTGTCGTTCTGGCCTGCGCGACGGTATCTCCCGCGTTTGCCATCGAACTCGGCAAGCGCGTGGAAGCGGCTGGCCTGCATATGCTCGATGCGCCGCTATCCGGTGGCGCGGCACGCGCCGCATCCGGCGAAATGACGATGATGACCTCCGGCCCCGCGTCCGCCTATGAAGCCTGCGAGGACGTGCTCGAAGCGATTGCAGGCAAGGTGTATCGGCTAGGCGATGAGCATGGCGCGGGCTCGAAGGTGAAGATCATCAACCAGCTTCTGGCGGGCGTGCATATTGCCGCGGCGGCCGAGGCGATGGCGCTTGGGCTTCGCGAAGGCGTGGACCCGGACGCGCTCTACGACGTCATCACGCATAGCGCGGGTAACTCGTGGATGTTCGAGAATCGCGTCCCGCACATTCTTGCAGGAGACTACACGCCGTTGTCAGCCGTCGATATCTTCGTGAAGGATCTGGGCCTCGTACTCGATACCGCGCGCGCATCGAAGTTTCCGCTGCCGTTGTCGGCCGCGGCGCACCAGATGTTCATGATGGCGTCGACGGCCGGACACGGTGGCGAAGACGACTCGGCGGTGATCAAGATTTTCCCGGGCATCGACGTACCGAAGGGGGCCAAATAATGACCAAAGCACTGCTTGGCTGCATTGCCGACGACTTCACCGGCGCAACCGATCTCGCCAACATGCTCGTGCGCGGCGGCATGCGCGCGGTGCAGACCATCGGCGTGCCGGCATCGGACGCATCGGACGCATCGGACACGAAGATTGAAGCGGACGCGCTGATCGTCGCGTTGAAATCGCGCACCATCCCCGCGGAAGAAGCGGTCGCGCAATCGCTGGCGGCGCTCGAATGGCTGCGCGCACAAGGCTGCCGTCAGTTCCTGTTCAAGTACTGCTCGACCTTCGACTCCACCGATAAAGGCAACATCGGCCCGGTCGCCGATGCACTGCTCGACGCGCTGGGCGAGGACTTCACAGTCGCGTGTCCCGCGTTTCCGGAGAACGGCCGCACGATCTTTCGAGGCAACCTGTTCGTGGGTGATGTGCTGCTGAATGAGTCGGGCATGCAGAACCATCCGCTCACGCCCATGACCGATCCTAACCTTATGCGTGTGCTGCAACGCCAGACGAAATCGAAGGTCGGATTGATCGCTTACGACGTGATCGCGAAAGGGCCACAATCCGTGCGCGACAGGATCGCGGTGTTGCGCAATGATGGCGTGCGTATGGCTATTGCAGACGCAATCTCGGATGCCGATCTCTACGTGCTCGGTGAAGCGTGCGCGGATCTGAAACTGATTACAGGCGGCTCAGGTATCGCGCTCGGCTTGCCGAAGAATTTCCGCTCGGCGAACTTGCTGACTGAAGCGGGCCATGCATCGGATCTGCCCAGGATCGAAGGTAAATCGGTCGTGCTAGCGGGCAGCGCGTCGAAGGCGACCAACGAGCAGGTGGCGGAGTGGCGGGCGACGAAGCCGAGCTTTCGTATCGATCCGCTAGCGCTTTCGCGCGGCGAACCGGTGGTTGAACAGGCCATGGAATTCGCGGCGAAACATGCCGATGAAGCCGTGCTGATCTACGCCACATCCACGCCCGACGAAGTCAAGGTCGTGCAGAAGGAACTAGGCGTCGAGAAAGCCGGGCATCTGGTCGAACAAGCGTTGGCATCGATTGCAAGCGGGCTTCGCGATGCAGGCGTGCGGAAGTTTGTTGTTGCGGGCGGCGAGACCTCCGGCGCGGTCGTGCAGGCGCTTGGCGTGAAGTCGCTGCGGATTGGCGCACAGATCGATCCCGGCGTGCCGGCGACGCAGTCTATCGGCGAAGAACCGCTGGCGCTCGCATTGAAGTCGGGCAATTTCGGCACGAAGGATTTCTTCGTGAAGGCGCTGAAGTCTCTCGATGGAGCCGCGTGACCATGTCGACGAACGAGAACCGCATTCGCGAGGAAATCTGCGAGACGGGCGCGAGTCTTTATGAGCGCCGTTATACCGTTGGCACGGCCGGGAACATCAGCGCACGGCTCGACGACGGCTGGCTGATCACGCCGACCGATGCCTGCCTCGGCCGCCTTGATCCGGCCGATATCGCCAAGGTCGATGCAGCGGGTAATCACGTGTCAGGCGGTAAGCCATCGAAGACGCTGGCGCTGCATCGAAGGATCTACGAGAGCAATAGCAACGCGCACGGTATTGTCCATACGCACTCCACGCATCTGGTCGCTTTGACGCTTGCCGGTATCTGGCGCCGCGACGACGTCTTGCCGCCAATCACCCCGTACTTCGTGATGAAGGTCGGCCATGTGCCCTTGATCGCTTACCGGCGTCCGGGCGACCCCATTGTCGCTGAACAAGTCGCGGCGCTGGCGTCGAAGGTGCGTGCCGTACTGCTGGAAAGGCTGGGGCCTGTGGTCTGGGAAAAATCGGTCAGCCATGCGTCGTACGCGCTGGAAGAGCTTGAGGAAACCGCACGGCTTTGGCTGCTCGCGCGCTCGACCAACGCACCGCCTCCTGAGCCGCTCGACGAGCCCGCCATCGAAGATCTGCGCAAGACCTTCAACGTGCGCTGGTAGTGCCTACGGCCCCCAGGTCGATCCGCAATCTGGCGGGCTTTGCGAGCTCTTACATGATGGTTACCTGAGGGATCTGACGCACAGCATGTTGACGGGCATGCTTGTAATCGTTGATATCTCAACATGGCTCGTGCCTGCCCAAGCTCATGAATCGCTGAACTCATTTTAGGAGTCGATGTTATGCCCCGTTTCGCCGCCAACCTCACGATGATGTACACCGAGCACGCGTTCCTCGACCGTTTCGCCGCTGCAGCGAAGGACGGATTCAAGGCCGTGGAGTTCCTGTTCCCCTATGATTTCGCCGCAGCCGACATCAAGGCACGGCTCGACGAACATGGCCTCACGCAGGCATTGTTCAACGCACCGCCGGGCGACTGGGCGGCGGGCGAGCGCGGGATCGCTTCGCTGCCGGGGCGCGAGGAAGAGTTCGCGCGTGCACTCGATAAAGCGCTGGAATATACCGCCATACTCGGCAACAAGACCCTGCATGTAATGGCGGGGCTGATCACGCCGGAACAGTCGCGTGAAAAACATCGTGCGGTGTATCTGAAGAGCCTCGAACTGGCGGCGAACGCCGCACGCGCAGCCGGTATCACGGTCGTTATCGAACCGATCAATACCCGTGACATCCCCGGCTTTTTCCTCAACCGCCAGGACGACGCGCAAGCGATCTGCGAGGCGATCGGCGCGCCGAACCTCAAGGTGCAATTTGATTGTTACCACTGCCAGATCGTGGAGGGCGACCTCGCGGTCAAACTCCGGCGCGACATGAAACGCGCACATGCGGGCATCGGACATATCCAGGTTGCAGGTGTACCGGAGCGGCATGAACCGGACATGGGCGAATTGAATTATCCGTACCTGTTCGACCTGATCGATTCGCTCGATTATGACGGCTGGATTGGCTGTGAATACAGGCCGAAAGCGGCGACGTCCGACGGGCTCGGCTGGATCAAACCTTATCTGCAACGTGCTTGAGGGCGACATGAACATTCTCATTACCGGCGGTGCTGGTTTTCTCGGACAACGGCTCGCGCGCCGTCTTCTCGAACGCGGCACGCTGATGGGTAAGCCGATCACCGGGCTCACGCTGCTGGACGTCGTGCGTCCGCCGGATCTAGGCGACCAGCGCGTGCGAGCCGAAACTGGCGATATTGCGGATCGCAGCGTGCTGGAACGGTGCATCGGCGTGGACACTCACGCGATCTTCCATCTTGCCGCTATCGTGAGCGGCCAGGCGGAAGCGGATTTCGAACTGGGTATGCGCATTAATCTGGATGCATCGCGCCTGCTGCTCGATGTGTGCCGCGCGCTTGGACACGCGCCGCGGGTGTTGTTCACCAGTTCGGTCGCGGTGTATGGCGGCACGCTGCCTGAGGTCGTACGCGACGATACCGCACTGAATCCTAAGTCATCCTATGGGACGCAGAAGGCGATCGCGGAGTTGCTGCTGTGCGATTACTCGCGACGCGGTTTTGTCGATGGCCGCGTGCTGCGCCTGCCGACCATCAGCGTGCGTCCGGGACGGCCGAATGCAGCGGCATCGTCATTTGCCAGCGGCATCATTCGCGAGCCGCTGAATGGCGAACGAGCAGTGTGTCCAGTGAGAGGCGATGTGCGTTTGTGGCTGCTGTCACCGAAGCGGGCCATTGAATCGCTGATCGCTGGTTGCGAGCTTGAGCAGGCCGAGCTCGGCACGTGGCCGGTCGTCAACATGCCGGGACTCTCGGTCAGCGTGACGGAAATGGTCGATGCACTGAAGGAAGTGGCGGGAGAACAGGTGGCCGCGCTGATCGACTGGCAACCGGATCCGAAGATCGAAAAGATTGTCGGGAGCTGGCCGGGCGCCTGGGACACGGAGCGAGGCGAAAGGCTGGGGCTGGCGGCCGATCGCAATTTCAGCGACGTCATTCGCGCCTTCATTGAAGAGAGCAAATCCGCTGGTGCTTGAATGCTTACGACGCATACCGGGTCGGAGCGGGCGTTGAACAGCGCCCGCTAAAGTTCGAGCCGATACCCCACGCCGTATACCGAAACAATCGGTTCGCTGTCAGGACGCACGACTTGCAGTTTGCGGCGCAGGTTCTTGATGTGACTGTCGATGGTGCGGTCGGTCACGACCCGATGATCGTCGTAAAGCTGGTTGAGCAGGTAATCACGCGGGAAGATCCTGCCCGGCGATTTCATCAGCAATGCCAGCATGCGCAGTTCAACCGGCGTGAGCTTGAGCTCCTCGCCGTCGAGCCGTGCGGTATGAAATTGCTGGTCCACCTCAAGGCCCGTTGCAACGGGTGCGGCTGTCGCCGCGGGCGGCGCCGCACGTCTCAGGATGGCCTTCACTCGCGCAACGACCTCGCGTGGACTGAAGGGTTTGCAGACATAGTCATCGGCGCCAATTTCGAGGCCGCGCAGACGATCGGCCTCATCCACGCGCGCCGTCAGGATGATCACCGGGAGCGTCGAGAACTGCCGCACCTCACGGCATATATCCATGCCGTTGCGCCCGGGCAGCATCAGGTCGAGCAGCATCAACGAGGGTGGGGTGGTTCGAATGAACGGGATCACTTCGGCGCCGTCGCTGATCGATGTTGTTTCGAATCCTTCGATATGCAGATAGTCCGCCATGACCGCCGCCAGCTTCGGCTCATCCTCGACGATCAGGATTCGAACGCCGCGTCGCTCGGTACTCATGCCACGCCTCCTTCGGGTTCAAAATGCGCGGTGATCCAGACGCCGCCAAGCGGTGATGGCCGGGCAATCGTGGTCCCGCCGTGGGCGGTCACGATGGCGCGGCACAGTGCCAGACCGAGGCCCGCGCCACCGCTTTGGCGACTACGCGATTCATCGACTCGATATAAACGTTCGAACAAATGCGGCAACGCTTCGGCGGGTACGCCCGGCAGAGAGTCCTGGATATCGAGTTGCCAGCCGCGAGGGCCGACCGTCACCGAGACGCACGCGCTTCCGCCCGGGTCGGTATAACGCAACGAATTGAGCAGCAGGTTTTTAAGCAACTGCACAAAGCGCGCAGGGTCGACCTGAAAGATCATGCCGGCCGCGCCATTTGCCGATTCTTGCGCCGACGGCTCCGGCAGCGTCAGGCTCAATGCGATTTGCTTGGCCCTGAATGATTCCCGCATCGCTTCGACCGATGCGTGCACCAACTGTCCGATGTCAGCCGGCACCTTCCGGTAGCTCAACGCACCGACATCGCTCAGCGACAACTCGTACAGGTCTTCGATCAATTTGTTCAGCATCGCGACTTCGGTTTGCAGCGAGGCCAGCGAATGGCGATCAAACGCATGTACGCCGTCCTCGATCGCTTCCAGTTCGCCGCGCAATACCGCCAGGGGCGTGCGTAACTCGTGCGAGATATCGGCGATGAAATCCCGGCGCGAGCGTTCCGCGCGCTGCAGCGAATCCGCGAGCACATTGAAGTCGCCCGCGAGCCGGTCCAGTTCATCCCGGCGCCCGGCGGCAACACGCGTGGTGTAGTCGCCGCCTGCCAGCCGGTGCGTCGCGATCATCAGGCGCTTGACCGGCGCCAGCACGATCCGCGCAAGCAGCATGGCAACCAGTGCAGCCACGATCACGGCCACGCCGGCGATTTCCCAGGTCGCACGGGCCTGCTGGGCCTGGAACGCGATATCGGCGGCATCGGAGAGCGTATTGGGCGCGTTGGCCGCGACCCAGCCGACTATCTTGCCGTTGTAGACCACTGGCTTGAGGGCGTCGTCGGGCGGCGGCTCCGAGTCAGTCGTGGCGACCAGGTCATGGTTGGCGTCGTAGAGCGTGGCGGGTTGGGGAGCGCCGCGTCCTCCGCGACCCATCAGGGGGCGCGGCGGGCGTTCGTAGGACGGTTCGTCGAATGGCACGTCCCGTCCGGCGCTGCGGTCGCGGCTTGCCGCCACGCCCGAGTCGGCGAACGCGGGGACAGGCAGGCGCATGCCCCAGTGCGAACCTTCTTCGTTGCCCGAGAGCGGCCCGAGCATTTGCTGCACGCTGGCGCTGCCTGGGAAGGTGCGCCAGCTTGGAAGTTTGTTCGTTTGCGCCTCGACCATTTCCTGCCTGAGGGCCTGATCATGTGCGGCGTCGAGCAGCGTTATCCATTCTTCGGGATGCTGACGCAGGAAATTCCAACTGCCGTGGGCGGCGTATTCGGCCGTCACCTTCGCCATGACGGCGTTGAGCCGCCCGGCGTCGCGCGCGCGGACGTAATGCAGGAAGCCGTTCTCGAAACTCAGGCGCAGCGCGTATCCCATGGTGAGGGAAATTGTCAGGCAGGCGATCAGCACCGCGAGGAACATCTTCCACGTAATGCCGAAGCGAATCTTGCCTGCCCGCGCGCGGGAGCGGGTTCCAAGTGCTTTCAAAATGTTACGCGAGCTGCGGCGTGGTGTTGGGCGGGTGATGGAGCCTGCCGTCGTGCCGAGTGGTTCGCTATGTGTTTCGCTGTGCATTCGCGGATTCTAGTGGAAACAGGGAAGCTGACTCACGTTCGTGCGACGTTCCCGCGCAACCTCCACGATTTCTCCTTCTTTTGTTCATTGTCAGTGCGTGATGCCTGACTAGTATTCGATCCTGTCAATGGGGTCATTCGAACCGATTCCCTCAGTTGCCGATTCATTGTCGATTCTGGAGAGAACACATGCAAACCGCTTCGAGCGTTCAGCGTACCTCGTCGAAGGTATTTGGGCGCATCGCGTCGCCGTCTCGTGATGATGGTTACCGGCCGGTGGTGAAGGCACCGGAGGCCGCCTCCGCGAGCGCTGCGCAACCGGTCATCAAGCTGCGTGGTGCACGGGTGTCGGAGACGCTGCCGCTGGCGTGGGGCGAATGCTGCAGGATTGTGGAATGGGTCAATCGCGAAGGGCAATACTCGTGTATGGCGGTGCCGGGCGACGCGTCGGAGGATGAAATTCGTCGGCGTATGCGTTCGCACAGGAACGGACAGCAGTACCTCGTGATGGATGATCGGGAGTTGCCGGTGCGGGTGGTATTGCCGAGGGGGTAGGGGGGGCAGGGGTGGGGTGGTCGGTGCCGGGGTTAGTGGTCGGGGTCGATGCCGGGTTGGTGCTTTCGGCGGTAGTGGTCTGCGAGAGTCGGATTTTCTCTTTATCACTATTAGCCACTGTGCGTGGCGGCACGTCATTTCTTTGTCCAAAGCGACAAAGAAACGAAGCAAAGAAAGCGCTTTTAAACCACGCTACCCTAAGTGTCCACAGCGTGCAGTTTCTATTCATAGGTGCCCCAAAAGCACGGTGCTCGCCAGAGCGAAGGATGTGTGAACCCCTCCTTCTCGCGAATCCCGACACGAACACGCTTCGCCCCGTACGCTCTCGGGCAAGCACAATTGCTAAGGAACCCATACGGTCTTACAGGTATTTACGGCTGCGGCTTTTTGACAGGTTAGGTACCTGGTCTGTGCGACCGTATTCGTCCGCCACAGTTTCATGCGTGTTTGTGTTTACTGCTTCAGTTTTTGTGAATTGGCTGCGCGTTCTGTACAGCTATTTTCGTCGGTTACGGCCTTACGCATTGTGCCGCATTGTTTCTTGCCGGGTTGGCTACATGGTTCGTTATGCGTAAAAATTCGGTGGGTGGTTCACGCGGATAGCGCGGGGTGCTCCTTGGGCAGGTTCAATCACTGGTGGCGAAGCGTGTGGGTATCGGTGTTCGGAGAAGGAGGGGTTCACACATCCGTGGCTCTGGCGAGCACCGTGCTTTTGGGGCACCTATGAATCAAAACTGCACGCTGTGGACACTTAGGGTAGAGCGGTTAAAGCGCTTTCTTTGCTTCGTTTCTTTGTCGCTTTGGACAAAGAAATGACGTGCCGCCACGCACAGTGGCTAATAGTGATAAAGAGAAAATCCAACTCTCGCAGACCACTAACACTGAAAGCACCAACCCGGCATTGACCCCGACCACTAACCCCAGAACCGACCACCCCGGCATCAACCCCGACCACTAACCCCTACAACCTACACCCGGGCACTCACCCCGCCCCGACCCCCTCCCGCCGCTGAGCAACACACAAATGAAAACACGCATCTTTTTTGTCGAGACAAATCCGTCGATCCACGGCAACCTTCGCGATGCCCTGGAAAGCCGCTACATCGACGTCCATACGCTCACCAGCGGCAGCACGCTAATCCAGCGCATGGAGCACGACGCCCCGGCGCTGATCGTTCTGCGCGACGGCTTGCCCGACATGCGAGCGTCAGCCGTCCTGCGAGCTCTGCAACAGGCGGGCCACGACACGCCCGTGATCGTGATCGGCGACTCGGTGAGCACGATCGACTCGGTGGAACTGATCGTATGCCTTGAACTGGGCGCCGATGATTACGTAAGGATGCCTTGCAATCCACGCGAACTGCTGTCGCGAGTCGAGAACGTGCTGCGCCGCGCACCGCGTAAATCCAAGACGCCAGCGAATGCCACAGGACAGTGCAACATCGGCGATTTTGTCTTCGATTTCCGGGCCCGCATTCTGACCCGCCACGGCGTGCCCGTTGCCCTCCATTCGAGCACGTTCGCGTTGCTGCGCCTCTTCGCGGAACACCCGCTCGAGGTGCTGTCCCGACGCACCATCGCCGACAAATTGCGCGGCGCCGGCGAAGGGCATTGCGACCGTTCGCTGGACGTGCTGGTCTGCCGGTTGCGACGGATTGTCGAACCCGACCCGTCGACGCCTCGCCTGATCCAGACCATCCGCGGGCGCGGTTATGTCTTCACCCCGTCCGGGATGAGCGCCGCTCCCATGGATCGCGACGAACTCGATGTCATGCCGCCGGAGCCACCGTGGAAGCAACTCTCTGCGGTGAGCCGCTACGCTTAGACACTGCGTTGTCCACTTCCTCTAACCACTCCCCCAACCACTCCCTCTAGCCGTGCGTGCGCGCTGCCTGCCGGGTCAGCCGCGCGAATGCCGCCAGCACGCGGTTGCACGTCAGCGTTTGCCGCCATAGCTTCTCTTTCAGATACGCGCTCGGCACCCACTGCCACGGCAACACCACATCGACCACACCCCACGCGGGCCGCCACCGCTCGGCTACCCGCCGACGCCGGAACAGGCTCAGGCTCGGAATGCCGAGATTCGACGCGAGATGGCCGATGCCCGAGTCGTTGCCGATAAACCATCCCGACTCGTACATGCAGCAAGCAAGCTCGTGCAGGTTCTCAAAATGGGGCACCGGAATATCCAGCGTCGCGAGATCGCGCCAGCGTTCGCGCTCATGCGGCGCGATCACGAACTGCACGTCATAACCGCGCTTGCGCAGGCGCTGAGCGAGCCTCACGAAGCGGTGCGAGAACCAGCGTTTGTCCTCGGTGCTGGCCTCGGGATGAATCATCACGCGCTTGCCGTTCCTGCGATGCTCGAGGCTCGCAGGCGCTGTAATCCCGTTATCCAGCACCGGTGCATTCAACGCCAGATCGTCCCGGCAGAAGTCAGCGAAGCGCTGCGCCATGCAGCCCGGGCGGTCGCCGAACTCGACGTCATGCAGCGTGATCACGTGAGGATGGACATCGACAAGATCGCGCAGCGGCTGGTTCCATTGCATCTGAAAGACCGTGTCGTACTGAGCGAACGCAGTGGCGAGGTTGTCCTGCGGCAGCGCAAGGATAGTGACGCCGGGAAACCAGTTCCGAAGCGCATGGGCGGGCGTGCCGTACACGGTGACATCGATACCGTTGTCGATCAGGTTCCTGACGATCACCATCGATACCAGCGTGTCGCCTATCGCGTTGGACGTGACGAACGCGACCCGCCCGAAGGGGCCAAGCGGAAGTGACGAGGGACGGGTGGGGTTGGTCATGCGTTCATGCGTTGGCAGTGAGTGCACGCAGCCGGTCGAATGCATTCGACACCTTGTTGACCGACAGCATGTATTTCCAGTAACGCTCCTTGAGCCGTCCGGTCGGCAGATACGCGCTGCCGATCAGCACCTGGCCCACGCCCCAGCCCGGACGCCATGTGCGAGCGGTGCCGCGGCGCATGAAAAGCGATAGCGTGGGGATCTGGAGGCTCGACGCAAGATGACCCACACCCGAATCATTGCCGATGAACCAGCCGCACTCGTAGAGCCACGCGGCGACCTGATCGAGCGGTCCGAGATCGGCGAGCGTAAGCCCGAGTTGTTCAATATGGGTCCAGTGCGCGCGTTCCTCGGGCGCCACGACGAATTGCGGGTCAAAGCCGCTGTCCCGCAGCTTGATCGCAAGCCCGATGAAGCGTGACGCCAGCCAGCATTTATCGGTCGTGCTCGCCATGGGATGGATCGCGACGCGCAGTGAGCGCTGGCGATGCGTAAGACCAGGCACAGGCGTGATGCCGTTGCCCTTGTCGACGAGGGCGAGGCGCAGTCCATCCCGGCAGAAGCGGGTCAGGCGTTCGGCCATGGACTCCGTCGAATTGGCGCTGCACAGATGGGCCAGGACGATGACTCTGGGGTGCAACTGATCGAGGTTCACAAACGGCTTGTTGGCGTGGAGCTGGATCACGGTGTCGAAGCGGGCCAGTTTCCCCGCGCAGTCGTCCGGTTTCAGTTCGGGTTCAATATCCACGCCGGGAAACCAGCTCCGCATGTTATTGATTTGCTGGCCGAACACCGTGACCGACACGCCGTTCAATCCGAGATTGCGTGCCACGGTCATCATCAGCAGCGAGTCGCCGAGCGCCGATGAGAGGATCAATGCCACACTCGATAGTGGCTGGATTGCGTACGGCATACATGCTTCCGGCGAGGCGCTCCGCTGTCGGGGGAGCGCTTTCCGCTCAGGATGGATCCCGGAGCCGGAGGCAGTCTAAGATCACACTCCATTACGTGGGTTACGGCACAACTTACCAATACTTTAGGAAGCGGGATGTGTCGCGGCAAAAAACACCCGTGGCGCGCGCATTGTCCCGGATCGATGGCGAGTCGGATCATGCGATATCCACGTGACCGCCGTATGTCTATCGTCGTTTCGATCGTGGCTGCTGTCGCCTGCTGGGGGGGCGTGCGGACCGAAGGCGTGCACGCTTTCCGCGTCAGAACGACCAGGAGCCTGCGGCTTGGTCGGCTCACAAAATGGCCGTAACCGGATGGACCCACGCGACCGGTTGCCGATGCCCGCGCATGATTCCATACACCGGCACTCGCCTGAGTCGAGATAGCACCAGCGGCAGCGGCAAATAATGCCGCTGCCGCGCAAACGTTAAAAGCCTTCGAATGCAATAGTTGCTGAGACAAACCATTGAACAGACGCATCGCCTGTTAAAACGGCCGGCTCCGTCGTGACCGATGCGTTCCGGCAACCCGATCCGGGAAAACCTTTGCAGAAACCGGTTGATTGACCGGCGTTACGAACTATATTTAAGGGAATAAAAAAACACGGCCATGCAGGCGATAGGGTTAATTACGGTCGAACTATCGCCCCAACGCAAACCGGAGAGACGAGCGAACAGACAGCCGATGGCGACAATCCGTTGATCGCCGCGCCCGCCTTGTTCGCCAAAGGCGGTTCCCCGCCACGGCCGGCAACCGACACGTTGCAATCCGCGGGGGAGTCACACATTCGCCAGCAGGCGAGGAGGTTCCATCATGGATCCGGTAAGCGCCATTCCCTATGGCCGCAAGACTCAACACGCCCCGGCACTGAAAGAAGTACATGTCCTGTGGATCACTGCGGGCCTCGGTTGCGACGGCGATTCCGTATCGATTACCGCCGCTACGCAGCCCAGCATTGAAGACGTGCTGCTCGGCGCAATTCCCGGACTACCGAAGGTTCATCTGCACAATCCGGTGCTGGCTTATGAAAACGGCGCGGAATTCATGGCGCCGTTTCATGCTGCGGCGCGGGGTGAGATGGATAACTTCGTGCTGGTCATGGAAGGCTCGATCCCGAACGAGAAGATCAATCGAGAAGGGTACTGGGCGGCCATGGGAACAGATCCCGACACGCATGAACCCATCACGATTCCACAATGGCTCGATCGCCTGGCGCCTAAAGCGCTGGCCGTGGTCGGTGCGGGCACATGTGCGACCTACGGCGGCATTCATGCAATGGAAGGCAACCCCACGGGTTGCATGGGCCTGGCGGACTACCTTGGCTGGGACTGGAAGTCGAAGGCGGGCCTGCCTATTGTGAACGTCCCGGGTTGTCCGGTTCAACCGGACAACTTCATGGAGACGCTGCTATACCTGCTGTATCAACTGGCGGGCCTCGCTCCCATGATTCCGCTGGACGCCGCGCTTCGTCCCAAGTGGCTGTTCCAGCGCACCGTGCACGATGGCTGCGACCGCGCGGGTTCCTACGAGCAGGCTCTGTTCGCGAAGGAATATGGGAGTCCGAACTGTATCGTCAAGCTTGGATGCTGGGGGCCGGTGGTCAACTGCAACGTTCCAAAACGCGGCTGGATCAACGGCGTGGGCGGGTGCCCGAATGTCGGCGGAATCTGTATCGGCTGCACGATGCCCGGATTCCCCGACAAGTTCATGCCGTTCATGGACGAGCCCCCGGGTGCGGTCCTCTCGTCGAATCTCATCAAGTCTTACGGCGGACTTATCCGCAGCCTGCGCAAGCTGACCAATTCGACCGTCAATCAGGAACCGAAATGGCGGCATAACCGTCCCACGCTGACGACTGGCTATCGTCGCTGAACGGCTTCGCGGAACACGTATGGAAACCGCGGTTGATGGCTGGCATCGCAGCGGTTTGCGTGAGAGACAGAAGTATCCAGGAGGGGGTCATGGCGGACATTGCAGCACCTGAATTGAAGTCGGGGACGGCGTCACAGCCGTCCAAACTGGTCGAGATGAACTGGGACCCGATCACGCGGATTGTCGGCAGTCTCGGCATTTATACGAAGATCGATTTCGAGCAGCGCAAGGTCGCCGAGTGCTACAGCACGTCGTCGATCTTTCGCGGCTACAGCATCTTCATGAAGGGCAAGGACCCGCGCGACTCGCACTTCATTACCAGCCGTATCTGCGGCATCTGCGGTGACAATCACGCAACCTGCTCGGTGTATGCGCAGAACATGGCCTATGGCGTGAAACCGCCGAACATCGCGGAATGGATCGTCAATCTCGGCGAAGCGGCCGAGTACATGTTCGATCACAACATCTTCCAGGACAATCTGGTCGGCGTGGATTTCTGCGAGCAGATGGTCAAGGAAACCAACCCCGGCGTCTGGGCGAAAGCGCAGAAGACCGCCTCGCCGCACGCGGAGATTCACGGCTACAAGACCATCGCGGACATCATGACCGCGCTGAATCCGTTCACCGGCGAGTTCTATCGCGAGACGCTGCATGTAAGCCGTTATACGCGCGAGATGTTCTGCCTGATGGAAGGGCGGCACGTGCATCCGTCAACGCTGTATCCCGGTGGAGTGGGGACGGTACCGACCGTGCAGCTTTTCACCGACTACATCACGCGGCTGATGAAGTATGTGGAGTTCATGAAGAAGGTCGTGCCGCTGCATGACGACCTGTTCGATTTCTTTTATGAAGCACTGCCGGGTTACGAGGAAGTCGGCCGCCGGCGCATCCTGCTGGGCTGCTGGGGCTCGTTCCAGGACCCGGATGTATGCGACTACAACTACAAGTCGATGACCGACTGGGGCCGCAGCATGTTCGTCACACCGGGCGTGGTGGTGGACGGCGAACTCGTGACCACGGATCTGGTCGAGATCAACCTGAACATCCGGATTTTGCTCGGCAGCTCGTTCTACGAAGACTGGGATCATGAGGAGACTTTTGTCCGGCAAGACCCGCTGGGCAATCCTATCGATCGCAAGCATCCGTGGAACCAGACCACCTTGCCGCGACCGCAGAAACGCAAGTTCGATGGCAACTACACGTGGGTCATGTCGCCGCGCTGGTACGACAAACGCACGGGCGATTACCTCGCGCTCGATACCGGCGGTGGTCCGATCGCTCGGCTGTGGACGACCGCACTCGCGGGCCTGGTCGATATCGGCTATGTGAAGTCGACGGGTCACAGCGTGAAGATCTATTTGCCGAAGACAGCGCTTAAACCCGAAGTCGAGTTCGAATGGAAGATCCCGAAGTGGAGCAACGCGATTGAACGTGACCGCGCGCGGACCTATTTCCAGGCCTATGCGGCCGCGTGCGCGCTGCATTTCGCGGAGAAGGCCCTGGCCGAATTGCACGCGGGCCATACACGCACATTTACGCCGTTCGAGGTGCCCGACGAAGCCATCGGATGCGGTTTTCATGAAGCGGTGCGCGGGGTGTTGTCGCATCACCTGGTGATCAAGGGCGGCAAGATAGCGAACTATCATCCATATCCGCCGACCCCGTGGAATGCGAATCCGCGCGATATCTACGGCACGCCCGGACCGTATGAAGACGCGGTGCAAAACACGCCCATCTTCGAAGAGAACGGGCCGGACAAGTTCAAGGGTATCGACATCATGCGGGCCGTGCGCAGCTTCGATCCGTGCCTGCCGTGCGGGGTCCATATGTATGTCGGGGATGGCAAGACTGTCGATGTCGCGCATTCGCCAACCTTCGGCGTTCCGCCGGGCATGAAGCCGGGAGGGCACTCATGAGCGACGCGCGCGTGCTTGAAGAACAACAACGGCGCATCGACGAACTGATTGCAGCACTGGCGACACTGGACGACACGCGTGCGCGCGATATTGCGCAGGCCTTGTTGCAGGTGGTGCTCGAGTTGCATGCAAGCGGTCTTGCGCGACTGGCCGAGATCGTGACCGAGGCGGATGGCGCTGATGGTCCGATCGTCGCCCGGCTGATGCAGGACAAACAGGTCAGCGCATTGTTGTTGCTGCATGGGTTGCATCCACAGGATCTGGGTAGCCGCGTCGCGCATGCGGTCGAAGGACTGCGGGCGCCGCTTGGTGCGCAAGGCGTAAGGATCGAACTGGTCGATGCGCGGGAGGACCTGGTACGCGTTCGTCTGGCGGGCGTGCTGACTGGCAAGCACGTCACCCCCGCCGATGTGCAGAACGATATCGAGCGGGCGATTTTTGAACAGGCGCCGGACGTGGCACGCATTGAAATTGACGGGATGCCGGACGTCAATGTCCACGAACTGCGGTTTGTCGCAACGCTGCCAACATCATGAACGCGCGCGGGGATGGGCGACCTCGGGAACACGGGCAACGTGGCTGGGTAGCTGCGCTGCGCACGTTCGCCCGGCCGCCGCAGATTGTTCTCTGCGAACTGTGCGGCGAACCGCTCGACGGGACTCATCCTCATCTGCTGGAGCTGGAACAGCACGCGCTACGTTGCTGCTGCCGCGCATGCGCGTTGCTGTTCGGGAACCAGCAAAACGCGCGTTATAAGCGAGTGCCGGAAAGCGTTCGCTGGCTCAGGGAGTTTCATCTGAGCGATGAACAATGGGACGCATTGGCGATCCCGATCGGCATTGCGTTTTTTTATAGGGACTCGGCGGCGCAACGCGTGATCGCGATGTACCCGGGCGCTGCCGGCGCGATGCAGTCATCGCTCGATCTGGGCGCGTGGGACCGTCTGGTTGCCGACAACCCGATCCTCGATACCCTCGAACCCGATGTCGAAGCGCTATTGGTGAATCGCGTGGAAGGGGCGCGCGAGCATTACCGCGTGCCTATCGACCAGTGTTATGCGCTGACGGGCGTGATCCGGGCGCGCTGGCGCGGAGTGTCTGGCGGCGTGGATGCATGGCGCGCGATCCACGCGTGTTTTGCGGCGCTGAAAGCGGGCGAGCGTCTGCCCGAGGGAGTGCCGAATGCCTGATCTTGCCTTCGTCGTCGAGGGTGCTGAGGTCGCGCTGCATTCGGTTTCGCCGTTGCTGTTGTTCAAGCTGCGCGTGACCAATAAGAGCGCACCGAACGGGCCGGCCGCCGAGGAGGAAATCGCGAGCCTCGCGCTGCATTGCCAGATCCAGATAGAAGCGACCCGGCGCACCTACGAGCCGGTCGATCAGGCGCGGCTTAGCGACTTGTTCGGCGTACCGCAGCGCTGGTCGCAGACGTTGCGGACCCTGCTGTGGACCCACGCGAATGCGGCTGTTCCTTCTTTCACCGAGTCCTGCACGGTCGATCTTTCGGTACCGTGCACGTTCGACTTCAATGTCGCGGCGGCGAAGTATTTCGATGCGCTGGCAGATGGAAAGGGAGAGATTCCTTTGATGCTGCAATTCAGCGGCACGATTTTTTATCGCGAGAGCGATGGCACGCTGCAAGTCGCGCGTGTTCCGTGGCACAAGGAAACCGCGTTCCGCCTGCCGGTCGCAACCTGGCGCGCGATGCGGGACTACTACTACCCGAACACCGCATGGATGTGCGTGCAGCGCGGCGTGTTCGAGCGGCTGGAGCGTTATCGGATCGAGCGAGGCTTGACCGGCTGTGACGAAGCACTTACGTCCCTGCTGGACGAGACCCGCAGCGAACAGGCGTGGCCCGCGCAGGCAGGCTTGCAATGAACGCCATCGATGGGATCGTTCAGGCCGTGCTGTACGAGGGATATATGCTTTACCCGTATAGACCGTCCTCGGTGAAGAATCGGCAGCGCTGGACGTTTGGGAGCGTATATCCGCAAGTGTGGGCCGACTGGTCCGGCAGCGATGCATCGATGATGCAGACCGAATGCGTGATCGAAGGCGACTATGAAGCACGGGTGACGGTGCGCCCATGCTTCCTGCATCTGATCGAACGCGACGTGCGTGAGTTGAACGAGCCCGCGGCGGCGTGGACTGGGCTAGATGAATTGTCGTCCAGGTCGGTAACTTCGCTGGAAGTGGGTGGACGGCGTTTGGACGCATGGCAGGAAGCCGGCGAGCAGCATGTCGAGGTCCCGGTATTGTCGCTTGGCGAATTGTGTACCGAGGGGTTACGCCTGCCGTTTTCTCTGGCCGGAAGCAGCACTGCTGAACCGCTCGTGGAAACGGATGGCCGCGTGCGCGGTGCGCTTGTGCGCACGCGGGCGGCCATCGTTGGCCGGGTGGAATGCTGCGCGAGGCGGATCGATGAACGCACCTTCAGGCTTACGGTCCGCATAGTCAACGCGACGCCGGTTGACGAACCGCAGCGTTTGAATCGCGATGCCGCCTCGTCATTCGCTTTGCTTTCGTGTCATGCGGTACTGGCCTTGGAGGGCGCGGCGTTCGTCTCCTCGATCGAGCCACCGGACGAATTGGCGGAAGCTGTTGCGGCTTGCAAGAACATCGGCTTATGGCCCGTGCTGGTCGGCTCCGGTGAACGCCACGACACCATGCTCGCGGCGCCGATTATCCTCTACGACTACCCGCAGGTCGCGCCGGAAAGCGCGGGCGATCTCTTCGACGCGACCGAGATCGACGAGATCCTGACGCTGCGAATCCTCACCATGACCGACGCCGAAAAGCGCGAGATGGCCGCAGGCGATGAACGCTCACGCGCGCTGCTCGAACGCACGGAAAATCTGTCCGCGAACGACATGCAACGTCTCCATGGGACATTGCGTGAAGTGCGCGCGGGTACCGGGATGGGCCGGGCTTGTCCCGACGTGTCCGAGGAAACAGGAGAGGCCCCCGAGGACACGGCGCCCTGGGCCGCGCTCGACGCGAAGCCGCGGCTTTCTTGTGTCAATGTCAACGGCGTGGCCTTGCAGGTCGGCTCGCGCGTCGTGCTGCATCCCCATGCACGCGCCGATATCTTCGACCTGGCCTTGCGCGATCAGATAGCGACCATCGAATCGATCGAGCGCGATTTCGAGGATCACGTTCACGTGGCCGTGACGATCGACTGCGATCCCGGGCGTGATTTTGGCTTGGCGCGCATGCCGGGTCATCGCTTCTTTTTCGCGCCCGACGAGATGGAACCGCTGCGCGAGGAGCGGCCGTCATGACGTCGATCCTGGTCGCGGGCGTGGGCAACGTCTTCCTGGGAGACGATGGTTTCGGCGTTGAAGTCGTGCGGCGTTTGCATGAAAGACACACCGACGCGTGGCCGCCGGATTTACGGGTGATCGACTACGGAATCCGGGGGATCGATCTGTATTACGCGCTGCTGGACGGCGTGGACCTTGCCATTCTCGTCGATGCAACGCATCGGGACGGAGCGCCGGGCACGCTGTACGTCATCGAGCCATCGGTTACAAACATGGGTGAAGGTTTTCAAGGCGATGCTTCGCCCGTCTTGTTGTCGCCGCACGATCTCGATCCGGCGACAGTCTTTCAGGCCGTGCAAGCGATGGGCGGTGAAGTCGGACGTATTGTTCTAATCGGTTGTGAGCCGGAAAGTCTCGGCACGGAGGATGGACAAGAGGGCCGCATGGGACTGAGCGCACCCGTTGCGGCGGCGGTAGATGAAGCAGTAGACACCATCGAATCAATGATCGAAAGCATGCAGGCGCAGACCACCGTGGTCAACGCCGGGAGCATGCCGCAGGGCCACTGGAGAGCATGATGAAGCTCTTGCTGAAGTACTTGTTATTGTCCGGGCTGATCGTTGGCGTTGCGGCGAACATGAAGGATATCCGCCGCTATATTCGTATCCGCAACATGTGAAGGGTACGGCCATGAGCCTGTGCCTGCCGCCGGTTAGCGACGAGCCGTCCGTGATATCCCCGGCCGGAGAGGTCATTCGTGTGCGCGGACTGGTGCAGGGCGTAGGGTTCAGGCCGGCAGTATGGCGTCTTGCGCACGCTTGTGGCGTGAGCGGCGATGTAGGCAACGACAGCGAAGGTGTGCTGATCCACGCGTGGGCCGACACAAGTACGCTCGATGATTTTGTCGAACGCTTGCGCAGCGATTGTCCGCCGCTCGGGCGGATAGATGCGATCGAACGTTACCCATTGCACGAGACGCCGCCGCCTTCCGGTGGCTTTCGGATCGTCGCGAGTGCAAGCGGTCATGCGCATACCGGCGTGGTGCCGGATGCGGTCACGTGCTGGGCGTGTATCGACGAAACGTTTGACCCGTCGAGCCGTCGATATGGTTATGCGTTCACGAACTGCACGCATTGCGGACCGCGCTTGTCGATAGTCCAGGCAATCCCTTATGACCGCCCGAACACGACGATGGCGGCGTTTCCGTTATGTAACGCCTGCGCAAGTGAATATGACAATCCGGACGACCGCCGTTTTCATGCACAGCCGATTGCGTGTCCGGCGTGCGGGCCGCGTCCGTGGGTGGAGCTGGCCGACGGTTCAGTTGCAGAAGGCGATCCGCTGGATACCACGCGCTGCTTTATCGAGCGCGGCAAGATAGTCGCGATCAAAGGGCTTGGCGGTTTTCAGCTTGCATGCGCCGCGTCAGATCACGCTGCAGTGGCGAAATTACGCGCGCTGAAACATCGCGAGCGCAAGCCGTTTGCGCTGCTGGCGCGTGACGTGGCGATGATCGAACGCTATTGCCTGGTGAGCGGAGCAGACGAGGTCCTGCTTGAAAGCGCCGCCGGACCTATCGTGATCATGCCGATGATCGATCAAGGTACACGCGATCCGTTTCCGGGCGTTGCGCCGGGTATCGCGACGCTGGGTTTCATGCTGCCTTCAACCCCACTGCATCATCTGCTGATGCAATCGCTTGACGGCCCGGTCGTGCTGACCAGCGGCAATCTCGCTGACGAACCGCAATGCATCGATAACGACGAGGCCCGCCAGCGTCTCGCAGGTATGGCCGACGCCTGGCTGATGCACGACCGCGACATTGCCCGGCGAGTGGACGATTCGGTCGCGCGAGTCATGGGCGGCGTACCGCGTTTGCTGCGCCGCTCGCGTGGTTATGCCCCTGCGCCGCTGCGTTTGCCGCGTGATTTTGCTGCTGCGCCACCAGTCCTCGCGATGGGCGCTCAGCAGAAAAACACGTTCTGCCTGCTGCGCGATGGCGAGGCGGTCATCTCGCATCACATCGGCGAACTGGAGAACGGCGAGACGTATCGCGACTACAGCGTGTCGCTCGCGCGTTATCAACATCTGTTCGAACATGAAGCGCGTTTCGTCGCGGTCGACCTGCATCCCGACTATCTGTCGCGCAAGCTCGGTATCGATATCGCACAGCAGCGGCATTTACCGCTTGCCGAGATCCAGCACCATCACGCCCACTTCGCGGCATGTCTCGCGGAAAATGATGTCGGCTTGGGCACCGACGTTCTTGGCATTGTGCTTGACGGGCTCGGCATGAGCCTGGACAACGCGCTGTGGGGCGGCGAATTTTTGCTCGGCGGCTACGTGAATTTCAAGCGTCTTGCGAGCTTCACACCGGTCGCGCTACCCGGAGGCGCGTACGCGATTTATGAGCCGTGGCGCAACACGTACGCGCATCTGTGCGCGAGTCTCGGGTGGCCGCGTTTCGCGAAGCAATACGCGAAGCTCGATCTCCACCATTTCCTTTCCGACCGTCCATTGACGCTGCTCGATCAGATGATCGACGGCAGGATCAATAGCCCCGTTGCAAGCTCAGCCGGGCGTCTGTTCGATGCAGTCGCTGCGGCCCTCGGCGTGTGCCGCGAACGCGTTCAATACGAAGGGCAGGCCGCGATCGAACTCGAAGCGATGATCGATACTCGCACGCTCCACGATGAAGACGACACTCTGGCGTATCCGTTCGAAATCGCGGAAAAGGATACTTCGCTGTTGATCGACCCGAAGTCCATGTGGATCGCGCTGCTCGACGACATGCTGCGCGCCACATCTGTACCGGTCATGGCCGCGCGCTTTCACAAGGGTCTTGCGATAGCGATCGTTCAGATGACCCTCCGTTTGCTTGTGTCCACCGAGGTCCGTACCGTCGCAGTGTCCGGCGGTGTCATGCAGAACCGTGTGCTGTTCGAACAACTCACCGCACGCCTTGCGGCATGCGGCTTTGATGTACTGGCACATCGCCAGGTACCGTCCAATGACGGTGGCATTGCGTTCGGGCAAGCGGCAATCACCGCAGCGCGTGCTCTTTCGTCCGCATTTTTTGAACCACGGAGCAGGTCATGTGCTTAGGCATCCCGGGACAGATCGTCGAGATCAGCGACGCGGACAATAACCTCGCATTAGTCGATGTAGGCGGGGTGCAGCGGATCATCAACATCGCGTTCATCGTGGATGACGACTGGCCGCCGTCCGCGTGCGTGGGCAACTGGGTGCTGGTGCATGTCGGCTTCGCGATGAGCCGTCTCGACGAAGCCGAAGCCATGCGCACGCTTGCCCTGTTGCGTGAACTTGGCGAAGCGCAGGCGGAGATGGCCGCGATGATGGAGGGAGGCGGCGAGCCGCCACCTCCTGGCATATTCAACCACCGCGACGGAGTGCACCATGACTGAACATAGGGCGCTACATGGCCTGTATCCATTCCTTCACGGCGAGCATCAGGACGCGGCGAAACTCGATGCCGTGCTGCTCGAATCGGTCGCGCAGAAGGCGCAGGCGAGCATCGACGCGAAGCGCGTGTTCTTCGCGGATAACGCCACAGCCGTGGTCGCTGTAGCGCATGCGATTGCGGATGTTTATCGCCGTGACGGCAGGCTCTTTTCGATGGGCAACGGCGGTTCGAGTTGCGACGCTGCACACATCGCGGTGGAGTTCCTGCATCCGGTAACGGCGGGGCGTCCGGCACTCACCGCAGTCAACCTCGTCGCCGATACCGCCATGATGACGGCCGTCGGTAACGACGTCGGGTTCGCGCATATCTATGTGCGGCAACTGGTGGCGCAGGCGCGTCGCGGCGACGGGCTGATCGGGATATCCACCAGCGGCAACTCGGACAACCTGCTTGCCGCATTCGCAAAAGCGCGGGAGATGGGCGTGGTGACCATCGGCCTGGCCGGGCATGACGGCGGTAAAATGGTAGCGCCGGGTGCGCTCGACCATTGCCTCGTGGTGCCGAGCGACAGCATTCATCGGATCCAGGAAACCCACGTCGCGATTTACCACATCCTGTGGGACCTGGTTCATACGCTGCTCGCCGATGAACGCGGCAGCCTGAGTGTCCCTGACACAGCGGCAGCGGAGCGCGTGTCATGAAATACGTCGACGAATTCCGCGATCCGGACAAAGCCCGCACGCTCACGCACGAGATCCATCGGCTGGTCGAGCGGATCGTGCATGATCGTGGAGGCCTTGAACGGCCGTTGCAGATCATGGAAGTCTGCGGCGGCCATACGCATTCCATCTTCAGGTACGGGATTCACCAGATGCTGCCGCCCGAGGTCGAATTCGTTCATGGCCCCGGTTGCCCGGTCTGCGTGTTGCCGATGGGCCGCGTGGATGACTGCGTGGCGCTCGCCGAGCGGCCTGAAGTGATCTTCACGACCTTCGGCGACGCGATGCGCGTTCCCGGTTCGCGCAAGAGCCTGTTGAAAGCGAAGGCCGATGGAGCAGATGTACGGATGGTTTATTCCCCGCTCGACGCGCTGGCTGTTGCGCGTGCGAATCCGCATCGCGAGGTGATCTTCTTTGGGCTTGGTTTTGAAACCACCATGCCGAGCACAGCGATGACCGTGCTGGAAGCTCACGCCCAACACATCAATAACTTCTCGCTGTTTTGCAACCACATCACGATTATCCCGACGATCAAGGCCATCCTCGACTCCCCCGACCTGCATCTCGACGGTTTCCTTGGACCGGGGCACGTGAGCATGGTGATCGGCACGCGGCCGTACCGGTTTATCGCTGAGCGTTACAGGCGGCCGATTACCGTAGCCGGATTCGAACCGCTCGACGTGCTGCAATCGGTGTGGATGGTGCTGCGGCAGATTGCCGAAGGTCGCTGCGAAGTGGAAAACCAGTACGGCAGGATCGTGCCGGAAGACGGCAATGCACAGGCGCTCTCGGCGATCGAGCAAGTGTTCGAGTTGCGCGAGTTTTTCGAGTGGCGCGGACTGGGATCGATCGATCATTCGGGCGTTCGGATACGCGAATGCTTCGCTGCTTACGACGCCGAGCGCAAGTTTCCTGTCGCGAACCTGAAGATCGCCGATCCAAAATCCTGCCAGTGCGGGGAAGTGCTCAAGGGCGTGATCAAGCCGCAGCAGTGCAAGGTATTCGGCACTGCGTGCACGCCGGAAACGCCGCTCGGATCATTGATGGTATCGAGCGAAGGCGCGTGCGCGGCGCATTACCGTTATGCACGCATCGATACATCGGCGTTGTTCGCACATAAGGCCGTTACGCCGGAAGTGGTCAACCCGGGAGTGGGCGCATGAACGACCGGATCGGCAGGCTACGCGATGTCACGATCAACCTCGCGCACGGCGGTGGCGGCCGGGCGATGCGTGATCTGATCGAGGACGTATTTGTCACCACCTTCGATAACCCCACGCTCGCCGCGCTCGAAGACCAGGCGGTTTTTCCGCTTGCGAACCTTGCGCGTCTCGGCGACCGGCTCGCGTTCACTACGGACAGCTACGTCGTCGACCCGTTGTTTTTTCCGGGCGGCGACATCGGCACGCTGGCGGTATCGGGCACGGTCAACGACCTCGCCATGTCGGGCGCGAAACCGCTGTTTCTATCGTGCGGGATGGTGATTGAAGAGGGCCTTGCGGTTGATGTTCTGCGTCGCGTGGCGGCAAGCATGCAGCGTGTCGCGATCGAAGCGGGTGTGTCTATTGTTACGGGCGACACCAAGGTGGTCGAGCGCGGTTGCGCGGACAAGCTCTTCATCAACACCGCAGGCGTGGGCGTCGTGCCGCCCGGCGTGAATATATCGGCGCGGCGCGCACAGCCAGGCGACGTGGTGATCGTGAACGGGTTTCTCGGGGACCACGGCGTAGCGATTCTGGTCGCGCGAAAACAGCTTGCGTTGCAGTCCGATATTGAAAGCGATTGCGCGCCGCTCGCGTCACTGGTCGATGCAATGCTGGGTGCATGCAAGGACATCCACTGCATGCGTGACGCAACACGCGGCGGCGTGGCGACGGTGCTGAACGAGTTCGCGGTGTCGTCGGGTGTGGCGATCCGTATCCAGGAA
This sequence comes from Caballeronia sp. dw_19, assembly GCF_018449515.1. GTDB lineage: Bacteria > Pseudomonadota > Gammaproteobacteria > Burkholderiales > Burkholderiaceae > Caballeronia. Next base: position 29,018 of record NZ_JAAVUQ010000007.1, on the reverse strand, counting down.
AACGCGCTGCCGATCCGCGAGGAAGTGAAGGGCGCTTGCGAGATCCTCGGCCTGGATCCGCTGTATCTGGCGAATGAAGGCAAGCTGGTTGCGATCGTTCCCGCACACGCCGCATCAAGCGTGCTCGCGGCGATGCATGCGCACCCGGCGGGCACGCGGGCGGCTGTGATCGGCGAGGTGGTTGCGCAGCCTGAGGGCATCGTGGTGCTGCATACGGTGTTCGGTGGACAGCGAATCGTCGACATGCTGACGGGTGAGCAACTGCCCCGGATCTGTTAGCGAGCTTCAGACGTAAGGGAATACGGAGCACCGTCTCATGCATGAACTGAGCATCGCGAATAGTGTGGTCGAGTTGTGCGCCGAACGCGCGATGGGCGCGCGGGTACTGCGCGTGACGCTGGAGATCGGGCGGTTGTCGGCGGTGATGCCGGACGCAATCCGTTTTTGCTTCGATGTCTGCGCAAAAGACACCGTGGTCGAAGGCGCGGCGCTGGAGATTGTCGAGACACCGGGCCTGGCGCGATGCCTGGACTGCGGCGGCAGCGTGGACATGATCGACCTGCTCGAACACTGCGCGTGCGGAAGCGTCAATCTTGAACTGCTGGCCGGCAGCGAGCTGAAGATAAAACAGATGGAGGTGGCTTGATGTGTACCACATGCGGTTGCTCGAAAGGTGCCGGCACGGTGATCACAGACCCTGAGACCGGTGAGCGGATTGAGACGCCGGCGGAAGGGAAAAGCGGTGCGGCGCGCAAACCGGGTTCGTGGCGGCAACTGGCGGGCGGCGGCGCCGGCGTGAGCGTGGCCGCGCATCTGCATGCGCGGGCGCATCGTCATGTCCATGAAACACACGTTCACGAACACCACCACGCACAAACGCCAGTAGCCCTCGATCACCCAGCTACCGAACAATCGCCCATACCCCCATCCGAAGTGGCGATTGCCGCAGCAACCCACGGCACAACAATCGCGCTCGAACAGGATGTTCTGGCGAAGAACCAGTTGCTTGCCGAACACAACCGTGGCTGGCTGGCGAGCCGCCATATCACCGCACTGAACCTCGTCAGCTCACCGGGCGCGGGCAAGACCACGTTGCTTGAACGTACCATCCGCGATCTCCAGGCGTTACGCAGTACCCAGTCGATCCAGGTCATCGAAGGCGATCAGGCGACCCTCAACGACGCCGAGCGCATTCGCGCGACCGGTTGCCGTGTGGTACAGATCAACACGGGCACGGGTTGCCATCTCGATGCCAGCATGGTCTCGCGCGCGCTGGCACAACTCGATCCGCCCTCGCATGCATGGCTGATGATCGAGAACGTCGGCAATCTTGTATGTCCCGCCTTGTTCGATCTCGGCGAACAGGCGAAGGTGGTGATCCTGTCGGTGACCGAGGGCGAAGACAAGCCGCTCAAGTATCCGCACATGTTCCGTGCAAGCCGCCTGATGCTGTTGAACAAGGTCGACCTTCTGCCGCACTTGCGTTTTGATGTCGAACGCTGCATTGCGTATGCGCGGCAAGTGAATCCTTCTATTGAAGTACTGCAGGTATCGGCGCAAACCGGGGCGGGGATGAAGGCGTGGTACGCCTGGCTGGAAGCAGCCGCGTTGGCAGAGGTCGGGGAAACGGTGCGTTAAGCGCGAGCGGCGCGGCTGTTGATTGTGCGAAGGGCACGGAAGGATGCGAGGCTCATGATGCTAAAACAAATGTCTCAGCTTTTTAATGACCGCCCAACGGGTCTGCGCCACAAAATCACCGGGATCTATGCGCTCCTCCTCGTCTTCAATGTGCTCGCATGGACATGGGCACTGACGGCTTTTCACGGGCAGCCTGCGCTTCTGGGCACTGCGCTTTTAGCGTACACGTTCGGGCTGCGCCACGCGGTGGATGCAGACCACATCGCCGCTATCGATAACGTCACGCGCAAGCTGCTCCAGATAGGCCGCAGTCCGCTCGGTGCCGGCTTGTTTTTCTCGCTCGGCCACTCGACGGTGGTCATCGCCCTCACAGTTGGGGTAGCCTTCGCTGCGACCGCGCTGACGGCTCACTTCGATGACCTCAGAGGCATCGGTGGTCTGATCGGCACCAGTGTTTCGGCGCTGTTCCTGTTCGTCCTGGCCATCGCGAACCTGATTGTGCTGGCCTCTGTGATCAGGACATTTCGCGCCGTGCGCCGTGGCGAACCGCTGGTCGAAACCGATCTCGACCTCCTGCTGAACAATCGCGGTTTCCTGTCGCGTTTGCTTCGGCCGCTGTTGAAACTGGTATCGCGTAGCTGGCATCTTTATCCGGTTGGATTCCTGTTCGGGCTCGGATTCGATACCGCGACCGAGGTTGCGTTGTTCGGCATATCGGCGGCCCAGGCGTCGCATGGCCTCTCGTTCTGGTCCGTGCTCGTGTTGCCGATCCTGTTCACGGCGGGCATGTCGCTGGTCGATACCACCGACGGTATCCTGATGCTCGGTGCGTATCGCTGGGCCTTTGTCCGGCCCATGCGCAAGCTCTACTACAACATCACGATCACGTTTGTCTCAGTGGTGGTCGCGGTGTTGATTGGCGGCATCGAGGTGCTGGGTTTGCTCCAGGACAACTTCGGGCTCAAGGGCCCGTTCTGGGATTCTATCGGCAGCCTCAACGAGCACTTCGGGCTGTTGGGCTACATCGTCATTGGCGTATTCATTGTGAGCTGGATCGTCTCCATCGCGATCTACAAGCTCAGGCGTTACGACGATATCACCGTGAAAACGCTCTGACGCTACCGCGAAACGCTAAAATTCACGTGACCACAATGAGTGCCCACGCCTGCGAATGCCTTCCGTAGGAAATAGGTAAACTTGGGTCGTGCTCAACCCGGCCTGCCCGGGGGCATTTTTTATTAGCGTATAAACGGTTAAACGTTATTGGAATCAAAGAAGGAACACGCATGCTCAAACTTCATCCGCGACTGCAACTCGATCCGGATGCAGCGTCCGAGCGTCGCTGGCCTGTGACCGGATCTCCCCTCGCGCTGAAGGTCACGGCGGCGTGGCATGCGGTGGCACTAGCGGGCTGCGCCGCCGCGCCGGAGATGTGGCCCTGGTGGCTGGCCGGCACGGCGATCAACCATGCAACGGTGACGGCCGCGGGACTATGGCCGCGCTCAACGCTGCTCGGCGCCAACTGGACTCGCTTGCCCGCCATCCCGCGTAACGCAAACGCCATCGCGCTCACGCTCGACGACGGTCCTGATCCACTCGTCACGCCCCAGGTCCTCGACCTGCTCGATACGCACCGGGTTCGCGCCACGTTTTTCCTGATCGGCGAACGCGCGCGCCGATATCCCGCGTTGACCCGCGAGATCGTCGCGCGAGGACATGCCGTGGAGAACCACTCGCAGAAGCATGTGCATACTTTTTCGGTGACGGGCATGGGCGCGCTAAGCCGGGAAATCGATACGGCGCAACGCACGCTGACGGAACTGACGGGCGAGCGGCCGGCGTTTTTCCGGGCGCCGGCGGGCTTGCGCAATATCCTGCTGGAGCCAGTCTTGCAAAAGCTCGATCTAAGGCTGGCCGCCTGGACACGACGCGGCTTCGATACCCGCGAACGCGACCCCGAAATCGTGGCACGGCGATTGCTGCGTGATCTGGCACCGCGCGACATCCTGCTGCTCCACGATGGCGCCGCCGCCATTACCGACGACGGTCAACCCGTCTTGCTCTGCGTATTGCCGAGGATCTTCGACGCCGCCAAAAAACGAGGGCTGCAGTTCGTTACCTTACGAGAGGCATTCGGGTCTCACGGCGACACAGAGACCGGCAGTACGTCCTGTCGCCCCATCAAGTAAGAAACCAGGTAAGAAACGTTACGCATTGTACGAAGCCGAGCGATGCACCGGTCAAGTCACTATTTCCGGACTTATTTTTTGCAAGGACGCCAGGCATAGGCAACGCTCCGGCAGCCCCGCACAGCTCCGGGAGAGGCCTCGTTCTTGATGATCGTCGCAACTATTGCGTGAGTTGCCTGGACGAGCGGATCAACGACCGGTGAGGAGAGGAGGCACCGCCAGTGATAGCCAGCACGCGGCGGAACATACATTCCGTAACTTTTTTGATTTGGACAATGAAGGTGCGGCGGCTAGATTGGCGGTATCGCGCCCGAATTTCGGTCGGGGCGCATGGAATCTATTCTGGCTCTGCGTCGTATATGTGGGACTTATCCAGACGTGAACGGGTTTTCTGGCTGATTTAACAAGCAATTTTCAGTATGATTCGCCCCTCAACGCGGAGCCGGTCCAAATCCAGAAATCCATTTACCCGCTTCATGTACCCCATATGGCATTTAACAATCGGCACAAAATGCCGTTAAGTCGGTACAGGCATCGGTATGACCGCCAGTCATCTCCGGACAGCGGGCTGAAGATCGTCCGGTTGAAGCGGGCCCATTCATGTGCTGCCCGCACAGGCGGATCCTGGTGAAGTGCTGGTGTCTTTCAAACCGTAAAAATCGTATGCACGATCTGCGCTGGACCATGCCCGTTGCCCGATGGTCAGCCACCGCTGCCGCGGCGACCGCCGATATCAGCTTCATCGAGCCGATCGTCCGCCGTCGTCTGAGCAGCCTGTCCCGAAGCGCCCTCAAGGTCGCCCATGACTGTGTGGCTGAGCGGAACCGCGTGCGCGTGGTGTTCGCATCGCGGCATGGTGAACTGCGGCGCACGACAGACATCCTGCACGCCATCAGCGCGGGCGAGTCGGTTTCGCCGACCGCTTTCAGCCTGTCCGTCCTCAACGCGATGACCGGCATTTTCGGCATCGCCCGCGGCGATCGTTCGCCCGCCAGCGCGATTTCCGCCGGGCCGCAAACGCTTGGGTTTGCATTGCTCGAAGCGCACGCGCAATTCGAAGCGGACCCGTCGTCCCCCGTGCTGCTGGTCTATGCCGACGAGCCGGCCGATGCCGCCTACGGCACGATTGAAGACGAGGTGCAAGGCGGTGCGCTCGCGATCCTGCTCGACACCCGCGCGGCAGGACGGCTTGCATGCACAATATCGGCTACGGGTGGCCTTTCCGGAAATCCGGAACCGGCATTGGGACCTTCATTGAGACCTTTCGCCGTGCCCGACACTTTCCTTACGCAGAGCGAAGCGATCCAACGCTGCCTCGACACACAGGCGCCCGCTACATGGAAAAACGCCGGTACGACCTGGCATTGGAGCTGGCATGAAGGCGCGGCTTAACTACGGCTGGCGGCTGGTCGCCACGGGCATGAGCTTCGTCGTGTTCGGCGTCTGCGGACTGCTGTTCTCGATGCTGGTGTTTCCGCTCGCGTGGTTGTGGCCGCATCGCGCGTCGCGTCAACGGATGGTGACGACCATCATTCACTGGTTCTTCCGGGCGCTGGTGGCCGTTTTGCAGTGGATCGGCGTGATGGAACTGGAAGTCTCGGGAGCCGCCGCCTTGCGCGACGCCGGCCCCGTGGTTGTCGTGGCCAATCATCCGACCTACCTCGACGTGGTGGTGCTGCTCGCGCTTACGCCTTCCGCCTGTTGCGTGGTCAAGAACGCGCACTGGGGTAATCCCTGCTTCTGGGGCATCGTGCGGGCCGCCGAATATGTGAGCAACGTCGACCCGGTCGAACTCGTTGAAGCCAGTGCCCGCCAGATCGCTGCGGGCTATACCATGATCATTTTTCCGGAAGGCACGCGTAGTCCCGCGCCGAACCGGTTGCACGCATTCTCGCGCGGTTTTGCGCACATCGCCCTCAAGGCAGGCACGCCGATCCTGCCCGTGCTGATGGACTGCGACCCGCCGGCCTTCACCAAGCAGATGCGCTGGTATCACGTGCCGTCGCGGGCATTCCGCATCCGCGTGAGCGTGCTCGAGCCCGTCATGGCAGAGCGGCCCATGGCGCATGATGCATCGCATGAGTCTTTTTCTCCGGCCCTTGCCGCGCGCACTTTGACCAGCGCTATTGAGGCGCACATTAACCAGCGGCTGTTCGACTATGGATTCTTTGAAACTGGAAATTAAGCAGCTTCTGATCGATGCACTCGATCTGGAAGACCTGACGCCTGCGGACATCGATGACGATGCGCCGCTGTTCGAAACCGATGGCATCGGGCTCGATTCGATCGACGCGCTCGAGATCGGCATCGTGCTGCGCAAACACTATCAATTGACTATTGCGGCGAACGACGAACGCACGCGAGAGCACTTCCGTTCGATCAGCACGCTCGCCGCGCTGGTCGCCAGCCAGCAGGGCGGGCTGAGCGCTACGAACGACATCGGAGAAAAGGGGAGCAAATCGTGACCGAGACAGAGATCCTTGAGCGCATCCGCGCCATCTTCAAAGAGAACTTCGCGATCGAGCCCGATCGCGTGACGCCACAAGCGCATCTGTACGAGGACCTCGACCTGGATAGCATCGACGCCGTCGATCTCGCTATCAAGCTGCAGGAAATGACCGGACGACGCATCAAGCCGGAAGAGTTCAAGTCGGTACGCACGGTCGGCGATGTGATCGGTGCGGTGGAGTCGTTGCTGGCGGAACAGGGGTGATGCAAGCGGAGCATTCACGTGCCGGCGGGCAGGGTGCCGCAGCGCCTGAGGCTTGCGGCCCGGGTTTGCACGCGAGGCCGCTTGGCTGGCCGCACGCGGTTCTGCAGGTTGCGCTGAAGGTCGCCTACCCATTGATGATCTTGTGTGCGTGGCGTTGGGATTCGCCGCGATACATCGGCGCCGCGCTATTTGCTTTGCTTTGGCTGCAGCGCTGGGCCGGGACCGGTACGTTCGCGACATCGCTGCGCCAGCTTACCGCGACCGACTGGTGCGTAGCGGGCCTTTTAAGCTGCGTATCGGCGGGGATCGTATTGTCCGGCAGTGAATTGCTGCTGCATCTGTATCCCTCGTTTGTGAACCTTGGACTGCTGGTCGCGTTTGGCGCGACGCTTGTGCGCGGGCCATCGATGGTAGAAAAATTCGCGCGCATGGGCAAACCGGCGCTTGGCGCGCATGCCGTGCGATACACGCGCCGGGTCACGCAAATGTGGTGCGTGTTCTTCACGCTGAACGGTGCGTTTTCCGCCTATACCGCGTTGTTCTGGACGCGTGCTGCGTGGTCGCTCTACAACGGCGCAATCGCGTATGGCCTGATAGGGGTGCTGCTGGTTGGAGAGATCGTATGGCGCTACGTGGCCGTGCTGCCGCGCGCCGCGCGCTCGGAGGCGGCATGATCGCGTTGCACGAGCTGTTGTGGGCCAGGCGTGACGCCGGCACGCCGGTTTGCCGCGACGGCGCCGACGTGCTCGATTTCTCTGCGTTCCTCGCGCGAGTGCAAGCCATCGCCGCGCGTTTAAGCGAGCAGCCGGCGCGACGCTATGCATTGTGCATTGACGATCCGTTCGACTTCGCCTGCGCGCTGTTTGCGTTATTCGCCTGCGGCAGGGAACCGGTCATTCCAGCACACGCAGCGCCCGGTTATCTGGCCGATCTATCGAGTGCCTACGATGCCGTACTAACCGATGCGGACATGCCCGCGCTGGTGTCTGGTTCGGAGTACATCGGATCTTTTGCCTCGATCGACCCACATGCGCCGCTCACGCTGTACACCTCCGGCAGCAGTGGCACACCGAAGCCGATCCGCAAGACGCTCGCGCAATTCAACGCCGAAGTTCATACGCTCGAGGCGCAGTGGGGCGTGCTTGTTGGCGACGCAACCGTGCTCGGCAGCGTCGCGCATCATCATATCTACGGGCTGCTGTTTCGCGTGTTCTGGCCGCTCGCGGCCGGACGGGCATTCGACCGCGCGCTCAGCATCGAACCGCAACATTTGCAGGCGCGGATTGCACAGTGCGTGCCGGAATCCACGGTCGTGGTCTCCACGCCGGCGCAACTATCGCGCTGGCCTGAACTCGATGGTTTCGCCAGTTTGAGTCCTGCGCCCCGTGTGTTTTTTTCATCGGGCGGTCCGCTTGCGGCGGACGCGGCGAGCAAATATGCCGCGGCGTTCGGCGCGGCGCCCGTCGAGATCTACGGCAGCACGGAAACGGGGGGTATTGCCTGGCGTCGGCAGGATCAGACGGATGCGTGGCAAGCGTTGAGCGGTATCGAGGTTCATCGCGGTGACGACGGTGTGCTCAACCTGCGTTCACCGCATCTGGGCCATGACGATTGGTATCGTACCGACGACACCATCGCGTTTGATACGGACGGGCGCTTTCGTCTGCAAGGCCGTCTCGATCGCGTGATCAAGCTGGACGGCAAGCGCGTGTCGCTACCCGAACTCGAAGCGCGCCTCGGACTGCATCCGTATGTGGCGCAGGGGGCGGTTGTGTCGCTTGAACGGATGTCGCGCGAGCGTGTCGGCGCGGTGGTGGTGCTCACTGAAGCTGGTAGTGAAGCGCTGCTGGAACGAGGACGCGTGGCGCTCGCCAAGATCTTGCGCCGCCACCTTGCGGCGTATTTCGATATCGTCGTGCTGCCGCGTTTCTGGCGTTTTCGTTTCACACTTCCGTTTGATGCGCGTGGGAAGTTGCCGGCGGCGGCCGTCGCCGCTGCGTTCGATGCACGCGCGGACGGCGTGGAAGTGCTCTCCGAAGTGCGCAGCGAGACCGCGCTGCACTACGAACTTCGCGTGCCCCCGACGCTGGTTCATTTCGCCGGCCACTTCCCCGGCTTGCCGATCCTGCCGGGCGTTGTACAGATCGACTGGGCGATGCGATTAGCCGCCGAGCAAGTACCGGACGTACGCATGCTGGCATCGATCGAGCAGTTGAAGTTCAAGGCCCCGGTGCCACCCGGCGCGCTGCTCGATCTCACGTTGACGCATGACGCGTCGCGCTGGCGGGTGCAATTTGCGTATCGGCTTGGGCACAGAGAGTGCACGTCCGGTGTGATTGTTTATCGGGGGATCGCATGAGCTTTGTGCCGTGCATCATTATCCCGATCTACAACCACAAGGACGCGATCGGTGCGACCGTCGCGAATCTCAGCGTGCATGGGTTGCCACTTTTTATCGTCGATGACGGCAGCGACCAGGCCACCCAGGATGTACTCGCCACGCTTCACCAACAGTTCGCGGACACGCTCACGCTGATCCGGTTGCCAATAAACGGCGGCAAGGGCGCGGCGGTGATGGCGGGCCTGCGAGCGGCGCGCAAAGCTGGTTTCACGCATGGCTTGCAGATCGACGCGGACGGACAGCATGACGGCGCCGATGTACCGCGCTTCATCGAGGCCGCGCGCGCGGAACCTCACGCGGTGATTCTCGGTCGCCCCGTCTACGACGACTCCGTGCCGAAGTCGCGTCTCTACGGCCGTTATCTGACGCATGTGTGGGTATGGATAGAAACGCTTTCGTTCACGATCCGCGATTCGATGTGCGGTTTTCGCCTGTATCCGCTCGACGTGGTTTGCGCGTTGATTGATGACGTCAAGTTGCCGACGCGAATGGATTTCGACATCGAGATACTGGTGCGGCTGTACTGGCGCCGGACCGTGTTCCGTTCGATCCCGACGCGCGTCACCTATGCGAGCGACGGCGTTTCGCACTTCGACGTGCTGTGGGACAACGTGCGCATCAGCCGGACCCACACGCGGCTCGTTGTGGGCATGCTGGCGCGGCTGCCAATGTTGCTTGCACACAAGCTGATGCCGCGCGCTTCTGAAACTTCATCGAATGAAAACGAGCAGCACTGGTGGCATATCGCGGAACGCGGCAGCCATCTCGGCATGTCCTTGCTTGCGCTTAGCTGCCGTCTCTTCGGCACGCGCTTCACCGCATTGTGGCTGCATCCGATCGTCGCGTATTTTCTGCTGACCGGGAGCCGTGCACGCGCTGCATCGCACACTTATTTCATGCATCTCCAGCAGGCAGCGCCGCAGGATGGAACGCCTCGGCCAGGATGGTGGTCCGCGTATAAACACATGCTGGCGTTCGCGCGCTCCGGCTTCGATAAACTCGCTGCATGGTCGGGTCGCGTCAGCATGGACGACGTGAAGTTCGACGACCCGGCCGCGTTCGAAGCGTTGAACGCCAGCGGCCGCGGCGCACTTGTGATCGGTGCGCATCTCGGCAACCTCGAGATGACCCGGGCGCTTGCCACGCGCGGGGCGCATGCGAAGATCACCGCGGTTGTCTATACGGAGCACGCGCGTCGTTTCAACAGCGTGCTGGCATCGGCGAATAGCGCGTTCGCGCAACGTCTTGTCGAGGTCAGCGACTTCGGCCCCGAGACGGCGATGATGATGCAGGATCGGGTGGAGGCAGGCGAGCTTCTGGTGATCGTCGGCGACCGCGTGCCCGCGCATGATTCCGGCCGCACGACCGAGGCGCAGTTTCTTGGTTCGACGGCGCCTTTCGCGCAAGGTCCTTACGTGCTGGCCCACGCGCTCGGTTGCCCCGTGTACCTGTTTTTCTGCCTGAAGGAAGAGCAGGGCTACAGGCTCTACTTCGAGCCGTTCGCGCAGCGCATCGAGCTGCCGCGCCGGGAACGTGCGCAGCATCTCGAGGATTGGGCGCAGCGTTATGCGTTGCGTCTCGAACACTATTGCCGCAAGGCGCCTTATCAATGGTTCAATTTTTTCGATTTCTGGGCGCGTCCCAAGGGTAACGGAAATGGAGACGCGAATGGCCGAACATGATCTTGGCGGCGAGCCAGCTTGTATAGCCGAGGAAGCCATCGTGATCGGCGGCAGGCGGCTGACGATCGAAGAGGTTGTATCGATTGCCCATCGGCGAACGCCTGTCGCTTTGAGCGCGGATCCGGCGTGGCGCGCACGGATTGAACGCGGCGCCGAATTCCTGCGCCGCCATCTGGCTCAGGGCGCAACCGTCTATGGGGTCAACACCGGTTACGGCGACTCGTGCGTGGTCGATGTACCCATGGAACTGGTCGAAGTCCTGCCCCTGCAATTGCTGCGTTATCACGGCTGTGGCATGGGCCAGCATCTCGACGACGCGCAGACGCTCGCTGTCATCGCCGCGCGGCTCAATTCGCTGGCATACGGGTTTTCGGGAGTACGGCACGTGCTGCTTGAACGGCTTGCCGACCTGATCAATCATCGCGTGCTGCCGCGGATTCCATCGGAGGGATCGGTGGGGGCAAGCGGTGACCTGACGCCGTTGTCGTACGTAGCGGCCGCGCTGGTTGGCGAGCGCGACGTCCGTTTCCGCGACGAGTTATGCGATGCCCGCAGCGTCTGGGCCGAGCTTGGCCACACACCGCTCACGCTCGCGCCGAAAGAAGGGCTCGCGCTGATGAACGGCACGGCGGTCATGACGGGCCTCGCGTGCCTCGCATTCGCCCGTGCCGGTCATCTGACGCGGCTCGCCGCCCGCCTGACCGCGTTGTCCACCGTCGCGCTCGACGGCCGCGCCGCGCACTTCGATCCCATGCTGTTCGAAGTCAAACCACACGCGGGGCAGGCCGAAGCCGCGGCATGGATTCGCGAGGATCTCGCCGGCCGCGAGGACACGCCGGGGCATCGCTTGCAGGATCGCTATTCCATCCGCTGTGCGCCGCACGTGATCGGCGTTGCGCGCGATGCGCTGTCGTGGGTGCGTCGCGATGTCGAGAACGAACTGAACAGCGCCAACGATAATCCGCTGATCGATCCCGATGGTGAACGCGTGCTGCATGGCGGGAACTTCTACGGCGGCCATATTGCCTTCGCGATGGACGCGCTGAAAGTGGCCGTCGCGAATCTTGCCGATTTGATGGATCGCCAACTAGCGCTTCTCGTCGACGATAAATTCAACAACGGCCTGCCGCGCAGTTTGTCGGGCGCGGCGCCCGAGCGGGCATCGATCAATCACGGCTTCAAGGCGGTGCAGATATCGTCGTCGGCATGGACCGCGGAAGCGCTCAAACTGACCATGCCGGCCAGCGTATTCTCGCGCTCGACCGAAGCGCATAACCAGGACAAGGTGAGCATGGGCACGATCGCCGCACGTGATTGCCTGCGGATCCTGGAGCTGACCGAGCAAGTCGCCGCGGCCCATACGCTCGCTACTGTGCAGGCGGCGCGCTTGCGTCTGCGCATCAACAATACGACACCCATCCCCCCGCCGTTGCGTAAATTTATGGATAGCGTGACAGCCGGATCGCCGTTCGTCGATGAAGACCGCGCGCTCGAAAGCGACCTGCGCGCATTGACTGCGCGGATCGCGGCGTGTGAGTTGGTCGCAGGTTACCGTAGCGAGGATCAGCATGAGTGAAGCTGCGGCCCCCAAGGTCCTGACGGCGAGTGCGCCAGTTGAAGTACCGTTCCACGACGTCGACGCCATGAACGTCTGCTGGCATGGCCACTACTTGAAGTACTTCGAGATCGGCCGGGCCGCGCTGCTGCGGGTGTTCGACTACGACTATCGCGAGATGCAGGAATCGGGTTATCTGTGGCCCATCGTCGAAGTGCATCTCAAGTACGTGCGCCCGGCTACCTACGGGCAGCAGATCGAGGTACGCGCGCAGTTGCTGGAATATGAAAACCGCCTGAAGATTGGTTACGAGATTGTCGATGCCGCTTCAGGCGAGCGGCTGACCAAGGGCTATACGATCCAGGTTGCCATTCACGCCGCGACGCAAGAATTGCAGTTCGTATCGCCGCCCGTGGTGATCGAGAAACTGGAGCGCGCATGGGCACGTTGAACTGGCTTGGCGCCGTTGCGTCTTTGTTTATCTCGTTGTCCATGCCGGTGTTCGCGGCGCAGCCCGCATTGGCGAGCAATACGGGTCTTGTTTCGCAGATAGCGGGGCATCTCGCGCAAGCGTTGGGCGTTCGCGCGCAATTCACGCAAACCCAAACGCTCTCCGCGATGAAACAGCCTCTAGTCAGCACGGGCTCGCTGGTTTTCTTCCGCGAACGCGGCGTGATCTGGCAGATCGATACACCGTACAAAGCGACCTACGTCATCACCGATACCGGTGTGAGCGAGGTCAACGCCAGCGGCCAGCGGACGAACTCGAATAGTGGCAGCGGCGTGCGCGGCGTGGCACAGGTTTCCCGGATGATGCGCGCGATGCTAGGTGGCGATCTCTCGGCGCTCTACGCACAATTCGACGTGCACGCGGACGGCACACCGGCGCAATGGCGCATGCAACTGACGCCGAATCAACCGCAACTCGCCCAGTCGATCAAGGGCCTTGAGATGAGCGGCGGGGATTATTTGCAGGCGCTGCGCATCACGCTTGCGAATGGCGACGTTACGCGCATCGACTTTGCGAACAGCGCGGCGGTGAGTGAGTTGCCGCCGGCCGATCGCACGCTGTTCGGAGCGCCATGATGCAGGTGCCGCAGTCACAAGTCGCAAAACCGGCGTGGGGCGTGCGCGTCGGTTGGCTGCTGCTCGCGCTCGTCGCAACGCTTTATTGCGTGTGGCGATTTGCCGGGCCGTCGCCGCTGCAGACAAACCTGCTCGCGTTATTGCCCGCAACGGAAGCAGATCCGGTCGCTGAAAAAGCGGTCGATACCCTGGCGACCGCGCTGGGTGATCGTACGGTTTTCCTTGTGACCAGCAACGATGCAGCGCACGCGAAAGCCGCAGCGAAACAGCTTGGGGCGGCGTTGTCGGCAAGTAAAGCGTTCGGCTCGGTGACGGCGGAGCTGCCTCCATTCGATTTATCGAATATCGCCGGGCTGTACATGCCGTATCGATTCGGCTTGCTTGCACCTGCCGATCGCACCGCGCTTGCAGACGGCACGGTCTCCTTGCACGACACACTCGCGCGACGCCTCTACAGCCCGCTGCGCGGCGGCCTCGCGACCCAACTCGCCGACGATCCGTTCGGCTGGCTCGAACACTGGCTTGCGGGCTTGCCGCTTGCGACCTCGAACCTGGAGGTTGAAGACGGTTTGCTGGTGGCGCATCGCGGCAATGCGACCAGTGTTCTTGTGATGGCGACGTTGCCGGGTTCGGCGTACGAATCGAAGGTCCAGCATGCGGTCCACGAAGCCGTGGCTGGCGGCGAAAGTGCTCTTAAACAAAGTTTTCCCGATGTCACGTTAGCCCGCACCGGCGCAGTTTTCTACGCGGAGGCGGCGCGCGCTGCTTCAGAGCGCGAGGTGCATTTAATCGGTATCGCATCGCTCTGCGGAATTGCGTTGCTGATGTTGTGGGTGTTCCGTTCGCTGCGGCTGATCCTGCTCGGCTTCGTCTCGACAGCGCTCGGCATTGTCTGCGCGCTCGCCGCCACCATGCTGATATTCGGCAAGCTGCATCTGCTGACGCTTGTGTTCGGCGCGAGTTTGATCGGCGAGGCGGTCGACTATTCGATCCAGTACTTTGTGGTGTATCTCGGTGCGGGGCGTGACTGGGATGCGCAGCGCGGCGCGCGCACCGTGCGGCCGGCGTTGACAGTCGCATTGACGACAAGCCTACTGGGTTACGCCATCCTCACGTGGGTCCCGTTCCCTGCGCTCAAGCAAATTGCATGTTTTGCGATTGTGGGGATATGTACCGCGTTTGCGTCGGTATTGTGGCTGTTGCCGGCGTTGCTGGTCCGTGCACCCAAGCGTAGTCCGCAGCGCGTATTCGCCGGGGCGGCACGTCTGCTTGGCGCATGGCGTGCAGTGATCGGCGGACGGCGAGCATGGGGCGTAGCGGCTCTGCTGCTCATCGTCGCCGTGCCGGGCTGGCTACGGCTCACGAGCGACGACGACATCCATCTGCTGATCCAGCGCGATCCTGTGCTCATGGTGCAGGAACAGAAGGTCCGCGACGCGGTCGGCTTCGACAACAGCACACAGTTCTTCGTCGTGCGCGGCGAGACGCCCGAAATCGTGCTGGAGCGCGCTGAAGCACTGAGCGCGAAGCTCGACGGTTTGACAGGCGCGGCCAGGCTGAGTAGCTGGCAATCAGTAACGTCATTCGTTCCGTCGGCGAAGCGGCAGGGCGAGGACCGTACCCTGCTCAGTCAACGCGTATTCAACGATCCGTCCGCGTTGCGCGCGACACTTGTTCAAGCCGGTTTCCGCGATGAAGTCGCCGACGCGTGGCTCGCAGCCTACGCGAAGTCGGACCATGCGGTACTGAGTGTCGATAGCTGGCTTGCAGCGCCGTGGTCGCAACCGTTCCGTCACTTGTGGCTCGGCAGAGTTGACCCGGCATCGACGTCGGGCGGATACGCTTCTGTCGTAATTCCGCAAGGCGTTACGCCGGCGAACCTGCCCGCGCTGATTGCCACGGCGCACATGCTGGCAGGCGTCACCTTCGTCGATAAAGCTGCGAGTGTATCCACGCTGTTCGGCGCTTATCGTGTCGATAGCGGCATCTGGCTTGCTGGCGCGCTCCTGTTAGTGCTCTTGTTGATGATGGCGCGTTACCGGCCGCTCGGCGGCATTATCGTCACTCTGCCGGTCTTGCTGGCGGTAGGCGTAACGCTCGCCGTATTCGGCTACGCCGGCGTGCCGCTGAATCTCTTCAACTGGCTGGCATTGATGCTTGTACTCGGCGTGGGCGCAAACTACGCCGTATTCCTGCGCGAAGGCGCCGCGCGCGCCGACGCCGATCTTGGTGCCGTATGGACGGGCGTGCTGCTGTCGGCGGCAACCACGCTGCTTTCCTTCGGCCTGCTCGCCATGAGCGCGATGCCCGCGCTGAAGAGTTTTGGCGCGACACTGGCGCTGGGCATCGCGGTATCAGTGCTGCTTGCGCCTATCGGCATGCCATCGGAACGAAGGAGGGCCGCATGAACGGGCCACGGGTTTATCTACACGCGCTTGGCTTGATCAATGCACTAGGAGGCGGCATCGACTCGATCGTGCCGGCGCTCGCGGCCGGCGTGTCGCCCGGCATGGGAACGATCCATACCGGCATCGGCGATGCATTCGCCGGCAGCGTTATCGTGCCGCTCGATCTCGCGCCCCCGGAATCACTCGCGCGTTATGACTGCCGCAATAACCGGCTGCTGCTCGCGGCGCTTGCCCAGATCGCGCCGGCGGTAGAAGCCGCTCGCGAGCGTTACGGCGCGCATCGGATTGGCGTGGTGCTTGGCACGAGTACATCGGGTATTGAAGCGGCCGAGGCTGCGTTTGTGTATCAGGCACAAGCAGGCAAGTTGCCCGTGGGCTTCGACTACCGGCAAGTGGAAATCGGTACGGTGGCGCCGTTCGCCGCCGCAGCGCTCGACCTTCATGGCCCGGCATTCACGATCTCGACCGCATGCACATCGAGCGCCAAGGCGTTCGTCTCCGCGCGCAGGTTACTCCAGTTGCACCTGTGCGATGCGGTTGTAGTCGGCGGTGTAGATTCGTTATGCGAATTAACTGTGCAGGGCTTCGCGTCGCTCGAATCGACGAGTGCGGTCCGCTCCAATCCGATGAGCCGCAATCGCAACGGGATCAACGTGGGCGAGGGCGCGGCCGTGTTCCTGATGAGCCGCGACGAAGGCCCGGTCGTGCTCGCGGGCGTGGGTGAATCAAGCGATGCACATCACATTTCCGCACCCGATCCACACGGCGCGGGCGGTGAAATCGCACTGCGCGCAGCACTGGCGGACGCCGGTCTTGCTCCGGCTGACATTGCTTATGTGAACCTCCACGCAACGGCGACGCGCAAGAACGACGACATGGAAGCGCACCTGATGGCGCGGGTGTTCAAGGATGGCGTCGCGGTCAGCGGCACCAAGCCGCTGACCGGGCATCAACTCGGCGCAGCGGGCGCGACTGAGCTGGGGTTCGCGTGGCTTACACTCGCACGCGACAACGTCGCTTTACCGCGTCATCTGTGGGACGGAGAAGTCGACCCTGCGTTGCCGCCGCTCGATCTGGTCGAAAACGAGCGTTATCTGCCGCGCATGGCGGGCGCGCAGTACGTGATGAGCAATTCGTTTGCGTTCGGCGGCAGCAATGTCAGTCTGATTCTCGGCCGATGATGACCATGACGACCCAAATGAATGACAACGGCTTCGGCCCCATTGAAACGATCTTGCCGCACCGGGGCACGATGCTGCTGCTCGACGGCGTCAGCGCCTGCACGGACGAAACCCTGACCGCTTACGCAAGCGTTCGCGCGGATGCCTGGTACGCCGATGCCGACGGCGCGATGCCGGCGTGGATCGGCATCGAACTGATGGCGCAGGCAATCGCCGCGCACGTTGCTTTACTCGCGATGCGCGCAGGCGGTCGGGCACGTCCCGGCGTACTGCTCGGGTCGCGCCGGTACGAGGCGCATGTACCGGTATTCGCGCGCGGTGCCTGGTTGCGCATCGAAGTGAAAGAACTGCTGCGCGGCGACGAAGGCCACGGCGCGTACGAATGCTCGATCCATCACGATCAGGAACACGACCACGAACAGAATCGCGGCAGCGTGTGCTGCGCCGAGGCCGTCATCAAGGTGTATCAACCGGCTGATTTTCAGTCATTCATCGAAGGGAGTTTCGGATCATGAGCCGGCGTGTTCTTGTAACGGGCGCAAGTCGCGGCATCGGCCGCGCGATAGCGTATCAACTCGCGGCAGACGGCTTCACGGTTTCCGTGCATTGCCGCAGCGGCCGCGCCGAAGCCGAAGCGGTCGCGACCGGCATTGCCGCGCAGGGCGGCACGGCGCGCGTGCTGCAATTCGATGTACGAGACCGCGCCGCATGCCGCGAAGTGCTCGAAGCCGACGTGGCCACCCATGGCGCGTATTACGGCATCGTCTGTTGCGCGGGCGTGACGCGTGACGCGGCGTTCCCGGCGCTCACCGAAGAGGATTGGGACATCGTGATCGAAACCGGTCTCGACTCTTTCTATAACGTCGTGCATCCGTTGACCATGCCGCTTGTGCGCGCGAAGCAGGGCGGCCGCATCGTGACAATCGCCTCTGTCTCGGGTGTGATGGGCAATCGCGGCCAGGTGAACTACAGCGCGGCGAAGGCCGGACTTATCGGCGCCACGAAGGCGCTCGCCGTCGAACTGGCGACCCGCAACATCACCGTCAATTGCGTGGCCCCCGGATTGATCGACACTGGCATGCTTGAGGGTGTACCGCTCGAACAGGCATTGAAGACGGTACCGATGAACCGCGTCGGGCAACCGGCCGAAGTGGCGTCCGTGGTCAGCTTCCTGATGTCGGATGCGGCCTCGTATATCACGCGGCAGGTGATCGGCGTCAATGGCGGGATGATCTGATGAAGCGCGTCGTCATTACTGGCATGGGCGGTGTCACGGCATTCGGCAACGCCTGGGACGAGATCGAGGCAAACTTGCGAAGCGGCCGCAACGCCGTGCGCCGGATGCCCGAGTGGGACTACTTCGAGCTGCTGCATACGCGACTCGCGTGCCCCTTGCCCGCCTTCACCGCGCCAGCTCATTACCCGCGCAAGAAAACCCGTTCGATGGGCCCCGTGTCCCTGTATTCGGTGCGCGCGAGCGAACTGGCGCTGGCCGATGCGGGTCTCGCCGACGACCTCACGATCAAGGACGGCCGCATGGGCGTGGCCTACGGATCGTCGTCCGGATCGGTCCAGCCGATTCGCGCATTCGGCAAGATGGTCGAAACCGGTTCGATGAGCGACGTGACCTCGAATAGCTATGTGCAGATGATGCCGCATACCACGGCCGTCAACGTGAGCCTGTTCTGGGACCTGAAGGGTCGCATTGTGCCGACATCGTGCGCGTGTGCATCGGGCAGCCAGGCAATTGGCTACGCCTACGAGATGATTGCCGCCGGCAAGCAGACGCTGATGCTCGCGGGCGGCGCTGAGGAGTTGTCGGGGCCGGCCGTCGCCGTGTTCGACACGCTCTATGCCACCAGCACGCGCAACGACGAGCCGCACCTGACGCCGCGCCCCTTCGATGTCGCCCGTGATGGTCTCGTGGTCGGTGAAGGCGCGGCGACCCTGGTGCTCGAAGAGTATGAACACGCGCTTGCACGCGGGGCGCGCATTCATGCAGAGATCGTAGGCTTTGGTTGCAACTCGGACGGCGCGCATATGACGCAGCCATCGGCCGGGACCATGGCCTTCGCCATGCAGCTCGCGCTGCGCGACGCGCAGCTTCCGGCTGAAGCCATTGCCTACGTCAACGCGCATGGGACGTCGACGGATCGCGGCGATGTAGCCGAAAGCCACGCGAGCGCGCAGACCTTCGGCGAGCGTTTGCCGATCAGTTCGCTGAAGAGTTATGTCGGCCATACGCTGGGCGCGTGCGGCGCGCTGGAGGCGTGGTGGACCATCGAGATGATGAAGCGCAACTGGTATGCGCCGACGCTGAACCTGACACAGGTCGATCCGGCTTGCGCGGCGCTCGACTACATCGTGGATAGCGGCCGCACGATCGACGCCGAATATGTCATGAGCAACAACTTCGCGTTCGGCGGCATCAACACGTCGCTGATTTTCAGGCGCGTGCCATGAGCGTTGTGCCTGCCCCCCGTGGCTTGTCACGCGTGGTCGTGACGGGCATGGGCATTGTGTCGTGCCTGGGTAATACGCTCGATGAAGTCTCCGCTGCCTTGCGCGAGGGGCGAAGCGGCATTACCCGCGTCGAGGCGTGGCGTGAACGTGGTCTGGCAAGTCAGGTGGCGGGCGTGGCATCGACTGCAGGCGAACCGCCGTTCGATCGCAAGCTCGAGCGTTTCATGGGCGATACGGCGCGTTTTGCATGCCATTCAGCGCACAAGGCAATACACGACGCCAACCTCGATCTCTCCCTGTTGCGTTCGCCGCGTGCCGGCGCGGTGATCGGTTCGGGCACCGGTACGATCTCGGCCTATGACGCAGCCATGACGATTGCCCACGCGCGCGGTATCGAGAAAGTGCCGCCGTATGCGGTCCCGCAAGTGATGGGCAGCACCACATCGGCGAACGTGGCCCAGGTGTTCGGGCTGGAGGGCATGACCTATTCGCCGTCGTCGGCCTGCACCACATCTGCCCTGGCGATCGGCCAGGCGATGCAACTGATCCAGACCGGCCGCCAGCAGATCGTACTCGCGGGCGGCAGCGAAGGTTTGCACGACAACATGACCCTGTTGTTCGACGCAATGGGTGCATTGTCGAGGCGTTTTAACGACGCGCCGGAACGTGCTTCGCGTCCTTATGACAGCACGCGCGATGGTTTCGTGATTGCGTCGGGCGGCGGCGTGCTGGTGCTCGAGTCGCTGGACCACGCGTTGTCGCGGGGCGCACGCATTTACGCCGAACTGACAGGCTTCGGCCATTGCACGGACGGCGCGGGCATGGTGAGTCCGCATGCATCGGGCATCGCGCGCGCCATGCGTGGCGCACTCGACGAAGCTGGCACACGTCCGTCGTATATCAACACGCACGCGCCCGCCACGCCGCTTGGCGACGTTGAAGAACTGAATGCGTTGTGTGATGTATTTGGCGATGACATCCCGCTGTTTTCATCGACGAAGGGATTGTCCGGCCATCCGCTTGGAGCCTGTGGCGTGCACGAAGCGATCTACACCTTGCTGATGATGCGCGATGGTTTTGTCGCCGGGACAGGGCCGATCGAAATGCCCGATCCATGCGTGAGTGGCATGCCGCTCGTGCGCACATCGCGACCGATGAAGATAGACACCGCGATGTCGATTTCATTCGGCTTCGGCGGCAGTTGCGCCAGCCTGATCTTCGATGCGTGGCAGGGTGCTTGAAAAGCGGTGGCCTTGCGAGTGCGTGGGGATGGTGTTGTGCTTGGCGCGCGTCAACCCTGAAATTGAAGCAAGCTGCGATCAGTGGATTCAACCGGCCTTGATCGCAGCCACATTGACCAGCGTTTCACGGCGCTTGCCCGGCAGCGGCCGATGCAACCCAAGCCGTTCAAGGAGCCCGAAGTCCGCCGCACGACTCCACCACAGGTAGGGCATGGAAACGTTTTGTGAACTGAATGCGAAGCCGGCGTTGCGGATCATGTCGAGGTAAGCGTCGGCGCTTTTTTGCACATGCATGGGATGGCGAAACAGCAAGCGGATCACCCAGGACTTGATATACGCATCGGTGGATTCAGCGAACAGCAAAACCCCGCCGGGTTTCAGTACCCGGCGAAATTCACTCAGGGAGCGGTCTTGATCCACGAGATGATGAAAGGTCTGATGGCAGAACACGATGTCGGCGCTTGCATCGGGCAAGGGCAGGCGTGCGCAGTCGCCGCGCAGCAACTCGATCTCGGTCGCCCAGTCGCCGTCCTGCGAGCAAGCCTGCGCCGCATTCCGGGCTTCCACGAGCGAAGGCTCATGGAAATCGACTCCGATGATCCGGCCGGCCCTGAACGCGTTGCCAAGCAGCCGGAACGACTGACCTTGCCCGCAGCCCACATCGACGATCACCGGAGCCACGGGCAGGGTGGTATCGACCAGGCGCTTGAGATCATTGATCGCTACGCGCAGCACGTGATGCTCCCACGTGGCGGTACGCAGAAACCAGAGCCCGAAGGCTGTCTCCGGCACGTATGCAACGCTGGATATTTCGGATAACGACACGATTTCTCTCCGGCAACAAAGGATGCGAGCAGGGCGCACGTCATTGTAATCGCAAGCATGACACGCATTGAAGCAAGAGCGGGCAACTGATCCACGGAAATGATCCAGCAACGTGCGCCGCAAGAAATTCCACAGACAGCCCCAGGGCCTAAGCGAGGCACACTTGAATACTGATTCTTCGAAACAAGACACGACCGTCGATGTAGCCATCATCGGCGCAGGCCCCTCGGGGGCGGTCGCGGCTGCGCTGCTCAGAAAGGCGGGCCGTTCGGTGCTCGTGCTCGAACGCCAGCATTTTCCGCGCTTTTCGGTCGGCGAGAGCCTGTTGCCGCAGAGCATGGCATACCTTGAGGAGGCCGGCATGCTGCAGGCCGTCGTCGAGGCCGGGTTCCAGTACAAGAACGGCGCGCATTTTATTTATCGCGACCAGTCGTCGTCCTTCGATTTCCGCGATAAACATTCGCCGGGATGGGGCACGACCTACCAGGTCGAACGCGCGGTATTCGACGATCTGCTGATCCGCTGCGCCGCAAACCAGGGCGCCGAAGTGCGTTTCGGCCACACCGTGCAGGCGATGCAAACCGGCACCGCGCCCGTGCTGGACGTGATCGATGAAGCGGGAGTCGAGTACCAGGTGCAAGCGCGTTTTGTACTCGATGCAAGCGGCTTCGGCCGTGTATTGCCGCGTCTCCTGAATCTCGAGGCGCCCACTCGCATGCCCACGCGTGCGGCCATCTTTACGCATGTGCAAGACGGCATCCCGGCAGGCGCGACGGACCGCAACAAGATCTGTGTTGCGACGCATCCGGAGCATCACAATGTATGGTTCTGGATGATTCCGCTGGCAGGCGGACGCTCGTCGGTCGGGTGCGTAGCCGAAGCGAGTTTCCTCGACTGTCCCGAGAACGAACGCGATGCAAAACTGCGCGCGCTGATCCAGCAGGAGCCGACGCTCAATGGGCTCATCGGGGAGGCGCCGTTCCTGATGCCGGTAAGGCATATCGGCGGGTATTCGGCCAACGTCGAGCGGCTGCATGGTCCCGGGTACGCGCTGCTCGGTAATGCCGGCGAGTTCCTTGACCCGGTGTTTTCATCGGGTGTGACCATCGCGCTGCGCTCCGCGCATCTGGCGGTACAAACACTCGAGCGGCAGCTCAACGGAGAGACGCCCGACTGGCAGGCAGCGTACGATGTGCCGCTACGAAAAGGGATTGATACGTTCCGTGCATTCGTCGAGCGGTGGTACACCGGCGAGTTGCAGGACATCATCTTTTATCCGCATAAAACACCGCATATTCAGCGTTTTATCAGCGCCGTGCTGGCGGGTTACGCATGGGATGAATCGAATCCGTACGTGGCCGATCCGGTGCGAAGGCTCAACGCGCTTCATGCGGTATGCAAGGGGTCCTGAGGGGACACAAATCGCACTGAAATCAGGACGTCCGTTGTCGCCATGCATGCGGCTTGTTGGCGCGAACAGCCATTGCTATGCAATGAAGCTTTCTTGTTGTAAGAGTTCGGGCATCGGTCAGGGAACACCCTGACCGATAGCGCCGACCGTGCAAACACCCGCATTTACCGAGTAGCATGTAACGCCCCGGCCAAGCGCACACACCATGCTTGACCGGGCCGATGCTGCGTTCACTCGCCGCATCGCCAGGACCCGAGCATCGTAGATAAAAAACGAGCCGTACCGGAGGAGACAAAGCATGCGCAAGATGCGTTGGATGGTCATATTTCTATGCTTCCTGGCAATCGCGATCAACTATGTCGATCGCGCGAACCTCGCAGTCGCCGCCCCTCAAATAGAGAAGGCGCTCAACATTGGCCCGGCGCAAATGGGCCTCGTGATGAGCGGCTTTTTCTGGACCTACGCGCTGATGCAAATGCCGTTCGGCTGGTTCGTCGATAAAGCCGGCGCGCGCATTGCATTGCCGCTTGCGGTTGGCTGGTGGTCGGTGTTCACCGCGCTCACGGCGGCGACCACGAGCGTGGCGGGCATGTTCGGCTGCCGCCTGATGCTCGGCATGGGTGAAGCGGGCGCTTATCCGGCGTGTACGAAGCTGGTCGCGCAATGGTTCAAACCGGCGCAGCGCGCGTTCGCTACCAGTATCTTCGATAGCGGCTCGCGGGTCGGCTCGGCGCTCTCCATTCCGATTGTCGCGCTGATCATCAGCGGCTTCGGCTGGGAAGCATCGTTCGTCGCGACGGGTGCGGTCGGCCTGCTGTGGGTGCTTGGCTGGTTCCTGATCTACCGCAATCCGTCGCGTGGAGATCTGACCGGCGCGGAAAACACAACGCCTGCGCCGCGCGGAAAAACGTCTGGCCAGAACGTCACGTGGGCCTCGCTCTTCAGGCATCGCACGCTGTGGGGCATGATGCTCGGGTTCTTCTGCCTGAACTTCGTGATCTACTTTTTCATCACGTGGTTCCCGAGTTATCTCGTGCAGACGCGCGGTTTTTCGCTCAAGTCGCTCGGCACCCTTGGCATGATTCCCGCGCTCATTTCCATTCCGGGCGGCTGGCTCGGCGGCATCGTTTCGGACGCGCTCTATAAGCGCGGCTGGAGCCTGACGAAGTCGCGCAAGACCTGCATGGTCGGCGGCATGCTGCTTTCGTCGATCATCACGCTGTCGGCGTTTACGACCAGCACGTATGTGATGCTTGCATCGTTTGGAATTGCTTATGGCAGCCTTGCATTCGCCGCTGCGAGCATCTGGTCGCTTCCCGGCGACGTGGCGCCCACGCCGGATTATGTCGCGTCTATCGGCGGCATCCAGAACTTTGCGTCGAACCTCGCGGGCATCGTGATCACCACGTTCACCGGCCTCATGCTGGCACTCACCAAAGGGTCGTTCACCATTCCGCTGATCGTCGCGGGCGGTTTCTGTTTCCTCGGCGCGTTCAGTTATCTGGTGATCGTGGGCAAGATCGAGCCGCTTCAGATTCCGGGCGCCCCGTCGCTCGACGTAGCCGCGTCGCAGGGAGTGGGGGGACGTTGACGCAGCGTTCGTGCCGGGGGTGCATTTCGCGATGGCCATGAAATGCCCCCCCCGCGAGCTAATTGGAATCTTCTCTTTTCACCGTCGCTATCGGCCTCAACGGGCTTCAACGGCCCAGCGGGTGCCAACGGCGATTAGCTTCGCGGCCCGGTGGAATCCCACTGGAGCGATTCTCGCGGAAGCAGTCTTTGCTGCGTCGCATGAGAAAATTTCGCATCGTATGATTTTTCGTTGTATACTTCGTCCCCGATTGAGCAAACGGTTGTGGAACAAGGCTGGCAGGGTGTTGATCAAACCTTCCGGCACACCGTTTTCCAGTTCAATCGGCCCGCGGGTTGTTGCAAATGATTGAAATAATCGGCTGCGCGGACTCGGGCCTGGATCGTTGCAAAAGATGTAAAAAAGGAGTGGTAGTTCAGTTGGTTAGAATACCGGCCTGTCACGCCGGGGGTCGCGGGTTCGAGTCCCGTCCACTCCGCCAGCATTCACGAGAAAGGCGAACTCCGGTTCGCCTTTTTTATTGCCCGCTGCTGTAACATCGGGCGTTTCGTATTAGGCAGAATCGTCACGCATGCTCGACTTTTTCCGTAATCACCAACGCCTGATGATGGCCCTGTTGATCCTGATCGTCGTGCCAGGATTGGGAATTGTGGGTATCCAGGGCTTCAGCAGTTTCTTCGACGAAAACGCCAACGTCGCCAGCGTCAACGGCCACAAGATCACGCGTGTCGAGTACGACGGCGCGATGCGTCAGCAAGTCGATCGCGCGCGGCAGATGCTCGGCGCCCAGTTCGACCCGAAGATGTTCGAAACGCCGGAAATGCGCGCGTCGCTGATCGACAGCCTCGTGCAACAGCGCATGCTCGCCGACGAAACCCAGCGCCTTCACCTGACCGCCTCCGACGCAGCGGTACGCCGTGCATTGCTGGCCGATCCGACCATCGCTTCGCTGCGCAAGCCTGACGGCTCCATTGACGTGGACCAGTACAAGCAATTGCTCGCGATGCAGGGCATGACGCCTGAGCAGTACGACGAGCGCGTACGTTATGGCCTGGCTTCGGACCAGATTCCGGCGAGCATCCAGTCCACGGCGTTCACGTCGAAGACCTTGGCGCAAACGCTGACCGAGATCGCCGAGCAGCGCCGCGACGTTCAAGGTCTCGCGCTCCGTACCGTCGACTACACCGCAAAGATCCAGCCCACCGACGCGCAAGTGAAGTCGTATTACGACGCGCACAGTGCTGAGTTCGCCACGCCCGAATCTGCGACCATCCAGTATCTGGTGATGTCGCCGGCTACGTTGTCGGCAGCACTCAAGCCGTCTGACGCGGACCTCAAGAAGTACTACGACGACAACATCGCGCGCTTCAAGACGCAGGCGCAAGTGCGGGTCAGCCACATCCTGATCACGGCGCCGAAAGACGCAAGCGCCGCCGACAAAGCGAAGGCCAAGCAACAAGCCGAAACACTGCTCGCGCAAGTCAAGGCGCATCCGGACCAGTTCGCGGAGATTGCGGAGAAGAATTCGCAGGACCCGGGATCGGCGGCAAAAGGCGGTGACCTGGGGTATTTCAGCCGCGGCATGATCGCTGGCGGCCAGGCATTCGACGACGCCGCGTTCGGCCTGAAGAAGGGCGAAATCAGTGGGATTGTGCAGACGGATTTCGGTTATCACATCATCGAAGCAACCGACGTGAAGCCGTCCGTTACGCAGCCGTTCGACGAAGTGAAAGACGCAATCACGAAGGAAGTGGTCGCGCAGCAAGCGGCGAAAAGCCTGGCTGACGACGCGGAAGGCTTCACCTCGACGGTGTACGAACAGTCGAAGTCGCTGCAACCCGCCGCCGACAAATACAAGCTGCAAATCCAGACTGCGACGCTTGGATCGAAGCCGGATCCGAAGCTGCCGCCTGACAGCCCGCTGAACAATTCGAAGTTCCTCGCAGCCATATTCGCGCCGGACGCGGTGAAGCAGCACAACAACACGCAGGCTATCGATATCGGCAACAGCACGCTGATCGCAGGCCGTGTGACAGACTATAAAGCGGCGGCCGTGCCCGCACTCGACACCATCAAGGACGCGGTGCGCACGAAGGTTGTGGCGGAAGAAGCGGCCCAGGCCGCTCGCAAAGATGGCGAAGCCAAGCTGGCCGAGCTGCAGAAGTCGAACTCGACTGCCGGTTTTTCGTCGGTATCGAAGGTGTCGCGTAACGACGCGCAGGGCATGCCGCCCGCCGCGCTCGCCGCTATCTTCAAGGCCGATTCGTCGAAGCTGCCGGCTTATGTTGGCGTCGATCTTGGCGCGGACGGGTACGCTATCTATCGCGTGAATGGTATCGAGAAGCCTGATCCGGTGACTGCGGACCGTCTTACCGGCGCGCAGCAGCAAGTCGCGCAGGTCTACGCGCAAGCCGAGATGGAGTCGTACCTCGAGTCATTGAAGGCGCGCTCGAAGGTGAAGATAACCAACGTGCCCACCACGTCCGATCAGTCGCAATGATCCGTGCAATTTGATCCGCACAATAAAAAAACCCCGCCGGTGAAAACCAGCGGGGTTTTTTCATATCGGGCTTCTTCTGAGAGTCCAGGAAAATAACAGAAGGCGTCCGATGCAAGCGTTACGAGACCTGCACCGAGATTAGAGGCATGCCTGGATGTCGCCGGTAGCATCGCTGCCGGCCGAGCCCGCAGTGTGGAAACCGACCCATGTACCTGGGCCCGAATAGTTGGGGCGAACGATGGCAGCTGCGCCGTCCGGCGGTTGCTGACCCGGAACGTAGACATTGGATGCCATGTCGTTCGCGAGCGTGTCTTGAGACACCACTTGTTGCTGTGATTTATCGGCCCATTTCTGCGCGATACATTGTGCGACAACCTTCGGCGGTTGCTGGCTCGTGCCGACCTGGCTAACGCCAGGGGACGGAGCGGCGCAAGCCGAGATCGCGACGGTCAAAGCGAGAATTGGTAAATATTTCACGTTACCTCCTTTCAATGCGCTCACAGCGGAGCCGGGGTTTTTCAGGGTTACGCGAAAATCTTGATTACTGAATCGTGGCCGTATTCCGCGCATGGCTAAAAGCCAACCAGGCGACGCGCTGACAGGGTTATATCGATGAATTGCTTCAATCAGTTAAATCCCCCGTCATTTCGATGGCGCGCCCAGCAAAGGTCTTAAAACTGGCCAGACGTTGTTCAATAGCAAAGGCTGGGCCTGAGGGGTCGGATGAATCTGATCTGCCTGAAACATTTCGGGCTTGTTTTCAATGCCAGCCAGCAGGAACGGGACGAGCGGCACCTGTTTTTCTTTGGACAATTGTTCATAGACGCCGTGAAACTTTTGCGAATAGTCGGGGCCATAGTTAGGCGGAACGTACATCCCCACGAGTAAAACTTTCGCGTTGGCGGCCTGTGATTTCTCGATGATGGTCCGCAAGTTCGCCTCGGTGGTCGCGAGCGGCACGCCGCGCAGCGCGTCGTTGGCGCCGAGTTCCACAATGACTATGTTCGGCTTGAGCCGGTTGAGCGCAGCGGGCAGGCGGGCGAGGCCGCCGCTGGTGGTGTCGCCGCTGATGCTTGAATTGGCGACGCTATAATCGAAGTGCTCTTGCGGAAGCTTCGAGCGCAGCAACGCTACCCAGCCTGTATCGCGGGGCAGGCCGTATTCCGCGGAAATGCTGTCGCCGAGGACCACGATCGACGGTTTGCGGGCTGTGGCCGTGGCGGTCGCTGCAATCGTAGCCACAGCCGCGTCTTGCGCCGCATAAGCCGGCGTAGCGCTCATGCATGCAACCAATGCCAGCGGTGCCAGCGTGGCGCGCGTTGTCCAGTTCACCTTAAGTCTCTCCATGCAAAACAATATCGAACCAGTCATTGAAGTACGGGGTTTAAGCAAGCGGGTGAAGGACGCGACGGGCGAATTGATCATCCTCGATCAGATCGACCTGTCGATCGAAAAGGGCAGCAGTGTCGCCATAGTCGGCGCATCGGGGTCCGGCAAGTCCACGCTGCTCGGTCTGCTTGCGGGATTGGACAGCGCGACGGCGGGCACGGTTCGCTTGCTCGGGCGCGACCTGGGCGCGCTGAACGAAGACGAACGCGCGGCATTGCGCAGCGGCTCGGTGGGATTCGTGTTCCAGTCGTTCCAGTTGATGCCGCATCTGAGCGCACTCGAGAACGTGATGTTGCCGCTGGAATTGCGCGGCGACGTGCCGCACAAGGAGATCGTGATTCGTGCACGTGACCTGCTTGAACAAGTCGGCCTCGGTCAGCGGACTGGGCACTATCCCAAGCTGTTATCCGGCGGCGAGCAACAACGCGTGGCGCTTGCGCGCGCGTTTGTCACGCATCCGGCGGTGCTTTTCGCCGATGAACCCACTGGCAGTCTTGATGCGGCAACAGGTTATGCAATCATTGACCTGATGTTCGAGATGAACCGGCGCAATGGCGCTACGCTCATCCTCGTTACGCATGATACCGAACTGGCCGAGCGATGCGATGCGACGGTGACAATAGAAGCAGGGCGCCTTGTGAATGGTCTGAGTGTGTAGGTTTGGTTTCGTTCGCACTCGGGGGTGGTCGTAGTGGTTGGGGTTGGTGTCGGGGTTGGTGGTTTCTGCGTTAGCGGTCGGGGGTCA